>CAWFXU010000019.1:0-130987 GCA_963819895.1 uncultured Gammaproteobacteria bacterium
AGTCCCGGGACGCCATTCAGGCGCATCAATCCGCCGGCGGCTACGTTCAGGTCCATGCGCTCGCCCTGCCATCGGGAGTTACGCGTTTCCGCGGAAACGTCCTGCGCCTGCGTCGGTTCACGATCGGCGCGGGGCGACACCCTGACTAAGAAACTTGCGAAAAGCTCGGTGCGGGGGTAAACGCCTAGGACGACTTCATGCAGAAGGGATGCCCCGATGCTGACTGGACGTCGCTTTTATGCCCTGTTGGTCGCCTTCACTCTTTGTGCCTGTGCCACTGTGAACAGGCCAAAGCCACTGCCTCCTTTGACCAGCTTCGCGGTCCTCAGCGAAGCCGGCACCGTCAAGCGTGTAAAGGCGAGCTCGACAGCGAAGGAGGCGATAGGCGGGGTTGCCGACGGCGCCTACTGGGGGAGTCAAACCGGCGGTGCGGCCGCAGTGGCATGCGGGCCGGCGGCGGCTCTTTGTTTCTTCCCGGGCATGCTCATTGGCATGGTCGTTGGGGGAACCGCCGTCGGTATCAGTCGGGGCATGAAGGGACTGCCCGGTGAGGTGGCCAAAGAGGTCAACAATAGTCTGGCTCGGCTTGACGTGCGACGAGATTTCGATCGCGAGCTCGAAACTGCGCTTGTATCCGCGTTGGGTGACCGGATTGCCGAGCCGGAATCGGCGGGTGCTCTGATTCGATTGCGCCTCCTGCGCATCGACTTGCGGCAGCATGCGAAGGACCGCATTTCATTGGTGATGCATGCCGACATGACAGTCGGTTGGGATCTTGGGGCGAAGAAACCGCAACGCCAAAGGAATCGGTACCAGCACGAGACCGAATCGCTTCATGTCGATGAGTGGCTCGCGCACGACGGCGAGGGTTTCAGTCGCGGCATCGACTTGTGCCTTGCGCGCGTCAGCGAGGCGATGGCGCGAGATCTTGTGCAGAAGAGCCTCAACTCTCGATCACCCGCCCCAGCGTCGCATCGCCCATGATGGTGGTGCGATGGATCACGCGCTTCACGCCGGGAACCGTGCCGGTGGCGCAGTGCATCGCGCGCCAGTTGTCCCACAGGATCATGTCGCCGGGTTCCCAGCGGTGGAAATAGTGGAACTCGGGCTTGCGCGTGTGCTCCACCAGCCGCGCGAGCAGTTCCACCGCCTCGTCGTTGCACAGCCCGTGCCGATGCGGCGCGACGATGCGCTCGAGGAACTGCTCGACGATCTCCAGCACCTTGCGCCCCGTGACCGGGTGGGTCACGACGGCGGGGTAGGCGACCTCGGGAAAGTTCGGGAAGCGTATGTCGGAAGGCTTCTTCGGGCTGAACGGGCCGGGCGCGTAGCCTTCGAGCCGGACGAAGCGCATGTGCCGGCGCTGCATGCTGAAGGCGTAGGTGACTTCCAGCTTTTCCAGCAGCGACTTCGTTTGCGCGTCGAGCGCGTCGTACGCGCGGGCGAGATCGCCGAAGCCGGTCATGCCGTCCTCGCTCGCGCACACCACCGCGCGCAGCAGCGCGCCGCGGTTCGGCCTGCCGGTGTAGTGCAGGTCCATGTGCCAGTCGAGGCGGCCCACGACTTCCTTCCCGTCGTAGCAGGCGAGGTTGTACTTGTCCTTGTCCGCATCGTTCTCCAGCGTGAACAGCTCCGGATACGCGTCGGAGGTCTTCACCTTCAGCGGGTGCAGCTCGAGCGGGCCGAAGTGGCGGCTGAAGGCGATCTGCGTTTCCGGCGTGATGTCCTGGCCGCGGAACAGCAGGATGGCGTGTTCGTTCCAGAGCCGCACGAGTTCGTCGCGCGTGGCCAGGTCGAGCTCGCGGTTGATGTCGAAGCCGGAGACTTCGACGCCCACGTTCGCGAGCGGCTTGATGTGCAGTGTCATTGGCGCCCCCTGCGCTGGTTCATTCGAGTACGCGCGCATCGCGCCGGATTTCGCGCCGCGCCATCGCTTCCCACAGGAAGGGGAAACCGTTGCCGTCGGTCATGCTGCCCATGCGCGGCGGCGGTCTGCGGCGCCAGCGGGCTGCCGCCGCCGAGTTGCTCCACGCGCCACGCGAGGCGGCAGCGCCATTCGAGCGTGATCGCGCGCAGGTGCGCCTGGCGGATGTCGCGCGCCACCAGGAACACGCCGTGGTTCGCCAGCAGCGCCCACTTGTGCTCGCCGAGCGCATCGACCGCCGCGCGTCCCGCCGTCTCGTCGTTCACGGTGCCGAGGTATTCGTCGTAGATCGCGGGGTCCGTGTCGACCAGCGCCGAGGTCTGGTCGTAGATCGGCGGCACGCGCTTGCACGCGGCCCACACCGAGCCCCACTCGGAGTGGTTGTGGATCACCACGCGCACGTCGTGGCGAGCCGCGTGCATGTCGCGGTGCACGTTGATCGCCGGGGTCACGTTCCAGCGCCCGTCGAGGACCTTGCCGTCGGGGTCTATGGTGAGGATGTCGGAGGCGCAGACCTCGTCCCAGGCCAGTTCCCACGGATTCACCAGCATCGTGCCGTCGTCCTGGCGCACCGTGATGTGGCCGGCGATGTGGTCGTTGTAGCCTTCCCTGAACAGCACGCGACACATCAGCGCCACTTCCTGCTTCGGTGTCAGCTCCTGCAGTATCGGGTAGCGGCCGGGATGCGGCAGCAGCGGCGCGAGTCTTTCCCAGTTGATCGTGGGATCCTTCGGATTGGCGGACATTGTCGTTCTCCTTGGTGATGGTTCAGGGCGGCGCGCGGTCCGCGCGCAGGTAGTTCATGAGCATGCGCAGCAGGTCGGCGCGAAACGGCGCCGAGGCGAGCCTCTCGGGCGCGGTGTCCACGGCGCGCGCGCCCGTGTCGACGATGGTGCCGGCGACCAGGAACGCGGCGATATCGATCGACGCGACGCCGATGTCCGCGCGGTGCTCCTCGAGCAGCAGGCGCATCCAGTCTTCCCAGCTCGCGACCTCGACGTAGCGCGCAACACTGGCGCGCACCAGTTCGTGGAAGTCGATGACGCGGTGGTAGCGGCGGTAGATCTCGCCGTGCAGCGCCAGCAGGCGCAGGTGCCGCTCGCAGGTGATGTCGATCAGTTCCGCCAGCGTCGCCTCGAGCGATTCGCGGCGCAGCTGCTGGATGTGCCGCGTCTCGTCGGCGATGCGCTCGGCCTCGCCGGGCGCGCGTTCGAGCAGCACGTCGAGCAGCACGGCCTCCTTGTTCGGGTAGTACTGGTAGAACGAGCCGATCGTGACACCGGCGACCTCGGCGATGCGCGTGGCGCTGAGCTGCTCCGGCGCGCCTTCCTGCAGGATGCGCAGGCAGGCCTCGCGGATCGAGGCCACCAGCAGCCGCGAGCGGCGTTGCTTCGGCTGGCGGCGGGTCGCGCTGATGATGTTTTCGTTATCGGGCATGCGGGCACCTTAAGGCGGCGCCGGGGTCTGCTGCAACTCGCGTTAGGGGACGGAGCGCACGCCTGCAAGGGATTGTTTGCGAAAGGAATTCGCGTCGAACGCGAGTGGGCTCGGATTTGAGCGCGCTGCGCCGAGCGGCGACCGGCACCGGGTCCTCGCCGCCAGGCCTTTGTCCGGACGAATCCGGAGCTACGCGTGATCGAGCAGCAGGCAGGCGTCGCAGGGACGATTTGCAGCCCCGGGCGGTGTAGCGACAGATGCGCGGTGTGTGCGGCGACGACGAAAACGGCTACGGCTTCGTCGAGGGACTGGAGGGCGGCGGCTAGCAGAGCGCTCCGGCCAGCAGGTCGCGGTAGCGCCGCAGGCCGCCGCAGCCCAGCTCGATCTCCTTGGCCTTGCGCGTCCACAGGTGCAGGTCGGTTTCCCACATGAAGCCCATGCCGCCCAGTACCTGGTGCGCGGTGAAGCAGGCGCGGGTGAACGCCTCGCTGCCGAGGCACCTGGCTGCGCAGACCCGGTGGGTGGCGGTGGCGCCGGAGCGCTCCAGCTCGCTGATCCCTTCGTAGGCCGCGAGCCAGGCGGCTTCGACATCGATCCACACGTTCGCGAGCATGTGCTGCACGGCCTGGAAGCTGCCGATCGGGCGACCGAACTGCACCCGCTCGCGGGCGTGCTGCGTCGCCAGCTCCAGCACGCGACGCGCGCCGCCGGCCGCCGCCGAGCACTGGAAGGCCGCGGTGCGCAACAGCGCGGCATCGAGGGCCGCGGCCACGTCGTCGCATCCCAGCAGATCCTCCGGCGTGAGCGTGACGCCGCCGAAGCGCACCTCGTAGAGATCGGGATGCGCGAGCGAGCGCAGCGCCACCGGCTCCACGCCCGCGGTACGCGGCGACACGGCGACCAGGCGCAAACGCCCGCTCGTGGACTCGCGCGCCGAGACCAGCAGCAGGTCACGGCCGGGTGCGTTTTCCACGTAGAGCTTGGCGCCGTCGAGGCGCAGGCCGTCGCCCGCCGGCGTCAGCGTGGTGCGGCAAGCCGCGCAATCCCGATCGTCCGCGGACTCGAGTACCGCCAGCGCCGGCTGCAACTTGCCCGCGATCAGCGCCGCGAGCCAGCGCGCGCACTGACGCTCGCTGCCGAGGTCCTGGATCAGCCAGCCGCAGCTCAGCACGCAGTCGACGAACGGCGTCGGATCGCAGGCGCGACCCAGTTCCTCGACCAGCGCCCCGAGCGTGCTCCAGTCGACGGCCGAACCACCGTGGCGTTCGGCGAACGGCAGGCCCAGCCAGCCCAGTTCGGCCATGCGCCGCCAGGTCGCGCGCGGCAACGGCGCGCGCTCCTCGCGCAGCCGGCGCACCAGCGCCGGCGGACACTCCGCCAGCAGGAAGCGGCGCGCCGCGTCCTGGACCTGGCGCTGTTCGGGCGTGAATTCGAGTTCCATGTCGTCCCCGCTGCTCAGGCGCGCGGCAAGCCGAGGCCGCGTTGCGCGATGATGTCGCGCTGGATCTCGTTGGCGCCGCCACCGAAGCGCAGCATCGGCGACAGCAGCCACGACTGCGCGAGGCGGCCATCGAGCACGGCGTGCGGCGAGCCGTACTCGAGCTGCGCCCGCGGCCCGAGGATGCGGATGCCCTCGTCGGCGAGCCGTTGCTCCAGCTCCGAGGCCAGCACCTTCTGCGCCGAGGCCTCGGCGTTGGGCACCTTGCCCTGGTCCATCATCCACGCCGATTTCAGGCACAGCAGGCGCAGCCTTTCGATGTCGAGGTGCAGGCCCACCAGCCGGTCGCGGATCACCGGGTCGTCGAACAGTGGCGACGCCCCGTCGCCTGGCGCCTTGCACGCGCGCACCAGCGCCGCGAAGTCGCGCCGCAGCTTCGTGTACTTGCCCATGAAGACGCGCTCGTAGTCGAGCGCGACGGCCGCGGTGTGGAAACCCGAGCCGGGCGGGCCGATCATCGCACTCGCCGCAACGCGCACGTCGTCGAGGAATACCGCGTTGGTGCGGATGCCCTCCATGGTGTAGATCGGGCGCACGGTGACGCCGGGGGTGGCGAGCGGGAAGATGAACACCGACAGCCCCTTGTGGCGCGGCGCCTCGGGGTCGGTGCGCGCGAGCAGCCAGATGTGCGAGGCGTAGTGCGCGCCCGTGGTGTACAGCTTCTGGCCGTTGATCACGTAGTCCTCGCCGTTGCGCACCGCGCGCGTGATGATGGCGGCGAGATCGGAGCCCGCCCCGGGTTCCGTGTAGCCGAGGCAGATCTCGAGCTCCCCGGCGAGGATTTGCCGCAGGTACTGGCGCTTTTGCTCCTCGGAGGCGAGCTTCATCAGCGCCATCGCCAGCGAGGTGATCGTCAGGTTGCCGTAGTGGATGTCCTGCAGGTCGAGCTCGTGATAGAAGATCGTCTGCTCGATCATCGAGCGGCCCTGGCCGCCGTACTCGCACGGCCAGCCCACGCCCAGCCAGCCGCGCTCGCCGAGCAGTCTCAGGAAGGCCTTGCCCAGCGGCCCCGGCGAATGTCCCGAGGTGGCGATCTCCAGTCGCAACGCCTCGCTGACGTTCGCGGCGAGAAAGCTGCGGATCTCGTCGCGAAAGCGTTCCTGGTCCGGGGTGTAGCGAAAGTCCATGGCTCAGCTCCGTTGCGGCGCCGGCTGTTCGCGCGCCGCCAGTGCCGGCGCCAGCGCGGCGCGTTCGGCTGCCCCCAGCAGACGGTAGCCGCGATCGCGGGTGTCGCAGAACCAGACCGGATCGCCGCAGTCCCAGGCTTGGTGCTTCAGCTCGCGCTTGAGGACCTTGTTGGTCGCGGTGAGCGGCAACTCGGCGAGCAATGCGCACGAAGGACGGCTTCCACTTGCTGCCGAAATCCGGCTGCGCGTCGAGGAAGGCCTCGAATTGCGCCATGTCGAGCGAGGCGCCGGGCACGGGTTGCAGCGCCGCCATCACGCGGTCGCCGACCAGCGGATCGGGAACCCCGTACACGGCGGCGGCGCTGACCAGGGGGTGGCGCACCAGCACCTGCTCGATCTGGATCGCGGAGAGGTTCTCGCCGTCGACGCGCAGCCATTCGCTGCTGCGCCCGGCAAAATAGAAAAACCCCGCCTCGTCGCGGTAGGCGAGATCGCCACTCCAGTAGCTGCGTCCGCGCACTCGCTCGCCCGCCGCCACCGGGTTGTTCCAGTAACCCTCGAACAGCTCGCCGCCCTCGAGATTGACCAGTTCGCCGATGGCCTCGCTGCCGTTGCGCAGCACGCCCCCGGCGTCGAAGCGTGCGCGCGGGCATTCCTGCCCGGTGTCGGGGTTCATCACCACGATGGACGGGCTGACGCCGAGACCGAGCGAGCCGCGCGGCGTCTGTGGCGTGCGCAGCACCGTGATGCAGCCTTCCGAGGAGCCGTAACTGTCGATCACGGTACAGCCGAAGCGGCGCGCGAAGGTCGCGATATCGACGTCCGATGCCTCGCTGCCGAAGGCCGCGCGCAGCGTGTTGTCGGCGTCGTCGGCGTGCTCCGGCGTCGCGAGAATGTACGCCAGTGGCTTGCCGACGTAGCAGAACATGGTCACGCCGTAACGGCGCACGTCCGCCAGGAAACCCGATGCCGAGAAGCGGCGACGCAACACCGCGGCGCCGCCGGCGATCAGCGGCGGCAGCAGCCCCATCAGCAGGCCGGAGGAGTGGAACAGCGGCATCGGTACGTAGGTCACGTCGCGCCTCGACATCTGCTGCCGCTCGACCAGCATCGCGCTGTTGCGCAGCACGCGCGCGTGGGAGTAGATCACCGCCTTCGGGGCGCCACTGGTCCCGGACGTGAATATCAGGCAGAACGGTGCAGCCGGAGCGGGCGCGGCGGGGCCCGGTTGGGCGCCGCGAAAGCGGGCGATCGTCGCGGCGAAGGATGCGTCGTCCGTCACCTGCAACCGGGCGCCGAGCGCGTGCGCGGGTGCGGCGTCCAGTTGCTCGCGGTAAGACGTTTCGGTGACCAGGAAGCCGCACTGCGTGTGGGTGAGGTCGCGCGCGAGGTCGGCACCGCGACGCGTGGAATTGAGCTCGACCAGCGTGGCGCCCGCCAGCGCGCAGGCGCCGATCCAGAACAGGTGCTCGGGCGTGTTGTCCAGCAGCACCCCGACATGAAACGCGCCGGCGGGGCGCTCGGCGAGCAGGTACGCCGCGCGCGCGGCGCATTCCCCGAACACCTCGGCGCCGCTCCAGTGACGTTCCTCGAAGTACAGCGCGGGATTCGGGTCCGCGCGACGTGCCAGGAATATGTCGGCGACGGTCTGCACGGCGTTCGCCCCGGTTCAGGCGGCGACGCGCGAGGGCAGCAGCACGGTCGCCAGCGCGGGCACCAGCAGCTGCCCGTCGGCATTCTCTTCCCAGACCTCCAGGTCCACCGCGGGGCATGCGTCGAGACGATGCTTGCGCACCACCTTGCCGCGCAGCGTCAGCGCCTGCCCGGGCAGCGCCATGCCGCGGTTGGAGTAGGAGAACTTCCTGAGGAAGCCCAGTGCGCCCATCCAGTCGGTGACGTAGGCAGACAGCTGGGCTCCCTGCAGCGGCCCCTGGACCAGGACCTTCGGCAGTCCCTCGGATTGCGCGAACCGTTCTTCGTAGTGGATGCGGTGCGCGTTGCGCGTGACCGCGCTGTAGAGAAACATCTGCGTCGTGCTGACCGTCCGGGTCAGGGGCGCGAGTTCCATGCCTTCCTCGACGTCCTCGAAGTAGCGCTGTGCCGGTGCGTTCATGCGTGCTCTCCGCTCGGTGCTCAACGGTTGACGATCGTGTTGACCTCGACGGCCACCTTCTCGCCCCGCTGGTTGGTGTAGGTTGCCTCGATCAGCACGAACACCGAGCTGCCGCTGGCGCCGTGGCGCTCGTAGACGTCGCGGATGCGACGCCGGCGCGTGAGCACGTCGCCGGGGCGTATCGCCGCGAAGTACTCCACCTCGTAGCCGCCGAAGAGCTTGCGCTTCGCCTTCAGTGGCGGGAACACCAGGCCCTTCTGCTCCAGCGGCACGCCGTCCCCGGCGAGTTCCGACAGCGGCACGTCGGTGTCGAAGGGGATCGAGAGGAATGCCGGCGGCGCGGTGATGCCCCCCGGCGCGGCATCGGGGTCGAGCCAGCACGGGTTCAGGTCGTCGGTGGCGAAGCAGAAGCGCCGGATCTCCTCGACCGAGACCGGGTAGCCGGTGACCGCCTCGCCGCTGGTACCGATCGCTGCGAGCGAGTCCGGCGTCAGCAGCGACTGCGCGGGGTCCGGCCGGGCCGCGCTGGCGCCAGCGGCGCCGCGCAGCGCCGGTTGCGCCGGCTGGAAGCGCAGCAGCGTGATCCTCTCCTGCTCATGCCGCTCGAACACCGGCTCGAGCACCATGCCGATGGCGATGTTCGCTTCCGGCACGTTGACCAGCGTGGTGGTCAGGCGTGGCCCCTCGTCGAGTTCCACCACCGCGAGGTACTGCGGCACTTCGTCGACGAACAGCGGGTGCGTGGGACGGCGCGAGACCGTGTAGGTGTACAGCGTGCCGGTGCCCCGCGCCCGGCGCCAGTCGAGATTCGACGACAGGCAGACGGGACAGACGATGCGCGGGTAATGGAACACGGAGTCGCAGTCGCGGCAATGCCGGAGCATCACGCGGCCTTCCCCGAGCCCGTTCCAGAACGCTCGCGTATCGGGTGTCGGTACGGGTAGCGGTTTCTTCACGATGCGCCCTCCAGGACCAGTACCACCTGTTCGCTCATGATGCCGCCGTTGCCGGTCACGAAGGCGCGGTTGCAGTCGCGCACCTGGTTGTCGCTGGCGCGGCGCATGATCTGGCGCGTGGCGTCGATGACGTGGTGCATGCCGCCGGCCATGCCGGTCTGGCCGAACGAGAGCTGGCCGCCGTGCGGATTGCACGGGAAGTCGCCGCGGTAGCTGAGGTCGTGTCCGAGGACGAAGCGCGCTCCCTCACCCTTGGCGCAGAAGCCGGCGTCCTCCAGCGTCATCAGCACGGTGATGGTGTAGCAGTCGTAGATCGATACCATGTCCATCTGCGCCGGGGACAGGCCGGCCATCGCGAAGGCCTGCGCTGCCGCAGCGGCGATCGGTGTCTGCAGCAGGTCGCGTGCGTAGGTCGGGGTCTTGAACGCGAGGCGCTCGCCGCAACCGCGCACCAGCACCGGGCGATTCCTGCCGCGCGCGGCGCGCTCGGCGCTGGTCACGACGACCGCGGCACCACCGGCCACCGGCATCACGATCTCGAGCAGGTGGATCGGGTCGGCGATCATCGGGCTGGCCAGCACCTCGTCGATCGTCAGTGGCTTGCCGTGGAAGAGCGCGTCGGGGTTGGCGCACGCGCTGGTGCGCTGGTCGACCGCGATCTTCGCGAGCGCCCGCGGGTCGTAGCCGTAGCGCGCGCCGTAGAGGTTCGCGATCTGCGCGTAGCCGCAGTTCTGCGCGAGGTTGCCGTAGGGGATGTCGAACTCGGCCTGGGGCGAGCCGTACGCGTTGCTCGAGGCGCCGTACGGAAACGGAGGCGGCCCGGGCTCGGGCGGGACCGGGAGCGGGCCGGCCGGGAACGCACAGACGACGACCTCGGCGATGCCGAGCTCGATCGCCGCCGCGGCGCGCCACACGGCGCCGGCGGCACTGGCGCCGCCGAGGTCGACGTGCTCGGCGAAGCTCAACTCCACCCCGAGATATTCCGCCAGCGTCGCCGGCGCGAACATGCCGGTCTCGGGAACCGCGGACGTCACCAGCCCGTCGACCTCGCTGCTGGCGATTCCTGCGTCGCGCAGTACCATCTGCGCCAGCATCGCCCACTGCTGGATCCCGGAGAGCGGTTCGCCCTGCGGTTTGCGCTCCGGCTTCAGTTCGACGTAGCCGGCAATCGCGGCCTTGCCCTGCAATCCCATCGCGGACCTCCCAACGGTGTCTCGACTCTCGATCTCGCGCCCCGGCGCTGCGGGGCGATCGTTCTTCCCGAGGCGACGCGCAGTGTCATCGTCGCTTGCCGCGTTGCGTCATTCGAGCACGCGCGGATCGAGGCGGATCTCGCGCCGTGCCATCGCTTCCCACAGCAAGGGGTAGCCGTTGCCGTCGGTCCTGGCAGGTCGCGCCGATGGTGTTGTCGCTATCGGGCATGCGGGCACCTTAATGCGGCGCCGGGGTTTACCGCAACTCGCGTTGAGGTGCGAGGACGTCGCACTCAACATTCTGAATAAAAAGGAAAATATTCATGAACGCGACGGTACTCGGATTTCCACGCACCCACGCAGGTCCGGCTTCAGCCGGACAATCTGTCCGCATGAATGCGGACCTACGCGCAGTAGATGCGCGGGACGCGCGGCGGGATACGCACCAGCAGCTCGTAGCCGATGGTGCCGCAGCGCGCGGCCACCGTGTTCACCGGTATCTCGGGGCCCCACAGCTGCACCGGATCGCCGGGCTTCGCCTCCGGCAGATCGGTGACGTCGACCATCAGCATGTCCATCGACACGCGCCCGGCTAGCGGCGCGATGCGGCCGTTCACCAGCACCGGCGTGTCGTTCGCGGCGCTGCGCGGATAGCCGTCGGTGTAGCCCGCCGGGATCGTCGCGAGGCGCGAGGGGCGCGTCGCCGTCCAGATCGCGCCGTAACCCGCGGATTCGCCGGGGGCGAGATCGTGCAGCGAGACGATCGCGGAGACCAGCGTCATCACCGGCCGCAGTCCGGCGGTCAGCGCGTGCGGCGTGGCGAAGGGCGAACAGCCGTAGAGCATGTAGCCGAGCCGGTTCCACTGCGCGCGTGCCGCGGGCCACGCGAGCAGCGCGGGGGAGTTGGCGATGCTGAGCGGTGCGTCGATGTCGCCCAGGGCCTCGCGCAGGCGCGCGAGCTGGCGCGCGGTGGCGTCGTTGCCGGGCTCGTCGGCGCAGGCCATGTGCGTGGCCACCACGATCCCGGGCGCGACCGCGGGGTTCGCGGCCAGACGGGCGTAGGCCGCGCGCGCCGCTTCGGGCGCGAAACCGAGCCGGCCCATGCCGGTGTCCACCTTGAGCCACACGCCGAGCGGCGCGGCGGGCCGCGCCGCGGCGAGCCACTCGAGCTGGCGCGGGTTCTCGACCATCAGCCAGAAGTTCTCGCGCGCCGCGACCTCGAGCTCCACGGGCTCGAACACGCCTTCCATCAGCAGCACCGGCGCGCGCACGCCGGCTTCGCGCAGCTCCAGTGCTTCCTCGATGCAGGCCACGCCGAAGGCCTGCACCACACCCTCGAGCGCGCGCGCCACCGCGGGCGCGCCGTGCCCGTAGGCGTTCGACTTCACCACCGCGAGCGTGCTGGCGCCGGGCGCGAGCGACTGCGCCAGCGCACAGTTGTGACGCAGCGCCGCCAGGTCGATCAGCGCGCGGGTGGGGCGGGCCATCGTCAGGGCGCGTCGGCGCGGCGCGCCAGACCGTGCTGCCCGAGACGCCACAGCAGCGCGTCGATGCGATCCTGGCCGAAGAAGGGCTCGCCGCGGAACACGAAGGTCGGCACGCCCCAGTGCCCGGCGGCCTCCAGCGCCTGCTGGTTCGCGGCGAGCGCGGCGTCGTGCCACGGCATGCGCGCGGCGATGTTGCGCTCCATCGTCGCGAGCTCGAGCCCCGCGCGCGCCGCGGCGCCCGCGAGGTGATCGCCGCTGTTCCAGCCGCGCACCGTGCCGCTCCAGATCAGGCGCGAGGCCTCGTCGATGAACGCGAGGCCACGGCCCTGGCGACTGGCCTCGACCCCGAGGCGGCTGATGCGGTGGATGTGCGGCTGCTCGGCGGCGATGGTGCGCGTGGCGAAATCCTGCACGATGGGGTCCGGGTCGGGCCAGGCGTAATCGAGGCCGAGCATCTGCGCGAGGCGCACGGTGTCGCGCAGCACGTAGGCCGGCCACAGCGGGTTCACGTCGCGGAAGAACTCGGGCTTGCGCACCGCCAGCGGCAGCACGATGCGCACATCGAAGGCGATGTCGTACTCGCGCGCCAGCGCGCACACGCGCGGTGTCGCGAGGTAGGAGTAGGGGCTGCGGAACGACCAGTACAGCTCGACCTCGAGTGTCATCTTCCCCTCCCGTTGGGCTTCACAGTTGCCAGCCGATGTCGACGAACAGGCTGCGCGGTTCGCCGATGAAGTAGCGGTAGTCGCCGAAGGCGTAGTCGGCGCGATCGGCATACTGCTCGTCGGTGAGATTGGTGACGCGCGCCGACCACGAGAAGTGTCGCGTGAGCTGCTGGTTCAGGCGCAGGTGCAGCAGCTCGTGGCCCTCGTAGTCGAAGGACTCGGTGGGCTCGAGGAAGTAGCGGCCCATGTGCTGCCACTCGAGCTCGGCCGTGATGCGCTCGCGCGGCGTCCAGCGCAGCCGCACCGAGGCCATCGTGCGCGGCGCGGTGTCCATGTCGTTACCGTCGATGCCGGTGCCGGGCGGCAAGCCCCTGCAGCGGCGCGTCGCCGTCGTAGCGGTGCAGGGCGTACGTGCCGTCGGCCGCCAGCGCCCACTGCTGCGCGAAGCGCCAGTCGACGGAATACTCCACGCCGCGGTGCTCGCTTCGCGCATCACCCACGTTACGCCGCTCGGCGTCCTGGAAGATGATGTTCTCCTTGTGCATGTAATAGGCGCCGAGCTGCCAGGAGACGGCCTCGCGCGTGCCGCGCCAGCCGGCCTCGATGCTGTCGACCTGTTCCGAATCGATGTCGGCGACGAGCTGTCCGGCCTGCAGGCGGTAGAGCTCGGCGGACTGCGGCGGGCGGAAGCCGTGCGCATACGACAGCACCAGTTCCTGCCCGCCGCCGATGTCCTGCACCAGCCCGAGGTTCAGCGCCGGCTCGCTGAACTCGTCCTCGCGATCCGCCGGGCGCGAGTAGCGGCAGGCCACGGGTGCGCCGGGGCGCCCGCACGGCGTGCCGTCCTCGCGCGTCGCGCCGTCGGCCATGCGGTTGTCGTAGTCGTAGCGCTGGTGCTCGAGGCGCAGGCCCGCGTCGATGCGCGTGGCGGCGAGCGGCGTCCACGCCAGCTGCGCGAACAGCGCGCCGTTCAGGCCCTCGACCTCGTAGTCGTAGTGCTTGCCCGCCGGCAGCACGCTGTTGCCGGGCACCGCGTCGCGCTGCGTCTCCTGCAGGAAGCTCGTGCTCCATTCGCCGTCGAGGCCGGTCATGAGCTCGAGCGCGTCGTCGAGTGCCACGCGCCATTCGCTCTGCCAGCCGGCACTTTTGGAGCCGTTCTCCTCCAGCGGCTGGCCGAGCAGGAAGTGCTGCAGGAAGCGCATGTCCTGGTAGCGGTAGAACGGCGTCACGCTGAGCACGCCGGGCCCGGCGTCCAGCGAGAAGCGCCCGTACCAGCGCGCGACCTGGTTGTCGCGAAAGGCCTCCGGGTTGGGGTTCTCCTTCTGCCGCCCGGAGTCCTCGTAGGCGTCCTGCCCGATCACGAAGCCGGCGGTTTCCTGCTCCAGGTTGCCGAGGCTGAGCAGCGACTGCAGCGTGACGCCGGACCATTCGGTGTCGTGGCGGTAGCTCAGCTTCTGCAGGTCGTAGCCGGAGTCGTCCTTGTAGCCGCCATCGTGCGTGGTGTTGAGGCTGAGGCGCCAGGCGCCATGCGCGCCGGTGTCGCCGTAGCTGCCGAGCAGGCGCGCGTAGGCGTTGGGACCGCCGGTCAGCGCGAGGCTGGCATCGCGCGCCGCGGGCGGCGGCGCGCTGATCACGTTGATCACGCCGTGCTGCGCGTTGCCGCCGTGCACCGCGGTGCCCGGGCCGCGCAGCACCTCGATGCGCGCGGCCTGCTCGCTGTTGACCTCGGACAGTTCGTTGACGTTGCACGTACCCGCGGGGCGCAGGCGCAGGCCGTCCTCGGCGAGGTAGAACGCGCCGCAGCTGCCGGGGCCGGTGAACACCGGCGAGCGGATCGCGGTCAGGTGCTCCTGGCCGTTGCCGCGGCTGATCCAGGTGCCGGGCACGCGCGCGAGTGCCTCGCTGATGTGCACCGCGCGCACCAGCTGCAGTTCCTCGCTGCTGACGGCGCGGATGGACGCCGCGAGCTCCGCGGCAGGCTGCGGCGCGCGGCTGGCGGTGACCACCACGGTCTCGAGCTGGGCAGCGATGCCGGGCGCGGCGGGAAGGAGGGCGAGCAGCAGCGCGGCGCGCCCGCCCGTGATCGGTGACTGCATGGGATGGCGTTCGTTGCGGTTACTGCGTGCCGGCGTCGATGGCATCGAGCTGGCCTTGCGCCTGCTGCTGCATCTGCTGTTCCAGCGCCTGTGCTTCGCCGGTTGCCTGTTCGTACTGCTGCTCGGGGCTGGTGGGCTCGCCGCCGTTGCGCGGGCTGTTGTAGTTCATGTAGACCGCCATGAGTATCACGACGGCGAGCACGATCAGCAGGCGTATCACGGGAACCTCCGCAGGACGGTATTCGGGGCGGACTTCATGATAGCGCACGGGGTCCGCTTCGGCTCGGGCCGCGCTAGCGCCGGCGCGTCATCGAGCCGAGTATGCCGCGCAGGATGCTGCGCCCGAGCCCCGTGCCGACGGTACGCGCCACGCTCTTCACCAGCGCCTCGGTGGTGCTCTGGCGGTTCGAACGGCGCGGTGCCGGCTCGCGGCGGCGTTCCTCGCGCTCGCGCGCGAGTTCCTCTTTCTGTTCCTCGGCCTCGCGCGCGGCGCGCTCCTCGCGCTGCAGCCGCTCGCCGGCGCGCTGTTGCAGGATCTCGTGCGCCGAGACCGGATCCTGCGCCTTGCCGTAGCGCGCGTGCATCGGGCAGGCGGCCAGCAGGGCCTGGCGCTCGGCCTCGGTCAGCGGGCCCATGCGCGAGGCGGGCGGGCGCACCAGCGCGCGCTGCACCATCATCGGCACGCCGTGCTCGTCGAGCGTGGAGACCAGCGCCTCGCCCACGCCGAGCTCGCCGATCACCTCGCGGGTGTCGAAGGCCGGGTTCACGCGGAAGGACTCGGCCGCGGTGCGCACCGCCTTCTGCTCCGCCGGGGTGTAGGCGCGCAGCGCGTGCTGCACGCGGTTGCCGAGCTGCGCCAGCACGTCGTCGGGGATGTCGCCCGGGCTCTGGCTGATGAAGTAGATGCCCACGCCCTTGGAGCGGATCAGGCGCACGACCTGCTCGACGCGATCCCCGAGGGTGCGCGTCGCGCCGTCGAACAGCAGGTGCGCCTCGTCGAAGAAGAACACCATTTGCGGCCGTTCGGGATCGCCGATCTCGGGCAGCTCCTCGAACAGTTCCGACATCAGCCACAGCAGGAAGGTGGTGTAGAGGCGCGGCTGGTTGATGAGCTTGCGCGCATCGAGCACGTTGACCACGCCGCGGCCGTCGCGCGCGGTGCGCATCAGGTCCTCGAGGCGCACCGCGGGCTCGCCGAAGAAGCCGGCGCCGCCGGCGTTCTCCAGCAGCATCATGCGCCGCTGGATCGCGGCGACCGAGGGGCGCGAGAACGCGGCGTAGGCGGTGCCCAGCTCGTCGGCATGCTCGAGCAGGTGCCCGAGCGTGGTGTTGAGATCCGCCATGTCGAGCAGCAGCAGGCCCTCGTCGTCGGCGAAGCGGAAGGCCAGCGACAGCACGGACTCCTGCGTCTCGTTGAGCTCCAGCATGCGCGCGAGCATCTGCGGCCCCAGCTCCGAGATGCTGAGGCGCAGCGGCGTGCCCGCCTCGCCGTAGACGTCCCACAGCGCCACCGGTGCGGCGGCGAAGGGCGGCTGCGGCAGGCCCATCTTCTGCCAGCGCTTCGTGATGCGCTCGCTCGGCGCGCCGGGCTGCGCCAGCCCCGCGAGGTCGCCCTTGACGTCGGCGACGAACACCGGCACGCCGGCCGCCGAGAAGCCCTCGGCGAGCCCCTGCACCGTGATGGTCTTGCCGGTGCCGGTGGCGCCGGCCACCAGGCCGTGGCGGTTGGCGATGCACAGGGGCAGCCTGACGGGCGTTTCGCCGGCGCCGATCAGCAGTGCGTTGTCGTCCATCTGTTTCAGTCTCCGTCGGTGGTATCGAGCGCCGCGAGCAATCCGGCATCGCGATCATACAGGTCACGCTTGAACAGCACGTCGCCATCGTCCTCGATCGCGACGGTCCAGTAGTAGAGCAGGATCGGCACCGGTCGCGCGAGCGGCACGCGGCGGGTCTTCACGTCGGCGAACAGCGCCTCCACCTCGGCCTCGCTGCGTCCTTCGGCCTCGAGCAGCAGCAGTGCGAGCCGGCGCGCCTCCTCGACGCGGATGCAGCCCGAGCTGAACGCGCGTTCCGGCTGCAGGAAGAGCTTGCGCTCGGGGGTGTCGTGCAGGTAGACGGAGTGGGCGTTCGGGAACATGAACTTCACTTGCCCCAGCGCGTTCTTCGGGCCCGGATCCTGGCGGATCAGGTAGGGCAGGTTTTTCCCGGAGTAGCGCCTCCAGTCCACCGTCGCCGGATCGACCGTCCGCCCGTCGAAGGTGAGCACGCGCATCTGGCGCTTCGCGAGATAGCCGAGGTTCTTGCGGATCTCCGGCAGCACGTCGTTGGTCAGGATCGTGGGCGGCACGGTCCAGGTGGGGTTGAATTCCAGGTAGCGGATGGCGGCGCGGAAGATCGGGGTCTTGCGGTAGGGGCGGCCGACCGCGGCACGGCTCCTCAGCAGTTCCACGCCCTCGCGCACGTAGCGCACCTCGAAGCCCGCGATGTCCACCAGCACGTGGGTAGGAGGCAGGTCGTGCAGCAGCCAGCGGGCGCGCTCGAGGTTGACGCGGATCTGGTCGATGCGCGCGTCGACGCTCACGTTCGCCGCCGCCAGCGTGCGCTTGCCCACGGCGGCGTCCACCGCGAGCAGGTGGCGGGCCTGGAAGTGTCGTACCGCGGCCTCGAGCAAGGGATCGTAGAGTTCCGGGTCCGCGCCCGTGTCCGCCGCGAGGTCGCCGCTCGCGAGCAGGCGCTGGCGCAGCAGCGCCACCCGCGGCGAGCGTTCGCCGGGACGCAGCGTGGGACCGTCGGGGATGGCGGGCCAGCCACCGCGGTCGGCGATGTCGCGGTACCTGGCGAGGCCGCGCTTCAGGCCCCGGTAGAGCTCGTTCTGCGGAGCCAGCCGTTCGAGCGTGCCGGGGATGTCGCCCGAGGCGACGGCCTGCGCCAGCAGCGCGATGGCGTCGGCGCCCAGTTCCGGGCTGTGCAGGTCGATTTCCGCTTCGACGCTGAGGGGGTCGAGCTTGCCGCGGAAGTAGTGGGAGGCGAGCCGGATCAGCGCATCGCTGCGCACGAGGTCCATGCCCCGTGTCTCGGCGGCCTCGTCCGGCGGCGCCGTCAGCAGCGCGGCAAGGTGGTAGTCGGCCGGCCGCAGCCCGTCGCCCTGCGCACCCTGCACGGCCACGAGCAGGTTCGCGCGCGCCGCGGGATCCGTCCACAGCGGCCGCTGCCCCTGCACGGCGTAGAACTGCTGCAGCAGCGCGCTGTCGCGCACGCGGGCGGCGCCGACGCGCAGTTCCCCGTGCTGCGCGAGCTCCGCCAGCGCTGCCGCCAGGGTGTCACCGGCGCGCAGCGGGGAGGTCGCGAAGGTCATGAGCAGCAGGGCGACAACGGTCGGGTACAGGATGCGCGGCATTGAGTCAAGCTTTACCAATCAGGGACTTGCGGCTATTTTAACGAAGCGTCCTCAGCATCGGCCGGCTCCGGCCAGGCGCACCTTAGCAGCTTCGCTACCAATAATCGCACTGGAGTCGTCATGCCGTATCCGACCGATCCTTCTGCGTTCCTGCGTCCGGCGAGCCGGCGCGGATTCCTCAAGCGCCTGGCCGCGGCCGGCGCTCTCGGCGCCATCGGGACCCATGCACTCGCCGCGCTTCCCGGCCCGGTGACCGCGCCGGCACCGGTGCGCGAGCTCGGTTTCCTCAACCTGCACACCGGCGAAAAGCTGCGCGTTCCCTACTGGGAAAACGGCCGCTACCTGCAGGATGCGCTGGCCGAGATCAACCACGTGCTGCGTGATCATCGCGCCAACGCGGTGCACGCCATCGACACCCGGCTGCTCGACCTGCTGGCCCGGCTGCAGGCCACGGTCGGCAATTCGCGCGCCTTCGAGGTCATCTCGGGCTACCGCGCGCCGAGCAGCAACGAGATGCTGCGTGCGCGCAGCGGCGGCGTGGCGCAAGGCAGCATGCACCTGCAGGGCAAGGCCATCGACATCCGCCTGCCGGGCTCGGACCTGCTCGAGCTGCACAAGGCCGCAGTCGGCCTGAAAGGCGGCGGCGTGGGGCTCTACCGCTCGTCGAACTTCATCCACGTCGACACCGGTCGCGTGCGCTACTGGTGATCGGGGCCGGCGCGCGGCGCTCAGCCGCGCGCCGCCTTGTCGAGCTCCTTCGGGAAGCGTCGCGCGAGGCACATCCACTCGCCGGGCGTCTCGCGAATCCATTCCTCGAACAGCCCGTTGAGCTGGGCGCTCATGTCGAGTGCCTGCGCGGCCTGCGGCACGGTGGCGTCGCGCGGGCGCACCGGCGCGCCCATCGTCACGCGGTAGCGCGCGCCGCCGAGGCGCTCGACGCGCACCGGCACCAGTTCGCAGTCCTGCTTCAGCGCGAGCCGCGCGGGCACCGTGTTGGTCATCGCCGGATGGCCGAAGTACGGCACCGCCTCACCCTGGTCGAGGCGGGTGTCGCAGGCGAGGCCCGACCGAGTGGCCGGCGCGCAGCTCCGCGATCAGGCTGCGGATGCCGCCGGCGCTGGGTATCCAGCGCACCTTGAGCCGCTCGCGCAGCTGCAGCACCAGCGTCGGCGATGAGCGGGTTGCTCTCGGTGGCGTAGAGCGAGGTGATGGGCAGCCCGAAGTGCGCGCCGACCAGGTTGGAGAGCTGCCAGGCACCCACGTGCGCGGTGACCAGCACCATCGGCCGGGCGCCTTGCTGCAGGCCGCGGATCGAGGGATCGGCGCGGAACTCGAGGCGCCGCTCGCGCTCGGCCCAGATGCGCTCGCTCTGCACCAGTTCCGCGATCGCGGCGCCGAGGTGCGCAAAGATCTCGCGGCGCAGGCGCGCGCGTTCGGCGCCCGGGAGCGCGGGGAAGGCGATCGCGAGATTGCGTGCCACCTTGTCCCACATCGGCAGCAGCGGGCCCAGCACCCGGGTCACGCGCATGGCCAGCGCGGTGGCGCGCTCGGGAGAGAGCGCGCGCAGGAGGCCGATCACGCCGCGGATGAAGGCGGCCTCCAGCCACCAGGCGGCACGCTTCAGGCCGGGCAGCGCACGCGCGAGCCGCTTCGGGATCAGCAGGTGCTCGGCCATGCGCCAGCTGGCGTCAGCCGCGCCGCGGGGCGTCGTCGGCGGCGGGGAAGGTGCCGAAGACCTTGTCCCACAGTGGTGAGCTGACGCCGAAGCGCTTGCCGTCGGCGCCGTAGTGGTGCTGCAGGTGGTAGATCTTCAGGTAGTGCAGCCAGCGCTGCTTCATCGCGAAATGGTGCGTGGCGTAGTGGATGTAGTCATAGACCAGGTAGCCCACGATGAAGAAGGCGCAGAAGGGCTCGATCCACGGCGCCGGCACGACGAGGCGGAATACCTGCCACAGCAGGAACATCACGATGATCGCGCCCGCCGGGGGCATCACCAGGCGGGTCTTGTCGCGCGGGGCGTCGTGGTGCACGCCGTGGAACATGAATACCAGGTACTTGCCGATGCGCCCGGTGGCCGGGTAGTGGAACACGAAGCGGTGCAGCAGGTACTCGCTCAGCGTCCACACGACCAGGCCGGCGAGCGCGACGCCGAGCAGGCCCGCGGCAGGCAGTTCGTGCACGACGACGCTGCGCCACAGCAGCCAGGCGACGACCGGGCTCCAGAACAGCAGCGGCACGATGGGGTGCACGTGCGTCAGCGCCTCGAGGAAGTCGTTGCGGAACAGCCGGATCGAGGGTTCCTGCTGCAGGGTGCGGGTAGTGTCAGCCATCGGTGAGCTCCCTTGCTGGCGACGGATTGGCGGGCGACGTGGTCGCGGCGGCTTGCTGCACGCGGCCACGGCGCACGGCGTAGGCGGATTTGGGCCACAGGCGCTTGGAGGGGAACCAGTCGCCCGGGCGTTCGCGGATCCACTGCTCGAACAGCGCGTGCACGCTCTCGGTCATGCGGATGGCGCGCGCGATCTCGTCATCCCCCGCGGGCACCGCCACGGGCGGGTGGAACGTCACGCGAAAGCGCGCCCCCTGCAGGCGTTCGACGCGGATCGGCACCAGGTCGAAGCCGTGGCGCAGCGCAAGGCGTGCCGGAACCAGCGTCGTCGGCTTGGGGTGGCCGAACAGCGCGACGTCCTTGCCGCTGTCGACGCGCCGGTCCATCACGATGCCGACCGAGGTGCCCTTGCGCAGCGCGTGCAGCAGCGGACGCATGCTCTCGTCGCGCGCCAGCAGCTCGCAGCCGATCTGCGTGCGCCAGCGGTTCAGCAGCTCGTCGAGCAGCGGATTCGTGGGCGGCGAATACACCACCGCGAGCGGCACATTCCGACGCGAGATCGCGGCGCCGATGACTTCCCAGTTGGCCTGGTGCGCGGACACGAACACGGCGGGCTGCGTGGCGTCGCGGAGCGTGCGGATGTCGCCTCGCACCTCGACCTCGATACGTGCGCCGCCCTCGCCGAAGGCTATCTCGTCGAGGTGGCCGTATTCCGCGAACACCGCGCCGGCGTTGCCCCAGGCCGCGCGCGCGATGTCCCGGATGGCCTCGTCCGACTTGTCGGGGAAGGCGAGGCGCAGGTTGTCCTCGAGCGCGCGCCCCTTGCGAAAGCGCGGCCCCAGCGACCGCGCCGATGCGCGCGCCGAGCCGCGAGGCGGTATCCACCGGCAGTCGCGCGGATCAGCCACAGCAACGCCCCGAAGAAGGCGCGGTCGAGCCGGTAGAGCACGGCCTCGACGAAGCCGTGGCGTTCGCCCAGCGCGCGCAGTCGATGTCCGAGGATGAAGCGTGCCATGCGAATCGGTCAACCCGTGCGATTTCGGCGCGAAAACGAAGTAGACATGGCCGAAGTCTATCGCAGCGCGATCGGGAGGGGCACGGCATAACTGACGGCGCAAAAGCGGAACTTTTTACCGATTCTGCCGACCATGCCCGGTGGCGCCGGCCGCGGGCCGTCGACGCTCACGTTGGCCTCGACGGGGCCGCTATACTGCCGGCGTTGCCTCCATCCGGGGACCCGCATGATCGAGATCGACACCGGCGTCGCGCAGCGCTTCCTGGTGGCCCTGCTGATCGGGGCTCTCGTCGGCGTGGAGCGCGAGAAGAACCAGAGCGCGAGCGGTCACCGCACGATCGCCGGGTTGCGCACCTTCATCCTGCTGGCGCTGCTCGGCTCGGTGTCGGCGTGGCTGTCGCTGCATCTCGCCTCGCCGGTGCTGTTCGTGGTCGCCTTCGCGATGGTGGCGCTCGCGGCGATCACGGGGCACGTGATCGAGAGCCGCGAGCGTCCCGAGGCGCTGGGTCTTGCCACGGAGTTCGCCGCGATCACGGTGTTCCTGCTCGGCGGCGTCGTGATGTACGGCTACCCTGAGCTCGCGGTGGCGCTCGGCATCGTGACCTCGGCGGTGCTCGCCTTCAAGCAGCCGCTGCACGGCATGGTGGCGCGCGTCGGCGACCGACGACATCTACGCGGTGCTGAAGCTGCTGATCGCGAGCTTCATCGTGCTGCCGCTGCTGCCGAACCACGCCGTCGATCCCTGGGGCGCGCTGAATCCCTACACGCTGTGGTTGCTGGTGATCCTCATCTCGGGCCTGTCGCTGGTCGGTTATGTCGCGGTCAGGCTGCTCGGCGAGGCGCACGGCACCGTGCTCACCGGCTTTGCCGGCGGGCTGGTGTCGTCGACCGCGGTCAGCCTCAGCTTCGCGCGCCAGAGCCGCACCGACCCGGCACCGAGTGGCCGCGGATGCGCTCGCCGCCGGCATCCTGGCCTCGTGGGCGGTGATGTTCGTGCGCGTGATGATCACTGTCGCGATCGTGAACCGCGAGTTGCTGCCCACGCTGGCGCGCGGATTCGGCGTGATGGCGCTGGCCGCGGCGCTGATGGCCGCGGTGTTCTACGTGCGCGGGCTGCGCCGTGCCGGCGTCACCGCGCGCGGTGATGCGCTGCCGGTGAGGAACCCGTTCAGCCTCGGCTCGGCGGTGCAGTTCGCGCTGCTGTTCGCGGTGGTGCTGGTGATCGTGGAGCTCACGCAGCAAGTACGCTCCGGTGGAGGGCCTGTACGTGGTGGCCGCCCTGGCCGGGCTCACCGACGTCGATGCGATCACGCTGTCGATGGCGCAGCGCTCGCACGATGGCCTCGGCTTCACGGTGGCCACGCACGCGATCGGTATCGCCGCGCTGTCGAACACGCTGGTGAAATGCGCGATGGTGCTGGCGCTGGGGCGCGGCCCGCTGCGCCCGCGACTCGCGATCGCGACGGCCGTGCTCGTCGCCTGCGGGGCGCTGGCGGCGCTGATCGTCAACTGAATGGCCGGGCTCGCCGGCCGGGTCCGCGGAGGAACTGCTCATGAAACGCAACGCTGGTGAACGCGCGCTGCTGCGCAATGCGGCGGGGATCGTGCTCGCTCTCGGTGTCGCCAGCTGCGCTGGCCGGACCGCCCGCGCACGCGCCCGCCCACGGCTGGCGCGCGAAGAACGACCCGTACTACCAGGGCTTCTCGGGCAAGCGCTGGGTGAGCGACTACGGTGTCGTGGGCGGGCATTGCGATGCCGGCGCGATCGGCGCGGTGCTCGGCGGTGTCGCGGGCGCGGCGATCGGCAAGGAGGTGGCCGACGAGACCGGTGCGGTGATCGGCGCGATCGCCGGCGTGCTGATCGGCCGGGAGATCGACCGCGGCTCGATCGCAGCGATCGCGGCTGCGTCAGCCACGCGCTCGATCTCGGCCACGACGGGCAGCCCGTGCGCTGGAGCAATGCCGCCACGGGCCGCAGCTACAGCCTCACGCCGCACGCGCCGCGCACCATCGACGGGCGCACCTGTCGCGATTTCGTCTGGGACAACGGCGTGCGCCAGACCGCCTGCCTGCGCTCCGACGGCACGTGGGCGGTCGAGACGTAGGTCCGGATTTATCCGGACATCGTCCGGCTGAAGCCGGACCTACGTCGGACGCGGCTTGCGTGGCTGGGTGCTGCGATGCGCGGGGCGGCGCGGCGGCGCGGCGGCGGCGTTTCGCCGCGGCGGTTGCCGGTGCCCGCGGGCTGGAAGCTCGGCACCAGGTGCTTCTTGCCGTTGCCGATCAGGTCGGCGCGGCCCATGCGTTGCAGCGCCTCGCGCAGCAGCGGCCAGTTCTCCGGGTCGTGGTAGCGCAGGAAGGCCTTGTGCAGGCGGCGCTGTCTTCCGCGCGTGCGGTTTCCACTTCCTCGCCGGGTCGCGGCGCACGCGCTTGCGCAGCGGGTTCTGCCGCGAGTGGTACATCGTGGTCGCCATGCGCCATCGGCGTCGGCAGGAAGGTCTGCACCTGGTCGAGGCGGAAGCCGTTGCGCTTCAGCCACAGCGCCAGGTTCAGCATGTCCTCGTCGGTGGTGCCCGGGTGCGCGGCGATGAAGTAGGGGATCAGGTACTGCTCCTTGCCGGCCTCGCTGCGAGAAGCTGTCGAACATCTGCCTTGAAACTTCTCGTAGGTGCCGATGCCCGGCTTCATCATCTTCGACAGCGGGCCTTCCTCGGTGTGCTCGGGCGCGATCTTCAGGTAGCCGCCGACGTGGTGCGTGCACCAGTTCCTTCACGTACTCCGGCGAGCGCACCGCGAGGTCGTAGCGCAGCGCCCGAGCCGATCAGCACCTTCTTGACGCCCGGCAGCTGCGCGCGCCTTGCGGTAGAGGCTGATCAGCGGCGAGTGGTCGGTGTTGAGGTTCTCGCAGATGTCCGGGTACACGCAGGACAGGCGCCGGCAGGCGCTCTCGATCTCGCGCGTCTTGCAGGCCATGCGGTACATGTTCGCGGTCGGGCCCGCCGAGGTCGGAGATGACGCCGGTGAAGCCCGGCGTCTTGTCGCGGATCTCCTCGATCTCGCGCAGGATCGACTTCTCCGAGCGGCTCTGGATGATGCGGCCCTCGTGCTCGGTGATCGAGCAGAAGGTGCAGCCGCCGAAGCAGCCGCGCATGATGTTGACCGAGAAGCGGATCATCTCCCAGGCCGGGATGCGCGCGCTCGCCGTAGGCGCGGATGCGGCCGCGCGCGTAGGGCAGGTCGTAGACGTCGTCCATCTCCGGCGTGGTCAGCGGCATCGGCGGCGG
Source organism: uncultured Gammaproteobacteria bacterium (assembly GCA_963819895.1). Taxonomy (GTDB): domain Bacteria; phylum Pseudomonadota; class Gammaproteobacteria; order Pseudomonadales; family UBA5518; genus UBA5518. The sequence continues at coordinate 24,522 of CAWFXU010000019.1, forward strand.
GTTGAGCCACACGTCGCGCTCGCCGTGCGCCTGCACCAGCGCGCGCGCGTTGCCGGGATTCGATTCCAGGTGGAAGATGCGCGAGGCGTGCGCGTACAGCACCGGGTCGTCGCGCACCTGCTCGTAGGCCGGCAGGCGCACCACCGTGCGCGCGCGGTCGAGCTTGCGCGCGTCGCCTGCTGCGGCATGAAGCGCAGCATCGCTGGCTCGCGCCGGGATCCGGCGACGCGGCTTCGGCCGGCGCGCGCTCGCGGCCGGCCTCCATCGCGTACGGGTCGGGGTGACGGATCAGCGGCCCGGGCGTGTCGACGCTCGGTCGAATCGATCTCGATCCAGTCGCTCCGGGCGCCAGCCGCGCGGCGCCATGAAGGCGGTGCCGCGCAGGTCGCGGATCGTCGTCGATCGGCTCGCCCGCGGCCAGCCGATGCGCGAGCTCGACGATCGCGCGCTCGGCGTTGCCGAACAGCAGCAGGTCGGCCTTGGAGTCGGGCAGCACCGAGCGCCGCACCTTGTCCGACCAGTAGTCGTAGTGCGCGATGCGGCGCAGGCTGGCCTCGATGCCGCCGATCACGATGTCGGCACGTCCGGGAAGGCCTCGCGGCAGCGCTGCGCATAGACCAGTCACGGCGCGGTCGGGCCGCTTGTCCGGCCGCGCCGTCCGGCGTGTAGGCGTCGTCGGAGCGGATCTTGCGGTCGGCGGTGTAGCGGTTGACCATCGAATCCATGTTGCCGGCGGTGACGCCGAAGAACAGGTTCGGCTTGCCCAGCGCGCGCGAAAGGCGTCGGCGCGAGTGCCAGTCCGGCTGGCTGATGATGCCGACGCGAAAGCCCTGCGCCTCGAGCAGCGCGCCCGACCAGCGCCATGCCGAAGCTCGGATGGTCGATGTAGGCGTCGCCGGTGACGAGGATGATGTCGCACGCATCCCAGCCGAGCGCGTCCATCTCGGCGCGCGACATCGGCAGGAAGGGGGCGATGCCGAAGCGCCTGGCCCAGTACTTGCGGTAGCCGAAGAGGTAGGGTGCGGTTTGCATGCCGGCATTGTAACGCCGCCACGGGCCCGCCCGGGTGCCCGAATCGGGCAATAAGCCCCCTGGTCGCCCGCGCGCGATCAGGGCTCGGCTGCGCCCGCGGCCGGCGCCGGGTCGGTCTCGCGCAGGATTTCCTCAGGCGTGCGCGAGACCAGCGTGGTCCCCTTCAACGCGTCCTCGATGTCCTTCTTCAGCACCAGGATCACGATGCGCCGGTTGCTCGGCGCGGCGGGCTGGTCGGCCAGGCGCGGCACCGAGGCGCTCATGCCCTGCACGGTGAGCACCTTGTCCTCGGGGTAGCCGCCGTCGATCAGGGCGCGGCGCGCACTGTTGGCGCGATCCGCGGAGAGCTCCCAGTTGCTGTAGTTCGCCCCGTCACGGTAGGCGACGGCGTCGGTGTGGCCGTTGATGCTGAGCTTGTTGGCCACCGCCCGCAGGCGCGGGGCCAGCGCCAGCAGCACCTCGCGCGCGTAGTCCTGCAGCACGCTCTCGCCACTGTCGAACATCGGGCGGTTATCGTTGTCGACGAGCTGGATGCGCAGTCCCAGCGCGGTCTGGTCGATGATGATCTGGTCGCGCAGCTTGATGAACGCGGAGTCTTCCCTGCCGAGCTCCTCCTCCAGCGCGCGCTGCAGCTCGTCCAGCGCCTGCTTCTCGCGCTCGGCCTGCTCGGCGTGCAGCTCGGCATCCGAGGCGCGCTCGAGCGCCGGTTCGGCCTCGCTGCGCCCGGCCTGCGTCAGCGGGTTGTCGAGCATGATGGCGCCGGTGTTGGCCCCGCCCGGGCCGACCTGCCCGACGCCGGGCGCGTCGAGCCCGCCGCCCTGGCCGACGATCGAGCCGCGCGGATCGTTGAAGTAGCCCTGGATAGCGGTGCGCTCTTCCGGGGAGGTCTGCGCCAGCAGCCACATCAGCAGGAAGAAGGCCATCATCGCGGTCACGAAGTCCGCGTAGGCCACCTTCCACGCGCCACCGTGATGGCCGTGCGCGACGCCCTTCTTCTTCCTGATGATGATCGGCTGGGTCGAGGGATCCATGCTCATTTCTGCTTGACGCGATCCTCGACCTCGGTCCAGCTCGGGCGCACCGAGTGGAACAGGATCTTGCGTCCGAACTCGACCGCCAACTGCGGCGGGGCGCCGGAGAAGCTGGCCATCATCGACACCTTGATGCACTCGTAGAACTTCGCTTCCTCGCGCGAGGATGTGCTCGAGGTAGACCGACATCGGGCCGACGATGCCGTAGGAGAGCAGGATGCCGAGGAAGGTGCCCACCAGTGCCGCGCCGACGTGATGCCCGAGCTCCGCGGGCGGTCCGCCGATATGCCCCATCGTGATCACGATGCCCATCACCGCGGCCACGATCCCGAAGCCGGGGAGGGCGTCGGCAACCTTGCTCATCGCGCCCGAGACCAGGTGCGATTCGGTGTGGTGGGTCTCGAGCTCGGCGTCGAACAGCGCATCGAGGTCATGCGCCGCCACGCCGCCCAGCGTCATCACGCGCAGGTAGTCGATGATGAAATCCGTGGCGCCGTGGATCTTCGCGATGCCGGTGTGCTTGCTGAAGATCGGGCTGGCCGCAGGGTCGTCGATGTCCTTCTCGATGCCGAGCAGGCCTTCGCGGCGCATCTTGTTGAAGATGTCGTAGAGCAGGGCGAGCAGGTCGAGGTAGAGGGCCTTCTTGTACGGCGAGGGCTTCACCAGGGTGGCGAAGGACTTCATCACGTTGATGGTCACGCCGAGCGGATTCGACATCACCATGGCGCCGAGAGCCGCTCCGCCGATGATCAGCAACTCGTAGGGCTGGAACAGCGCGAGGAGCTCGCCGCCGGAGAGCATGAATCCCGCGACGCAGGACCCCAGCACGACCAGCAGGCCGATGACGACATTCATGTAGCGATGGCTCCTTCGAGGGCTTGGCAAGCGGTGGTCGGCAGGCGACCGCGCGCGCGGGCGCGGCGCTTCCCAAGCGTAGACCGCGACCGGAATATTGCCAGCCTCGAGGGCGGGTCCTCAGGTGCGAGCGGAAACGGGGATCCTCAGTCGCCGCGGCTGAGGATCGATGCGGTCGCGACCAGCTCCCCGAGCAGGGCCATGGTCGCCTTTCCCGAGCAATCGAAGGGATTGAGCTCGGCGCGCTTGAAGTATTTCAGGAGCAGGCGCCGGGTTGATCTTGGCGATCTGCACCTGGCCCATGGTCCAGTTGCCGAACTGGCGCTCGCGTGATTTCCTCGTAGACTCAGCAGCCGCACCTGCTGGTGGCGCTCGTCGCGCACGATCGTGTTGTAGAGCTCGCAGACCTCGTCGCGCCCGCCCTCGAGCACCTGCATGAAGACCTCGTCGGACACGCACAGCAGCCCGGTGACGCCGAGACCGGGATTGTTCTTGCGCGACTGATCGAGGATGGCGTTCAGGACGGCGCCGGTGAGCGGCGTGGAAGGTCGGCTGGCGTAAAGGCAACGTACGAGCATGTTGGTCTCAGTGCTGAGGTTGAGGAGCGACAGGAATTCGCGGCGCAGCGTGTGATCCTTGAGGAAGGACCCGCGCATGACGCTGTTCACCATCTTGGTCTCGTCATCCTTCACACCGCGCCAGTGCATGCAGAAGTGGTCCGCTTCCATGACCACGGCCAGCCCGTCGGGCGCGACCTTGTCCATGAGCAGCTCCGCCATCTGCGTGATCGCCTCTTCCTGGATCTGCGGCCGCGACATGATCCATTCCGCGAGGCGCGAATACTTCGACAGGCCGATCAGGTTCGAGTGCTCGTTCGGCATCAGGCCGATCCACAGCCGCCCCATGATGGGGCAGAAATGATGGCTGCAGGCGCTGCGGACCGTGATCGGACCGACGATCATCAGTTCGTTGAGGCATTCGGCGTTCGGAAACTCGGTGACCGGCGGCGGTCCCACGTAGCGCCCGCGGAACACTTCGGTGAGATACATCTTCGCCACGCGCCGCGCCGTGTCCTGGGTGTTGTGATCGTTCTCGGTGTCGATCACCAGGCTCTCGAGGAGGCCCTTGACCTTGCCCTCGACCTCTCCGAGCAGGGCCTCGAGCTCGCCCGGTTCCAGGAATGCCGCGATGTTGTCGTTGGCATGGAACCGCTTGTTCGCGCGCATCAGGCGCGCACGGATGATCGACGATACCGGTTCCGGGGACTGTTCACTCGGAGGCTTCACGTGCTCTTCCATAGATTCGGAGTCTGGTTTTGAGTTTGCACCAGTCTAGCGCTCCCGCGCCCGCGCGGCCAGACGGTCGAAGACCGCCAGCGATTCGAAGTGCGCGGTCTGCGGGAACATGGCGAAAACACCGGCGTGCGTGAGCGACCAGGCCCCGCGGGCGCAGAGCACGGCGGCATCGCGGGCCAGCGTTGCCGCATCGCAGGAGACGTAGGCGATGCGCCGCGCCCCGAGCCTCGCGAGCGTCGGCAGCAGCGCCGCGGCGCCGCTGCGCGGCGGGTCCAGCAGCACCAGGTCGTAGCGCGCGCGGGCCCACGCGGCCCCGGCCGGTGCGAGCGCGAGGTCCGCCGCTTCGAACTGCGTGTTGGCGAGGCCGTTGGCGCGCGCATTGCGCCGCGCCCAGTCGAGCAGCGCGGCATCGCCCTCGACGCCGGTCACCCGCGCCGCGCGCGCGGCGAGCGGCAGCGTGAAATTGCCGAGCCCGCAGAACAGGTCGAGCACGTGGTCGTCCGGGCCGGGCGCCAGCTGCGCCAGCACCGCGGCGATCAGCGCGCGGTTCACGCCACGGTTGGCCTGCGTGAAATGCCAGGGCTGGAACTCCAGCACCGGCCCGTCCGGGGCCGTGGCGTAACGCAGCGGCGCGCCGGCCTCGGTCCATTGCGGCTCCTCGCCGTGCGCGCCGATGAGCCCGAGGTGCAGCACCGCGCCCTGCGCGGCGGCGAAGGCCTCCAGCCGGGCGCGGTCGGCGGCATCGAGCGCGGGCGCGCAGGCCACGCCCAGCGCGAGTCCGGGCTCGCCGGTGGCGAGCCACACTTCGCGCACGTGTCCGGGTGCGGCCAGGGTCGCGATCAGCGCAGCCAGCGGCGCAATCAGCGCGTCGGCCGCGGGCGCGAGGACGGGGCAGCTGTCGAGCGGTTCCACCTCGCGCGAGGCGCCGCGGCGAAAGCCGAGCGCGACGCGGCGCGCCCCGGCGTCCCAGGCCACGGCGAGCCGGCGCCCGTGCCCGGTAGGCAAACGGTTCGCTCGCAACCGGCGCCAGCCATTGGCCGGGCTGCAGCCTGGCGATGCGCTCGAGCGCGCCGGCGAGCTGCTGCTGGTGCGCGGCGAGTTGCGCCTCGCCCGAGAGGTGCTGCAGTGTGCAGCCGCCACAGTGTCCGAAGTGCGGGCAGCGAGGCGCGCGCCGCTCGGGCGAGGCGCGCAGCACCTCGATCAGCTGCGCCTCGTCGAAGCGCGCCCTGGCGTGGGTCACGCGGCAGCGCACCTGTTCGCCCGGCAGTGCGCCGGCGATGAACACGGTCTTGCCGTCGCGGCGCGCCACGCCGCGGCCGTCGTGGCTGAGGCCCGATACCTCGAGCGGTGGTGATGGTTTCATGCGTGTTGGCCCCTGACCCGGCGCGCATGGTAGCCCCTGGGGCGGCCCGCGCCCACGCGATTGCGCAATAATGCGCCGTTGCGCGTCCACTTGTTCGCTACACTGGGCACCGCTGCTGCATATCGTCTCGCGGTGAACCGCCGGCACGGGCGCGGCGTACAGGGAAAGGCAAAAACCACGACCGGATTGAGGAGAAAGCATGAACGCCGCCGTCAACGAGGATTCGCGTGCCGCCGATATCGCGCGCATGCACGAGTGCATCGCCGCGATGGTGCCGCGGCTGGAGGAGCGCGCGCCACGCACGCGGGCCGAGCGGCGCGTTCCCGACGAGACCTTCGCGGAACTGCGCGAGGCGGGTTTCTTCCGCCTGTTCCAGCCGCTTGCGCTACGGCGGTCTGGAGGCGGACCCGCGCGAGTTCTTCCGCGCCCAGGCGACGCTCGCCGACGGCTGCATGTCCTCGGCCTGGGCCGGGGGCATCGTGTCGGTGCACGCGTTCCAGCTGGCGCTGTTCGACGATCGCGCGCAGCAGGAAGTGTGGTCGAGCGCGAACGACCTGATCTCCTCGTCCTACGCGCCGATGGGCAAGGTCACGGTGGTGGAGGGCGGCTTTCGCCTCTCCGGGCGCTGGGGCTGGTCGAGCGGCAGCGGCCACTGCGACTGGGTGTTCCTCGGCGCGATCGTGCCCAATGACGGTTACCGCACCTTCCTGCTGCCGGCGAGCGATTACCGCATCGAGGACACCTGGCAGGCGATGGGCCTGCAGGGCACGGGCAGCAACGACGTCGTCGTCGAGGACATGTTCGTGCCCGAATACCGCACGCACCGCCAGATGGACGGCTTTCGGCTGGACAATCCGGGCAACCGCGTGAACACCGCGCCGCTGTATCGCATTCCGTGGGGCCAGCTGTTCGCGCGCACGGTGTCGAATCCGGCGATCGGCGCCTCGCGCGCGGCGCTGCGGCTGTTCATCGCCGGCTGCCAGAACCGCTCCAGCAACGATCCGACCAAGCTCGCCGGCGACACCCACACGCAGGAGATCATCGCGCGCGCCGAGCTCGGCATCGCCGAGATCGACGCGCTGCTGTTCCGGGCGCTGGGCGACATGGTCGATTGCGTGGAGGCGGGGCGCGAGATCCCGATGGCCTCGCGGGTGCGTTACCGCTACGAGGCCTCGCGCATCGTCGACAAGGCGGTGGGGATCGTCGGCGAGCTGTTCGCCAACGCCGGCGGGCGCTCGGTGTTCCTCGGCAGCCCGATCCAGCAGCGCTTCCTCGACGTGAACACGGCGCGCGCGCACGTCGCCAACAACCCGGTGCCGTTCTCGCGCAACCTCGGCGCGGTGCAACTCGGCATGGACAGCACGGACGTGTTCGTGTGAATCAGTCCGCGGGCTGCATGCGCGGACGGTAGTCCCAGGCCGTGAGCCAGGTCGGGTCGAGGCGGATCGCGTACTCGTCATCGGCCCGGCTCATCAGCCAGGCGGCCAGCGCCGGGTTGCTGTCCCCGAGATAGCGCTCGATCAGGCGCTGCAGCAATTCGCCCGCGCCGTCGCGGATGAGCAGGGCGCGTGCCTGCCCGCGCACGCCGCAGTAGGGCGGGTCGTTCAGCGCGATTTCGAAGGCGCAGCGCGGATCGCGCTGCAGGAACGGCACGATGGCCGAGCTGGCATGGGTGGCGCACCACAGGCTGCCGTCGCGCTGCTCGAACCACAGCGAGTTCAGCAGCGGGAAGCCCTGGCCCGCGTTGCATGCCAGGCGCAGCGGTATGCGGCTGGCGCCCAGGAACGCGTCGATCTGGTGCTGGTCCCAGGCGCTGGTGGAACGGATACGCGGTGTGGTGCGGGATGTCACGATTCGACTCCTGTCATGATGCGATGCTGATTCTAGGCCAAGCGAGAATGCGCGGCGAGGCGCGGGAGCGTCCCGTTATACTGCGGCTCGCAATGTTTGCAGGGAGTTTGCCGTGACCGGATTTCTCGAGGCGCTTGCGCACCGTTCCACGCGTGGATGCGGCGCAGTGGGCGCAATTGTCGCTACCGACGCGCTGGGCCGTGGCCGCGCGCGCCTCGGTGCTGCTGATGACGTTCACGTCGGCGGCACTGGGCGGCCTGCTGGCGCTGCGTGAACCGGGATTCGACGCCGTGCTGTGGGTGCTCGCGCTCGTCGGCCTGCTGGCGGCCCACGCCACCAACAACCTGATCAATGACTACGTCGACTCGGCGCGTGGCGTCGATCGCGACAATTACTATCGCGCGCGCTACGGCACCCACGTGCTGGAGAACGGCCTGCTCAGCCGGCGCGCGATGCTCGGTTACATCGTCGCGACGGCGGCCGTGGCGCTGGCAGCGGGTGCGGCCGTGGTGTGGCTGCGCGGCGGGCTGAGCGCTGCCACTGATGCTGGCCGGCGCGTTCTTCGTGCTGTTCTACACCTGGCCGCTGAAGTATCTCGGGCTCGGCGAGCCCGCGGTGCTCGCGGTGTGGGGGCCGTTGATGACGGGCGGGGCGTATTACGTCGCCTGCGGCGCGTGGAGCTGGCCGGTGGCGCTGCTCGGCACCGTGTATGCGCTCGGTCCCACCACCGTGATCTTCGGCAAGCACATCGACAAGCTGCCCGCCGACGCGGCCAAGGGCATACGCACGCTGCCGGTGATCCTCGGCGATCGGCAGGCGCGGCTGTGGGTGATGGGGATGATCATCCTGGAATTCCTGCTGGTCGGCGCGCTGGTGCTCGCCAACGAATTCGCGTGGACGCTGCTGCTGGTGCTGCTGAACGTGCCGGCGGCGCAGACGAACCATCGACGTGCTCGGCGCGCCCAAGCCCGCCGAGCGTCCCGCGGACTACCCCGATGAGATCTGGCCGCTGTGGTTCGCCCACCACGCGTTCGTGCTGAACCGCCGCTTTTCCCTGCTCTTTCTCGCGGGCCTGCTGTCGGGGCTGGTGCTCGGCTGACTCGGCGCGCGCCGGCGCTCACGGTGTGGCCGCCTTGCGCGCGCGCGGGCGCCGCCCCTGCAGCGCCCTGGCGCGGCTGCGCCCGAGCGCCTCGGCCGCCTGCTTGAGTTCGTCGAAGCTGGCCTGGATGCACTCGGTGTAGAAATCCGGGTCCGGCAGCATGTCGCGGCAGGCGGTCACGGTCACCGAGATGCCGCCGTGGTAGCTCAGCACCGCGTGGAACAGCCCCATGTGATCCAGCAGCGGTCCGCAGCCGGCGCTGCACAGCAGGCGCGCGCCGGCCATGTACAGCGGCACCTGCGGTCCCGGCACGTTCGAGATGATCGTGTTGATGGGCGAGGTGGCACCGGTCATCAGCATGGTCTGGCTCGCGGCGCGAAACCCGAGCGCCGCCACGCGCGCCGGGATCGTCTGCGTGAGGTCGGTCAGGGTGCGCGCGCCGATGGCGCTGGAGTACTCCTTGGACGACATGCATTCGTCGTGCACCTGGTGCAGCCGCTCGAGCGGATCGGCGATGTCGGTGTAGATGGACAGCGTCATCATGCTCACCAGGTTGCCGCCGCTGCCCTCGTCGGCCTGGGTGCGCACGTTGATGGGTGCGCCCGCGACCAGCGAGACGGGCGGCAGCTCGCCCTTGGCCTGCAGGTACTTGCGCAGCGCGCCGGCCACGATCGTCACGATGACGTCGTTCACGGTGGCCCCGGGCACCAGGTCCTTGATCGCCTTGACCTGCGCGCAGCGGGAAGAAGCGCGCATTGACCACGCGGTGCGCCGCCGATACGGCGCGTTGAAGCGCGTGTTGACGCGCTCGCGGATGTGGTGGAAGCGGTTTTCGCGCAGGCCGTCGCGCACGCGCCTGGCGGCCGGGATCAGGTTGCCCACGGTCTGCGCCAGGCGTGCCGGCTGGCGCAGGTTGTTCAGCCAGGCGCGTGCCAGCAGGCCGAGCTGCGAGGGTGGCGCATCGGGGTGCCACTGTGCCGTGGCGCGCGGCATCGCGCGCCACGGCGCGCGGCTCGGTGTCGTGGATGGCGCCGATGATCTCGGCGCCGGAGACGCCGTCGATCGCCGCGTGGTGCATCTTCAGGAACAGCGCGAAGCATCCCTTCGGCAGGCCCTCGATGTTGTCCAGCCCCTCGATCACGTAGGCTTCCCACAGCGGACGCGAGCGGTCGAGGATGCGCGCATGCAGGCGCGCGACCTGGATGCAGAGCTGGCGCCAGTCACCGGGCTGCGGCAGCGCGATGTGGCGCACGTGGAACTCGAGGTCGAAGTCCTCGGCCTCGACCCAGTACGGGTAGTCGAGGTCGAAGGGCACTTCCACCAGCTTGCGGCGGAAGATCGGGGCGAGGTGCAGCCGGCTCTCGAACAGGCGCAGGATGTCCTTGAAGCGCACGCTGCCGCCGGGCGCCGTGGAGGGATCGTAGATCAGCAGCGGCGAGATGTGCAGCGGCGTGCGCTCGGTCTCCTGGGTGAGGAACAGGGTGTCGATGCCGGTCAGCTGCTGCATGGGAGAGCTCCGCGGGGGAAAGACGCGCGCCGCAGTATACCGGTCGGCCGCGGCTGTTGTGAGCGCCGCGGCTGGCGTGGATAATCGGCCGGGAGCGGCTCGGGAGGAGCCGCGCCGGGGTTCCCGGCACCACGCGGTCCAGACACGGAGGTCTACGGCCATGATCGACATCAGGCTCAATTCGCGGCGCGCGATCATGCGCGTCAGTCTCATCGACCGGATCCAGGCGCAGGATTTCAGCGAGGCCGTGGCGCCCGCGGCGGAACGGCTGCGCGCGCGCCACGGGCGCATCGAGTTCCTGATCCTCGACGTGCGGCGCTTCCACGGCTGGGGCGCCGGGGGCACCTTCGCCGCACAGATCCGTTTCCTGCGCTGTTTCGGGCGCAGCGTGGAGCGCGTCGCGGTGTTCGGCTCGCGCGCGTGGCAACGGCGCGACGCCCGCGATCGCGGCGCTGTTCGTGGCGGCGGAGGTGCGCAGTTTCGCGCCGGGACAGGGCTGGCTGATGCGGCGCTGGATGCGCGTGCGCAAGCAGCCCGGTTGAGCGGGCCTCAGCCCTTCGCCAGCGCGTCCCCGAGCCAGCCGAGCATCTGGCCGTAGACGTCGCTCAGGATCTCGGCGGCCTGTTCGCCGCTGATGCCCGGTCGCGTCGGCCGTCGCGCTCCAGTGCACGCGGCAGCGCGCGCCGCCGAGTTCCTCGACCCGCACCGTGGCGAGGTAGTCGGTGACCGGCATCGGGTTGCCGCGCGGGATCGAGTAGCTGAAGGTGCGTGCGGCGTCGTCGATGGATTCCAGCACCTCTTCGATCGGTGCGCCCAGTCCGGGCATGTGGATCTGGCGGGTCATGCCCGGGCCGCTGCCGCGCAGTTCGACGCGCTCGATGCCCATGCACCAGCCGATGTCGCGAAATTGCCGAGGACGGCCCAGACGCGATCGCTCGGATGATCGAAATCGCGCTGCACATGCATGTTCACGTTGTTCATGGTCTCTGCTCTCGTTCGGCTTGTGACAGGTATTTTTCCAGCGCGGCGATCATACCGCGCGTGAGGCTGCGCCACCTCATCGTTTTGCATGATGAACGGTGGCATGGTGTAGACCAGGCGCCCGAAGGGCCGGATCCACACGCCCTCGGCGAGGAAGCGCTCGGTGATCGGGCCCATCGCGACATCGTGCTCCATCTCGATCACGCCGATCGCGCCGAGCACGCGCACCTCGCGCACGCCGGGAAGCGCGGCCGCCGGCGCCAGGCCCTCGCGCAGCGCCGTTTCCAGGCGCGCGACCTCGCGCTGCCACGGCTGCGCCAGCAGCAGGCGCGTGCTCGCCAGCGCCACCGCGCAGGCGAGCGGGTTGCCCATGAAGGTCGGGCCGTGCATCAGCGCGCCGGCCTCGCCGCTGCAGACGGTCCCGGCCACGCGGTCGCTCGCGAGCGTCGCGGCCAGCGAGAGGTAGCCGCCGGTCAGCGCCTTGCCGAGGCAGAGGATGTCGGGCGCGATGCCGGCGTGCTCGCAGGCGAAGAGCCTGCCGGTGCGGCCGAAGCCGGTGGCGATCTCGTCGGCGATCAGCAGCACCCCGTGCGCGTCGCAGAGCGTCGCGCACCTGCTGCAGGTAGTCCGCCGAGTAGAAGTGCATGCCGCCCGCGCCCTGCACGATCGGTTCGAGGATCACCGCCGCGATCTGCTCGCGGTGCTGCGTCGAGCAGCGCCTCGAAGGCGGCGATGTCCGCGACGCGCGCCGGGCTTGCCGAAGCCGCAGCCGGGACGCGGCGCGAACAGCTGCTCGGGCAGCACGCCGCGGAACAGGTGGTGCATGCCGGTGACCGGATCGCACACCGACATCGCCATGAAGGTGTCGCCGTGATAGCCCCCGGCCAGCGTCAGCAGGCGATGGCGCCCGGGTTGCCCCTGCGCCTGCCAGTACTGCAGGGCCATCTTGATCGCCACCTCCACCGCGACCGAGCCCGAGTCGCAGAGGAAGACGCGCTCGAGCTCGCCCGGCGTGATCGCCGCGAGCAGCGCGCACAGTTCGACCGCCGGCTCGTGGGTGAGCCCGCCGAACATCACGTGCGACATGCGCGCGAGCTGCGCGCTGACGGCGCGGTTCAGCACCGGGTGGTTGTAGCCGTGGATCGCGGCCCACCACGACGACATGCCGTCGAGCAGTTCGCGCCCGTCGGCGAGCCGCAGGCGCACGCCGTGCGCGGAGGCGACAGGGTAGACCGGCGGCGGGTGCAGCGCCGAGGCGTAGGGATGCCACGCGTGGCGGCGGTCCGCGGCCAGCAGCGCCGCGATCGCTTGCGGGATCCCGCTGATCCGTCACGCGCTCATTCCCGTATCAGCGGCGCGAGCACCGGCAGCACGTTCGCGAGGATCAGCGGTTGCGCCTCGCCGGTGGGGTGGACGCCGTCGGTCTGCATCAGCGCCGGGTCGGTCGCGATGCCCTCGAGCAGGAAGGGGACCAGCGCGGCACCGGTTTCCTCGGCGAGTTCGCCGAACAGCGCGTGGAAAGCCCTCGGCGTAGCGCGGCCCGTAGTTCGGCGGGATGCGCATGCCGAGCAGCAGCACGCGGGCGTCGGCCTCGCGCGGCGTGGCGATCATCGCCGCGAGGTTGGCGCGCGTCACCGCGAGCGGAAAGCCGCGCAGGCCGTCGTTGCCGCCGAGCTCGAGCACCACGAGCCGCGGGCGGTGCTGTTGCAGCAGCGCGGGAAGCCGCGCCTTGCCGCCCTCGGTGGTTTCGCCGCTGATGCTGGCGTTCACCACCTCGCAGCCGTCGAGCTCGGGGCGCAGCAGGTCGACCCAGCCGGCACCGGCGGGCACGCCGAGGCCGGCGCTGATCGAGTCGCCGAGCACCAGCACGCAGGCGGCATTGCCGCGCGCGGGAAGCGTGGCGAATAATGCCGAGCGCACACAGGAACAGGAGCGGAAGCAGTCGTCTGCTGATCATGAAACCACTGATAGTTGCCAGCAATGTCGGAAAGGAAGTCGTCACCGCGGAAGGCGGGCTCGGCATCTTGGAAGGGATCAGTCTCGAAATCAACCCGGGCGAGGCGGTCGCGATCGTCGGCGCCTCGGGCTCCGGCAAGTCGACGCTGCTCGGGCTGCTGGCCGGCCTGGACCTGCCCAGCGCGGCAGCATCCGCATCGACGGCGAGGACATCACGCGGCTCGACGAGGACGCGCGGGCGCGCCTGCGCGCGCGCATGGTCGGCTTCGTGTTCCAGTCCTTCCAGCTGCTGCCGGGCCTCACCGCGATCGAGAACGTGATGCTGCCGCTGGAGATCCGCGGCGATCGCGACGCGGCGGCGCGCGCGCGCGATTACCTCGGGCGCGTCGGGCTCGCGCAGCGGCTCGCGCATTACCCGCGCCAGCTCTCCGGCGGCGAGCAGCAGCGCGTGGCGATCGCGCGCGCCTTCGCCTGCACGCCGCGACTGCTGTTCGCCGACGAGCCGACCGGCAACCTGGATGCCGCGACGGGCGCGCGCGTGATCGACCTGATCTTCGCGCTGCAGGCCGAGCAGGGCGCGACACTGGTGCTGGTCACGCACGATGAGCGGCTCGCCGCACGCTGCGCGCGGCGCCTCACGCTCGATGGCGGCCGCCTGCGCGACGGCGTGGCGGCAACTCACATGCTGAGGCTGGCGCTGCGGCTGTTCTGGCGCGACTGGCGCAGCGGCGAGCTCGGCGTGCTGCTCGCCGCGCTGGTGCTCGCGGTCGGCATCGTGAGCACGCTCGGGCTCTTCATCGACCGCCTGCAGCGCGCCGTGGAGTTGCGCAGCGCGACCTTCATCGCCGGCGACCTGGTGCTGCAGTCGCCGCGCCCGGTTCCCGCCGACTGGATCGACGCGGCGCGCGCCGCCGGCCTGCGCGAGGCCGAGGTGCTGCGCTTCACGACGATGGTGTTCCGTGGTGATGCCATGCAGCTGGTGTCGGTGAAGGCCGTGGGCGAGGGCTACCCGCTGCTGGGGCGCATCGGCATCGGCGCGTCGCCCGAGGGGCCGCTCGAGGAGCGCGATCGCGGGCCTCCCGCCGGCGAGGTCTGGGTCGATGCGCGGCTGCTGCCGGCGCTCGGGATCGCGCTCGGTGAGCGCATCGGGCTCGGCGCGACGGAGCTTCGCGTCGGCGCGATCCTGAAGCAGGAGCCCGACGGCGGCGGCAGCCTGGTCGCGATGGGGCCGCGGCTGATGATGAACCTGGCGGACATCGCCGCGGCCGAGGTGATGCAGCCGGGCAGCCGCGTGCAGTACGCCTACCTGTTCGCCGGCGAGGCCGCGCGCATCGCCGCCTGGCGTGCGCGGCATCGAAGCCGCCCTGCTGCCCGGGCAGCGCTTCGTGACGGTGGAGGAGGGCCAGCCGCGCGTCTCGCGCGCGCTCGGTCGGGCCGAGTCCTTCCTGATGCTGGCCGGATCGCTCGGCGTGGTGCTGGCCGGCATCGCGCTGGCGATGGCGGCGAGCCGCTACACCGAGCGCCACGCCGATTACGTCGCCATCCTGAAGACGCTGGGGCTGACCGCGGGCGCGATCCGCGGTCTCTACGCCGGCAACCTGCTGCTGCTCGCGCTCGCCGGGATCGCGCTCGGCTGGCTCTGCGCCTGGGCGCTGCAGGCCGCGGTGTTCGCGGTACTCGGCGACCTGGTCGAGATGGAGCTGCCCGCGCCGGGGATGCGCGCGCTGTGGCTGGGCGCCGGCACCGGCGCGCTCAGCCTGCTCGGGCTCGCGACACCGCCGCTGCTCGCGATGGCGGGCGCTTCGCCGCTGGGCGTGCTGCGGCGCGAGCGCACGCCGGTGGCCCCGCGCGGCGTGGTGTACGCGAGCGGCCTCGCGGCGCTCGCACTGCTGCTGCATTGGTACAGCGGGGACTGGCGGCTCAGCCTGCTGGTGCTCGGCTGCCTGGTGGCGAGCGCCGCGCTGGTGGGCTCCTTCAGCTACCTGCTGCTGCGCCGGGCGCGCCTGCCGGGGATGCAGGCGCAGGGCATGCTGCGCCTCGCCTTCGCGGCCTTGCAGCGGCATGCGGCGCTGAACGCGCTGCAGACGCTGGTGTTCGCGCTCAGCCTGATGCTCGCGCTGGTCATGGTGCTGGTGCGCGGCGCGCTGATCGACGACTGGCAACGCGAGCTGCCGCCGCGCACGCCGAATCATTTCCTGGTGAATATCGCGCCTTACCAGGCCGAGGCGCTCGAGCAGTTCCTCGCCGCGCGGGGCATCACGCACGCCGGGCTCTACCCGATGGTGCCCGGGCGCATCGTGGCGGTGAACGGTGCGCCGCCGCGCCTCGAGGACGGCGAGGAGCTGAACCTCGATCGCGAATTCAACCTCACCTGGTCCGACACGCTGCCCGCGGAAAACCGCATCGCCGCCGGGCGCTGGTGGGGAGCGCAGGCCGGCGACGAGGTGTCGGTGGAGGCGGGGGTTGTGCGCGCGCTGGGACTCGCGCTCGGCGACCGGCTCACGGTGCAGGTGGGCGCGGAGCGCTTCGACGTCGTGCTGAGCAGCATCCGCGCGCTCGACTGGGACACGATGCGCCCGAACTTCTTCCTGGTGTTCCCGCGCCACGTGCTGGAGAAGCAGGCCGGCATGTGGATCACCAGTTTCTACCTGGAGCCCGATCGCAAGCTGGTGCTGAACGAGCTGGTGCGCGAGTTCCCCACGGTGTCCGTGATGGAGATGGACGCGATCCTGGCGCAGCTGCGCGGCATCACCGGGCAGCTCGCGCTGGCGGTGGAACTGGTGCTGGCGCTGCTGGTGATCGCCGGCGCGCTGGTGATGGTCGCCAGCGTGCAGGCGGGGCTCGATGCGCGCTTTCGCGAGAGCGCGATCCTGCGCGCGCTCGGTGCCGGGCGGCGGCTCGTGCTCGGCAGCCTGATCGCGGAATTCGCGCTGCTCGGGATGTTCGCCGGCACGCTGGCCGCGGCCGGCGCGGAAACGGTGGCGTGGCTGGTGCAGACGCGGCTGATGGAACTGCCGTTTCGCGTGCATCCGCAGATCTGGGTGCTGGGGCCGCTTGCCGGTGCAGTGCTTGCCGCGCTGCTCGGTGTGTTCACCTGCCGGCGCGTGGTGGACACGCCGCCGGTGGTGGTGCTGCGCGAGCTGGCCTGATCAGCGCCGCACGGTTTCGCGGCGCTGCTGGCGCTGCGTGAGCACGAGGTACTGCTCGAGCTGCCTGGCAGAGGCAAGGTTGTCGATGCGCGCGCCGACCACGGTGTGGCGGTGCGGCTGCTTGCGGAACTCGAAGCTGCGCACCTCGAGATCACAGGCTATCTCGGGCTGCCCCGGGATGGTCAGCAGGCAGTTGCGCAGCAGCGGAGTCTCGCGCAGGCGCTCGCTCAGGTTGCCCTGGCAGCTGAAGCCGAGCCCGCTCTGCGACAGGTTCAGCACGGTGCAGAGCAGGCGGTCGCCGTCGGGGCCGCGGATGCGCAGGCGCACGCCGCTGTCGGCATCCAGGCTGAGGCGGAAATGCGTGCGGCGCTGCTTGGCGTCCACGCTGTCGGGCAGTGCCAGCCGGTAGGCGGGCAGGCCGTCGGTTTCGTCGATGCTGATGGACTTCACCCAGCTCTGGAAGCGCACCGGTATGCCGCGGCGCACGCTGGTGATCTCGACCTCGTCGCCGGGCGAGATGAAGTATTGCCCGTGCGCGGGGAACAGTTCGTCGATCAGCACGTAGCGTTCGTGCGGATCGACCTTGAGGATCAGGCTCTGGTAGACGCTGTCGGCGCGGCCGGGAAAGCGCACGTCGACGAAGCTGCGCTCCTCCACCATCTGCTGCAGGCGGATCACGGTCTGCTCGAAGCTCGCGCGCAGCTCGGGCTCCCGGGGCTCCGCCTCCTCGGGCTTGTGCCTTCCCAGCAATCCGCTGAACAGCTTTTTCAGTCCGCCTTCGGCCATGCGTTTCGCCATCGGGATGCGCGCCATCGATCGGGTGGCAGTATAGACCACGGCACTGCTGTAGTGGTGGCGCGATGCCAGCGCGGGCTTCGTGCTGCAGGTGAGGGAGGACGATGGATCCGGGTGTCACGGCCGCGCGGCTGTTGTTTCTGCTCGCCGTGGCCATGCAGGCGCTGCCTGCCGTCGCGTGCGACTGGCCGGGATGGACGCGCGTCGATCTGGAGGCGCACCGATGTCGTCATGGTCGCCACGACCACCCTGCGCTCGCGGAGCCTCGCCGCGGCGCTCGCGGCAGAGCTCGTGGACGTGCGCGGTCATGCGGCGCTGCGCCGCACCGCCAGCCGGGGTGCTGCGACTGGACGCCGACAGCGTGCTGCCCGGCGTCACGTCGCGGCTCTCGGTCTGGCTCGCGCGCGATTCGCTGCAACTGCTGCAGCGCGAGCGTGTCGACTCGGTGCGCGATGGCCGCTACAAGCTGACGCGCTTTCTGGTCGACGGCGGCTACGAGCTGGCAGCGCCGGGGAGGACAGAAGACGCGGGACCTGGAACCGTGGCGCTGGCACCTCAAGCGCGAACGTCCCCGCCCGCTGGGCCCTCCTGCGCTC
This sequence comes from uncultured Gammaproteobacteria bacterium, assembly GCA_963819895.1. Taxonomy (GTDB): domain Bacteria; phylum Pseudomonadota; class Gammaproteobacteria; order Pseudomonadales; family UBA5518; genus UBA5518. The sequence goes on from CAWFXU010000019.1 coordinate 42,032, forward strand.
GAACCGATGCGCTCGGCGTCGCTGCTTCTCGCGGCCGAGCTGGCTCGCGGCAGCAAGCGCGGGCCGAGTCTCCGGTGTGCACCGATGAGGCCTGGTGCGGGTCGTGCTGGCGCGTGCCGGCGATGCCGGCGGGCGCCGGCAGGGCGACGGTGAGGCGAGGAAAGCGGTGCGCGCGGGAGAGCTGTCGGCGCGTGAGCATTTCGGTTGCCGCGCCAGACGCGAAAGTCGAGCGATTTTCGGCGCTCGGGCTGGCCAGACGAGCTCGCTGTCTGCGTCGACGTGGCCTGCGGGCGCGCCGCGGCAGGTGCTCGGGAGGGAGCCGCGCCTTGGCGACGTTCATGATCGAGGCGACGCGTGTCGATACCGGCGATCGCTGATGGAAGGCGGCACGGGACGCGCGCGTCCCGTGCCCGGCCGGTTACGGCAGCAGGTGGGCGACCGCGTCGCGCTCTTCGGTGAGTTCCTGCTCGGTGGCCGCCATTTTCGCGCGCGAGAAATCGTTGATCTCCACGCCCTGCACGATCTGCCAGTCGCCGTCCTTGCACACGCAGGGGAAGGAGTAGATCAGGCCTTCCTTGATGCCGTAGCTGCCGTCGCTGTAGACGCCCATGCTGACCCAGTCGCCGGGCGCGGTGCCCAGCGCCCAGGTGCGCATGTGGTCGATGGCGGCATTGGCCGCCGATGCCGCGCAGGAGGCGCCGCGCGCCTTGATGATGGCGGCGCCGCGCTGCTGCACGGACGGGATGAAGTCGTTCTCGTACCAGCCGCGGTCGACCAGCTCGATGGCGGCCTTGCCGTTCACCTTGGCGTTGAACAGGTCGGGGTACTGCGTCGAGGAGTGGTTGCCCCAGATCGTCATGTGCGTGACGTCGTTGACCGGGTTGCCGGTCTTGTTCGCCAGCTGCGTGATGGCGCGGTTGTGGTCGAGGCGCGTCATCGCGGTGAACTGGCGCGGGTTGATGTCCGGCGCGTTGCGCTGGGCGATCAGCGCGTTGGTGTTGGCCGGGTTGCCGACCACCAGCACCTTGATGTCGCGCGCGGCGGCGTCGTTGATCGCCTTGCCCTGCACCGAGAAGATCGCGGCGTTGGCTTCGAGCAGGTCCTTGCGCTCCATGCCCGGGCCGCGCGGACGCGCGCCCACCAGCAGCGCGTACTCGGCGTCCTTGAAGGCTTCCTCGGGATCGTCGGTGCACACGATGCCCGCCAGCAGCGGGAAGGCGCAGTCCTCGAGCTCCATGGCCACGCCCTGCAGCGCGTCCAGCGCCGGCGTGATCTCCAGCATGTGCAGGATCACCGGCTGGTCGGGACCGAGCATCGCGCCCGAGGCGATACGGAACAGCAGGCTGTAGCCGATCTGGCCGGCGGCGCCGGTGACGGTTACGCGAACGGGCTTTTTCATCTCGGGGCTTCCTGTCGGCTTGGGTGGGAAACTGCGGCCGGGCCGCATGCGGAGGGCGCAGATTGTAGCGCCTGGCCCCACCCGCGCCAACACGAGGCCGGCTCCCGCGACGCCGCAATTCTCACACCCGCACACCCCCTGTGGGTCGCCATTCATGGCGACATTTGCGGCTGGCCCGGCGCCCGTCGGCATGAATGCCGACCCACATTGGCACAAGTCGGCATGAATCCCGGCCCACGGGCAATGTCCGAATGAATTCGGACCCACAAGCGCTGTAGAATGCGCGCCCGATCCAGCACCCAGGAGATGCCCCGTGGCCCCGGCGGACCCGCGCAAGAGCCGCACCGAGTTCAACAAGCTGCAGAAGCGCCTGCGGCGCAACGTCGGCCATGCGATCGACGACTACAACATGATCGAGGCGGGCGATCGCGTGATGGTCTGCCTGTCCGGCGGCAAGGACTCCTACGGCATGCTCGACATCCTGATGAACCTGCAGCAGCACCGCGCCGGTCCACTTCGAGCTGGTCGCGGTCAACCTCGACCAGAAGCAGCCGGGCTTCCCCGAGGAGGTGCTGCCGGAGTACCTCTCCGGCCTCGGCATCGCGTACCACATCCTCGAGCACGACACCTACAGCATCGTGAAGTCGGTGATCCCCGAGGGCAAGACCACCTGCGGGCTGTGCTCGCGCCTGCGCCGCGGCACCCTCTACAGCTTCGCGCGCGAGATCGGCGCCACCAGGATCGCGCTGGGCCACCACCGCGACGACATCATCGAGACGCTGTTCCTCAACATGTTCTTCGGCGGCAAGCTGAAGGCCATGCCGCCCAAGCTGCTCAGCGACGACGGCGACAACGTGGTGATCCGTCCGCTGGCCTACTGCAAGGAAGAGGATCTCGCGGACTACGCGGCGTGCCAGGGCTTCCCGATCATTCCCTGCAACCTGTGCGGCTCGCAGGAGAACCTGCAGCGCCAGGCGGTCAAGGAGATGCTGCGCGACTGGGAGCGCAAGTACCCGGGGCGCATCGGAGTCCATCTTCACCGCGATCGCCAACGTCGCGCCCTCGCAGCTCGCCGACACCGCGCTGTTCGATTTCGCCTCGCTGCGCGCGCGCCCGCCCGATGAGGCCCTGATCCGCGCCGTCAACGTCGGCTGAGAGCCGCACCTGTGGGTCGCCATTCATGGCGACAGCAGCATCCGGGCCGGCACATGTCGGCATGAATGCCGACCCACACCGGCAATCCCCGTTCGCGCGGGCGCCGCTGCGCGTCAGCAGCTGGCCCGGAAAATGCTTCTGCTCATCCGAACGTTGATCCGGCGCTGATTCCGTCAATATCCCGTCGCCCGGCCCGCAGGCCGCGGCACCCCGGAGTGCGGAACCGGCCCGGTCCGGCAGCCGGCAGGAGGGCGCGATGGTCGAACGAGCGGATATCACCCAGGTCCTGGCGCAGATGCGCATGATCCAGGCGCAGATGCAGCGCCCGCTGCACGAGGTGGCGCCCGGGCGCATAGAGCCCGGGCAGCTGGCCCGTCCGGAGTCCGCGGCGCCCGCCTTCGGCGAGCTGTTCAGCCAGGCCATCGACAGCGTCAACGCCGTGCAGCAGCAGGCCAACGCGCTGCGCGAGGGCTACGAGGTCGGCCAGCCGGGCGTGAGCCTCACCCAGGTCATGGTCGCGGCGGAGAAATCCAGCATCGCCTTCGAGGCCATGACGCAGGTGCGCAACAAGCTGGTCGACGCGTACAAGGAAATCATGAACATGCCGGTCTGATGCCGGTTTACGCGCAGGGGGCCTGAGGGGGCATGGCAGACACCGAACAGGACGCCGGCACGCAGTTGCCGGCCGTGGCCGGCGGGGGCGCCGCTTACGCGGCGCCGCTCAATCCCTATGTCGCCGGCATTGCCGGCCTGTCGATTCCGCGGCAGGTGGGCGTGATCGTCGGCCTCGCGGCCAGCGTGGCGCTGGCGGTGTGGCTGGTACTGTGGACACAGGGCGCCGACATGCGTCCGCTCTACGGCAGCATGGAGAACCTCGATGCCGCCGCGGTGGTCGGGGTGCTCGAGTCCAACCGGATCCGTTACCGCATCGACGAGAACAGTGGCGCGCTGCTGGTCGAGTCCTCGCGCTTCCACGATGCGCGCCTGCTGCTGGCCGAGGCCGGGATGCCGAACCAGCGCGCGGTGGGCTTCGAGATGCTCGACAAGGAACAGGGCATCGGCACCAGCCAGTTCATGGAAACCGCGCGCTATCGCCACAGCCTCGAAGGCGAGCTCGCGCGCACCATCGGCAGCATCGCCAGCGTGCGCGCCGCGCGCGTGCACCTCGCGATGCCCGAGCGTTCGGCGTTCGTGCGCGACCAGCGCCGGCCCAGCGCCTCGGTGCTGCTCGAACTGCAGCCCGGGCGAACGCTGCAGGAAGGGCAGGTGCGCGCCATCGGCAACCTCGTCGCCTCCAGCGTGCCGGATCTCGATCTGGCGGACGTCACCATCGTGGACCAGAAGGGCAAGCTGGTGTCGAATTTCGGCGACGACCCCGAGGCGGTGGCCGCCACCCGGCAGCTCGCGTACACCGCCAAGCTCGAGGAGCAGCTGGTGCAGCGCGTGCACCGCATCCTCGATCCCATCGTCGGCGGCGGCCGCTACAAGGCCGAGGTGACGGCCGACGTGGATTTCACCGCGGTCGAGCAGACCGACGAGATCTACAACCCCGATCTTCCCGCGATCCGCAGCGAGCGGCGCCTCGAGGAGCAGCGCGTCCCCGGCGATGCCGGCGCGGGCATTCCGGGCGCGCTCAGCAACCAGCCCCCGGTTCCGGGCGCCGCACCCGAGGTGGTGACTGCCGTGCCGGCCGGGGAGCCCGCTGCGCCGGCGGCGCCGCGCAACGTGCGCACCGAGTCGACGAGGAACTTCGAGGTCGACCGCACGCTGAGCCACACCCGCCACCAGGTGGGCAACGTGCGCCGGCTCACGGTGGCCGTGGTGCTGGACGATCGCGTGCGCGTGAATGCCGGGAACGGCGAACGCGAGAACCTGCCCTGGGACGATGCCGCGCTCGAGCGCGTCACCACGCTGGTGCGCGATGCGGTCGGCTATGACCCGGCGCGCGGCGACAGCGTCAATGTCGTGAACGCGGCCTTCTTCGACCTGCCGGCGCTGGATGCGCAACTGGAGGCGGTGCCGTTCTGGCAGCAGGACTGGTTCTTCCCCGTGGTGCGCCAGGTGCTGGCGGCGCTGCTGGTGCTGGCGGTGCTGCTCGCGGTGGTGCGGCCCGTGCTACGCTCCCTCAGCAGCAACGTGATGCAGTTGCGCGCGCTGGAGGATCGCCATCGCGAGGAGCGGCTGCGGCTCGAGGCGACGCAGCAGCGGGTGAGCGAGGGGCAGGGCGAGGCGCGGCTGCTCGCGGCCCCGGGGCGCGACTACCAGGCGCGCTTGTCCGCGGTGCAGTCCATGGTCGAGAGCGACGCCGAGCGCGTGGCGCAGGTGGTGCGCAAGTGGGTGCGTGACAGTGAGTGAGGAACAGGCCGTTAGCGAACACCTCAAGCCGATCGAGCAGGCGGCGATCCTGCTGCTGTCGGTCGGCGAGGCGAATGCCGCGCGCATCATGCGCCACCTGACGCCGAAGGACCTGCAGCGGGTCGGCGCGCAGATGGCGAACATGAGCGACGTCAATTCCGCCGATGTGGCGCGGGTGATGGAACGGGTGCTGTTCGAGGCGGGCGCCGCCACCGGGCTCAGCGTGGGAACCGAGGCATACATCCGCAACGTGATGATCGAGGCGCTCGGCGAGGAGCGCGCCACGACGGTGATCGACCACATCCTGATGAGCGACAAGACCAAGGGGCTCGAGGGTCTGCGCTGGATGAATCCCAAGCTGGTCGCGAACACGATCCGCGGCGAGCACCCGCAGATCCAGGCGGTGATCCTGTCCTACCTCTACCCGGATCAGGCCGCCGAGGTGCTGGCGCAATTCCCGGACAAGGCGCGTTCCGACCTGCTGATGCGCATTGCGACCATGGAGACCGTCAACCCCGCGGCGCTGCAGGAACTCAACAAGATCGTCGAGGGCGAGCTGACCGGTTCCGGCCTGCAGCAGGGGCATTTCCTCGGCGGCGTGAAGTTCGCCGCCGACATCATGAACAACTTCGAGAGCGCGGCCGAACAGCAGTTGATGGACCACATCAAGGAAGCGGACGAGTCGCTGGGCAACAGGATCCAGGACCTGATGTTCGTGTTCGACGACCTCAAGAACGTCGACGACCAGGGTATCCAGGCGCTGCTGCGCGAGGTGTCGTCCGACGGGCTGGTGCTGGCGCTGAAGGCCGCCGACGACGAGCTCAAGCAGAAGGTCTTCGGCAACATGTCCAAGCGCGCCGGCGAGCTGCTGCGCGACGACCTCGAGGCCAGGGGGCCGGTGCGCGTCAGCGATGTCGAGAAAGCGCAGCGCGAGATCCTCGCGGTGGCGCGGCGCATGGCCGATGCCGGCGAGATCAGGCTCGGCGGCAGCTCGGAGGCGATGATATGACGCTGGCGCGCCCGCAGGGGTGCCGGTGAGCCAGCAACGACGCATTCCCGCCCAGAACTGCGGCTCCTACGCGGCGTGGGACCTGCCCGCGGTGGCCGAGGGCGTGGTGGTCAGGGCCGAGAGCGCGGGCGCCGGCGGACGCCGCGTCGACACCGGCATGGCGCAGGCCGAGGCGGTGCGCGGCGAGTCCTTCGCGCGCGAGCTCGAGGAGAACATCAGGGCCGGCCGCTATGCGCGCGGGGTGAGCGCGCGCGAGCTCGAGACCATCGTGCGTGATGCCGCCGAGGAGGGGCGCCGCGAGGGCCACGACGAAGGCTACGCGCGCGGGCAGCGGGAAGGCTACGAGGCAGGCCACGCCGAGGGCCTGGCGGCGGGACGCAAGTACCTGGAGGAGGCCGCGGGACGCTTCGCCGGCTTGCTCGAAATGCTGCACCAGCCGCTGCTGGGACAGGAGCAGGCCTTGCGCGAGGCGATGCTGGAGGTGACGGCACAGATCGCGCGGGCGGTCATCCGCGCCGAACTGGCGATCCAGCCGCAAAGCGTCGCGCACGTGATCGAGGAGGCGCTGGCGGCGCTGCCGCTCGGCGCGCGCAACGTGCGTGTCTACGTCAGCCCCGCCGACCGCGTGCTGCTGGAGGACTTCGGCGCCGGCGAGGCGGTGCCGGCGTTGCTGGTCGATGCCACGCTCGCGCCCGGCGATTGCCGCGTCGAGGCCGCCGAGTCGCTGGTCGACTTCCGCCAGTCGGCGCGACTTGCCGCGATCCTCGAACAGTTCCTGGGCCGCACCGTCGTGGCGGACGGGGGCGCATGAGCGAGAGTCCGCTCGCGCAGTTCGTGCGTGCCGCCGGGCAGCGGATCCGCCACGACTGCGCCGCGGTCGCCGAGGGCACGCTGACCCGCGTGGTCGGCATGACGCTGGAGGCAACCGGATTGAACTGCGCGCTCGGGCAGCGCTGCCTGATCCTCGCGCCCGGCGTGCCCCCCGTGCAGGCCGAGGTGGTCGGTTTCAACGGCGAGCGCGTGTTCCTGATGCCCGCGGCGCGGGTCACCGGGCTGCGTCCCGGGCTGCGTGTGCGGCCGCTGGCGGCCGCCGCCGAGGCACCGGGTGGCGACGGCCTGCTCGGTCGCGTGCTCGACGGTTCGGGCGAACCCATCGACGGGCACGGCCCGCTCAGGGACGTGCATTACACCGCGCTCGACGGGCGGCCCATCAATCCCCTGCACCGTGCGCCGATTCGCCGCCCGCTCGACGTGGGCGTGCGTTCGATCAACGGCCTGCTCACGGTGGGGTGCGGCCAGCGGCTCGGGATCTTCGCCGGCAGCGGCGTGGGCAAGAGCATGCTGCTCGGCATGATGACGCGCTTCACGGAAGCCGACGTCACCGTGGTCGGGCTGGTTGGCGAGCGCGGGCGCGAGGCGCGCGAATTCATCGAGGACATCCTCGGCGAGGAGGGCATGCGCCGCGCGGTGGTGGTGGTCTCGCCGGCAGACGACGCGCCGCTGATGCGCATGCGCTGCGCGCGGCTCGCGACGCGCATCGCGGAGGATTTTCGCGACCGCGGCCGCAACGTGCTGCTGCTGATGGATTCGCTGACGCGCTTCGCGCAGGCACAGCGCGAGATCGGGCTGGCCGTCGGCGAGCCGCCGGCGACGCGTGGCTACCCGCCCTCGGTATTCGCGCGCATCCCGGACCTGGTCGAGCGCGCCGGCAACAGCGAGGCCGGGCGCGGCTCGATCACGGCCTTCTACACGGTGCTCGTGGAGGGCGATGACCTGCAGGACCCGGTCGCAGACGCCGCGCGCGCCATTCTCGACGGCCACGTGGTGCTGTCGCGGGCGCTGGCCGAAGAGGGGCAGTACCCGGCGGTGGACGTCGAAGCCTCGATCTCGCGCGCCATGCCCGCGATCACGACACCGGCGCACCGCCAGTCGGCGCAGGAGTTCAAGAAGCTGCACGCGCGCTACCAGCAGAACCGCGACCTGATCAGCGTCGGTGCCTACGCCGCCGGCAGCGACGAGGACACCGACCGCGCGGTGGCGCGCATGCCCGCGATGCGACGCTACCTGCACCAGGCGCTGGACGAGCGCGTGGCTTTCGACGCCAGCGTCGCGCAGCTCGACGCGCTGTTCGGCGCCGCCCCTGCGGAACCGCGCGCCGCGCCGCCGGCGGCGCGCCGCATCCTGCGGCCCGCCGCCGAGGCGCAGGGCAGCAACTCGTGAAGCGCTCGCAGCGGTTCCAGACGCTGGTGAAGCTGGTGCAACTGGCCGAGCGCGGCGCGCGCGAGCGCCTGGCGCATGCCAACCGCGAACTGCAGCGGCGCGAGCAGCAGCAACAGCAGCTGGAATCCTACGAACGGGAATACGCCACGCGCTGGCTCGAGACCGGTCGCCACGGCATCGCGGGGACGGAGCTGGCGCAGCTCGGCGCGTTCCGCGCCAGCCTGGCGGACACGCTGGCCATCCAGGAGCGCGCGGTGGGTGCCGCGCGCGAGCAGTCGGTGCTGAGCGCGGCGCAGTGGCGCGGTGTGCGCAACCGCCAGCGCATGTTCGCGGATCTCGCCGCGCGGGCGCGCGCCGAGGAGGAGCGCGAGGCGGCCCGGCGCCTGCAGAAGCTGATCGACGACCTGCCACGGCGCGTTGATCCCTCGGACGCCGAGCCGGGAACCTGAAACGCCCCCGGGGTTGACGCTGGCGCGGCGGTTGCATAGGTCCTTCCTGAGCCTGGCCCGCCCGGAGACCGACGATGCCCCCAGCTGCCGTGATATCTGCCGTACCCCACGCGCCGGCGACGGGTGATCTGCGTGCGGCGTCGGCGCCGGCGGTGACCGCCGGCGCCGACGCAAACGCCGCAGAACCCGCCGCGGCGAGCGGATTCGGGCGCGCGCTCGGCGAGGCCATGAATGAGCGCGACCAAACCCACGGGCCGTCGCGCAAACGCGCCGCGGCGCGGGATCAGGACAGCGCGCCGAGCGTCGCGCCCGTGGCGGTAGCGGTGCAGGATCCTGCGCTCGCGGCGGGAACCCGGCCCGCGCTGTCGGCAGTCATCGCCCCGCCGGCGCAAGCGCCCACGGGCAACAGCTTGCCGCTTGCCGACCAGGCCTTGCCGCGTGCCGTGCCGGCCGTGCCTGCCGGGGCCGACATGTCGGGCGGGCAGTCGCGCGCCTCCGAGCTTCTGCTGCCGGCGGCGAGCGGCGCGCAGGAACGCGCCGTCGCGCGCACGGACGCGACGCCGGGTGCTGCGCGCGCGGCGGCCGCGCCTGACGCGGCAGAAGCCACCCCCGCGGTGGCGATGCCGGTCGCCGGATCCGTGGCCGTGGTGCCTCCCGAGTCTGCCGTCGCGGGCCGGACCGGCGCCGACGACGCTCTCGTGGCGAGCGCCGCGACGCCGCGCCAGCAGACGCCGGCGCCAGCGCCGCAGGGCGGGCAGCAAGGTGCGGCGCAGACGCTGCAAGGCAACGCGCAGCCGTCGGACAACGCCGCGGCACCGTGGCTGCGGATGCTGGCGCAGGCACGCGAGCTCGCCGCGGAGCCGGGAACGGTGTCGCCGGATATGGACGGCGCGGGTCCGTTGTCGGTCGCCGCCGGCGAGCGCGCCGTCACCGCGGGGCCCGCACTGCAGGCGCCGGGCATCGCGGGCGCGCGCAGCGATGGTGGTGCCGGGCCGGGAATTTTTGCCGCGCCTTTGGCGGTTGGCCAGGCCGGTCCGGAGTGGGCCGGCGAGCTCGAGGCGCGCGTGCAGTGGCTGGCCGGGCGCAACCTGCGTTCCGCCGCGATCCAGCTCGATCCGCCCGAGCTCGGTCCGCTGCAGGTGCAGGTGCAGGCCCATCGCGACGGCGCGAGCGTGCACTTCACCACGCACAGCGCCGCGGTGCGCGACCTCGTCGAGCAGTCACTGCCCCGGTTGCGCGAGATGCTGGAAAGCAGCGGCATGAACCTGGTCGACGTCAACGTCGCACAGCAGCAGGGTGGTCGCGGCGAACGCGAGGCTTCGCCTGCGTCGACTGTCGGCGCCGCAATGCGCGGCGAGGCGCAGGCCATGGATGCTGCGACGGTCGTCGTGATGTCCCCGCGCGGGCTGGTCGATGCCTATGCGTGATCGCGGCGCATGCCGCCGTGACGCGATTATCGGCAGCGCGATGCGCCCCGTGCCAGGTTTCGCGCGCTGATGCGGGGACGAGTGCGCTTGCTGGCATGTTGATTGCTCGACATGAGGCAACGGCACCACAGTGACGGAACTTTGGCATGGCGTATGAGAAGACGGCGGACGCAGCGTCCGGCGGGACCGGGAAAAAGAAACTGCTGATCGGCGCCGCGGCGGCGGTCGTGGTGCTGGCGCTCGCCGTGACTGCGTGGTTCCTGCCCGGCCGCAAGGGGGCCGAAGAGGCCGACGCAGCAGCGAGCGCACCGGCTGCCGCTCCCGCGGCGATCTACGCATCGCTGGGCGAGAAGTTCGTGGTGACGCTGCACGAGCAGGGCCGCCAGCGTTACGTTCAGACCAGCCTGAGCGCCCTGACGCGCGACGAGGTCGTGATCGAGGCGCTGGAACTGCATGCGCCGCTGATCCGCGCTCGCCTGGTGGCGCTGCTGGGCGAGCAGGACTTCGCGGCACTGCGCACCGAGGCGGGCAAGCTGGCGTTGCGCGAGCGCATCCTCGCGACGCTGCAGCAGGTGCTGCAGGCAGAGACTGGCTCGCCGGGCGTCGAGCAGGTCTTCTTCACCGAATTCGTCCTTCAATGAACCCGATGATCCGCCGCGCGGTCGACTGAGAGCGGAGAGCCAGCGTGCAGGACTTGCTGTCACAGGACGAGATCGATGCGCTGCTCCACGGCGTGGGCGGCGGCGACATCGAAACCGCGCCCGAGGCGCCGCCGCCCGAGGTGCAGTTCTACGATCTCACCAGCCAGGACCGCATCGTGCGCGGGCGCATGCCGGCCCTGGAGCGCACCAACGAGCGTTTCGCGCGGCAGCTGCGCACCGGCTTTCGCGGGCTGCTGCGCCGCGGTCTCGACGTCAACTACGAAGGCATGCAGATCCAGAAGTTCGGCGAGTACGCGAACAGCCTGCTGGTGCCCACCAGCATCAACGTGGTGCGGCTGAATCCGCTGCCCGGCCACGCGCTGCTGGTGATGGACGCGCGCCTCGTGTTCCTGCTGGTCGACAATTTCTTCGGCGGCGGGCGCTTCCACGCCAAGGTCGAGGGGCGCGAGTTCACGCCCTCCGAGACGCTGGTGGTGGACCGCGTGCTCGAGACCGTCTTCGCCGAACTCGAGAAGGCCTGGGGCGGCAGCTCCGCGGTCAAGGTGCAGATGGTGCAGAAGGAGGCGAGCCCCGAGGCCGCCGGCATCTTCAACGCCAACGACATCGCGGTGGTCAGCTCCTTCAGCGTCGAGTTCGACGTGAGCGGCGGCAAGCTGCACCTCGTGGTGCCCTATGGCATGATCGAGCCGATCAAGGAACTGCTCGACCGCTCCGCGGTGAACGACGCCGACGCGCGCGACAGCCGCTGGGAGTCGGCGCTGAAGGAAAACATCAAGGACACGAAGGTCAGCCTGAACTGCCGCGTCGCGGAGACCGAGGTGTCGTTGCGCGAGGTGATCGACCTCGAGGTCGGCGACGTGATCCCGATCGAGGCGCCCCAGCCCATCCTGGGCGTCGACAACATCCCGCTGTTCCGGGTGCGCCTGGGCACGCTGAAGGGCAACCTGGCGCTGCAGGTGCTGAAGAACATCGAGCGACCGAAATGAGAGCCGACTCCGAGGAAGTGCTGCAATGAGCAACGAAGACACCATGCCGGGCCAGGGCGGCGGCGCCACGGCGCAGGCCGATGCGATGCCCGACTTCGGCGGCGTCGCCCCGGCGCGCGCCCTCAGCCCCGACCTCGAGATGATCCTCGACATCCCGGTGCGGCTCTCGATGGAAGTGGGCAACACGCAGATCTCCATCCGCGACCTGCTGCAGCTGGGGCAGGGCTCGGTGATCGAGCTCGATCGCCTCGCCGGCGAGCCGCTCGACGTGCTGGTCAACGGCACGCTGATCGCGCACGGCGAGGTGGTCGTGGTGAACGACAAGTTCGGCATCCGCATGACGGACGTGATCAGCCCCTCGGAGCGGATCAAGAAACTCGGCTGAATGTGGGTCGGGCTTCAGCCCGACAAGGGTTCGGCGCAGCCGAACCCGCCGCCTGGCGGTCGGCACCAGTCGGCATGAATGCAGACCCACAGGGAAGCTGCGGCACCAGTCGGCATGAATGCCGATCTACACCTGCAAGGTGTTCGGCGCAGCCGAACCCGCCCGGTGCGGATATACTGACCGCCCGTTTTCGACCGCCGCGCGCAGACCCGTTCCGCGCGGGCCCTGCCAGGACCCGTTTCCCGATGACCGTTCGCACCCGCATCGCCCCGTCGCCGACCGGCGACCCGCACGTCGGCACCGCCTACATCGCGCTGTTCAACCTCTGTTTCGCGCGCCAGCACGGCGGCAAGTTCATCCTGCGCATCGAGGACACCGACCAGGTGCGCAGCACGCGCGAATCGGAGGCCGCGATCCTCGAATCGCTGCGCTGGCTCGGGCTCGAGTGGGACGAGGGGCCGGATGTCGGCGGACCGCACGCCCCGTACCGCCAGAGCGAGCGCGGCGAGATCTACCGCGAGCACGCCGATGACCTGCTCGAGCACGGGCACGCGTTCCGCTGCTTCTGCACCAGCGAGCGCCTGAACGAGTTGCGCCGCCAGCAGAGCGCCACGCAGCAGCAGCCGGGCTACGACGGGCACTGCCTGGGGCTCAGCCAGGCCGAGGTCGCGGCACGGCTCGCGGCCGGCGAGTCCTACGTCGTGCGCATGAAGGTGCCGCGCGAGGGCGTGTGCCAGGTGCAGGACATGCTGCGCGGGCAGATCGACTTCGAGTGGACGCAGGTCGACATGCAGGTGCTGCTGAAGGCCGACGGCATGCCGACCTATCACCTCGCCAACGTCGTCGACGACCACCTGATGGGTATCACGCACGTGCTGCGCGGCGAGGAGTGGATCAACTCGGCGCCCAAGCACCTGCTGCTCTACGAATACTTCGGCTGGCAGGCGCCGGTGCTGTGCCACCTGCCGCTGCTGCGCAACCCCGACAAGAGCAAGCTCAGCAAGCGCAAGAACCCGACCAGCATCCTGTACTACCGGCGCATGGGCTACCTGCCCGAGGCGCTGCTCAACTACCTCGGCCGCATGGGCTGGTCGATGCCCGACGAGCGCGAGAAGTTCACGCTGGGCGAGATGCTGTGCCATTTCGACATCATGCGCGTCTCGCTGGGCGGGCCGGTGTTCGACCTCGACAAGCTGAGCTGGCTGAACGCGCTGTGGATCCGCGAGGACTTCACGCTCGAGGAGCTCGCCGACCGCATGATCGCGTGGGCCTACAACCGCGAGAACCTGCTGCGCGTGCTGCCGCACCTGCAGCCGCGCATGGAGCGCCTCAGCGATTTCGCGCCTGCCGCGGCCTACCTCGCCTCGGGCATGCTGCCGCTCACGGAGCAGAGCTTCGCCGAGGTGAAGATCGAGCGCGAGGCGCTGGCGCAGCTGCTGCAGTTCGCGCAGTGGCGCCTCGAGGGCGTATCGCCCTGGGAGCGCGATGCGATCTTCGCGGCGATGAAGGGGCTGGCCGACCAGATGGGCCTGAAGATCCGCGATTTCCTCGCGCCGCTGTTCATCGCGATCGCCGGCACGGCGGCCTCGATCTCGGTGATCGACTCGATGCACATGCTCGGCTCGGACCTCTCGCGCGCGCGCATCCGCCACGCGCTGGAGGTGCTCGGCGGCATCTCGAAGAAAAAAATGAAGGACGTCGAGAAAGCCTATGCCGCGCTGGGCGCGGCGCCCGGAGGCTGAGGCGAACCGTCGCGCCGTTTCAGCCGAAGGCGCGCGGCATCGGCAGGTTCAGCGTGGTCAGCCCGCCGTTCACGCCGATGATGTCGCCGGTCAGGTAGGACGCGGCGGGCGAGGCGAGGTACAGCGCGCAGGCCGCGATGTCCTCGACCTCGCCGAGACGGCCCATCGGGGTCAGCTCCACCATTTTCTTCTCGATGGCCGGGTTCGCCAGCACCGTGTTCAGTGCCTCGGTCCGCGTCGAGCCGACCGCGATCGCGTTCACGCGGATCTTCGGCGCGAACTCCTGCGCCAGTTCCCGCGTCAGCAGCGACAGCGCGCCCTTGGCGGTGCCATAGGTCGCGAAGCCCGCCGCCGGGTGCTCGCCGGCGACCGAGGAAATGTTCACGATCGCGCCGCCGCCCGCGGTCTCGACCATGCGCGGCGCGGCGATGCGCGACAGCGCGAAGGCGGTGCCCACGTTGAAGCGGAAGGAGTTCACGAAGTCCTGCGTCGAGGTCTTCAGCACCGGCCCCGGCGCGGTGCCACCGGCGTTGTTCACCACGATGTCGAGGCGGCCGAATTCGCGGATGGCGGCCTCGACGAGCGCTTCGAGCTGCTCCTCGCGCATCACGTCGGTGGGGATGGCGAACGCCTTGCCGCCGGCCGCGCGGATCTGCGCGGCGACGCCATCGATCTGCTCCCGGGTGCGTGCACCGATCACCACGCTGGCGCCGGCCTCGGCGTACGCCCTGGCGCAGGCCGCGCCGATGCCGCGCCCGGCGCCGGTGATCACGGCGACCTTGCCGTCGAGGCGGAACAGATCGAGGATGGCCATGGGCTTTTTCCGTGTCAGGTGGACGCAAGGACGCAGGCTAGCAAGCGCCGGCGCGGGCGCCAATAGCCGTGTGTCCGGCACCGCAGGACGCGGCGATTTTCACGCTTGACAGTCCCCGGGCGGCTCCCTAACATGCCGGCTCCTTTCGAGGGGGCATAGCTCAGCTGGGAGAGCGCTTGCATGGCATGCAAGAGGTCGGCGGTTCGATCCCGCCTGTCTCCACCAATCAAATCAGGCACTTAGGGCGATACCAGGCGCCCAGACTCCCCGGCAAAAGTGCACTTGAAAGTGCAAAACGCCGGGGCAGTGCCTGATTTCCCGCACTTCCACAATTTCCTGCAGACAAGCCCGCGCCGGCATGCTGGTGTCAGCCCGTCGCTGGCGCACGGTCGTGCCATGCCATCGCTGATCAACGTGCCGGAGTTCGTTGGGGACGCGCGCGAAGTGTCCGTTGACGAGGCCTATCTAGGACCGGGCGGCGACCCGGCAGCGGGGCGCAGCACGAGGTCGAACCGCTCGCCACGCACGACCGTCGCGCCCGGCAGTAAGCGCCAGCGCTCGGCCGCGGCGACTACGAGGTGCTGGTGGGGCGGCAGCTTTGCCTTGTCGTGCGGCACGATCAGGCCATCGATCCGCGCCGCCGCGAGATAGCGCGCGAAGCTCTCCTCGGACTGGAAGTAGGCGTTGCGCGCGAAGAGCACCTGCTCGACCGGTTCGTAGCTCGCGCGCAGCAGCATGAACGCGACGTCGGGGTGCACGCCGACGATACGCAGCACGGGTGCCGTGGATGGCCGCGCGGCGAGCCACTCGTCGATTTCCGCGACGCCCACCTGCTCGAGATAGGCTCGCCGCATGCCTGGCGTATCGACCACGCCGCGTGTGAAGCCGAGGTCCCAGGCACGCGTGCCGGGCTCGGCCCAGTTGGCACTGACGAACGCGTAGCCGAAGTGGAAAGTCGCGAACACGGCAATCGCGCCATAGAGCAGCGTGCCCGCGCGCAGCCGGTCGATCAGGCGCATCGCGTCGGGCACGAGCGCGACGATTGCCAGTACCGGTGCGAACATGAAGTAGTTGCCGTCTCCGCCGCGCTCGATGTAGCGCTGGCCGATGGCAAGCCACGCGCCGCAAAGGACGCATGTGCCGACCAGCAGCAGCTGCCGTGCGCGCACGCCGTCGGGCGCGCCGAACCATCGCCATGCGATCAGCGCGAGCAGCGAGAGCCACAGCCACACGTTGCCCGTCCAGGTAATGATGACGTGCGCCAGCATCGCCGGCCGCAGGACGAGCTCGTTGAGGAGTGCCGGTACGTCCGACCAGTCCTGCGGGTTGATCCAGGACAGCGTGCCCACCGGCTCGCGCAGCTCGAGGCCGAGCGTCAGCCACAGCTTGAACAGCGGATCGGGACCGATCGTCGGCAATCCGGTCAGCACGTAGGTTCGCCAGGTCAGCCCGGCGACGACTAGCGCGAGCAACACGCCGACCACGACAGCCATCCGCGTCGAGGCGGACGCCGCGTCCGACGGTCCGTTTGCATCCGGCGTCGCCAGCGCACGGCCGCGCGGGCAGCCCAGCGCCAGCGCCGCGAGCACGACGGCAAGCCCGAACGGCGCGCTGGTCAGCTTGGCCTGCGTCGCGAAGCCGGTCGCGAACAGCGCCAGGAAAAACGCTGGCCACCCACGTGTCGCGACGAACCCGAGGGCCCAGTAGGCGGCGATCATCAGGAACAGCAGCGCCAGGATGTCCGCCTTGGTGGTCAGCGCGAGGTTCGCCACCGCCGGCAGCGACAGCGCGAGCAGCATCGCGATCACGGCGCCACGGCGATCGGCGCCCAGACGTCGTGCGATCGCATGTGCGACGAGCGCGACCAGCGCGTAGCAGCCGATGGTCAGCGCGAACATGTAGCTGAAATCCGGCAGGCGGTTCAGCGGCAGCATGAGCAGTTCGGCCAGCTTGGGAAAGTAATTGACCGGCGAGACGAGGCCGGTTTCATCGAAGAACGACTCGCGTGGCGCCAGCACCAGGTGGCCGCGCAGGCCGTACCATGCCGAGTCGTAGCCCAGCGCGTCGTTGGTGCGCGCGCACAGCGAGGCCAGCCAGCACGCGAACACCGCGAAGCCGAAGCGCTCGACAAGTGATCCGCGCACCGCCCGCGCCAGCACGAACGCAGCGAGCGGCCGGGAGCGCGCCCACGGCAACACCACCACTGCAACGACGAGCGCGACGACGCCGAGGTCGCGCGACGTCCCGTAGTCGAGCAGCGATGCGATCAGAAAGATCACCGCCATGGCGCCAATGCCCGGCACGATCGCCTGCACGTAGCGCGCGAGGCCCGGCGCTTCGCCGGCTCGCGCGAGCCGCAGCACGAGCACGCCCAGCGCGATGATCAGCTCGAGGTACACCATCACCAGCAGCGTCGGTACGTCGACCGCGTGACGCCGCAGGTAAAGTGCGATCAACGCCACCGCGACGGCGGCGCGCCAGCGCGGGCCGGGCAGCAGCGTCGCTGCGAAGACCAGCGCGACCAGCGCGGCCAGTTCGGCGCCTCCCTGCACCGCACCCGGCCTGCCGATGTGCCACAGGAACGGTCCGACATCCAGCAGGTTCCACAACGGCACGGCGGTGAAGGCGAGGCCCAGCGCCAGCAGGGCGAGTGCGACGAGCGGGCTGAAGGGAGCGGGAAGTTACGGGCATCGCGACGGTTTCTCTCATCGGTGGCAGTATTGTGGAGCGTGTGCTTGTATTGTCCCGCCCGTCTCGCATCGGCCTCGCGGCGGGCGCGGAGCAGATATCCCGACAGACATCCGGAGGAGGAATACCGTGGAGCTTTACGACGCCATGCGCACCACCTTCGCCGCGCGGGAATTCACCGGCGAACCGCTGCCCGACGGGATCCTGTACCGGATCCTCGACAACGCGCGCTTCGCGCCGAGCGGCGGCAACCGCCAGGGGGCGCGGTTACTGGTCGTCCGTGCGCCGCACACGCGCAAGGCGCGCGCCGATCTCGCGCTGCCGGGCGCGCGGCGTTATATCGCCCAGATCAAGGCGGGCGAGAATCCCTGGAACAGCGTCGAGCCCTGCGGAGTCGATACCGCAACGATTGCCCACACCGAGGTGCCTCCCTCGATGACGCGCCCGTTGCTCGACGCGCGTTCTCAGTTGCGCGGTCGCTGCGCGTCCGAATCCAGCGCCATTGCGACTGCGTCAAGCAGTTTCTTTTCCGTACCGTCGCCGAATCCCTCGAACTCCCTGATGATCATCCCGTTCGCATCGATCAGCACCGAGTGCGGCATGGCCTCCACGTCATAGCGATCGGCGACCTTTCCGGCATGGTCCTCGAGGAGTATGAACGGGAGCTTCTTGCGCGTGGCGAACTCGCGTGCGACGGCGATATCCTCGTCTACCGTGACGGCGAGGATCACCAGTCCCTGCTGCCGGTATCGCGCCTGCAGCTGCGCGAGCAGCGGAAACGAGCGCCAGCACGAACCGCACCACGAGGCCCAGAACTCCAGCAGTACGACCTGGCCGCGGAATTGTTGCAGCTCGATCGTATTGCCGGAGAACAGCTCGGGAGCGCTCAGTGCCGGAGCCTGCCGTGGCGCGGCGAGCGCGGGTCCGACGTTCGCGCAAATCAGCGCGCCCAGCAGGCACAGTATCGCCGGCACGGTGCGCAACAACGGGAACGAAGCGGGGTGTGGCATGGGAGGCACTGCTTTTCAGCCGGCCAGTTCCGGGATCACCGGCGCGAAGCGGTCGATCATCGGCAGAACCTGCTCGGGCTTGTCCCACATGTCGATGGCCACGCCGACGTTGACGCGGTGGATGCCCATGTCGCGGTAGCGCTTCAGGGTGTCGAAGTCGGGCGTTGCCATCGCCTGCAGCGTGATCTGCACCGCATCGGGATCACGGCCGTTCTCGCGCACCGCCTGGCGGAAGGCGGCGATGGCGGCGGGGATGTCGGGCATCGCGATGTCGACCGGGAACCAGCCGTCGGCCCATTGCGCGGTGTGCTTGACGCCGAGCGCGCCCATGGCGCCGAAGAAGATCGCCGGGCCGCCGGCCTGCTTCGGCTTGGGGTAGAGCCAGACCGGGTCGAAGTTGAGGTACTCGCCGCGGTACCCGGCCTCGTCGTCGCGCCACAGCGCGCGCATCGCCGCGACGGTCTCGCGCAGCACGCCGTAGCGCTTGTCCCACGGCTGCGTGCTCACGTTGCCGAACTCTTCCCTGTTCCAGCCCACGCCGGTGCCGATGATCACGCGCCCGCCCGAGAGCTGGTCCAGCGTGGCAATCGTCTTGGCCTGCGAGAACACGTCGCGCTCCATCAGCAGCGCGATGCCGGTGCCGAGGCGCAGCTTCGTCGTGGCCGCGGCGGCGGCCATCAGCGAGACGTAGGGATCCATCATGTGCTTGTACGGCGTCGGCAGTTCACCGCCTCCCGGGTAGGGCGTTTTCTGCGCACAGGGGATGTGGCTGTGCTCGCCGTACCACAGTGACTCGAAGCCGCGCTCCTCGAGGTAGCGCGCGAGCACCGGCGGTGGCGGGTCGAACAGGGTGTTCATCGAACTGAAGCCTAGATGCATGGGTCTCTCCGTGTTGCTCGCGTGCTGGCGAGGTCTTGTTGTGAAACGCCGTGGTGCAGCGCCATGCCCGGCGCCTGTGCGCCAGGCGCTGTCCGGGCAGCGCATAATACCATCACAAAAAAATGTTTTTCGCTGGGACTGCAATGGCATCGGCAGCCACGTGACTCACGCCGATTATGCGCCGCCCGGCGGGAGCCGCATCCCTTGTTTGGATGAATCCCGGCAGCCGGTGAAACCTCGCCGGTGCGGCGGGTGGCGGGCAACACGGGCGCGGCGGCATTTGCTAGCATGCCGCGGGACCGGACGAATGGACGAACGATGGAGACTGTTGCCCAGGCCAGCGCGCAGGCACGCGTGGATCGCGACGCCTTGCTGCGCGCGCTCCGGGCGCTGCTGCCGCCGGCCTCGGTGCTGGCGCGTGACGAGGAACTGGCGCCCTACGAGTGCGACGGTCTGTCGGCGTACCGGCGTCGGCCGCTCGTGGTGGTGTTGCCCGATACCATCGGGCAGGTGCAGGCGGTGCTGCGGCTGTGCAGCGCGCGCGGCGTGCCGGTGGTCGCGCGCGGGGCGGGCACCGGACTGTCGGGCGGGGCGCTGCCGCTCGCCGACGGTGTGCTGCTCAGCCTCGCGAAATTCAACCGCATCCTGCAGATCGACCCGCTGGCGCGCACCGCGCGCGTGCAGCCCGGTGTGCGCAACCTCGCGATCTCGCAGGCGGTGGAGCACCTGGGGCTGTACTACGCGCCCGATCCCTCGTCGCAGATCGCCTGCACCATCGGCGGCAACGTGGCCGAGAATTCCGGTGGCGTGCATTGCCTGAAGTACGGTCTCACGGTGCACAACATCCTCGCGCTGGAGATCGTCACCATGGATGGCGAGCGCCTCACCATCGGCGGCGCCAGCCTCGATGCCCCCGGTTACGACCTGCTGGCACTGCTGACCGGCTCCGAGGGAATGCTCGGGGTCATCGTCGAGGTCACGGTGCGGTTGCTGTCCAGGCCCGCGAGCGCCAGCCTGCTGCTGGCAGCCTTCGACGAGGTGGAGCGCGCGGGCGGCGCGGTCGCGGCGATCATCGCCGCGGGCATCGTGCCCGGCGGGCTCGAGATGATGGACAACCTGGCGCTGCGCGCGGCCGAGGGCTTCGTGCACGCGGGCTATCCGGTGGAGGCCGCCGCGCTGCTGCTGTGCGAGCTCGACGGCACGGCGGAGGAGGTCGCGGAACAGTCGCGCCGCGTCGAGGCGCTGCTGCGCGAAGGCGGCGCGCAGCAGGTGCGGGTGGCGCGCGACGAGCGCGAGCGCGCGCTGTTCTGGTCCGGGCGCAAGGCGGCGTTCCCCGCGGTGGGACGCATTTCGCCCGACTACTACTGCATGGACGGCACCATCCCGCGCGCGCAGCTCGGGCGCGTGCTGCGGCGCATCGGCGAGCTGTCGGCGGAGCATGGCCTCGCGGTGGCGAACGTGTTCCATGCCGGTGACGGCAACCTGCATCCGCTGATCCTCTACGATGCCGCGCAGCCCGGCGAGCTGCAGCGCGCGGAGTCGTTCGGCGCGCGCATTCTCGAACTCTGCGTGGAGTGCGGCGGCACCATCACCGGCGAGCACGGCGTGGGCGTGGAGAAGATCGACCAGATGTGCGTGCAGTTCCGCGCGCCGGAACTGGCGCAGTTCCACGCCGTGAAGGCCGCCTTCGATCCCGCCGGCCTGCTGAACCCGGGCAAGGCGGTGCCCACGCTGGCGCGCTGCGCGGAGTTCGGGCGCATGCACGTGCACGGGGGCGCGCTCGCGCACCCCGAGCTGGAGCGTTTCTGAGCATGGCCGCCGATCGCGACTGCAGCGCGGAGATCGCGGCGCGCGTCGCGGCTGCATGCGGTGAACGCCGTGCGCTCGAAATCCGAGCAGGCGGCACGCGCGCCTTCCACGGCCGTCGCGTCGACGGCGAGACGCTCGACGTGTCCGCGCACCGCGGCGTCGTCGCGTGGGAACCCGCGGAACTGGTGCTCACGGCGCGCGCCGGCACGCCGCTCGCCGGGATCGAGGCATTGCTGGCTTCCGGCGGGCAGATGCTCGCGTTCGAGCCGCCGCGCTTCGGGCCCGCGTCCACGCTGGGCGGCGCGATCGCCACCGCGATGTCCGGCCCGCGGCGCCCCTATGCCGGTGCTGCACGCGACTTCGTGCTCGGGGTGCGCTGCGTGAACGGTCGCGGTGAACTGCTCGGCTTCGGCGGGCAGGTGATGAAGAACGTGGCGGGCTACGACGTGTCGCGCCTGATGTGCGGGGCCTGCGGCACGCTGGGCGTGCTGCTCGACATCTCGCTGAAGGTGCTGCCGGTGCCGCCGTGCGAGATCACGGTGGAGCACGCGTGCGACGCCGCGCAGGCGATCGTGACGATGAACCGCACCGCCGGCAGACCGTTGCCGCTGTCGGCCTCGAGCCACGACGGCGAACGCCTGCGCCTGCGCCTGAGCGGCGCCGAAAGCGCGGTAAGCGCCGCCGCCGCCGCGCTGGGAGGCGACGTCGTGGACGATGCCGCGGCGTACTGGAATGCGGTGCGCGACCAGGCGCTGGCGTTCTTCCGCGCACCCGGTGCGCTGTGGCGGCTGTCGGTGCCGCCGGCCACGCCGCCGCTCGCCCTCGGCGGCGAGCAGTTCATCGAGTGGGGCGGCGCCCTGCGCTGGCTGCGCACAACGCGCGATGCCGGGGCGGTGCGCACCGCCGTGAGCGCCGCGGGCGGGCACGCGACGCTGTATCGCGGCGGCGATGCGGCGCATGACGAGGTCTTTCATCCGCTCGCGCCCGGCCTGGTGGCGCTGCACCGGCGCCTCAAGCATGCCTTCGACCCCGAAGGAATCCTCAACCCGGGCCGCATGTACCCCTGGCTGTGACGAGGCGCTGAGACACGATGGACGCCCCGCTCGCCGATTTCATCCGCGATACGCCCGAGGGCGAGGAGGCGCAGGCGATCCTGCGCAAGTGCGTGCACTGCGGCTTCTGCACCGCGACCTGTCCCACCTACCAGCTGCTGGGCGACGAGCTCGACGGTCCGCGCGGACGCATCTACCTGATCAAGGAAATGCTCGCGGGGGCCGAGACCACGACGGTGACGCAGACGCACCTCGACCGCTGCCTCACCTGTCGCGCCTGCGAGACGACCTGCCCCTCGGGGGTCGAATACGGCCGGCTGCTCGATATCGGTCGCAAGGTCGCGGATGCGCGTATCGGCAGGTCGCCGGGGCAGCGCCTGCCGCGCTGGGCGCTGCGCCGCGCGATGGCGGATCGGCGCGTGTTCGGCGCGCTGCTCGGCGCGGGGCGCGCGCTGCGCGGGCTGTTGCCGCGCGGTCTGAAGGCGATGATTCCGCCGCGCCGCAGCCCGGGCGCGTGGCCCGCGCCGGTGCATGCACGTCGCATGCTGGTGCTGGACGGCTGCGTGCAGCCCGCGCTGGCGCCGCGCATCAACGCCGCGGCAGCGCGCGTGCTGGATCGACTCGGCATCAGCCTGCTGCGCGTGCCGCAGGCGGGCTGCTGCGGCGCGCTGTCGCAGCACCTGGATGCGCAGGACGAGGCGCTCGGTTTTGCCCGCCGCAATATCGACGCGTGGTGGCCGCTGCTGGAGCAGGGCGCAGAAGCCATCGTGATGACCGCAAGCGGCTGCGGCGTGATGGTGAAGGACTACGCTCACCTGCTGCGTCACGATCGGGCTTACGCGGCGAAGGCCGCGCGCGTGTCGGCGGCGACGAAGGATCTCGCGGAGATACTCGCAGCGGAAGGGCAGATCGCTCGCACCGGTAGCGGGACGCCCGCGCGTGGCCTTCCAGAGCCCCTGCACGCTGCAGCACGGCCAGAAGCTGGGCGGGGTGGTCGAAGGCCTGCTGCAGCGCGCGGGATTCGAACTCGTGCCGGTGGCGGACGGGCATCTCTGCTGCGGTTCCGCCGGCACCTATTCGCTGCTGCAGCCGGCACTCTCGCAGCGCCTGCGTGACGACAAGCTGCGCGCCTTGCAGTCGGGACAACCCGAATTGATCGCCACCGCGAATATCGGCTGCCTGCATCACCTGCAGGCGAAGTCCGCCGTTCCCGTGCTGCACTGGATCGAGCTGCTGGACGACGACGGTGCGGCCAGTTCTGAAGCGCCGTAGCTGCCCGTGGTTCCGATCGATACCGCATACCGACAACGAACAGCCAACGTCAGGCGCGCCGACAGCCGGGCCCGTGCCGCGAGCGGACATGTGGATGCCGAAATCGTCTGGAACGATTTCGGCAACACGCGTAGCCGCCGCACAGGGACGTGCCAGGCGGCGGCCGCGGGCGGCACGGGCCCGGCTGTCGGCGCACCGGGTCGGTTCTGCCTCCGCATCCGCGTGATCAGGTGGCCGCGTGGCACAGCTCCACCCACCGCCGTATCCCCGCGCTGCGGTACTTGTGCCGGTGCAGCACGATGTAGAACTGCCGGGTGAAATCGCGCCCGGGCACGGCCAGCGGCACCAGGCTGCCGCGCTGGAAGGCCTCCTGCATGGTCGCGCGCGACAGGCAGCCGATGCCGATGCCGCTTTCCACCGCGCGCTTGATGGCCTCGGTGTGCTGCAGTTCCAGCAGCACGTCGAGCTGCGGCAGCAGGCCGTGCATGGCGCGGTCGAAGGCCTGGCGCGTGCCCGAGCCCGGTTCGCGCAGGATCCATGTTGCGGCCAGCAGCTCGCGCTCGCCCAGGCGCCTGCGCTTGGCCAGCGGATGCTGCGGCGCGCAGAACACCACCAGCTCGTCGTCACGCCAGGGGGCCAGTTCCAGCTCCGGATGGCGGATCTCGCCCTCGATCAGGCCGATGTCGAGCTCGAAGCGCGCGATCTTCTGCGCAATGGTCGCGGTGTTCGCCACGTCCAGCGTCACGCGTGCGCCGGGGTTCTCTGCCATGTAGCGCAGCATGATCGGCACCGCGAGGTAGTTGCCGATGCTGAGCGTGGCGCCCACCGCCAGCGAGCCGGCCGTATCGTGGCGCCCGAGCGCGCGTTCCAGTTCGCGCGCGCGCACCAGCAGTTCCTCGACGGCGGGCAGCAGGCTGCGGCCGGTCTCGTTCAGCTGCAGGCGCTTGCCGATGCGGTCGAACAGCCGCACGTCGAACTGCTGCTCGAGCCCGGCGAGCGCGTCGCTGGCGGCGGACTGCGACATCGCCAGCTCCTGCGCGGCGTGGCTGAGCGTTTGCGCGCGCGCGGTGGCCAGGAATACCTCGAGTTGCCGCAGGGTGTATTTCATTATCGGGATATCCGAATACTGATATTGATAAAAACCATTTTACCGATATATGGCGTGATCCTTAAAGTGGCACCCGTCGAGCCGGCCCGCACGGTGCGGGCCGCCAGCGGGAGAGCGGCATGAGCAATTTCAACGTCGAGACGGTCACGGGCGTGCGTCACTGGAACGACACGCTGTTCAGTTTCACCACGACGCGCGACAGCGGCTTCCGCTTCCACAACGGGCACTTCACGATGATCGGCCTGGAAGTCGGGGATCGCCCGCTGGTGCGCGCCTACAGCATCGTCAGCGCGAACTACGAGGAAGAACTGGAGTTCTTCAGCATCAAGGTGCAGGACGGCCCGCTGACCTCGCGCCTGCAGCACCTGCGCGAAGGCGATGCGATCCTGGTGAGCCGCAAGCCCACCGGCACCCTGGTGCTCGACAACCTGCTGCCGGGGCGCAACCTGTATCTGCTCGGCACCGGCACGGGGCTGGCGCCGTTCCTCAGCATCATCCGCGATCCGGAGACCTACGAGCGCTTCGAGCGCGTGATCCTCACGCACGGCGTGCGCACGGTCTCCGAGCTCGCCTACAGCGAGCACGTCACGCAGGAACTGCCGCAGAACGAGTTCTTCGGCGACGCGGTGCGCGAGAAGCTGCTGTACTACCCCACGGTGACGCGCGAGCCGTTCCGCAACCAGGGCCGTCTCAGCGACCTGATCGCGAAGCGGCAAGCTGTTCCGCGATCTCGGGCTGCCGGAGCCCAACCTCGCCGACGATCGCTTCATGCTGTGCGGCAGCCCGTCGATGCTGAAGGACCTGGGCGCGATCCTCGCCGCGCGCGGCTTCGCGGAAGCGCGGCACGGCGAGCCGGCCCATTACGTGATCGAGCGCGCCTTCGTCGAGTAGGAGCGGGCCATGCCCGCGATCCAGCGCCATGCGCGCGATGCGGCACCCGAGCCGTGGGCGCCGTCGGCATGCTTTCGCACCCCCGATCCGTGCATAATCGCGGGCGCCGCGCCACCGAGGCGCGGCGAACGCAAATCGCTTCGGGGGAAATTCGCGCAATGGACTGGCTGCTGGCGCTGCTGGCGCTGTTCGATGTCATCTCGATGTACTGCGTGTTCACGCCGCGCACGCGCGCGGGCGCGACAGCGCGCCGTGGGCCCGCTTCGCCATCGCGGCGCACACGACGGAGCTGCCCTGGATGCGGCTGGCGCTGCAGGTTCCGCTCACGCTGCTGCTGGTGATCTGCGGTGCGCTCGGCAGCGCGCTCGGCGTCATCGCGCTGCTGGTGGTGATGGCGAGCTGGCTGGGAGTGCTGTGGTGCCTGCGGCTGTCGCTCGACTCGGCGGGGCCGGTGGAGGACGCGCTGCAGGCCGGGCTCGGGGCGGATTACCGCCAGGCGATCGCGCCGCGCTTCGCCGCCGGGCTGCGCGGGGCGCCGGTGTTCGCCGACTGGCGCCATCCCTTCGCGATGAAGCGTCCCGGCGTCGAAGTCATTCGCGGCATTCCCTATGCAGCCGGCGGCATCCGCCAGAAGCTCGACATCTACCGTCCTGCCGTGATCCCGCCGGAAGGCTGTCCGGTGCTGCTGCAGATCCACGGCGGCGCATGGGTGATCGGTCACAAGGAGCAGCAGGCGCTGCCGCTGATGTGGCTGCTCGCGAGCAAGGGCTGGATCTGCGTGTCCGTCAATTACCGCCTGAGCCCCAGCGTGGGCTTTCCCGACCCATCTCGAGGACTGCAAGCGCGCGCTGGCCTGGGTGCGCACGCATGGCGCGCGAGTACGGCATGGACACGGGTTTCGTCGCGGTAACCGGGGGCTCGGCCGGCGGGCACCTGGCGGCGCTGATGGGACTCACGGGCAACCGGCCGGAGCTGCAGCGTGACGATGCGGGCGTCGATACCTCGGTGCAGGCCTGCGTGCCGTTCTACGGGGTCTACGATTTCCTCACGCGTTACGAGCAGCACCCCAACGGCGCCGTGATCCGCGGGTTCCTGGAGGATCGCGTGATGCATGCCACGCCGGAGCAGGATCCCGCGCTGTGGGACCTCGCTTCGCCGGTGGAGCAGATCCACGAGGACGCGCCGCCGTTCATGGTCGTGCACGGCACACTCGACAGCCTGGCGCCCATTGCCGACGGGCGCACCTTCGTGCAGCGCCTGCGCCGAAGCTCGCGCAATCCGGTGGTGTTCGTGGAACTGCCGGGCGCCGAGCACGGCTTCGATTTCATGCATTCGCCGCGCACCGAGAACACCATCGACGGCGTGCACCGCTTCCTCGAGTGGGTGCGCTCGCGGCACGTGGAGGCGCCGGCCGGCGAGGACTTCGTTGACCGCGGTCAATGCCGAATCATCGGAGCCCGCCTAGTTTTGTACACATTGCCGTGGCACCACTGGCCCGGGATGCACAGGCAGTTCCGGGCAACGTCAGCATAAGGAGAGACTGGATGGGCAAGATCATGATCGTCGTCGCGAGCCACGATGCCGCGCGCATATTCGAAACGGATGCGGGGGCTTGCGCAACGCTGCTCGAGCGCGAGGACCTGCTGAACCCGTCAGGGCGGCGCCACCGGGGCGAGCTGGAGAGCGATCGCCAGGGGAGCTTCGGCGGCGTGGCCGGCGGTGCCGGCCACGCCCTGGGGAACGAGCAGGGCCCGAAGGAGGAAGCGCTGGCGCGCTACGTGCGCGCGCTGGCCGGTGGTGGTCAACGCGGCGCATCAGACCGGGCACTGCGAGCGCATCTACCTGGTGGCAGACCCGCACGTGCTGGGCGCATTGCGCGAGGACCTCGATGCGACCACCCGCGCGGCCGTGGCGGGCGAGGTGGTGAAAAACCTGGTGAAGCACACGGTCGCCGAGATCCGCCAGCACCTGCCGGAGCGGCTGTGAGTCCTGCAGCGGCGCTCAGCCGGCCAGATGATCGCCGACGTCGTAGAGCTCGACCAGCTTGTGCAGTCCGGGCGGCAGGTTGAGGAAGGCGAGGGCGGCCTGGCGTTCAGCCGCGTCGCGCTTGAGCTCCAGCGCGAGCGCGATCGCGGCGGAGTCGGCCTCGGTCACGGTTGCGAAGTCGACGCGCGTGGCGCCGTCACGGCAGGCCGCGCGCGCCTCGATGAGCAGCGCGGGCACGGTTTCCATCGTCACCGGCCCCTCGAGGTGCAGGGTATCGCCGTCGTGGCGCATGCTCAGGCCGCCTTGTCGCTGGCCAGCGCGGCGTTCTTGTCGGTCAGCATCCTGATCAGGCCGTCGACGCCGTTGGCGCGCGCTTCCTCGGCGAAGGCATCGCGGTAGGTGGTCACCAGGCTGACGCCGTCGACCGAGACGTCGTAGACCTTCCAGCCGCTGCCGGCGGCTACCATCTTGTAATCGACCGTGATCGCCTCCGCGCCCGGCTGCAGCAGCCGCGAGCGCACGATGGCCTTGCGCTGGTCCTCGGACTTGCGTTGCGGATCGAACTCCAGGCGTCTGGCCCTTGAACTTGCCGAGCGCCGAGGCGTAGGTGCGCACCAGCAAGCGTGCGGAACTGGTCCGTCAGCTCGGTCTTCTGCTCCGGCGTTGCCTTGCGCCAGCTCAGTCCCGCCGCGAGCGCGGCCATGCGCGCGAAATCGAAATGCCCCAGCACCTTTTCCTTGACCAGTGCCTGGACCTTCGGCGCCGCCGGGGTTGTCCTGGTTCTCCTTCAGGATCTGCAGCACTTCCTCGCTGACGCGCTTGACCAGCGCATCGGGTTCCTCGGTGGCGGCGGTGGCGGGCAGCGCCAGCGCCAGTGCCATCAGCAGGCCCGAGAGTGCGCCGATCCAGCGGCGCAGGGAGCGTGTTGCGTCATGGTGCATGGTCTTGTTTTACTCCTCGCGTCGTCCTTCTTGTTTCGCCGCCGGAGGTTGCGCTGACAACGAACCTCGATATCAGCTTCTCCAGGACGAACGCCTCCTTGGTTTCCTCGATCGTGCCGCCGTCCTGCAGGTTGTCCATCTCGTTGCCGGGTTCGATACCGATGTACTGGTCGCCGAGCACGCCGGAGGTCAGGATTCGTGCAATCGAGTCGGTGGGGAACTGGTAGCGCTCTTCTATGCGGACCTTGACGACGGCCTCGAAGGTGTCCTTGTCCAGGCTCACATCGGTGACGCGACCGACCACCACGCCGGCACTCTTGACCGGCGCCTTGACCTTCAGGCCCCCGATGTCGAGGAAGCTGGCCTTGAGTTCATAGGTTTCGCCGCGCGTGCCGCTGGTCATGCTCGCGACCTGGAGCGACAGGAACACCAGCGCCGCGGCGCCCATGGCCACGAAGATGCCCACCCAGAGATCAATGGTCGTGCGGTTCATAGCTTTCTAGCGTATCCCGTGAAACATGAATGCAGTGAGTACGAAATCGAGCGCCAGGATGACCAGCGCGGAGGTCACGACGGTGCGCGTGGTGGCCCTGGAGACCCCCTCGGCGGTCGGCGGGGCCTCGTAGCCCTCGAAGACCGCGATCCAGGTCACGGCGACGCCGAACACGACGCTCTTGATCACGCCGTTGAGCACGTCCTCGCGCACGTCCACCGCGGCCTGCATCTGCGACCAGAACTGGCCCGGGTCGACGCCGATCATCACCACGCCGACCAGGTAGCCGCCGATGATGCCGGTGGCGGTGAACAGCATGCCCAGCAGCGGCATCGAGATCACGCCGCCCCAGAAGCGCGGCGCCACGACGCGCGCGATCGGGTCGACGGCCATCATTTCCATCGCTTCGAGCTGCTCGGTGGCCTTCATCAGGCCGATCTCGGCCGTGATCGCGCTGCCGGCGCGGCTGGCGAACAGCAGGGCGGCCACCACGGGCCCGAGTTCGCGCACCAGCGACAGCGCCACCAGCACGCCGAGGGCCTCCGAGGAGCCGAAGCGGGCCAGGGTGTCGTAGCCCTGCAGGCCCAGCACCATGCCGACGAAGAGTCCCGAGACCAGGATGATCGTGAGCGAGAGCACGCCGGCGAAGTAGATCTCGCGCACCGTCAGCCCGAAGCGGCGGAACGCCTCCGGGGTGTGGCGCAGCGTGGCCAGCAGGAAGCGCGTGGCGAATCCGAGGCGCCAGACCGAATCGATGGTGCGCGCGCCGACCGCGCGCAGCATCGCGAAAGGAGGTCGGTTTGCTCATGCGTGCTTGCCCCGCAGCAGGTCCGCGACGTAGTCGGCAGCGGGGTAGTGGAAGGGCACGGGACCGTCCGCCTCGCCCCAGACGAACTGGTGCACGTAGGGCTCCAGCGAGGCCTTGACCTCCTCGGCGCTGCCTTCGGCGATCACGCGGCCGTCGGCGACGAAATAGATGTAGTCCACGATCTTCAGCGACTCCTGGATGTCGTGCGTCACGATGATCGAGGTGGCGCCGAGGGCGTCGTTGAGCTTGCGGATCAGCTGCCCGATCACGCTGAGCGAGATCGGGTCGAGGCCGGCGAAGGGCTCGTCGTACATCATCAGCTCGGGGTCGAGCGCGATGGCACGCGCGAGCGCCACGCGTCGCGCCATGCCGCCCGAGAGCTCCGAGGGCATCAGGTGCGCGGCGCCGCGCAGGCCCACCGCGTGCAGCTTCATCAGCGCGAGGTCGCGGATCATGGATTCCTCGAGCTTCGTGTGCTCGCGCATCTGGAAGGCCACGTTCTCGAAGCTCGACATGTCGGTGAACAGGGCGCCGAACTGGAACAGCATGCTCATGCGCCGGCGCATGGCGTAGATCTGCTTCTGGTCGAGCTGGCCGATGGGCTGCCCGAACACCCGTACCTCGCCCTGCGAGGGCTTCAGCGCGCCGCCGATCATGCGCAGCAGCGTGGTCTTGCCGCAGCCGCTCTGGCCCATGATGCCGATCACGCGCCCGCGCGGGATCTGCAGGTTGATCTTCGAGAGCACCTGGCGGCCGGAGGAGTAACTGAACGAGAGATTTTCTATTTCTACGACGTTGTCATTCGACATCGGCAATCGGGCCTGCTGGCTGAACGGCGAATTCTATAGCATCGCTGCGACGATGGAGTCGGTCATATTCACGGCCCGGGCGGGTGCCACGGGACGACGCCGCGCAAATTCCCTGCCGCGCAGGCTGCTACGGCCGTATTACCCAGCCGCCGTCGATGTGGATCACCTGGCCGGTGATCCACGCGCCCGCGTCCGAGCACAGCAGGAGCAGCGCGCCGACCAGCTCGTCCGGCGTGCCGCGAGGGCGCGAGGCGACGGTCATTTCCAGGAACTTGATGAAGGGCGATTCGTCGGGAACCAGCATCTTGCCCGCGTCCGAGGTGACATTGCCCGGCGCGATGGCGTTGACGTTGATCCCTTCCTTGCCGAGCTGCTTGGCAAGCGTGGTCGTCAGGCCGACCAGCGCCAGCTTGCCGATGCCGTAGATCGAGGTTGCCGGGAAGGCGCCGCCCGAGGTCTGGTTGACGATCCGTCCGCCGCCGCGCGCGCGCATCGAGGGGATTACCGCCTGAGCGCAGATCAGCGCGCCGGTGAGGTTCACCTCGAGGATGCGGTTCCACTCCTCCAGCGCCACGTCGGCGACATGCAGCATGCCGAGCTCGGCCATCAGCGCGGCATTGTTGACCAGGATGTCCACGCCGCCGAAGGCCGCCGTCGCGGCCTCGGCCATGGCCGTGGCCGAGGCCGGGTCGGTGATGTCCACCCGCACGCCGATGGCCTTGCCGCCCGCTGCGTTGATCTCATCGGCGACCGCTCTGGCGCCTGCCTCGTTGATGTCGGCGACGACGACCGATGCGCCCGCATTGGCGAGGCCGACGGCATAGGCGCGGCCGATGCTGTTGCCGCGCCCCCCCGCGCCGGTGACGATGGCAACCTTGCCGGCGAGGCGGAACTGCTCGGTGGTGAAACGTCATGGCGAATACTCCGGTTCAGCCGCCAGTCGCGGCACAGAGGAAATCGGACGCCGCAGCGCGCAGGGTTTCCGCGCCTTGCTCGTCGGGGAGGACGCTCTTCAGCAGGTTCACGTCCTTCACCAGCAAGGGTGCGCCGTGCGAGAAGGCGGCCGGCGAGGGCAGGCGGGCGTAGACCTCGAAGCCGAAGCTGCGGCCGCTGCTTTGCCTGATCAGTTCGACGAGTGCCTCGCGCTCGATGCCGAGTGCGGCGCGCGGCGCCAAGGGCCGCATGCGCCAGGCCCATGTTCGCTGCCATCAGGGCGTTGTTGACCAGCTTTGCCCGCTGACCCGCGCCCACGTCGCCCAGGCAGCACGATCAGCTTGCCGAAGCTTTCGAACACGGGCTTCGCCGCGTCGAAGGCTTGCCTGCGTGCCGCCGCACATGACGGTGAGGGTGCCGGCCGCGGCGCCGGATGCCGCCGCCGCTGACGGGCGCATCGATCAGGGAAATGCCGCGCTCGGCGCATTGCGCGGCGAGCGTGACGCAGCTCTCGGGCGTGATCGTCGAGTGAATCGCGATGACGCTGCCCGGGCGCATGGCGGGGATGAGCTCGCGGCAGATCGCGGCGACGCCGGCATCGTCGACGACGCAGACACCGACCAGGTCGCACTGCGCGCCGAGTTCCGCCACGCTTGCCGCTGCCGTTGCGCCCGCTGGCGAGGAAAGGCTCCGAGCACTTCGGCGCGGCGCGCCCAGACGGTGAGCGGGTAGCCGGCCGCGACAATGCGTTCGGCCATCGGGCCGCCCTGGCTGCCGAGGCCGATGAAGCCGATGCGGTCCATTGCCATGTCCGTCACCCTGCCGTGATGCCGGCGTCGATCGAGACGCAGGCGCCGTGGTAGCCGCGCGCGGCATCGCAGGCGAGATAGGCGACCAGGTCGGCCACGTCGTCCACTTCGACCACGCCGCGCATTCCCGAATAACGCTTCAGCAGTTCGACGTCGCAGCCTTCGGGCGGGCCGGAAGTTGACGGCGATGTTGGTGATCATTCCGCCCGGCGCCACCGCATTGATCCGGATCGGCTGCTTCATGTACTCCATGGCCATCGCCTTGGTGAGGTTCACCAGCCCGGCCTTGGTGGCGCAATAGGCGGCGGCATAGGCCTCGCCGATGAAAGCGGCAGAGGATGCGACATTGACGATCGCGCCATTGGCCGCGAGCAGGTGCGGGATCGCCGCCCGTGACAGGAAGAACGGCGCGGACAGGTTGATGGCCATGGTCTTGTGCCATTGTTCGGCCGGCATCTCGGTGCGAATTTGCCAGGAATATGATCCCGGCGATGTTGCACAGCGCATCCAGCCGGCCAAAGCGCGCGACGGCGGCCTCCACGGCCGCGCGGCAATTGTCGGGCTCCGCCAGGTCGGCGGCGTGGACCAGCACGTCGACGCCGCTGGCCGCGAGCAGGCCCGCCGTGTCTTGCAGCCCCGCGGCGTTGACGTCGACGAGGCAGAGATTCGCGCCGGCCCCGGCGAGCTTGATCGCGCTGGCGCGGCCGAGGCCCGATGCCGCACCGGTGACGAGCGCGGCCTTGCCTTTCATGTCGCTGATCTGCGCCATGGCGGATTCTTGCTCCTCGATGTGTGTCAGTTTTCGAACGGCAGCCCGGCGGCCACCTTCTTGGCCATTTCGATCACGGCGCCCTGGACCACCGAGCCCTTGGGCCAGCCGGCGTGGATGGCGTATTGCAGCGACGAATTCCTGCATTTCCTCGGCCGGGCAATTGCCGCTCGCCATGGCGGCATGGACGTGCGAGCGGATCGGTATGATCGGCGGCGGATTCCGCCACGCCGACCAGCGTGATCCAGCGACGCGAACGCTGGTCGAGCCCCGGGCGGCACCACATCTCGGCGAACACGAAATTGAGGATGCCGGCATCGAAGTAGGGCGTCACCGGCGGCGGCCCGCGAAGGTCATGACGTCGGTGAAATTCCTGCGCGCCCTCGGCACTGCGCGGACCGTCGGATCCCACGGCTCGGCGCGGATCGGCTGCGAGCGCGCACCGGCGCGAGGCCGAGCGCTGCGGCGACGCGGGTGATCGCGCGATCGTCCAGCTCCGTTGCGCGCGACCAGCCGCCATAGACCGCCAGGTGCAGCGCGCGCTTCGCGCAGCTCGCGCCAGCGTGAGTTCCCCGCTCCGCGAGCGCGCCGCGCACATAGCCGTCCAGGATCGGCGCTGGGTCCATTGGACATGGCGGCACTTGCGAGCGAGATCAGGTAGCGCGACCGCCGGTCGAGGCCCGGGCGGTTCCACACCTCGGCATAGACGAAATCGCGCCAGGATTCATCGAGCAGCGTGGCGGGCCGGGGCGGCGGCTGGCCGGTCACTTCGGCCTGCAGGGCAAGGCCGCGGGCGCTGCGTTGCGCGGGATCGAGCAGGCTCATCGTGCGGCCTCCGGCGCAGCGAGGTTGACCCAGACGTTCCTGGTCTGGAGGAATTCGTGCAGACCCTGCTCGCCGCCGAGGCGGCCGTAGCCGCTCTGCTTCCAGCCGCCGAAGGGCACGCAGGGCGTCATCGCCTCGCCGGAGCCGTTGACGTGGATCTGCCCGGCCTGGAGCTGGCCGGCCACGTGGTGGGCGCGGCGCAGGTTCTGCGTGTGGATATAGGCGCCGAGGCCGTATTCGGTGTCATTGGCGAGCGCGATCGCTTCTTCCTCGCTGTCGAAGGGCGTGACGGCCAGCACCGGCCCGAAGACCTCGTGCTGCGCCAGGTCGCTGCCGTTGGCGACGTCGGCGAGAATGGTGACGGGCAGGAAGTAGCCGCCGGCATGATCGCCTTGCAGCCGCTTGCCCCCGGCAACGAGCCGCGCGCCTTCGCCCACGCCGCGATCCACCATGCCGAGGATGCGCTGCATGGCGGGCTCGGAAATCACCGGGCCCATGGTCGTCTTCTGATCGAATGGATCGCCGACAGTGATGTAACCGGCCATCGCCGACAGCAGTCTGCAGGTAAGGCTCGTAGATCGAGCGTTCGACCAGCAGGCGTGTGCCGTTGACGCAGCCCTGGCCGTTGGCGCTGACCGCGCCCGTCAGCCCCTTCTTCGCGGCATTCTGGAGGTCGGCGTCGGCGAAGACGATCACCGCCGACTTGCCGCCGAGCTCGAGGCCGCAGGGCTTGAGCGTCCGGGCGGCGCTGGCGAGCACCTTCTTCGCGGTCGCGCCGGAGCCGACGAACTGGATCTTGTCGATGCCGGGATGCGCAACCATCGCCGCGCCGACATCGGCGCCGCCGGTGACGAGGTTGACGACACCCGGCAGGGAAACCGGCTTCCTGGATCAGCTCGACCAGCCGCATCACGCTGTAGGGGGCAAGGTCGGGCGATTTCACGACGATGCAATTGCCCGCCGCCAGCGCCGGAGCCATCACCATGGTGGCGGCGAACAGCGGTCCGTTCCACGGGATGATCGCGCCGACGACGCCATAGGGTTCGTACTGCACGTAATCGTGTGCCGGGCCGCCCCAGGTGGCGATGGTGCGGCCTTCGATCTTGTCCGCCCAGCCGCCGTAATAGCGGAACTTCTGCGCGGCATCGTGGGGCATGTAGCTCGCGCCGAGCAGGATCGATCCGTTTTCGGACACGAGGCTGGGTACCAGTTCCTGCGCCTTCGCCTCCAGCAGGGCGGCAAGGCGGAACATCAGGTCGCGGCGCTTGTCGCCGGGCATGGCGCGCCAGGCGGGGAAGGCCGCGCGCGCGGCGGCGACGGCGCGATCGACATCCGCCGGCCCCGCCAGCGTGATCTCGCGCGTGACGCGGCCGGTCGCCGGGTAGATGTGGGCGAACGTCTCGCCGCTGCCGGCCTCTTCGCGGCTGTCGCCGATGATGAGGGTGCTGCGCGGGAGTGTGTCTGCTGCCGGTTGCATGAAGCCCATTTCGATCCGCTCCCGGGCAGGCGCTAATCGCCTGCCTTCCGCTGTTGAACGACCATCGTCAGCCGCAGGCGCGGCATTGCGCAGCCCTGCGAGTCGCGCGCATAATAATATGCGTGTTATTCTGATATCAAGCGCATTTGTCCGAGGAGAGTATCGTGTCGATGGATATAAACAGGCCTGTTGAATCGATGTTGGCCGGGCCGGGGTCATGACGCAGGGCGCAAATGCCAACGGCAGGGCAAAGCTGCAGCGGCGCCACCTGGTGCAGGAGACCGCCGCGAAGCTGCGCGACCTGGTCTTCGCCCGGGAGCCTGACGCGTTGATCGGTTCGCTGCCCGAGCTGGCGCGCCTGCTGGGTGTCGGGATCGTCACGGTACAGCAGGCTGCGCGGATCCTGGAGCATGAAGGGCTGCTGGACGTCAGGCGTGGCCCGGGCGGGGGGTATTACGGCAAGCGGCCGGACGAGGCCGCGCTGGAGCGCTCGCTGGCCGCCTATCTGCGCATGCATCCGTCCTCGTACGGCGAGATGCTGGACATCACGACGCTGCTGTTCCGCGAACTGGTTGCTGCAGCGGCAGAATGCGCTGACGAAGGGTTTCGGGCGCAGTTGCAGGCCTTCGCCGGGCGTATCGACGCACTGCGGCAACGAGGCGGAAATGGGCGCCTTCGAAACGCAATTCCAGGATCACCTGTTCCGCATGGTCAACCGCCCGCTGTTCGGGCTGCTGACGCGGGTGACGCTGAACCTCTACGCCATGCGGCCCGCACCGAAGCTGTTCGCCGACAGCGAAGGCGTGCGCGCATGGCGGCAAAGCCGGCACCGCATCATCGACGCCATACTGGAGCGGGATACGGAGCTCGCCCGCTTCGAGGGGACGCGCGCGCGGCGCGGCCTGCTGAATCGGCTGCAAGAGCAGAAGAACATTGCTTGAAGGCCGGCCGTTACATGGCCCGCATGGCCGCCCAGCGCTCGTCGGTGGTCCATACATATTCGAGGTAGTGACCGCAGAACTCGCGCGCGTCCAGGTAGAGGAACTTCAGCGCGTCGCCCTCGGTGGCGCGTTCCATCACCACCGGCAGATCCTGCCGGGCGACGCGGGCGCGGAAGGCATCCCAATCGTCGACCCGCATGCAGACGTGGTGAAACCGCAGCGGACCGCCGTTGCTCCTGGCGTTGGCGTATATGCCCGTCTCGTCGTTGACCACCTGGATCAGTTCATACTGCAGGTCGCCGATCCAGATGAAGGCGAGGCGAGTGGCGACCGTCTTTGTTCCGTGCGGAGTCGAAACCGGCTGGGAAACGTCGATGATCCGGACGTCACCGATGGGTGCGCGCTGGCGGAACAGTTCGATGGCCGCCTCGATATCGTCGCAGACATAGGCATTCTGGTAGTGCCAGCCTTCCAGCATCACACGTGCTCCGCATTGCTTTTGAACCTTCGCAGCTTACATCGAAGCGTGACAGTTGGCGCGCGCGCTGGCCATACGGCTGGCGGGTGAACGCAATCAACATCGCGCCGTGGCGGATATTGTTCTTTAATCCGGGCGCGGGGGAGGCTACCTTGCTCGGGGTGCTGCCCGAGGCGGGCGCGGGCGCAGCGGCGCAGCGCCTGGCGCAGAATCGCTGACTGGACCTGGAACCTACGAGGGCTCGAGCGTGCTGATGTATTTCGATTTCGCGACCTGGCGCAAGCTGATCTGGCTGGCGGCCCACGAAGGCAGCCCGCGCCGGCGTTTCGGGCTGTATTACAAGCTGCTGGTCAAGGTGCCGCTGATCGCGCTGGTCAACGCGATCTGCTTCGCCCTCGATCCGATCCTGTTCCCGGCGCTGCGTCGCGTCGACGTGCGCCAGCCGGTGTTCGTGATCGGGCATGCCCGCAGCGGCACCACGCTGATGCACCGCCTGATGTGCGCCGACGGCGAGCGCTTCAGCGCCTTCCTGTACTGGGAGCTCTTTGCGCCCTCGGTGCTGCAGAAGAAGGCCGTGCACTGGATCGCGCGCCTCGATGCGCGCTGGTTCGGCAGCCGGCTCGCGGCGCGCGTCAAGGCTCAGGAGCAGCGCCGGTTCGGCCCCTCGAACCACATCCACAGGATGGGCTACACGCTGCCCGAGGAGGACGATTTCCTGCTCACGAACTCCTGCGCCTCGGGCTACTGGATCGTGGAGCTGCCATACCTCGGCGACCTCGACTTCTACTACGTCGACCAGCGCCCGCCGGCGCAGCGCCGGCGGCTGATGAACTTTTACAAGGAATGCGTGCGCCGCCAGCTCTACATGAACGGCGGCGAGCGGATCCACCTGAGCAAGAACCCCACGTTCTGCGGTCGCGTCGAGACGCTGCTCGAGGTCTTCCCCGATGCGCGCTTCGTGGTGCTCTACCGCAATCCGCAGGAAACCATTCCCAGCCTGCTGAAACTGATGAAGTTCAGCTGGAAGGCGCGGCACTTCGACGAGGCGCGCATGAAGAAGTCGCTCGGCATCATGGCCGAGATGTCCTTCCACAATTACACCTACCCGCTGGAGGTGCTGGCGCGCCACCCCGAGACACCGCGGGCGATCGTGGACTACCGCGATCTGGTGGCCCGTCCGCGCGCGACGCTGGAGCGGGCCTACGCCGAACTGGGGCTGGGCGTCAGCCCCGAGTTCGCCGCGGTGCTGGACGCCGAGGAACAGCGCGCCGGCGGCCACGAGACCACGCATGCCTACAGCCTTGCCGAGTTCGGCCTCGATGGCGGCGAGATCCAGCGGCGCCTCGGCGAGCTGTTCGAGCGCTTCGGCTGGGAGCGTGCGCCGCTCGAGGAGCCGACGCGCGCAGAGCCGGCGCCGCAGCCGCCGGCCGTTGTTTAACACGATAAAGACAAGGAACCACTCATGAACGCTTCCCTGCAGTCCCACATCCGCACGCAGTCGCGCCACAACTTCGTCATCAACCTGGTGCTGAACGGCGCGATCGCGTGGTTCCTGCTGAAGGACAAGCCGGCCCTGACCGCGTGGGGCGAGCACGGCTACGGCGCGGACCTGATGATCACCGGCTTCCTGCTGGCGGCGCTGGTCGCGGTGTTCGCCATGAAGGGGCACCGCTCGAAGCTGGCGAAGGGCCAGCACGAGGCGGTGCCGGCCGCGGCGCTCGGCGCGCTCGCGCGCGTCGCCACGCGCAACGACTGGAGCAACAGCCTGCTGTTCGGGCTGGCAGGCGCGCTGATCGGCGCCGGCACCGTGGGCATGCTGATGCTGTTGCCGCTGCCGCCGTTCTCGCCGCTGGCCTATGCGCTGTTCAAGGGTGTCTG
The DNA here is from genome assembly GCA_963819895.1 of uncultured Gammaproteobacteria bacterium. Taxonomy (GTDB): domain Bacteria; phylum Pseudomonadota; class Gammaproteobacteria; order Pseudomonadales; family UBA5518; genus UBA5518. The sequence goes on from CAWFXU010000019.1 coordinate 80,491, forward strand.
GGCCGGCGTGCTCGCCGCCCTGGTCATCCCGCCGGCGATCAAGCTTGGCCTGCGCGCGGCGTAGGCGCGCCGTAGGTCCGGATTTATCCGGACAACTGTCCGGCTGAAGCCGGACCCACGAAATCCGGACCCACGAATCCCGAGGAGCAGCACAACGTGTTCACCGTCTATGCCAGTACCCCCGAGAACATGGGCCCCGGCGAGATCGCCGTACACGCCAGGCGCGCCGAGGCCATGGGTTTCGACGGCCTGCAGGTGCCGGATGCGATCCACGACGGCTTCCTGCTCGCCGCGCTGGCGCTGAACGCCACCGAGCGGCTGAAGGTGTTGATCTCGGTGCTGGTCGCGTTCCCGCGCAGCCCGATGAACGTGGCGCTCACGTCGTGGGATCTGCAGGCCATGTCGAAGGGGCGCTTCGAGCTGGGACTCGGCACGCAGATCAAGCAGAACATCGAGGACCGCTACAGCGCCACGTGGAGCGCGCCGGCGCCGCGGATGCGCGAGTACATCGGCGCACTGCGCGCGATCTTCGACGCCTTCCAGAATGGCACCAGGCTGTCGTATATCAGCGAGCATTACCGCTTCACGCGACTGCAGCCTTTCTTCAACCCGGGGCCGATCGAGCACCCGCACGTTCCGCTGCTGATGGGCGCGGTGGGGCCGGTGATGACGGCGCTCGCCGGCGAGATCGCCGACGGCATGATCACGCACCCGACCAACACGCCGCCGCGCTACGTCCGCGAGGTGGTGCTGCCCCGGCTGCGCGAGGGCGCGCTGAGGCACGGGCGCGACCTGGAGAGCTTCAAGCTGGTGCTGGGCTCGCTGGTCGCAACCGGGCCGGACACGGCGAGCGTGGCGAAGGAGCGCGAGAAATGGCGGCGCATGCTGGGCTTCCTGTACTCGACGCCGGCGTACTGGCCGAGCCTCGAGCTCTTCGGCTGGCAGGATCGCGGGGAGCAGCTGCTCGCGATGACCCGCGAGAACCGCTGGGACCGCATGCGCGAGATCATCGATGACGAGATGCTCGACGCCTTCATACCTAGCGGCACCTATGCCGACATCCCCGCCGAGCTGGAGCGGCGCTTCGGCGGCTTGTCCGGCTACATCACGCTGATGATGCCCGAGGATCCGGCGCTCGATGCGCAACTGGCCGAGGTGGTGGCGACGCTGCGCGGGGGCCGAGCCGGAGGCGGCGGCTGAGGGGAGAGGGGAGAGGATGGGCGCCGAGTTGACCCCGGGCGTTTACCGCCACTACAAGGGCAGGCTCTACGACGTGATCGGCATCGCGACACACAGCGAATCCGGCGAACGGCTCGTGGTCTATCGCCCGCAGTACGGCGAACGCGCGCTCTGGGTACGCCCGCTGGCGATGTTCACGGAAACCGTGGTCGTGGACGGGGTGGGGCGCCCGAGGTTCGAGCGCCTGTCTGTCTAGGGAGCGGTATTGCGCCGCTCAATCCAGCGAAGCCGTTCGCCGGATGTCGGCGTAGAGGCCTTCATGCGGGCTCGGCTGTTGCATTTCCTGGGCCTCCTGCACCTGCTTGGGCGGCTGCCCGGAGACCGTCAGCAGGTAGGCGGAAAACATGTAGGCCGCCGATGCGATCACCAGAAAGATCGCGGCACCCTGTCCCACGCGCTTGCGCTTGCGGGGAGTGGGGTGGGCGGCTGCCCGGAGCCGGGCGACCAGCCCGAAGCGGGCAGGTCGGCGCACACCGCGGGCGCGCATGTTGCCATTGCGGTCGAGCGCGAGCTCGAAGCTCAGCCGCTCGTGCAGCAGCGGCCGCTGCTGATGCTCGTGCCGGGCGAAGGCCGCGAGGTCCACGAACACTTCCGGGCCGCCGCGCAAGGGCGCGATCGATCCGCAATTGTCGTTGTCGTTCCACTGCGAAAGCGTGCCGTCGATACGCATACCTGTCCTCCGGTATTGCGTGGGGGGGTGCATCTAGCCACAAAGCGCGGGTTCAATGCGTGACCCATTTAGGACACGCCGTGTTAAAAAAATGTGACCGTCGTCTCACCCGCGCCCGTCCGCCCGCCCGGCCAGAGACACCTGATGCAGCCGGCCAGCCATCCTGGGCAAGCGGGGCAACTCCATGGGCCGGGACCGGCTCCTGTCGCGCGTCTGCAGGTTCGGGAAGGGGGGCGGAGAGTACCACGACAACCGTCGTGCGGTGCAGATGTTTTTTCATCCATGCCGGCGCTCCGGGATCGCGCCGGCAACTCCCGGGCGGGCGCGGCTATTGGCCGCTGATCCCGAAGCCTTGCTCGATGCGCGCGATGTCGTCCGCCCCGAAGCGCACCGCGTGCGCCTGGCCGGGAATCGGGGTGCCCAGCGCGCGCTGCAGGCCGAGCATCATCTCCGCGGTCTTGACCGCGGTGGCGAGCGGGTTCACCACCGGAACCAGCGCGCCGTGGTGCTCCAGCACGTGCCAGCCCTGCGTGCCGCAGACCTGCCCCAGGCCGCCGCAGGCGATCACCACCACGTCGGCGCCGTCATCGACCAGTTCGCGCGCCTGCGCATCCAGCCGCGCGATCATCGCGCCCGGATCGGCGAGCGCCTCGGCGAAGGACTCGGTGAACCGCTTGCGCTCGGCGCGCACCCCGTTCGGGATCAGGCGCGAGGACAGCCCCATCGCCTCGACCTGCCGCTGCACGAAGGCGACCTGCCCCGGCATGTCGGGCACGAGTGCGCCGAGCTTCGCGCCCAGCTGGCAGGCGTGGTGAAACGTGGCTTCGGCGATCCCGAATACCGGCGTGCGCACCCGCGCGCGCGCTTCCTTCACGCCGGGATCGTCGAAGCAGTTCACCACGATCGCGTCGAAACCCTCGCGATCGGCCTCGATCACGGCGCGGATGACCTCGTGCACCACGAGGTGCTGGAACCAGGGATTGCGGAAATCCTCGAGGTAGCTGCGGCAGCGTCACGGTGCCCAGCGTCGGGGCACGGAACGCGAGCTCGGTTCCCGGCGCCAGCACCCCGGCGCAGCAGGCGTCGACGGTGGCGCGACTCGCCGCCCGGTATTCCGGCGGCACCGGGGTGATGTTCAGCACACAGATCTTCATGCGTGGCGCTGCCCGCCTCAGGGGTTGATCGTGACCTTGATCGCGCCGGCCCTGCGGTCCGCGGCGATCGCGAAGGCCTCCTCCGCGGCGTCGAGCGGCAGGCGGTGCGTGATCAGGCATTCGGCGATCCGCGGGTTGCGTGCCATCGCGGCGGCGGCGACGTCCACGTCGCGGCTGAGGCCGTGGCGGCAGTAGTTTGCGGAAGTGACGATGCGCAACTGCTTCATCGAGACCTCGAAGGCGGGCAGCGTGAGGCCTTCCCAGTACGTTGCCAGCAGCAGCACGGTGGCGCCCGGCCGGCACAGGCGCACCGCCTCGGCCATGGATTCCGAGGTGCCGGCGCAATCGATCACGAGATCGTATTCGCCCGCGGGCGCCAGCGTGGCGCCCAGCCTCTCGCCGGCCGCTTTCTGCCGGTCGTGGCGGGCGAGCAGGCACACGTCCCGGGTGGCGAGCCGCGCCATGGCGACCGCGCACAGCCCGATGGTGCCGCCGCCGACGATCGCGATGCGGTCACTGTGCCGGGGCTGCGCCATTGCGATGCCGTGCACCGCGACCGCGAGCGGTTCGACCAGGCAGGCATCCTCCACCGCGAGGCCCGAGGGCAGCGGCACCAGGCAGCGCTCGGGAACGACCAGTTCCTCGGCCATGCCGCCGTCCTGGCCCACGCCGAGGATCGTCTTCGCGCCCAGCACGCAGAGGTTGTACTCGCCCCTGATGCAACAGGGGCAATGGCCGCAGGCCGCGATCGGCTCGATGGCGACCGGGGTGCCGTTGTCGGTGATGCCGGAAATCTCGTGGCCCAGCGTGAACGGATTCGGGAAGCCCATGGCGATCATGTGCAGATCCGAGCCGCAGATGCCGGCAGCGGCGATCCGTACGCGCACGCCGTCGCCCGATGGTTCGGGGACATGCGTCAGGCATGCCTTGTGGTTGCTGCACCGTACGGCTTTCATCGCGCTGCTCCTGCGTTTGCGTGGCCGCGCCGATCATGTCGCAAAGCACGTTGAATGTCACATCGAAACTTCGTAGCATCCCGTCCGGTCGCAGCGTGGCGTGGATGCCGCAGCGCGAGCGACCACAACAAGCACAACAGGATGCCGTCATGTTCGAGCCGCTGTTCGGGCCCATCACGCAATGGGGATTTCTGGTCAAGGACATCGACGCCGCGATGAAGGGCTGGGTCGAGCACTTCGGCGTGGGTCCGTGGTGGGGATATCGCAACGTGCGGCTGCGTCGGAGTCGGAGTTCCGTGGCGCCCACACCGAAGTCCAGATGCACGTGGGGCTTGCCTACCAGAACGGCGTTCAGATCGAGCTGATACAGCAGGTCAACGACGTGGTCTCGCCGTACCGATTTTTCTACGACACCGCGAACGCGCAGACGCTGCACCAGCTGAGCTACATCGTCCCTGACCTGGATGCGGCACTGGCGCGCGCCGCGACCGCAGGCCTTTGCGAGCACGGCGTGATGCGCAACGATTTCGCGCGCTACGTGTACCTGGATCATCCCGCGATCAACGGACTGGTGGTGGAGCTGATGCAGTCCGAGCCGAACTACTGGCGTCCTTTAGCCGCCTGTGCCGCCGAGGCTGCGCAGCTGGGACGGAAGCCATCCCTACCGCCTGGCGGAGTTCAGATGAGTGCGCCGTGCGGCCGCGGGGTGCGCGAAGCATTGCCTGCTGGGGCTGTGGCTGGCGGGCGCGGCGGTCGCAGTCGTCGCTGACGCGAAGGCGCCGCTGGGCGCCGCGATTTCCGCGCGCCTGGAGGCGGCGCTTGCGGCCGGATTCCGCGGCTGCTGCAGCGGGCCCCGCGGCGACTGCACGCTATGCGGCGGGAATCGTGGCTGCGGCGCTGGCGGTCTGGGAACAATCGCGTCACCTGGACCGGCCGTACTTCGCGCGCAGCGCATCGGTCGATGGCCGCGCCGGGGCTCGCGAACCCCGACAACGTCTACGACTCCGCGCTGCTCGACGGCCAGTGGCGAGTACCGCATCCACGGGCGGCGCGGCACGCACGCGATGCTCACGCTGCAGGTGCTGGACGCGTACCCCATCGTCGCGCTCGGCCGTAACCTGGCCGCGGTGGACCTGGACGCACAGGGTGTTCGGCCCGGCGAGGAATTCGAGCTGTGGCTCGGCGGCGCGCCGCGTCCCGGGCGTGGTTCGAATTGCCGCGCGGTGCGCGCGCGCTGCTGGTGCGGCAGAGCTTCGAGGCTTGGGTGCACGAAACGCCGACGCAGCTCGCGATCGAGCGCCTCGACGCGGGGCGCCCGCGGTGGATGCCACGGTGCCCGGCGCGCGCGCGGCAGACTACGTTGCCGCGGCCGATCGGGCGTGGAATGGCAATACCAGCGATGATCAGGAAGCTGCCGGTGAAGTACTGCCCGCGCAGCGCGCCAGTCGACACGGAATCCGGCGGCCGGGCGGTCCGCGCGCCAGCGACACGGACGCCGGCGGCCTGGGAGGGCAGCAGTCGGTGATGGCGCGCTACCGCCTGGCTCCGGACGAGGCGCTGCTCGTCACCGTCGAACGCAGCGACGCGCGTTACCAGGGCATCCAGCTCGGGGATCCCTGGTTCGTGACGCCGAACTGGATCGACCATCAGGCGAGCCTGACGCGTGCGCAGGCGGCCGTGGATGCCGACGGACGTATGCGCCTCGTGATCAGCCTGCGCGATCCCGGCGTGGCCAACTGGCTGGATCCCGGCGGGCTTCGCGGAGGGCTTACGTCTTCATGCGCTGGCAGGGCCTGGCGTCGCCGTTGACGGGCGCAGACGAGGCGCCGACGGCGCAGTTGCTGAAGCTGGCGGAGCTGGCCGGCGCTGCTGCCGCGGCGATACCCGCCGCGTGGATGCCGCCGGCTCGCGCGGCGCAGCTGGCGCAGCGGGGACGGGCACCGATCCGCCACTGAGCGCCCGAGGGCAGGTGTGGCCGCGGCTGCGTTCCCCGGTGGACAATGTGCGGACCCAACAATGACAGGAAAATTCAGGAGCAGATCGTCATGAGCGAGCATGCTGGATCGCTTTCGCATCGACGGGCAGGTGGCTATCATCACCGGTTCCGGGCCGCGGCATCGGTGCGGCCTGCGCGCTGGCCTTTGCCGATGCGGGCGCGGACGTGGTGCTTTCCGCGCGCTCGCTCGCGGAGCTGGAGGAGACCGCAGCCAGGGTGCGCGCACGCGGGCGCCGCGCGCTGGTGGTGCCCTGCGACGTGATGGACGCGTCGCAGCGCGAGGCGCTGGTCGCGCGCGCGGTGCAGGAATTCGGCCGGCTCGACATCCTGGTGAACAACGCCGGCGGCTGGGGCCCGAAACCGGCGCTGGATACCACCGACGAGGACTTCGAGGCCTGCTTCCGCTTCAACGTGACCACGGCTTTCTCGATGTCGCGGCTCAGCGTGCCGCACATGGTCGCCACCGCGGGCAAGGGGGCGATCATCAACATCTCCTCGATGGCGGGGGAGCATCCGCAGCCGGGTTTCGTGGCCTACGGCGTGGGCAAGGCGGCGATGTCGTGGATGACGCAGGAGCTCGCGCAGGACTTCGCGCCGAAAGTGCGCGTCAACGCCATCGGCGTGGGCGCCACGCGCACGACGGCGCTGACGAACTTCATGACCGACGACATGGAGCGCTCGATGGCTGCCCGCACGCCGATGGCGCGGCTCGGCGACCCGGAGGATGTCGCGGCCTGCGCGCTGTACCTCGCGTCCCCGGCGTCGGCCTACGTGACCGGCGAGGTGATCGGCGTCAACGGCGGCATCGTGACCTCGCAGGTGACGATGCCGCGCGCGATCATCTGAGAGTCTCCCCATGCCGCGCGTAACAATCCGGCGGCACTCGCAGCCGGAGTCCGGATTACCGCTAGTTAACGCAGTCCCGGGCGCAGATCTGGAATGATGTGCCGCTGAAAATCTGCCGGAGATCATCGATGTTCAGGTTCGCGCTCGCCCTGGGTCTATCGTTCGCCGCCGCCATCGCCGGCGCGGCCCCGGGGCCGGCTGCGGTCGATGACGCGCGCCTGCGTGCGGCCGACGCCGATGCCGCGAACTGGATGAGTCACGGACGCACCTACGCGGAGCAGCGCTTCAGTCCGCTCGCGGAGATCGATGATGGCAACGTGGCACGGCTCGGGCTGGCCTGGAGCCAGACGCTCGATTTCGATCGCGGCGTCGAGGCCACGCCGCTGGTGGTCGATGGCGTGATGTACGTCACCGGGCCGTGGAGCGTGGTCTATGCCTTCGATGCCGCCACCGGCACGCCGCTGTGGCAGCACGATCCGCAGGTGAATCGCGCGCAGGCCGTGGAAGGCTGCTGCGGGCCGGTGAATCGCGGCGTCGCGGTGTGGGAAGGGCGAGTCTATGTCGGCACGCTCGACGGCCGCCTGGTCGCGCTCGATGCCGCGAGCGGCAAGCAAGCGTGGAGTGTCGACACGCTGATCGACGCCTCGCGCGGCTACAACATCACCGGCGCGCCGCGCGTGGTGAAGGGCAAGGTGCTGATCGGCAACGGCGGCGCCGACATGGGCGCGCGCGGCTATGTCTCGGCCTACGACGCGAAGACGGGCGCGATGGCATGGCGCTTCTTCACCGTCCCGGGTGATCCCTCGAAAGGCTTCGAGAACGCGACCATGGAAATGGCCGCGAAGACCTGGAGCGGCGAGGAGTGGTGGAAGTGGGGTGGCGGGGGCACGGTGTGGGACGCGATGTCCTACGACCCGGAGCTGGACCTGCTCTACATCGGCGTCGGCAACAGCAGCCTGTATCCGCGCGCGCGCCGCAGCCCGGGCGGCGGCGACAACCTGTTCGTGTCCTCGATCGTGGCGTTGCGCCCCGACACGGGCGAGTACGTCTGGCACTACCAGCTCGCGCCCGCCGAGCAGTGGGATTACCCGGCCACCACGCAGATGGTGCTGCTGGATATCCCGTTCCAGGGCGAGCTGCGCAAGCTGCTGGTGCAGGTGCCCAAGCACGGCTTCGTCTACGTGCTGGACCGCGTCACCGGCAAGCTGCTGTCGGCGGAGAAGTTCACGAAGGTGACCTGGGCGAGCGGCTACGACCTCGCGACCGGCCGCCCGATCGAGAACCCGCAGGCCGACTACAGCAAGACCGGCAAGGCGGAGCTGGTCTATCCGGGTCCGCTCGGCGGGCACAACTGGAACCCGGTGTCGTGGAATCCCGGCACCGGCCTGCTGTATTTCAGCGAACTGCAGATGCCGAGCGTGTACAAGGCCGACAACGCGGTCGGCTTCAAGGAGAACGGACGGCGCTACAACATGGCGCTGGACATGGCGGGCATGATGGACAACCCGGCGTTCCTGGCCGAGCTGCGCAGCCCGCGCGGTTCGCTGATCGCGTGGGATGTGGCGAACGCGAAGATCGCCTGGCAGGTGCCGCAGCCGATGCCGACGAACGGCGGCACGCTGAGCACCGCGGGCAACCTGGTGTTCCACGGCACGGCCGACGGCCGCCTGGTGGCCTACGCGGCCGACAGCGGCAAGCAGCTGTGGGAAGGCCACACCTTCGGCGGCGTGCAGGCCGGCCCGGTCAGCTACGCGGTGGATGGCCGCCAGTACGTCGCCACCGGCATCGGCTGGGGCGGCGGCCACGGTGCGGCGATGCCCGACGGCGGCAAGCTGGCGGGCCTGACGAACGCCTCGCGCATCGCGGTCTACACGCTGGATGGCAAGGCCACGCTGGAGCCGCCCGCACCGTTCACCGGCAGCATCGATCCGCCGCCGCTTGGTGCGACGCCGGAGCAGATCCGGCGCGGCGCGCAGCTGTACATGGTGCATTGCGGCTATTGCCACGCCTCGGGCAGCGGCGGCGTGCCGGATCTCAATTACCTCGGCGCGCAGGCGCACAGCGAGTTCATGGCGATCGTGCGCGGCGGCCTGCGCCTGCACCAGGGCATGCCGGCCTTCAGCGAGCAGCTGACGGAAGACGACGCCAATGCGGTGCACGCCTTCCTGATCGCGCAGGCGCAGCGCGCCAAGGCCGGAATGTAGGAGCGGGCCATGCCCGCGACCATGTGCAGGTCTGGCCTGACGCACAGTCGCGGGCATGGCCCGCTCCTGACGGTTGGCGCTCTGCGATCAGCCGGAGCTTGTCCGCGCGGCTCAGGCACTTGATCGCCGCCTCGCGGCGGCAGGCGCTCGAACGCGTGTGGCCGCCCTCCACGAACACCACGGCTTGTGGCTTCGCAGCGCGTAAGTAGCGCGCGCCGCGGCGTCCGCCGGCGTGCTCGCGAAAGCGTCGCTGCGACATCGGTGCTGACGCCGGTGTAGAGCGTGCCCGCGCTGGTCTCGATGATGTAGACCGACCAGGGCAAGGCTCAGCCGCCGCAGGGGAAGGAGCGCTTCAGCGCCTCGGGCACCAGGCTGCCGGCATCGAGGTGGCGACGCGAGGGGTTGCTGCCGAGGTACATCTTCACCGCGTCGGCGAGCTGTCCCTTGGTGACGTTATCGGGGATGCACAGCGTGTTTTTCGGCAGCTGGCCGCTCTGCTGCATGGCCTCGATGGTGTCGACGATGCCGGTGATGTAGCCGCCGCAGTAGCCGCGATTGAAGTAGTTCTCCGAGCCGCAGTCCTCGTAGAGGCGGTTGCCGGAGTCGAAACCCGCGTGCGCGGCGAAGGGCAGCAGGGCGAGGAGGGCGGCAAGCGGAAGGCGCATGGGGGCTCCGGTAGTCGGTGTGGAACGGGCGCTACTCTAGTGCAGATGCGTGGGCCTCGCCAATGTGCTGCAGCGGCTCAGTGCAGGCCGGTCGCGAGCAGCAGCACGCCAGCCGTGATCGTGGCGACCAGCAGCAGCGCATAGCTCGCGCTCACGAACACGGCGCGCGCGGCCAGCGCCCACCAGCGTCCGCCGAAGACGTGGCGAAAGGCGAACAGCAGCCACAGCGGCAGCAGCAGCGCCAGCTTGCCGCCGGCGGCGGCGGGCAGCGCGAGCTGCAGGATGAACAGCAGGAAGGCCACGGCGTGCGCGTGCAGCGCGAGCATGAGGTGCACGGCGTAGTGCTGCGGGCGGCGGCGGAATGCGAACAGCGTGAGCCCCGCGAACGCGGGCAGCAGCAGGAACATCGCGCGGGGTGCCTGCTCCTGCAGGCGGTCACCGATCTCCTGGCCGATCTGCGCCGGCACCGCCGGGTTGCGCTCGGCCTCGGCGAGTGCGCGTTCGACCGTCCGGCGCAGCGCTTGCGGCATGTCCTCCAGCGCCTGCTCGAGTTCCTGCTGCTCCGCGCTGCCCGGGTCGGGCCGGACAGCCACGCGGACCTCGGTCGAAGGCGCCAGCGAGGCGAGCACGAAGAAGATCACCGAGAAGGTCAGGTAGAGCTTGAGCGGGCCGACGTAGCGCTGGCGGCGCCCGGCAATGTACTCGGTGACCAGCATGCCCGGACGCGCGAGCAGCAGCCACAGCGTGCGCCAGAGCTTGCCGTCGAACGCGACGTAGTGGTTCACGATCTCGTGCAGGTAGGCGAGTGCGCCGGGTATGCCCGCGCCCTGCTTCTGGCCGCATTGCGGGCAAAAACGCGCGGCGCCTGCTGCTCCGCAGTTGGGGCATGGGGGCGAGGGCGTGACGGGATCCTCGGTGCTCATGGGGGCATGCTAGCAGAGGCGCGCGGTCGGGGCACTTTGTCGCGAGCGGATGCTTGGGCTGGCGCCGGCCGCTACAATGCCGGGCTTGCGCCCCTGCCTTCCGGAGACCCGATGACACAGCGCGCGGTGGTTCTGCTGAGCGGCGGTCTCGATTCCGCGACCGCGCTGGCCGTTGCGCGCGCTCAGGGTTTCGAGAGCTACGCGCTGTCCTTTCGCTACGGCCAGCGCCACGCCGTGGAGCTCGATTGCGCGCGCACGCTGGCCGCGGCGCTCGGCGCGGCGCGGCACGTGATCGCCGACATCGACCTGCGCGTGTTCGGGCAATCGGCGCTGACCGCCGACATTGCCGTGCCCAAGGGGCGTGATTTGCGGCATATGGACGCCGGCATCCCGGTCACCTACGTGCCCGCGCGCAACACCATCTTCCTGTCCTTCGCCACGGCCTGGGCCGAGGTGCTGGGCGCGGCGGACATCTTCATCGGCGTGAACGCGCTCGACTACTCGGGCTATCCCGATTGCCGGCCCGCGTTCATCGCGGCCTTCGCGCACATGGCGAACCTCGCGACGCGCGCCGGCGTCGAGGGGCACACCGAGCTGCACATCCGCACGCCGCTGATCGAGCTCAGCAAGGCGGCGATCATCCGCCTCGGCACGGATCTCGGGGTGGACTTCGCGCTCACCAGCAGCTGCTACGATCCGGCGCCCGACGCACGGCCCTGCGGGGGCTGCGATTCCTGCCTGCTGCGTGCCAGGGGCTTCGATGAGGCGGGCCTCGCGGATCCGCTGCTCGCGCGCTTCGCGGGGACGCCGTGAGCGGCACGCTGCTGCACGTCGCCGCCGCGCCCTTCGAAGCCGCGGTCAGCGTGCCGGTGCTGCCGCACGGCCACCGTTCGCGGCGCCTGCACGGCCACAGCTTCCTCGCCGCGGTGCGTGCGCGCGACGGTGCGGCGCTCGGCGAGCGCCTGCGCGAGGCGATCGCGCCGCTCGATTACGGCTATCTGAACGAGCGCATCACGGTGCCCACCGACGAGAACATCGCGCGCTGGATCCGCGACGCGCTCGCCGATCTCGCGCTCGACACGGTCAGCGTGCAGAGCACGCGCCACCAGGGTGTCGACATCGACCGCGCCAACCGCGCGCACCTGTGGCGGCGCTTTCGCTTCGAGGCGGCGCACCGGTTGCCGCGCGTGGCACCCGGGCATCCCTGCGGGCGCATGCACGGGCACGGCTTCGAGGTGATCCTGCACGTGCACCAGGACCTCGCGGGCGCCGACATGGGCATCGATTTCGATCGGCTCGGCGAGCTGTGGCAGCCGCTGCACGGCATGCTGCACCATGCCTGCCTGAACGACATCGCGGGGCTGGAGAATCCCACCAGCGAGATGCTGGCCTGCTGGATCTGGCAGCGCCTGCACGACACGCTGCCCGAGCTGTCCTGGGTCACCGTCTACGAGACCGTCACCGCGGGCTGCCACTACGACGGCCGCCATTTCCGCATCTGGAAGGAGCAGCGTTTCGAGAGCGCGGTGCGGCTGGAGAACGCATCACCCGGTGACGCGCGCCGGCGCCTGCACGGCCACAGCTACGTCACGCGGCTGCACCTCACCGCGCCGCTCGACGCGATGCGCGGCTGGACCATCGACTACGGCGACGTGCGCGCGGCCTTCACGCCGGTGTTCCGCGAACTCGACCACCATGCGCTGAACGAGACCACCGGCACCGACGGCGACCTGCCGGCGCTGCTCGGCTGGATGCGCGAGCGCGTCGCGCCAGCGCTGCCGGCGCTGGATCGCATCGATCTCTACGCCACCCCCCTCTCGGGCGCGATCCTGCACTGGGGCGAGGAGGGGCCGGCGCTGCCGGGCCAGGTGCCATGAGCTACGCGGTCAAGGAAATCTTCTACACGCTGCAGGGCGAGGGCGCCAACGCCGGACGCCCCGCGGTGTTCTGCCGCTTCACCGGCTGCAACCTGTGGTCGGGACGCGAGAAGCACCGCGCGAAGGCGGTGTGCCAGTTCTGCGATACCGACTTCGTGGGCACCGACGGCCCCGGCGGCGGGCGCTTCGCCGATGCCGCGACGCTGGCCGCGCGCATCGCGGCGCAGTGGCCGCGCGAGGGCGTGCCGCGCGCGCGCGCGCTGGTGGTGTTCACCGGCGGCGAGCCGCTGCTGCAGCTCGACGAGGCATTGATCCACGCGGTGCACGCCTGGGGCATGGAGATCGCGGTCGAGACCAACGGCACGCAGCCCGCGCCCGCGGGCATCGACTGGTTGTGCGTCTCGCCCAAGGCCGGCGCGCCGCTCGCGCTGCGCTCGGGCGACGAGCTGAAGCTGGTGTACCCGCAGGCGGATGCGCCGCCCGAGCGCTTCGCCGGGCTCGGCTTCCACGATTTCTACCTGCAGCCGATGGACGGCCCCGACTACGCGCGCAACCTCGCCGCGACCGTCGACTACTGCCTGCAGCACCCGCAGTGGCGGCTCAGCCTGCAGCTGCACAAGCTGGCCGGGATTCCGTGAAGACCCTCGATGCCCGCTTCTACACCGGGCACAACAGCTACTCGGCGAGCAGCGCGGTGGCGTTCCGGCAGTTCGAGCTGGAGCCGGCCGAGCTCGAATCGCTTGCGGCGCACGGGGAGCAACTGGCGCGCGGGCTGGGCCGCGCGCTCGCGGCGACCGGCGTTGTCGCCGACGCGGCGGCGTTTCCCGCGCCGCCGCCCGGCGGCGACGCCCGCGCGCTGTTCGCCCACTGCTACGTGAGCACGGCGCTGCTGCTGCAGTGCTTCGCGGGCCATCGTGTCGCGTACGCCGAATGGCGGCTCGAGGAACAGGGCCAGCGCGTGATTGCGCTGTTCGAATTCGAGGCGCTCGAGGTCGGCGAGCGGGCGGCGGACCTGGCGCTGCTGCTGCTTTGCCACTGCTGGAACGCGCTCGATCGGGATATCGCCGCGCCGGAGGACGCGACGCCGCTCGCGCAGCACGTGCTTTCCTTCGCGCGCCTGGCCGTGCCGCTGGCATTGCCGCGCGATACGCAGGCGATCATCGACGCCGCGCGGCGCGCCGACATCCCGTACCTGAAGATGGACCGCTTTCCCTTCGAGCCCAGGCTGGGCGCGTTCCGCATCCGCCCCAACGGCCTGCTGAAGCTCGGGCACTGCTGCCACCAGCACATCGTCGACGGGACTTTCTGCGTCGACCGCTCGAACGCCTTCGCGCCGCTGTTGCGCGATCGCGAGCAGATCCTCGCGCTGCTGCGCGGGCTGGGTGTGCCGCTGCCGCGGCGCGACCCGGAGAACGGCAACTGCGCGACGCTGAGCCGTGCGCAGCGTTGCGCCGCGCGCATCGGTTACCCGCTGGTGTTGCGACCGCTCGTGCGCGAGCGCGGCGACGCGCCGGCTCCGGCCATCCGCAACGACGCCGAACTGCGGCAGGCCTATGAAGCGTGGCGCGGGCTCGGCCGGCGCGTGATGCTCGAGGCGCTGGTCGAGGGCGACACGTACCGGATCGTGGTGGCCAACCGCAAACCCGTTGCGGTGTTGCGCACGGTGGCGGGCGCGAGCGCGCAGAGCCAGGTGGTGACCGAGCGCACGCATCCGTCGCTGCTTGCCGCGGCCGCGCGCGTGGCCGCTGGCGTCGACGCGGGACTGCTGGCGCTCACGGTGGTGAGCCGCGACGTCGGCATGCCGCTGCAGGAGTCGGGCGCTGCGTTCGTCGACCTCGAGCTGGCGCCGGAACTCGACGCCATGCTGCCCGACGATTCGCCGCTGCTCGCCGCGGCGGCCGATGCATTCATCGCGTGGCTGTTCCCGCCGGGGTCGCGCTCGCGCGTGCCGCTGATCGCGGTCACAGGAACCAACGGCAAGACCACCACCAGCCGCATGGTCGCGGCGGTGCTGATGCAGGCCGGCCACGCCACGGGGCTCGCCTGCACCGACGGCGTGTACGTCAACGGTGTGCTCGTGGCGAGTGGCGACAGCGCCGGCATCGGCGGACACGAGCGACTGCTCGAGCATCCCGGGATCGACGCGGCCGTGCTCGAGACCGCGCGCGGTGGCGTGCTCACGCTGGGCATCGCCTACGATCGCTGCGACGTTGCGCTGTGCCTCAACGTGACGCCGGATCATCTCGGGGATCGCGGCGTCGATTCGCTCGAGCAGATGGCGCGAGATCAAGCGGCGGGTGCTCGAACGGGCGACGCGAGGGCGCGGTGCTGAACGCCGACGACCCGCTGTGCCTCGCGATGGCGCCGTTCCTCGGCGCCCGCAGGCTGTGCCTGGTATCGATGCAGAAGCCCGCGCGCGAGCTTGCCGGTGCGTGCGCGCGCGCGGACTGCCTTCGCGGTGCTCGAGCAGCATCGACGGTGCCGAGTGGCTGGTGATCCACGACGCCGGCAGGCGCATCGCCGCTGATGGCCGTGGCGCAAATTCCCGCCACCTTCGAGGGCCTGGTGCGCTACAACGTGGCGAATGCGCTGCACGCCGCCGCGGCCTGTCATCTCGCGGGCTATCGATTCCGTGCCATCCGCCAGGGTCTGCGCGGACTTTCGCATGAGCAGCGAAACGACGCCGGGAAGGCTCAATTTCTTCGAGGGTCTGCCGTTTCGCCTGTTGCTGGATTACGCCCACAATCCCGACGGGGTCGCGCGCCTGTGCGAGTTCGTCGATCGGATCCCGGTCACGGGCCGCAAGATCATCGTGTTCTCGGCGCCCGGGCCACAATACCGTGCCGGTCATCGCCGGCAATGCACGCTCGGCCGCGGGGCATTTCGACCACTACGTGTGCTTCAACTACCAGCGCAACGTGAGCAAGGGCCAGGATGACGTGCCGCGCGTGCTCGCCGATACCTTGCGCGAGCACGGTGTCGCCAACGAGTGCATCGAGATCGAGAGCCTCGAGATGGATGCGCTGGAGAAAATCTTCCGCCTGGCGCGCCCGGGCGATTTCGTGGTGTTCCTGTCCGGGGTGAGCAACCGCGGGCGGCGATAGTGGGGAGCGGCATCAGCGGGGAGACTTCGCCGGTGCGTGCCGGCGCCGCGGGGCCAGCGTCCCGAGCGCGCTTCAGGACACCGATCTTCACCAGCAGCTTGCAGTGCTCGCGCGCGATCGCGTCGGGATCGCGCAGTGCGCGTGCGAGTTCCTCGAGCGATCCCAGCACGCCGGTCACCACTTCCGGCAGTGGCAGCAGCCCGGCACGATAGAGACCGAACACCCGCGGCAGCACGCCCCCGAGGTGCCCGCGCGAACCCGAGACACTGATCGCATTGGTGATCATGTGGTCGACGGCGGCGATCGAGAGCGGGGCGCCGCTGCGCCCGAGCAGCACGACGCGGGCATTGGGCGCCAGATGCGTGAAGGCCCGGTCGACATTGTCGAGCTTTCCCGAGGCCTCGATCATCACGTCGACCGGCGCGCTGCGCGGCGGCGAAAAATTCCGCGGTGTCGCAGACCACATCGCACCAGGGCGCGGCAAGCTCGCGCCGGCGCGCGAGCGGCTCGACCAGCGTGACGTGGCTCGCCCCGAACACCCGCCGGCACAGCATGGCGGCGAACAGGCCGATGGGGCCGCCGCCGAAGACGAGCACGCGCTCGCCGGCCGCGACGCGCGCGTTCTCGCAGGCGAGCAGGGCGCAGCCGGCGGGTTCCAGGCAGGCGGCGGCGCGCAGGTCCCGGTCGCTGCCGATGTGTGCCGTCACGTCGTGGGCAAGCGAGGCCGGCACGTCCACGACGGTGCCGAACAGGCCGTCCGCCTGCATGCCGAGGAGCAGCGCGTCGGGGCACTGGTTGAAGGCGCCGCGCCGGCACACCGGGCAGCGCAGGCAGGCGATGATCGAGTCGAAGGCCACGATGCTGCCCGGGCGCAGGTGGGCTGCGCCGTCGCCGGCGGCGATCACGCGGCCCA
This sequence comes from uncultured Gammaproteobacteria bacterium, assembly GCA_963819895.1. Classification (GTDB taxonomy): domain Bacteria; phylum Pseudomonadota; class Gammaproteobacteria; order Pseudomonadales; family UBA5518; genus UBA5518. Next base: position 97,038 of record CAWFXU010000019.1, read on the forward strand.
CGCCCTCGTGACCGATCACGCGCCCTGCGGGCGGGATCGTGGCCGGCGCGGACGTGCGCACGTAGCCGCGTCAGCGGATCCGTTTGCAGCAGGTGCAGGTCGGTGCCGCACACCCCGGCGTAGAGCATCTCGACCTGCAGCCGGCCGGGCCCGGGCGGGGCGACAGCACGCGTCTCCACGCCGAGACGCGGCGCGCGGTAGCGCTGGTGCGGGCCACGCCCCGGCGTGCCGTCCTGCGGCGCATCCTCGGCACGCAGCACGAGGACCTTGCCAGGCATCGCCGTGAGGCTCATCGCGCGAGCGCCTCGATGATCGCGAAGCCGGCGGCGGTGTGCGTCACGCCGCACAGGGCGAGGCCGCCGTGCTGCAACAGCCGCTCGAACTCCCCGAGCCCGCGCTCACGGCCGCCGGTGATGGCCATCATCTGCACGTCCACCATGATCGTCGCCGGCGCCTGCGCCGCGCGTTCGGGCAGCACGCGCTCGATCAGCGCAAGGCGTGCATGCGGTGGCATCGCGGCGCGGCAGTTGCGCAGGATGCGTGCGGCATCCGCGTCGTCCCAGTCGTGCAGCACGCTCTTCAGCAGGTAGAGCTCCGCCTGCACGGGAATTTGCGCGAAGAAATCGCCGCCCGCGAATTGCAGGCGGCCGTTGCGCAATTCCTCCCCGAAGGTTTCAGCGGCCTGGCCGATCACGTGCGGCTGGTCGAAAAGCACGCCAGTCAGGTGCGGATGCGCCTGCAGCAGCGCGCGCAACAGCCCGCCGTTGCCGCCGCCGATGTCGGCAACGCGCGCGATGTGCGCCACATCGAGCGCCGCGACCACGGACGCGCAATTCGCGTGCGTCTCCGCGGCGAGCCACGTATTGAAGGTCGCGCCCAGGCGCGGGTGATCACGGCGATATTCCCACGGCGTCATGCCGAAGGCCGCCGCGAAAGCCGTCTGCTCCCCCGTGACGCACTGCGCGAACGCCGCCCACGCCGGCCAGTAGTGTTCGACCGCCAGGATCGCCTTCTCGCGCAACCCCGATCCGGAGTCCGCGCGCAACTGCTGACCGGCTGCGCTGAGCGCGAAGCTCGCATCGGGCAGTTCCTCGCAGACGCCGATCGCCGCCAGCGCGCGCAACAGGCGGAACACGCGCTCGGGCGGCGCGCCCAGTCCGCCGCGAGCGCGCTGCGCCGCGCAGGCCGTCGCGCCCATCCGTTCGGGCAGCCCCAGTTTCAGTGCCGCGTAGACCAGCGTGGTCGCCTGGTAGCCGTCGATCAGGCGGTTCATCTCGTCCAGCCCCGCCAGGGGCGTTGCCGTTGGCGTCGCTCATGCGCAGGCCGCAGCCGCGTCATGCCTGCGGCGCAATACCACGGTGGGGCATTGCCCGGCCATCGCGTAAGCTCCCGCTTGCCATCCATTGCACCTCGAAGCCGTGCGCCGCGAGCAATGCCGTGGCTTGCGCCGGTGGTGACGAAGTGGTAGCGCGCGGCAGAATCGCGGTAGGCATCGATGACCTCCAGGTGTTGCAGCGGCCAGCCGAGCTTCGCGGCGAGCGCAGGCCAGTCACCCGCGGCTTGCCGCAGCGATCTGCCATACCGCGTGCAGGGCCACGCCCGTGGCGGGCGAGCGCTGCAGCGCCATGCCGAGGCGCAGCTTCAGGCAGTTCAGGTCCGGTATGCGGCCCGCCAGCAGCGCGCCGAGCACCTCGGGCGCGCCCTCGGGTTGTGGCGGCGGCACGAACAGCCGCACCACGAACAGGCCGCCGGGCGCGATCAGGCGCGCCAGCGTGCGCGCGAGTTGCGACTGGCCTTGCGGGTAGTCGAGCAGGTGCAGGCCGCCGTCGCAGACGACCACGTCGAGGCTGGCGTCGGGCAGCGGCAACTCGCGCCAGTCGGCCTGGATCACGTGCGCGGCGGGACCGGGCCAGATATGGGCGATCATCGCGGGCGTGCGGTCGGCGGCGCGCACCAGGGCCGGGTCGGGCCACGGCAGCCGGTAGAGCTCCGGCGTGACGCCGAGGATCAATGCCCGCGGCTTCGCACCTGGATGCGCGGCGCACCATTCGCGCAGCGCGCGCTCGAAGAAGGCCACGTCCTCGGCGACGGGGCGCAGCGGCGAGCCCAGCTGCTTCCAGTTGCCCGCCACCACGGGCCACTGGCCTTGCGGCAACGGCCGTGGCGCACCGGGGCGCAGCTGCTCCCAGGCCTTCGCGGTGCGCGCCGCGCGCGCGGTGCCCGCGACCGCGAGCAGCGCGCGGTCGCGCGTCCACAGCGCGTGGAAGTCCGGGTTCCCGGCCTGCCACGCCGCTTCGAGCGCGGCCAGCAGTGCCTCGAACACGTGCCGGTTGCCCGCGAGCAGCAGGTGGGTCGCGGCGTCCTCGGGCGGCATCGCCGCGATGGTGCGCAGCAGCGCGACCTGGCCCAGCAGCCGCGCCTGCAGCGGCTCGCTGTCGGGCGTCGCGCGCGTCTGGCGCAGCAGGTGGCCGAGCAGCGCGAGCTCGACGTGGATGTCCTCGATGCTGCGAAAGGGCTTCACGTAGCGCTCGTAGCCGTCGCCGGGCAACAGCGCGGCGTCCGCGACGGCCACATCGGCGAAGCTGACGGCCGCATGCGGCAGTTCCGGCACGAAGGCGGCATCGGGCAGGCGCCGGATCGCGACGCCGGGTGCCGCGGCGGCGACGCGCAGCAGGCGGATGCGGTTGCGTCCGCTCGCGTCAACGCCCGCGCTGGCCGCGACGTAGAGCGTGTCGGCGTGGGTGGCGCCGGTCACGTAGCTCTTTTCGCCGTTCAGCCGCCAGCCGTCGCCGCTGCGCATCGAGGCGGCACTGCATGTCGCGCGGGCGGTTGCCGCCGCGTTCCGACACGCACAGCGCCGCGAAGCCGGTTTCACTGCCGCTCAGGCGCGCGATCGCGCATTGATAGCCGGCGGCGAAGGCGAAGGCGACCGAGGGCGCGTGCAGTCCGGCGATCACCGCGCAGCTCGCCGGATCGGGCCAGGCCAGGCGCAGCGCGTGCAGCGCGGACTTCCAGCCGTCGAGGCCGTCGTGCGGCGCCGTCGCGGGCGGATCGCGCAGCAGGTGGCGAACGAGTTCGGCGTCGGAGACGGCGTGCATGTCGTTCACGATCCCGGCTGCAGGCGCGGCGCCAGCACGGCTCGCGCCGGGCTTTTCGCGCAGGATCTCGGCGGCGTCCAGCCCGCAGAGCTCGTGCGGGAACACCAGCCATTGCGCCGTGCGGTGCAGCCAGTAATGCGGCGTGATCCCGGTGCGGTTGCGCGCCGGCTTCCACCACACGGTGGCGATGCGGATCTCGGCGCCGTGCGTCGCGGGTACGGCGCGCAGCGCATCGAGCGTCTGCTCCAGCGTGATGCCGGTGTCGAACACGTCATCGACGATCAGTACGCGCCGGCAATCGAAGCCGGCGACCGCGAGCGCCTCGATGCCGTGGATGCGGATCCGCGGCGCGCGCGCGTCGATGCCGGTGTAGAGCGAGGTGCGCAGCGGCAGGTGCTCGGCGTGCACGCCGAAGTACGCGAGCGTCTCGTGCACCGTGATCGCCACCGGCGCGCCGCCGCGCCACAGCCCGAGCAGCAGCGTCGGTGCGAAGCCGCTGTCGAGCACCGCCAGCGCGAGGCGCAGCGAATCCTCGTAGAGCTCCTGCGCGCCGATCCAGCGCTTCGCGGCGCCGTCCATCAGGGCACGCCAGCGCCGGCCACCGGCGCCTCGAGCTGACCGATGCGCCCGTCGCGCTTGCCGTGCGCGGCGTGCAGGCTCATCGTCGCCGCGGTGACGCCGTAGAGCGTGCGGCGCTCCGGCCCGCCCAGCACGCAGGCAATCGCGATGCGCTCGCCCGTCGGCACGCGGTGCGTGATGGTGCCGCCGCGTTCCATGCGCAGGAACTCGCGCGTGGTCGGCGAGGCGATCCACAGCGCCTGCGAGCGGTCGACGCAGATGCCGTCCGCGACGGCGTTGGGCGGCAGGGTGCCGAACACGCGGCGGTTCTTCAGCACGCCGTTCGCGCCGATGTCGAATTCCAGCAGTTCGGGCGAGGCGCTCTGGCCGACGAACAGGATCTCGCCGGTGTCGTCGATGGCCATGCCGTTCGGGCACCACACATTGTCAGCGGCGATCCACGCGTGCCCGCCGGGATCGATGCAGACCAGGTTGGTCGACTGCACGGCTTCGCCGCGCTCGTAGTCGAAGCCGAAACTGCTGACCCAGGCGCGCCCGTTGCGGTCCACCACCATGTCGTTCAGTCGGATGCGGGTCATCGGCGCGGTGCCGGAATAGCGGCGCAGCTTGCCGTGCGCGTGCGCCCAGACCTCGTGCTCCTGCATCTGCACCACCAGCAGCGTGTCGTCGGGCAGCCAGCCGAGGCCCGAGGGTTCGCCGGGGGTGTCGAGCACCTTGTGTACGTGCCCGTCGGCGGACACGCGCAGCACCTGGCGCTCCACGATGTCCGAAAGCCACAACTCGCCCCGGTGCCAGCGCGGGGCCTCGCCGAAACCGATGCCGTCGGCGAAGGGGGCCAGCGAAAGTATCGACGGGTCCATGAAGTCCTCCTCGGCGGCATTGATAGCACCCGCGGTTGCGCCGGCGCAAGCGCAGGCAAGTCCTGCGCCGCGCGGTGCTTCCATTCGCAGCGCCAATTGCGCACCATAGCGCCCGGTTCGTCACGCCCATAACAAGGAGACTTCCCTTGAAAGACGCCCCCGCAAGATCGGCTGCCTCGTTTTCTATGCCGCGGCGCTCGTGTCGCTGTTCGTCGCCTGGCCGCCGCTGCTCGAGAACATCCTGCAGATCGGCACGCTGATCCTGTTCGCGACGCACGCGATCGAGGTGGTGGTGAGCTTCAAGTGGATCAAGCGCTACGAAGGTCCGCTGGCGCTGAGCATCCTGCTGACGCTGCTGTTCGGCTTTGCGCACTGGATGCCGTACAAGCGCGCCGCGCGGGCCGGGCTGAGTGAGGCTGAGGCAGTCTGCCCGCGGGGGGCAAGCAATGCCGGTCAGGCGGTTCGCGGCGGGACTGCTGCTGGCCGTGGCAGCCGGCGCCGCGGCGGCACAGGACACCGGCCGCTGCCCGGATTTCAATCCGCTGCGCAACGTCTACGCCGGCGACCTGCACGTGCACACGGCCTTCTCGCTGGATGCCGCGACGCAGGACACGCGCGCCCGCCCCGCGGACGCCTACCGCTTCGCGCGCGGCGAGCCGCTCGCCGTGCAGCCCTACGACGAGCAGGGGCGCGCGCTGCGCGAGCTGCGGCTGCGCCGGGCGCTGGATTTCGCGGCGGTCACCGACCACGCCGAGCTGCTGGGCGAAGTGAGCCTGTGCCAGACGCCGGGCTCTGCCACCTACGACAGCTGGCAATGCCTGCTGTACCGGCACGTGCCGCGCGCGGCGTATTACCTGTTCAACTACACCGCGAGCAGGACCAGGCGGCTCGGCAACTGCGGCGAGGACGGCGCGGTGTGCCGCGAGGCCGCGGCCGGGCCGTGGAGCGAGATCCGCCAGGCCGCCGCCGATGCGCTGGACGCCAGTGGCCAGTGCCGCTTCACCAGTTTCGTCGCCTACGAGTGGACCGGCGCGCGCGGCGAGAACGCCGGCAACATGCACCGCAACGTGATCTTCCGTGGCGCCGAGGCGCCGCGGCTGCCGATCAGCTTCGTCGACACCGGCAGCCCGGAGAAGCTGTGGGAGATGCTGGACAGCGAGTGCCGCATCGGCCTGCCGGGCTGCGAGGTGCTCGCGATCCCGCACAACTCCAACCTGAGCGACGGCTACATGTTCGACGGCCTGCGCGTCGACGGCACGCCGTACACGGCGGCGGACGCCGCGCTGCGCGCACGCTCCGAGCCGCTGTTCGAGATCATGCAGCACAAGGGCGCTTCCGAGTGCTACGCAGGAAGCACCGCGAGCATCGCGGCCGACGAATACTGCGGCTTCGAGCAGCTGCCCTACGACGCCTTCGCGGGGCAGAACTTCGAGTCCAGGCGCCAGGCGCCGGGCCCGGAAACCGGCTTCTTCCGCGAGATCCTGCGCGACGGGCTGCGCCTCGAACAAACGCTGGGGACCGACCCCTACCGCATGGGCGTGATCGGCAGTACCGACACCCACCTCGGTGCGGCCGGCGGGGTATCGGAGGCGGACTTCATCGGTCACGGCGGCGCCGGCGTGCCGGCGCGCGACGGCGTGCCGCAGGGGCTGCCGGATCGTCCCGAATTCGGCCCGGGCGGGCTCGCGATGATCTGGGCCGAGCAGAACACGCGCGAGGCGCTGTTCGCGGCGATGCAGCGGCGCGAGACCTACGCGACCAGCGGCACGCGTCCGCAGCTGCGCTTCTTCGGCGGCTGGGATTTTCCCGCCGATTTCTGCGCCAGTCGCGCAGCTGGTACGCGAGGCCTACGCGCGCGGCGTGCCGATGGGCGGTGAACTGAAGCGCGCGGCGGGTACGGCGGCGGCGCCGGTGTTCGTGGTCGCGGCGCTGCGCGATGCGCTCGAGGGCTCGCCGCTGCAGCAGCTGCAGCTGATCAAGGGCTGGGTCGATGCCGAGGGCGCAGTCGCGCGAGCGCGTGGTGACGGTGGCAGCGGCCGCCGCGGGCGCCGAATCGCTGTGCGCGGTGTGGCGCGATCCGGATTACGCCGCCGGGCCAGAGTGCCTGGTATTACGCGCGGTTGCTGGAAATGCCCACGCCGCGCTGGAGTGCGCGCATCTGCGCGGCGAGCAAGGTCGATTGCGCCGACCCCGGCAGCATCGGCGAGGGTCTCGAGGCGTGCTGCGCGCCGGAGCATCGCGCGCAGCATCCAGGAGCGGGCCTGGAGTTCGCCGATCTGGGTGAGTGCCGAGTGAGCAGCCAGGGAAGTAGCCGCATGCAGTGGTTGATCAGGATCCTGCGCTACAAGCCGGCGCACTTCGCGCTGGCCGGGCTCGCGGGCTGGCTGCTGCTGGCGCCGCCGGCGGAGCAGGGCGAGTTGCGCGAGCCGGTGGCGCTCGGGTCCCGATCGCATCGAGGCACTGCGCGAGGGCTGGAGCCGCCGCGACGGGGCGCGAGCCGGACGAGGCCGAGCTGAAGGCGCTCGTGCGCCAGGAGATCGACGACGAGATCCTGTTCCGCGAGGCGCTGGCGCGCTCGCTGCACCGGCTCGATCCGGTGGTGAAGCAGCGCCTGCTGCTGAACATGCGCTTCCTCGATCCGCAAACCAGGGACAGCGACGAGACGCTCTTCGAGCAGGCGATCGGGCTGGGCATGCACCAGCAACGACGTGGTGGTGCGCCGCCGCCTGGTGCAGATCATGGAGCTCTCGATCCAGGAGGGTGCCGACCGCTCGCCGGTGAGCGATGCCGAGCTCGCCGCGATGTACGAGAAGCGGCGCGAGGAGCTCGCGCTGCCGGCACGCTGGCGCATCACGCAGGTCTATTTCAGCGCCGACCGGCGCAAGGAGCGCGCGCCGGCCGATGCGCGCGCCGCGCTGCAACGGCTGCAGCGCGAGGCGCTGGAGCCGCAGGCGGCGCTCGCGCTCGGCGATCCCTTCCTCGGCGGCCACCAGCTGCCGCTGCTGAACGCGCTGCAGCTCGCGGGACAGTTCGGTGAGGATTTCGCGCGCGGGATCGCCGGTTGCGCGACCGGGCAATGGTGCGGTCCCGTCGGCTCCAGCTACGGCGAGCACCTGGTGCGCGTGGAGGAAGCCGAGGCGGGTCGCATGCCGGGCCTCGACGAGCCCGACGTGCGGCGTCGCCTCGAGAGCGACGTGCTGCGCGAGCGTGCCCGGCGCACGCTGGCCGAGGCGATGGTGTCGCTCAGGCAGAAATACGGGGTGCCATCATGAGGCGCCGGGTCCGGTGTTTCGCGGCCATGCTGCTGCTGGTTTTCGCGGGCAGTGCGCTGGCCCACAAGCTCGCGCCCTCGCTGCTCGCGATCCACGAGCAGGCCGATGCGAGCTACACCGTGACGTGGAAGACGCCCCGCTTCGCCTCGACGCCGGTGCCCCTGGAACCGCAACTGCCGGCCTCGTGCAGCGACACCGGCGAACGGCGCTGGGAATACGAGGGCACCGGGGTGCGCATCGACTGGAGCATGCGCTGCAGCGAGCCGCTGCACGGGCAGGAACTGCGCGTCACGGGACTGGCGGAGAACCAGTCCGCGGCGCTGGTGCGCATCGAGTGGAGCGACGGCGTGGTGGCGCAGGGCATGCTGAACGCCGCCCAGCCGGTGTTCCGTGTCGCCGCGCGCCAGGACGCGCTCGCGGTGGCGGTCGATTACGTGAAGATGGGTATCGGGCACATCCTCGGCGGCATCGATCACCTGCTGTTCGTGCTCGGGCTGCTGTTGCTGGTCGCGGGCTGGAAGCGGCTGGTGTGGACGATCACCGCGTTCACGGTGGGCCACAGCGTCACGCTCGCGCTCGCGGCGCTGGGTTTCCTGCGCTATCCGGTCGATATGGTCGAATTCGCGATCGCGCTCAGCATCTTCGTGGTGGCCGTGGAGCTCACGCGCGAGAAGACCGACGCGCACTGGCTGCGCCGGCGCCCCTGGCTCGCCGCGGGCGGCTTCGGCTTGCTGCACGGCATGGGCTTCGCGGGCGCGCTGCTCGAGGTCGGGCTGCCGGCGCACGACATACCGCTGGCGCTGCTCACCTTCAACGTCGGCATCGAGATCGGGCAGCTGCTGTTCGTGGGCGCGGTGATCGCGTTCCACCAGGCGTGGCTGCGCCTGCCGGTGCCGCGCTGGCCCTGGCTGCAGTGGGCGCCGGTGTACCTGATCGGCTGCGCCTCGGCATACTGGTGCTTCGAGCGCGGCGCCGCCGCGTTCGGCGGCATCTGATCGCGCGAATCATCCATCACGCAGGAGAACGGGACCATGGCGAGATTCACCCGGGCAGAACTCGAACAGGCGCTGGCGATCTACAACGCCGCGCGCGATGCGGCCTCGAGCAGCGGCGACTGGCGCATCTGGGCCGGGATATTCACCGAGGACGCGCACTACATCGAGCATGCCTACGGCGAGATGCACGGGCGGCAGGCGATCTGCGACTGGATCACCGGGGTGATGGCGCCGTTCCCGAAGATGACCTTCCCGCAGGACTGGGTCTGCTTCGACGAGGACAACGGCGCGATCGTGTTCCAGTGCCAGAACGCCTTTCCCGAGCCCTTCGACGCGAGCACGGGCAAGCCGTATGCCTTCCCGAACTGGACCCGCCTGGTGTACGCGGGCAACGGCAAGTTCTCCAGCGAGGAGGACATCTACAACCCGGCGCGCGATTCGGGCAGGACCGTGCGCAACTGGATCGCGGCCGGCGGCAAGTTCCTCAGCGCCGAACAGGTGAAGATGCGGCATCGCTGAACATGATCGGGGAAATTCCAGCGCACGTTGCTGTCCGCCCTGCGCCGCGCCGCCCGTGCCCTGTTCGCGCTGGCGCTGGTGCTGGTGTTCGCGGGCTCGGTGATGAAGATCGCGGTGGGGCCGGACTTCCGCTTCAGCGACAAGGTCGGGCACGCGGTGGTGTTCTTCCTGCTCGCGGCACTGGCGCAGGTCGGTTTTGCCGAGCGCCGCATCGTCGCGCGCCTGATGCTGGCGCTGCTGGGCTACGGGCTGTTCATAGAGCTGGTGCAGGCGCTGCTGCCGTGGCGTGAATTCTCGCTGTGGGACTGGGCGGCCGATGGCGTCGGCATCGCGCTGTGCGTGGTGCTGGCGCACGGGCTGCGCCAGCGCGTCGCCGTGCGCGGGCCGCTCGGGACGTGAAGACGTGAAGAAGCTGCTGATCGTGCACCACTCGCAGAGCGGCAGCACCGAGCGGCTGGCGCATGCGGCCGCCGCGGGCGCCGCGCGAGGAAGCGGCGGTGGAGGTGCGCTGGCTGCGCGCCGCCGAGGCGGGTGCGGCCGACCTCGCGTGGTGCGACGGGCTGCTGCTGGCGACGCCGGAGAATTTCGGCTTCATGTCCGGCGCGATGAAGGAGTTCCTCGACCGCACCTTCTACGCGGCATCGGCACAGCAGCTGAACCGCGCCTTCGCGCTGATCATCAGCGCGGGCAACGACGGCAGCGGGGCGGTGCGCCAGCTGCACCGCATCCTGCAGGGTTATCCGATGCGCGAGGTGGCGCAGCCGCTGATCGTGCGCGGCGAGCCCGGACCCGCGGATCTCGAACGCGCCGCCGATACCGGGCGCGCGCTGGCAGCGGGCCTGGAGCTCGGCATTTTCTGAATGACGGTTGAGGGCGTAGTGATGCAGGTGGAATCGGCGGAACAGGAAGTGCTCGGGGCGCTGGCCGGCTGGCTGCGCGAGGGGCAGCACGCATGGCTGTGCACCATCGTGGAGATCAGCGGCTCCTCGCCGCGGCCGCTCGGTTCGATCATGGCCTGCGCCGCGGACGGGCGCGTCTGCGGCTCGCTGTCCGGCGGCTGCGTCGAGGAGGACCTGATCGAGCGCCTGCGCGCCGGCGAGCTCGCGACGGCGGGCCCGATGCTCCGTACCTACGGCCTGAGTGCGGCGGAAAACGAGCGCCTCGGGCTACCCTGCGGCGGACGACTCGGCGTGGTGGTGGAGCCCTGCGCGGCGGCGACGCACCTTGCGCACATCGAGGAACTGCTGGCCGGGCTTGCGGCGCGGCACTGCGTGCGCCGCGAGCTGGTGCTCGACGGCGGCAGCTGCCGCGCGGATGTCGTGGCCGCGATGGAGCCGCTGGCATTCGCCGACGGCGTGCTGCGCCACACGCTGGGGCCGCGATTCCGCCTGCTGCTGGTCGGCGCGGGACAGGTGGCGCAGTGCGTGGCCACGCTCGCCACGATGCTCGACTACCGCGTGGTGGTCTGCGACCCGCGCGCGGAGCAGATCGCCGCGTGGCGCGGCCCCGCCGTGGAGCTGGTCAGGCGCTTCCCGGACGATTTCCTGCGCGACGCCGGCGTCGACCGCCACACCGCGATCGTGACGCTGACGCACGATCCGCGCATCGACGACATGGCGCTGATGGAGGCGCTGAACCTCGATGCCTTCTACGTGGGCGCGCTCGGCAGCGAACGCACGTCGGTCAAGCGCCGCGAGCGCCTGCGCGAGCTCGAGGTGGACGAGGAGCGCATCGCGCGGCTGCACGCGCCGGTGGGGCTGTCGATCGGCAGCAAGCGCCCGATGGAAGTGGCGATCGCGATACTCGCGCAACTGATCGCGCTGCGGCGCGCGGAACCCGGCGCATGAGCGGCCGCGCGCGCCCCGTCGTCGGCGGTCTGCTGCTGGCCGGCGGTCGCGGCCGACGTTTCGGCAGCGACAAGCGCGCCGCGCTGCTGCCCGACGGCACCACCCTGCTCGAGCGCTCGCTGGAACTGCTGCGCGAGTGCTGCGACGAAACCGCGCTGGTGATCGGCGAGGAAGACGACGCGGCCGCGTTCGCGGCACGGTTTCCGGGCGTGCGCATCCTGCGTTCGCCGCGCAGCCGCGGCGGCATGGGCTTCACGCTGGCCGATGCCATCGCGCAGCTGATGGACTGGGACGCTTGCCTGGTGAGCCTCGCGGACAAGCCCTTCATCCGTCCCGGCTCGATGCGCCGCGTGCGCGAGCTGCTGGACGCCCACGAGCTGGTGGTGCCCACGCACGGCGGCGCGTGGGGGCACCCGGTGGGCTTCGCGCACCGCCAGTTCTTCGCGCTCACGCGCCTCGAGGGCGACAGCGGCGCGCGCGCGCTGATCGTCGCGGAACAGTCGCGCGCGTGCTTCGTCGAGCTCGACGACCCCGGCATCCTCGCCGACGTCGACACCCCCGGGCAGCTCGACTACCTGGCGGGATTGCTGCTGTAGGTCCGGCTTCAGCCGGACAATGTTCGGCTGAAGCCGAACCTACGCCGGATCGGCGGGGTCAACGGGTGCCAGCAGGGCGATAAAGGCCCGCGCCGCGTTCGACAGCGTGCGGTCGCGGTGATAGACGTAGCCGAGGCTGCGCATCAGGTGCGCCCCGGGCAGTTCGAGCGCCACCAGTTCCTCGGTGCGCATGCTGTCGGGCAGCACCGACCAGCCGAGGCCGATCGCCGCGAGCATGCGCAGCGTTTCCAGGTAATTGGTGGCCATGCTGACCTCGAGCCGCACCCCGCTCGCCTCGAAGAGCTGCTGCAGGATCTGGCCGGTGTAGGTGCCCGGTCCCGGCAGCACCGCGGGATGCTGTGCGAGTTCGGCGATCGACACGCGAGCGCGCCCGGCGAGCGGGTGGTCGCGCGCCACCATCACCGAGAGCGGATCGGGCCAGACTTCGCGCGCTTCCAGGCGTGGCGCCGAACCCGCCGGTGCCAGCGTGATCACCGCGAGCTCCAGGCTGCCTTGCGCCACGGCGTCGTGCGCCTTCTCCGAATCCATGAACTCGATCTCCAGGCGCACGTCCGGATGGCGGCGCGAGAACTCGCGCAGCACCGGCGGCAGGCGGTGCAGCCCGATGTGGTGGCTGGTGGCGATGGTCAGCGGCCCGCTGACGCTGCCCGAGAGGTCGCGGATCACGCGTTCGGTGTCCTCGATCTCGCGCAGGATGCGCTGCGCGCGTGGCAGCAGGCGGCGCCCGCTCTCGGTGAGCGAGACGTGGCGGCCGATGCGGTCGAAGAGGCGCGCGCCGAGCTGCGCCTCGAGCGCCGCGATGCGCTTGCTGACTGCGGGCTGCGTGAGGTGCAGCCGCTCGGCGGCCACGGAGAAGGAAGCGGCCTGGGCGACGGCGAGAAAGGCGCTGAGCAGCTGGGTGTCCATGGGGGCGGGCTCGTAGGTCGGGCTTGTAGGTCGGGCTTTAGCCCGACATGGCTGTGATGCGGCATCGAATGTCGGCATGAATGCCGACCTACACCAACGTCAGAATGAATGCCGCCAGTGGAATATATATTCTCTTTGGGAATGCAATAAATGAAAACAATGAATTTGTGTAATTGCAAGCCGCAACCCTAAAATAGCCCCGTCAAAGCCAGCGAACGGGATGAAGCCATGCCACCGCGCACCCTCTACGACAAATTGTGGGACAGCCACCTCGTCAGGCAGCGCGACGACGGTTCGGCGCTGATCTACATCGACCGGCACCTGATCCACGAGGTGACCTCGCCGCAGGCCTTCGAGGGCCTGAGCCTGGCCGGGCGCAAGCCGTGGCGCCTGGACGCCAACCTCGCGGTGCCCGACCACAACGTCTCCACCGATCCCGAAGAGCGCAAGGGCGGCTACGCGCGGATGAAGGACGAGGTCTCGCGCATCCAGTTGCAGACGCTCGACGAGAACTGCGAGCGCTTCGGCATCCGCGAGATCGCGCTGAACGATCGCCGCCAGGGCATCGTGCACGTGATCGGTCCCGAGACCGGCGCCGTACTGCCGGGCATGACGGTGGTCTGCGGTGATTCGCACACCTCCACGCACGGCGCCTTCGGCTGCCTCGCGCACGGCATCGGCACCAGCGAGGTCGAGCACGTGCTCGCCACCCAGTGCCTGGTCACGCCCAGGATGAAGAACATGCTCGTGCGCGTCGACGGCGAGCTCGGCCCCGGCGTCAGCGCCAAGGACCTGGTGCTCGCGGTGATCGGCAGGATCGGCACCGCCGGCGGCACCGGCTACGCGATGGAGTTCGGCGGCGAAGCGGTGCGCGCGCTGTCGATGGAAGGGCGCATGACGATCTGCAACATGGCGATCGAGGCCGGTGCGCGTGTCGGGCTGGTCGGCGTCGACGAGAAGACGCTCGCCTACGTCGAGGGGCGCGAGTTCGCGCCGCGCGGCGCGCAGCTCGAGCAGGCGAAAGCGGCCTGGCGCTCGCTGGTCAGCGACGCGGGCGCGGCCTTCGACCGCGTGGTGGAACTGCGCGCCGGGGACATCGAGCCGCAGGTCTCCTGGGGCAACTCGCCGGAGATGGTGAGCGCGGTGTCGGCCACGGTACCGGATCCGGCGGCGATTCCGGATGCCGAGCGCCGCGCCGGTGTGGCGCGCGCGCTCGAGTACATGGGGCTGCGCCCGGGCATGCCGATCGGGGATATCCGCGTGGATCGCGTGTTCATCGGTTCGTGCACGAATTCGCGCATCGAGGACCTGCGCGCCGCGGCGGCGGTGGCCGTGGGGCGCAGGAAGGCCGACAGCGTGAAGCAGGTGCTGGTGGTGCCCGGTTCCGGGCAGGTGAAGGCGCAGGCCGAGGCCGAGGGGCTGGACCGCATCTTCCGCGAGGCCGGCTTCGAGTGGCGCGAGCCGGGCTGCTCGATGTGTCTCGCCATGAACGCCGACAAGCTGCTGCCGGGCGAGCACTGCGCCTCGACCTCGAACCGCAACTTCGAGGGACGCCAGGGCCACGGCGGGCGCACCCACCTGGTGAGTCCGGCGATGGCGGCCGCGGCGGCGGTGGCGGGGCATTTCGTCGACGTGCGCCAGATGATGGATCGATAGGAGGCAGTCATGCGTGCATTTACCACCCATTCCGGGATCGTGGCGCCGCTCGACCGCGCCAATGTCGACACCGACCTGATCATCCCGAAGCAGTTCCTGAAGTCGATCCGCCGCAGCGGTTTCGGCCCGAACCTGTTCGACGCGCTGCGCTACCTCGACGAGGGCGTGCCGGATGCCGACTGCAGCAAGCGGCCGCTGAACCCCGATTTCGTGCTGAACCAGCCGCGCTACCGCGGCGCCAGCATCCTGCTGGCACGGCAGAACTTCGGCTGTGGCTCGAGCCGCGAGCATGCGCCGTGGGCGCTCGACGACTACGGATTCCGCGCCGTGATCGCACCGAGCTTTGCCGACATATTCTTCAACAACTGCTTCAAGAATGGTCTTTTACCTATTGTTCTTGATACGAATATTGTCGATGACCTGTTCCGCCAGGTCGAGGCCGGCGAGGGCTACACCCTGACCGTCGACCTGCCGGCGCAGGTGGTCGTGTTGCCCGACGGCACCGCGCACGGCTTCGCGATCGATGCCTTCCGCAAGCACTGCCTGCTGCAACGGTCTCGACGACATCGGCCTGACGCTGCAGGAAGCGGACGCGATCCGCGCCTTCGAGGCGCGCCAGCGCGCCGAGTCGCCGTGGTTGCAGGGCGTGTAATGCCGGATTCACTTTAACTTTTCAACTTTAGAAAACAGACGTAACGCAATGAAAATACTGATTCTTCCTGGTGATGGCATCGGTCCGGAAGTGGTCGCGGAGGCGGTCAAGGTGCTGCGCGTCGCGGACCGGCGCTTCGGCCTCGGCGTCGAGCTGAGCGAGGGGTTGCTCGGCGGCGCGGCGATCGATGCCCACGGCAAGCCGCTGCCCGAGGAGACGCTGGCCAAGGCGCGCGCCGCCGACGCGATCCTGCTCGGCGCGGTCGGCGGACCGAAGTGGGACAACATCGACCGGGCGCTGCGCCCCGAGAAGGGCCTGCTGGCGATCCGCGCCGCGCTGGGCCTGTTCGGCAACCTGCGCCCGGCCATCCTCTACCCGCAGCTGGCCGGGGCCTCGGCGCTGAAGCCCGAGGTGGTCTCGGGCCTCGACATCCTGATCGTGCGCGAGCTCACCGGCGGCATCTATTTCGGCGAGCCGCGAGGCATTCGTACGCTAGAAAACGGTGAGCGACAAGGGTTTAACACCGATATCTACAGTGAATCCGAGATCCGTCGCATCGGTCGCGTGGCCTTCGAGGCGGCCCGCAAGCGGGGCAAGCGCCTGTGCTCGGTGGACAAGGCCAACGTGCTCGAGGTCACCGTGCTGTGGCGCGAGGTGATGACCGAGCTGGCCGCGGAGTACCCCGACGTCGAGCTCTCGCACATGTACGTCGACAATGCCGCGATGCAGCTGGTGCGCGCGCCCAGGCAGTTCGACGTGGTGGTCACCGGCAACCTGTTCGGCGACATCCTCTCGGACGCGGCGGCGATGCTGACCGGATCGATCGGCATGCTGCCCTCGGCCTCGCTCGACGTGAACGGCAAGGGCATGTACGAGCCGGTGCACGGCTCGGCGCCCGACATCGCGGGGCAGGGCAAGGCCAACCCGCTGGCCACGGTGCTGTCGCTGGCGATGATGCTGCGCTACAGCTTCGGCAAGGCCGAGGCGGCGGCTGCGATCGAGCGTGCCGTGGGCACGGTGCTGGATGCGGGGCTGCGCACCGGGGATATCATGACCGCCGGTTGCCAGCTGGTGAACACGGCGACGATGGGCGACGCGCTCTGCGAGGCGCTGCTGGCCGGCTGATCCCGGCGCACGGAACGAACGACGGACGGGCGGGGCCCGTTGCGCGAGCTGCAACTGCAAATCTGGAGAGCGACGATGAGCAAGACCTATGACGTGGCGGTGGTGGGTGCGACCGGGGCGGTCGGCGAGTGCATGCTGGACATCCTGGCATCGCGCAATTTCCCGGTCGGCAAGGTCTACGCGCTGGCGAGCGAGCGCTCGGTCGGGAAGACGGTAGCCTTCGGCCGCCAGGAGCTCGAAGTGGAGAACCTGGCCGACTTCGATTTCGGCAAGGTGCAGATCGGGCTGTTCTCGCCCGGCGCCAGCGTGTCGGCGATCTACGCGCCGAAGGCGGGCGCGGCCGGCTGCGTGGTGATCGACAACACCTCGCAGTTCCGCTACGACGACGACATCCCGCTGGTGGTGCCCGAGGTCAACCCCGAGGCGATCGCGCAGTACCGCAACCGCAACATCATCGCCAACCCGAACTGCAGCACGATCCAGATGCTGGTCGCGCTGAAGCCCATCCACGACGCGGTCGGCATCACGCGGATCAACGTGTGCACCTACCAGGCGGTGTCGGGCACCGGCAAGGAAGCGATCGACGAACTGGTCACCCAGACCGCCAGCCTGCTGAACGGCCGCCCGGTCGAGGCCAGGGTCTACCCCAAGCAGATCGCCTTCAACGTGCTGCCGCAGATCGACGTCTTCCAGGACAACGGCTACACGAAGGAAGAGATGAAGATGGTCTGGGAGACGCGCAAGATCATGGGCGACGACTCCATCCAGGTGAACCCCACCTGCGTGCGCGTGCCGGTGTTCTACGGGCACTCCGAGGCCGTGCATATCGAGACCCGCGACAAGATCACCGCGGCCGAGGCGCAGCGCCTGCTCGCCGCGGCTCCGGGCGTGGTGCTGATGGACGAGCGCAAGCCGGGCGGTTACCCGACCCCGGTGGGCGATGCCAGCGGCAAGGATCCGGTGTTCGTCGGGCGCGTGCGCGAGGACATCTCGCATCCGCGCGGGCTCGACCTCTGGGTGGTGTCGGACAATGTCCGCAAAGGTGCGGCACTGAACAGTATCCAGATTGCCGAAACCTTGATCGAACGCTTTTTGTAGCCAATACTCGATTGCGATATTGGCGGAATGCACGGGGGCCGGCAGCGGCCCCCGAAGCCTGAACGGTTTCGATCCGACCCGGCTTCCCGAGCGTCCGCTTTCCGTGTTCCGGGCGCGTCGTGTCTCCAGCGGGGGCGCGGCGTGGTGCCGACCGGAAACCCACGAACAAGGACACTCGATGATCAGGAAGCACGCAGCATCCACTCTTCTGGCGGCCATCGCCCTGCAGGCCTCGCTGGCGCACGGGCTCGGGCTCGGCGACATCACGCTGCGCTCGGCACTCGACCAGCCGCTCGCCGCGGAGATCCGCCTGCGCGGGGTGGGCGACCTGAATCCCAGCCAGATCGTGGTCGGCCTGGGCAGCGCCGGCGACTTCGAGCGCGCCGGCGTCGAACGGGTCTATTTCCTTTCCGACATCCAGTTCGAGGTGCAGCTGGACGGCGACGGCAACGGCGTGGTGCGCCTGCGCTCCGACCGCCCGATCCGCGAGCCCTACCTCGACTTCGTGGTCGAGGTGCGCTGGCCCACCGGGCGCGTGCTGCGCGAATACACCGTGCTGCTCGACCTGCCGACCTACACCGGCGCGGCCGCGGAGCCGGTCACGGCGGCGCGCGCACAGTCCGCTGGCGGGGCAGGCACGGGCGGCACGGCCGGTACGGACGACGGCGGGCTCGCGATCGGCAGTGGCGAATACACCGTGGCCGCGGGCCAGACCCTGTGGAGCATCGCCACGCGCGCGAAGCCGGACGGCGTTTCCACGCAGCAGATGATGGTCGCGATCCAGCGCGCCAATCCCGATGCATTCATCAACGGCAACATGAACCTGCTGCGCTCGGGCGCGGTGCTGCGCATGCCCGAGGGCAGCGACCTGGTGGCGCTGTCGCAGACCGAGGCACGCCGCGCGGTGGCGCAGCAGACGTCCCGGCCCGGTGCCGACAGCGCGCCGGCGGTGAGCCGGCGGCGCCCGAAGCGCAGCCCGCCGCGCAGGCCGGCGCGCCGGCGCCGGAGGGCGAGGGCTATCTCGCGCTCGCGGGTGACACCGCCGAGCGGCCCGGGGTCGAGGCGGCCGGTGGCGTCGGCGAGGCCGGCGGCTCTGCCGGCGCCGGCACCGATCTCAGCGCGGTGCAGGAGAACCTGTCGGCGGCGGAACTCGCCAATGCCGAGCTGAAGGCGCGCGTCGCGGCGCTGGAGGCCCAGGTCAAGGATTACGAGAAACTCGCGGAGTTGAAGAGCGACACGCTGAGCGAGGCGCAGCAGGCGGCAGGGGAAGAGGCCGCGCCGGCGGCAGAGCCGGCCGCCGAAGCGACGCCGGCGCAAGCGGCGACGCCGCCCGCGGCGCCCGAGCCGGGTCTCGTGGAGCGGCTGCTCGGCAACTCGGTCGCGCTGGCGGCGGCCCTGGGTGCGCTGTTGCTGGCGATGCTGTTGTTCCTGTTCAAGCGCCGCCGCACGGTGGAGGAATTCGTGCCGGCGCCCGAGCGCCCGCTGCGTCCCGCGGCGGCGCCCGTGCTGGCGGAACCGCGCAAGGAAACACCGCGCGCGGCTGATGTCGCACCGTCGGTGGTTGCCGCCGGTGCCGCGGCGGCCGAGCTGGCCGGTGCCGAGCTGGCCGATCCGGTCGGCGAAGCGGAGATCTACCTGGCCTATGGCCGCCAGGAGCGCGCGATCGAGATCCTGCAGGAGGCGCTGCGCGGCGATCCTGCGCAGAGCGACGTGCGCCTCAAGCTGATGGAGATCCACGACGAGCGCGGCGAGCAGCAGGAGTTCATGCACCACTACGCCGCGCTCGGCGGCGACGCGACGGCGCAGCGGGCGGCGCGCGATTCGCTGGAGCACGGCAAGAACCCGCAGTGGCTGGCGGTGCTCACCACGGGCGCGGCTGCGCTGGCGGCGGTCGGCATGGAACCGCGGCTCGATCGCGAGCACGAGCTCTCGCTCGATCTCGACGCCGAGCTGAAGCAGGCCGGAACCAACGCGGCGCCGGAACAGGAATTCGAACTGGGTGGCCTGGACGACGCCGACCTCGACACCCTCGCCGCGGCGGCCGCAGCGCCGCAGCGTTCGCACCAGGAAAGCATGCTCGCGAAGACCGAGCAGGCCATCGCCCGCGCGGCCGCCGAGCTGGATCTCGGCGCGAGCGACGAATTCGAGCTGGACGAGGAGGCGGCGCACGAAGCGGCCGCCGGGGAGCTGCCCGAGTTCGACCTGCCGCTCGGCGAGCTGGAACTGGGCGGCAGCGGGTTCGCGCCGGCCGAGGCCGAGGACGCGGATCTCGCCTTCCTGAAGGGCACCGACGAGACCGAAACCAAGCTCGAACTGGCCCGCGCCTACGTCGACATGGGCGACCTGGACGGCGCGCGCGATATCCTCGAGGAAGTGGCGGCGGAAGGCTCGGGCGAGCAGCGCGAGCAGGCCGCCGCGCTGCTGGAACGCATCCGCCTCAGCTGACCGCGGATGTCCGGCACGACGGAGTCGCGGCGTGTCGCGCTAGGCATCGAGTACCACGGCGGCGCCTATGCGGGCTGGCAGGCCCAGCGCTCGCCCGGTGTCCCCACCGTGCAGGAAACCCTCGAGGCGGCGCTATCGCGCGTCGCCGATCATCCCGTCTCCACGGTCTGTGCCGGGCGCACCGATGCCGGCGTGCACGCCAGTGCGCAGGTGGTGCACTTCGACACCCGTGCCATGCGCCCGCTGCGCGCCTGGGTGATGGGCGTGAACTCGCTGCTGCCCGCCGATGTCGCAGTGCAGTGGGCGCGCGAGGTCGCGCCGGATTTCCACGCGCGCTTCTCCGCGCGCTACCGCCGCTACCGCTACCTGGTGCTCACGCGCGCGCAGCGCAGCGCGCTGGCCGCGGGCTCGGCCTGCCTCGAACGCCGGCCGCTCGATGCGCCGCGCATGCACGAAGCCGCGCAGTGCCTGCTCGGCGAGCGCGACTTCAGCGCCTTTCGCGGCGCCGGGTGCCAGTCGCGCACCCCGATGCGCCGGCTCGACCGCGTCGCGGTGAGTCGCGCCGGCGAGCTGCTCACCATCGAGGTCGAGGCCAACGCCTTCCTGCTGCACATGGTGCGCAATATCGCGGGCTCGCTGCTGGCCATCGGTACCGGGGACCGATCGGCGCAGTGGCTGGCCGGGGTGCTGGAATCGCGCGACCGCACGCTGGCCGCGGCAACCGCGCCGGCGCAGGGCCTCTACCTGGTCGATGTCGGCTACGACGCGCAATGCGGGCTGCCGCGCCCGCCGGCCGGACCGTGGTTCGCGTGCTGAATCGCGCGCCGGCACGGACCGTGAAGGCGGCGCTCATCTGCTAGAATCCGCAGCCTTTCAGCCAGTCCGGGTGCGTTTCACGGTGCGAGTACGGGTCAAGATCTGCGGAATCACGCGCGAAGCCGATGCGCTGCTGGCGGCCGATGCCGGCGCCGACGCGATCGGTTTCGTGCACTGGGCGGGCAGTCGCCGCGCGGTGACGCCGGAGCGCGCGCGCGCGATCACGGCGGAGCTGCCGCCGTTCGTCGCGCACCGTTGCGCTGTTCGTCGATCCGCCCGTGGACGAGGTGCGGCGCGTGATCGACGCGACGCGTCCCGACCTGCTGCAGTTCCACGGCGACGAGGAACCCGGGTTCTGCGCCGGCTTCGGCGTGCCCTACATCAAGGCGGTGAAAATCGGCGCCGCGGCGCCCGAGGCGCGCGTGCTGGGCTATCATGCGCTCGCACGCGGCCTGCTGCTCGACACCCATGACCCCGCGGCCGTCGGCGGCACGGGTCGGGCCTTCGACTGGACGCTGGTGCCGCAAGGCCTCGCCAGGCCGATCATCCTCGCGGGCGGGCTGAACGCGCAGAACGTCGCGCAGGCGATACGGCAGGTGCGGCCCTACGCGGTCGACGTGAGCAGCGGCGTGGAATCGGCGCCGGGCATCAAGGACGCCGCCGCGGTGCGGGAATTCATGCGGGCGGTGGCGGCCGTGAACGCCGCCTCCGGCGACTGACACTCAAAGGAATCCGACGATGAGCTGGCTCGACAAGATAGTACCGGTGGCGGTGCGCCGCGGTGAGCGCGCTGAGCAGGACCGCAAGAGCACGGTGCCCGAGGGCCTGTGGCACAAGTGCATCAAGTGCGAGGCGGTGCTGTACCGCCCCGAGCTCGACCGCAGCCTCGACGTCTGCCCGAAGTGCGACCACCACATGCGCATCGGCGCGCGCCGGCGCCTCGACATCTTTCTCGACGAGACCGGGCGCAACGAGCTCTTCACCGACGTCGAGCCGGTGGACCGCCTCAAGTTCAAGGACCTGAAGAAGTACAGCGACCGCCTCACAGCAGGCGCAGAAAGCCACCGGCGAGCGCGACGCGCTGATCGCGATGGAAGGCACGGTCAGGGAAGTGCCGGTGCACGTGGTGGCTTTCGAGTTCGCTTTCCACGGCGGCTCGATGGGCTCCGCGGTGGGCGAGAAGTTCACGCGCGCCGCGCGTGCCTCGCTGGAGAAGCGCGTGCCGCTGGTGTGCTTCTCGGCGAGCGGCGGCGCGCGCATGCAGGAGGCACTGATCTCGCTGATGCAGATGGCCAAGACCAGCGCGATCCTCGAGCGCCTGAAGGCAGCGGGCGTGCCCTACATCTCGGTGCTCACCGATCCGATCTACGGCGGCGTGTCGGCGAGTCTCGCGATCCTCGGCGACATCAACATCGCCGAGCCCTACGCGCGCGCGGGCTTCGCCGGCCCGAACATCATCGAGCAGACCATCCGCCAGAAGCTGCCGCGGGGCTTCCAGCGCAGCGAGTTCCTGCTCGAGCACGGTGCGATCGACATGATCGTGCACCGCCAGCAGATGCGTGAGCGCATCGGTTCGCTGCTCGCGAAAATGACCGGCCGGGCCGAACCCGCCGCGGTGTGAGCGACGCGCGCCAGGCGATGGGGGCGTTGCCGCAATCGCTGGCCGCATGGCTGGCGTACCTCGAGACGCGTCATCCGGTGACGGAGATCGTGCTCGGCCTGGAGCGCGTCGGCACGGTCGCCGCGCGCATGGGGCTGGCGCGGCGCGCAGGCCACCGTGATCACGGTCGGCGGCACCAACGGCAAGGGCTCCTGCGTGGCGGTGATCGAAGGCCTGCTGCTCGCGCTGGGCAAGCGCGTCGGCGCCTACACCTCGCCGCATCTGTGCCGCTACAACGAGCGCGTGCGCGTGCAGGGTCGCGAGGCATCGGACGAGGCGCTCTGCGCCGCTTTCGCGGCGATCGAGCAGGCGCGCGGCGAGATTCCGCTGACCTATTTCGAGTTCGGCACGCTGGCGGCGCTGGAGATATTCCGCCGCGAGGCGCTCGACTGGATAGTGCTCGAAGTCGGCCTCGGCGGGCGGCTCGACGCGGTAAACATCGTGAATGCCGACGTGGCCGTGGTCACCAGCATCCAGATCGACCACACCGAGTGGCTCGGCTCCGGGCGCGAATCCATCGGGCGCGAGAAGGCCGGGATCTTCCGCACCGGGCACCCGGCCGTCTGCGGCGATCGCGCCCCGCCGGCCTCGCTGCGCGCGGCGGCGCGCACGCTGGACGCGCCGTGGTATGGCCTGGGTCAGGAGTTCGATTGCGGCAGTGATGCCACGGGCTGGTTCTGGCGCGGCACGGGGCGCGAGGGCCAGGCGATCAGGCGCGACGGCCTCGCGGCGCCGCAGCTGCTGGAAGACAACGTATCCTGCGCGCTGCAGGCGCTGGCACTGGCGGGCATCGAGCCGGATGCGCAAGTGCTGCGGCGCGCGCTGCCGGCGATCGGGCTGCCGGGGCGCTTCCAGCGCCGGCGCCTCGGTGCGAACGAATGCGTGCTGGACGTGGCGCACAACCCGGCCGGCATCGCGCGGCTCGCGGCGCGGCTCGCGGCCGATCCGCCGCGCGGGCGCACCGTCGTGCTGTTCGCCGCGATGCGCGACAAGGACCTTGCGGCGATGCTGTCTGCGCTCGCGCCGCTGGCGCACGAGTGGCTGTTCCCGGCGCTCCCGGCGGAGCGCGCGGCGCACGCGGCGGATGCGGCCGAGGCGCTGGGCGCGGGGGCGGGACAGGCCCGGGTGACGTGCTGCGACAGCGTGGCTGCCGCGCTCGAACAGGCGGTGGCGACGCTGCGCGTGGGTGACCGGCTGGTGGTGTGCGGTTCCTTCCACACGGTGGGGCCCGCGCTGGAATGGCTCGATGAGCGGGACACGGAACCCGGGGAGACGGCGTGACGGAAGCAATGAAGCACAGACTGGTTGGCGCGGCCGTGCTGGTGGCGCTGGGAGTCATCGCCTGGCCGGTGCTGTTCGACACCACGCCGGTGCGCGAGATCAGCCAGCGCAGCCAGATCCCCTCGGAGCCCGCGCTCGAGCGCTTCAGCGTCGAGGAGCCGCAGCCGCCGCAGCTGCCGCCGGCGCCGGATTCGGCCGCGCAGCGCGCGGCGCAGGCGATCCAGACCGAGCCCGAGCGCGAGAAGGAAGCCGTGACCCTCGCGCCCGCGGACGACAAGCCGGTGGCGAGCGCCGTGAAGGATCCCGCGAGCGGCCTGCCGGTGCAGTGGGCGGTGCAACTCGGGGTGTTCAGCCGGATGGAGAACGCGCAGGACGTCAAGCGCCGCGCCGAGGCGGCGGGTTTCCACGCCATCCTGCAGTCGGTGCCCACCGACAAGGGGACGCAGCACCGCGTGTACGTGAACCCGAAGCTCGATCGCGCCGAGGCGCAGGCGCTGGCCGCGCAGGTCGAGAAGAAAATAGCCGTCAAGGGTTATGTCACGCGGTATTATCCCTGAAGGATGTTGCGGCCGGCTTTGCTAGAATGACCGCTCTTTCGCCGGACCGGGAATTGCGTGGACGCGCTTAATGCTGCTGATTGGGTGATCATCACGGTCGTCGGCCTGTCGATGCTCATCAGCCTGCTGCGCGGCTTCGTTCGCGAAGCGTTCTCGCTCGCGGGATGGGTGCTCGGGTTCGTGGTCGCGATGGTGTTCGCGGATCGCCTCGCGTACCTGCTCACCGGCTTCATAGACGACGCCACCGGTCGCGATATCGTCGCCTTCGCGTTGCTGTTCGTGCTGACCCTGATCGCGGTGGCGCTGGCCGGCAAGGTGTCGCGCAGCCTGGTGCAATTCGCCGGGCTGGGCTTGCTGGATCGCGTGCTCGGCATGGCTTTCGGCTTCGCGCGCGGCGTGTTCATCCTGCTCACGGCGGTGGTGATGCTGCGCGAGCTGCTCGATCTGGATCGCTTCGGGTGGTGGCAGTCCTCGGTGCTGCTGCCGCACCTGCTGCTGCTGAAAGACTGGTTCCGGCAATTCACCGGGATGCTGGGCGCGCTGCTGGCCAACGCGGGCAACTGAGAACGGAGGAACGCGAATTATGTGCGGTATCGCGGGCATCGTCGGTCTCAGCGGCGTCAACCAGCAACTCTACGACGCACTGACGGTGCTGCAGCACCGCGGACAGGATGCCGCGGGTATCGTGACCTGCGACCAGGGCGTGTTCAAGCAGCGCAAGGCCAACGGCCTGGTGCGCGACGTGTTCCGCAGCGAGCACATGGAGCGCCTGAGCGGCACCTACGGCATCGGGCACGTGCGCTATCCCACCGCGGGCAGCGCGAGCTCGGCGCTGGCGCAGCCCTTCTACGTGAACAGTCCCTACGGCATCTGCCTGGCGCACAACGGCAACCTGACCAACTCGGTCGAGCTGCGCGAGCAGGTGTTCCAGGCCGATCTGCGCCACATCAACACCGACTCCGACAGCGAGGTGCTGCTGAACGTGTTCGCGCACGAGCTGCAGATTCTCGGCAAGCTGGTGCCCGACGCGAACGACATCTTCACCGCGGTCGCCGGCGTGCACCGGCGCGTGCGTGGCGGCTACGCGGTGCTCGCGCTGATCGCGGGACACGGCATCGTGGCGTTCCGCGACCCCAACGGCATCCGACCGCTGATTTTCGGCGAGCGCGAAACCGCCGGCGGTACCGAGTACATGGTCGCCAGCGAGAGCGTCGCGCTCGATGTGCTGGGCTTTCGCGTGATCCGCGACGTCGCGCCCGGCGAGACGGTCTTCATCGACGTGTCCGGCAACCTGCACACGCGCCAGTGCGCCGAGAACCCGCGCCTCACGCCGTGCATCTTCGAACACGTGTACTTCGCGCGCCCCGACTCGATCATCGACGGCATCTCGGTCTACAAGGCGCGGCTGCGCCAGGGCGAGCGGCTCGCCGACAAGATCAAGCGCCTGCGGCCTGACCACGACATCGACGTGGTGATCCCGATCCCCGACACCAGCCGCGTCGCCGCGCAGGTCATCGCCTACGAGCTCGGCGTGAAGTTCCGCGAAGGCCTGATGAAGAACCGCTACATCGGCCGTACCTTCATCATGCCGGGGCAGGCGATGCGCAAGAAATCGGTGCGCCAGAAGCTGAACCCGATCGAACTCGAGTTCCGCGACAAGAACGTGCTGCTGGTCGACGACTCGATCGTGCGCGGCACCACCTGCAACGAGATCATCCAGATGGCCCGCGACGTGGGCGCGCGGCGCGTGTATTTCGCCTCCGCCGCGCCGCCGGTGCGCTGGCCGAACGTCTACGGCATCGACATGCCCTCGTCCGACGAGCTGGTCGCCTTCGGGCGCACCGAGGACGAGGTGTGCGAGCTGATCGGCGCCGACTGGCTGGTCTACCAGGACCTCGCGGACCTGGTGTCGTGCTCGCGCGACGGGAACCCGGAGATCCGCGAGTTCGACTGCTCGGTGTTCAACGGCGAGTACGTGACCGGCGACGTCGATGCGGCGTATCTCGAGCGCCTGCACGCGGCGCGCAACGACGACTCCAAGGCCACGCGCGAAGCCGCGGCCCGCGCGGGTGATTCCGCGCTGGTCGGCCTGCACAACCACGCCACCTGATCCGCCGGGAGAGACTGCCGATGCACGATGACGAACGGCGCGCCGCACTGGCGCTCGCGCGCGGCGACACGCTGGCGGTGCGCGCCGGGCAGGTGCGCAGCAGCGAGGGCGAGCACTCCGAGGCGCTGTTCCTGACCTCCAGCTACGTCTTCGAATCGGCCGCCGATGCCGCGGCGCGCTTCGCCGGCACCGCGCCCGGCAACGTCTATTCGCGCTACACCAACCCGACCGTGCGCACCTTCGAGGAGCGCATCGCCGCGCTCGAGGGCGCCGAACAGGCGGTGGCCACGTCTTCGGGCATGGCCGCGATTCTCACCGCCTGCATGGCCTATCTGCAGGCCGGGCAGCACATCGTGTGCTCGCGCAGCGTGTTCGGCTCGACCACGGTGATGCTGAACCGCTTCATCGCGAAGTTCGGCGTCTCGATCAGCTATGTCTCGCCCACCGACTACGCCGGCTGGGAAGCAGCAATGCGCCCCGGGACGCGCATGCTGTTTCTCGAGACGCCCTCGAACCCGCTCAACGAGGTGGTCGACATCGCGCGCGTGGCGCAGATCGCGCACGCTCGCGACGCGCTGGTGGTGGTGGACAACTGTTTCCTGAGCCCCGCGCTGCAGCAGCCGCTGAAATTCGGCGCCGACGTGGTGATCCACTCCGCGACCAAGTACATCGACGGCCAGGGCCGCTGCCTCGGCGGCGTGCTGTGCGGCAGCGGTGAACTGATGGATCAGGCCGTGGGATTCCTGCGTTCCGCGGGCCCGTGCCTCAGCCCCTTCAACGCCTGGGTGTTCCTGAAGGGGCTGGAGACGCTGCGCATCCGCATGGAGGCGCACAGCCGCAGCGCGCTGGAGATTGCCCGGTGGCTGCAGGCGCAGCCGGGCGTGACCGGCGTGAACTACGCGGGGCTCGCCTCGCATCCCGACCATGCGCTCGCCTGCCGCCAGCAGCGCGGTTTCGGCGGGGTGCTGTCGTTCACCGTCGCCGGCGGCCAGTCCGCCGCGTGGCGCTTCATCGACGCGACGCGACTGGTCTCGATCACCGCAAACCTCGGCGACGCCAAGACCACCATCGTGCACCCGGGCACGACCACGCACGGCCGCCTCTCGGACGAGGAACGCCGCGCGCAGGGCATCACGCCGGAGCTGATCCGCGTGGCGGTGGGGCTGGAAGACGTCGAGGACATCAAGGACGACCTCGCGCGCGGGCTTGCGGCGATCCGCGCCGCGTAAAACCCGCCTATCCTTAAGCGCGAACCGGAACACGGTCGCGGGCATGGCCCGCTCCTACAATCGTGCCATCGACCTCGATCGGTTCGGGCCTGCGGACCGTCTGCCCGTGTAGGAGCGGGCCATGCCCGCGACCAGAGCCCGCAACCTCGAGAGGAACCAGCGTGCAGGACATCATCGAACAGGCCGTGCGCGAGATCGGGCGCGTGCTGCTCGGCAAGGACCGCCAGATACGCCTCGCGCTGTGCGCGCTGTTCTCGCGCGGGCACCTGCTGATCGAGGACATGCCCGGCATGGGCAAGACCACGCTGTCGCATGCGCTGGCGCGCGTGCTGGGCCTGGAGTTCGCGCGGGTGCAGTTCACCAGCGACATGCTGCCGGGCGACATTCTCGGCGTCTCGGTGTTCGACCAGCGCGCGCAGGCCTTCACCTTCCATCCCGGCCCCGTGTTCACCGAGGTGCTGCTGGCCGACGAGATCAACCGCAGCACCCCCAAGACCCAGAGCGCGTTGCTCGAAGCCATGGCCGAGCGGCAGGTCACGATCGAGGGCGCCACGCGCGCGCTGCCGGCGGACTTCTTCGTGATCGCCACACAGAACCCGGTCACGCAGGCTGGCACCTTCCCGCTGCCGGAATCACAGCTCGACCGCTTCCTGATGCGCATCGCGATCGGCTACCCCGATCGCGCCGCCGAGCGCACGATGCTCGCGGGCGGCGCGGGCACGCCGCCGATCGAGGCGCTGAAGGCCGCGCTGACGCGCGAGCAGCTGCGGCGCATCCAGCACGAGGCGCAGCAGGTCGGCACGGCCGACATGTTGCTCGACTACGTGCAGCGGCTGATCGAGTACACGCGCAGCGCCCCCGAGTTTGCGCACGGCCTGTCGCCGCGCGGCGCGCTGGCGCTGGTCAACAGCGCGCGTACCTGGGCCTACATGGAAGGGCGCGCGCACGTGGTGCCCGAGGACGTGCAGGCCGTGCTGCCCGCGGTGGTGGCGCACCGGCTGCGCAGCACCACGGATTTCACCGGCGACGGGCGCGCGCTGGTGCAGCGCCTGCTGACCGACGTGGACGTCTTCGACTGATGCGCGCGCCGGCGCGTGGCGCGGGCCTGCGTCAGCGGGTGCGCGCACGCTGGATCTCGTGGGTCAGCCGGCGCATCCCGCCGGCACGCGAAGTCGTGCTGACGCAGCGCAACATCTTCATCTTCCCCACCGGCAGCGGCTTCGCCTTCCTCGCGCTGCTGCTGGCGCTGCTGATCACCGGCATCAATTACGAGAGCAACCTGGTGTTCGCGCTCACCTTCCTGCTGGGCGGGTTGTTCATCGTGGGCGTGCTGCACACCTATGCGAATCTCGCCCAACTGCGTCTGTCCGCCGGCGCGGCCCACCCGGTATTCGCGGACGAACAGGCGAGCTTTGCGGTGCAGTTGCGCGACGAAGGCAAGCGCGCGCACGACGGCATCACGCTGGCGTGGCTCGATGGCGACGAGATCGGCGCGCGCGTTGCGCCGCTGGGCGAGGACCACGTGCTGCTGTTCACGCGCGCGGCGCGGCGCGGCTGGTTGCGCCCGGGGCGGCTGCGCCTCGAGAGCCGCTACCCGCTGGGACTGCTGCGTGCGTGGTCGTGGCTGGATCTGGACATGCGCTGCCTGGTGTACCCGCGCCCGGCGCCGGCGGGCCCGCTGCCGCTGGATGCCGGCCGCGGCGAGGAGGGCAGCGCCACGCACGATCCGGGAGCCGAGGACTTTTCGGGCTTTCGCAACTACAACCCGGGCGACCCGCTGCGCCACGTGGCGTGGAAGACGCTGGCGAAAGGCCAGCCGCTGCAGACGCGCGAGTACGTGGCCTTCGCGGACCGGCGCGTGTGGCTCACGTGGGCGCAGACCGCGGACTGGGGCGGCACCGAGCAACGGCTCGCGCTGCTGTGCCGCTGGGTGCTGGAGCTGCATGCGCTGAATGCCGACTTCGGGCTCGACATCCCGGGCACGCGGCTGGATCCCGGCGCGGGCGAGGCGCAGCGCGACCGCGCGCTCGCGGCACTGGCGCTGTTCGGCAGCGCGGGCGAGGGGGCGCTCGCATGAGTACGCCCTTGCCGCGGCGCAGCCTCGCGTGGCTGCTGTTCGCGTTGGTGCTCGCGATCGGGCCGCACGCGCTGCGGTTGCCGCCGTGGGTGCTGGTGGCGATGGGGGTGGCGATCGCGTGGCGCTATCGCGTGCACCAGGGCGTGTGGTCCTTCCCCGGACGGACGGTGAAGCTGCTGCTGGTGGTGATGAGCTTTCTCGCGGTGGGGCTGCACTGGCGCGCGCTGAGCGGGCTGGAGCCGGCCGTGGCGCTGCTGGTGATCGCCGGCGGACTGAAGGCGATGGAGATGCGCACCACGCGCGATTTCCTGGTGGTGGTGTTCGTGGCCTATTTCCTGGTCGCGAGCCAGCTGCTGTTCGAGCAGGAGATACCCTACGCGCTGTATGCGGTGGTGGCGACCGCGGGCGTCACCGCGGCCATGGTCGCGCGCCACCAGGGCGATCCCGCGCCGGGCTTCCCGCATCCGCTCATGCTGGCGGGCAAGCTGCTCGCGCAGGCCGTGCCGGTGATGCTGCTGCTGTTCGTGGTGTTCCCGCGCATCGCGCCGCTGTGGTCGATTCCGCAGAACACCCAGAGCGCGCGCACCGGGCCCAGCGACAGCATGTCGCCCGGCGACGTGGCGCGCCTGAGCGGCTCGAACGCACTGGCGTTGCGCGCCACCTTCGAGGGCGCGATCCCGGCGCAGCGCGAGCTGTACTGGCGCGGCCTGGTGTTCTCGGAGTTCGACGGCCGGCAGTGGCGCCAGGGCGGGATGGCGCGGATGGAGTCGGAGCTGGCGCAGCAGGGCGCGCCGCGCCCGGCGCTGCGACAACTCACGCACGTGCCGAGCGGCGAGGAAACCCGCTACGAAGTGATCCTCGAGCCCAGCAACCAGCCGTGGGCGTACGTGATCGGCTTTCCGCTCGGCGTCGATGCGAACCTGCGCAGCGGCAGCGACTACCGCCTGATGAGCTCGCGACCGCTCACGCAACGCCTGCGCTACCGCGTGCGCGCGGACCTCGCCGCGCAGCTGGAGCCCGAGCTCGGCATCCTGCGCCGGCGCACCGAGCTGCAGCTGCCCGAGGGATTCAATCCGCGCGCGCTGGCGCAGGCGAAGGCATGGCGCGCCGAAGCGCCCTCGGACGCGGCCTACATCGAGCGCGTGCTGCGCTGGTTCACCGAGGAGGAGTTCGTCTACACGATGTCGCCGCCGCTGCTGGGGCGCAACTCCGTCGACGAGTTCCTGTTCGGCGAGCGGCGCGGTTTCTGCGAGCACTACGCCAGCGCCTTCGCGGTGCTGCTGCGCGCGGCCGGCATCCCGGCGCGCGTGGTGGTGGGTTACCAGGGTGGGGAGCGCAACCCCTACCAGGCCTACCTGCTGGTGCACCAGTTCGATGCCCACGCCTGGACCGAGGCGTGGCTGGAAGGTCGCGGCTGGGTGCGCTTCGACCCCACGGCCGCGGTGGCGCCGGATCGCATCGAGTCGGGTGCCGGCGACGCGCTGGGTGCGGAGTTCCTCGCCGATTCGCCGCTCGCGATCGAGCGCTACCGCAACGTGCGGCTGCTGGGCTGGGTGCGCATGCGCTGGGACATGATGACCTACCACTGGGCGCGCCTGGTGCTGAACTACGACGCCGAGCGCCAGGGCGCGCTGCTCTCGAAGCTGCTGGGCCGGATCAGCCCGGCGCGCGTGGTCGCGGTGATGCTGGGTTGTGGCGCGCTCGTCCTGCTGCTGGTGGCCGCGAGCCTGTTCGGCGTCAAGCCGCGGCGGCGCCGCGATGCGGCGACGACCGCGTACCTGCAGATCTGCGAGCGCCTGGCCGCGCTCGGGCTGGAACGGCGCCGCGGCGAGGGACCCTTCGATTACGCGCGGCGCGTCGCGGTGGTGCGTCCCGACCTCGGTGCCGAGTTGCAGGCGCTGACGGCGGATTACGTGGCACTCAGCTACGGCGATGCGGCCGCGGCGCAGCGCGGCGCACTGATGCAGCGCCTGCGCCAGTCCGTGCGCGCGTTCCGCCCGCGCCGGCGCTCCATCTCCACGTAGGTCCGGCTTCAGCCGGACAATGTCCGCATGAATGCGGACCTGCGGCGCGCGGCGTCGGGAATGTTGACCCGGTTTAGCGTGACAGTCGTGCGGGGCGACGGAGCTTCTTGAGGCGTGCCGCCGCAACCCATGCCACGTAGAGCGCAATCCAGTATGCGAAGCACAGCAGCGCAAGGACGCGCACGCCGTCGCCGTTCGCGCCGAACGACGCCGGTGCAGGGCGCGGGAGTGGCGCACCGGCAGCGGCAAGGCCCAGCAGTGCTGCGAACAGGACCAGGGCCGACACCGCGGCGGCAGCGAGTTTGCCCAGGCGGTCGCCGCAGAAGCGCCCGTCCACGGTTCGCACCAGCGCGGGGATTCCCGCGAGCAGCGGCACCCAGAGCATGACCATCAGGAGCAGGACATCTGCGAGACTGGTCGCCGGAAGCATCGCCGCATGCTATGCGACGGGGATCTCCGGCGAGGGCACCCGAGCCAAGGCCGCCGGCCGCCGGACGGCGATCCGCGCTCGAATCGCCACCCTTTTTCGATGCATCCGGAGCCGGGTTTCCGCGGCATGCACTGGCGCCCCCGTTCGATCCTGCAATTGATCCTGCTGGGCTTCCTGACGGTGGTCGCGCCGCTGAGCGCCGCCGTCGTGCTGGCCGTGCAGACGCTGGTGGAGCAGGCCGTGGACAACGCCCGGCTTAACGAGCGCACCGTCACCCTGACCCGCTCGACGCAGCAGTTGCAGGGCGACCTGCTCGACCTGGGAGCCGCGCACGCGCCAGTACGCCACGCTCGAGGATGCGGCCCTGCTGCGCCTGGTGCTGGAGGGGTTCGATGAGCTGCAGGCGACACTGGCCACCATTGGCGAGCGCCTCGACGCCAGGGGCGCCCCGGTGGCCGAACGCCTGGGCGAGCAGCTGCGCGACCTGCAGCACGAGTTGACGCTGGTGCCGGGATGCCGCGCGCCTGGATACGGCCCTCGCGCTGTTCGACCCGATCAGCCGCGAGGCGCAGGCTACCGGGCACAGCAGCCGGCTGCAGGTCGACGCGGAGCTCGCCGCGCAGCTGCTTGCGGCGGACGCGACACGCACCCGCATGATCCTCATCGCCGGCGCCCTGGCGCTGCTGACGGTGCCGCTCGCGCTGTTGTTCACCTACCTGATCAACCAGCCGATCCGCCAGCTCGAGCAGGTCATCCGCCAGCTCGGGAGCGCCCGCGCCGGGGAGCCATCCGCATCCAGGGGCCGCGGGAAATGCAGCTGCTGGGCCGCCAGCTCTCGTGGCTGCGTGATCAGCTGGCGGAGCTCGATGCGCAGAAGCAGCAGTTCCTGCGCCACATCTCGCACGAGCTGAAGACCCCGCTGGCCAGCCTGTGCGAGGGAGCCGACCTGCTGCGCCGAAGGCGTCGTCGGTCCGGCGCTGAACCCCGCGCAGCGCGAGATCGTGTCCATCGTGCAGCAGAACAGCAAGGAGCTGCAGCGGCTGATCGAGAACCTGCTCGACTACAACCAGCTGCTGCACCGCGCCGAGGTGAGGCCGTGCGAGGTGGCGCTGGCGCCGCTGGTTGCCGAGGTTGTCGACTCGCATCGCCTGGGCCTCAAACGCCACGGCCTCGCGGCCGTGCTGCGCGACGAGCAGGCGCAGTGGGTGCTGGATGCGGGCAAGCTCAGGGCCGCGCTCGACAACCTGGTTTCCAACGCGGCGAACTACGCGAGCCAGGACAGCGAGGTGCTGATCCACTGGCGCGTGCACCGGGACACGCTCGAGATCGACGTGGCAAACCAGGACCTCTCATCCCGGCGGACGAGACGGAGCGCATTTCGAGCCGTTTTTCCAGGGCTCGACGGGCCGTCGCGGTGCGATCAAGGGCTCGGGCATCGGCCTGAGCGTGGCGCGCGAATGCATCGAGTCGCAGGGCGGTTCGCTGCGACTGGTGCCGCGCAGAACCTACAGCGCCTGCTTTCGCATCACCCTGCCGCGCCTGGAGGGAGCCCGCATGAGAATCCTCGTCCTGCTGCTCGCCGGCGTGCTGCTCGCCGGATGCCAGGCCACGCCGCCGCAGGCGCGGCGCCCGCGCCGGCAATGCCGCAGGCGCCGGACCCGGACAGCGTCATGCTGTCGCGAATGGCTGCGCGAGGCCGACAGCGCACTGCAACTGTCGGCCCGGGAAGCGCGCGCGCAGCTCGCAGCGGTGCAGGCGGAGCGCCGACGCCCGCGCAGCGCTATCGCGTGGCCCTGCTGCACCAGCAACTCGGCGAGTGGAACTCGTGGGCGTTGGCGCGCGACACCATGCGCGCGCTGCGCGCGAGCGACGCTGCCGCCGGACGTGCGTCGCCTGGCCGGCCTGCTGGAGGCCTTCAACCAGTCGCGCCTCAACGCGCAGCAGCAGCGCACGGAACTGCGCAAGAGCCTTGCCGGGCAGGAGGCGCTGCTCGCGCAGAGGCAAGCCGAGGTGCAGGCGCTGGAGGAGAAGATCCGCTCGCTCACGACCCTCGAGGACAGCATGCGCCAGCGGCGCGAAGAGCAGGGCGGGCAGCGG
>CAWFXU010000020.1:0-95189 GCA_963819895.1 uncultured Gammaproteobacteria bacterium
ACAACGGCGCAGCCATACGTGCCGAGGGAGAGGGCCTGACCATCCGCAACTGCCACTTTCACCACAACGAAATGGGCCTGCTCACCAACCCGAGCCCCGATAGCGTCGTGATAATCGAAGACTCCGAGTTCGACCGCAATACGACCGACACTGAACGACATGGCAGGCTCGGGCACAACATCTATATCAGCCAGGCGCGCCGCTTCATCCTCAGGAACAGCCATGTGCACGGCGCGCGGACGGGGCACCAGGTCAAGACGCGGGCACGGCACAACGAGATTCGCGACAACAGGATCCACGACGGTGACGGCTGGGGGAGTCTCCTGCTCGATGTCTCCGACGGGGGACAGGCAGAGGTCATCAACAACCAATTCCAGCAGAGTGCGCTGGCCGGAAATCGGACTGCCATCGGCTTTGCAGGCGAGTCGCGCGACCGTTCATCGCCGGACCACGCCCTGCGCGTCGAGGGCAACAGCTTCGTCAACGAGGGCGGGGCCGCGACCTTCGTGCGCAACCACAGCAGCGCACCGGCCATTCTCACGGGCAATCGGCTTCCCGGCCGCGGAGTCACTCCCTTGCGGGGACCGGGGTCCGTAGACTGAGAGCCGCGCCTCGGCCGTCGCGGGCATCATCGCCTCGAATCGCGCATCCCCGCGCAGTGGATCGTGGTCCGGGTCGATCGTGGACGTCCAATCCGACATGAATCGTGCTACGGTTGTTCATGCTGACCTCCGCCGTTGTGGCTGTTTGACGACACCACATTCTCGTACTGGCCAACGGCTAATCGACGGTTGCGCGCAGGCCAGCACCCCGATCACGAAAGTCATTCTGACTAGCGGGCATAGGGAGGACGTAGCGTGAACCTTGCCGTGAAGTTGACCCTGGCCGCATCGGGGATCTTTCTTTTCGTTGGCTTGATCGGCGGCGTCCTGAAATACCGCGGGATCATGACTAGCCCGGATCATCGAGCGCACCCGTACATCGATATAGCGCACAGGGCTTCCCTTCTCTACAGCTTTGCTGCGCTGGTCATGGCCGCACTACTCGACTTCAGCCCGTATTCAGACCAGGTGCAGCTTCTCATTACAGGAGTGCCGCTATTTTTTTTCGCAGTAGCTATCGCCCAGTACTACCGGCTCGGGCTCGAGGGCAAAGTTACAAACCAGTTCAAGGAGCGTAACTTCAATACCACCTGGGGCATGCTGCTCCTCATCGTTGGTGAGCTCGGTGGTGTTGGTGCAATTGTCTGGGGCTTCATCTCGACGCAGTTCTCGAGCTGAGCGTATGTGCTGCCCGCCAACCATTCGCGGCAGGGTCGACGGCCCTGAGCTCAAACGTCAAGCGCCGTTGCGAAAGGGAAAAGACCATGATCGACGTACA
Source organism: uncultured Gammaproteobacteria bacterium (assembly GCA_963819895.1). Lineage (GTDB taxonomy): Bacteria > Pseudomonadota > Gammaproteobacteria > Pseudomonadales > UBA5518 > UBA5518. The sequence goes on from CAWFXU010000020.1 coordinate 1,381, forward strand.
GATTTATCGCTACAACCCCGAACATGACACTTCCCCTTATATGCAGTCTCTGTCACTTCCCGAGGAATTCCGTAATCGAATGGTTCTGGATGCCTTGGAATACCTGCGAGAGAGGGATCCGACGCTGGCTTATCGACGCTCTTGTCGGGAGGGGGTTTGCGGTTCGGACGGGATGAATATCAATGGCAAGAACGCGCTGGCATGCATCAAGCCCGTTGAGGAAGCACTCGGCAAATCTGACTGCCTGGTTATCAGGCCCTTGCCCGGCATGCCGGTCATTCGTGACCTCATGGTAGATAACAGTCTCTTCTTCGAGCAATACGAGCGCGTCAAGCCATGGCTGATCACGCATGACGTCCCGCCTGCGATCGAACGACGACAATCGCCGGAACAACGTGCGCAACTCGATGGATTGTATGAATGCATTCTCTGTGGATGTTGTACATCCCAATGCCCTTCCTGGTGGTGGAATCCTGAAAAATATCTGGGACCTGCGGCGTTATTGCAGGCGTTACGGTTTCTTCTTGATAGCCGTGATCAGGGTCGCATGGAACGATTGAACGATCTCGAGGATCCTTTCAGCCTTTTTCGTTGCCGGAGTATCGGCAACTGTTCCTGGGTATGCCCCAAGGGGCTCAATCCCATGGGAGCAATTGGCAGGATCCGGCGTGAATTGACGCGCGAGGGAACTTGATGAAATGGCGCGCGCGTCCGGGGATCGGAGAGTGCTCTAGGTCCTGCTGACGGCGAGGAGGATACGCGATGAAAGTGTTGGCCCTGATATATCCAGGCATGACGCTGCTGGACCTGGTCGGTCCCCTTCAGGCGTGGAGTTTCCTGCCCGACTACGAAGTCGAATACGTCTGGCATCGTACCGGTGCCGTGGCCACGGATTGCGGCCTCACCGTTCACGCGACCAACAGTTTTGAGGATGCCTGGACTGATCCAGACGTCCTCTTTGTCGGCGGTGGTGCGAAGCCAGCGCTGGACCTGCTGGACGATCCTGTCGCAATCGCCTTCCTGGCAGACCGCGGGTCGCGCGCCCGCTGGGTATGTAGCGTCTGCACGGGCTCCCTGCTGCTGGGAGCCGCCGGACTGTTGCGAGGCTACCGTGCCGCGGTGCACTGGGGCGCCCGGGAAGCGCTGAGCCAGTTTGGCGCTGTGCCCAGCGACGAACGGGTCTGCATCGACCGTAACCGATTCACCGGTGGCGGCATCACAGCGGGTGTCGACTTCGGTATCGCACTGGCGGGACACTGGGCCGGAGATGGCCTGGGGCGCGTCATCGAACTGATCATGGAATATGCGCCGCAACCGCCGTACGGGTCGGGTCGTCCTGAACTGGCAGACGCGCAAACGCTCGCAGCCGCGCGTGTCGCGATTCATCAGGCGATGACGGGCGTACTTCCTCAACTCGAGCCGGCACCGCGCGGTTGAATCAGGATGCCGACGCCAGCATCGTGGCCGAAGCAGCGAAGCGAACGCCAGTGGCTCTCGGGGGCGAGCGCTTCGACACGGACCGCAATGCATCCCTCGCTTACGCCCGATCGTTCGGTCAGCCCAAAGGTAGGCCGACACGAGCATCAAGGACCAGAGATGCCTGAATTCTTTCTCCACTTTTTCATCGGCCTGTCCGGCAGCCTGGCAATCTTCGCCGTCTTCTATCGACTGTCCGCTGCCGAGACGACATCTGTCCCATTCGGCCTGGTTTTCTTCGGACTCGCTTGCGGTGTCCTGGGTGTCTACGTCTCGCCTTGGTCAACACCGGCTGCATTGCTGGTCTATTGCGCGGTGAGCCTCGAGGAACACCTCGAGGAACAGCGTCGTGCCAAAAAGGATCCGGGCTCCGGCTCCGGTACACTCTGACACAATGTCACCCGACAGCATTCACGAGAGGAACACTCATGCCCTGGGTCACTCTTGTTGTTGCGGGGCTGTGCGAGATCGGCTGGGCGATCGGATTGAGGTACACGGAGGGCTTTACGCGTCCGTGGCCCACTGTCTGGACGGTGCTGTCGATTATCAACGCTTTCCGGGAGATGACGGCAGTCGGCATCAGATCTCGTGTGGCACTCATGACCCTGCTGGCAGTCAGCCTGCTCGGCCCGGTTGCCGCATGCACTGGATACTCTTTCTTCAGGATCAGGCAGGGGCGACTGCGAGCATAATGACTTTCGCCGGGGGCGGCATTATGTATCTCATCTTTCAGGACATTGCTCCGCAATCGAAGATCAGGAAACACTGGATACCAGCGCTAGGCGCAGTTCTGGGTTTCACGGTTGGAATGATCGGAAAGCAGTTGATCGACTGAAACCGCACACACGCCCAACAGATCGTTTCGGCGGAGTCAATACTCGGCGCTTCGCTCCTCGTACGTCCCGGCTGATCCGCGTTCTCAGCTCAAACGTTGACCAGAAGAAGGAATGAGACTCCATGAATGCTGGGATCGTAATCAGAAACGAGACGGCCGCCGACTTCACCACCATAACCGAGGTGACCGTCGCGGCGTTCAAAACCCTGGCGATAAGCAGCCACACGGAGCAATTCATCGTTGAGGCACTGCGTGGTGCGAAGGCGCTGACGCTGTCGCTGGTCGCAGTAGTCGACGGCCGCGTCGTCGGACACATTGCATTCTCCCCCGTGACCATCTCGGACGGCACCATGCACTGGTACGGGCTCGGGCCGGTTTCGGTCTTGCCAGAGTGCCAGCGCAAGGGTATTGGCAAGGCACTGATACAGGAAGGGCTGTCACGATTGAAAGACCTGGGCGCCAGGGGCTGCTGCCTCGTCGGGCATCCGCAATACTACAAAAAATTCGGATTCGAGAACGTCACCGGACTTGTCCACGAGGGCGTGCCACAGGAAGTGTTTTTCGCCATTTCGTTCGATGGCCATTTTCCTCGCGGCAATGTCACGTTCCATGAAGGATTCGATGCAACTGCGCCTCAGTCTTCCTGCACGAAACTCTTGACGATGTAGCTGCCGGACTTCTCGTCCATCTCGAGCTCCAGCAGGTGCCGCGCCTGCGCTTCCTCCAGCAGCTGGCCGAAGGTGCGAAAGCCGTGGTAGGACTCGTTGAAGCCGGGCTTGCGGCGCTTGATCGTCTGCTTGACCATCGAGGCCCATACTTTCTCCTCCTGCCCGCGTTCCTCGAACAGGTCTTCGATGGTTGCCATCACCAGGTCCAGCGCTTCCTGCTTCTTGTCGTCGACCGGCGGCAGTTCGGGCTCCTTTTCCCTGCTGTCCTTGTCCTTGCTGTCCTTGTCCCTGGGCGCGGCGCTCTTCTTGGCAGCCGGGCGGCTGCGACGCTTGCGCTTGCTCTCGGGTTCGCGCGCGAGGTCGTCGTAGTAGATGAACTCGTCGCAGTTCGCGATCAGCAGGTCCGACGTCGAGCTCTTCACGCCCACCCCGATCACGGTCTTGTTGTTCTCGCGCAGCTTGCTCACCAGCGGCGAGAAGTCGGAGTCGCCGCTGATGATCACGAACAGGTCGACGTGCGACTTGGTGTAGCACAGGTCGAGCGCGTCCACGACCATGCGGATGTCCGCCGAGTTCTTGCCCGACTGGCGCACGTGCGGGATCTCGATCAGCTCGAAGGACGCCTCGTGCATCGGCCTCTTGAACTCCTTGTAGCGCTCCCAGTCGCAGTAGGCCTTCTTGACGACGATGTTGCCCTTCAGCAGCAGCCGCTCCAGGACCTTGCGGATGTCGAAGGCGGCGTACTTCGCGTCGCGCACGCCCAGCGCGACGTTCTCGAAGTCGCAGAACAGCGCCATGTTGCGTGTGTTGGGTCTGTCACTCATGCGGGTTTCCTAGTCAAGTCCAAAGAAGGCGCGAATGCGCGCCAGCATATCGGTTCGCGCGGTCGGCGCGGCGTGTGTTCCGGCGGCCGAGGTGCGCAGCCTGTCCAGTTCGGCCACGCGCTGCGCAAGGATGTTCGACATGTGCTCGGCGATGTCGGGCCGTTCACGCAGCACCCCGGCCAGGCCTGCCTTGTCGAGGCGGTAGCACTCGAGGTCCGTGGTGGCGACCACGGTGGAGCTGCGTGGCTCGCCGGTGAGCATGCCCCGCTCCCCGAAGATGTCCCCCGGTCCGAGCGAACTCACGTAGCGGCGCGTGCCGCCGGTTTCATCGCAGATCTCGGCGGTGCCGTCGATCACGAGGTACAGCCAGTGTGCCACGGCGCCCTGGCGGGTCACCACGTCACCCTTCAGGAAGGGTGCGTGCACCAGGTGCCGCGCCACCTGGGCCCTTTCGTCGTGCGACAGCGAGTCGAAGAGCGGCACGCTTTGCAGGGCATTCATGCGTCGCGCGATTTCTTCCGCGGCCAGCGCCGCCCGGCGCGCCTCGTCCTCGGCCAGCACCAGGCGCTCCTCGCGCCGTGAAGCAACATGGATCCCGGCACGCTCGAGCGCCGCCAGCGCATGGGCGCGCACCTGCGAGTCGGTGGCGTCGTCCGCCCGGGGATCGCACAGCCAGTACCGCAGCGCATAGCGCGCGCAGCCGTCCGTGACATCCATCAGTACCGCGTCCGGCCACGGGTCGCGGCTCACGCAGGGGATGTCGGCATCCATCACGCTACGCTCCAGCACCTCGCATACGCGCGAGGGCGGGGCGCCCAGTTCCACCGCGAACCAGACCCAGCGCCGCCAGCGCACTTCCGGGTCGTTGCGCGAGCCGATCACGGTGAAGCGGTTCTTCATCAGCGCGCTGTTCGGCACGAACACCGTTTCGCGATTGCGGGTCTCGATCGCGGTATAGCGCCAGCGCACGTCAGTCACGCGACCCCGGATGTCGTCGACCTGCACCCAGTCGCCGACGCGCATCGAGTCGTCGAGCTGGAGCACGATGCCGCCGAGGATGTTGCCGAGCGTGTCCTGCATCGCAAAGGCGAGCACGGCGGTGATCACCGCCGATGTTGCCACCAGGCTGGCCAGGTCGACGCCTGCCAGGCGCAGCCACACGAGGATCCAGAGCAGCAGCACCGCCGCGGTGACCAGGTCCTCGGCCAGGCTGACGACGCGAACGCGCAGCGCGGCGAGCAATCGGTAGAGAGTGAGCAGCGCCAGGCGTATCAGCGCCACGCCGGTGCCGAAGCTCGCGAAGTTGAGTGCCACCCGCGCGATGCCCGGGTACCCGGGCGCGAACGAGCTGCCGGCAAGCAGTTCGGCGCCTGCGCACGTCAGCAGCAGCACGAGCGCATTGCGCACGCTGGCGCGTCCCGCGCGATGGGTCGCGAGCAATATGCCGCCCAGCGCCAGCCCGACCAGGACGGCGGTTCCGAGTTGGAGACGAAATGTCAGATCCATTGCAGCAGGCAGCCCAGCGTTTTCCCGGCGCATCGGCGGTACGTTAACCCATCGCCGGCGGTTGCGGATACCGTGCCCCGTTCGGGAGTGTTGCCGCGGGATGGCATCGGCGTATATTGACCGTCGGAGCTCCCGGGCTCGGCTCGAGGTGGTGGGCGTTTACAGGAGGAACATCCATGCTGAAGGAAGTCGAACTGAAGCACTACATGGTGCAGAACCCCGTCAAGGTGCGCGCCGACGCGAACCTCTTCGATGCCATCCACCTGATCCTGGTGAACAGGATCTCGGGCCTGTGCGTGGTCGACGAGCGCAACAAGCTGATCGGCGTGCTGTCCGAGACGGACTGCCTGCGCGGCGTGCTGAGCGCGACCTACAACGACTCGGGCATCGGCAGCGTGGGCGACTTCATGAGTTCGAAGAACCTGCATACCGCGTCGCCTGGCGATCACATCGTCGACATTGCCGCCGACATGCTCAAGCACAAGATCCGCCGCCGCCCGGTGATCGCCGGCGACGGCACGCTGCTGGGCCAGATCACCATTCGCCAGATTCTGCGCGCGGTGAAGGAATTCTCGAGTCCGAAGGACCACACCGAGCGGGATTGAGCGCGGGAGTGGATCAGGGCGGCGCGCACTGCGGCCACTGCCGCTGGTGCCAGCGCGAGACCGGCACCGCCTTTGCCCTGAATGCGCTCATCGAAAGCGATCGCCTGCAGTTGCTGCACGGTACCGTCGACGTCGTCGATACGCCGGTCAATTCAGCGCCTCGAAACAGCCGTGGGTCGTGCTGTCGCCTGGCGTGCCAGCAGTGGCCGAGTACTACAAGTCCGCGGAGCACTGGCCGCGCGAAAGTCTCGAGCGCCGGGCGCAGGTGCTGGCGAAGTCGCGACAACCGCAGTAGCCTTGGGGTTCCCCACCGCAGCTCGGGCTGCAGCATCAGGAGCGTTTGCCACCATGCGCACGAAATCCCTGAAGTTATTTGCCGTCGTACTGATCCTCGCCGCCGGCGTGCAGGCCCAGGAGCCGCCCGAGGCGCTCCAGGTGCCGTCCGCAGCACTGCCGTCCGTCGCGTTGCCCACGGTCACCGTGCCGCCCGAGCTCGCGCGCGTGCTGCGTGACTACGAGCGGGCCTGGATGCAGCAGCAGCCGTCGGCTCTTGCCGCGCTGTTCACGGCGCAGGGCATGGCGCTGCACAACGGCAGCCCGCCCGCGCGTGGCGCGGCGCAGATAGCGGCGCGGTATGCCGAAGCCGCGGGCTCGACGCTGTCGCTGCGGCCGCTCGCGTACGCGGTTTCGCACGACATGGCGTACATCGTCGGCGGTTTCGCTGCCGCCGCCGGAGAGCCGGATTCCGGCAAGTTCGTCCTGGTCCTGCGCCGCGGCGGCGATGGCGACTGGAAGATCGCCGCCGACATCGACAACATGAACGCCTTGCCGGCAGCGCCGATGCCGGAGCCGGCGCCGGCGCAACCGGGTGCGCCGGTATCGGTGCCGGAGCCGTAGGAGTCTGCGCGCCAGCGCACGTGCCACAGTCGCAAGCGGCACTCATCGGGAGGCATGGCGAAATGAGGCTGATCCGCGGCAGGCAATTCAGGGCGGACCGGCCCTGGGGCGCCGAGAACATCGCCAACATGGCAGGAACCACGACCCGGCTTCACTGGACGGATCAGCCCTACAGGTGGCACGTGAACGACGGTGAGGAAGTGTTCGCCGTGCTCGACGGAACGGTCGACATGCACTACCGCGTTTCAGGCGAGGACCACGTCGTTACGCTGGAGGTCGGTGACGTGTTCTTCGCGGAAGCCGGTTGCGAGCATGTCGCGCATCCCCGCGGCGAGGCTCGCATCCTGGTCGTCGAGCGCGAAGGCAGCGTCTGAGGTGGAACCGCGACCCATGCTGCATCATCTCTCCTTTGGCGTGCGCGACGTGGCGTTGTCCGGCGCGTTCTACGATGCGGCACTCGGTGCGCTGGGTTTTCGCCGCGTATTCGAGGCAGAGAAGGCCATCGGCTATGGCCTGCTCGATGGAGAGGATCTGATTTACCTGCGGCAGCGTCCGGATGCCGCTGCGCCGGGCCCCGGCTTTCACCTCGCGTTCGCGGCGCCCTCGCGCGCGGCGGTGGACGCGTTCCATGCGCGCGGAATGGGCGCGGGCGGCAACGACAACGGCGCGCCAGGCTTGCGGGCGCGCTACGGACCCAGCTATTACGCGGCGTTCCTGATCGATCCGGACGGGTACCGGATCGAGGCGGTCTGCAAGGCGCCCGGGCACGCGCTCACGGCAACCTGAGGCTGCCGGCGGCAGAGTCACACCCACGCCATGCTGTACCGCATCGTCGCAGACGCCACGCTGATCCTCCACCTGGCATTCATCCTGTTCGTCGTGCTGGGCGCCGTCCTCGCCGCGCGCTGGCGGTGGATGCCGCTGCTGCACCTGCCCGCCACCGCATGGGGGGTGTATGTCGAGCTGGCGGGGGCGTTCTGTCCGCTCACCGCGCTGGAGAATCGCTTGCTGGTGCTGGCGGGGCACTCGGGTTATCACGGCGGCTTTGTCGAGCACTATCTGCTGCCCGTGATCTATCCCGCCGGGCTCACGCGGGAAATCCAGCAGTTGCTGGCAGCCACGGTGGTGCTGCTGAACGTCGTGCTCTATGCGTGGCTCATCCGTCGCCGCCGCAGGCGCGGCGGCGGTGACGCCTGATACCGGTGAATGACCAGGAGCGAACCTTATGATGGATGCCTTCCTCCTTGCGGCGATCGAAGAAGCGGAACGCGGCCTTGCCGAGGGCGGTATACCCATCGGTTCGGTGCTGGTTCACGACGGGGCCATCATCGGGCGCGGTCACAATCGCCGCGTCCAGCGCGCCAGCACCATCCTCCACGCCGAGATGGATGCCCTCGAAAACGCCGGCCGCCAGGGTGCCGCGTTCTACCGCGAGTGCACCCTCTACACGACGCTCTCGCCCTGCGCGATGTGCAGCGGCGCCGTCGTTCTCTACGGGATTCCCCGGCTCGTCGTCGGCGAGAACCGGTCGTTCATGGGCGAGGAGAAGTGGCTTGCGAGCCACGGCGTGCAGATCCAGGTGATCCAGGACGCGCGGTGCATCGCGCTGATGCGCGAGTTCATGCAGCGGCATCCGGCGCTGTGGGCCGAGGACATCGGCGAGTGAGCCGTGCCCGGCGATGCGTTGTCGAGGAGGACCGGCCCATGTTGACACTGAAACACCTCGAGACCTACGAAGCCTATGGCGGCGACGTCGACGGCTGGACGCGCCGCGGCGGTTCGCCCGACATGCGCTACGAGCACTGGCAACTGATCGACGAGATGCTGCAGGGGCTGCATCTGATACGATCCGGCCTGGCTTCGCCACGCTACGCGGAGCGCATTCGCGGCAGGCTGCTTGCCGTCACGCAGGACGAGGCGGTGCGCGACAAGCTCGGGCAAATGAGTGGAGACATGCGATGAAAACCAGGTTCGGCATCCTTTGCGCCCTCGTGCTGCTGCTCGGCGCCTGCAGCAGCGCCTACTACGGCACCATGGAAAAGCTCGGCGTGCACAAGCGCGACATCATGGTCGACCGCGTGGTGGCGGCGCGCGACGCCCAGACCGAGGCCAAGGAGCAGTTCCTCACCGCGATGGAGCAGTTCAAGGGCGTGGTCGCCTTCCAGGGCGGTGACCTGGAGCGCGAGTACCACAAGCTTGATGCGACGCTGCAGGCGAGCGAAGCCAGCGCCGCCGCGGTGCGCGAGCGTATCGGCGCGGTCGAGGACGTGTCCGAGGCGCTGTTCAGCGAATGGGAGACGGAATTAGGGCAGTACACCAGCGATACGCTGCGCCAGGCCAGCCAGCGCAAGTACGACGCCACGAAGCGCAAGTACACGCAACTGCTTGCGGCCATGAAGCGGGCCGAGGCACGGCTGGAGCCTGTGCTGGTGCCGCTGCGCGACCAGGTGCTGTTCATGAAGCACAACCTCAATGCGCGCGCCATCGCGGGACTGAACGAGGAAGTGGTCAGCGTGCAGGCCAACGTGGACAAGCTGGTGCGCGAGATGGAGAGCGCCATCACGCAGGCCGATGCGTTCATCGCGCAACTGCAGGCCGAATGAGGAAGGAGCGGCCCGAATGCAACGGCGCATCGCGGGTTTCCACCAGGACGAGGAACGGCACTGGGTGGCGGAGCTCGAGTGCGGGCACACCCAGCACGTGCGTCATGACCCGCCCTGGGTGAACCGGCCCTGGGTGACGAGCGCCGAGGGGCGCGCGGGGATGCTGGGGTTCATGCTGGAGTGTCGCCGCTGCGACGTGCCCGGGGAATCGTGATCGTGCGCGCGTTCATCCACTTTGACGTGGCGCCCTGGACCGGACCAGAATGCGGTGCGGCGGATCGGCTGCGATCCTCGTGCCGACCGCTGGTGCATGACAAGAATCGACAACAGCAGGGAGATGCGCATGAAAAAGTATGCTGCAGAATGCTTCGGCACGTTCTGGCTGGTTCTCGGCGGTTGCGGAAGCGCGGTGCTCGCCGCGGCATTCCCGGATGTCGGGATAGGGCTTCTCGGTGTTTCGCTCGCCTTCGGCCTCACGGTGCTCACGATGGCGTTTGCGATCGGGCACATCTCGGGCTGCCACCTCAATCCGGCCGTATCGATCGGGCTCTGCGTCGGCGGACGCTTTCCGGCGAGCCAGCTGCTGCCCTACATCGCGGCGCAGGTCGTGGGCGGCATCGTCGCCGGCGGCGTGCTGTACCTGATCGCCAGCGGCAAGGCGGGCTTCGACGTCGCCGGCGGCTTCGCCTCGAACGGCTTCGGCGAGCATTCGCCGGGCGGCTACTCGATGGTCTCGGCACTTGTCACCGAGGTGGTGATGACGATGATGTTCCTGCTGGTGATCCTCGGGGCGACCGACAAGCGCGCGCCGGCGGGCATGGCGCCGATCGCGATCGGTCTTTGCCTGACGCTGATCCACCTGATCAGCATTCCCGTCACCAACACCTCGGTGAATCCGGCGCGCAGCACCGGCGTCGCGGTGTTCGTCGGTGACTGGGCGGTGGCGCAGCTGTGGCTGTTCTGGGTCGCGCCGATCGCCGGTGCGGCGCTGGGCGCGCTGGTCTACCGCTTCATCGGCAGCGAGGACTGACGCCGCGCGCACCGGGTCGCGCCCTGCGGCCCGGTGCGGAGCTTCTCGGGCCGGATCGTCCCGAGCGCGGGACCGTCTGCCGATGTCCGGCTGAAGCCGGACCTACGCGGGCCGGATCGTCCCGGGCGCGGGACCGTCGTCGCGCCCGATGCGAAAATCGCCCGGCGCGATCCTGCATAAGTGCCTATGCTTTCTCCACCTTGCCCGGCTGGAGAGCCATCGACGTGAATTTCGAGGAATACCTGCGGATCCTGGCCAAGAACGACGGCTCCGACCTCTATCTCAGCACCGGCGCGCCGCCGTGCGCGAAGTTCCAGGGCACGCTGAAGCCGCTCGCGACCGAGCCGCTGAAGCCGGGGGAGATCGCCGCGATCGCCCACGCGATCCTGGATGACGAGCAGCGCCAGCAGTTCGCGCAGGAGCTCGAGATGAACCTCGCCGTCTCGATCCCGGGCGCGGGGCGCTTTCGCATCAACATCTTCCGCCAGCGCAACGAGGTCTCGATCGTCGCGCGCAACATCACCACCGAGATCCCGAAGTTCGATGACCTGCGGCTGCCGCCGGTGCTGAAGGAGGTGGTCAACGCCAAGCGCGGCCTGATCCTGTTCGTGGGCGGCACCGGCTCGGGCAAGTCGACCTCGCTGGCGGCGCTGATCGACCACCGCAACAGCAGCGCGGGCGGACACATCATCACCATCGAGGACCCCATCGAGTACGTGCACCGCCACAAGAAGTGCATCGTGAACCAGCGCGAGGTGGGCGTGGATACGCGAAGTTTTCACAATGCGCTGGTCAACACGCTGCGCCAGGCCCCCGACGTGATCCTGATCGGCGAGGTGCGCAACCGCGAGACCATGGAGCACGCGCTGGCCTTCGCCGAGACCGGCCACCTCGCGATCTCCACGCTGCACGCCAACAACGCCAACCAGGCGCTGGACCGCATCGTGAACCTGTTCCCCGAGGAGCGCCGCCCGCAACTGCTGATGAACCTCGGCCAGAACCTGCGCGCCTTCGTGTCGCAGCGCCTGATCCCGACCGTCGACGGCAAGCGCTGTGCGGCGGTCGAGGTGCTGCTCGGCACCAAGACCATCGAGGAGCTGATCATCAAGGGCGAGTTCGAGAGCATCAAGGAGATCATGTCGAAGTCCGAAGCGCTCGGCATGCAGACCTTCGACGCGGCGCTGTACAAGCTCTACAAGGAAGGGCGGATCTCGATGGACGAGGCGATCCGCAACGCGGACTCGCAGAACGACGTGCGCCTGCGCATCAAGCTGGACCAGTCCGGTGGCAGTCTCGCGCTCGAGGAGACATCGACCCCCGACGGCAGGACCGCGACGCGGACCTCGACCGGGGTCACGCTGTCGCTGGAGGAAATGGAAGAGAAGGGCAAGGACGACAAGCCCGGCCACTGATACGGAGGCTCGATGGGCGAGGACCGCATCGAGGCAGGTGATATCGCGCGCGCGGCGCTCGGGCTGATACCCGGGACGCCGCGGCTGCTGCGCGCCGGGCTCGCGTTGGCGCAGCTGTGGCCGGAGTCGGAAAATTCACTCGGCCTGTTGCTGGAGCGACGCGCGCGCGAGACGCCGTGGCACACCGCGCTGGTGTTCGAGGGCGAGCGCTGGAGCTACCACGCGTTCAATGCCTGGGCCAACCGCATCGTGCGCGTGCTGCGCGCTGCCGGCGTTCGCCGCGGCGACACCGTCGCGATCCTCTGCGAAAACCGCCCCTCGATGCTCGCGTGCGTGGCGGCGGTCGCCAAGATCGGCGCGGTCGCCGGCATGCTGAACCCGAACCAGCGCGGCGCGGTGCTGCGCCACAGCATCGAGCTGCTCGCCCCGCGGGTATTCGTCGTGGCCGACGATTGCGTGGCGGCGCTGCGCACCGCTCTGCGGCGCAACCCGCGCGGCGTGGGGTTGCTGTGGGACGGCGCGGGCGTGCCACCGCCTGGCATGAAGGATCTGCGCGCGCTGGCGGCCGGCGCGCGGGCCACCGATCCCGCGAGCACGCAGCGCGTGAAGCTCGCCGATCCCTGCTGTTTCATCTTCACTTCCGGCACCACCGGGCTGCCGAAGGCGGCGGTGATGACGCACCTGCGCTGGATGCGCGTCGGCTACGCGATGGGGCAGGGTGCGATGCGCCTGGGCGCCGACGACGTCTTCTACTGCGCGCTGCCTTTCCACCACAACAGCGCGCTCACGGTGTGCTGGAGCGCGGTGCTGACCGCCGGCGCCACGCTGGTGATGGCACGCAAGTTCAGCGCCTCGCGTTTCTGGGACGAGATCCGCGCCAGCGGTGCCACGGCCTTCGTCTACATCGGCGAGTTCTGCCGCTACCTGCTCGCACGCCCGCCCTCGCCCGACGACCGCCGCCACGCGGTGCGCGTGATGGTCGGCAACGGTCTGCGGCCCGAGATCTGGGACGAGTTCCAGCAGCGCTTCGGCGTCGCGCACGTCTGCGAGTTCTACGGCTCCAGCGAGGGCAGCCTCGGCTTCGTGAACGCGCTGGGCCTGCCGCGCACCGCCGGTTTCTGCCCGCTGCCCTACGCGATCGTGGCCTTCGACCCCGAGCGCGAGCAGCCGCTGCGCGACGCGCGCGGGCGCCTGCGGCGCGTGTCGCCCGGCGAGACCGGGCTGCTGCTGATGCCGGTCGGGCGGCTCGTGCCCTTCGACGGTTACACCGATACCGCCGCCACCGGCGCGAGGCTGCTGCACGACGTGTTCCGCCGCGGCGACACGTGGTTCGACAGCGGGGACCTGGTGCGCGAGCAGGGGTTCCGCCACATCGCCTTCGTCGATCGCGTCGGCGACACGTTCCGCTGGAAGGGCGAGAACGTCGCGACCACCGAGGTCGAGCGCGCGCTCGCGACGCTGCCCGGCGTCGCCGGGGCCGCGGCCTACGGCGTGCCGGTGCCCCATGCCGACGGGCGCGCGGGGATGGCCGCGATCGTGCTGCTCGCGGGACACCCCTTCGACGCGCAGGCCGTCGCCGCCGTGCTCGCGCGGGAGCTGCCGGCCTACGCGGTGCCGCGCTTCCTGCGGCTGGTGAAGTCGCACGAGACCACCGCGACCTTCAAGGTGCGCAAGGTCGAGCTGAAGCGCCAGGGCTTCGATCCGGGCGTGGTGCCGGATCCGCTCTATGTGCTGCTCGACCGCGCGCGCGGCTATGAAGAACTGACGCCGCGCCTGCACGCGCGCATCCGCTCGGGCCAGCTGCGCGTGACCTGATCCAGAGCGCGGCAGACCGCTGCGCGGGGCGCGAGTTGCGTTACAGTAGCAACCGACACCAGCCCCGGCGGAGAGGACGATGCAGCAGCTCAGCGGTCAGGACGCGATGTTCCTCTACGGCGAGATGGACAACACCCCGATGCACATCGGGCCGGTGTTCATCTACGATCCGTCCACGGCACCCGAGGGCCTGGTGCGCTTCAAGGATGTGCTGCGCACCTTCGGCGAGCGCATCCACCGCTCCCCGGTGTTCACGCGCCGCCTCGCCATGGTGCCGTTCAATCTGGACCACCCGTTCTGGGTCGATGCCGACGACACCGACATCGAGTTCCACGTGCGACACATCGCGCTGCCCAAGCCCGGCGACTGGCGTCAGTTCTGCATCCAGATCGCCCGCCTGCACGCGCGTGCTCTCGACCGTGCGCGGCCGCTGTGGGAGGCCTACATCATCGAGGGGCTGGACAACGTGGAGGGGTTGCCGCCGGGCAGCTTCGCGATGTTCCTGAAGATCCACCACGCGGCGATCGACGGCGCCACCGGCGTGGAGCTCATGGGCGCGCTGCACGATCTCGAGCCGGTGGCGCCGCCGCCCGGGCGCGGGGAGCACAGGCGCAAGGCCGCAACGACCGCGGTCAACACCGACATCGAGATGTTGCGCCGCGTCGCCGGCGGGCTTATCCGCCAGCCGCTCGGCGTGCTGGAGATGATCGGCAAGTCGCTGCCGGCGTGGCAGCGGGTGCGCGAGGGCAAGCGCGAACAGCGCTTCCGCTCGCTCGGCGAGAAGGAGCACACGCGCTTCAACGACCGCGTCTCGGCGCATCGCGTGTTCGGCGCGGTGAATTTCGACCTGCGTGAAGTGGTCGCGGTGAAGAACAGCGTCGAGGGCGCGACGGTGAACGACGTGATGCTCGCGATCGTCTCGGGCGCGATGCGCAGCTACCTGCAGGCGAAGGGCGAACTGCCCGAGGGCAGCCTGGTGACCGGCGCGCCCGTGAATGTGCGCGCCGACGCCGAGCGGGGCACCGGCGGCAACATGGTCTCGATGATGAGCATCGCCCTGCGCACCGACGTCGCCGATCCGCTGGAGCGCCTGCGGCTGGTGCACGAGGCGGCCGTGAACTCCAAGGCCTACATGAACGCGGTGGGTGCGCGCCTGCTGACGGACTGGACCAACCGCCTGCCTGCCCAGGTGACCGCGCTGGGATTCCGCGCCGCAGCCGCGGCCGGCCTGCTGAGCTCGGGCAAGCCGGTCTTCAACACCATCGTCACCAACGTGCCGGGTCCGCAGGTGCCGCTGTACTTCGCCGGCGCGCGCCTGGTGCGCAGCTTCGGCGCCGGACCCTGCGTGGACGGCATGGGCCTGTTCCAGGTCGTGACCAGCTATGCGGGCCACATCGCGATCTCGTTCCAGTCCTGCCGCGACCTGATGCCCGACCCCGGCTTCTACGAGAGCTGCCTTGCCGATTCCTTCGCGCAACTGCAGCAGGCGGCGGGGAGCGCGCCGGGGCGCACACCCGCACCGAAGCGCGCGAAGCGCGCCGCCGCGCGCTCCGCGAAGCCGCGCGCCGCTCGCAAGGGCTGAGCCTCCCCGATGCGCGCCCTCGTTCTCGAGCGCCACGGCGAACCCGAGGAGGTGCTGCGCCTCGTCGAGATGGCGGCACCGCAGCCCGGTCCCGGCGAGGTGCGGGTGCGCATGCGCCTGTCGCCGGTGAACCCGTCCGATTTCAACACCATCCGCGGCGACTTACCAGCAGAGCCTGGAACGCGCGATCTGGAACCGCGGCGGCGGGCCGCTGCATTTCGATCCGGGGCGCACGCGTCCGCTGGGTGAGTTGCCGGTGTCGCCGGGCGCCGACGGCATGGGCGTGGTCGAGGCCGCCGGCGGCGGCTGGTACGCGCGGCGCCTGGTGGGCCGGCGCGTGATCGTGATGGGTGCGGCGTCGGGCAACTGGCGCGAGCAGGTGGTGCTGCCCGCGATGCAGGCGATGCCGGTGCCCGCGGGCGTGAGCGACGAACAGGCCGCGATGTTCCTGGTCAATCCGATGACCGCTTGGGCGATGGTGACGCAGGTGCTGAAGGTGCCGCGCGGCGCCTGGCTGCTGCAGTCGGGCGGCGCCTCGCAGCTGGCGCGCATGGTGATCCGGCTGGGGCGTCGCCGGGGCTTTCGCACCATCAGCCTGGTCCGGCGCGCCGGTGTCGCGGCGGAGCTCGAAGGGCTCGGCGCGGACGCGGTGGTGGATGCCTCGCGCGAGGACGTGCTCGCGCGCGTCGCCGCGCTCACCGGCAATGCCGGCGTGCGTCACGCGCTCGACTGCGTGGGCGCCGACACCATGGCGACGCTGCTGCGCTGCCTGGCGCCGGGTGCGCACCTGCTGTGCTACGGCTCGCTCGGCGGCGACATGCTGCATTTCCCCGTTCGCGACCTGATGCTTCCGGCGGCGCGCATCGAGGGTTTCATGCTGCCGCAGTGGATCGCCGGGCGCGGCCTCGCGGCGCGACTGCACGCCGCGCGCACGGTGGGCAAGCTGATCGCGGAGGGCACGCTGGCCTCCGAGGTGGGCACCATCTACCCGATGGCGGAGCACGCGGCGGCGCTGCGCGAAAGCCTCCGGCCGGCGCGCGGGGGCAAGGTGCTGCTGCGCTTTTCGTAGGTCCGCGTGGGTCCGGCTTCAGCCGGACAATGTCCGGATAAATCCGGACCTACGCGGATCTACGTCTTGCGGGTGGCGCGCTTCTTCGCGGCCTGTTTCGCCGGCTTGCCGGCCTTGATGTTCGCGCCCGGGGCCTTGCCGAGGAAATCCCACTTGCCCAGTTCCACGCCGTTGTGGCGCAGGATGTTGTAGGCGGTGGTGACGTGGAAGTACACGTTCGGCATCACCCAGCTCAGCAGGTAGTACTGGCCGGTGAACGACACCGCGCCCATGCGCATCTGCAGGTTCACCTCGCGCTGTTCGCTGCCCTCGAGCTGCGCGGGCGTGATGCTCTTCAGGAAGGCGATGGTGCGCGCGATGCGCTCCTGCAGTTCCGGGAAACTCGCTTCGGTGTCGGGGAAGCTCGGAATCTCGACGCCCGCGAGGCGCGCCGCACCGCCCTTGGCCATGTCGGTGGCGATCTGCACCTGGCGCGCCAGCGGGAACATGTCGGGGAACAGGCGCGCGTCCACGAGCACCGCGGGGTCGATACCGCGCGCCTTGGCGTGATCGGCGCCTTTCTTCAATATCCCCGCGAGCGCCTTCAGGTTGTGGATAAGGACGGGAACCGACGCCTGGTACATGGACAGTGACATGGTGAACGCTCCGTTCGTGAGGGTTGCTGGCCGGACGCGGGGCATCTTATGCCCTGCGTCGCACCGACGGGAAGCCCGGCATATACTCCGCGCTCGATCACGCAACACGAACACGGAGAACGGTACATGCGCGGACTCGAGGACAAGGTCGTGGTGGTGGCAGGCGGCGGCGCCATCGGCTCCGCCACCGTGCATCGGCTGGCGGACGCCGGCGCGCGGGTGGTGGTGGGTGACCTGAACGGCGAGCACGCCGCTTCGCTCGCCGAGAGCGTGCGCGAAGGGGGTGGGCACTGCATCGGCATGGGCTTCGACATCGCGGACGAGGCCTCGGTACGCGCGCTGGTCGACGCGGCCGTCGAGGAGTACGGCGGCATCGACGCGATGCACGTGAACGCCGCCGACCTGCAGGTGGTCAACCAGGATTCCAATGTGCTGAACGAGCCGCTCGCGGTGTTCGACCAGACGCTGCGCGTGTCGCTGCGCGGCCACTTCCTGTGCACCCGGGCGGTGTTGCCGGAACTCCTGCGCCGCGGTGGCGGCTCGATCGTCTACACCTCATCGGTTGCCGCGGCGGTCGGCGAGCCGGTGCGTCCCGCCTATGCGATCGCGAAGGCCGGCATCGAGGCGTTGATGCGCCACGTGGCCTCGGGCTGGGGCAAGGATCGCATCCGCGCCAACGCCGTGGCGCCCGGCCTGGTGATCACGCCGGCCATGGCCTCGGGACTGCCGGAGGAGGCGCGCAAGCAGGTGTTGAAGAGCGTGCGCAGCGCGCGCCTCGGCAAGCCCGACGACATCGCCTCGATGGTGGCCTTCCTGGTATCGGACGAGTCGGAGTGGATCAACGGCCAGGTGTACTCCGTCGACGGCGGCACGCTGTTCCGGCTGTGAGCGGGTCCGCATGAGCAGCCAGCTGGAGGCCATCGTCGCCGGCGTCCCCGCCGATTTCGCCGATCCGCACGCCGGCTGGCGCGCCGTGCGCGCGATGATGGCGCCGTTCCACGGCCAGCCCTGCAGCCCGGAGCTCGCCATCGCGATCCGCGACTGCGGCGGCGTGGCGACGGGTTTCCACACGCTCGGCGGCCAGGATGGCGGCGGGCGCATCGCTTTCCATTGCCACGGCGGCGCCTTCGTCTCCTGCCCGCTGTCGGTGTATCACTTCTACGGCGAGATGATCGCGCGCGCGCTCGGCATGCCGGTGGCCATGCCCGATTACCGGCTCGCCCCGGAACATCCCTTCCCGGCCGCGCACGAGGACTGCTTCAACGCCTACCGCGGGCTGCTCGAGAGCGGCGTCGATCCGGCGAGCATCTGCGTGCTCGGCGAATCCTGCGGCGGCTCGCTGGCGCTCGGCGCGCTGGTGCGCGCGCGCGATGCGGGACTGCCGATGCCGGCCTGCTTCGTGTCGGTCACCGGCTGGTTCGACCTGTCTGTGCCCGGCACGCCGCGCGGGCGCGATCCCTTCCTCACGCCGGAGTGGGTGCGCAACCGTGCGCGCGAATACACCGCCGGCGCGCTCGAGCTGGCGGATCCGCACATCTCGCCCGCGCACGCGGACCTGCGCGGCCTGCCGCCGCTGTACCTGCAGGTGGCGCAGTTCGACACCATGGCCGACGGCGCGCTCGCGCTGGCGGCGAATGCGCTGCACGCGGGGGTGGAAGTCACGCTGGAATCGTGGCCCGGCCTGATCCACGGCTGGCACGGGCTGGCGAATGCCGGCGTGCCCGAGGCGACGGCCGCGTGGGCGGCGATCCGCCGCTACGTGGATGCACGCATGGGGGCGTAGGTCCGGATTTACGGGAAGGCAGCAGCGGGCGTCATCCGCCCCGAGAAGATGCGCCGCAGCCAGCCACGGTCGAGCTCCTCGCGGCATTGCGGCAACTGCGCCGAGTAGCGCTGCGCGCGCTGTTCCACGCGGTGCGCGACCGCCAGCAGCCCGTCATTGCCGCGGTAGCTGCCGCGGCGATAGCCGCTCCAGCCCTCGTGGTAGTTCAGGTACTGGCGCAAGGCGTCGTGCTTGGCCACGCCGTTCAGGCGGTAGCTCTTGTCGATGTACCACTGCACGAAGTCCATCGCGTCGCCGAAGTCGTCGCGGTCGGACCAGCCGTTGCCGCTCTCGCGCTGGTAGTCGTTCCAGGTCGGTGTCTTGGCTTGCGAGAAGCCATAGGCCGAGCTGCCGCG
Organism: uncultured Gammaproteobacteria bacterium; assembly: GCA_963819895.1. GTDB lineage: Bacteria > Pseudomonadota > Gammaproteobacteria > Pseudomonadales > UBA5518 > UBA5518. The sequence goes on from CAWFXU010000020.1 coordinate 20,516, forward strand.
CCCGAGCGGGATGAAGCCCAGGAACCAGCGCATCGGCGGGCGCGCCTTCGCGCGGTAACCCGACTCCTGGTACAGGATTGCCATCGGCACCGGGATCGGCGCACCCCAGCGCCGCTGCGCGTCTGCCGCCGCCTCGTACCAGTCGCGGTTGTCGCGAAATATCGCGCAGATGTCGTCGGAGTCGCGCGGTGGCGCGCTGGCGCAGCCGCCCAGCAGCGCGCAGGCCAGCAGTAGCGCAACCGGTGCGCGGCGCCGGCTGTTCATGCGCCGGGCAACGCGACGATCTCCACGTCGGCGATGCGCGCCTGCGCGTCCCAGTCGCGGAAGTTGCACACCTGGCCGTGGCGGCGCACCTCGGCGAGCGCCCCGAGGTCGAGATCGGCGTAGACCCACTGCGCGCGATCCAGCTCGCCTTCGACGAGCACACCGTCGTCGGGAAAGCCGTAGTCGACCGGCGCATACACGGCAGCGGCGCCGGTGTTGCGGTCCACCGCCGCCGACCACGGCGCCTCGCCGACGGTGGGCGACTGCACCACGAAGCACTGGTTCTCGAGCGCGCGGGCGCGGCTGCCGAGGCGCACGCGGTGGTAACCGGCGCGCGTGTCGGTGCAGCTCGGTACCAGGATCAGGTCCGCGCCCGCGGCGACCTGGCGGTGCGCGAGCAACGGGAACTCCGCGTCGTAGCAGATGTTGATGCCGATGCGCCCGAACGCGGTGTCGAAGACCCTCAGCGCGTCGCCGGCGCCGATGTGCCATTCCTCGGTCTCGAAGCGCGTCATCTGCAGCTTGTCCTGGAACACGCAGCGGCCGTCGGGATGGAACAGGTGGCAGCGGTTGCGGTAGCTGCCGTCGGCGAGCCGCACCGGGTAGCTGCCCGCCACGATGCAGGCGCCGCGCGTGCGCGCCAGCCGCGCGAACAGCGCGAGGAAACCGGGCAGCAGCTCCTGCATGGCGCTCAACTGCCGCGGCAGCGACAGCGGCACCTCGGGGCCGAACAGCGAGGCCAGCTCCATCGCGAAGTATTCGGGGAACAGCAGCAGCCCCGCCCCGGCGCCCACGGCTTCGTCGACCCAGCCCGCGATCCGGCGCTCGTAATCGTTCCAGTGCGCCAGCGGCGTGATGTCGTACTGCGCGGCGGCGATGCGCAGGTGGCGCGGTGGCGCTGGCGTGTTCACGCGGTGAGCGCCTTGAACCAGAAGCGCATCGGGTGATCCGTGCCCGCGGCCTGGTCGATGTCCTTCCACGCCAGCTGCATCGTCAGCCCGGGCTCGGGGGCGTAGCCGAAGTGGCGCCACACGGCGTCGAGCGGCACATAGTCCGGCGGACACAGCGGATGATTCGCGGGACGCTCCACGGCACAGAAGCAGATCTGCGTGAAGCCGCCCAGCATGCGTGCCCAGTCCTCGCGCCCGCGGAAGAACGCGCGGTAGATCCCGCGGCCGCGCCAGGCCGGCAGCAGCACCGACTCGCCGCAGTAGAAGAGGCGCGCGGGATCCAGGCCGAGACGCACGAAGGGCTCGCGGAAGGCCGCGGTCTCGTGCGCCATCGGGACACCGGTCGAGGCGCCGACGATGGTGTCGCCCTCGCGTGCCAGCACTGCCATCGCCGCGCCCGAGGCCGCATAGGTGCTCAGGTACCCCGCCTCGTAGGCCTCGGAGCCGTCGTAGAGGTACGGGTAGTCGCGGAACACGGTCATGCGCAGGCGCGCCAGCGCCGGGATCGCCGCGACGAGCTCCTCGCCCGAGACGGTGCGGATCTCCATCTCAGCCCTGCACCTGCTTCAGCCAGTGCTCGAGGTTGTAGTAGTTGGTCACGCGCGCCACCTTGCCCTCGCGGATGTCGAAGAAGGCGCCCGCGCGCAGCACGTAGCGCTGGCCCCTTGCCGCGGGCAGTCCCTCGTCGCTGGCGAGGTATTCGCCGTGCACGATGAACTCGGCCGCCGCGCGCGTGCCGTCGTCATTCGCCATGACCACGATGTCGCTGAGCTGTTCGCGGTAGCAGCGGTTCATGCGTTCCATGAAGCGCTCGAACGCGTGGCGCCCGACCTCGCGCTGGCCCTGGTTGATGTCGTGCGCCACGTCCTCGTGCAGCAGGCCGAGAAAGGTGTCCATGTCGCCGGCGTTGAAGGCGGCGTAGTAGCGGGTGATCAGTCCGGTAGCGCTCATGCTCAGCGCTCCCCGCGCCGGATCAGGCGGAACACGCCGTAGGAGGGATCGGCCTCGCCCGGCTTGCCGATGTAGGAGCCCGCGATGATCGGGTTGTCCAGGTTCACGATCGAGGGATCGTGCAGCGTGGCCCAGTCGGCCACCACGGCCTTGTGCAGGAACTTCCACACGCCGTCGCGCTTGCCGTACTTGTCGAAATAACGCCCTCCGATCAGCAGGTCGAGCGTGCCGCCGTCCTCCTTCTTCACCTGGTGGAAGGCCAGCACGTAGATCTCGCCCTCGGCGTAGTTGCCCTCGATCTTGATGTTCGCGGTGGTCATGTTGTGGTGCAGGATTGCCATGCCTTCCTGGATCTTCGGCAGCGTGGCGATGAAGTCCTTCGCCAGCCCCTTGAAGAAGGAGCCGTGGTCGTCGGTGGCGTCGTCGTGGTACAGCGCGGCCATCTTCACGTTGTCGTGGCGGTCGGCCGCGGTGAAGTAGGCCGCCAGCAGGTCGCGGATGGCCTGCTTGTCGATCAGTTCCTGGAGCTCGGGCGGGTAGGCGTTGCTCATGCGGGTACTCGCGTGGTTGGCGTGGCGGGCGGGGCGATTATGCCCAAGCGCCGGGCGGCTGGCACCTGTCCTGCGCCGGATCAACGCAGGCGTTGGGTTGGAGACACCGCGCGGTGCTACCATCGGCCACCGGACGATGTCTTCACCACGGGAGGCCCGATGCACAGACTGGCCCTGACCGATGCGTTCTTCCTGATGAACGAGACCCGCCAGACGCCCATGCACGTGGGCGGGGTCAACCTGTTCACGCTGCCCGAGGGCGCCGACGAGCAGGAGTTCCTGTCGCACCTCGGAAAGATCCTGCGCCACGAGGGCCCGCTGCGCCGGCCTTTCGGCGAGCGCCTGAAGACGGGCCCGCTCGGCGTGGCGGGCCCGCTGTACTGGGAGCCCGACACCCAGCTCGACATGGATTACCACGTGCGCCACTCGGCGCTGCCGAAGCCCGGGCGCTACCGCGAGCTGTTCGCGCTGGTGTCGCGGCTGCACGGCACGCTGCTCGACCGCAACCGGCCGCTGTGGGAGATGCACCTGATCGAGGGCCTGCAGAAGCGCCAGTTCGCCACGTACATGAAGGCGCACCACTGCGCGATCGACGGCATCGGCGCGATGCACCTCACGCAGAGCATGATGTCCGCCAGCCCGCGCACGCGCATCCGTTATTCGCCGTTCTCGGTCGAGGCCCACGAGGCCTACCGCAGGAAGCTGGGCGGCAGGAAACGCCGTGTGCACGAGCCCGCGCCGCACGAGCTGCGCGCCGTGGCCGAGGTGCTCAAGCAGCAGTTCGACAGCAGCCGGAACATCGTCGCGGCGCTGGGGCGCTACGCGAACGTGTGGTTCGGCCGCGGCGGCGACCTCGCCGTGCCGTGGCACCGGATCCCGCGCACCCCGTTCAATACCGCGGTGAGCGGATCGCGCCGCTTCGTGGCGCAGTCCTGGCCCTTCGAGCGCGTGCGCGCCGTCGGCAAGGCCTTCGACGGCACGCTGAACGACGCGGTGCTGGCGATGTGTTCCGGCGCGCTGCGCCGCCACCTGCTCGACCAGGATGCGCTGCCCAAGGAGTCGCTGAAGGCCATGGCGCCGGTCTCGATACGCGCCGAGGGCGACGTGGACTCGGCCAATGCCGTGGGCTTCTTCACGGCCGATCTCGCCACCCAGGTCGCGGATCCGGCCGAGCGCGTGCGCGCGATCCAGCGCTCGATGCATGCCGCCAAGGAGCAGTTCGCGGGCATGACGCGCGAGGAGATCGCGCTGTACACCGTCCTCACGAACGCACCGCTGCTGCTCACCACGGTGCTCGGGCTCGCGAGCCGTTTTCCCGCGTTCAGCACGGTGGTCTCGAATGTGCCCGGGCCGCGCCAGACGATGTACTGGAACGGCGCGCGGCTCGACGGCATCTACCCGGCCTCGATCCCGTTCCACGGTTTCGCGATGAACATCACGCTGGTCAGCTACGCCGACAAGCTGGATTTCGGCATCGTGGCCTGCCGGCGCTCGGTGCCCAGCGTGCAGCGCGTCATCGATCACATGGAGGACGCGCTGGTGGAGCTCGAGGAAGTCGCCGGATTGCGGCGGGCGCGCCGTGGCGTGCGCCGCCCGACGCGCGCGGGCTGAAAGCACATGCTGCAGGCGGTGGCGCAGAGACTGGTCATGACCAGGCGCTCGCTCACGGCGAGGTTGCTCCTCGCCGCGTTGCTCGCGGGCTGTACCGAGCAGGCAGCGCCGCCCGCGCCGGGTGCCGACGACGCAGGGCCACAGCGCCCCGACCGCGGCGACCATCAGCGTGAACCGCGCCGCCGCGACGGATCTCGCGCTCGATGACCTGCGCGATTTCGAGGACGCCCGCCGCGGGCTGATCGCCAGCGTGCCGGAGCTGGTGGTCGAAGGCCCCGGCGGCGCGCCGATCTGGGACATGCCGGGTTATGCCTTCGTCGAGGGGGAGGCGCCCGACAGCGTGAACCCGGGCCTGTGGCGGCAGGCCAAGCTCAACAACATCCACGGTCTGTTCAAGGTCAGCGAAGGCATCTACCAGCTGCGCGGCTTCGACCTCTCGAACATGACGCTGATCGAGGGCGAGCAGGGATGGATCGTGGTCGACCCGCTGACCGCGCGCGAGACCGCTGCGCGCGCTCTCGCCTTCGCGCGCGAACAGCTGGGCGACAGGCCGGTCAGCGCGATCATCTACACCCACAGCCACGTCGATCACTTCGGCGGAGTGCTCGGCGTGGCGAGCGCGGAGGAGATCGCCGCGCGCGGCATCCGCGTGATCGCGCCCGAAGGCTTCATGGAGGAGGCGACCAGCGAGAACATGCTCGCCGGCACCACGATGGGCCGGCGCGCCGCCTACATGTACGGCCAGCACCTGGCACACGCGCCGCGCGGACATGTCGATACCGGCCTCGGCAAGGGGCCCGCCTTCGGCAGCGCCGGCATCGTGGCGCCCACCGAGACCGTGGGCCGTACCGGCGAGGAGCTCGTGATCGACGGTGTGCGCTTCGTGTTCCAGTACACGCCGGCTTCCGAGGCGCCCGCGGAGTTCACGTTCTACCTGCCGGAGCTGAAGGCCTTCTGCGGCGCCGAGATCGTCTCGCACACCCTGCACAACCTCTACACGCTGCGCGGTGCCAAGGTGCGCGACGCGCTGAAGTGGAGCGGCTACATCGACGAGGCGATCCGGCTGTTCGGCGGCGCCGAGGTCTACTTCGGCAGCCACCACTGGCCGCTGTGGGGCAACGCGCGCATCACGGACTTCCTGCGCAAACAGCGCGACACCTACCGCTATATCCACGACCAGACGCTGCGCCTGGCATCACTGGGCCATACGCCGCAGCAGATCGCCGACGAGCTGGTGCTGCCGGAATCGCTCGCGCGCGAGTTCGCCAACCGCGGTTACTACGGCACCGTGCGCCACAACGCGAAGGCGGTCTACCAGTTCTATTTCGGCTGGTACGACGCCAACCCCTCGCATCTGAACCCGCTGGCACTGGCCGATGCCGCGCCGCGCTACGTGGAGTTCATGGGCGGCGGTGCCGCGGTGCTGGCGAAGGCGCAGGCCTCCTTCGACAAGGGCGACTACCGCTGGGTTGCCGAGGTGCTGACCCACCTGGTGTTCGCCGAGCCGGACAACGGTGCCGCGCGCGAGCTGCTGGCGCGCGCCTACGACCAGCTCGGCTACCAGGCGGAATCGGGGCCGTGGCGCGACGCCTACCTGAGCGGTGCATGGGAACTGCGCCATGGCGTGCCGCAAGGCGCGGGCACTGTCGGCGGCGCGCTGGACCTGCTGCGCAACACGCCGGTAGAGCGCTTCCTGGATACCATGGCCGTGCTCATCGACGGCGCGAAGGCAGCCGACCGGCACACCGTGATCAACCTGGTGCTGAGCGATGCCGGCGAGAGCCACGTGCTGGAGCTGAGCAACGGCGTGCTGCACCACTGGCGCGAGCCGCCGCGCGCGGGGGCCGATGCCACGATCACGGTCACGCGCGCGCTGTTCATCGACATGCTGACGGGGCAGGCGGGGCTGCGCGAAACGCTGGAATCGGACGCGCTCGACGTCGAGGGCAGCCGCGTCCAGCTGCTGCGCTTCTTCGCGTTGTTCGAGCAGCCCGACACCGCGTTCCCGATCGTCGCCCCGTAGGGTAGGTCCGGTGTGGGTCCGGCTTCAGCCGGACATGTGTCCGAATGAATTCGGACCCACAGGCATTTGTTCGGCTGAAGCCGAACCCACGTCGCAGCAGCGGTTGACTTCCACGACCACGTGCGCGAGCAACGGGATCTCCTGCAGCAGTTGCTTGTAGTGCTGCGGCGGTCGTGGCTGGTGCGTCACCACCGACAGGCTGGCGGCGTAGAGGCGCGGGCCCAGCTGCCATACGTGCAGGTCGGCGATGCGGTTGTCGGCGTCGGATTCGATGGCGCGCGTGATGGCGGCCTGGGTCTCTTCGTCGGCGGCGGCGTCCAGCAGGATGTGGCCGGTGTCGCGCAGCAGGCCCCAGGCCCAGCGCGAGATCACCAGCGCGCCGAGTATCCCGACCACCGGGTCCAGCCAGGCCCAGCCGACGTACTTCCCTGCGACCAGCGCCACGATCGCGAACAGCGAGGTGAGCGCATCGGCCAGCACGTGGAAGTAGGCCGCGCGCAGGTTGTGGTCGTGGTGACCGTGCTCATGGTCTGGCCATGGTCTCTGGTCGTGCTCGTCCGCGTCATCATGGTCGTGGTGATGGTCGTGCAGCATCGCGCCGCACACCAGGTTGACCACCAGGCCGGCCACGGCGACGCCGATGGCCTCGCTGTAGTGGATGGCCTGCGGCTCGATCAGCCGCATGCCCGATTCGAGCGCCATCATGAACGCGACCACGGCCAGCGCCACCGCGCTGGCGAAGCCGCCCAGCACGCCGACCTTGCCGGTACCGAAGCTGTAGCGCGGGTTCGCGGCGTGGAGGCGCGCGTAGCGGTAGGCGAACAGCGTGATGCCGAAGGCCGCGACGTGCGTGGCCATGTGCCAGCCGTCGGCCAGCAGCGCCATCGAACCGCTTGCCATGCCGGTGACGATCTCGATCACCATCATCACGGCGGTGAGCGCTATCACGCGCCGCGTGCTGGTTTCGGCGCGGCCGCTGTGGCCGCCGAAATCGTGCGTGTGGCGCCAGCCGTTGATGTCGTGGTCGTGCATGGGGCGGGTGGTCCGGGTCCGTTCGGGGCAAGAGTATAGGGAAGGATACGCGGGCCGATGCGACCCGTCGCCGCCGGCGCGCGTGCTCAGGCCAGCGCGCGCGTGAGGAAGGGCAGGCTGCGCTCCATGCGGTAATCGATGCCCGAGTGGGTGCCGTCGAATTCCTCGTAGGTGTGCGTGATGCCGTGGCGCGTCAGCTCGCGCGACAGCTGGCGGCAGCCGTAGTGGATGTGGAACTGGTCGCGCCAGCCGCAGTCGATGAAGATGCCGCGCATCGATTTCAGGTTCGCGCGGTGCGCCGTGACCATGTGGATCGGGTCGTGCGCGAGCCAGCGCTGCCAGCGCGCCTCGATCAGCTCGCCGGTTTCGAGGTGGAAGGGCAGGCGGAAGCCGTTCGGCGCGCGCGGGTCCGGGTCGTAGCTCGCGGCCATCGCGAGATTCATCAGGCACATGGTCTGCGCGTGCCCGGGGCGGTCGGTCTTCCAGATGTGCTCGAGGAAGCGGCGCACGCGGCCGTCGTCGAGGCCGGGCTTCAGCGTGGCGCTGGCCTTTGCGGTGTCGTAGCGGCCGGCCTTGCGCGCCGGGCGGCGGTATTTCGCCAGTTCGTTCAGCGTGTTCGGCCAGTCGGCGCGGTAGAGGAAGTCGAAGTAGGCATCGCCCGAATGGTTCGCCACCGCGCCCCAGTGCTCCGCGTATCGCATCGCGTGCACGATCGCGCCGTAGCCGCCCGAGGACTTGCCGAAACAGCCGCGGGAATCACGGCTGGCGCGGGTGCGGAACTCGCGGTCCACGGTGGGGATCAGCTCGCGCGTCAGGTAATCGGCGTAGCGCCCGATGGCGCTCGAATTGATGTACTGGTTGCCGCCGAGCGCGGTGAAGCAGTCGGGAAACACCACGATCGCCGGTTGCATGCGCTTGTGGTGCAGCAGCCGGGCGAGCCGCTCGGGCACGTTCTCCTCGAAGCCGCGCCACGCGAGGTGCGCCGGCCCCGAGCCCATGAACCCCGCGAGATCGAACAGCACCGGGAAGCGCCGTCGCGGGCTGGCCGCGTGGTAGTGCGGCGGCAGCCATACGGGGAGCTTGCGCACGTGCGGGTCGCCGAGCGGGTTGTCTTTCAGCACCGCGGAGACGTGCTCGAGCGTGACCAGCTGGCCCGCGGGCCAGTTGCTGCGCTTCAACGACATGGCTCGATTCCTCCCTGTCAGGTTGCGGCGACCGTCATTGCCAGCTGAAGCGCGGCTGGGCGAAGTGGCCGACGCGGGTGTGGCGCCCGGCGAGCGCGACCTCGCGGAACTGGTAGAGGATCGCGCCGGTGGGGGCGTGGAGCGTGCCGCCGATGGACGGCAGGTGCAGGCAGATGGTGGGCTGCTCGCTGTGCGAAACCGCCTGCAGCGTCGGCACGGCCGGCGAGGCCAGCTCCGCCAGCGGGATCCGGTGGATGCGCGCCACTTCGCGGGGATCCGGCGCGAGAGTCGTCTCGTCCTCGACCCAGGCCACGAAGGGACGGATGCGAAAACCCGACTGCGTCGCGTAGTCGTCGAGCGTGCCGAGGATCGCGTCCGGCCCCGGTGCGAGGCCCAGTTCCTCGTGCAGTTCGCGCAGTGCCGCGTCGGCCTCGCACTCGCCGGGATCGACGCGCCCGCCCGGCAGCGCGAACTGTCCCGCGTGGCGCTTGATGGTCACGGGGCGGCGGGTAAGCAGGCAGGCGGCCTCGCCGTGCGCGCCGGCGACGATGGCGATCACGACCGCGGCGCGACGCAGTTCTTCGGGGCTGAGGATGTGGGGGGTGAAATTGTCGAGACGGGCGGCGATGGCCGCGCGCAGGGGGGCGCCGAACGGCAGGCCACCGTTCAGGCGCTCATCGCGAGCCCCGGTTGCGGCCACGCCGGGCGGAAGCGTTCCAGGCATTCACTGGCCTTGTCGCGGCATTTGCCGCAGCAGGTGCCGATCAGCAGCGTGTCTTCGAGATGCGCCATGGTCGCGGCGCCGTTGCCCACGGCATCCGCGATTTCGCTGTCGGTCACGGCGTTGCAGATACAGACGTACATCGAGGCCTCCCGCGGGAGAAGGTACAGACGATGGCGTCATGGTAGGTGAAATGAGAGTGATTCGCAATCCGGAATCATTACAATTCCGTAGCGCCCGCGCCGCCATCCGCGGGCCTACATCTTCGACTGCAGGTAGTTCTCGATGCCTACCTTGCCGATCAGCTCCAGCTGGGTCTCGAGCCAGTCGATGTGTTCTTCCTCGGACTCGAGGATGTCCTCGAACAACTCGCGCGAGACATAGTCGCGCACCGATTCGCTGTGTGCGATGGCCTCGCGCAGCACCGGCACCGCCTCGAGTTCCAGCGCCAGGTCGGCTTCGAGGATCTCGCGGGTGTTCTCGCCGATGCGCAGCGTACCCAGGTCCTGCAGGTTCGGCAGCCCCTCGAGGAACAGGATGCGCTCGATCAGCCGGTCGGCATGCTTCATCTCGTCGATCGACTCGTGGTACTCGTGCTCGTCGAGCTGCTTGAGGCCCCAGTTCTTGTACATGCGTGCATGCAGGAAGTACTGGTTGATCGCCGTGAGCTCCTGACGGAGGACCTTGTTGAGGAACTGGATGACCTGCTTGTCGCCTTTCATGGGGAGATCTCCGGGCACTGGGAATTGAGGCGCATGCTACCAGTTTTGCCGCGACGCTACCGCCGGCGGCCGGCTCAGATCCCGCGTTCGAGGATGCCGCGCAGGCCGCTCACGTCATAGCCGGCCTGCCCGGCGGCCGCGATCACCTCGTCGGCGTTGCCGCCGCCCGCCAGCGCCAGCGCCCACAGCGTGGCCGAGCGCGTGCCGCTGCGGCAGAAGGCCAGCACGGGTTGCTCCGCGTGTGCCAGCAGCGCGCGGAAAGCGTGCACGTCGTGCTCGGTCAGTGCGCCGGACACCACGGGAAGGTGGTGGTATGCGAGCCCCTGTTCGCGCGCCGCGGCTTCCAGTTCCCGCGCCGAGGGCTGCAGGAAATCCTCGCCGTCGGGGCGGTTGTTGATCAGCGTCCTGAAGCCGAGTCGTGCGGCTTCCGCTATTTCCCGCACCGAGAGCTGCGGCGCGACGCTGACGGCGTCGCTGAGCTTGCGCACATCCATGTCTGCTTCCTGTGGCGAGTCGATGAATCGAGGGGGCACAGCATACGGTGCGCGGCGGCGCGACGGAACAGCGCCATGGCCCGGCAGCGGCGCGCCGCCGCGATGGCCGGAGCGCATGCCGTGGTCGGATATCTATTCCGGGAATAAGCTTTTAGCTTTTAATTCTTTACTAAATTAGTCAGACCGCCACTAAGCTGCGCGCTTTTTTGGCGGGCCGGGATGCGCGCTGTCATGAACCGAGGCCGGCGCCGCGGATTGCGCGCCGGCCGTCTGGAAGGAAGTACCGCATGCTCTGTTCGAGTTCTGCTGCGCGCCGGCCTGGCCCTTGCCATCGCGGGAGTGTCCGCGGCGCACGCCACCAACGGCTACCTGTCGCACGGTTATGGCATCAAGTCGAAGGGAGCCGCCGGCGTGGGCGCCGCGCTGCCTCAGGACACGCTCACGATCGCGACCAATCCGGCCGGCTTGATCGAGGCGGGCCACCGCTCGGACATGGGGGTGGAGCTCTTCGTGCCGGATCGCGGCGGCGAGATCAAGGGCAACGCCTACGGCCCGGACGAGTCCTTCGACGGCAACGGCACCGAATACTTCCTCATTCCCGAGCTGGGCCACAGCCACCTCGTCTGCGATGACCTCGCGCTGGGTTTTGCCATGTACGGCAACGGCGGCATGAACACCGACTACGACAGGAACCCTTACGCACGCTTCGGCAGCACGGGCAAGAGCTACATGAATTTCGAGCAGCTGTTCATCGCGCCGGCAGTGGCGTGGGAGTTCAGCCCCGGCCAGACGATCGGGCTCGCACTCAACCTGGCCTACCAGCGCTTCGAGGCGAAGGGCTTGTCCGCATTCGCGCCGTTCTCGGCCGATCCGGCGAACCTCGAGCACAACGACACCGACGACGGGTTCGGCGCCGGTGTGCGCATCGGCTGGCTCGGGAAGATCACCGACCGCCTGACGCTCGGTGCGAGCTGGCAGTCGACGACCTGGATGCAGGAGTTCGACAAGTACGCCGGTCTGTTCGCCGAGCAAGGCGGCTTCGACATCCCCGAAAACTACGTCCTTGGCGCGGCATTCGAGCTCGGCGACGCCACGACGCTCGCGCTCGACTGGCAGACCATCAAGTACAACGATGTCGCTTCGGTGGGCAACAAGCTGGACCAGCTCTTCCTGGGCAATCCGCTCGGCAGCGACAACGGCCCGGGTTTCGGCTGGCAGGACATGAGCACCCTGAAGTTTGCGGTGCTGCACCAGCTCTCGGACCGTGTCACGCTGCGCGCGGGCTACAGCCAGGGCGACCAGCCGGTCCCGCGCGACCAGACCTTCTTCAACATCATCGCGCCCGGCGTGGTCGAAGAGCACGTGTCGCTGGGTGCCACCTTTGCCGTCGGCGAGCGCAACGAGCTCAGCATCGCCTACACCCGTGGCCTGGAGAGCGAGGTGCATGGCAAGGGTTCCATCCCGCCGATGCTCGGTGGCGGCGAGGCCAACATCTCGCTGGCGGAAGATTCCTTCGGCCTGGCGTGGTCGATAAGATATTGACACTCAGGATATCCCCCGGGGTTTTTACTCATGACTGACCTGGTCCACCTGGTGGGCGGCGGCGCCCTCATCGGCGCCGGCGCGGCCGTACTCGCGTTGGCCAACGGCCGCATCGCCGGCATCAGCGGCGTCTTCGGCAGCCTGCTGAGCGGCGACGCCGGTCCGCAGCGCTGGCGGCTCGGCTTCCTGCTCGGGCTGCTGCTGCCCGCGCTCTACCTGCTGCTGAACGACGTGCAGGTGGCGATGGCCGGCGGCGTGGCCTGGCTGCTCATGGCCGGACTGCTGGTGGGTATCGGCACGCGCGTCGGCTCCGGCTGCACCAGCGGCCACGGGGTGTGCGGCATCGCCAATCTCTCGAAGCGATCGATCGTGGCCACGCTGCTCTTCATGGGTGCGGCGATCGCCACCGTCTACGTCGTGCGTCACGTGGTGCAGGGGTGAATCCGATGCGTATTCCCGCCTTCCTCTCCGCCCTCGTCGCCGGCCTGCTGTTCGGCGCGGGATTGATCGTCTCGGGCATGACCGACCCGCAGAACGTGCTGGCTTTCCTCGATGTCGCCGGCAACTGGGATCCCGGGCTCGCGGTGGTGATGGCCATGGCCATCGCCGTCACCGCGCCCGCGCTGTGGCTCTTGAAGAAGCGCGGCGAGACGCTCGCCGGCGAGAGCTGCGACATCGTCAACCGCAACCCGATCGACACGCCGCTCGTCGTGGGCGCGGTGGTATTCGGCATCGGCTGGGGCATGGCGGGCATCTGTCCCGGGCCGGGGCTGATCATCGCTGCCGGCGGCGTGCCCGGCGCGCTGCTGTTCGTGGCCGCGATGGCGGCCGGCATGCGGCTCAGCGGCATCGTGCTGGGCCGGCTGGGCTCGCGCACCGCCCCCTGACTTCGCCGCCAGCCCCAAAAAGGGGACGGAGGGATTAAATAATAATCCCTCCGTCCCCTTTTTGGGGTTGGGGTTACTTGCCGAGGGCGCCGAGGGCGAGCTTCAGCAGCGGGTCGGCGACCCGGTCGGGCAGGGCGTTCAGTGCGACGCGCTGCGGGTCGGGCTTGACCGAATAGGCGATGCGCGGGTAGCGGGCGGTCAGCGCCGTGTGCACGACTTGCGCCAGCAACGCCGGATCGTGCGCCTTGCCCTGTTCCCTGACGGTCGCCTTCTTGAGCGTCTGCAGCAGCTCCTTGAAGTAGGTCGAGGCCTGCGCGACCCGCTCGAAGTTCTGCTCGATGCTGGCGACCATCCCGGTGCGGAACGGCCCGGGCTGGATCTTGATCACCGGCACGTCGAGGAACATCAACTCGCGGCGCAGCGCGTCGGAATAGGCCTCGATCGCGTGCTTGCTGAGTGCATAGGCGCCGTTGAAGGGCATCGCGCTCTGCCAGCCCGTCTCCGAGCTGATGTTCACGATCCGGCCCTTGCGCGCCAGCACCAGCGGAAACAGCGCGTGATTCACGCGTACCGTGCCCATCACGTTCACGTCGAGCACGCGGCGAATGGTGTCGGGGTCGATCTCGATCACCGAGCCCACGGCGAGGATGCCCGCGAAGTTCACGACGCCGTCCAGCCCGTCACAGGCGCCCGCCACGCGCCGGCGCGCCGCCTCGCAGCTCGTGGCGTCGGTCACGTCGAGTTGCACCGGCGTGACATCGGCTTCGGCGGCCAGCGCTTTGAGCGCCTTGGCGTCGAAATCGGCCGCGAACACCTTCCAGTCCCGCTCCGCCAGGTAGCGCGCGGTGGCGCCGCCCAGGCCGCCGCCGGCGCCGGTGATGAATACCGTTGCATCGCTGCGTTTGCGCGCCATGCTGCACCTCCCTTATCTGGCCATGTTCTCGAAAGAAAAATGCTACCCCTTCTGACTCTCCCGAAACTTGGCCTGGATCATCAAAGGGGACGGAGGGATTAAATTTCGATCAATCGGTGCGAATACCCGGGCTGGCCCGGCTTTGCGCCGAAGTTGGCGCTGACCACTGCTGCGCGCCCCGCGCGGCAGCGGGGCGCCGGCGGCCCTGTGCTACCATGCCGCCTCATTTTCCGACGCGTTCCACGACCATGCGCTGCCCCTTCTGTTCCGCCGCCGACACCAAGGTCATCGATTCGCGACTGGTCGCGGAAGGCGACCAGGTGCGTCGACGGCGCGAATGCCTGAGCTGCTCGGAGCGCTTCACCACCTACGAGACGGCCGAGCTGCTGCTGCCGCGCATCATCAAGCAGAGCGGCGTGCGCGAGCCCTTCAACGAGGACAAGCTGCGCCAGGGCATCCTGCGCGCGATCGAGAAGCGTCCCGTCAGCATGGAGCGCGTCGAGCTGATGCTGAGCCAGATCAAGCATGCGCTGCAGGCGAGCGGCGAGCGCGAAGTGGCTTCGCGCGTCGTGGGCGAACAGGTGATGCGCCAGCTGAAGGCGGTGGATCACGTGGCCTTCGTGCGATTCGCTTCCGTCTACCGCAGCTTCCAGGATCTGAACGAATTCCGCGCCGAGATCGAGCGCCTGGCGGAGGAACAGGACAGCCCGCCGCCAGGCGCAGCAGGCTAGCCTGCCGCCATGAGCCAGCAGATCACCGACGTTCGCCACATGGCGGAGGCCATCGGGCTCGCGCGCCGCGGCCTGTGCACCACCGCGCCCAACCCGCGCGTGGGTTGCGTGATCGCGCACGGCGAGCGCGTGATCGCGCGCGGCTTTCACCGCCGTGCCGGACAGGCGCATGCCGAGGTCGAGGCGCTGCGCGCGGCCCGCGAGCCGGTGCGCGGCGCGACCGCCTACGTGACGCTCGAGCCCTGCGGCCACCACGGGCGCACGCCACCCTGCGCCGAGGCGCTGATCGAGGCCGGCGTCGCACGCGTGGTCGCGGCCTCGCCAGACCCGAACCCCCTGGTCGCCGGCAGCGGTCTCGAGCGGCTGCGCGCGGCCGGCGTCGTGGTCGAATCCGGCATCCTCGAGCGCGAGGCGGTGGCGCTGAACCCGGGATTCTTCAAGCGCATGCGAACCGGGATGCCCTGGGTGCGCGTAAAACTGGCGATGAGCCTCGACGGCCGCACCGCGATGGCCGATGGCAGCAGCAAGTGGATCACCGGCGAGGCGGCGCGCGCCGATGTGCAGCGGCTGCGCGCGCAGAGCTGCGCGATCGTGACCGGCGTCGGCACGGTGCTGCACGACGACCCGCGCCTCGACGTGCGCATCGCAGCGCCTGACGGTGCGCCGCCCGAGCGTCAGCCGCTGCGCGTGGTGGTGGATTCGCAGCTGCGCATGCCGCCATCGGCGCGCGTGATCGGCGAGGCCGGCGACACGCTGGTCGTGACGGCCGGGCGCGATGCCGCCCGCGAACGGGCGCTCGCCGATGCCGGCGTCACCGTGCTGCATCTTCCGGGCGTGGACGGGCGTGTCGACCTGCGCGCGCTGCTCGCCCACCTCGCGGTGGCGCAGTGCAACGAGGTGCTGATCGAAGCCGGCGCCACGCTCGCCGGCGCCGCACTGCGCGCCGGGCTGGTCGACGAACTGGTGGTGTACATGGCGCCTGTGCTGATGGGCAGCGCGGCGCGGCCGCTGCTGGACCTGCCGTTCGCGGCGATGGACGAGAAACTGGGGCTGCAGATCACGGATGTCACGGCGGTGGGCAGCGACTGGCGGATCACGGCAAGTGTGGGCGGGGTGTAGGTCGGGCTTCAGCCCGACAAACGGGATTGGCGCGAAAGCTGAAACGAATGTTCGGCTGAAGCCGAACCCACAAGCGCGCCGACCCGCAGCGAAAAATTGATGGGGAAGGTCAAGCGACGATGTTCACAGGAATCATCCAGGCCACCGGCGAAGTGCGCCGGCTCGAGCGCCGCGGCGGCGACGTGCGGCTGCATGTCGGTACCGGCAAGCTCGACCTCGGCGACGTGCGCCTCGGCGACAGCATCGCGACCAGCGGTGTGTGCCTCACGGTGGTGGAGTTCGGCGCCGACTGGTTCGCGGCCGACGTCTCGCTGGAAACGCTGGGGCTCACCACGCTCGGCGGCCTCGCGGCCGGCGCGCGCGTGAACCTGGAAAAGGCGATGGCGGTGGGCGATCGCCTCGGCGGGCACATCGTCAGCGGCCACGTCGATGGCGTCGGCGAAGTGGTCTCGATGGCCCCCGACGGGCGCTCCACGCGCTACCGCCTGCGCGCGCCCGCGCCGCTCGCGCGCTACATCGCGCACAAGGGCTCGATCTGTGTCGACGGCGTGAGCCTCACGGTGAACAGCGTCGATGGTGCCGAGTTCGAACTGAACATCATCCCGGTGACGGCGCACGAGACCATCTTCGGCGAGTACCGTCCCGGCACGCGCGTGAACCTCGAGGTCGACGTGATCGCGCGCTACCTCGAGCGCCTGCTGCAGGGCGATGCGGCAGCGTATCCCGCGTCGGTCCCGGGCGGCGTCACGCGCGAACTCCTGGCCCAGAACGGATTCCCCAGCACATGAAATTCGACACCACCCAGCAACTGGTCGACAGCTTCCGCCACGGCAACATGGTGGTGCTGCTCGATGACGACGACGAGAACCTCGGCGGTGTGCTGCTCGCGCCCGCGGAGGACATCACGGCCGAAAAGGTCAACTTCATGGCGCGGCAGGCACGCGGGCTGATCTGCCTCAGCCTCACCGCCGCGCGCTGCGCGCAGCTGCGCCTGCCGCTGATGGTGGAGAGCGCCTCGCGCAGCGTCTACGCCAGCCGGTTCACGGTGTCGATCGAGGCCGCCGAGGGTATCAGCACCGGCATTTCCGCCGCCGACCGCGCGCATACGATCCGCACCGCGGTGGCGCGCGGCGCGCAGCCGCGCGACGTGGTGCAGCCGGGCCACGTGTTTCCGTTGCGCGCCGAACCCGGCGGGGTGCTCAAGCGCGCCGGCCACACCGAGGGCGGCTGCGACCTCGCGCGGCTCGCGGGCTTCGAGCCCGCCGCGGTGCTGGCCGACGTGCTGAACGACGACGGCACGCTGGCAACCGGCGAGAGCCTGCTCGCTTTCGCGCGCCAGCACGGCCTGCGCATTGGCACCATTGCCGGGTTGATCCAGTTCCGGCTGATCAACGAGACCACGGTGCACCGCATCCGCGAGGGCGAAGTGCAGACAGCCTTCGGTGCGTTCCGGATGCACGCCTTCCGTGACGCCGACGACGGGCGCGTGCACGTCGCGCTGGTGCGCGGCGCCATCGATCCGGACACGCCGACGCTGGTGCGGGTGCAGCAGGCCGTCGCGCTGCGCGACGTGCTGGGCACGGAGGTGCCGGGGCGCAAGCCGAACTGGAATATCACCCGCTGCCTGGAGCGCATCGACCGCGAGGGCCGGGGCGCGATCGTGCTGCTGAGCCAGCCCGAGAGCGAGCAGCAGTTTCTGGCCAGCGTGGATGCCGCCCTCGGCGGCGAGGCGGCAACCGAGGCGACGGCTCCCGAGGGCGCACAGAGCGTGCTGAACCTGGTCGGCGTGGGCTCGCAGATCCTGCGCCAGCTGGGCGTGGGGCAGATGCGGGTCATGGGGCCGCCGATACGCTACAACGCCATCTCGGGTTTCGGTCTGGAGGTCGCGGAGTACGTCACTTACTGAGCGGCGCGCGCGGCGATGGCCGCAGCAGGCGTTTGATGGCAGAATTGGCGCCCTTTCGCGCTACAACCCACAGGCAGGACGATGGCTGAGATCAGGACAATCGAGGGAGTCTTCGCGGCGGGAGAGGCGCGCTTCGCGCTGGTGGCCAGCCGCTTCAACAGTTTCGTGGTGGAAAGCCTGATCGCCGGCGCCGTCGATACGCTGCGCCGTCATGGCGTGGCCGACGCGCAGATCACGCTGGTGCGCTCGCCCGGTGCCTTCGAGCTGCCGCTGGTGGTGCAGAAGGTCGCGGCGAGCGGCAACTACGACGCGATCGTCGCGCTCGGCGCCGTGATCCGCGGCGGCACGCCGCACTTCGAGTACGTCGCGGGCGAGTGCACCAAGGGTATCGCGCAGGTGTCGCTCGCGAGCGGCCTGCCGATCGCCTTCGGCGTGCTGACCGTGGACACCATCGAGCAGGCCATCGAGCGCGCCGGCACCAAGGCCGGCAACAAGGGCGCGGAAGCCGCCCTGTCGGCGCTCGAGATGGTCAGCCTGCTCGGCCGGCTGTGAGCGCGGGCGTCACCTTGAGCGACAACGCGCTCGAAAACGAACGCCGCCAGCTCGCGGCCGCGCGGCGCAAGGCGCGCCACTACGCGGTGCAGGCGCTGTACCAGTGGGCGATGACCGGCAATTACCTGGCCGACATCGAGCAGCATTTCACCGAGGAATTCGATTTCCGCGGCGCGGACACGGAATACTTCCACGAAATCCTGCACGGCGTGCCGGCCGATCTCGCCGACATCGAGGCCGCGATGGAGCCCTACCTCGACATCGCGCTCGAAAAGCTCGGTCCGGTCGAGCGCGCGGTGCTGCGCCTCGCGGTGTGGGAGTTCAAGACCCGCCCCGACGTGCCCTACCGCGTGGTGCTGAGCGAAGCCGTCGCGCTGGCGAAGAAATTCGGCGCCGCCGAGAGCCACCGCTTCGTCAACGGCGTGCTCGACAAGGTCGCGCGCGACCTGCGTCCCGCGGAAGCCGGCCGCGCGCGCTGAGGCCCGCACACGGTGGCGCTGTCCGAATTCGAACTGATCGCCCGTTACTTCGACTCTCCCGACTTCGCCGTGCCCGATGCCGAGGGCGTGCTGCTCGGCGTCGGTGACGACGCCGCGCTCCTGCGGCTGCCGCCCGGCGAGGATCTCGCGGTTTCCGTCGACACGCTGGTCGCCGGCGTGCATTTTCCTTGCGACAGCAGCGCGGAGCAGATCGGCCACCGCGCGCTCGCGGTGAACCTCAGCGACCTTGCCGCGATGGGTGCGCGCCCGCTGTGGTTCACGCTGGCGCTGACCCTGCCCGAGGCCGACGAGGCCTGGCTCGCCGGCTTCAGCCGCGGGCTTGCCGTGCTTGCGCGGCGCTACCACGTCGCGCTGGTCGGCGGCGATACCACGCGCGGGCCGCTCAGCATCACCATCCAGGTTCACGGCAGCGTGCCGGCCGAGCTCGCGCTGCGTCGTGACGGCGCCCGCGCGGGCGACGATGTCTGGGTCAGCGGCCATCCGGGCACCGCGGCGCTGGGCTTGCGCCAACTTCTCGCGGGCGGGCCGCGCGACGAGGCGGCGCGCGTGTTCGTGGCGCCGGTGCCGCGCATTGCGCTGGGACTCGCGTTGCGCGGGCTGGCGTCGGCCGCGATCGATGTCTCCGACGGCCTGCTCGCCGACGCCGGCCATATCGCCGGGCGCAGCGGGGTGGCGATCGCGCTGGAGCGCGAGCGGCTGCCGTTCTCGCCGCCGCTGGCGGCGCTCGCCGATCCGCAGGACGCGTGCGCGCTCGCGCTGACCGGCGGCGACGATTACGAGCTGTGTTTCACGGCGCCGCCACGGCACGCCGCGGCGATCGCCGGCGCCGGCGCGGACCTCGGGCTCGCGTGCACGCGCATCGGCCGCGTGCTGGCGGGGCAGGGCGTGCGCTGCGCGGGCTTCGTGCCGCGCGCCGCCGGCTACCAGCATTTCCGCGATGCCTGAGACCTGGCGCCCCGCCGCTGGCCGTGCGCGGAACACGGCGCTGCGACGCTGGATCCTGGCCGCGGCATTGCTGCCGTTCGTCGCCGCTGCCGCCGATCCCGTGTACGTCACCGCCGCGGCGCTGTTCGAGGGTCGCGCGATGCTCAACATCGATGGCAGCCAGCGCCTGCTGCGCGTGGGCGAGACCTCGCCCGAAGGCGTGAAGCTGCTCGGCGCCAGTGCGCGCGAGGCGGTGATCGAGATCGACGGCCGGCGCCAGACGCTCGCGCCGGGGCGCGACACCGGCGGCGGCTTTGCCGCGCCCGAGCGCAAGCGCGTCGCGATCCAGCGCGGAGGGCGGCATGAATACCTGGTGGCGGGCACCGTGAACGGGCTGCAGGTGCAGTTCCTGGTCGACACCGGCGCGAACGTCGTCGCGATGAACGGCGCCGAGGCGCGCCGCCTCGGTGTCGATTACCGCCTGCACGGAAGGCCGGGCGCGGTGCAGACCGCCAGCGGGGTCGTGCAGGCCTGGTCGGTGACGCTGGATCGCGTCGAGGTCGCGGGGATCGTGGTGCGCAACGTCGCCGCTTCGGTGATCGAGGGCGACTATCCGACGCAGCTGCTGCTCGGCATGTCGTGGCTCGGACGCGTCACGATGCGCGAAGAGCACGGCGTGCTCTATCTCGAGGAAAGGTAGCCGCAGTGCGCGGCGCGGGATCGCCCTCGCGACACGCCGGTGTGAGAATCGCGGTCCAGCTGCTAGAATCGGCGCCCCTTCCGCCGGCCGGAGCAGCCTGTGTCTGTCCGCTACATCGCCTCGTCACGCTTGCCGACACCCTGGGGGTTGTTCGACATGCATGGTTTCGAGGACATCGAGAACGAGAAGGAGCACGTGGTACTCACCATGGGTGATGTCGGCGACGGCGAGCCCGTGCTGGCGCGCATCCATTCGGAATGCCTCACCGGAGACGCGCTGTTCAGCATGCGCTGCGACTGCGGCGCACAGCTGCGCACGGCGCTGGAGCGCATCGCGCGCGAAGGCCGCGGCGCGCTGCTCTACCTGCGCCAGGAAGGGCGCGGCATCGGGCTGCTCAACAAGATCAAGGCCTATCACCTGCAGGACGAGGGCGCGGATACCGTCGAGGCCAACGAGCAGCTCGGCTTCGGCGCCGACATGCGCGACTACAGCATCTGCCGCACGATGCTGAAGCACCTGCACATCGCCTCGCTGCGGTTGATGACCAACAACCCGCGCAAGGTGGCGGCGATCGAGGACATGGGGATCAAGGTCGTGGACCGGATCTCGATCCGCACCGGGCAGAACCCGCACAACGCGCGTTACCTCGAAACCAAGGCCGGCAAGCTCGGTCACTGGATGCAGGAGGATCCGGGCGGGTAGGGTCGCTGTGGGTCCGGCTTCAGCCGGACATTTGTCCGGATAAATCCGGACCTACACCGAACATTTGCCCGGATGGACCTACGCGGGCGATTGCCCGGATGAATCCGGACCTACGCCTGCCCCAAGGCCCCCTTGCGCGCCGGGCGCAGCGCCGACAGGCGTTCGCGGATCGCCGCCTCGATGCCTTCGGCATCCAGTCCCACGCCGTGCAGCATCTGCTGCGGCTTGCCGTGCTCCACGAAACGGTCGGGCAGCCCGAGCACGAGCAGCGGCATCACGATGCCGCGCGCGGCCAGCAATTCGGCCACGGCGGCGCCCGCGCCGCCGGCGACTGCGTTCTCCTCCACCGTGACCAGCAGCGAGTGGCTCGCGCACAGTGTCACGATCAGCTCCTCGTCCAGCGGCTTCACGAAGCGCATGTCGGCGACGCTCGCCTCCAGCGCGGCGGCCGCGGCCAGCGCGGGCGTGACCATGCTGCCGAAACCGAGGATCGCGACCTCGCGTCCCGCGCGGCGCAGCACGCCCTTGCCTATGGCCACCGCTTCCAGCGCCGGGTCGATCGCGGCACCCGGGCCGGTGCCGCGCGGGTAGCGCACGGCGGCGGGTCCGTGGTGCAGGAAGCCGGTCGACAGGAGCTTGCGCGTCTCGTCCTCGTCGGAGGGCGCCATCACCACCATGTTCGGGACGCAGCGCAGGTAGCTCAGGTCGAAGCTGCCGGCGTGCGTGGGGCCGTCCTCGCCGACCAGCCCGGCGCGGTCGATCGCGAACAGCACGTCGAGGTTCTGCAGCGCCACGTCGTGGACCAGCTGGTCGTAGCCGCGCTGCAGGAAGGTGGAATAGATCGCCACCACCGGCTTCATGTCCTCGCAGGCGAGACCGGCGGCCAGCGTCACGGCGTGCTGCTCGGCGATCGCGACGTCGTGGAAGCGCGCCGGAAAGCGGCGCGCGAACTCCACCATGCCCGAGCCTTCGCACATCGCCGGCGTGATGCCGACCAGGCGCTCGTCGCGCCACGCCATGTCGCACAGCCAGTCGCCGAAGACTTCCTGGTACTTCGGGCGCACCGGCACGGGCTTCGCGCCCGCGACGCGCGGCGCCGGGTCGATCTTGTTGATCGCGTGGTAGCCCACCGGGTCGCGCTCGGCCGGCGCGAAGCCCTTGCCCTTGACGGTCATCACGTGCAGCAGCTGCGCGCCCTTCAGTTCGCGCACGTTGCGCAGCGTGGCCAGCAGGCCCGGCAGGTCGTGGCCGTCGATCGGGCCGATGTAGTTGAAGCCCAGCTCCTCGAACAGCGTGCCCGGGCGCCACCATGCCCTTCATGTGTTCCTCGGTGCGCCGCGCGATCTCGAGCGCCGGCCCCGGCAGGCGCGACAGCACGCGCTTGCCGGCCTCGCGCATGTTGTTGTAGGGGCGGCTGGCCCAGATGCGCGCGAAGTAGGAGGCGAGCCCGCCCTCGTTGCGCGAGATCGACATCTGGTTGTCGTTCAGGATCACCAGCAGGTCGGCGCCGGTGTGCGAGGCGTGGTTCAGCGCCTCGAAGGCCATGCCGGCGGTCATCGCGCCGTCGCCGATGATCGCGACCGCCCTGCGGTCCTCGCCGTGCGCGCGCGCCGCCAGCGCCATGCCCAGCGCGGCGCTGATGCTGGTGCTGGAGTGGCCGACGCCGAAGCAGTCGTACTCGCTCTCGGCGCGGTTGTTGAAAGCCGCGAGGCCGCCGGCCTTGCGGATCGTCAGCATCGCCTCGCGCCGGCCGGTCAGGATCTTGTGCGGGTAGCTCTGGTGGCCCACGTCCCACACCAGGCGGTCGCGCGGGGTGTCGAACAGGTAGTGCAGCGCGATGCTGAGCTCCACCACGCCGAGGCCGGCGCCGAAATGCCCGCCGGTCTGGCCCACGGTGTAGAGCAGGAACTCGCGCAGCTCGTTGGCCAGCTGCGGCAGCTGGGTCTCGTCGAGTTCGCGCAGGTCGGCGGGAAATGTCACGTGATCGAGCAGCGGCGTCGCCGGGCGCGTCACGGGAATTTCCTGAAACAGCTTCATTCGTGGGGCTTTCCTGCGGGCATGCCGGTGTGCTTCCGGCCGTTCAAGGGCGTGATTCTAACGCATCCGGCGGAGTACCCGTAATCGGCGCTCAGCGGTCCCGGCTCACGATGAAATGCGCCATCTGCGCCAGTGCCGCCGCCGGCTGGCCGAGGGGTGCCAGCGTCGCCAGTGCCGCATCGCGCAGCTCGAGGGCAAGCGCGCGCGCGCCGGACTCGCCGAGCAGGGTGACGTAGGTCGGCTTGGTCTGCGCGGCGTCGGAACCCGGGTTCTTGCCGAGCGCCGCCACGTCGCCGCAGGCGTCGAGGATGTCGTCCTGCACCTGGAAGGCGAGCCCGATGCAGCGCGCGTAGCCGTCCAGGCAGGCGAGCGCGGGTGGTTCCGCGTGGCCCAGCAGCGCGCCCATGCGCAGTGCCGCACGGATCAGCGCGCCGGTCTTCAGCGCGTGCATGGACTCCAGCGTGGCCGCCGTGATCGGGCGCCCGACATGGGCGACGTCGACCGCCTGGCCGCCGACCATGCCGCGACTGCCGCTCGCGGTGGCCAGTTCCGCGACCAGCGCGAGCCGTGTGGCCGCATCCACCGAGTCGGCGGCGCACAACAGCTCGAAGCCCAGCGTCTGCAGCGCGTCGCCGGCGAGGATGGCGGTGGCCTCGTCGAAGGCCCTGTGGCAGGTGGGCTGCCCGCGGCGCAGGTCGTCGTCGTCCATGGCCGGCAGGTCGTCGTGGATCAGCGAGTAGGTGTGGATGCATTCGATCGCGCACGCGGCGCGATCGGTGTCCGGGGCGCTGGCGCGGCTGCCGCCGACCGCCGCTGCCGCCGCGTAGAGCAGCACCGGACGCAGGCGCTTGCCGCCGGCCAGCAGGCTGTAGCGCATCGCCTCGCGCAGCCGCGCGTCGGCGCGGCCCACCAGTTCGCCGTCGAACAGCGTCGCCAGCGCCGCCTCGGCGCGCCCGCGGTAGGCCTCGAGCTCCGCGCCGCTGGCGGGCGCCTCAGACATCGGCGTCCTCGTCGGCGTCGTCTGCCTCGGCGAATGGCGTGGCGCGCACCTCGCCGTCCTGCACCGCGAGCAGTTGCACGCGCTGCTGCGCCTGGGTCAGGGCCTGCTGGCACTGCTGGGTCAGGCGGATGCCCGCCTCGAAGGCCTTCAGCGATTCCTCGAGGCTCAGCTCCCCTTCCTCCATGCGCTCCACCAGCGCCTCCAGGTCGGCCAGGGATTTCTCGAAATTCAGGGGCTTGCGCGGTGCTGACACGGTGTTCCGGCCTGTGGGGGACGTCAACGGGCGCGACAGTAGCCCGAGCCCCGGCGCAAATCAACTTGTAGGTCAGGCTGTAGGTCGGGCTGTAGGTCGGGCTTCAGCCCGACAAGGGTTCGGCGCAGCCGAACCCGCCGGGCATCCGCGGCACCCGCCTGTCGGCATGAATGCCGACCTACAGCCCACAAGGGTTCGGCGCAGCCGAACCCGCCGAATCGGCGCAGCCCCTGTCGGCATGAATGCCGACCTACACCGACAAGGGAGCTAGAATGCATGCAGCGCGGTGCATCAGGGGGACGACGTGGATCTGGCGACGGTAATCGGCCTGCTCGGGGCCCTGGTCATCATCATGGCCGCGATATTCCTCGGCGGCGATCCGGTGATGTTCCTCGACGCGCCCTCGTTCCTGATCGTGATCGGCGGCACCGTGTTCGTCGTGATGAGCAAGTTCGGCATGCGGCAGTTCACCGGCGCCTTCAAGGTGGCGGGCAAGGCCTTCCTGTTCCGTCCCGAGGAGTCCGAGGAGCTGATCGCGCGCATCGTCGAGCTGGCCAACCTGGCGCGCCGCGGCGGCCTGCTCGCGCTGGAGGAGCAGCCGGTCGCGAACCGCTTCCTCGCCGACGGACTGCGGCTGCTGATCGACGGCCACGATGCCGAGCACGTGCAGGCCGCGCTGTCGAAGGACCGCCGGCAGGCGATGGAGCGCCACGAATGGGGTCAGCGCATCTTCCTCGCGATGGCCGATGTCGGGCCGGCAATGGGCATGATCGGCACGCTGGTCGGCCTGGTGCAGATGCTCGCGAACATGGACGACCCCAAGTCGATCGGCCCGGCGATGGCGGTCGCGCTGCTCACCACGCTCTACGGTTCGCTGCTGGCGAACGTCATCTGCCTGCCCATCGCCGACAAGCTGAAGCTGCGCGGCAGCGAGGAGGCGACGCAGCGCGCGCTGGTGGTCGACGGCCTGCTCGCCATGCAGGCGGGGCAGAATCCGCGCGTGATCCAGGGTTTGCTGGAGCGCTACCTGCCCGCGGGCAAGCGCCCCGTGCCGGCCTGAGGCGTGGACCGCATGGACGAGGAGGAACAGCGCGCCGGCGGCATGCAGATCGCCATCCCGAAGTGGATGCCGACCTTCGCCGACATGATGACGCTGCTGATGTGCTTTTTCGTGATGCTGCTCGGCTTCGCCGAGATGGACATCAGGCGCTACGAGCAGCTCGCCGGTTCCATGGCGCAAGCCTTCGGCGTGCAGCGCCGGGTCGCGGCCGACAGCGTACCCACGGGCACCGGCGGGATCGCGCAGGAGTTCTCGCCCGGCGTGCCGCGTCCCACGCCGATCAGCGAGCTCTACCGGCAGAGCGATGCGCTGCCCGGGCTCACGCCGGAAGCCGCGGAGCCAGCGGCGGACACAGCGACGCCGGCGCTGGAGCTCACGGAGCAGATGAAGCGCAACGTCGAGGCGCAGATCCGCGCCACGCAGGCCGACGCCGCCGCGCTGGCCGAAAAGCTCACGGCCGAGATCGCCCGCGGCGAGGTCGAGATCGAGACCCGCGGGCGTCGCATCGTGGTGCGCATCCGCGAGCGCGGCTCCTTCGCCTCGGGGTCGGCGGAGCTCAAGCCCGAGTACCAGGCGCTGATGCGACAGTTCCGTGACGTGCTCGCCGCGCAGGAGGGGGCGATTGCGGTGCAGGGCCACACCGACGAGGTGCCGATCGCCACTGCGCGCTTCCGTTCCAATTGGGAGCTGTCGTCGGCGCGCGCGGTGTCGGTCGCCGAGCCGCTGCTCGAGGGCGGCGTGCTCGACCCGCGCCGCGTGTCGGTCACCGGCTTTGCCGACACGCGCCCCCTGGTCGCCAACGACTCCGCCGACGGGCGCGTGCGCAACCGGCGCGTCGAGATCGTGATCGACCAGGGCATCGACCGGCGCATGCGCGAGCAGCTCGATGCGCTGAAGACCGGGGATCCCGCATACTACCGCTCGCTGCGACTCGACGAGGCCGCGGACGGACAGGGCGGCGTGATGCGCTGATCAGGAGGCGGGCAGGTGATCGAGAAGCGGAGCGGCGCGGAACGCAGGCGATTCTTTCGCATCGACGACCGGCTGCGGCTTGCAGTGCGCCGCGTGCCGGGTGCCAGCGACGTCGCCGGGAGAAGCGGCGACTTCGATGCCGACGAGTTCCTGGCGGGGATCGACCGGGGCATCGCCGCGATCATCGCCGCGGCACGGGTGCAGGCGCCGGCAGTAGGCGAGCTCGCGCAACTGCTGAACCGCAAGCTCGACTACGTGATCGAACGGCTCGGGCAGCTCGAGGTGTCGCGCGCCGGTGCGCCCCTTGCCGAGCACGAGGTCAGCATCAGCGCCTGCGGTATCGGCCTGCAGAGCGCCGAGCGCTACGAGGCGGGCGAGACGCTGCAGGTCGAGTTGATGCTGCCGCCCGACGATACCCGCCTGTGCGTGCCCGCGCGCGTGGTGCGCTGCCGCGACGCGGCGCCCGGCACCTGGCTGCTGCAGCTCGATTTCGCCGGCATGCGCCATGACGACCAGGAACAGCTGATCCAGTTCATCGTGCGCCGCCAGGGACAGTTCCTGCAGGGACTGCGCGAGCAGCGCGACGCACGGCGTGCCCGGGTGGCCTCCTGAGGCAGACAGCACCCGCG
This sequence comes from uncultured Gammaproteobacteria bacterium, assembly GCA_963819895.1. Lineage (GTDB taxonomy): Bacteria > Pseudomonadota > Gammaproteobacteria > Pseudomonadales > UBA5518 > UBA5518. The sequence goes on from CAWFXU010000020.1 coordinate 47,446, forward strand.
CTGCTGACGTAACATCGCGCGCATCTTCCACGGTCCGGAGAATCACGGTGCGCTACGGAATCTGCCTGCCCTACATGAAGCGCGACTACGATCGCGACACGATCCTGGCGTGGTGCCGGGCCATCGACGCCGGTCCCTGGGACAGCCTGTCCTGCGGCGAGCGCATCACCGGTTACACCTGCGACATGCGCGTGCTGCTGGCGGCCGCTGCCGCGGTGACCGAGCGCGTGCGCATCGTGCCCTCGCTCTACGTGTTGCCGATGCACTCCGCGGTATGGGCCGCCAAGGAAATCGCCACGCTCGACGTGCTCTCGGGCGGTCGCGTCACGGTGACGGTCGGGGTGGGCGGGCGCGAGAAGGATTACCGCGCGGTGGGCGCCTCGTTCGCGCACCGCCACGAACGCATGGACCAGCAGGTCGCCGAGATGCGACGCATCTGGGCCGGCGAGCCGCCGTTCGAGGGCGCCGATCCGGTCGGGCCCGCGCCGGTGCAGGCCGGCGGCCCGCCGATACTGATCGGCGCGATGGGCCCGAAGAGCATGCGCCGCGGCGCCGAGTGGGCGCAGGGCGCGTACCTGTTCTCGATGAACGGCGACAAGGCCGAGATCGCGACGATGATCGACATGGCCGACCGCGCGTGGGAGGAGGCCGGCCGCGCCGACCGCCCGTACCGCATGGCCGGCTTCTGGCACTCGCTCGCCGATGACGCCGCCACGCGCCTGCACCAGTACACCTATGACTACCTGAAGATCGCCGGCGACGAGATCGCCAATGCCGTGGCCGGCTCGATGACGCGCTCGACGGAGGACGCGGTGCGCCGCGCGATCGACGACTATCGCGCGCTCGAGGTCGACGAGATCATGTTCGTGCCCGTGACCGCCGATATCGCCGAAGTCGATCGCCTCGCGAACCTGCTGGCGAAGATCGGTTGAGCCGGTCTGCAGGTCCGGATTTATCCGGACAATTGTCCGAATGAATCGCGGATCCGACGATCTGGGACAAAATTCCGGTATCGGCAATGTCCGGCTGAAGCCGGACCTACGCTATAATCCGCGCTCTCCTGGGGGTGGGTAACACCTGAGACACCGGCATCGGGCTGGTGAACCCCTCGAACCTGATCCGGATAATGCCGGCGAAGGGATAGGAAAACGCATGCCGCCCGGTGTGCGCGCCAATATCCGCCAGCGCTGGTCCGGATCTCCTTTGCGGAGGTCGCGGATGCGTCACGTTTCATTTCCGGCTGCAGGCAACGCGCGCCGGCGCGCGTTGTCCCTGTGCCTTGCCGTGCTCGGCGCGCCCCACGCGGGGGCCGCCGCGGCGCCCGATCGGCTCGAGGAGATCGTGGTCACCGCGCGGCTGCTGCCGAAGTCGGTGGACACGGTCCCGGCGAGCATCAGCGTGCTGCCCTCGGCGCTGATCCGCGAGCGCCAGGCCAACCATTTCGAGGAACTGCTGAACGCGGCGCCGAACGTGAACTACAGTTCGGGCGCCTCGCGCGGGCGCTTCGTGCAGATCCGCGGCATCGGCGAGCGCAGCCAGTTCGTCGACCCGGTCGATCCCTCGGTCGGGCTGTACATCGACGGCATCGATTTCAGCGGGCTCGGCAACGCGGGCACGCTGTTCGACGTCGACCAGGTCGAGGTGCTGCGCGGCCCGCAGGGCACCGCCTTCGGCGCCAGCGCGATGGCCGGCCTGGTCAATATCCGCTCGGCGGCACCGGCCGACCGGACGATGGCGCGCGTGGAAGGCGGCCTGGCGGAGTACGGCGGCAGCACGCTGGGCGCGGTGGCCAGCGGCCCGCTGACGCCCGACCTCGGCGCGCGGCTCGCGGTGCACCGCAACCGCAGCGACGGCTACATCGAGAACGACTACCTCGGGCGCGACGACACCAACGCCATCGACGAGACCACGGCACGCGCGCGCCTCGACTGGCAGGCCAGCGACGCGCTGGCGCTCGGGCTCACCCTGATGCGCGTCGAATCGGACAACGGCTACGACGCGTGGTCGCTCGACAACACCCGGCACACGTTTTCCGACGAGCCGGGGCGCGACCGCCAGAGCAGCGATGCCGCGGCGCTGCGCGCCGACTGGAGCACCGACGCGGGCTTCGACGTGCAGGCCGTCGCGACCTGGATGGGCTCGGACCTCGACTACGGCTACGACGAGGACTGGTCCTACGCGGGGATCTGCGACGGCACCGACTGCGAGGGCTGGGAGTACTCTTCCACCGACCGTTACCTGCGCGACGTCGAGGCAGGCAGCCTGGACCTGCGGCTGGTGTCGCATCCCGGCGAGCTCACGTGGGTCGCCGGGCTCTACGCGATCAGTCGCGACACGACGCTCGAGCGCCGCTTCTACGACTGGGACGTGGAAGCACCGGGACTCTTCCACAGCGATTACGACAGCGGCCACGCCGCGGCCTACGCCGAGCTCGACTGGGCCGCCAGCGAGCGCATCTCCGTGAGCGGCGGACTGCGGCTGCAGCGCTTCGAGGCCGACTACGACGATTCGCTGGGGCTGGAGCAGGAGCCCGGGGACAACCTCTGGGGCGGACAGCTGAGCGTGCAGTACGAGCTCGATCCGCGTTCCATGGTCTATGCGCTGCTCGCGCGCGGCTACAAGGCCGGCGGCGTGAACGGCGAGGCGATCGGCAAGGCACGGAAATCCGGCCTCGATCCGTCGATCATCGCCTTCCTCGGCACGCGCAGCGAGTTCGATGCCGAGACGCTGTGGAACTACGAGCTCGGCTGGAAGTTCGCGGGCGCAGACGAGGCCTTGCGCGTGCGCGCGGCGTTGTTCTGGATGGACCGCGACGACGTGCAGCTGAAGGCCTGGTACAACGAGGGGCCGCAGTTCGTGGGCTACACCGACAACGCCGCCAGCGGCAGCAACTACGGGCTCGAGCTCGAGGCCGACTGGCTGGCCGTCGAGCGCCTGCGCCTCGATGCCTCGCTCGGCCTGCTCGATACCGAGATCGGCAATTTCGTTGCCAACGATCCGGAGCTCGGCTTCGTCGACAAGGACGGCCGCGAGCAGGCGCAGGCGCCGAACTGGCAGTTCCGCCTGGGCGCCGAGCTCGCGCTGTTCGCGCGCGGCTTCGCGCGGGTCGAATACGAGGGCAAGGACAGCTACTATCTCTCGGACTCCGACGACGCGCGCAGCGACGCCTACCGCCTGCTGCACCTCGCCGCCGGTTACCGCGGCGAACGCGTCGAGGCCACGGCCTGGCTGCGCAACGCGCTCGACGAGGACTACGTGGTGCACGGTTTCTATTTCGGCAACGACCCGCGCACGTTCTACGCCAACGAGTCCTGGTACCAGTACGGTGCGCCGCGCGTGGCGGGCGTCACCGTGTCCTGGAGTTTCGAATAAGGAGCGCTCATGCAGATTTCGGTGGACCTCAGCCTGTACCCGCTGCAGGACGACTACATCCCGGCGATCATCGACTTCATCCATCGCGTGCAGGCGCACGAGGGCGTCGACGTGGTGCGCAACCAGATGACGACGCAGCTGTTCGGCGAGTACGCGCGCGTGATGGCGGTGCTCACCGAGGAGCTGCGCCACAGCTTCGAGACCCACGGCAAGTCCGTGATCGTCGCCAGGATCGTCAACGGCGACGTGCGTGCCAATCCCTGAGCCCGGGCGGTGACAGCGATGCTCGCCGACTGGCTGCAACTGCACGGCTGGGAGGCCCTGGCCGTGCTGCTGGGCATCGCCTACCTGCTGCTGGCGATGCGCGAAAGCCTGTGGTGCTGGCCCGCGGCCTTCCTGAGCACGCTGATCTACCTGTTCCTGTTCTGGCACGCGGAGCTGCCGATGGAATCCGGGCTGCAGCTCTACTACCTCGCGATGGCGGTCTACGGCTGGTGGCACTGGCGTGGCGGCACCACCGCCGCATCCGAACCGCTGCCGGTGCGCACCTGGCCCCTGCGCTACCACGTCGCGGCCATCGTGCTGGTGCTCGCGGCCTCGCTGGTCTCCGGCGCGCTGCTCACGCACTTCGGGCTGGGCCGGCTGCCCTACATCGACTCGTTCACGACCTGGGGTGCGATCGTCACGACCTGGATGGTGGCGCAGAAGCTGCTCGAGAACTGGCTCTACTGGCTGGTGGTCGACGGCGTATCGCTGTACCTCTATGTCGATCGCGGGCTGCACCTCACCGCGCTGCTGTTTGTGGTCTATCTTGTGATCGTGGTTTTCGGGTACTTCCAGTGGCGTCGTCATTATCGTGAACAACATGCAGCGTCCGATGCCACGCGCGCTGGCTGAACTGTTCCGCGACTGGCGTCCCGATGCCCTCGATAGCGTGCCGGAGCTGGAAGCCGTGTTCAGCTCGGGCCACAGCAACCGCAGCTTCCTGGTTCGCCTGGGCCGCCGACGCGTCGTCGTGCGACTGCCCGAAGGCAACGGGGAGCGCCTCGGCATCGATCGCCGCGTCGAGCAGCGCGTGCTGGAGCTCGCCGAGCGCATCGGGCTCGGCGCCCCGGTGCTTCATTGCGATCCCGCGCGCGGCATCCTCGTCACCGCCTACCTCGAATCGAAACCGCTGCGCGTGGAAGGCATTGCCGCCGATCACGTGATCGACCGCGTCGCCGCCGCGCTGCACCTGCTGCATCGCCAGGCGCTCGACGTGCCGGTGCTGAACATCGCCGATCGCGTGCGCGCCTACGCGCGCGAGCTGCAGGCCGACGACCCGCTGGCCTGGCCGCGCGCGCGCCGCTGGCTGACTTGCTCGCGCCAGGTGCTGGAGCAGTACCGCTTCGGCCGCTGGCACACCGCGCTGTGCCACAACGACCTGCTGGCGCAGAACGTGCTCGAGGTGGACGGCGCGGTGCGCTTCATCGACTGGGAGTATGCCTCGCGCGGCGATGCCTTCTTCGACCTCGCCACGATCGCGGAGGATTGCGGCTTCGGCGCGCTCGACCGCAGCCGCCTGCTGCTCGCCTACGGTGAGATCGGCGACACCGCGATCGAGCGGCTTTACCGCGCGCGCGTGCTGTACCGGCTGCTCGGCGTGATGTGGCACCTGGTGCGCTACCGCGGTGCGAGCGCGCGCACGGTGCCGGCGCTGGCGCGCCACGAGCAGGCCCTGGATGTGCTGCTGCACCAGGGGCCCGACTAGGTGAACGCGCGCGACATCGCGGCGCGGCTGCTGCTGCCGGGGCTGGCCGTGCTGCTGGCGCTCGCCTTCGTGCTCGCGCTGAACACGGGCTCCTCCGGCGCGCTGCTGTGGCCCGCGCTCCAGGACTGGTACGCGGGCGAAGACTCGGCGGCGCTGATCATCCTGCGCGAGATCCGCCTGCCGCGCGCGCTGGCGGCGCTTGCGGTCGGTGCCACGCTGGGCGTGGCCGGCGCCGCGCTGCAGGGCATGCTGCGCAACCCGCTCGCGGAGCCGGGTCTCGTGGGGGCATCGAACTGCGCTTCGCTCGGCGCGGTGCTGGTGCTCTACTTCGGCTTCGCGCCCATGCATTCGCTGTTGCTGCCGGCGGCCGGGATACTGGGCGCCGTGGCGGCGCTCGCGCTGCTGCGCCTGCTGGTCGGCGACTACGCGCGCGTCGCGACGCTGATCCTTGCCGGTGTGGCGCTGAATGCATTCGCGGGAGCGGCGATCGCGCTGGCGCTGAATCTCGCGCCCAGCCCCTACGCGATGCACGAGATCGTCTACTGGCTGATGGGCTCGGTGGCGAACCGCAGTTTCGAGGAGCTCGCCTTCAGCCTGCCGTTCATGGTGCTGGCGCTCGCGCTGCTGCTCTCGACGGGCCGCTACCTCGAGGCGCTCAGCCTCGGCGAGGACACGGCGCATTCGCTGGGCTTCGGCGCGCGCTCGCTGCCGTGGCGCGTGATGGGCGGGGTCGCGATCGGCGTCGGAGCGGCGGTGGCGATCAGCGGCACGATCTCCTTCGTGGGCCTGGTCATCCCGCACCTGCTGCGTCCCTTCGTCGGCCACCGCCCCGGGCGGCTGCTGGTGCCCAGCGCGCTCGGCGGCGCGCTGCTGGTGCTGCTCGCCGACGTGCTGGTGCAGTCGTTCCATTCCGCCAGCGAACTGAAACTCGGCGTCGTGACCTCGCTGCTCGGTGCGCCGTTCTTCCTCGCGATCGTGCTCGGCGCGCGGAGCCGCATCACGTGAGCACGCTGGCGCTCGAGCGCGTGAGCGTGCGTCTTGGCGGACGCGCGGTGCTGCGGGAGCTGTCGTGCGCGCTCGCGGCCGGAGAGATGCTCGGCATCATCGGGCCCAACGGCGCCGGCAAGAGCACGCTGCTGCGCGTGATGGCGGGCCTGCTGCGCCCCGACGCGGGGCTGGTGCGGTTGCAGGGGCGCGAACTGCAGTCCTGGCCGGCGCCCGAGCGCGCGCGGCGCATCGGCTATCTGCCGCAGGCCGCACCGGTGCACTGGCCGCTGGACGTGCGCACCGTGGTGGAGCTCGGGCGCCTGCCGTGGCGCCACGGCTGGTTCAGCGTCGACGAGGGCGCGCGCGACGCGGTGCAGGCCGCGTTGCGCGATGCCGAGGTCGAGGAACTGCAGGGCCGGCTGGTGAACGAGCTCTCGGGCGGCGAGCGCACGCGCGTGATGATCGCGCGCCTGCTCGCGGGCGCACCGGGGATCATCCTCGCCGACGAGCCGGTCGCCGCACTGGATGCCTACCACCAGCTGCACGCGATGGAAGTGCTGGCCGAGCGCGCGGCGCGCGGCACCGCCGTGGCGGTGGTGCTGCACGACCTCAGCCTCGCGGCGCGCTTCTGCCAGCGCATCCTGCTGCTCGATCACGGCGGCGTCGCCGCCCACGGCGCGGCGCGGGAAATCCTGTGCCCCGAGATCCTCGAGCCCGTCTACGGCGTGCGCATCCGCGTGCTCGACGAGGACGGGCTGGTCGCGATCATCCCGTGGCAGCGCCGCTGATTCTCACGCCACGCCCAGCCGGTAGACTCGCGCGGCGTTCTCCGCCAGGAACAGGCGCTGCGCTTGCGCGTCCAGCCCGAGCGCATCGATACCTGCCAGCGCCTTCGCCGGCGCGATCATCGGGTAGTTGCTGCCGAACAGTACCTTGTGGCGTCCGTGTGCGCGCATGAACTCCACCAGCGCCGCGGGATAGCGTGCGGCAGTGTAGGCCGAGGTGTCGATGTAGACGTTCTCGTGCTTGGTGGCCACCGCAACCGCCTCGTCTGTCCATGGATATCCGATGTGGCCGCCCACGATCACGAGATCCGGGAAATCGATCGCGACCTGGTCGAGATAGATCGGCCGCCCCACCTCGGAGGGCATCAGCGGCCCGGTGTGGCCGATCTGCGTGCAGAACGGCACGCCCAGTTCGCAGCACGCGGCGTACAGCGGATAGAAGCGCCGATCGGTGGGCGGGACCTCCCACAGCCACGGCAGCACGCGGATCGCCTTGAATCCGAGCTCTCCGACGCAGCGGCGCGCTTCGCGCATCGCGGCCATCGGCTTCGAGATATCGACCGATCCGACCCCGAGCAGGCGCCCCTTGGACTCTGCCACGAAGCCCGCGACCTCGTCGTTGGAGATCATCACGTTGCGCGGCGCGACCCACGCGCTGATCAGGGCAAGCGCCACGTCGCCCGCGTCCATTGCCGCGAGCGTGGCAGCGACCGGCGGCGCCTCCTCGGGCACGGCCTGCCCGGTCCAGCGCCGCAGTGATGCGAAGCTCGGATCCTGCAGGTGGCGCAGGGTGGGGTGCTGGGCCCAGGCATCGATGATCATCGCGGCGTGCTCCGGTGTGGACTCCATTGGCCCATGATGCCATGGCGGGATGCGCGGTGCGCTCAATCGTCCTGGCCGCTGCCGCGCGCGCCTCGCTAGAATGCATTGTTGAAGTGCGAATTTCGGCAACCGAAGGCGCGGGAGGGGGCGAATGAATCAACTGGCGTCGGGAATCATCACCTCGGTCGCGCTCACGCTGCCCGACTGGGTGCCCGGCGTGGTCGATGCATTTCCCGCGTGTTCCAGCGATACCGAGCGCATGCGTCTGGCGATCACGCTCGCGCGCGAGAACATCGCTCGCGGCAGCGGAGGCCCCTTCGGCGCGGCGATCTTCGCGCGCGACGCGCCGCGGCCGCTCGCGGTTGGCGTGAACTGCGTCGAGCGGCTGCGCAACGCGGTGCTGCACGCGGAAATCGTGGCGCTGATGCTCGCCGAGGCGCGGCTCGGTTCGTACACCTTGCGCGCGCCGGGCGTGCCGGAATACGAGCTGTTCACCTCCTGTGCGCCGTGCGCGATGTGCCTCGGCGCAACGCTGTGGAGCGGCGTGCGACGCATCGTGTGCGCGGCCGGGCGCGAGGACGCCATGGCGCTCGGCTTCGACGAGGGGCCGGTGTTTCCGGAGTCCTGGCGTTACCTGGAAGCGCAGGGCATCGCGCTGGAGCACGGCCTGCTCGCGGCGGAGGCGGCCGCGGTGATGCGCCGCTACCGCGAGGGCAACGGGCTGGTCTACAACGGCTGAGCGCATCGTGGGTCCGGCCGTACGTCCGGCTCCATCCGGACGTGGGATTCGTAGGTTCGGCTTCAGCCGAACGTGGGGTTTGTAGGTTCGGCTTCAGCCGAACAATGTCCGGCTGAAGCCGGACCCACGCCGGAATTACGGGTGCCAGGCCCAGAGGTGCGCGGCTACCAGCGCGCGCCACGGCGTGAATTGCGCCAGCCAGCGCTCGGTTTCCGCCGCGGAGATTTGTTCTTCCCGGCCCAGCAGCAGTTGCAGCTTGCGCCGCACCGCCACGTCGCCGTGCAGCGAGCCGTCGAGATGGCCGAAGCCGCGCAGCAGCGTGTACTCGATGGTCCACGGGCCGATGCCGCGGATCGCCGCGAGACGCGCGCGGATCTCCGCGACGGGCGGTGCGTCGGCCCAGGTCGCGAATGGCAGGGTGCCGTCGGCCGCGCCACGACTCAGCATGGCCACGGTGGCTGCCTTGGCCTGCGACAGTCCGGCCGCGCGCAATTGCGCTTCCTCCATTCGCGCCAGCCGCGCGGGATCGGGGTGGCACAGCAGGCCGTCCGAGTGGCGGATGCCGGCGGCCGTGATCAGCCGGCGGCGCACCGAGGTGGCTGCGGCGAGGCTGATCTGCTGTCCGGTCACGGCCCAGACCAGCGCCTCGAACGGCGTGGCCAGCAGCGCCACGCGCAGGCCCGGGTTGGCGGTGATCAGCCGACCGAGCTCGGGGTGCGCGCGATAACGCGCCTCGAAATCGTCCACGCCCTGCTGCAGGCCGAGCAGGCGGCGCGCCATGCGCCGCGCGGCGTCGGCATCCGGCACCGAGCCCGCGCCGTCCACGACCAGTTCCACCGCCGCCTGCCGCGCCCCGAAGCGCACCCCGAGGCACGCGGGCCGCCCGGCCCACATCACGCCTTTCTGCAGAGCGTTGCCGTCCACGCGCTCGGCGAGCGCTGCCGCGTCGCGGCGGTGGAAGGCGAGGAAGTCCGCGGCGCGGTACCCGGCCGGCAGCGCCAGCCGGAACGCGAGCCGCGCCTGCTTCAAGCCGTTGCCTCGCGCTCGAGCAGCGCGCGCTTGCGCTCGATGCCCCAGCGGTAACCCGCGAGATCGCCGTCGCGGCGCACCACGCGATGACAGGGAATTGCCACCGCGAGCGGGTTGGCGGCGCAGGCCCCGGCCACGGCGCGCACCGCGCGCGGCGCGCCGATACGTCGCGCGAGCTCGGCGTAGCTCAGCGTCTCGCCGGGCGGTATTTTTCGCAGCGCCTGCCACACCCGCTGCTGGAACGCGGTACCGCGCATGTCGAGCGGCAGCTCCAGCCCGAGCCGGGGGGCCTCGACGAAACCGACGACCCGGGCCACGAGGGTTTCGAAGGCCGCGTCGCCGCCGATCAGTTGCGCCGCGGGAAAACGCTGCTGCAGTTGCGCGAGCAGCGCGTCCGGATCGTCGCCGAGCAGGATCGCGCACACGCCGCGCGCGCTCTGCGCGACCAGGATCGAGCCGAGCGAGCACTCGCCGACCGCGAAGCGGATCGCGGTGGCCGCACCGCCGGCGCGCCAGGTGCGCGGCGTCATGCCGAGCACGGCACCCGCTTCCTCGTAGAAGCGGCCGCTGGAGTTGTAGCCGGCCTCGTAGATGGCCGCGGTCACGCTGCCGGGGCGCGCCAGCTCGCGCTGTACGCGGCGCGCGCGCTGCGCCTTGGCCCACGCCGCGGGCGTGAGGCCGGTCACGGCCTTGAACACGCGGTGCAGGTGGAACGGGCTCATGCCGGCGCGCTGCGCGAGCTCGGCGAGCGTCGGTGCGCGCTCGGCACTGTCGATCAACCGGCACAGCCCGGCGACGAGCGCCGCGTGCGGGTTGGCCGGCAGCGCTCGCTCGGGATGGCAGCGCCTGCAGGGCCTGAAGCCCGCGCGCTCGGCATCGGCCGGTGCGGCGTGGAAGGCCACGTTGTCGGGCCGCGCGCGCCGCGAGGGGCACGAGGGACGGCAGTACACGCCGGTGCTGCGCACCGAATAGACGAAGCTGCCGTCCGCGGCCGGGTCGCGCGCCAGCACCGCGGCCCAGCGCGGGTCGGCGGTGGTGGTGTCTGCTCTCTGCTTTGCGGTTGCCATGGGCGTCTCCTGCGCTGCCAAGCATATCGTGCGCGCAGTGTGACGGCATCGCGGCGGCGGGAAACTCCGGGTCTTGCGCTCGAATCCGGCGGTTCAGGTCTCGGCCCAGGTGCGCAACAGGTTGTGATAGACGCCGGTGAGGCGCAGCAGGTCGGGGTCGGCAGGGTCGCGTTCGCGGGTGAGCGACTGTATCGACTGGTCGAGGTCGAACAGCAGCGCGCGCTGCGCGGCGTCGCGCACCATGCTCTGCAGCCACAGGATGGCCGAGGTACGCGCGCCGCGCATCACCGGCATGACGCGGTGCAGGCTGCTCGAGGGGTAGAGCACCAGGTCGCCCGCGGCGAGCTTCACTTCCTGTGCGCCGAAGGGGGTCTCGATCACGAGTTCGCCGCCGTCGTAGTCGGCCGGGTCGGTGAGGAACAGCGTGGCGGAGAGGTCACTGCGCACCGCCTGCGGCAGCGCGTCGGCATACATCAGCGCGCCGTCGACGTGCGCGCCGTAGTGCCCGCCGCCGGCGTAGCGGTTGAAGCGCGGCGGGAAGAAGCGGTTGGGCAGCGCGGCCGAGATGAACAGCGGGTGGCGGCCCAGCAGCGACAGGATGCGGTTGCCGAGGCGCTGCGCCACCTCGGAGCGATCGTCGAGCTGCAGGTTGTCCTTCACGGATGCCGACAGCGTGCCGGCGCTGGCGCGGCCGTCGATCCACGGCGCCTCGGCAAGCGCCGCGCGGAACTGTTGCACCTCGGGTGCGGACAGAACATGTTCGATCACGAGCAGCATCGCATTCTCCTCAGAACTCGTAGTTCACCGTGAGGCGCACGTTGCGCGCATCGCCGAAGTACAGGAACGAGCCCGAGCGGTAGGCCGCGAGGTAGTACTCCTCGTCGGTCACGTTGCCCACGTTCAGGCGCGCATCCAGTGTCTCGGTGAACTGCCAGCTCGCGAACAGATCGTAAACGGTGTACGAGGGGACCGGCTGGCTGTACTGCCCGGTCGTCGGGTTGAAGCCCGGCCGCGGAGTCCGGCTGGCCCGCGTACTTCTTGCTCTCGTACTTCATCGCACCGCCGATCGCGAGCCTGTCGGTCAGCCGGTAGCGCAGCTGGACGAAGGCGGTGTCGTCGGCGAAGTTGCTGAGCGTCCTGCCTTCGTTGGCCGGGTTGAAGGATTCGATCACCTCGGCGTCCATCGTGGTGAAGCCCGCCTGCGCGCTCAGCTTGTCCGTGATGTTGCCGCTGGCGCCGAACTCGAAGCCCTGCACCTCGTTCTCGCCGGTGTTGAAGGTGCCGGCCGAGTCGTAGTCCGCACCTTCCATCACGTCGGTCTTCGTGATCTGGAAGAGCGCCGCGGTCAGCAGCAGCTGGCCGTCGAAGAGGTTCCACTTGGTGCCGAGTTCGATGTTCTCGGTCGTTTCGGGCTCGGCACCGGCCGCCTGGCCGTTGTAGGTGATCAGGCCGCCGTAGCCGCCGCTGGTGCCCACGTCGGACTCGCCGCCGTTGATGTCGGCCGCGGTGGCGTAGCTCAGGTACACGTTGGCATCCGGGCGGAACTCCCAGCTGATGCCGGCGTGGCCGTTCCACATGCCGTCGGAGTAGTTGTAGTCGCCGGTGATCACCTGCTGCTGGGCGTTCTGCGTGCGCAGGTCGAGCTCGGTGTCGTCGTAGCGCAGGCCCGCGAACAGGGTGACGGCTTCGCTCAGGTCCACGGTATCCATGAGGTACGCGGAGACGGTCTCGGCCTGCCAGTCCTGGTCCCAGGGGCCCGTGCTGATCCGGCGGTTCATGAGGCGGTCGATGCCGGCCACGACCTGGCCCGAGGCGTCCCTGATGCACCAGGCGTTCAGCGTCGTGCCGGTGCCGGTGATGCAGTTCTGGCCGGAGTTCGCGACGTTGTAGATCCCGTTCAGCACCTCGTGGTCGGAGAGCTCGACGCCAACAATGAACTCGTGCGTGCGGCCGCCGATGTCGAGGTTGGCGAACAGGTTGGTCTGGTTCACGAGGTAGTCCACTTCCTGCCAGCCCTGGTGCGTGCTCAGCGTGGTGGTGGCGTGGACGCCGCCGGGATTGTTGGCGCCGGTGGTCGCGCCGCGCGCGCCGGTCGCGACGTAGCCGTTGTCGGTGGTGCCGTAACGGGTGGCGTTGTGCAGGTATACGTCCGGCGTGAACTCGTAGCGGATGCGTGCGGTGAAGGTGTCGACGTCGGACTCCAGGAAGTCCTGGCGCTGCGCGTACACCGGCACGTTCTTCGCCGGCTTGCGGTTCAGCAGGTAGCCGCCGAGGTCCGGGTTGTCCTCCGCGTCCAGGCCGTAATAGTCGACGAGGATTTCGAGCTCTTCGGTCGGCGTGAACAGGCCGGAGAGTGCCGCCCCCTGGCGCTCGCGGTCGGCGGGTCGCGATCGGGGACTTCCTCGTAGCCGTAGAGCAGGTTCGCGCGCACCGCGACGGTATCGGTGATGGCCTGGTTGCTGTCGAGCGTGAGGCGCGTGTGGCTGTCGGTGCCGCCGCGGCCGACACGCGGTTGAAGTCGTACTCGCTGCTCGCCTGCTTGGTGATCGAGTTGATCGCACCGCCCGCCGTGCCGCGGCCGGCAAAGCTCGAGCTCGGCCCCTTCGAGATCTCGACCTGCTCGACGGCGAAGCTCTCGCGGATGGTCATGCCGGGGTCGCGCAGGCCGTCGACGAACACGTCGCTGCGCGCTTCCTGCCCGCGGATGATGTAGCGGTCGCCGAAGGCGTTGCCGTTCTCGCCGGTGCCGAGCGTGATGCCGGGCTGCGCGTCGAGGATCTGGCGCAGGTCCGTGAAGCCCGAGTCCTCGATCTGCGTCCTGGTCAGCACCGAGATGTTGCGCGGCGTCTCGGCCAGCGGGCGCGTGTTGCGCGCGTCGCCCGAGATGCGGGCCTTGTACGGCGCGCCTTCCTCGGCGTACGGGTTGGTGTCGATGGTGCGGTCCTTGACCTTGATGGTCTCCAGCGTCACCTCTTCCTCGTCGGCCTGCTGCGCCAGGGCGCCGGTGCTGCCGGCCAGTGCCACGGCGAGCGTCAGCGCGCTGCGCGCCACCACGCCGCCGCGCGGCTGCGGGGTGCGCAGGCTCTTCGGTGCCTTGATGCCGGTCGATGGGTACTTCACGGTTGTCTCCTTGCGGCGGTGGTTGCTAGTCGGTGATCAGCGCGTAATCGATCGGCACGGCGATGCTGAGAGTCTCGCGGCCGACGAATTCGGGAATGGGCGGAAACGGCGCGGCGCGCGCCAGGGTTGCGAGCGCGGCCTGGTCCAGCAGCACGTGGCCGGAGCTCTGCTTGATCGTGCTGGCGAGCAACTGTCCGTCGCGCCCGATGGTGAACCTGACCACTACCGTGCCCTGCTGCTTGTGCTTCTTGCACCTCGGTCGGGTAGTCCTTGTTGGCATCTATCCAGGCGCTGATCTGGCCGAAGTAGCCACGGACGTTCCGCGCCGGCTTGCCATTGAAGCGGCTCTTCGGCGCCGGCACTGCCGCCGGCCTGCCCGCCGGACGCGGGCGCCGCGGACGCGGAGGTGGCCGCCCGGGCCGTGGATCGGCGCGTCGGCAGTGTTGGCGCTTGCCGTCGTTGCGGTCTCGGCGCTTGCCGCGGGGGCGGGCTCGCTCGGCAGCGTGGCCACCGGCTCGACTGGCACGGCGGCGGGCACGGGCCTGGCTGCCGGCTTCGGCGCCGGCTGTCGGCTTTGGCGCGGGCGGCGGCGGTGGCGCCGCGGGCTGCGGTGCCGGTTCGGGGCGGCAACGCCATCGCATGTCGCACCGATGATTCCCGAGGAAGCTTCCTGCCCATGACCGACCTCGATTCCGTTAGCCGCGACCAGGTCGCGCCGGAGCCGCCATCCCCCGTCAGCCTGCGCGAGGCGCTGCGCTTCTGGCTGAAGCTCGGCTTTATCGGCTTCGGCGGCCCGGCCGGGCAGATCGCGATCATGCACCAGGAGCTGGTGGAGCGCCGGCGCTGGATCTCGGAGCGCCGTTTCCTGCACGCGCTCAACTACTGCATGCTGCTGCCCGGCCCCGAGGCGCAGCAGCTGGCCACCTATCTCGGCTGGCTGATGCACCGGACCCGGGGCGGCATCCTCGCCGGGGCGCTGTTCGTGCTGCCCTCGCTGTTCATCCTGATCGCGCTGTCCTGGGTCTACATCGCCTTCGGCCACGTCGGGCTGGTCGCCGGGCTGTTCTACGGCATCAAGCCCGCGGTGACCGCGATCGTGCTGCACGCCGCGCACCGCATCGGCACGCGCGCGCTGAAGAACCGCGTGTTGTGGGCGATCGCGGCAGCGGCCTTCGTGGCGATCTTCGCCCTCGGGCTGCCGTTCCCGCTGATCGTGGCGGGCGCGGCGCTGGTCGGCGTGGTGGGCGGGCGGTTCGCGCCGCGGTATTTCCGCACCGGCGGCGGGCACGGTGCCGCGACGGCCTCTTTCGGTCCGGCGCTGATCGACGACGACACGCCGCCCGCGGCGCACGTGCGCTTTCGCTGGTCCGGGCTGCTGCGCGTGGTGCTCGTCGGGGCGCTGCTGTGGCTCGCGCCGATGGCCGTGCTCACCGTCGGGCTTCGGCTGGGAACACACGCTGACGCAGATGGGCTGGTTCTTCACCAAGGCGGCGCTGCTGACCTTCGGCGGCGCCTACGCGGTGCTGCCCTACGTGTACCAGGGCGCGGTGC
Organism: uncultured Gammaproteobacteria bacterium; assembly: GCA_963819895.1. GTDB lineage: Bacteria > Pseudomonadota > Gammaproteobacteria > Pseudomonadales > UBA5518 > UBA5518. The sequence continues at coordinate 62,668 of CAWFXU010000020.1, forward strand.
AGCATTACGGCTGGCTCACGCCGGCGCAGATGATCGACGGGCTCGCGCTCGGCGAGACCACGCCGGGGCCGCTGATCATGGTGGTGGCCTTCGTCGGCTTCGTCGGCGGCTACGTGCAGGCGCTGTTCGGCCCGCAGGCGCAGTTCCTTGCCGGCGCGCTGGCCGCGTGCCTGGTCACCTGGTTCACCTTCCTGCCGTCGTTCCTGTTCATCCTCGCCGGCGGGCCGCTGGTGGAGTCGACGCACGACGACCTGAAGTTCACCGCACCGCTCACCGCGATCACCGCGGCCGTGGTCGGCGTGATGCTGAACCTCGCGCTGTTCTTCGGCTACCACGTGCTGTGGCCGCAGGGTTTCGGCGGCGCCTTCGACTGGGCTTGCGCGCTGATCGCGCTCGGCTGCCGCGATCGCGCTGTTCCGCTTCAAGCGCGGCGTGATGGAGGTGATCGCGGTGTGTGCCTTGCTGGGGCTGGCCTTGCACTATGCGGTGGACTGAGCGGGCGCGTCCCCGCCCGCAGGCATGCGCGTGGCCAGCACCTTGTCGATGGCCTTGCCGTCCATGTCGACGATCTCGAAGCGCCAGCCTTCCCAGTCCACGCTGTCGGCGACCTGCGGCAGCCGGCCGAGCAGCAGCATGATCATGCCGCTCAGCGTGTGGTAGCGGCCGCGCTGCTCGTCGGGTACGGCGCGCAGCCCGAGACGGTCCTTGAGCTCGGGCACCGGGATGTAGCCGTCGAGCAGCCAGGAGCCGTCGCTGCGCTGCACGGCCCACGACGTATCGGCATCGTGCGGATGCAATTCGCCGGTGATCGCCTCGACCAGGTCCTGCAGCGTGACGATGCCCTGCACCTCGCCGTACTCGTCGATCACGCAGGCCAGGTGCGCGGCGCCGGCGCGGAACTTGTCCAGCAGCTCCATGCCGGTGACGCTCTCGGGCACGTAGAGCTGCGGTTCGAGCGGCAGGCTCTCGCCCTGCGCGGTCCCGTCGCGCAGCTGGTGCAGCAGCCAGCCGCGCGCGCTCACGACGCCGAGCACCTGATCGAGCCCGCCCCGCACCAGCGGGAAGCGCGCGAAAGCCGATTCGCTGATGCGCCGCAGGTTTTCCTCCGGCGGCAGGTCGAGGTCGAGGCAGACGACTTCGGAGCGCGGCACCATCAGCGAGCCGATCCGCCGGTCGTCGAGACGGAACAGGTTGCGCACCATGGCGTGCTCCTGCAGCTCGATCACGCCGGCGCTGGTGCCTTCGGCGAGCACGGCGTGGATTTCGTCCTCGGTCACCGTCGCCGGCGCATTCTCCGGGATGCGCAGCACGCGCAGCAGCGCATGCGTCGACAGCGACAGCAGGCGCACGAACGGCCTCGTGGCGATGGCCAGCCAGTCGAGCGGCCGCGCGACCAGCCGCGCGATCGCCTCCGGGTGCGTCTGCGCGATGCGCTTGGGCACCAGTTCGCCAACGACGATGGTGATGTAGGTGATGAGCAGCACCACCAGTCCCGTGGCCGCGTACAGGCTGTAGGGCGCGCTCGCGCCCAGCTCTTCCATCCTCCGGGCCAGCGGCACGGCCAGCGCCGCTTCGCCGACGATGCCGTTCAGCACGCCGATCGAGGTGATGCCGATCTGGATCGTCGACAGGAAGCGCGTGGGATCGGCGCCGAGCCGCAGGGCGGCCCCGGCGGCACGGTCACCGGCTTCGAGCCGGACCTGCAGCCGGGCCTTGCGCGCGGTGAGCAGCGCGACTTCCGACAGCGCGAACAGGCCGTTCAGCAGTATCAGCGCGAAAAGGACCACGATTTCCATGACGTGGGCCGGTGTGGGCGGGTCGGGCGATTGTAAACGCTGCGTCCCGGGCTATCGTGACGATGTACGATACCAGCCGGATGGATCGACCGGTGTGAAGGAGGGCGTGCGATGGCGGCGGACAGTCCGACACCCGGGTGGCAAGTGAGCCGCTGGTTCAATGTGGCCTCGCCGCTGGACTTGGCCGCGTTGCGCGGCCGCGTCGTGTTGCTGCACGCCTTCCAGATGCTGTGTCCCGGCTGCGTCGGTCACGCGCTGCCGCAGGCCGAGCAGGTGCACCGGCTCTATCTCGGAGCGCGGGGTCGTCGTCGTGGGCTTGCACACGGTGTTCGAGCACCACGCCGCGATGACCCCCGTGGCGCTCGAAGCCTTCCTGCACGAATACCGCATCACGCACCCGGTGGGCGTGGACACCGCCGTCGACGGCGACCCGATTCCGGCGACGATGCGCGCCTACGGCATGCAGGGCACGCCGACGCTCGTCCTGCTCGATCGCGCGGGACGCGTCCGCCTGCACCAATTCGGCCGTGTCGATGACCTGCCGCTGGGCATGCTGCTGGGGCAGCTGCTGGCGGAGGATCGCGACTCGAATCCACCCATGCAATCCCGGGGAGACGCGCAGTGACTGAATGCAGCAAGCAAGGCCTGGCGACGCGCAGCATCCACGGCCAGGGTTTGCGCGACGCGCATGGCAGTCCGCACGTTCCGGTCTACGACACGACCACGTTCGCGTTCGCTTCGACAGCGGAGCTGCTCGACGTGATCGACGGGCGCAAGCCGGGCAGCCTGTATACCCGCTACGGCATGAACCCTTCGATACTCGCGCTGGAAAATACGCTGGCCGGCCTCGAAGGCGCGGAAATGGCCTGGGCGTTCAGCTCCGGCATGGCGGCGGAATCGGCCCTGTTCCTGGCCCACGGACGCGATGGCATCGTCTGCATCGGCGATGCCTACGGCGGCACGCTGGAACTGCTGGCCAAGCAGCTGCCGTTGCTCGGGATCACGACTCATCTGCTGCTCGGCAGCGAGATGGACCGCCTCGAGGCCGTGCTGGCGGGCGGTGCGCGGTTGGTGTTCCTCGAGACGCCGACCAATCCGACGCTGGACGTGTTCGACATCCGCGCGATCGCGCGCCAGGCGCATGCCCACGGCGCGCTGCTGGCGGTCGACAACACCTTCGCCTCGCCGGTGAACCAGCGCCCGCTGGAACTCGGCGCCGATCTGGTCACGCACAGCGCGACGAAGTATCTCGGTGGCCACAGCGATCTCACCGCGGGTGTGCTGATGGGCGCGCGGGAACTGCTGCTGCCGGTGTGGGAATGGCGCAAGAACCTCGGGTCGACGATCGCGCCGGCCACCGCATCCCTGCTGTCGCGCAGCCTGCGCACCCTGGTCGCGCGCGTGCGCCAGCACAATGCCTCGGCGCAACGGGTCGCCGAAGCCATGAGCCGCCATCCCGCGGTGCGTCGTGTCTTCTATCCCGGTCTCGCGGAGTTTCCGGGTCATGCGCTGGCGAAGCGGCAGATGTACGGCTTCGGGGGCATGCTCACCATCGAGGTGGCTGGCGACGGGGCGGACGCCACGCGCGTGGCCGACCGGCTCGAGCTCTTTGCGCTCGCTCCCAGCCTCGGCGGCGTCGAAAGCCTGGTGACGCAGCCGTGCACCACCACCCATCACGAAATCGGTGCCGCGGAACGCGCCCGGCGCGGCATCTCGGACGCGATGCTGCGGCTGTCCGTGGGACTGGAGGACACCGAGGACCTTATCGCCGACCTGGACCAGGCGCTTCGCGCCGCGCTCGGACGGTAGTGACGGATTCGCGTTTACTTGATGCAAACGTCGTTAATATCTGCTTTTTTCGGGTTTTGATCGCGCTTATCGTGCCGCCTCCATCCGTCAACAGGAGTCTGGCCATGGAGAATCGCTCGTACCGCAACCCGAACGTCGCGCCGCGCGGCGCCGCGGCGCTTGCCGCCACGATGGATGCCGCATCGACCGGGTATCGCCTCGAGGCGGCGCGGGTACTGAAGAACACCTACGCCCTGCTGTCGATGACGCTGCTGTTCAGCGCGGGCGTGGCAGCCGCCAGCGTCGCGCTGCGCCTGCCGGCGCCGGGGCTGATCCTCACGCTGGCGGGCTATTTCGGCCTGCTGTTCGCCGTGAACAAGCTGCGCAACAGCATCTGGTCACTGCCGGCGGTCTTCGCGCTCACCGGTTTCATGGGCTACACGCTGGGGCCGGTGCTGTCGCAGACCCTGTCGCTGCCGGGCGGCGCGCAGACCATCACGCTGGCGCTCGGCGCCACCGGGGCCACCTTCCTGGCGCTGTCGGCCTACGCGCTCACCACGCGTCGTGACTTCAGCTTCATGGGCGGCTTCCTGTTCGCGGGCATGATTACCGCCGTGCTCCTCGCCGTGGCCGCGTATTTCCTCGAGATGCCGGGCCTCGCGCTGGCCGTCTCGGGGCTGATCGCGTTGCTGTCGGCGGGGCTGATCCTGTTCGAGACCAGCCGCATCGTGAACGGCGGCGAGACCAACTACGTCATGGCCACCGTCGGCCTGTACGTGTCGGTGTTCAACCTGTTCGTCAGCCTGCTGCAGCTGCTGGGGATCGGCGGCGGCGACGAGTGAGTCGCAGCGCTCAGCGCGACCGTCACGGGAGTTCCGGCATGAAAGCGTTTATCTGGTTCGCGTTTGCACTGCTGAGCGTCGCTTGGACCGGTCTGGCCGCGCTCACGGTGAAGGCGAGTGACTGGCTGCTGGGGACGGTGGCGTCGGTCCAGGGCGGGGAGGCGCTCGGCAACGCCGTGAAGCAGCCCCTGCCGGAAGCGCTGGAACCCTGGATAAACCCGGTGTGGCTGGCCGCGCCACGGGAGTTCCTGCTCGAGGCGCTGCAGATGGCGGAGCAATTCGTGCCCTCGCCCGATGGCGTCATGGCATGGATCGCGCCGCTGGTATGGACCGGTTGGGCGTTGGGCGCGGCTGTATTGCTGGCCGTGGCGCTCGGGCTGCACTGGCTCGCGGGGCGCCTGCAACCGGCGACGGCGAGACTCGACTTCCGCTCGTGAGCGAGCGGCCCGGGCGGCCGCCGCGGTGCCGCGCGCGCGGACGCACCGGGCCAGCCGCGGTGTTCAGCCGGGCTTGATGGCCACCTTCAGCACGCCGTCGCGCTGGTGGGCGAAGAGATCGTAGGCCGCGACGATATCGTCGAGCTTGTATGGTGGGTCACCAGCACCCCGAGGTCGACGCGGCCCGACTCCACCACGTTCATCAGCCGGCGCATGCGCTCCTTGCCGCCGGGGCACAGCGCGGTGTTGATGCGGTGGTCGCCGAGGCCGGCCGCGAAGGCCGACGAGCGGGATCGTGAGATCGCTCGAATACACGCCCAGGCTCGACAGCGTGCCGCCCGGCTTCAGCACGCGCAGCGCCGATTCGAAGGTGGCCTGCGTGCCCAGCGCCTCGATCGCGGAGTCCGCGCCGCGACCGCCGGTCAGCTTCATCACCTCGTCGACCACGTCGCAGTTCTTGAAGTTGAGCGTGACGTCGGCGCCCATCTTGCGCGAGATGCCCAGCCGGTGATCGTTGCCGTCGACCGCGATGATCGTGGTGGCGCCCAGCAGGCGCGCGCCGGCGGTGGCGCACAGGCCGATCGGCCCCTGCGCGAACACCACCACGGTGTCGCCGATGCGGATGTTGGCGTTCTCGGCGCCCTTGAAGCCGGTGGACATGATGTCGGGGCACATCAGCACCTGCTCGTCGGTGAGCCCGTCGGGAATGGGCGCGAGGTTGGCCTGCGCGTCGGGCACCAGCACGTACTCGGCCTGGGTGCCGTCGATCAGGTTGCCGAAGCGCCAGCCGGCGGTGGCCTTGTAGCCGTGGCAGCCGCAGCGCCCGCTCGCGACCAGGTAGCTGCCGTCCTGCGACGGCGCGCCGTCCTGTGCCGCGTAGGAATTGAAGTTCGGGCAGATGGCGCCGGCGATCACGCGCTGGCCCTCGGTGTAGCCCTGCACCGCGCTGCCCAGCTTCTCGATCACGCCGACCGGTTCGTGACCGACGGTCAGGCCCTTCGCGACCGGGTACTCGCCCTTCAGGATGTGCACGTCGGTGCCGCAGATCGTGGTGGTCGTGATGCGCACCAGCGCGTCGTTGCGGCCCGACGTCGGGGATGGGCTTGTCGGCCAGCTCGATGCGGCCGGGCTCGACGAATACGGCGGCTTTCATCAGGGTGGGCATGGCGTTCTCCTTGCAGGTGCGGATGGTTCGGGCGGCCTTACGATAACACCGGTCGTGACCGCGCGATGCACGCTGCCGCCACGCAGTGCGGGTTGCCTTCAGGCTTGCCGCTGCGGCACCGGCAGCCGGTACGGGGCCGTTCGCGGTATCCACCTGCGATCGACTGCGTCAATCGCACTGATCGGCAAGTAACATTAGACCCACGCTCGCCGAGTGGGTACGGTTGTGCCACGACAGCAACCGAGCCACGCGAATCGCGGTCGGGTATGTTGCTGGCGCAGACTCAATCGACACTCGATAGGAGCACGGAAATGGACAGCAGTAACACGAAGACGGGAGGCAAGTGCCCGGTGATGCACGGCGGCGTCACCTCGTCCGGCATGTCGAACATGGACTGGTGGCCCAAGGCGCTGAACCTCGACATCCTGCACCAGCACGACACCAAGACCAACCCGATGGGCGCGGACTTCAACTATCGCGAGGAGGTCAAGAAGCTCGACGTCGAGGCGCTCAAGAAGGACCTCAAGGCGCTGATGACCGACAGCCAGGACTGGTGGCCGGCCGACTGGGGCCACTACGGCGGCCTGATGATCCGCATGGCCTGGCACTCGGCCGGCACCTACCGCATCGCCGATGGCCGCGGCGGCGGCGGCACCGGCAACCAGCGCTTCGCGCCGCTCAACTCCTGGCCGGACAACGCCAACCTCGACAAGGCGCGCCGCCTGCTGTGGCCGATCAAGAAGAAGTACGGCAACAAGATCAGCTGGGCCGACCTGATCATCCTCGCCGGCACCATGGCCTACGAGTCGATGGGCCTGAAGACCTTCGGCTTCGGCTTCGGCCGCGAGGACATCTGGCATCCCGAGAAGGACATCTACTGGGGCTCCGAGAAGGAATGGCTGGCGCCCAGCGGCAGCGCAGGCAGCCGCTACTCCGGCGAGCGCGACCTGGAAAACCCGCTGGCCGCCGTGATGATGGGCCTGATCTACGTGAACCCGGAAGGCGTCGACGGCAAGCCCGATCCGCTGAAGACCGCGCACGACGTGCGCGTGACCTTCGCCCGCATGGCGATGAACGACGAGGAAACCGTGGCCCTGACCGCCGGCGGCCACACCGTCGGCAAGGCGCACGGCAACGGCAGCGCCGCCAACCTCGGGCCCGGCCCCGGAAGGCGCGGATGTCGAAGAGCAGGGCCTCGGCTGGATCAACCACACGACCCGCGGCATCGGCCGCGACACCGTGACCAGCGGCATCGAAGGCGCCTGGACCACCCATCCGACCAAGTGGGACAACGGCTACTTCGACCTGCTGCTCGGCTACGACTGGTGGCTGCAGAAGTCTCCGGCCGGTGCCTGGCAGTGGGAGCCGGTCAACATCAGGGAAGAGGACATGCCGGTCGACGTCGAGGATCCCTCGATTCGCTGCAAGCCGATCATGACCGACGCCGACATGGCGATGAAGTTCGACCCGGAATACCGCAAGATCGCGGAACGCTTCCACAAGGATCCGGCCTACTTCTCGGAAGTCTTCGCCCGCGCCTGGTTCAAGCTGACCCACCGCGACATGGGCCCGAAGGCGCGCTACATCGGCCCGGATGTGCCGAAGGAAGACCTGATCTGGCAGGACCCGGTGCCCGCCGGCCGCACGGACTACGACGTCGCCGCCGTGAAGGCGAAGATCGCCGCCAGCGGGCTCTGAGCATCGGCGAGATGGTGTCGACCGCCTGGGACAGCGCCCGCACCTTCCGTGGTTCGGACAAGCGCGGCGGCGCCAACGGCGCGCGCATCCGCCTGGCCCCGCAGAAGGACTGGGAAGGCAACGAGCCCGCGCGTCTGGCCAAGGTGCTGGCGGTGCTTGAGAAGATCGCCGCCGAGACCGGCGCCAGCGTGGCCGATGTGATCGTGCTGGCCGGCAACGTCGGCGTCGAGCAGGCCGCCAAGGCCGCCGGCGTCAAGGTCGACGGTGCCCTTCGCGCCGGGCCGCGGCGATGCCACGGCAGGCAATGACCGATGCCGAGTCCTTCGACGTGCTGGAACCCCTGGCCGACGGCTTCCGCAACTGGCTGAAGAAGGACTACGTCGTCAGCGCCGAGGAACTGCTGCTCGACCGCGCCCAGCTGATGGGCCTGACGGCCTGCGAGATGACGGCGCTGGTCGGCGGCATGCGCGTGCTCGGCACCAACCACGGCGGCAGCAAGCATGGCGTGTTCACCGATCGCGTCGGCGCGCTGACCAACGACTTCTTCGTCAACCTGACCGACATGGCCTACACGTGGAAACCGCCGGCAGCAACCTGTACGAGATCCGCGACCGCAAGACCGGCGCGCGTCAAGTGGACGGCGACCCGGGTCGATCTGGTGTTCGGCTCCAACTCGATCCTGCGCGCCTACGCCGAGGTCTACGCCCAGGACGACAACCAGGAGAAGTTCGTCAGGGACTTCGTCGCCGCCTGGACGAAGGTGATGAACGCCGACCGCTTCGATCTGGCCTGACGCCAGGCTTGAGACCCTGTGCCGCGCATCCGCGCGCGGCGCAGGGATATTTGCCATGACCGGGGCAGTTTGTCTCGTGACCGGATTGGACGGGAAATGCAGTGTTTCGGCGCATCTGGCCGAGGTGCTGCCCCAGGGCATGCGCCCTGAACCCCACGCCTTGCGGGGATCTCGCGCAAAGAAAAAGGGCCTGGAGACTATCCAGGCCCTTGTGCTACCCGAGACATGGGTAACACCTGATACCGGACACATGGGTTACACATCACGGCATTTGGGGAGCGCCCAAATGCCCTGGAAGGAGTGTAACCAGATGGATGAGCGACTGAGGTTTGTGGCGCGCTTGCTCGACGGCGGGACGATGACGCGAGGCGTGCCAGGAGTTCGGGATCTCCCGAAAGACCGGCTACAAGATCTTTACCCGCTACAAGGACTGCGGGCTGGAGGGGTTGCAGGATCGCAGCCGACGCCCGATCCGCTATGCCAACCAGTTGCCGTTCCAGGTCGAGCGGGTCATCCTGCAGCTGAAGCGGGAGCGGCCGAGCTGGGGAGCGCCCAAGATCCGCGAGAAGCTGATCCGCCAGTTTCCCGCGATCAAGCCGCCGGCCACGAGCACGGTGCACGCCGTGCTCGAGCGCAACGGCCTGGTGAAGCCGCGCAAGACCCGCCGTTACCGTGCCGAGGGCACGGAACTCGCCGAGGCCAGGAGTCCCAATGCGCTGTGGTGCGCCGACTACAAGGGCGAGTTCCTGCTCGGCAATCACCAGTACTGTTATCCGCTGACGATCACGGACTATCACTCGCGTTACCTGCTCGCCTGCGAGGGGCTCGAGTCCACGAAGGAGATCTTCGCGTTCACGATTTTCGAGCGGGTTTTCAAGGAGTTCGGGCTGCCGGCAGCCATTCGCACTGACAACGGCCAGCCCTTCTGCATCACCGAACGCGCTGTTCGGTCTCAGTCACCTGTCGGTGTGGTGGCTACGGCTTGGGATCGCGATCGAGCGCATCAAGCCCGGGGAACCCGCAGCAGAACGGGCGTCATGAGCGCATGCACCTGACGCTGAAGAAGGAGGCCACCAAGCCGGCGGCTTTCAACCTGTTGCAGCAGCAAAGCCGCTTTGAGGACTTTGTTCAGCAGTACAACCACGATCGGCGACACCAGGCGCTGGGCATGAAATACCCGGCAGAGGTGTACACACCCTCGCCGCGGGTTGACCGCCCGCCCGAGGATCCGGAGTACCCGTTCCATGACCGTACCGTGCGCATCACGCACTGTGGCAGGATCTGCATCGGGAGCCGCAAGGTCAATCTCAGCCGTGCGTTCGCCGGCCAACTCGCGGGAATCCGCGAGGTCGGCGATAAGATTTGGCTGGTAAGCTTTATGGAGTTCGACCTCGGCTACTTCGACGAGGATGAGCCCAAGGTCGAACCGGCGGTGAACCCTTTTCTACCGAAGGTGTTACCCATGTCTCCGGTATGAAACGTTACCTATGTGTCCGGTTCGGACCCCTTGGTATTGGTGGAGGCGGCGGGAGTTGAACCCGCGTCCGTCAGTCCTCCGCCCTCAGCTCTACATGCTTAGTCAGGTCTATTATTTTTAACCGCCTCGCTGCCCGGCCGACAGGGCAATCGAAGTGGCGATCCCGGTTATTTTTAGCGCATCGGCCCCGGGCGAGCTTCAGCGCGATCCTGTGAGATATGACGCCTGAGTGCTCCGAAGAGCCCGGACGCACAGGCACGGCTCCGGTCAGACGGCACCCTACTGGGGTTTAAGCAGCGAGTGCGTAGTTGTCGTCGTTGGCAACTATAAGTTTGCAGACTTTGATTTACGAGACTAGTTGCCGTCTCGGCATGCACCATCGGGTTTTGTAACCGGCGTCGAATCCAAAACGCCCCCAAAACTCTCGTGTCTTTCGACGGAGGCAGCTTATCACGCTGCTTCCGCCGGATTGGACACCTTCATCGGCAGAAGTTCACGTACCTATTTCGCATGACGCGAGAGGCGCTGCTTCTGGCGGGCCCAGTCGCGGTCCTTCTCGGTCTCGCGCTTGTCGTGCTGCTTCTTGCCCTTGGCCAGCGCGATCTCGCATTTCACGAGGTGGCGCTTCCAGTACAGCGCGGTGCAGATCGCGGTGTGGCCTTCCTGCTGCACGCCCTCGAACAGCTTGGCGAGCTCGCGCTGGTTGAGCAGGAGCTTGCGCGTGCGGTCGGGGCTGGTCACGAAATGCGTGCTGGCGCTCGGCAGCGGCTCGATGCGCGCGCCGAGCAGCCAGGCCTCGCCGTTCTTGAGCAGCACGTAGCTGTCGACGAGCTGCGCGCGGCCCGCGCGCAAGGCCTTCACCTCCCAGCCTTCGAGCGCCATGCCGGCCTCGAAGCGCTCCTCGATGAAGTAGTCGAAACCGGCTTTGCGGTTCAGCGCGATCGTGCCGCCGCCCGATCCCGCCTTCTTTTTGCTCATCGCCCGTCCAGGCTCGCTTGAAAAGGGCGCGGATTCTAGCACGGGCCGGTGCAGGCCCGGCCTTTGGTCACGAAATCGGCGGCTTTGCCCGATATCCCGTGGGTTGGCGTTCATGCTCGCCATGAATGGCGACCTGCAGGCCGATGTCGGCATTCCTGCCTACAGGTGCGCTGGCCGTCATGACGGGTGCGGTGGCGCCGAGCGGTTGTCGGGATGAATCCCGAGCTACGTTGTCCCGCCGCGGCGCAGGCCTTATATTGCGCGCCGAATCCCGGCGGCTACCGAGCGACGATGACCACGAAGATCGACCGCAGTGCCTTGTTGATGTACCCGGCGCAGTCGATGTTCGCGCTGGTGAACGACATCGAATCCTACCCGCATTTCATGGACGGCTGCGTCGGCGCCGAGGTGCTCGCACGCAGCGAGGACTGCGTCGAGGCGCGCCTGCACCTGGCCAAGGCCGGCATCCGCCAGAGCTTCACCACCCGCAACCGGATCGAGCCGGGGCGTATCCGCATGGAGTTGCTCGAGGGCCCGTTCGAGTCCTTCGAGGGGCTGTGGGGCTTCGAGGCGCTGCGCGACGACGCCTGCAAGGTCACCCTCCACCTTGCCTTCCGCATGCGCAACGGCCTTGCAGGTCGCGCCGCGCGCAAGCTCTTCGATTCGATGGCCAACACGCTGGTCGACGCCCTGTGCCGCCGTGCGCGCGAGGTCTACGGGAGTGGCTGAGCCGGGCGAGATCACGGTCGAGGTTGCCTACGCGCTGCCGGAGCGCCAGCGCATCCTTGCGCTGAAAGTGCCCGCAGGCACCACGATGCTGGATGCCGCCGAGCGTTCCGGGATTGCGCGCATGTTCGAGGGGCTCGACCTGGCGAGCGCGAAGATGGGCATTTTCGGCAAGGCCGTGGCCGATCCGCGCGTGCACGTGCTTGCCGACGGCGACCGCGTCGAGATCTATCGTCCGCTCACGGCTGATCCCAAGGAGGCGCGCAAGGCTCGCGCACGCAAGGCCGCGGCCACGGGGCTGGCCGCGGACTGAGGCGGTTCAGTCCGTCGCCTCGGCGACCGGTGGTTCGGCTGCCTGGGTCGGCTTGCTGGACGAGGGGGCGAAATCCCCGCCGAAACGCACCAGCTTGTCATTCTCGAAGAACAGGGTTACGTGCTCCTGGGATTCCTGCTTGCCCCGCCTGCTCATGCTGTGGAAATAGTCCCAGCGCTCGGGTTCGAAGGTGTCGATGATCAGCGGCGTGCCCATGATGAAGCGCACCTGGCGCTTGGTCATGCCGGGCTTCAACTGGTCGATCATCTCCTGCGTGACAATGTTGCCCTGCGCGATATCGATCCGATACACGCCGGGGAACCCCAGGCGAAAGCCGCTGCATGCGCCGAGGGACAGGCAGAGCAGGACGAGGATGGTTAGCCTTTGCATTGAAAATTGTGTTCCAGTATCGTGACTCGCACTTTCGCGGCGAAGCATTCTCCCATAGCACTCGGGTGCTTTGCATCCCCGCCGTCCGGGGTCCCCGACCCGCCGTCCAGGAAGGATCCAATGGAAGACGCCGAGCTCAAGAAGGCGGGACTGAAGGTCACGCTCCCGCGCCTGAAGATATTGCAGATCCTCGAGTCGCAACCCGAGGCAAGCCAGCACATGAGTGCCGAGGACGTATACCGCGCGCTGCTCGGGGCGGGCGAGGACGTCGGGCTGGCGACCGTTTATCGCGTGCTGACGCAGTTCGAATCGGCCGGCCTGGTCGAGCGGCACAATTTCGAAGGCGGTCATTCGGTGTTCGAGCTGGCCCGCGGCGGGCACCACGATCACATGGTCTGCGTCGATTCGGGGCGCGTGATCGAATTCCACGATCCGGAGATCGAGTCCCGCCAGCGCGCGATTGTCGACAGTCACGGCTACAAGCTGATAGGTCACAGCCTGGTGCTCTACGTGAAGGAAAAACGACCCGAGTAGGTCCGGATTCATCCGGACATCCAGCAGCCGCAGGAGCCAAAGGTCCGGATAAATCCGGACCTACTGGGCGGCGGATTCGAGCATTTCGCGCGCGTGTTCCTGGGTTTTCTTCGTCACGGTCTTGCCGCCCAGCATGCGCGCGAGCTCCTCGACGCGCTCGTCGGCGGCCAGCGGTGTGAGCGCCGCCGAGGTGGATTCGCCGTTGCTGCTCTTGCTCGCGCGCAGGTGTTGCGCGCCGCGCGCCGCGACCTGCGGCAGGTGCGTGACGCACACCACCTGGATGCGCTCGCCCAGCTGTCTGCAGCAGGCTGCCGACGACATCGGCGGTGGCGCCGCCGATGCCGACATCGACTTCGTCGAAGATCACGGTCGGCGTGGTCGCGCGGCTCGCGATGATCACCTGGATCGCCAGGCTGATGCGCGACAGTTCGCCGCCCGAGGCAATGCGCGCGAGCGGGCCCGGCTCGGCACCCGGGTTGGTGGCGACCAGGAATTCGATCTGCTCGGCGCCGGCCGCTGAAGGCCCCTTGTCCGCGAGCGGCCTGATCGCGACGCTGAAGCGGCAGCTGCCCATGCCGAGGAACGCGAGCTGCTCCTGCACCTGCTTCGAAATGCTCTTCGCGGTCGCCGCGCGCGCCTTGCTCAGTTGCGCGGCATGCGTGGTCCACGCCGTGTCCAGCGCCTGCAACTGCTCCTCGAGCGCCCCGATGCGCGCGTCGGAGACGTCGAGCCCCGCCGCCTCGCCACTCATCGCTTCCTGCAGCCGGTGCAGTTCGGCCGGCGCCACGCGATGCTTGCGCGCGAGCGTGTAGATCGCCGACAGGCGGTTCTCGACTTCGGCGAGCCGCTCGGGGTCGAGCTCGAGGCCGTCGCGCAACGCCTGCAGTTCGCGCCGCGCCTCGTCCACCTGGATCTGGGCCGAGTCCAGCAGCTGGCGCGCCGTGTCGGCGCGCTCGCCCAGGCCATCGAGGTGATGCATCGTGGCACATGCGCGGCGCAGACCCTCGAGCAGGCCGCCGTCGTCCTCGTTGCCCTCGCACAGCGCCAGCACCTGCTCGACGTCGTGCGTCAGTTCGCCGGCGTTCGCGAGTCGCTTCTGTTCCTGTTCCAGCTCCGCGCTCTCGTTGGCGCCGAGCGCGAGCTCGGCGAGCTCGCCCAGCTGGTAGTTCAACAGCTGCTGGCGGTCGCGCCGTTCGCCGGCACTGGCGCGCAGGGTGTCGAGCTCGTCACGGCAATCGCGCCAGCCGGCGTAGGCCGCCGCCACGCGCCCGGCCAGCTCGCGGTGCCCGCCGTATTCGTCGAGCAGGCGCTGCTGGCTCGCGCGCGCGAGCAACGAGTGGTGTTCGTGCTGGCCGTGGATGTCGACCAGCTGGTCGCCGAGCGTCTTGATGTCGGTGAGCGTCGCGGGCTGCCCGTTGATCCAGGCGCGGCTGCGCCCGTCGCGCGTCACCACGCGGCGCAACTGGCACTCGCTGTCCAGGTCGAGTGCGCGCTCGCGCAGCCACGCGAGGGCTTCGGGGGTATCGGCCAGCTCGAAGCTTGCGCTCACTTCCAGGCGCTCGGCACCGGCGCGGATGGAGCGGCTGTCGGCGCGGTTGCCCAGCGCGAGCCCGAGGGCATCGAGCACGATCGACTTGCCGGCCCCGGTCTCGCCGGTGATGACGGAGAGGCCCGCGGCGAGCTCGAGATCGAGCGCGTCGATGAGGGTGTAATTGCGGACGGTCAGGTGGCGCAGCATGCGCGTGTTATACCGCATGCCCCGCGCATGCGTCACCAGTCAGCCGCAGGTCGCCATTCATGGCGACATGTACCGCATGCCTCGCGCACGCGCCACCAGCATGGCCCGCAAACGCCTCTGCGCGGTGCTAGAATCCGTTGCGGTTCTTGTGTCCGCGAGCCTGGAGGACGACGACAGGATGAACAGCCTGGCACTGAGCGAGCGCCAACAGCAGCTGCTGCGCACGCTGGTGAGTCTATATATAAGAGCCGGACAGCCCGTGGGTTCGCGCACCCTGGTGCAGGAGAGCGGCGTGCCGGTCAGCTCTGCCACCGTGCGCTCGATCATGGCCGACCTCGAGGAGCGCGGCTTCGTCGCGACCCCCCACACCTCCGCTGGTCGCGTCCCGACGGCGAAGGGTTACCGGTTCTTCATCAACACGCTGGTCACGATGCAGCCCCTGCAGGGCCAGGAATTGCGGACGCTGCAATCCGGGCTCGGCCCTGACAAGACCACCGCCGAGCTGTTGTCCGCGACCTCGAACCTGCTCTCGGTGATCACGCACCAGGCAGGCCTGGTCACGGTGCCGCGCCCGGACGAAGTGAAACTGCGCCAGGTCGAGTTCCTGCCGCTGTCGGGCGCGCGGGTGCTGGTGATCCTGGTGCTGAACGAAAAGGAAGTGCAGAACCGCATCATCCACACGGAGCGCGACTACGACGAGCTCGAATTGCGCGCGGCGGCGAATTTCGTGAACAGTCGCTTCGCGGGGCAAAGCCTCGACCGGATTCGCGACGGGCTGCTGAACGACCTTCGCAGTACCCGCAATACCATCGACCGCCTCCTCGAGACCACCATCGATCTCGCCAGCCGCGCGCTGAGCGCCGATGACGCCAAACGGGAAGGCGGCTACGTGGTGGCCGGGCAGTCGCACCTCCTCGATGCGGCGTCCTCGGACAACATGTCGCGTCTGCGCGAACTGTTCGATGCCTTCCAGCAGCAGAAGGACATCCTGCACCTCATGGAGACCAGCGCGCGCGCCGACGGGGTGCAGATATTCATCGGCGAGGAGGCTGGCTACGAACCGCTGGTCGACTTCAGCGTGGTCACCGCGCCGTACCAGACCGGTGGACGCACGGTCGGGGTGATCGGCGTGATCGGTCCCACGCGCATGGCCTATGACCGTGTGATCCCGGTCGTGGACGTCACCGCCCGGATGCTGAGCGCCGCGCTCCGCGCCCCCTGAGCTGTCGGGCAGGCTTCAGCCCGACATCACCCTTGAAATCCCCGGGCATGCCCCCATGTAGGGGCAACGCTTTGAATTCACAGATAAATCCCGGGGGGATGGCCGTGGCGGACGAAGAACAGACGCTCAATACCGAAAGCGGCACGGAACCGCCGGCGGCGCAAACGCAGGATGTTCCTGCTGCGCCGGAGGCGGAGGCCGAGGTCAATGTGCTGCGCGAGCAGCTCGTCGCTGCCGAGGACCGTGCGCTGCGCGTGCAGGCCGAGGCGCAGAACATGATCCGCCGCGCCGAGCGTGACGTGGAGAACGCCCGCAAGTTTGCGCTCGAACGCTTCGTCGGCGCGCTGCTGCCGGTGATCGACAACCTGGAGCGGGCCCTGGCCGCGATGGGTGAGCCCACCGAGGCCACGCGTGCGTTGCTGGAGGGTGTGCAGCTGACGCATCGCTCCTTCCTCGACGTGATGCAGAAATTCGACGTGGCGGCAGTGGACCCGGCCGGCGAGAGCTTCAACCCCGACCTGCACCAGGCCATGTCGATGGTCGAGGCGCCGGGTGCGACGCCCAACAGCGTGGTCGCGGTGATGCAGAAGGGCTACACCCTCAACGGGCGCCTGGTGCGACCGGCGATGGTGGTGGTGGCCAAGGCTGCGTCGGCGTCGCACGTCGATACCACGGCCTGAGGCCTTGAAATGGCGCGAAGTGCGCCAATATCAGGGGCTGGTTAGCTAAATTCAGGCGGTTCGGCTACTGTGGCCGCGCCGCGCGACGGGTAAACGGAGAAGCGAAATGGGCAAGATTATCGGTATCGACCTCGGCACCACCAACTCCTGCGTGGCCATCATGGAAGGCGGCAAGCCCAAGGTCATCGAGAACGCCGAGGGCACGCGCACCACGCCGTCCGATCGTTGCCTACAGCCGACGACGGCGAAATGCTGGTCGGCCAGTCCGCCAAGCGCCAGGCCGTCACCAACCCCACGAACACCCTGTACGCGGTCAAGCGCCTGATCGGCCGTCGCTTCGACGACGACGTGGTGCAGAAAGACATCAACATGGTGCCCTACAAGATCGTCAAGGCCGACAACGGCGATGCCTGGGTCGAGGTCAAGGGCAAGAAGATGGCGCCGCCGCAGATTTCCGCGCAAGTGCTGAAGAAGATGAAGAAGACCGCCGAGGACTATCTCGGCGAGCCGGTCACCGAGGCGGTGATCACGGTGCCGGCCTACTTCAACGACTCCCAGCGCCAGGCCACCAAGGACGCCGGCCGCATCGCCGGTCTGGACGTCAAGCGCATCATCAACGAGCCGACCGCGGCGGCGCTGGCCTACGGCATGGACAAGCGGCCAGGGCGACCACAAGATCGCGGTCTATGACCTCGGCGGCGGCACCTTCGACATCTCCATCATCGAAATCGCCGATGTCGATGGCGAGACACCAGTTCGAAGTGCTGTCCACCAACGGCGACACCTTCCTCGGTGGCGAAGACTTCGACATGCGCCTGATCGACTACCTGGCCGACGAGTTCAAGAAGGAGAACGGCATCGACCTGAAGGGCGATCCGCTGGCCATGCAGCGCCTGAAGGAAGCCGCCGAGAAGGCCAAGATCGAGCTGTCGTCCAGCCAGCAGACCGAAGTCAACCTGCCGTACATCACGGCCGATGCCACCGGTCCGAAGCACCTGATGGTGAAGCTGACCCGCGCCAAGCTGGAATCGCTGGTCGAGGACCTGGTCGAGCGCACCATGGAGCCGCTGCCGCATCGCGCTGAAGGATGCCGGCATAGACGCGGCCGAGATCGACGACGTGATTCTGGTCGGCGGTCAGACCCGCATGCCGATGGTGCAGGAGAAGGTCACCGACTTCTTCGGCAAGGAGCCGCGCAAGGACGTCAACCCGGACGAAGCCGTGGCCGTGGGCGCTGCGATCCAGGGCGCCGTGCTGTCCGGTGATGTGAAGGACGTGCTGCTGCTCGACGTGACCCCGCTGACCCTGGGTATCGAGACCATGGGTGGCGTGATGACCACGCTGATCGAGAAGAACACCACGATCCCGACCAAGCAAGTCGCAGGTGTTCTCCACCGCCGACGACAACCAGACCGCGGTGACCATCCACGTGGTGCAGGGCGAGCGCAAGAAGGCGGCGCGACAACAAGTCGCTGGGCCGCTTCGACCTGGCCGACATCCCGCCGGCGCCGCGCGGCATGCCGCAGATCGAGGTGACCTTCGACATCGACGCCAACGGCATCCTGCACGTGTCGGCGCAAGGACAAGGCCACCGGCAAGGAGCAGTCGATCGTGATCAAGGCCTCCTCGCGGTCTGTCCGAGGACGAGATCGAGCAGATGGTCCGCGATGCCGAGGCCAATGCCGAGGAGGACCAGCAAGTTCGAGGAGCTGGTGCACGCGCGCAACCAGGCCGACGGCCTGGTGCATGCGACCCGCAAGACGCTGAACGAGGCCGGCGACAAGGTCCAGGCCGACGAGAAGGAGCGCATCGAAGCGGCCATCAAGGAGCTGGAGGAGGCGGTGAAGGCGACGACGACGAGGCCGATCGACGAAGCAAGCCGAGGCGCTGACCGAGGCTTCGGCCAGCGCTGGCGCAGCAGATGTACGCCGAGCAGGCGCAGCGCCGGCGGCAGCGCAGGCCGTGGCCAGCAGGCGGCGAGCAGGCCGAGCAGCCCAAGCGCGACGACGTGGTCGATGCCGAGTTCGAGGAAGTGAAGGACAAGTAGCGATCCTGCCGATGGTCGAGGCTGCCGGCTGCCTGGCATCACGCGCGTGTTGGCCATGGGACGGGCTGTCGAACCCTGGCGTGAACGCACACGCAGGCGGTTCGACGCCGGCCAGCGGGGATTCTCCCTCGCGGTTTCGGACCGTCACCCAAGCTTAGCGACATTAGCGCAGGTCGGCTTCGGCGACGCCCGGTCGCTGCGGTATGGCCTTAGGCCGATTTCGCAGAACCAGGCGACAGCTATTGGAACTGATACATGGCGAAGCGCGATTATTACGAAGTACTCGGCGTCCAGCGCGGCGCAGCGAGGCCGAGATCAAGAAGGCCTATCGCCGCATGGCGATGAAGCACCACCCGGACCGCAATCCGGATGACAAGGACGCCGAGGAAAGATTCAAGGAGGCCAACGAGGCCTACGAGGTGCTGTCCGACCCGCAGAAGCGCGCGGCCTACGACCAGTTCGGCCATGCCGGGGTCGATCGCGGCAGGGCGGGCCGGCGGCTTCGGCTTCGGCGGCGGCGCCAGCTTCAGCGACATCTTCGGCGATGTGTTCGGCGATATCTTCGGTGGCGGCGGCGGCGCGGCGCGGCGCAGCGGCCCGCAGCGCGGCGCCGATCTGCGCTACAACCTCGAGATCGACCTGGAAGAAGCCGTGCACGGCACCACCGTCAAGATCCGCGTGCCGACGCTGGTGACCTGCGACGACTGCGACGGCAGCGGCGCGAAGGCGCGGCAGCACGCCGGTGAGCTGTACGACCTGCGGCGGTGCCGGCCAGGTGCGCATGCAGCAGGGCTTCTTCTCGGTGCAGCAGACCTGCCCGCACTGCCGCGGCAAGGGCAAGATGATCAAGCGATCCCTGCGGCAGCTGCCACGGCCACGGCCGCGTCGAGAAGCAGAAGACGCTGTCGGTGAAGGTCCCGCCGGGCGTCGACACCGGCGATCGCATCCGCCTGGCCGGCGAGGGCGAGGCCGGTCCCGAGGGCGGACCGCCCGGCGATCTGTACGTGCAGGTCGCGCGTGCGCGAGCACCCGATCTTCGAGCGCGACGGCAAGCATCTGTACTGCGAGGTGCCGATCAGCTTCGCCGATGCTGCGCTCGGCGGCGAGCTGGAAGTGCCGACGCTGGATGGCCGGGTGAAGCTGAAGATTCCGCCCGAGACCCAGACCGGCAAGCTGTTCCGCCTGCGCGGCAAGGGCGTGAAGCCGGTGCGCGGCGGTGCGGCCGGCGATCTGATGTGCCGGTGGTGGTCGAGACGCCGGTCAACCTGACCAAGCGCCAGAAGGAACTGCTCGCGGAGTTCGCAGTCCATCGCTCGGACGAGTCGGACCAGCACTCGCCGCGCAAGAGCTCGTGGTTCGAGGGCGTGAAGAGCTTCTTCGACGGGATGAAGCGGTTGGTCCGGCGCAGCCGGACAGGATCCGCATGAATGCGGACCTACGTGTGGAGCAATGTCCGGCTGAAGCCGGACCCACGGTGGTGCAATATTGACCGAGCGTGGCCGATCATGACAGCGAATCGCAGTGAACGGGTGCCGCCGGGCGCATGGGCAAAACCCTGATCGAGGCCGTGCAGCGCAACCCCGGGCACCGCGCTGGGCGCGGCGCTCGATCGCCCCGACAGCAGCCTGATCGGCGCCGATGCCGGCGAGCTGGCGGGCGTCGGCCGGCTCGGCTTGAGCCTGCAGGCGGCAGTCTGGCCGACGCGCTCGATCAGTTCGATGTGCTGATCGACTTCACTCACCCGCTCGGCGACCGCTGCGCAACGCTGCGAGGTCTGCCGCCAGGCCGGCAAGGCCATGGTCATCGGCACCACCGGCTTCGATGCCATCGCAGGAGAAGCAGCTCCTGGCGGCTGCCGCGCAAGCGATTCCGATCGTCTTTGCAGCCGAACTTACAGCGTCGGCGTGAATCTCTGCCTGAAACTGCTCGACATGGCCGCGCGGGTGCTGGGCGACGACGGTCGATATCGAGATCATCGAGGCGCATCACCGGCACAAGGTCGATGCGCCTTCGGGCACCGCGCTGCGCATGGGGCGAGGTGGTTGCCGCTGCACTGGGTCGCGACCTGCAGAAGGTCGCCGTCTATGGCCGCGAGGGCCAGACCGGCGCGCGCGCGCGCGAAACCATCGGCTTTGCCACGGTGCGCGCCGGCGACATCGTCGGCGATCACACGGTGCTGTTTGCCGCCGATGGCGAGCGCGTGGAGATCACCCACAAGGCGTCCAGCCGCATGACCTTCGCCGCGGCGCGGTGCGCGCCGCCGCCTGGCTGCTTCACGGCCGCGCGCGGGCTGTACGACATGCAGGATGTGCTGGGATTGCGAATCCTGGCCCCGGTGCAGCCGCGAGCAGTGCGCGCGCGGTGCCGCGGCTAGTGCTGCCTTGCCGGTGGGCTGTCGCCGGGATTCGGCAGCAGCAGCGGCGAGTTCATCATGACCCAGGCAAGCTCGTTCTGGCGGTTCACGCCGGTTTTCATGTACACGCGTTTGAGCAGGTTGCGCGAGGTGGCAATGGCATTGCCCTGCGACGACGCAATCTCTTCCAGTGAGCGGCCATGCATGATGCCCAGTGCCACCTGCGCTTCGGCGCGGGTCAAGCCGAAAATGTCGCGGCAGCGTTCGAAAGTGCCGATCAATTCCTCGTCGGGGTCGAATACCGCCACGGCGGCAGCGGGTCGTCGGCCCCAGCGCTGCGCCGCGGGTGACATCGGCGTCACGAGCACCTGGTAGCTGCGCCGGCCCGAGGGGCGCGAGATGCAGAGATCCGCGGCCGCGAACTGCCCGCCATCCCGAGTTGCTCGATGTGATGGCGGCCTGGATTGCCTGCTGCAGGCGCTGATGCTCGTTGTCCCGTGCAGCGTGCATTCCGTCGCGCCGCAAGGCGAGGCCGTCGCTGCGCAGCGACTGCTCGGCCCTGTTGTTCGCGAGGTAGACGGCCCCGGTGTTGTCGAATATCACCATCGCGAACGGCGCGAGGTTGGCCGTTTCCGTATAGGCCTGGCGCAGCATGTCGACCTGTCCGAGTTTCAGGAAGATCTGGGTCGCACGGGTCCAGTGTGGTGTCAGTGTGCTCAGGATTTGCCGTTGCCGGTTGCGGTCGGCGCCCGGCACCGGCCGCATGAAGTTGATGAAAATCGTGCGCTCCGGCGAATGCTCGAGGCAGATCTTGACGCCCTCCTGGAGCCGGTGCGGCGCCACGACTTCGTGAAAGACGGGCAGGCTGCGGAGGTCGGCGACGGAAACGTATTCGTCGAAGAAGCCGAATTCCCCGGTCCTGACTTCGCGGCCGTTCAGCTTCGTGCACAGGAAGCTCGCGCCGAAATCGCGCTCGGCACGTTCACCAATGGCCGGATCCATGCCCCAGCTCGCATCGCAGCTTGCCTGCGTGTAGCGGCTGCGCGCAGTGGTCAGCGTGCAGACCTCGTAGCCCAGGAATCCGGCGATGCGGCCCAGCAGCGGCGTCGGATCATCGGTGGTGAGCGCCGCCGAGTAGATGTCCTCGATCAGCGTGTTGAGCTGGTTATGCTTATCCATGTGCTGTCTCTCCGTACCCGATAGCTCCCTGCCCAAAGGCGGGACGGGTGCCATACATGATTCCCTTGCCGCGTGACTAAACTGCAGTTTGCTACGGGTCCGAATGAGTCAATCGTGCATCTTTCATGAGTAGATCTACTCAGCTTCAGCGCGTTCGACGTGACGGTCGAGCAGTGCCTTGGTCCGTTGGCGCTTCGGCGCCCCGAGGCGCAGAGCTTCCACCCGGGCAGTATTTGCCGACATGTTGCATCCGTACCGGCGCTGCTGTTCAAATGCGCGGGAGGATCGGTTCGAAGCGTGGGTCTGGTTGCTGACTGTCAGGAATGCGGAATTGCGATGTGCAACGCGTGAAATGGGAGAGTGAATGATGTCCCATGGAATCGTGTATATCGTCGATGATGACATCGGGATGTTCAGATTGCTGCGCGAGATGATCGCGTCGATCGGCAGCGCAACGGAATACTTCCCCGACGCCCCGACATTTCTGAAGGCTTACGACCGCCAACGCGCCCGTTCGTGCCTGCTGTGCGACATACGATTGCCCGTCATGAGCGGCCTTCAATTGCAGGGCCATCTGACAGAGTCCGGCGCACATATTCCGATAATTTTCATGACCGGCTTTGCCGATGTCGACGTTGCCGTGGAGGCCATGAAAAGGGGGGCTTTCGACTTCATACAGAAGCCGTTCTCGACCCAGGCACACCTCGACCGGGTGCACGATGCACTCAACGAAAGCGAGAAGCGATTCAGTCGATCACTGCACGACTCGACGATCGCGGCCAGGGTCGCCTGTCTGACGCCGCAAGAACGAAGAATCACGGATTACGTGATCGCGGGGCAAAGCAGCCCGGCCATTGCCAGGATGCTCGGATTGAGCCAGCGCACGGTCCAGAACCATCGTGCAAACATCATGGACAAGCTGCATGTCAGCTCCACCCCCGAATTGATCCGGCTGCTCCTTGATCCGGGCGGCCGCCCGCCTGAAAGACCCGAAAAATAGCGATCCCGAATACTGCCGACGGCTTGCAAGGCCAGTCAAAAACGGTGGATGAAGCGAATTCCGTAGCTTTGTGATTCCTCGACGAAACGCACCCGGGTTGGCGCTGCCCGACTGTTCTTCGTCGATTCGTCGTACGCATAGCGCTTGTTGCCGTCGCCACCGAACAGATTCTGCCCGAAGAGCTGCAGGCTGCTGCCAGGAGAAACGGCAAAGTCGAGCAAGGCATTGAACCGGATATCGCTGTCGTACGCATCCTCCCTGGCCACCCGGCCCATCGCCGCATGAAAGTCGGGTGTCGCGCTCGGGGTTCCCGCCAGCGCGTTGCCCAGACCCTCGAGACCGTCCTTGGCACCGCGCATCTCGCTGTACCAGCGTGCATCGACATGCAGCGTCAATCGCTCGCCGACCCGGTAGTTGCCGAATACTTTCAGCGACTGGTTCGGCCAGTTGTTCAGATCGCTGCCGGTACCCACCTGGGTGCCGCCGGCGGCGCCGCCAATCTGCAGGTTGTAATCGGAGTAGCTCACGCCGCTGCTGAAGACACCGGGTGCGAGTTTCCAGTCCTGCAATTCGACCCAGGAAAAGCTCATCCCGGCGCGACCGCGCTCCCCGGCGTAATGCACCTCGGCTTCCATGCCGTTGAGCTTGAGGTCGCCGACCTGACGATTGCTGTTGTCGGCGCCCTGAAACGCAATCACTTCTGCGTCATTGTGAAAGAGCGACAGATCGAAGCCGAGCGCCGGGCTCGATTGAGCCGAATACCGCAGCTCCAGGCTGTCGAGCTCTTCCGGTCTGTTGTGCAAATCGTGCCAGTCGTTGGCATACATCTGGCTTGCCGTGTTCATGCGAGAAGCACGCTGTGCGATGAGTTTCAGTACATGCCCTTCGGTCAGGGTCCAGATCCAGGCCGCGCGCGGCGAGTACAGCCAGTCCTGATAGGTACTCTGGTCCGCGCGACCCGAGAGCAGCAGCTTGTGGCCGGCAACGAGCGCCAGGTTGGCTTCGACGAACAACGATGTGGTGTTCGTATCCCAGCCATCGCCAACATCGATTGCGGGCCACGCCGGGGCCTGCCGGTCGGCGCTGTTCCTGTTGCCCGGCGAGAGCGCCAGGGAGTCGGCGCCGTTGATGATTTCGCCCGACTCTCCCTGGCGCATTTCGCGCTCGTCATCGCCCCAGCCAGGCCCGAAGCGATCGTGCGCCCATTCCGCCCCGAGCGCGACCTGCGCCCATTCGGCCGCCTGCCAGTTGAGCAGGGCGTGCGCGAGGACTTCGTCTTCCGCGAATCTCACCTGGTAATTGAGCGGCGAGTGCCGCTCGGGGTCGTATGCCCGGTCCCGGCGCCGTTCGAAGTCGTAGGAATCGAGACTGAGCATGGCCGAAAGGCTGAGCGTATCGCTGATGATGACGTCGTGTTGCACGGCGGTGGTGACCTGGCGGCTGCTCGTGCCTTGCTGATTGACCAGTTCGCCGCCGAAATCGGTCTTGATCTCGTTGCTGAACCAGTATGAGCCCTGTTGCGTGTAGCGGGTCCACCACTGCCAGTCGTTGGCAAAATCCAGTCGCACGTGCAGCTTGAGCTGCGGGTCGTCGTCAAAATCCCCGTAATAGTCGAGTGCCTCGCTGCCGGGCAGATAATCACGACCGACAAACCCGCCGTGATTGCTCGAGTCGATCTGAAAGGTGCGCGCTTCCTCGCCCTTGGTGTCGACGATACTGGCGTGGGCAAACAGCGCGAACGCGTCGGCCTTCATCTGGTGGCTGAGCGTGAGTGAGCGCGAGTCATAGGGATCGACATAGCCGACGCTAGCGGTGGTGCCAACGGCGGCCCCGGGCTTGCGCGTCGTGATGCTGATGACGCCCGCCACCGCGCCGGGACCGTAGGTCACGGAACCGGGGCCACGAACGACTTCGATACGCTCGATATCGCCCAGGTCCCACATCTCCAATTCCGGGCTGGCGCCCGCAAAGGACTTGTTGTTCATGGCGCGCCCGTCGACGAGCAGCAGGTATCGGTGATTGCGGCTGCTGATGTTGCCGCGCATGCCCAATACCGGTCCCGTTTCCTGGTTCATCCACAAGGCGCCGGGAACATACACCTCGATCAGATCGTTGAGGTTGCGCGCCGGTGTCAGCCGGATGTCCTCCGCGGTGATCGTGGTGATCGCCGCGGGCGACTCGAGCGGGGTCAGTCTCGTCAACGCCGCGAGCGTATACACCTCGACCGACAACAGATCCTCGAGCGACATATCGCGGAAGGGTTCGGTCCCGGGCGTGACAGTCTCCGCCCGGGTCGCCCCGGCGACCGTCGCCAGGACCGCCAACACCAGCATGATTCGACTCACATCGCACCTCGTTGCGGGCTTTCCCGATCGATCAGCGCGCCCTGCGGCGCAGAATATCCGTCACCGCCCGGACCAGAGCCGTCAGGTCAAAGGGCTTGTCGAGGTATGCCCCGATACCCAGATTCCTGTAATTCTCGCCGCTGACGATTTCGCTGTGCCCGCTCAGCACAAGGGTAGGCAAGTCGGGCTGGATCTGGCGTAGCGATTGCACCAGTTCAACGCCGCTCAACTTCGGCATGTTCTGGTCAGTGATCAGGAGATCCACGCGGCAATCGACGGACAGGATGAAATCGCGCGCCAACAGCGGATCGTTGAAGGCATGAACCTGGTAGCCGTGTTCATCCAGCAGGTCGGCCATGAGTTTTGCCAGGCTCGGCTCGTCATCCACCACGATGATGCGCTCCCCCTGTCCCCGCGGGCCAACCGTGCCTTCGCGTTCCCCGGCCGGGGTCGCCGCCGCGACTCGCGCACCGGCATCCGACACGCACCACCACGCCCGGAACACGCTCCCGCGCCGCGGAGCCGATTCAACGCCGACATGCCCTCCATGCTCATGCATCAGGCCATGGACCACGGCGAGGCCAAGCCCCGTGCCCTCGCCGAAGTCCTTGGTGGTGAAAAATGGAGTGAACAGCCGGTCGAGATTCTCGTGCGTGATTCCGGGACCGGTGTCATGCACCGCAAGTTCCACGAATGATCCGGAGAACACTTCATGGCAGGTGTTGCACAACCGGTGCACCTGCTGTGTCAGCTGCACGCTGACGTCGATACGGCCCTTGCCGTGGAGGGCATCGCGTGCGTTGATCACCATATTGGAAAGTACCTGCTGCATGTGCACCGCGTTCCCTCTCACCGCCGGCAGCGACTCCTCGATCCGGGTCGACAGCGCAATGCCGGTCGGGATGGCGGCTGCCAGCATTTGCATCACATCCCGTACATGCGGCTCCAGTGTCAGCGACCCGGCCCCGTCGGCGCCGCCACGGGCATAGGACAGCATGGTTTTCACCAGGTCCTGGCCGCGCTTGCCGCTGCGAGAGACCTGATCCAGATACTCGGCGAGCTGGTCGGTTTTCCCGGCCGCCAGCAGGTTGAGCGCCATCCCTGTATAGCCAAGCATGCTGGCCAGGATGTTGTTGAAATCGTGGGCAATTCCTCCCGTGAGCTGGCCGATGGCCTCCATCTTCTGCGCCTGCTGCAGTTGCCGGGCGGTGCGCTCGCGTGCAGCCTCGGCGGCTTTGCGCTCGCTGATGTCTTCCGAGATTCCGAGCAGATAACGCGGCGCGCCGTCGATGGCACGCACGACGACCTTGCGGGTGTGGAGCAGGCGCCGCCCGCTCGACGTGTCAATGGTCTCCTCGGGGATATCGAGCAGTTCGCCACTCACCAGGGTCTCGCGGTCGCTCGCGACGTGCGAGTCAGCTTGCTCGGGCGAGAAAATTTCGTGATCGGTCCTGCCGATGACCTGCTCGCGCGATATGCCGAGCAGTGCCTCGGCAGCGCGATTGAAGCGCACGTAGCGCAATTCCCTTACGTCCTTGGCGAACACGACGAGCGGCAGTATTTCGATGATGGCGCCGAGATCCCGCTCGCTCTCGCGCATGGCATCATGCGTTGCGGCCAGATCCTCGAAGGCGGCTGCCCGGGCCTGGTCGTGTTCCTGCACGCGGTCGAGCATGACGTTGAACGCGCTGTACAAGGTTCCGATCTCGTCGCTGGAGGGCGGCGTAACGCGCTCGGAGAAATCGGCCTTTTCGGAGATGCGCCGTGCCGTATCGGCGAGCCGCAGGATCGGATCCGACACGATGCCCTGCAGCCACACCGATAGTGTGAGCGAGACTATCAGCACCAGGCCTAACAGCAGTGACAAGGTCAGCAGTCGCCTGAGCGCTTCGGCATGCAGCGCCGCCGTCGACATCTGCAGGTGCAGCGAGCCCATGTATCGGCCCTCGTGGCGGATCGGCTCGACGATGTGCAGCAATTCGTCGCGGAATTCCGCGATGGCGTCCGCTTCGTCGGGTAGCGTTTGCGGCGCTCCGGGATGCAGGCTGACGAACAATCGTCCCTGCGCATCGATGATGAAAGCCTGTTGGACCATGTCCATGCCGGTCAGTACATCCATGGTCTCCCGGGCGGCGACGCGGTCATCGAACACCAGGTCCGGAATGCTGTACGTCGCGACCGTGCGGGCTATCACCCTCGCGTTGTCGGCCAGGGCGTGCCGCGTATCGCGCAGGTCACGTACCGCGGTGGTGACGAATCCGAGGGTGCTGGCAATTGCGCTCACCAGAAAGATGATCGCGATCAGCCGCTGTCGCAGGGTAAGTTTTCCGATACGCGAGAGCAGCTCCATGGTTACTCCCTGATAACCGCAAGCTTGAGCAGCCGGGAACTGGCCTTGAGCCCGGCGGCCTCGAGTGCGCCGGGATTGATTTCGAAGCGCAGACGGGAACCTTCCCGGAACAGATTGATGGCCGCGCCGGCCGTTGCGAGACCAGGGCCGTTGGTGATCACCAGTACCGGCAGCGCGTGCAACGCGCGGCTCAGCGCCGGCAATTGCGCTGACTGGGTATCCGGCACGAAGACGACATGACAGGCGCCTGCGGATTCGACATTCGCCACATGCCGGATGTCGATGGTCCGGCCCCTGACGGTGTAACCCTGCGTCAGCCGCGCCAGGATCGGCTCGACGGGGTGGTCGCCCAGTACGCAGACAATCAGCGGCTGGCGCCCGGGATCATCCTGGTCGGGCCAATCGATAAACTCGGCAAAGCGAATGATGAACGCGGCCTTGACCTCGTTATCCATTTGCACGGCACACCACGCGGGCGCGGCGAGGATCATCCACAACACCGCTCCCAGCACACCGGGTGCCGCGACGAGTCGCAAATGCTGCCAGCAATTCGAGGGAAAGCTGGCGATGGCACGCATCCGACGAATAAAGGTATTGGCCTTGTGCAACCCCAGAAATTCCAGTTGAGCCCCGGGAAAGCTTCCCTGTCGCGATTCACGAATGCGTCGGGCAAGCCGTTGCCCCTGACGTTTCCTGTGGCCAGGCAGGCAGGGAATCTGCGGTCAATGTTACACGGCTCCGATCGACATCATCTCACGCTCGCCGGCGGTCACCGCCGCCCGGCTAGTGTTGTCTCTGCGATTGGCTGTTGCCGACTCCCGGCAACTGCAGCGGCGAGTTCAGCATGATCCGGGCGAGTTCATTCTGACGGTTGACGCCCGTTTTCAGGTACACGCGCTTGAGCAGGTTGCGCGCGGTCGCGATGGCATTTCCCTGCGACGCCGCAATCTGCTCCAGTGAACGACCCTGCATGATCCCCAGCGCGACCTGTGCTTCGGCGCGGGTGAAACCGAAGATGTCGCGGCAGCGCTCGATGGAGGCGGTGACCTCGTCGTCGGGATCGAAGACCAGCACGGCAGTCGCGGGTCGCCGCTGGCCCCAACGCTGGGTGGCTGGCGCGAGCGGCGTCACGACCACCTGGTAGCTACGCTTGCCCGATGGGCGCGAGATGCAGAGATCCGCGCCCTGCATCGGGTCTGCCGCCGAATTGCTGGAAGCAATGGCCGCGCGGATCGCCTGCTGCAGGCGCTGGTGCTCGCTGTCCAGTGCCGCGTGCAGGCCGTTGTGCAGCAACGTCAAGCCGTCGCTGCGGAGCAACTGCTCGGCCTTGCGGTTCGCAATGTACACGGCACCGGTGTCATCCAGTATCACCATTGCGAACGGCGCCAGGTTGGCTGCCTCTGAATGGGCCTGCCGCAACACGTCGACCTGGCCGAGCTTCAGGAATATCCTGGCCGCGCGGATCCAGTGGGGGGTCAGGATGGTGAGCAGTTGCCGCTGTCGTTGCCGGTCGGCCCCCGGTACGGGCCGCCCGAAGTTGACGAAGACCAGGCGCTCGGCGGAATTCTCCAGGCAGACCTTGGCGCCGTGCTGGATCCGGTTCGGTACCAGGAACTCGTTGTATATGGGCTGCGAGCGCAGCTCGGCCTCGGAGACGAATTCGCCGTCGAAGCCGAATTCCCCGGCCCGGATGTCGCGCCCGTTCAGCTTGGTCAACGCCAGGCTCGCGCCGAATTCCCGCTCGGCACGCTCGCAAGCCGCCAGGTCGATGCCCCAGCTGGCATTGCAGATGGCATGCGGGTAACGGCTACGCGCCGTTACCAGCGCGCAGGCTTCAAAGCCCAGGTACTCCGTAATGCGGCCCAGCAGCGGTGTCTGGTCATCGATGGCGAGTGATGCGGAGTAGATGTCCTCGACCAGCACGTTCAATTGATTGGCATCGTCCATGTGTTGTCTCGTCGCATCAGTGCTCTGGCCGCTTTCCGGGCGCCACGGCGGACGCTTGCCCGGAATTCCCTCGCGGCGGGCAATCGATTGGAATGATTGGTGCAGGGGTATGCTAGCCGGCGCCGAGGCCAGTGCAAGCGCGGTATCGGGGGAAGTTTTCAGAAATTGACCCAAATGGGTCAGATTGGCGTCTTCAGTCGTCCGGTGATTGGAATCTGCCCGGTACCTGCGCCCACAGGGCCGGGCCGATGAGGATGAGTCGCACCAGCTCGGACTGGCGCTTGGTGCCGGTCTTGGCGAAGATGCGCTTGAGCTGCGAGCGCACGGTTTCCCGGCTGGCACCTTCCGCTGCGGCGATCTCCTCGAGCGCCTCGCCGTTCGCCAGGCGCCAGCTCACCCGGGCCTCGGCGTCGCTCAGCCGGTACAGTTCGCGCAGTATCCCGGGCGGATCCGTGCGCGACCGGTCGGGATCATAGAGCAGCACGATCGCGCGGCTGCCCTGTTCGATCACCGTTTCGGCATAGGCCAGGGCCCGGTATGGCA
Organism: uncultured Gammaproteobacteria bacterium; assembly: GCA_963819895.1. Lineage (GTDB taxonomy): Bacteria > Pseudomonadota > Gammaproteobacteria > Pseudomonadales > UBA5518 > UBA5518. The sequence continues at coordinate 93,009 of CAWFXU010000020.1, forward strand.
GTACCACCACGCTTAGCGGCAGCCCGCCAGGGCGCGGCACCGCCACCATGCCGCCGCTGATAACGGTGGGCAATCGGGCCACCAGGATGCAGTCCTGCACCAGTTGCCTGAAGCGGGCTTCGGTCGTGGGTTCCGACAGGTGGATGGTGCCGTCCGTCTCGCGAAGTACCGTGCCCTCGCGCAGCAGGTCCTGCGCGATGCGGTTGCGAAAGGTGACGCGGCCGTCGCCGTTGAGAACCACGCAGCCGGCGCCGGTCTGGGCCAGGTGTTCCTGCGCAAGGTCGGCCATGACCTTCAGCCGGTCCATGCGCGCGCTCATCTGCAGGGCCTGTTCCAGGTGCGGCAGCAGCAGGTCGAGGAAGTCCAGTTCGGGGCGACCGAAGCGCTGCGCCGTGCTCTGGCGCACGAAGCCGATGTGACAGCTGTAATGTGCACCCAGCGGTATGCGCGCCGCGCAGACGTCGGTGTAGTCGAGTTTCGCGAACCATTCGACCCAATACGGGTGCGTGCGCTGCGTGTGCTCGTCGCAGAGTTCGTGGCTGAAGTAGAAGCGTCGAGGGGGGAGGCGCAGCAGTGCCGTCTTCACCGGGTCGTCCTCGGAATAGTGCGTCTCGTAGACTCTCGCGAGATCGACGGGTCCGGGGTGGAACTCGAGGTAGCGCCAGCGGCCGGTCTCGATCTCGCAGATGGCCACCGCCGCGGAGACCGCCCCGATGCGCTCGCTGCAGTGGCTGATGAACCCGTTAAGCTCCCGGGAATCCGTCACGCTGGCGTACAGGCGCTGCAGAAGCGCCGACAACTCGTTCTGGTTCGGCAGCGGACGGGGCGAGCCCGGGGCGGTGGCCATGCGTCTACTGCACCATGGCAGCGGGGCCGCTGAGTACCAGTTTCACCAGTTCGGTCTGGCGCGAGGTCCCGGTCTTGCGAAAGACGCGCTTGAGCTGGGAGCGCACGGCTTCCAGCGAACGCTTGTTTTCCCGCGCGATGTCCTCGAGCGATTCGCCGGCGGCAATCGCGCATACCAGCGCGGACTCCTGCGTGCTCAGGTCGTGAATCTGGGTGATCACGTCCGTGCGCTCCACCGGTGGACGGTCGGGGTTGTAGATCATCATCACCGCGTGGCCGGCAGACCCGCAGCGCATCACGGGGCTGCCGCCGCCGCGATACGGGCTGAATGCGACCGAGAGCGGCGAGCCCCCTTGCCCGCGGCTGATCCGCAGCAGCCGCGGCGCGAAGTGGCCGTCGGGCAGGTCGCTGTGGATGTGCTCGCGCACCGATTGCAACAATTCGCGCGTTTCGACCGGCTCGCTAGCCGTGATATGTCCGTCGCCGTCCACCCGCAAACCGTCGGCGTGCTCGAATATCCTGCGGGCCGCTTCGTTGCAGTACTGCAGCGCACCGTCTTCATCGACCATGGCGACCCCCACATGGTAACGCTCGAAGCGGTTCATCACGGCCGTGCTGACCGCCCGCATCGATTCGTAGCGTCGATTGATGGCACAGGCCAGACGCAGATGGGACATCAGGCTTTCGGTCAGGCTGATGCGCTCGGGATCGAAACGGTCGTTATCGTGGCGCGCGAAGCCAACGTAGCAGACGCTGTCGTCACCGGCGTCGATGTGCGCGATGCAGCTGTTGCCGGCGCCGGGATAGCGCGCATCGGCGGTCCCTGCGACGTCGTGCTGACGCGCCAGTCGCTGGATATCGGCATCGAGGTACAGGCGGCCTGCGGGCTGCTGCAGCCCCCAGCGGCGGTAACCGGCAAATGCAGGGAAATCGAGATCCGCGTCCTCGGCGCCGTAGCTGCCGTGTCTGGTGGCGATCAGGATGGCGCACGTGCTGGCATCGCTGCGTCGGCCGCTGGCGAGCATGCCGGTGTCGGCGTCCATCAGCGTGGTCATGGCACGCAGCGCCGGACCCAGCTGGCGCGGCTCGCCGACTGCCTCCAGCAGGAGTTCAGTGACCCGTAATCCTTGCGCAAGCAAGCTGTTGTACATCGTTGGTCGGGTGTCGCGGAAAAACAGGAGACTCTTGTGCGACCGATGCTAGTGTCCCCCTGCACGGCTGTCATGACCCATATAGGGCACGGGGCCGGGGGCCTATCCTGCCCGCGAAGCCGGGCCCGCGGGCGCCCGCCGGGTATGCAAGGCGGGGCTCGGGCCGCGCTTGTGAGCGAGGGTG
>CAWFXU010000021.1:0-234510 GCA_963819895.1 uncultured Gammaproteobacteria bacterium
CCGCCAGCGCGATCACCGCGATCACCACGGCCGGCGCGCCGTAGCGCACGTTGTACAGCACCAGCGCGAGCAGCGCGACGAACAGGCCGGCGATGGCGACGGCGCGGCGCGCGCCACCGAGGCGCAGGTTGGCCAGCAGCGCCAGCACCAGCGCCGCGGTGCCGAAGAGCTGGAGATGGATGGCACAGCCCGAGCATCGCGCGCACCCGGCACAGCCCGCCGAGCGGGTCGCTGAGGCAGGGATCCGCTTCGGCCTCGATCTCCATGAAGCCGAAGCGGAAGGCGTACAGCAGCGCCAGCCACGCGGCACAGGCCGCCACCAGCAGCACCAGGGGCCGCCGGCTCGCCGGAGTCGCTGCGGGAATCTGTTCCATCCTTGATCTGCCTCGCGCCACCCTTGTCACGCGGCGGAGTATAAACTTCCGCCCGAACCGGGCGGAGCGGATTCCATGGAAGACACGACGGCGAACATGCGCCTGCGCGGCGTCAACCTCGGCGGTTGGCTGGTGCTGGAGAAGTGGATGACGCCGAGCCTGTTCGAGGGGCTCGCGGCGACCGACGAGACCACGTGGTGCGCCGAACTGGGCGCAAGGCCCCGGGCGGCTGCGCGCGCACTGGGAGCGCTTCATCACGCGCGAGGATTTCGCGTGGCTCGCCGAGGGGGGCATCAACGCGGTGCGCATCCCGCTCGGGCACTGGATCTTCGGCCCGCCGTATCCGTATCACCGCAGCTACGGCGCGAACCCGCATCCGTTCGTCGACGGCGGCATCGACGTGCTGGACCGCGCGATGGACTGGGCCGCGGAATCGGGTCTGCGCGTGGTGCTCGACCTGCACGCGGCGCCCGGCTGCCAGAACGGCTTCGACAACGGCGGCATTCAGGACGTCTGCGAGTGGCACACGCGCCACGAGTATCTCGCGCACTCGGTCGAGGTGCTGGACGTATCGCGGCGCGTTATCGCGATCGGGCATCCTGCACGCCATCCAGGTGTTGAACGAGCCGCGCGGGGACGTACCGACGGACCTGCTCACGGACTTCTACCGCCGCGCCTATCGCGCGATTCGTATCGCACGGCCCGCCGGACGGGTCGCGGTCGTGCTCCACGACGGTTTCCGCTCGTACCGCGAGTTCCTCGGGCTTTCCCGGATCCGGGCTTCGTGAACGTGCTGTTCGACGTGCACCGCTACCAGTGCTTCGAGCGCGCCGACATCGACATGGACATCCACGGCCACCTGCACAAGGCAGGCAGGCTGTGGAAGGACGAGGCGCTCGCGATGCAGCGCGATCTCGGCGTGCCGGCGATCGCCGGCGAGTGGAGCCTCGGGCTCGACCTCAAGGTGGTTTCGCTGTGGGCGCCGGGCCCCTACAACCACGCTCTCGACCGCATGGACGCCTTCCAGGAGCACGTGGCCTGCCGCGGCTATGGCGCCGCGCAGCTGCTCGGCTTCGAGCAGTATCGCGGCTGGTTCTTCTGGAGCTACCGCACCGAGACCACGCCGGCGTGGAGTTTCCGCGACTCGGTCGAGCGCGGCTGGTTGCCGGACCGGTTTCAGTGAGACGACGAGCCGTTCTCGCGCTTGCCGGCGAACAGGAAACGGTCCTCGGTGAGGCGGTTCAGCACGATCTTGCGGTGATGCAGCCGCTCCAGGCCGCTGTGGAAGCTGATCGTCAGTAGCGAGGTGTCGCGCAGTTCGTGCTGCAGCATCTCGAGGATCAGGCGTTCGCCGCGCGGGTCGAAGGCGTCGGTGGCCTCTTCCATCAGGATCCACGCGGGGGCGCTGCAGCAGCACGCGCGCAAAGCCCAGGCGCTGCTGCGCGCGCAGCGGCAGCGCCTGTTCCCAGTTGTCGTGCTCGTCCAGGCGCGGCGCCAGCCACGCGCAGCCCGAGCATTCGAGCGCGCGCAGGACCGCGTCGTTGCCGAAGGCGTCCGCGGGGCGCGGATAGCACAGCGCCCGGCGCAGCGTGCCCTCGGGCAGGAAGGGGGCGCTGCGGCATGAACTGCATGCTGCCTTCGGCCGGCAGTAGCACGCGCCCGCTGCCCCACGGCCACAGCCCGCCGATCACCTTGAACAGGCTGCTGGTCACCGCCGGGTCGCCCGCGATCAGCACGCGCTCGCCGCGGCGGATCTCGGTGTCGAGGCGCTCGAGCAGGATGCGTCCTTCCGGATCGGCGATGCACAGGTCCCGGATCAGCAGTCGCGCGTGCGGATCACGCTCGATCACGATGCGGTTGCCGTCGGGCGTGCGCGCCTCGGCGTCGAGGCGTTGCATGTCCTCGTACAGCGACAGCACGCGATCGGCCGAGGCGCGCGTGCGCGCCATGTCGCCGAGGTTGTCGATCGGCCACGACAGCGCCGAGGTGAGCCTCTGGAAGGCCTGCGCGGCCTGCATCAGCACGCCCAGCGACATCGCGCCGGCGATGTACTGCGGTGCGGCGACCAGGATCGGGAACACGGGCAGCAGCGCCCCGTAACCGGTGGAAAAGGCGACGATGCCCATGTACGCGCGCGACTGCAGGTACCAGGTGCGCCCGATCAACGTGAAGCGCCGCGTCGCGCCGGAGCGTTCCATCGGCTCGCCGTGCATCAGCGCGATGGCTTCGGAATGCTCGCGCGCGCGCGCCAGCCCGAAGCGGAAATCCGCCTCGGCGGTCTGCAGCGCGTTGGTCGAGCGCACCAGCGGGCGGCCGAAGCTCCAGCCGAGCACGGTGCCGATGCCGGCGTAGATAAAGGCGAGCCCACCAGGTAGCCCGGCACGTGGAGCGCGGTGCCCGGCAGGTGTACCGAGCCGGAGACCTTCCAGAGGATGTCGATGAAGGTGCCGAGCACCAGCAGCGAGAACACCAGCGTGTGCGCCAGCGCAATGGCGGTCTCGGTGACGATGCGGATGTCCTCGGCGATGCGCCCGTCGGGGTTGTCGTGCTCGCCCGCGGTGAACAGCAGCCGGTAGTGGCGTCCGCTCTCCATCCAGTGCCCGATCACCCGCTTGGTGAGCCAGCGCCGCCAGTCGAGCTGCAGCCAGCGTTTGGCCATCAGGTGCGCCGCCGTCACCGCCAGCGTGAGCGCGAAGATCAGCGCGAACACGCCCACCTGCACCAGCACGCCCGCTATCGAGCGCTCCTCCAGCGCGTCGAACAGCTCGCGGTGCCAGTAGTTGGTCCAGACCGTCAGCGCGACCTGCGCGATCGTGAGCGCCAGCAGCAGCGCCGTGGCGCCGCGCACCTGCCACTTGCGCTCCGAATTCCAGTACGGACCGGCAAGCCGCAACGCCCGGCGCGCAAAGCCCCTGCGCAGGACGGGAACGGGGTGCTCGGTTTCAAGGAAAGGCTTGGCGGCTGGCATCTATTGGCATCTTTTTCGCGCAGTTTAGGCGGGGTGGGGCGTGGGGGCAAACGGGGGGAGCGAGCGTCACGGCGTTGGCACCCGAGACGCCCACTCTCAGCGCCGGGCGTCGACTGTCCTGATTCCGTAGGCGGCGATGCGTTCGTCCGCCGTCAGCAGTTCCAGCCCTTCCGCCTGGGCTTGGGCGATCAGCATGCGGTCGAACGGATCGCGGTGCAGCGCAGGCAGCGCCCCCGCTTGTTCGCCGTGGAAGAAGGATATCGGCAGTTTTGCGAAACCTTCCTCCTCGACGATCGCGTCGATATCGGCGGGCGCTTCGAGTTTGCCGAGCGCCTTCTTGATGGATAGTTCCCACGCAGTCGCGGCACTCACCCAGGCTTCGTTTCCCGAGTCCGCGATCAGTGCGCGTGCATGTGGGCCGAGTCGGCTGTCATCGGCCAGCCACCACAACAACGTGTGGGTGTCGAGCAGCAGCCGCCTCATTCCTGGCCTTCGAAGTCCGCGACCAGTTCGTCCGGTGTCTGATCGAAGTCGGGCTTCATGCGGATCTTTCCGGCCAGCCGGCCCGGCTTGCGCTCCGCCACGTGCTCCCGGTGCGGCAACAGGTCCAGATACGGCTTGCCGGCCTTGGCGATCACAACCTTTTCGCCTTTTTGCGCCAGTTCGCCCAGCTCGGAGAGCCGCGATTTGGCTTCGTGCATGTTGACTTGCGTGGTGCCCATGGCGGGTGTCTCGCGTTCCGGAGAGCTTGCAGTTAGCTAAGTTTAGCTAGGTGGTGTGTCCGGCCGCAAGGGACGATTCTCGTAGGATGCGCGCAATCCGCGGTCACCCTTTTCGGTGCAGACCAGTGATGGCCCCGTTTGGCCGTATGGATTTGCTCGGCCACTATCCCCTGCGGATCATCCCCATTCCCGACGGAGACCTGCCCGGTGCCGCATGAGCAATGAAGCCTTCGCGCGCGTCAAGATCGACGCGCTGCTTGCGGCACAGGGCTGGAACACCCAGGACGCCAACGCCGTCCGCTTCGAGGTCGTGCTGCCCGATGGCACCCGTGCGGACTACGTGCTGTGCGATCGCCACGGCCGTTCGCTGGCGGTCATCGAGGCCAAGCGGTTCTCGATCAGCCCGGGCGACGCGGCGGCGCAGGCAAGGGCCTACGCCGAGCAGCTCGGCGTGCCCTATCGTGTTCCTGTCCAACGGCGACGAGGTGCAGTTCTGGGAATGGCAGACGCGAGGCCTATCCGCACCCGGTCAAGACCATCTTCCGGCAGGACGACCTCGAGCGGCGTGCCGCCTCGCGGTCACGCTGCGCCGCGACCCGCTCGAGATGCCGATCGACCGCCGCATCGTCGAGCGCGACTACCAGATCGAGTGCATCGACACGCTGTGCCGCGAGATCGCGGCAGGGACGGCGCAAGCTGCTGGTCGAGATGGCCACCGGCACCGGCAAGACCCGGACCGCCGCGGCCTTCATCAAGCGCCTGTTCGAGGCCAACGCCATCACCCGCGTGCTGTTCCTGGTCGACCGCATCCCGCTGGCCAAGCAGACCGAGGATGCCTTCGCCGAGCATCTGCCCGACTACCCGGCCTATGTGCTGCGCGCCGGGCGGCGCTTCCAGGACGAGAAGCGCATCACGATCACCACGCTGCAGAGCATGGTCAACCTCTACGCCGAGTACTCGAGCGGCTACTTCGACCTGGTCATCAGCGACGAGTGCCACCGCAGCATCTACGGCCAGTGGAGCGGGGTGCTGAAGCACTTCGACGGCATCCAGATCGGCCTGACCGCCACGCCCTGCGTGCAGTCCGCGCGAGGACGACACCGCCGACGACGAGGACACGCGCCTTCGTGCGCGACACGCTGCGCTTCTTCGAGGTCGACACACCGACGTTCTCGCTACAAGCTGAAGGACGCGATCCGCGACGGCTACCTGGTGCCGTACCAGATCTACAAGGCCCAGACCGTCAAGACCGCCGCCGAGGGCGGCTTCGAGGTCAAACGCGACGAGCTCGACTGGTCGGCGATGGACGACGCGACCCGCGAGCGAACTGCGAGGAGCTGTTCGGCGACGAACGAATCCGATCGTCGATCGACCCCTCGGCGCTGGAGCGCCGCTTCACCATCCCCGAGCGCAACCGCGCCATCGTGCGCGAGTACGCGCGAGGTGCTGGACAAGGGCTACGTCGATGCGCAAGGGCGTCGCTGCGCAAGCCGCTGCTCGGCAAGACCATCGTGTTCGCCGTGACCAAGCGCCACGCCGAAACGCTGGCGCAGATGTTCGACGCGCGAGTTCGCGGCACCAGAAGCCCTCGCCCGAGGTGCGCTACGCCGACTACGTGGTGAGCGGGCAGGGCGCCGACGACACCGTCGACGGCATGAGCAAGATCCGTCGCTTCAAGAAGGAGCCGTTCCCGCAGATCCTGGTCTCGGTGAACATGCTCGACACCGGCTTCGACTGCCCGGAGGTGGTGAACCTGGTGTTCGCGCGCTTCACGCGCTCGCGCATCCTCTACCAGCAGATGCGCGGCCGCGGCACGCGCAAGGCACGCAACAAGCCCATGTTCACGATGTTCGATTTCGTCGGCGTCACGCGACTACCACGGCGACGATGACGACTACGCCGAGGGCGGCGTGGTGATCGCGAAGCCGGCCGCGAAGAAGTACCGAGCCGCGCCGGCTGCTGTCGCTGGACGTCGACGACCACATCGACCCGACGACGCGCGAGTGGATCACGGTCGACGAGAACGGCAACATGGTGTTCCCGGAAGCCTCGGAGCAGCGCGCCGCCGCGCTGGGCGCGCGCTTCGAGGCCTGGCTGCTGAGCCAGCACGGACCTCCACGCCGACGAGGAACGCTGGCTGCGCATGATCGGGCAGCAGTTCCGCGCCAACGCCGACCGCTACTGGGGCGAGGCGCCGAGTTCGTGCTCGAGCAGTTCGCCTTCCACCCGTTCTCGCAGCTCGGCGGCCTGCGCGCAGGCGCGTGCGCGTCTTCGGCGGCGAGGCGCGGCTGCGCGACGTGATCGCGAGCCTGAACGAGCACATGTTCGGCTCCGAGACGCCACTGGCGCGACGCCGACGCCAGCGCCCGTTCGCGCCAACCGACCACGAGCACGTAGCCAGATCCATGCCCCTGACGCCCGACATGCGCCGGTCGATCGACCAGATCCGCGATTACCTCTTCGGCGGCGGCTACCCCGACCCGGTGAGCAACGCCGAGCAGCTGTCCTTCCTGTTCTTCTTCTACCTGGTCGAGGGCATCGACGCCGAGAACGCGCTGCGCGCCCAGCGTGCTGAAGACAGCCGTACGACAGCCTGTTCGCCGGCGACTGGACGCTGAAGAACCCGCTCAACGCGCCGAGCAGGCGGCGGCGACGACGATCCCGCGCGACCGCTTCCGCTGGTCGGTGTGGGCCAAGGGCCTGTCGGGCGAGGCGCTGGTGCGCTTCGTGCGCGACGAGGTGTTCGCCTTCTTCGCCGAGATGGGCGACGGCGGCGGCGCACAACTTCATGCACGGCGCGCGGCTCGTCATCGACGAGCCGACGGTGCTGACCCAGGTCGTCAACCTGGTCGACGGCCTGCGCCTGGACCAGGCCGACGCCGACACCAAGGGCGATCTGTTCGAGCACGTGCTGCGGCAGATCAAGCAGGCCGGCGAGCTGGGCCAGTTCCGCACGCCGCGCCACATCATCCGCGCCATCGTCGAGATGATCGACCCGAAGATCGGCGAGACCATCTACGACCCGGCCGCCGGCACCGCCGGCTTCCTGGTGGCGGCCTACAACCACATCCGGCTGGCGAACTCGTCGCCGAGCGGCATCGTCGAGGTCGAGCTCGACGGCAAGACGCAGCGGCGCGGCCTGGGCGACCAGCTGTCGGCGGCGCAGGTCGAGCGCGCTGCAGACCGCGACCTTCTTCGGCAACGACGTCGACCCGAAGATGGTGCGCCTGGCCACCATGAACCTGACGCTGCGCGGCCTGCCCGAACGTGCGCATCCTGCTGCGCAACGTGCTGACCACCACGCTCGACGCCGAGCGCAAGGCCGAGCTGGGCCTGCCGGCCGAGGGCTATCCACGTCGTGCTCGCCAACCCGCCGTTCTCCGGCCGCGTGGACAAGGACCGCATCGTCGAGGACGTGAAGGTCGGCACCACCACGGCCACCGAACTGCTGTTCCTGAAATACATGATGGACAGCCTGCGCCCCGGCGGGCGCTGCGGCGTGATCGTGCCCGAGGGCGTGCTGTTCGGCTCCACCGGCGCGCACAAGGAACTGCGCCGCCAGCTGATCGAGAACAACCGCGTCGAGGCGGTGCTGATCCTGCCCGGCGGCGTGTTCCAGCCCTATTCCGGCGTGAAGACCTCGGTGCTGTTCTTCCGCAAGGGCGGCAGCACCGAGCACGTGCTGTTCCTGCACGCCGACAACGACGGCTACAAGCTCGACGCCAACCACGACACGCCGATCGAGGCCGACGACCTGCCCGGCGCTGATCGCAGGCCTATCGCGAAGCGCGATGCGGCACGTGGAGACGCTGGGAAGCGCGCGACCCGGCGGCCGAGTGGACGCGAGAAGTGGTGGTTTGCCGATGCCGCGACGCTGCGCGCCAACGACTTCAATCTCTCGGCCGGCCGCTACCGGCCGATGAGCCAGGCGCAGGTCGAGCACCGCGATCCGCGCGAGCTGCTGGATGAGTTGGCGGCGATCGAGGCGGAGATATTGGAGGAGGTTGAGGGGTTGCAGGCGGCGTTGGGATCGAGCAATGACGGTATGACTCGACCGTAAGGCTCGGCGAGGTATGCCGTCAGGACCGGCTCAGCGAATCTCGGCGGTCGCGTCAAGGAGCGTTCCGTATCTCGGTCTCGAAGGAGCATCGAATCCGGGAACGGGCAGTTGCTGAGCGGCGATGCTGTCCAAGACTCCGGACGAGCCGTGGCCAACAGCTTCTACTTCGATGACTCGGCATGTCCTCTACGGGAAGTTCGCGCCCATATTTGAACGAAGTCGGTCTGCCGGCCTGTCGACGGGCAGATGCTCCACGGAGATTCGTGCCGCTGCTGCCGAGTGATCTGCCTCGATCGACTGTCTATTTCGCTGTTTCTTGCGCTTCCGCAAACGAGTTAAGCGCAATCTGAGAGTGCTCTGGCGCGCGAATGCCCAGCTGCTGATCTGACGTTCAGTGCTGGATCTAGAAATTCCACTGCCAGTCGACTGCTGACGCAACAGCGCCTCGTCGACATCCTCTCCCGCGCCGAAGGCATAGTCCGCCTGCGCCGCGAAGCGCAGAAGAAAGCCGCCGAACTGATCCCGGCGATCTTTATCGATATGTTCGGCGATCCGGCAACGAATCCGAAGGGGTGGCCGCTGGTGCGTCTCGGCTGAGATCCGGAGTCGCTGAGCGGACTGGATGCGGCTGTAGTGCAGCGAGCGGCTTAATGCGCGTCGCCAACTTCCAAGGACCGCATCGCGACGTCTTTCACGAAGTGAACGATCGATCGACGAATTCGCGCAATGACGTCGAAAAGTAGTCTGCGACATGCGGATACCTGAGGATGATTGTGCTCATGATCGAAGGTGACGACCCAGTGAATTCAAGCTCGGCAAGGGCGGCGCTGTGCAACGTATGGTGAAGATCGAACATCTGACGTGCACTCAGAACCCAGGCTTGGTCAGGCTGCGAAGATCACCGTGAATCCGCATTGTCGCAGGTCTATCTCCGTGCCCTTCGGGTATGCGCCTATGGCAAGGCGTATGTTCGATCAGTTCGTCGCGAAGATCCAATCGATCCACGAGCCACTGCATCAGATCAGCACCAGCACCTCGATACTCAGCTGCGTTTCCCGGTGATCGCTGCCGCCGCTATCGATTTGCAGCGTGAACTTCTGCAAGCCGAGTCGAAGCGCGCCGAATCCATCCTGCGCCAACAATCCGAGCTCATCGCTCGACGACAAGCCACCGCCACCTTCGACTCCCTGCTGGCCCAGGCCTTCGATCCCGCGCGTCGCTGTGATCGCGGGCGACGTTTCCGCGGAAACGTCCGCGTAGCCCGAAAGAACACGATTGCGACGAAATCTACGCCGCGACCTGCTCATAGGAAAACTGCGGTGCGTCCGCGCGCCTGGATGCATGCTCGATCGTCATCGACCGGATATTCCCTTCGGCATCCAGATCGAGCAGTGTGTTCTCGTCGAGCTCGCGCGTTTCAGCAACCGGCACATCGCGAAATTCGATGAGCAGCGTGTCGGTGTCGACGAAATAGCGAATCTTCATGCTGGAGGCCTCCCTGCGTTCCATCCATTCAGATCCATCAACCCGCCCACCGCCATATCCAGGTCCATCCGGCTGCCGTCCCACAGCGAGCGCGACGTTTCCGCGGAAACGTCTGTCCCGGTCTCCGCGACGATGGCCTCGATGTCGCGCACGCGCAGCGGCGGCTTCGGCACCTCGGGCAGCAGCTCGCCATCGGGGCGGAAGAACAACAGCTTGCCGTCGTCGCGTCGTTCCAGCGTGAAACCGCCCTCGTGCAGCAGGCCGTGGTGATGGCGGCACAGCAACACCAGGTTGTCGATGCGCGTCTCGCCGCCGTCGGCCCAGTGGCGGATGTGGTGCGCATCGACATAGAGGTGATTCAGGCAGCCGGGGAAGCGACAGCCCTTGTCGCGGTGCGCCAGCGCGCGGCGGATCGCCGGCGGAATCACGCGCGAGCGGCGGCCGATATTCAGCAGCTCGCCGTCATCGCCTTCCTCCAGTGTCACGACGGACGCGTCGCAGACCAGACGGCGCGCCGTTTCGGCGGCGATCGCGCCGCCGTGCTCGATATGGCAGCAGTCGCCGTGTCCCTGCTCCGACAGCGCCGAGCGGTCCACGTGCACCACCACCTGGTAACGCTCGGCCTGGCGTGAGCTCACGGCCTCGTGGGCGAGGAACTGCTCGGCGATATGGCTCAACGCATCGGCACGACGGGCCGACCACGGGCGATTCGGCGTTGTCGAAGCTGTTGGAGGATGGCGCGAACGCGTTCGACGTTTCCGCGGAAACGTCCGCGGTGCCATCGGGCTCAGTGGCTGCGCTATCGAACTCCCGGTCGGCGCCGTCGCGCTCGCGCCACTGCGCATCGACCGCCGCGTGAATCGCCTGCACCACCAGCGCGCCCTGCTCGGCGGGCAGGCGCACGGTGATCGTCATCGAGCCGTCGTCCTCGAAGCCCCAGCGCAGCGCACGTTGCGCGTGGGTGCTGCGGGCACGCGCGGCCTCGTGCAGCCGTTCCACGCTGCGGTAGGCGCGCACCAGTTTCTCGACATGCGAGGCCGTGCCGTGGCGCGCGATCATCAGCAGGTAGTCCTGGCTCTCGGGCGTGGCGACGCGCGTGATCGCGCGGGCCTTCGAGTAACTCAGCTCCGCCGCGCGCGAGTGCGTCGCTCACCAGCGGCAGGCTTTCCAGCGCGCGCGCCACGCGCACTTTCTCGCGCGCCGCACCGATGTCGATGCCGCATTTCCAATTCAGCCAGTGCGCGCACGAGAGCACGCCCCACTGCTGCCACGCGTTGCGCCGGTCGAGTTCCGCAATCAGCATCAACAGGCGCCAGGTGGCCACCGCGATGCTGGCGCTGAGCAGCGCGATCTGCTCCTCGAGTTCTGGAGTGGAGAGCGCAACGGTCGGTAATTCAACGGAGCCGACCACACCCGAAAATGCGCGGGTTTCCATGGCAAAATGCCCTCCGGCAAGAATGCTGTAATTTTATACAGGTATACGCCGAAGAGCCATGGATTGTTTGTATCGATTCGCTTTCAGAAAGCCTGCCGATATGCCGCGCGCGCGTCTCACTTCTTCCCGAACTGCTTCAACCGATCGCGCACCATCGAGATCGCGAAGCGCCGTGGTAGTACCTTGGACTGCAGCAGCGCGACCGCGCGCCACACGCGGCCGGGGATCCAGCTCGGGTATTTTCCCAGCGCGGCCAGCGCTTCCTCTACGGCCTGTTCCGGCTCCACGGGCGGCATCAGCGCCGTGGCTGACTGGTTCGCACCGGTGCGCACGAAGGAAGGCGTGTTCACCATGCCCGGCACGAAGGCGAGCGCGTCGACGCCGTGTTCGGCGAGTTCGGCCCACAGCGTCTCGCCGAGGATCAGGTCGAACGCCTTGGTCGCCGCATAGACGCCCTGGCATGGGGCGCCCTGCAGTGCCGACATCGACGACGTCAGGATGATGCCGCCGCGCCCGCGCGCGGCCATCTTGCGCGAGAGGCGGTCGACCATCGCGAGCGGCGTCAGCACGTTCACGCTCACGACCATTTTCTTGCGCGCCAGCGGAACCTCGAGCCAGGGACCCGAATCGGCCGCGGCCGCATTGAAGACCAGCATGCCGATCTCGAGCGTCTCCAGCCCGTCGAGGATCTTCTCCACGTTCGCGGTGTCGGCGAGATCGCAGCGGATTGCGCGCACCTCGATGCCGTGCGCCGCCTTCAGCGCCTTCGCCTGGGCTTTCAGCCCTGCGGTGTCGCGATCGAGCAGCACCAGGTCGAGGCCGCTCTGCGCGAAGCGTTCGGCATATGCGATACCCATGCCCTCGACCGAGCCGGCGATCAGTCCCCACCGGCCGTAGCGTTGACGGAATGCGTCCGGTTGCCGTTCGTTCACGATATTGCTCTCCTGTTCGCAACGCGCCTGTATCGGGCGCAACGCCGGCTCCGGAGGGAGCGCCAATCACCCGCGCAGCGCGCGATACGCCGCCAGCGCCGGCGCGAACTCCTGCGGCGTGGAACCGTGGATGACCACGCCGTCGGCGCCGCCATCGAGTTCCGCCTGCCACGCGGCGGCGCATGAGGCCGGCGTGCCGGTGGCTGCCGGGAGCCACTCGGGCGGTATCAGATCCGCGATCTGCTCCAGCTGCTCCAGCGTGGCCACGCTGTCGATGCCGCCCGGAATGGACTTCACCACCGGGGATGCGCGGAAATTCTCGAGCACCGACGGATCCCAGCCGTTCAGCTCCACCAGCAGTTCCACGTAGCCGGGGGCCTGCATGTAGGTGGCCATGCGCGCGACCAGCTTGCGCAGCCGGTCCTCGCGCGTGGGCTCTACCGCGGTGGCGATCACCGACCACACCTTCACCGTGTCGGGATCGCGGCCGGCACTGGCCGCGCCTTCCTGCACCAGGGCCTTCGCGCGGCGCAGGCCCTGCGGCGTGATGAAGGTGTGCAGGTGCACGCCGTCGAAATGCGCGCCGGCGAAACGCAGGCTCGCCGGCCCGAAGCCCACGAAGTGGATCGGGATGTCGGCCTTCATCCAGTTGCCCATGTTGAGGTAGGGCAGCTTGCCCATGTGGCCGTCGTGGCCCATCACCGCCTCGCCGCGCCAGAGCTTGCGCAGCAGTTCCACGCCCTCGGCCAGTTGCGCGTTGCCGACGGCCGGCAGGCCCATCAGCTGGTTCCTGATGCCGACGCCGCGCGCGAGCCCGAGCTCGAAGCGCCCGCCCGAGAGGTAGTGCAGCGAGGCGCACATCGTGGCCAGCACCAGCGGGTGGCGGGTGTGGATGTTGGTCGCGGCGGTGGCGACGCGCAGGCGACTGGTCACCGCCAGCGCGGCGGCGCAGATCACGCCGGCGTCCTTCACGTCGAAGCGCTCCGACAGCCACACCTTGCCGAGCCCCAGCTCCTCGGCGAGGCGCGCCTCGGCGATCGCGTCGGCCGGGGTGGTGGTGTGGCCGGGCAGCAGGTAGCAGCTGAGCTCCGGGAAGTCGGTGTCCTGCATCGGCGCGTTGTCCTTGTTGTACGAGGAGCGCCGGAGAGCGTAGTGGCGCGGCGGACGGAAGTCACTACGGCGGGGCGCCCGATGCGCTAACCTTGTCGGATCGTCATGTTGTCGTTCGCCGATGCCCCGAACTCCCGTCACGCCCCCCGCACCCGCAAAGCCGCGCGCAGCTGCAAGGCCGCGCGCAGCTGCAGGGCCGCGCGCAGCCGCAAAGCCGCGCACCGCTGCCGCGAAGTCCAGCGCGACGGCACGTCCGCGCCCGGCCGCGAAGCCGCGCGCCAGGCGCCGCCCCCCGCGCAAGGGTCGTGCGGGCCGCCTGATGGACCTGTGGCCGTCGCCCGAAGCGCGCCGGCGCTGGTCAAGGCGTCTTGCGGCGATGCCCTCCGCGGTGCTGATTCTGGCCATGCTGGCGGCCGTCGTGGGAGGCTGGGCCGTGGTCAATACGGTCTACCACGTGGCGCGCAAACCCACCGAGCTGTTCTTCCCGGTCAGTGATTCGCTGTACAAGACGCCGGCCGAGACCTGGGCCGCCTATGGCGAGCTGTTTCGCGAGAACGCCACCGCGGTGATCACGCCCGAGCTGCTCGCCGCACTGGCGCAGATCGAGGCCTCGGGCAACCCGGTGGCGCGCACCTACTGGCGCTGGTCGTTCACGGCGGACCCGCTCGACATCTACCGTCCGGCCTCGAGCGCGGTCGGCATGTTCCAGTTCACCGACGGCACTTTCGAGGAAGCCAGGCGCTACTGCATCCGCGACAACCGCGTGGTGGAGGACGGGCCCTGGGACGACTTCGATTCGTGCTGGTTCAACGCGCTGTATTTCCGCGTGCTGCCGAGCCATTCGGTCGAGCTCACCGCAGCCTATCTCGACCGCCGCGTCGCAGCCGTGCTGGCGCGCTACCGGCTGGGCAATGCATCGCTCGCGAAGAAGCACGAGCTCGCGACGCTGATCCACCTCTGCGGCGCCGGCGCGGGCAACGCGTTCGCGCGCCGCGGCCTGAGCCTGCGTCCGGGGCAGCGCTGCGGCGCGCACGATGCGCGCGGCTACCTCGACAAGGTCGCGCGCATGAAGGCGGTGTTCGCGCGGCTGGGGCGCTGATGCCGGACCCACAGAGATGGAGGGAATCATGAGCGATACGACACCATCGAGCTTTCGCCCCGACCTGCTTGCCGGGCAGGTTGCCTTCGTCACCGGCGGTGCCACCGGCATCGGCAAGGAGATCTGCCGCGTGCTCGGGCGGCACGGTGCGCGCATCGCGATGCTGAGTCGCAAGGAAGACAGGCTGAAGGCAGCGGTGGAGGAACTGCAAGGCGAAGGCATCGAGGCGCACCACGAGGTGGGCGACGTGCGCGAGCCGGATGCCGTGGCGGCCGCGGTGCGCGGCATCCTGGCGCGCTTCGGGCGCATCGACATCCTCGTGAACAATGCGGCGGGCAATTTCCCGGCACCGATGACGCAGATCTCGCCGAACGGTTTCCGCTCCGTGGTGGCCATCGACCTGCTGGGTACCTACAACGTCTCGCGCGCGGTGTTCGATGCCTGGCAGCGCGAGCACGGCGGCAACATCGTGAACATCTCGGCGCCCTTCGAGCTCAAGGGTGTGGCGCTGCAGGCGCACGTCGCGGCGGCCAAGGCCGGCGTGGACTCGCTGACGCGCACCTGCGCGGTCGAGTGGGGGCCCTACGGCATCCGCGTGAACGCCGTTGCGCCAGGCAGCATCGAGGGCACCGAAGGCGTGCAGCGCTTTTCGGGCGCGGTGGCGAATCCCGGCCCGGGCAGCCCGCTCGGCATCACGGGCCACGGCAGCGACATCGCCCATGCGGTGCTGTTCTTCTGCTCGCCGGCCGCGCGCTTCATCTCGGGACAGGTAATCGCCGTCGACGGCGCCGCCACCGTGGACCAGCTGAAGCTGGGGCTCGGGCGCGTGTAAGGCGGAGATGACGATGCCGCTGAAGCCCGTTTGCGTTCCGCCCTACCGCGGATGGGTGGTGCTCGCGGCGGCATTCCTGTCCGCCATGATGGCGGTTGGCTGCAGCAGCTACATATTCGGACTGTTCGTCGTTGCCGTGACGCGAGGAGTTCGGCATTTCGCGCGCCGAGGCGAACAACGGGATGATCGCGCTGATGATCGGCGCGGCGATCTGGGCGCCGGTGGTGGGCCAGCTGCTGGACCGCCTGTCCGCGCGGCTGGTCATGAGCGCTGGCGCCGTGCTGTTCGGCGCCGGCCTGGTCGCGATCTCGCAGTCGCAATCACTGCCCCTGATGGCCGCGCTCATCGTCGGGCCGATTTCGCTCGGCGTCGCGTCGGCCGGCGCGCTGGCCGCGAACACCGTGGTGGTGCGCTGGTTCAGGCGACGTCGCGGCCGCGCGCTCGGGGTGATCGCGGTCTCCAGCTCCGCCGGTGGTTTCCTGTTCCAGCCGCTGACGGCGCTGCTGATCGAGCAGTCCGGCTGGCGCAACGCGTTGCTGGTGCTGGGGTTGGCGACGGGTGCCGCGATGCTCGCGCTCGTGCTGCTTGCGATCCGCGACCGTCCGCGGGGCGACGAAGCGGGGTTCGGCCGCGAATTCGACACCGGCGGCAGCGATGCGGGGAGCCCGCCGGTTGCGCCCGCGCCGGAACACCAGTGGTCCTATCGCGAGCTGCTGGGCAACCGGAATTTCTGGCTGCTCGCCCTGGGCTGTGGCCTGCTGTTCGGCAGCGACCAGGCCCTGCTGGCATCGCAGGTGCCGTATTTCCAGGACGCCGGCATCAGCCTGTCGGCTGCCGCGATGATCGCCTCCTGCATGACGCTGTCGGCGGTGGCGGGCAAGCTGATCGTCGGCGCGCTCGCCGATCGCGTCGACCTGCGTGTGCTGTTCTTCGGCGTCGCAGTGGCCCACGTCGGGCTGCTGCTCGTCTTCATCGTCCAGCCCGGCTTCTGGGGGCTGCTGGCATTCGCCTCGATCCTGGGTATCGCGGTCGGCGGCGTGTTCCCGTTGTCGAGTACGCTGCTGGCGTGGCTGTTCGGCGCGCGCAGCTTCGGCACCGTCATGGGTGCCAAGCTGATCGTGATGAAGCCGATCGCCATTCTCGCGCTGTATTTCCTGGGCGCGGTCTACGATCGCACCGGGAACTACGACCGGGGCTTCGCGGTGCTGATCGTCGGCGTGTGCCTGGCGGCAGGCTGCGTGGCTGCGCTGCGCGGCCCCGCGGTCTGCCGCACCCGGGCTCAGGCGTAGCTGTCCGCGAACAGGCTCTCCGCCCACTGGAACATGTCCTCGTAGCTGTCGCCGTTGACACGGTCCGACGGCGCCTCGCCGAGGTCCACGCGGTGCATGCCCTTGCCCTTCACGCTGCCGTCCGCCGCGTAGATGTCGCCGTAGATGAAATTGGCCGACAGCCACGAGGCGCTCTTGCTGGTGATGGGGCTGAAGCAGGCCGAACTGGTGGCGACGTCCTGGTCCGGCGCGTAGCCGCTGAGGGAACGGATGATCGCATCCGCGCAGACCTTCGCCTCCGAGTTGGCCATGTGGCCGGACTTGGGCACTGCCTTGCCGTACGACGACGGCACCGAGCAGGAATCCCCGATCACGTGGACGTTGGGATAAGCCGCAACGCCGTAGGTGAGCGGATCCACCGGCACGAAACCCGCGCTGTCGAGCGCCAGCGTCTGCGCGATCTTGCCGGCGCGCTGGTTGGGGATGTAGTTCAGCACCCTGGCGTTCTTTATCGATCTGGCGCTGGTGTTGATCGAGCGCGTGGTGGAATCGACCGATACCACGGTCGCGTTGGGGTGGTACTGGATGACGCCGGCGTGGGTCACGTTGAAGGCGCGGCCGAAGGCCTCCGGTTCGGCGGTGATGCCGGGATTGGCATCGAGCACCACGACTTTCGCGCCGGTGCGGCCCTTGCGCTTCAGGTAATCCGCGACCACGCAGGCCCGCTCGTAGGGTCCGGGCGGGCAGCGGTAGGGCGCCTTCGGCACGGTCATCACGAAGGTGTCGTAGCTGCGCATCGCCGCCAGCTGGTTCTTGAGCAGCGTCGTCTGCGCGCCGGCCTGCCACGCGTGCGGCGTGCGCAAGGGGTCCCATATGCCCGGCGCGGGTGAGAAATCGATTCCCGGCGACAGCACCAGGTGGTCATAGGGCAGCACCTTCAGCCCGCTGGCGGTGTTGACGGTCAGCGTGTTGCCGGGCGGGTCGATGGCTTGCGCGCGCCCCTGCATCACGGTGACGCCGTGAGTGGTCGCCAGCTTGTCGAATCCGAGCGTGATGCTGCTCATCGGCAGGGCGCCGGTGATCACCAGGTTCGACAGGATGCAGGCGGCATGGGTCGCGTTGGCGTCGACCAGCGTGACGTCGATGTTGCCGCCCCACATGCGCAGGTACTTGGCCACGGTGGCCCCGCCAAAGCCGGCGCCGACCACGACCACCCGTGGAGCGACGGCGGCGTTCAGTACCCGGGGAACGGCAGCCAGCGCGGCGGCGGCGCCGGCCAGCTTGAGAAGATGCCTTCGATTCAGCGTGCTCATGGTGTTTTCTCCGGGTTTCAGTCGTCGCCGTTGCCGGGCAGGGTGGACAGGTAATCGGCAATGCTGCGCAGCTGCGCGTCCGTGTAGCCGCGGGCCTGGCGGTCCATGATTCCCTCGACCGGACGGTTCCTCATCTCGACCAGATCGTGAAAGAGCTCGTCGGGATCCTTGCCGGCGATCGAGTCGAAGCCCGGACCGGCCCCGTTGGTTCCGTGGCACTGCGCGCACTGGGCGGCGAGCAGGCGGCCCGTTTCGGCGGTTGCCGGAAAGGCGGCGACGAGCAGCGTGGCGCCGGCAAGCACGGCGCGCGAAAACCTCGGTATGCGCATGTATCAGTCCTCCGTAGAAATCGAGTCGTGCGCAGGATGGCAGGAGCATCGGCCCAAGCGGGCCTGCGCACCGGCCATTGGCCGGTCACCTGGCAAGTAAACGGCCGGGACCAGCGGTTTATTCCACGGCGCTGATGTTTTCGTGCCGGACAGTCGCGTTGACCCGCTCTGTGGCGCGCCTCTAACATCGACAACATCGACGCCAGGAGGCGAGGAGCAGCCGATGGAAACCAGGCCTTATTTCGTGCTCGGCGACTGTTTCAGCAATGCGCTGGTCGGTGCCTTTTCCGGCTGGGCCGGCATCGTGTGGATGCCGCACGCGCTCGGCTTCTGGCTGGGGATGCTGGTGTCGATGGCCGGCGCCATGGCGGTCACGATGCTGCTCGCGCTGACGCTGCTGCTGCGCTGGTTCGGCGCGCACGAGGTGATGGTGCCGACCATGATCGGCGGCATGACCGCGAACATGACGGTGTGCGCGATCGCGCACCATCATGCGATGTCGGCGCTGGACGGCGCCTGGATGGGGGCGTTGATCGGTATCGGCGTGCTGCTCCTCACCTATATCGCCAATGCGCGACTGACGCGGGAGGCCTGAGCATGGACGAGGCAACCGCGAGGAAGTGGGACCGCGCCGCCGCGAGCTTCGACATGATGAACGGCGTGGGCTCGGAGAAGCGCTGGGGACCGGTGAAGCGCGAGCTGTTCGCGCGCATGCAGGGGGAGATCCTGTTCCTTGCGGTGGGCACGGGGCTGGACATCGCCTTCTTCCCGCCGGGACAGCGCATCACCGGCATCGACATATCGGGGGAGATGCTCAAGCGCGCGGCGCCGCGCGCGGCGGGCTACCCCGGGGCGATGACGTTGCAGCGCCAGGATGTGCTGGCGCTCGACTTCCCCGATGCGCACTTCGACCAGGTGTTCACCTCCTGCACGTTCTGCTCGGTGCCGCGCCCGGTGGACGGCCTGCGCCAGCTGCTGCGCGTGCTGAAGCCCGGCGGCGAGCTGCACATGTTCGAGCACACCGGCAGCAAGGTGCCGGTGTTCAGGCAGGTGATGGACTGGATGACCCCGCTCAGCCGCAACTTCGGCCCCGAGATGAACCGCGACACGGTCGCGAACGTGCAGGCGGCCGGCTTCATTGTCGAGAAGGTCCGCAACGTCTACCTCGACGTGGTGAAGGTCATTCACGCCCGCAAGCCGGCGACCGCATAAAACAATTGTTATCAAATGTTTTATCCTTTATAAAGGCACGCTCACCATCCTCCAGTGCCCCGAGGGAGAGCGCCCGTGCAACGTATCGTCGAGTTGGAGAGCGTAGAGCGCTTCGACCACCACACCGATGTGCTGGTCTGCGGTTTCGGCGGCGCCGGCGCCTCGGCGGCGCTGGAGGCGCGCCGTGCGGGTGCCGCGGTCATGGTGCTGGAGCGCTTCAGCGGCGGCGGCGGATCGACGGCGCTCTCGGCCTGCGAGATGTATCTCGGCGGCAGCGGCGGCACGCGGCTGCAGCGCGAGCTCGGCTTCGAGGACAGCAGCGATAACTTCCACAACTACCTGATGGCCTGCTTCGGCGCCTATGCCGATCCGGCGCGCGTGCGCGCCTTCGTCGACGGTGCCGCGGAGCACTTCGACTGGGCCGAAGGCCTGGGCGTGAAGTACCGGCGCGGCTTCTTCCCGGGCCGCGACGTGGTCGCGCTGACCGGCGACTCGCTGCAGTACAGCGGCAACGAGCGAGCCTGGCCGTTCACCGAGCAGGCCACGCCGGTGCCGCGCGCCCACCTGCCTGCAGACGCCGGCCACGACGGCGGCAAGGTCTTCATGGGCGTGCTGCTGCGGCGCGTCGAGGAGTCCGGCGCCGACATCCGCTACGACGCGCGCGCGACGGCGCTGATCCGCGACCGCGGCGGGCGCATCCGCGGTGCGGTGGCGCGCATCGACAACCGCGAGGTGCACATCCTCGCCGCACAGGGCGTGGTCCTCGCGACGGGCGGTTTCATCATGAACGAGGAGATGACGCGACGGCACATCCCGGAATACGCCGCCTTCTGCACGCGCCACGGCAATCCCGGCGACACCGGCGACGGCATCCTGCTGGGGCTCGCGGCAGGCGGGCACCCGATCCACATGGGGCAGGCCTTCATCGGCGTGGCGCACTACCCGCCGGCGAAGCTCACCTGCGGCATCTTCGTCAACGAGCAGGGCCAGCGTTTCATCAACGAGGACGTCTACCTCGCGCGCCTGGGCCACTACGCGGCGGCGCAGACCAACCACCGCATTTTCCTGTTCATCGACAACGAGCACTTCAGCCGCCCGGACTACCACGAGACCACGCAGATCGTCGCGGTGGGCGAGACGGTCGCGGAGGTGGAACAGGAGGCCGGCCTGCCGCCCGGTTCGCTGCAGCAGACCGTGGCGTTCTACAACCGCAACGCCGCCAACGGCGAGGACCCGCTGTTCCGCAAGTCGCGCGAGTGGCTCGCGCCCATCGCGACCCCGCCGTTCGCGCTGGTCGACTGGACGCTGGATACGCTGAAACCCACCTGCTTCACGCTGGGCGGGCTGGACACGCTGCCCACGGGCGAAGTGCTGACGCCCGATCGTGAGGTGATCCCGGGGCTGTATGCCGCGGGACGAACGGCGGCCGGCATCCCGCGCACTGCGAGCGGCTATGCGAGCGGCATGTCGGTGGCGGATGCAACCTTCTTCGGACGCGCCGCCGGCCGCCAGGCCGCGGCGCAGCCGCGGGTGGACAACTAGGCGAGAGTGGAGGGCGATGCAATGGACGTAGGGGTTTGTCTGCCTTATTCGGAGCCGGGGATAACGCGCTCGACGCTGCTCGACTGGTGCCGCGCCATCGAGGCGGGTCCATTCAGCGCGATCTCCTGCGGTGAGCGGATTTCCGGCGCCGACGCGATCGACATGCGCATCCTGCTCGCCGGTGCGGCCGCGCTCACCGCGCGCGTGCGCATCGTGCCGACGCTCTACGTGCTGCCGATGCACGATGCGGTGCGCGCAGCCAAGGAAATCGCCAGCCTCGACCTGATCTCGGATGGTCGCGTCGACGTGGTGGTCGGCACCGGCGGTCGCCCCGACGACTACCGCGCCGTCGGTGCGGATTTCGTCTCGCGCAATGCGCGGCTGCCGCAGCAGGTGGCGCGCATGCGCGAGATCTGGAATGGCGGCCTGCCGTTCGAGGGCTCGGAGCCGATCGGGCCGCGACCCGTGAACGGCAGGCTGCCGCGCATCCTCGGCGGCTTCGCGGGACCGCAGGCGATCGCGAAATCGGCGCAGTGGGCCGACGGGCTCTACGCCTTCTCGATCACCGGCGACGCCGGCGAGATCCGTCACAAGTTCGAGGTCTTCGACCGCGCGTGGCAGGAGGCCGGCCGCGAGGGCAAACCGTGGAAGATCGGCGGCTTCTGGTACTCGCTGGCCGACGACGCCGAGGCAACGCTCAGGCACTACGCCTACGAATACCTGCGGATCGCGGGCCATCGCATCGCGCAGCCGGTCGCCGACAGCATGACGCAATTCACGCCCGCGCGCGTGCTGGAGACCATGCGCGCGATGAAGGCGACCGGTATCGACGAACTGTTCATGGTGCCGGGCTCGGCACATGTGAGCGAGGTCGAGCGGCTGGGGCCGCTGGTCGCGAGGCTGTAACGATGCGGCCGCGGTGGGCAACCGTGCGGCAGGGCTTATCCGCTGCGGCGCTCATGCCGACTCGTAGTACGCCCTGATCCGTTCGGCCAGTTGCTGCTGGACCTTTGCGACGGCCCTGCGCAGCAGCACGCGGTCCAGCAGTCGCCCTGCCGCACCCCAGCGCGGCTCGTAGTCGAGCGCGATCGTCATGCGCGCATGCCCGGCATGTCCCGGCACATCGTCCAGCCGGTAGCGGAAGCTCGCGGCGGCGAAGGGTGCGGGCGCGGTTCCGTCGGGCTTGTGCAGGCGCAGCAGGAAGCCGTGACCATCCACCCAGTCGACGACCGTCTCGTCGAGACCTTCGCCTTTCGCGCGGTACACGCGACGCGTGGCGCCAACGCCCTGCGTTTGCATCGAGCGGATTTCCGTGCGCACCAGGCCGGGAACGTAGCGGTGCGCGATCCCCAGATCGCGCAGGATCTCCCAGGCGCGCGCACGCGGCATCGCGAGCTCGGTGCTGGCTTCAACGGTGCTCATGGGCTCTCCTCGGTGCATGCGTCGCGATTGGCGCCGGTGCGCAGTGTACGCGCCACGAGAACCGCATCACAGCCGGCGCCCACCGCTTCTGGTACGGTCTTTCCACGGGCGCCGCATTGGCTGCCTGACCCGGCCCCAGCGTTCAGCGGTCCGCTTCGCGCCACCCTCCACAGACCGCGTTCCCGACTCTGCCAGCCCGAGCTGGCGCGGGGGTTATCCATGGATCAATCGATCTTCGTGTCCGCTGTCGTCTGCTCCCTGTGCTTCCTGATGGCGATCGCCGTGCTGCCGCTCGCGGGCCGGGAACGCCCCGCCCGTGCGGCGATCCTCTACGGCACCGGATTCCTGCTCATGGGCGCCACCGTGGTGACGTACGTGTTCGCTCCCGCTTTCCTGAGCGGAACGGCCGAGAGCGTGCTGCGCGGCGCGCTGATCCTCGGGGGCTTTGCGACGCTCTGGGCCAGCGCATGGATCCGCTGTGCCAGGCCCGTGCCCGCGCTTCTGTTCCTGATGATCCTGAGTCCCGCGCTGTCCTCGTTCGTTCTCTACCTGGGCTTCTCGGATCGTCCGCTGCTGCGCTTCGGCTTCGCCGCAATCTCGATTGCGATGGGCTGCATCGCCTCGGCGTGCTGCCTGGTCCGCTACAAGGTCCCGCGCAACGTCGGCGATATCGGCACGGTCGCGGTGCTGGCCTTCGGCGCGGGGGCCGAACTCTGGGTTGCCGCCGGCGCGTTGCTGCTTGGCTACGACCTGCAGGCGCTGATCAACGTCTATGCCGTGGTGGCGCCGGTGCTGTTCGTCGGGCTGGGGATCTTCGTGTTCCAGAGCTACGCGCTCGATGCCATCGAGGAACTGAACCGGCACGCCCAGACCGATCCGCTCACCGGCCTGCTCAACCGGCGCGCGTTCGACGAACGGCTGGCACGCGCGCTGGCCGCGGCACAGCGCTACCGCCGGCCGCTCAGCGTGGTGATCGCGGACATCGACCACTTCAAGGACATCAACGACACCCACGGACATGCCAGCGGTGACCAGGTGCTGGCCGCCTTCGCGCAGCTGCTGCAGGAGCAGAGTCGCGAGGTCGACACGGTTGCGCGCATCGGCGGCGAGGAGTTCGCGATCCTCGTGCCCGAGGTCGACGCCGCCGGTGCCGCGGGTTATGCCGAACGCCTGCGCCGCGCGGTGGAGCACATGCACGGGCCCGAGGGCATCTGCATCACCGCGAGTTTCGGGCTGGCGGACCTCGTCGACGCGCGTCATGACGCGGCCTTGCTGCTGGCGCGGGCCGACGAGGCGCTGTATGTCGCGAAGGCCGGCGGGCGCAATCGCGTGTCGCGGTGCGTGCGCGACAGCGGCCTGGGCGCTACGCACCGTGCCGCCTGATCAGTGCTCCTTGCCGTCCACGCGGGGCCGCAGCAGGAAGGGGATGTAGCGCCAGCCGAGGATGCCGAAGCCGGCGAACCAGCAGGCCGCGGCCAGTTGCAGCCACAGCAGGTAGGCCGCGGGCAGCAGCTGCGGCGCCACGATGCGCAACGCCAGCGCAGCGAGCATCAGGTAGAGCACGGCGCGGTCCAGCGCGTCGAACGTCACCTTGCGCCCGGTGTGTCCCTTGCTGATGCGGATCAGCATGGCGGGAATCACGGTGCCCATCACGCCGACGCTGAACAGGTGCACCGAGACCGACCCGGTCCATGCCGGCGCCTCGAGCCGCCCCAGCGCCTGCACCACGAGCTGTGCCACGATCAGCAGGTAGCCGATATACATGATGCCGAGGTCGATGCGCCGCAGCGCCAGCATCGGCTTCCAGAACAGGAAGCGCGCGGCCAGCAGCAGTGCGAGCAGCAGCGCGGCGGCTGCCGCGAGCCCGGGCGCCAGCGCGAACTCGATCACCAGCAACAGCCCCAGCAGCTTGATGGAATTGTCGAGCAGCGGCCGGCGCAGGATGTCGACCTGGAAGTTGCCGCGCATGAACTGCGTCAGCGTGCGCTCCAGCATCACCAGGAAGGCCATGCGAAACAGCGCGAGCGCCATGCCGTGGCCGGCGGCGAAATGATCGCCATGCAGCAGCAGCGTCTTCGCCACCAGGAAGGCGGGAAGCACCAGCAGGAAGAAGCCGTTGTCGCGGTAGCTGTCCTGCGCGCGGTGGCGCAGCAGCGTCCACATCAGCATCGCGACTGATGCTGCCGAGGAACAGGTTGTTCGACAGCAGGAACAGCGGCAGCGGCCAGTTGCCGCCCAGCGCCATGCCGAGCCGCTCCACGAGCCACGCGCAAGCCAGCCACGCGAGCGCCGCGCCATGCCAGCCGCGCACGCCCACCCAGTTCTTGGTCGCGGTGAGCAGGAAGCCGCCGAGCACGGCCCACCCGAAACCGAAGAACATCTCGTGCGCGTGCCATTGCGCGGGCGTGAATCGCCCCGACGGGGCCGGCAGCAGGCCGCTGTAGAACAGTGCCCACGCCAGCGGCAGGAACATGCCCGCCAGGCAGGCGAGCGCGAAGAACGGCCGGAAGCCCGCGAGCCACAGCGGATGCGAAGTGAAAGCCACGGCAGGCCTCCTGGTGGGAGTATCGGTACGGCTGCCAGTGTAGCGGGGCGCGCGCCATCGTGCGCCGCCAGCGCGCCGATTGCTATGATCACACCCCGTTCGGGTTCGCATTTGAGCACCATCATCGCGAGCGGGAGAATGTCCGCGTGAGCCAGCCTTATCCGCCGTCACGGCACGCCAATTACATGCTCGGCGTGCTGCTGGCCGCCTACATCCTGTCCTTCGTCGATCGCAACGTGCTGGCGATCCTGGTCGGACCGATCCGCCAGGAGTTCGCGATCTCCGACTTCCAGTTCAGCCTGCTGCACGGCTGGGCCTTCACGCTGTTCTACATCGTGCTCGGCTTGCCCATCGGCTGGCTCGCCGACCGCTTCAGCCGGCGCTGGATCATCATCGTGGGGGTTAGCTTCTGGAGCGTGATGACCGCGCTGTGCGGCTTTGCGCGCAGCTTCGGCAGCCTGTTCCTGGTGCGCGTCGGCGTGGGCGTGGGCGAGGCCACGCTGTCGCCGGCGGCGTACTCGCTGATGAGCGACTATTTCCCGCCCGAGCGCCTGCGCTGGGCCACCTCGGTGTTCGCGATGGGCATCACGCTGGGCACGGGCGCCTCCTACATGGTGGGCGGCTACCTCTACGAATTCTTCAGCGGCGTCGATCTATCGCACATTGCGCTGCTAGCCGACGTGCAGCCGTGGCAGGCCACCTTCATTACCGTGGGTCTCGCCGGCTTCCTCGTGGTCGCGCTGCTCGGCTTCGTGCGCGAACCGCCGCGTCAGCGCCTGGCCGGCGAGGCGGGCGAGCCCGTGCCCTTCGCCGCGGTTATCGCGCGGCTGCGCAGCGAGAGGCGCCTCTACGGCGGGCTCATGCTCGGCATCTCGATGATGTCGGTGATCGGCTACGGCAGCATCGCGTGGTACCCCGAGATGCTTGCGCGCAGCCACGGCATGGCGAAGACCGAGGCGGGTGCCGCGCTAGGGCTCGTGTACATGATTGCGGGAACGCTGGGCACATTCGCCGGCGCGGGCTGCGCCGCGTGGCTGCAGCGGCGCGGCCACACCGACGCCAACATGCGCTGGGTGATGCACGCCGCGCTGCTGGCCGCCGTTCCCGCTGTGGTCGCGCCGCTGCTGACCTCCAGCGCCATGACGCTGTGGCTGTTCAGCGCCGTCATCTTCCTGCACTACTCGCACTTCGGCGTGGCGATGGCCGCGCTGCAGTTGGCCACACCGGGCCGCATGCGCGGCCAGATCACGGCGATCGCGCTGTTCGCGACCAACTTCTTCGGCCTCGGATTCGGCGGCTCGCTGGTGGCCGCACTCACGGACTTCGTGTTCGGCGACGACCAGGCCCTGCGCTACTCGCTCGCGATCGTGTCGCTGGTGTTCTACCCGCTGGCGGCGGGCCTGATCGGGTGGGGGCTCGCGAGCTACCGGCGCGCGTTGCGCGCCGGCTGATCCATGGGCGTTCAGTCGCGGCGTTGCAGGAAGCCGATAACCAGCGTCTCGAACGCCTCCTTGCACTCGATCATTGCCCAGTGGCCGCAGTTCGGGAAAACGTGCAGTTCCGCACGCGGGATCACGCGCATCGGGATCAGTGCCATGTCCATCGGGCTCACGCGGTCGTCACGGCCCCAGGTGATCAGCGTGGGTGCCTGGATCGAGGCGAGATGCGCGATGCGCTGCGAGGCATTCGGGCCGCGGAACTCTGCGGCCATCGCCTCGGCGGAGGCGCGCGAGTAGAGCTGGCGGCTGGTCGCGAGCGTCACCGGGTTGGTGGCGCTCTTCAGGCGCGACTCGATCAGCTCCTCGGTGACTGATCGACTGGTCGAAGACCATCGAGCGCAGCCAGGTCTCGATGTTCTCGCGCGTGGGCTCCTCGGCGAAAGCCGTGAGCAGCCGCAGGCCCTCGCCGGGGAAGGCCGTGAACACATTCATGCCGATGCCGCCGATGGTGACGAAGCGCGTCACGCGCTGCGGGTGGTAGGCCGCGACGAAGGAGCCCACGATGCCGCCCAGCGAGTTGCCGAGAATGTGGCAGCGTTCGACGCCGAGCCCGTCCAGCAGGCGCAGCACGGCCTCCACGCAGCCGGCCACTGGCGGGCCTTCGACCGGTTCGCTGCCGCCGTAGCCGGGCAGGTCGATGATCAGGCAGCGGAAGTGCCGCGCGAACACCGGCAGGTTGCCCTGGAAGTTGGCCCAGCCGCTAACGCCGGGGCCGGAGCCGTGGATCATCAGCAGCACCGGGCCGCTGCCGGCCTCGTGGTAGTGGATGCGACCCTTGTCGGTCTCGAGCACGCGGCTGGTGGCGTCGTAGCCCAGATTGGTCATGTGCTGCTGTCCTTGTTTATGCGATCGTACGCCGGGCATTCTATGCGCTGGCGGAGAATAAAATGAAAAACGCATTTGCATCGCTGCTGCTGCTTTGTTGCGTGCTCGTCGCCCGCGCCGCGGCAGCACGCGAACCGTGGGAATACGCGTGGACGGAAACCCGTTCGCCGCACTTCGTGGTGCTGAGCGCGCTCGGCACCGGGCGCGGGACCGAACTCGCGCAGAGCCTCGAGGACTTCCGCTTCGCGGCGAAGATCGTCACGAACACCGGGCGCTTCGAGGAGCGCGTGCCGACCTACGTGTACCTCGTGCCACACACCGATTCGGACCTGGGCTTCGGGCGTTACGTGCTGGGTTACCTGCGGCCGACCATGCGGGCCAATTACGCGGTGCTGGCACCGGACCGGCAGCTGGGAACCGATATCGTGCTGAAGCACGAGTACGCGCACTTCCTCATGCACAACCGTGACCACACGATCTATCCCGCGTGGTACGAGGAGGGCTTCGCCGAGCTGGTGTCCAGCCTGGAGCTGGAGGGCGATGCGATCGCGTTGGGCAAACCCGTCGAAAGTCGCGTGCAGGCACTCGCCGTCGGTGACTGGGTCGGATTCGCCCGCCTGATCTCGCTGCGCCACACGGCCGATCTCCACGGCATGGACCAGACGATGTTCTACGCGCAGTCCTGGCTGCTCACGCATTACCTGAGCCTCGGACGCGAGGGCCGGGATTTCGCCGCCGATACGCAGCGCTACCTCCAGCTCAACGACGCCGGCACGCCGGCCGACGAGGCCTTCGAGCAGGCCTACGGCGAGCGGGTCAGCGGGCTCGAGCGGAAACTGCGCCGCTACGCGCGCAGCAAGCTCCATTACATGGTATTGCGGGTCAAGGAGCCGCCAGCCGCGGTGGCCATGCAGCACCGCTCCTTGTCGACCGCCGAGGCGGCGGCACACATCGCCTCGCTCAGCCTCACGGGTGCCGAGTTCGACGCCGCCCAGCGCGCGGCCGAGGCCGCCCTGGCGCTGGAACCGGGCAACACCCTGGCGCTCGCCGTGCTTGGTGACGTGCACAAGTTTGGGCGCCGCTTCGACGCGGCAGAGCCTCTGTACAGGAAGGCGCTGGAGCTGGCGCCGGATGACGCCCTGCGCCAGCTCGACTACGGCGAGTACTGGCTGGACCGCGCGCGGCTCGAGAAGGATTCCGCGGAGCGCAGCCGCCTGCTGGCGGAGGCGCGCCGCCATTTCGCCCGCGCGCACGCGATCGACCGGGAAATTCCCGAACTCTTCGCCATGAACGGCGCGTCCTACCTGTTTCCGGGCGAGGACCTGGGCAAGGGCGTCACGAGCCTGGAGGCGGCCCATGGCATGCTGCCTGCGGACGAGGACATCGTGATGCTGCTGGCGAAGGCCTACGCCGCGGCAGGTCGGAAGGAGGATGCGGCTCCGCTGCTGCGGACCATCATCGCCCGGGCACAGGGCGCCCGGGCCGATGAGGCGCGCCGCTTGCTGGGCGGCGAGCTCGCAGAGGCAGACTGAACCCGCGCCGTGCGCGGGCCCGTTTCAGGAGGCCTTCACCGGCGTGCCGAAGTCGCCCAGGTAGTGGGTGGCGGGCTTGGGGCGCTCGTCGAGCACGGAGTTCAGTTCGTAGATGCGGCGGTAACGCGTCTCGCGGACCAGCCAGCGGCCGTCGACCTTCACGTAGCGGTCCCAGTACAGCGCGGTGCCGGTGGTGAAGTAGCGCGAATCGAGCTGCCACATGTTGTCGGCGAGGTACCAGATGCCGGTGGCCTCGGTCTCGCTCAGGATCTGGATCTCGGGCTGGTGGCCGTTGTGGTGGCCGATCGCCTGGCGGTTGAAGGACTGGGTCACGGCATTGACGTAGGCCGTCTTGCCCTCGAGCTTCCACTCGTAGGTGCCGCCGATGAAGTGCACCATCACGTCGTCGTGGAAATAGTCGCCGATCTCGGCCCAGTTCGCCGTGTCGATGCAGCGGAAGTACGCGTGCTTCAGCTGCTTGATGGCCTCGATGTCCATCAGCATCTGGATGTCGCGGCGCAACTCTTCGATGCCGCCCTGGCTCACGGTCAGCGGCCGGCCCGGCGTGATGCCCATGGCGGCGCGGGTGAGGGTGGGGGATTGGGTTTTCTCGCTCATCGTCGCTTCCTCGCTTATGTCGTTTATCGAGCCGGTTCGTCATGCTCCGGCCGGCGATCATAAGCGAGCGCGCGCGCGCTTGCGAGCCGTTGCGATGGCGCGAATCCGCCCGTTTTGGTCGTCGTCAGCCCAATGCTGCGAT
This sequence comes from uncultured Gammaproteobacteria bacterium, assembly GCA_963819895.1. Classification (GTDB taxonomy): domain Bacteria; phylum Pseudomonadota; class Gammaproteobacteria; order Pseudomonadales; family UBA5518; genus UBA5518. Next base: position 29,265 of record CAWFXU010000021.1, read on the forward strand.
AATGCGACTCCACATCCGCCAGGTGTCGCCGCAAGCGCGGTTTCGCATGCAGCCAGCCCAGGTCCAGCGCAAGATCATCCACTGCGATTGCGACTGCTTCTACGCGTCGGTCGAGATCCGCGACGACCCGTCGCTGGCGGGCCTGCCGGTGGCGGTCGGCGGCAGTCCCGAGCGCCGCGGCGTGATCACCACCTGCAACTACGTGGCGCGCGAGTACGGCGTGCATTCGGCGATGCCCTCGGCGCACGCGCGCCGGCTCTGCCCGGGGCTGGTGATCCTGCCGCCGGATTTCGACAAGTATCGCGCCGCCTCGCGCCAGATCCGCCAGATCTTCTACGACTACACCGACCTGGTGGAGCCGCTGTCGCTGGACGAGGCCTTCCTCGACGTGAGCGCGGCGAGCGCCTGCCACGGCAGCGCGACGCTGATCGCCCGCGACATCCGTCGCCGCGTGCGCGCCGAGGTCGGTATCACGATCTCCGCCGGGGTGGCGCCCAACAAGTTCCTGGCCAAGGTGGCCAGCGACTGGAACAAGCCCGACGGCGATTTCGTGGTGCTGCCCGACGAGGTCGATGCCTTCGTGGCGGCGCTGCCGGTGCGACGCATCTTCGGCGTGGGCAAGGCGACCGCCGAGCGCCTGAGCGGCATGGGCGTGTCGACCTGCGCCGATCTGCGCGCGTTTTCGGTGTTCGAGCTGACGCAGCGTTTCGGGCGCTTCGGGCAGCGCCTGTACGAGCTCTGCCGCGGCATCGACGAGCGCCCGGTGCAGGCGAGCCAGCGGCGCAAGTCGCTGAGCGTCGAGCGTACCTACGCCGAGGACCTGCACGGGCTCGAGGCCTGCCAGCGGCAGCTGCCGGAGCTGCTGATGACGCTCAGGTCGCGCCTGCGCCGGGTCTCCGACGAGTACCTGGTGACCAAGGTGTTCGTGAAGCTCAAGTTCGCCGACTTCCAGAGCACGACCGTGGAGTGCGCGGCGCGCCTGCCGGAGCCGGCGCGCGTGGCGGAACTGCTGGGCACGGCGCTGGGGCGCAGCCCGCTGCCGGTGCGGCTGCTCGGGGTCGGGGTGCGCTTCGTGGATCTGCGCGAGGAGAGCAACCCGGCGCAGCTCGAGTTGTTCGAAAAGGAGGGTGGACTGACCTGAATCAAGCGACGGGGTGCCATCTGACGTATGATGCGCGCGGTTTCCGGACGGGTCGTCCGGACGTAGCGTTCCATTTTCGGAGGCATCATGATCAAGGAAGTACACGGGGATATCCTGCTGAGTTCCGCGCAAGCCATCGCGCACGGGGTATCGCCGAACGACAACTTCGCCCAGGGCCTCGCCCTTGCGCTGCGCGAGCAGTGGCCGGCGCTGTACAAGGATTTCCGCCATTTCTGCCAGACCGCGCACCCGAAGGCGGGCGAGGCGTGGGTCTGGGCATCGGCCGACGGCAAGCGCGTCGTCAGCCTGCTGACCCAGGAAGCGGCCTACGGCCACGGCGAGAGGCCGGGCGAGGCGACGCTGCCCAACGTCAACCACGCGCTGCGCCAGCTGCGCAAGATCGTCGAGACCGAGAAGCTCGGCAGCCTCGCCCTGCCGCGCCTCGCGACCGGTGTCGGCCGCCTGGACTGGAACGACGTGCGCCCGCTGCTCGACGAGCACCTCGGCGACCTGCAGGTTCCCGTCTACGTGTATACCAAGTACGAGAAGGGCGTGCAGGCCGTCGAGGCCTGAGCGGCAAGCGGAGGACAGGCGAGATGCATCCATTTCCACACCGCTACGCGGTAAGCGCGATGGCGGCGCCGGCAAGCGTCGTGACGCTGCGCAGCGCCGAGCTCGAGGACATCCAGAGCAGCGCGCCGCCGGAGTTCGGCGGCCCCGCCGGCAACTGGTCGCCGGAGACGCTGTTCGTCGCGGCCATTGCGGACTGCTACATCCTCAGCTTCCGCGCCGTGGCCAACGCCTCCAAGCTCGAGTGGAGCGAGATCGACTGCGATGCGGTCGGTGTGCTCGAGAAGACGGCGCAGGGGCTGTGGTTCACCGTGATCGAGCTGCAGGCGCACCTGCGCATTCCCGCCGGCGGCGATGTCGCGCGCGCCGAGCGCCTGCTGGAAAAGGCCGAGCAGGCCTGCCTGGTGTCGAAGTCGCTGCGCTCCGAGGTGCGGTTGCAGACCGAGGTGCGCGTCGGCTGAGCGCTATTCGAGGGCGGCGGCGAGGTAGTCGAGTTCTGCCCGCGCGCCGGCCTCGGTCTGTCCCAGGATGAAACTCTCGAGGCGCCGGCCGATCAGCGGCACGTTCGCCTTCGCGCTGTGCCGCACGGTGTAGGTGCAGCCACCCGCGGGGTCGGCGCGCAGTTTCATTTCCGCTTCCACCGTCACCGGCTGGCCGATCACCTTCAGCGTGAAGCGGCCGTGACGCGCGCCGCCGCGCAGGCTCCAGCGCTCGACCATCTCCACGTTCTGCCGGCTCTCGAACAGCCGCGACAGGAAGGAGGGCAGGTTGCGCTCGACCTCGCGGTTCAGCGTGATCACCACCTCGTCGTCATCGTCCTCGACCGTGCAGTCGGCGGCGAGCTCGCCGAGCGCGAGGCAGCGGTCGACCAGGAAATCCGCGTCCGTCAGCAGCGCGAACACGCGTTCGACGCCGGCCGTGAAGTGGTAGTCGATGCTCATGTCGAAAAGCCTCCGGTGGCGGTCCAGATCACGATTCCATCCCCTCAGCCGCAGCGCTCGACCACGAGGCTGCCGACCGAGTAGCCCGCCCCGAAGGAGCAGATCACGCCGCGGTCGCCCGTGTCGAGGTCGTCGCGGAACTGGTGGAACGCGATGATCGAGCCCGCGGAGCTGGTGTTGGCGTAGGTGTCGAGGATCACCGGCGTCTCCCCGGGCAGGGGCTCGCGCCCGAGCACGCGCCGGCCGATCAGCTGGTTCATGCCGAGGTTGGCCTGGTGCAGCCACAGGCGGCGCAGCGCCTCGACCGGGATCGCGAGTTCGGCGAGCTGGCGCACGATGATCTCGGCGACCATCGGGCAGACTTCCTTGAACACCTTGCGTCCGTCCTGGCGGAACAGCTTGTCGCGCGCGCCGATACCGCTCGGGTCGGCGCGGTTCAGGAAGCCGAAGTTGTTGCGGATGTTGTTCGAGAAGCTGGTCTTCAGGCGCGAGTCGACGATGCGAAACGGCGCGCGCGCGCCGGCTGCCGCCTCGCGTTCCACCACCACCGCGGTGCAGGCGTCGCCGAAGATGAAGTGGCAGTCGCGGTCGCGGAACTCCAGGTGGCCCGAGCAGATCTCGGGGCTGATCACCAGCACCGCGCGCGCCGAGCCGGTGAGCACCGCGTTGCGGGCCATGTCGATGCCGAAGGTGGCCGAGGAGCAGGCGACGTTCATGTCGAAGGCGAAACCGTCGATGCCCAGCGCCGCCTGCACCTCGACGCTGACGGCCGGGTAGGGGCGCTGCAGGTTCGAGCAGGCGACGATGACCGCGTCGATGTCGGCGGCCGTGCGGCCGGCCTGCGCCAGCGCCTCCCGTGCCGCGTGCACGGCCATCTCGCACTGCAGCGAGGGCTGGTCGTCGGGGCGCTCGGGGATGTTCGGGCACATGCGCGCGGGGTCGAGCACGCCGCGCTTGTCGATCACGAAGCGGCTCCTGATGCCCGAGGCCTTCTCGATGAAAGCCTCGCTCGATTCCTGTATCGGCGCACGCTCGCCGGCGGCGATGGCCGCGGCGTTCTCGGCGTTCCAGTCAGCGGCGTAGGCGTTGAACGCCGCCACCAGCTCGCTGTTGGAAATCGACTGGGCCGGGGTGAAAAGACCCGTACCGCTGATCACGACCTGCTGCATGTGTGCGAACCCCGCAAGAACGGTGCATTACCGGAATTGCGGGGATTGTACGGGGCGGGCCCGGTGGCGGCCAGTCGGCATTCAATGTGGGTCGGCATTCATGCCGACAGGTGCCGTGGGTCGGCAGAGCCATGTGGGTCGGCATTCATGCCGACAGGTGCCTGCGGGCAGGCGGCGGGTTCGGCAGTGCCGAACCCTTGTCGGCATGAATGCCGACCTGCATCGCCCGCCCGAAGGCCGGGTTCATTTGAACTGCCGGATCAGCTGGCTGATCGACTCCTTGGCGTCACCGAACAGCATGCGCGTGTTCTCCTTGAAGAACAGCGGGTTGTCGATGCCGGCGAAACCGGAGGCCATGGAGCGCTTCAGCACGAACACCGTGCGCGCCTTGTCGACGTTGATGATCGGCATGCCGTAGATCGGGCTGCCCTTGGACTCGCGCGCCGCGGGGTTCACCACGTCGTTGGCGCCGATCACGATGGCGACGTCGAAGTTCTCGATGCGCGGGTTGATCTCGTCCATCTCGAGCAGCAGGTCGTAGGAGACGTCGGCCTCGGCCAGCAGCACGTTCATGTGCCCGGGCATGCGACCCGCCACCGGGTGGATCGCGTAGACCACCTCGGTGTCGTTCTTCTCGAGCAGTTCCTGCAGTTCCTTGACGGTGTGCTGCGCCTGCGCGACGGCCATGCCGTAGCCGGGCACGATCACCACGCTGGAGGCGGCCTCGAGGATGTAGTAGGCGTCCTCGTGCGTGATCGCCTTGACCTCGCCCTCGAGCTTCTCGGTCGTGCCGCCGCTCACCGCGCCGAAACCGCTGAACAGCACGTTGGCGAGCGAGCGGTTCATCGCCTTGCACATGATCTGCGTGAGGATGATGCCGCTCGCGCCGACCAGCGCGCCGGCGACGATCAGGATCATGTTGTTGATCGCGAAGCCGGCCGCGCAGGCCGCGAGGCCCGAGTAGCTGTTCAGCAGCGAGATCACCACCGGCATGTCGGCGCCGCCGATCGGGATCACGACCATCACGCCGAGCAGGAAGGCCAGCGCGACGACGAGCAGCCAGGTACGCGGTGTTGTCCGGGTGCATGCAGAACAGCACCGAGCTGCCCAGCGATCGCCGCCACGAGCAGGCCGTTGACGATGCGCTGGCCGCTGAACAGGAAGGGCCTGCCGCTGACGGTTTCGCTGAGCTTGGCCCAGGCCATCACGCTGCCGGTGAAGGTCACGCCGCCGATCAGGATCGACAGCGCGATCGTGATCAGGATGAAGGTGCTGGTCGGTGCGTACAGCGCGGCCCAGCCGACCAGCAGACTGGCGAGGCCGCCGAAGCCGTTGAACAGCGCGACCATCTCGGGCATGCCGGTCATCTCGACGCGCGCGCGCCCAGATGGTGCCGACCAGCGAACCCGCGGCAACGCCGATCGCCACCTCGGTCCAGGTGATCACGTGGGCGTCGAACAGGGTCGCGACGACCGCGATGAGCATGCCGACCGCGGAGATCAGGTTGCCGTTGCGCGCCGTTGCCGGCGAGCTCAGCATCTTCAGGCCGAGGATGAATAGTACCGCCGCTACGACGTATGCGAGGTTGATCAGCAGGACGATGTTCATGGCTTCTACTTCCTCCTTCTTCTTGAACATCGCGAGCATGCGGTCGGTGACCACGTAGCCGCCGACCACGTTGATCGTCGCGAGCGAACACGGCCGCGGTCGCCGAGCACCGCGGTCAGCGTTTCGTGCTGCGGCACCGTGGTCGAGGAGATCAGTGCGCCCACCAGCGTGATGCCGGAGATCGCGTTCGATCCGGACATCAGCGGCGTGTGCAGCGTGGACGGCACCTTGTTGATCAGCTCGAAGCCGAGAAATATCGACAGCATCAGGATGAATGTCAGGTATACGGGTTCCATGGCGGCGGCCCTCAGCGCTTCAGGTTCTTGATGGTCTGGTTCACGATCATGCCCTCGTGGGTGATCACGCAACCCTGGATGATGTCGTCCTCGAAGTTCAGCACCAGGCGCTTCTCGTCCTTGTGCCAGAACTCCTCGATCAGGTTGAACAGGTTCGAGGAGTACATCTGGCTGGCATCGCGCGCGACGCAGTTCGCCCAGTTGCCGTCGCCGATGATCGTGACGCCGTTGACCACGACGGTCTCGCCGGCAACCGAGCCCTCGACGTTGCCGCCGGTTTCGGCCGCCATGTCGACGATCACGCTGCCCGGACGCATGCCCGCGACCATGTCGCGCGTGACCAGCACCGGTGGCTTGCGGCCGAAGACCTGCGCGGTGGTGATCACGAGGTCGGACTCGGCGATCTGCTTCGCCTGGCCCTGCTTCTGCTTCTCCAACTGCTCCGGCGTGAGCTGCACCGCGTAGCCGTCCTTGGTCTGGCCGGTCTCGCCGAGATCTATCTCGAGGAACTTCGCGCCCAGTGAATGCACCTGCTCGGCCACCACCGCGCGGGTGTCGAAGGCCACGACCTTGGCGCCCAGGCGCCTGGCGGTCGCGATGGCCTGCAGGCCCGCGACGCCGGCGCCGATCACGAACACGCTGGCCGGCTTCAGGGTGCCCGCCGGCGTCATCATCATCGGCAGGATGCGCGGCAGGCGGGCGGCGGCCAGCAGCACCATCACGTAGCCCGCGAGGTTGCCCTGCGAGCTGAGCGCGTCCATCTTCTGCGAGCGCGTGGTGCGCGGGATCATTTCCATGCTGATCGCGGTCACGCCGGCGGCGACGAAGGCCTCGATCAGCGCGGTTTCGTTGAACGGATCGAGGTAGCTGACGTGGATCGCGCCGCGCTTCAACTGCGCGATCTCCGCGACCGGGGGCTTGTGCAGACGCAGCACCAGGTCCGATCGCGCCAGCAGCGCCGCACGGTCGTGCGAGACGTGCGCGCCGGCCGTGGCGTAATCCTCGTCGGAATGGCCGGCGCCGAGGCCGAGACCGGACTCGATCACGACGTCCGCGCCGGCGCGCACCAGCTTCTGGACGCTCGCCGGAATCATCGCGGCGCGATGCTCTCCCGGCTGAAGCTCGCGTGGAACTCCGATCACCATGCTCGTTCTCCTGTTGCTGGTTCTGCCCCGACCCGGTCGCGGCGCGAGGCCGAAGCCCGGGGCTGGGCGATTATAGGTGCGTTGTGCCTGTCATGCGATTCATACATTCGCACGATGTGTATGACAAGGGCTAATGATGCCGCCGCGATCCTCATTGTCCGGGCCCACCGACGCGCCGCAGGCGCAGGATGCTGCCGTCACGATCCGCGCCGAGGTAGAGGGTGCCGTCCGCGCCTGCCGCCACCCCGGTCGCGAAACCGGGCGGGTGTTCCTCGATGCCCACGATGCCGAGCGGCAGATCCTCCGCGATCACGGTGGCCGAACCGTCGTCCGGATCGATCAGCAGCAGGCGCCGGGCGCCGGTTTCCGCGATCGCGAGCGTGCCGTCGTCGAGCCGCGCAATGCCCTCGGGGCGTGCAAGACCGCTGGCGATCACGCGCCGCTCGCCGGTATCGCCGACGCGCGTGATGCGTCCTGCCGCGCTTTCGCTGACGATGTAGCCCTGCGCGATGCGCACCAGGCCCATGGGTTGCTGCAGTCCTTCGGCGAGCACCTGCCGTGCGGCGACGTCGCGCCGGTCGAGCACGAGCAGCCGCCCGCCCGCGCCGGTCTCGGTCACCGCGAGCCGGTCGTCATCGATCAGCGCCAGGGCCGAGGGCTGCGCCAGCGCGGACCACCGCGCGATCGTCTTCCCGGTGACGACATCGCGCAGCTGCACCTCGCCGCCCTCGTGGCTGGCGGTCGCGATGCGCCCGGTCGAGGCGGCAATCGAGGTCGGGTAGCGCGATTCGGCGAGCGAACGGCTGATATCGCGCACGGCGCCATCGGCGAGGTCCACCGCGCGCAGCGTGAAGGCATCGGCCACGAAGAGTGTGCCGCCCGCCGCCGCGATGCCGCCGGGCAGGCTGAGCCCGCCGCCCGTCACCCGGCGCACGCCGCCGCCGGCGAGATCGACCGCGTAGATCGCGTTGTCGGACATGTTGCTGACGTACAGGCGGTCCGCGGCGTCGAAGGCGAGGTTGTCGAGGTTCGTCGGCGCCTGCGCCACGCGCTCGCGCCGGTGCGCGGCGATGTCGATGCGGAAGATCTCGCCGGTCTCGTTGTCGATCGCGAACAGCTCGCCGCGCGAATTGAAGTTCGCGGCCGCGGGCTGGACGAGGCCCTCGGCCACGACTTCCATGGCGCCGCTGTCGACGTCGAGGCAGATCACCTGCCGGTGGAACCACAGCGGGCCGCACAGGCGGCCGTCGGGGCCGAAATCGAAGCCGTTCAGCCCGCCGAGGTCCTTCTTCACCAGCCGTGGCGGCTGCTTGCCCGCGGTGTCGAACTCCCACAGCGCGTCGCCGAGGAACACCTGCGTGCCGAACAGGCGCCCGCGCGCGTCCAGCGCCAGCGAATTGAGTCCCGGCAGGCCCGAGCCGATCACGCGCGGTTCGCCGCCCGGACTGAGGGCGTTCATGGTGCCGTTGCTGAAACCGGTCCAGTACATGGTGCCGTCGGGCGCGAACTCGACGTCGTCCGCCAGTCCGGTCGGGGGCGGGATGAAGACTTCGCTCGCGCCCGTCGCCGGATCGATGCGATGGATCGACTGCCCCACCACGCTGCCGGCGTAGATCATTGCGTCGGGCCCGAAGGCCAGGCCGTGGATGCTGCGCAATGGCGAACCGGCAACCAGCGTGTCGAGCTGCCACGGCTGGAGCGACAGCGGCGCCTCGGCCGCCGTCGGGGCGCTCAGCAGGACGCAGGCGGCGAAGGTGCGCGCGCGGCGGCCGCAGTTCGGGCTCATGTGGCAGATCCTGTGCGCGAGGCGCTGTTATGGTCTGGAGAATCGCGGGAGCGCGACACCGGGACGCCTCAAGCTTAGGGCCGATCGCGCCCGGGTGAAAGCCCCCGCAATGGATCGCGCGCGCAAGGGCGTGCTTAAATGCGCTGGTGTTTCGAGCCCGGCAGTGCCCCTGGCGCGCTGCTGTTCATTCGCGGAGGTGCGCATGTTCGAGGCTGCCGAAGTTGCTCATGGCGTCACCCGGGCGCGCTACCGCCGCGAGGAGCCGAAGCTGCGCCAGGCGCTGCTCGCGGCGCAGTACCGGCTGCTCGAAAAGCCCGATTTCCCGCTGTTGATCCTGGTGGGCGGAGTCGACGGCGCCGGCAAGGGCGAGACCGTGAACCTGCTGAACGAGTGGATGGATCCGCGCCACATCCGCACCGACGCCTTCGGGCTGTCGGGAAGCGCGTGGGAGGGCGGGCGTCCCGAGATGTGGCGCTTCTGGCAGGTGCTGCCGCCGCGCGGCACGATCGGCATCTTCTTCGGTTCCTGGTACACGGATCCGCTGGTGCGCCGCGCCGAAGGCATGAGAAGCGCGCCGGCTTCGAGCGCCGGCTGGAGACCATCCGTCACTTCGAGCGCATGCTGGTCGCCGAGGGCGCGCTCGTGCTGAAGCTCTGGTTCCACCTGTCCAAGTCCGCGCAGAAGAAAAAGTTGCGCGCGCTGAGCGAGGATCCGCTGACCGCGTGGCGGGTCACGCCCGGGGACTGGAAGCGCCACGAGCACTACGAGCGCTTCGCGAAGGTCGTCGCGGACGCCCTGCGCGAGACCAGCACCGGCGAGGCACCGTGGCAGGTGATCGACGGCTCCGACGAACGCTATCGCTCGCTCACGGCAGGCCGTGCGGTGCTCGATGCGCTCACGCGCCGGCTCGACGGGCCGGCGCCGGTGATCTCGCCCTCGGCGCCGCCGCCGGTGCCCCCGATCGACGGCCGCAACCTGCTCAATTCGCTCGACTACTCGCGCAAGGTGCCGGCGAAGGCGCTACGACAAGGAGCTCGAGCACGCGCAGGGACGGCTGAACCAGCTGACCCGCCACAAGCGCATGCGCGCGCGCTCGCTGGTGATGGTCTTCGAGGGCATGGACGCGGCCGGCAAGGGCAGCACCATCCGGCGCGTGACGCGCGCGCTGGATGCGCGCTACTACCGCGTGGTCCCGGTCGCCGCGCCCACCGACGAGGAGCGCGCGCAGCCCTACCTGTGGCGCTTCTGGCGCCACATGCCGGCCGACGGCAAGGCGGTGATCTTCGACCGCTCGTGGTACGGGCGCGTGCTGGTCGAGCGCGTCGAGGGCTTCTGCGCCGAGGCGGACTGGATGCGCGCCTATCACGAGATCAACGAGTTCGAGCAGGAGCTGGTCGCGGGCGGCTCGATCGTGGCCAAGTTCTGGCTGTCGGTCACGCCCGCGGAGCAGCTGAAGCGCTTCAGGGCGCGCGAGAAGATCGCCTACAAGCGCACAAGATCACGCCGGAGGACTGGCGCAACCGCAAGAAGTGGCCCGCCTACGAGCAGGCGATCTGCGACATGATCGACCGCACCTCGACCGATTACGCGCCGTGGTTCCTGGTGCCCTCGAACGACAAGCGCTACGCGCGGGTCGCGGTACTGAACCACGTCGCCGACGAGATCGAGAAACACCTCGCGTAAGCCCGCATCCATGCGGACAATTGTCCGGCTGAAGCCGGACCCACGCAGGACAATGTCCGGATAAATCCGGACCTACGGTTGGCCCACGATCAGCGGGTCAGGAAATTCAGCAGCGTGTTCGCGAACCGGCCGTAGGGCGGTGCCAGGAACTTCATCGCGCTGAACGACGCCTGGTAGAACACCGGGCGCAATTTCGAGAACGTCAGGAAGCCCTCGTAGCCGTGGTAGTGGCCCATGCCGCTCGCGCCCACGCCGCCGAACGGGAGGTCGTGCTGTGCGACGTGGAACAGCGCGTCGTTGACGCTCACGCCACCCGACATCACGCGCTCCAGCAGGAGTTGCACGCGTGAGGCGTCGTTGCTGAACGGGTAGAGCGCCAGCGGCCGCGGCCGCGCGTTCACATACGCGATCACCTCGTCGAGCGAGCGGTAGCCGCGCACCGGCAGCACCGGCGCGAAAATCTCGCGCGAGAGGAGCTCGCAGTCTTCCGGGGCATTCAGCACCAGGTGCGGGGCGATCTTGTGCGTTGCCTCGTCCCAGCGTTGGCCCGGCACCAGCTGCACCAGCGTGGCGCCGCGGGCCTCGGCCTCCGCGAGCGCCCCGGTGATGCGGCGGAACGCCCGCTCGTCGATCACGGCGGTGAAGTCGGGCGAATCGAGACGCGGGTAGCGCGCGGGCACGATCTGCCGCGCCAGCGTCACGAAGGCATCCACCTTCGCCTCGGGCAGGAACAGGTAGTCCACCGTGGTGCAGATCTGTCCGGCGTTGAACAGCTTCACGAACAGGATGCGTTCGGCGGCTTTCGCCAGCGGGTAGTCGTCGCAGACGATGGCCGGCGATTTGCCGCCGAGCTCCAGCGTCACCGGGCAGAGGTTCTGCGCCGCGGCGGCCATCACGCTGCGCCCGGTCTGGCTCGAGCCGGTGAACAGCAGGTGGTCGAAGGGCAGGCGCGAGAAGTCGACGCCGACGCCACCGGTCTCGTCGAAGACCGCGAGCTTGTCCCGCGGGAAATAACCCGGCATCTTCTCGATCATGAGCCGCGCGAGGTGGCGCGAGTTCTCCGACATCTTGACCATCGCGCGGTTGCCCGCCGCAAAGATGTAGATCAGGGGCAGGATGCTCAGGTTGAGCGGAAAGTTCCACGGCACGATCACGCCGACCACGCCGAGCGGCTGCGGGATGACGCGGTTCTTCGCGCCGAGGAAGTTGCGGCGGTCCACCGGGCGCTTCTGCGGCTTCATCCACTGCTTCAGGTGCTTCAGTGCGTGGTCGACACCGTCGATCGCGGTGAAGATCTCGGCGAACAGCGTCTCGTGGCGCGAGCGGTTGCCGTAGTCGGCGCAGATCGCCGCGATGATCGCCTCCTTGTTCTCGCGCACGAATCGCTGCAGGTTGCGCAGGTCGGACTGGCGCTCGGCGAGCGAGGGCACGGGGTGCGCGAGGTAGGCTTCGCGCTGCAGCGCGAGCGTGGTCTCGAGCTCTGCGTGGGCGGCGCTGAATTGCTGAAGCGGCTCGGCTCCCATGGAAGCGGTCCTCGGCGACGGTGCGGGTGCCGGAAGTCTATCACGCGCGAAGCATCCGCCATTGTGCCCGGCAATCGCGCTGCCGCTACAATGCAACGATGCCCCTCACCGGATCCTCCATGCGCCTCGTCCTGTTCCTCTGCGTGCTCGCCTGGCACCAGGCCGCGGTCGCCGCGACGGGGCGCGCCGAGGCCCTGTTCGCGGCGCACGCGGGCGCCGTGGTGCAGGTGCGCGTGATCGACCGCGCCTCCGGCGACAAGTCGGGCATCGGCTCGGGATTCCAGGTCCGCGCCGATGGGCTGCTGGCGACCAACTTCCACGTGATCGCGGCGTTCGCGCACCAGCCGCAGCGCTTTCGTCTCGAATATCTCGACCGCGGCGGCCGTCCGGTGCCGCTCGAGCTGGTCGATGTCGACGTGGTGCACGACCTCGCGTTGCTGCGCGCGCCGGCGCCACTCGCGGTCACGCTGGCGCTGGGCGACGCCGAGCCGGCACAGGGCGAGAGCCTGTATTCGCTGGGCAACCCGCTCGATCTCGCGATGACCATCGTCGAGGGCAGCTACAACGGCAACGTGACCGCGGCGCGCTTTCGCAAGCTGCTGTTCTCCGCCGCGCTGAACCCGGGCATGAGCGGCGGTCCGGCGCTGGACGAGACGGGCGCCGTGGTCGGGGTCAACGTCGCGCGCGCGGGCGAGCAGATCGGCTTCCTGGTGCCGGTGTATTTCCTCGGGCAGCTGCTGGCGCGGAATGCGGATGCGCGCCGGCAGGCGCTCGGCGTGCAGGAGCGCATCGCCGAGGCGTTGCTCGCGGACCAGGAACGGTACTTCGCCGACCTGCTCGCGCAGGCGTGGGAGACGCAATCCTTCGGCGGCTTTCGCGTGCCGGGTCGCGTCAGTCCGACGCTGCGCTGCTGGGGCGGCTCCAGCGATCGCACCGGGCTGCGCTACGAGCACGTGGTGCAGGAGTGCAGTTCGCAGGATTCCATCTTCATCGACGACACGCTGCAGACCGGCGCGTTGCGCTACGAGTTCCACCGCTTCGCGAGCCGGGAGCTGAACAGCGTGCAGTTCTACGGCCTGCTCGCGGGCAACTATGGCCATGGCGAGCATTACAACGCCGGCGACAAGGAGCAGGTCGGCAACTTCCGCTGCCGCGAGGATTTCGTGCGCGGCAGCGGGCTCGACTGGCGGGTGTCGTTCTGCGCGCGCCGCTACACGCGCTACCCCGGGCTGTTCGACCTGAGCGTGGTGATGGCGAGCACCGACCTGCTGCAGCGCGGGCTGGTGGTGCGTCTGGGCATCGACGGCATCAGCGAGGCGCGCTCGCGCGAGCTGCTGCGCCGCTTCATCGAGGTCATCGAATGGACGCCCTAGTGTTGCGGGTCGCGCCCCGGCACGGGCGCGGCGCCGAGTTTCGCAAGTTCGCCGGCGATGTGGTCAGCGTGGGGCGCGGCCTGGGCAACGACGTGATCGTCGCGGATCCCTGGTACGGCGCGTCGCAGTTCCGCCTGCGCCGCGTCGAGGGTCGCATCCTGCTCGACGTGCTCGACGCCACGAACCCGGCGCTGCTGAACGGCCGGCTCTGCAGTGGTGCCGGCATCGCGCTCGAGCCGGGCGCGGTGCTGGCGCTGGGGCAGACCGTGGTGCAGGTGATGCTGGAGAGCACGCCGGTGGCGCCCGCGCGCACGGACTCCCGGGCGTGGTGGGCGCGTCCCGGTCGCTGGCGACCCGTGCTGGCCGCGCTGCTGCTGGCGTGCACCGCGGCGGTGGCGCTGTACGTCGATTACCTCGACACCTTCGAGGTGCCCGACTGGGGCGAGCTGGGCTCGGGCGTGGCGTTTCTCGTGCTGGTGATCACCGGCTGGGCGGGGCTGTGGGCGGTGGCGGGACGCGTGCTGCGCAACCAGCCGCAGTTCGCCAGCCAGCTGTTCGTGAGCGCGCTGGTCACGCTGCTCACGATGGTGCTGACGCTGGCGGCGGGCTACCTCGCCTATGCGATCGGCTTCGACGCGGCGGTGCACGCACTCGACTGGCTGCTGGGTGCATTGCTCTCCTTCGCGCTGGTGTATGCGAACCTGCGCCTCGCGACCAACCTGCGCCGCCCCGCGATCGCGGCTGCCTCCGCGGTGGGAATGCTGGTGTTCCTGGCCTACGGCTTCGAGTGGCTGGGCGAGGAGGAGTTCTCGCCGCATCCGCTGACCCAAACCCTGCTGCGGCCACCGTTCGCGAAGCTGCGCGCGGGCCTGCCGCCCGATGCGTATGCCGAGCGTCTCGACGAGCTGTTCGCCGCGCTGCGCGAGGAGTGACAACACGATGAAAATCAACGCGGTCGTGGACTATGCCGTCGACGCCGGTGTGGCGGTGATCACGGTGGATTCGCCGCCGGTCAACGCGCTGTCGGCGCCGGTGCGCGCCGGCGTCTATCGCGGTGTCGAGACGGCGACGGCCGATGCGGCGGTGTGCGCGATCGTGCTGATCTGCGCGGGCCGGACCTTCTTCGCCGGCGCCGACATCACCGAGTTCGGCAAGCCGCCGGTGCCGCCGCTGCTGCAGGACCTGCAGGCCCTGATCGAACGCACCCCGAAGCCCGTGGTGGCGGCGATCCACGGCACGGCTCTCGGTGGCGGTCTCGAGCTCGCGCTGGTGGCGCATTACCGCATCGCCCTGCCTGCGGCGAAATGCGGGCTGCCGGAGGTCAACATCGGCCTGATCCCGGGGGCGGGTGGCACGCAGCGCCTGCCGCGCGTGGTCGGCGTGGAGGCGGCGCTGGACATGGTGACCAGCGGCCGCCACGTGCCGGCGGCGCAGGCGCACGCGATGGGGCTGCTCGACGCGCTGGCGGAAGGGGCCGACCTGCGTGCCGCGGCCGTGGGCTTCGCGCGCCGGGTCGTGGTCGAGCGCCGTGCGTTGCGCAAGGTGCGCGATCTGGACGCCAGGTTGGCAGCGGCGCGCGCCGCGCCGGATCTGTTCGCGGATTTCCGCGCGAAGCACGCGCGACAGTTCCGCGGTTTCCTCGCGCCGGAGTACGCGATCCGCGCCATCGAGGCGGCCGTGAGCCTGCCCTTCGACGCCGGGATCGCCGAGGAAAAGCGCCTGTTCCGCGAACTGCTGGACGGGACGCAGTCCGCGGCGCAGCGCCACGCCTTCTTCGCCGAGCGCCAGGCGGCGAAGGTTCCGGGCGTTCCCGCCGACGCGCCGACCCGGACCATCGCGCGCGTCGGCGTGATCGGTGCCGGCACCATGGGGGGCGGCATCGCGATGAATTTCCTCTCCGCCGGCATTCCGGTGGTGCTGGTCGAGACCGCGCGCGAGGCGCTCGATCGCGGCATCGGCGTGATCCGCCGCAACTACGAGAGCTCCGCGAAGAAGGGCAAGCTGGGCGCCGCCGACGTGGCGCGCAACATGGCGCTGCTCACGGGCTCGCTCGCGCTCGAGGATCTCGCGGACTGCGACCTCGTGATCGAGGCGGTATTCGAGCAGATGGCGATCAAGCAGGACGTGTTCGCGCGTCTGGACCGCGTGGCCAGGCCCGGCGCGATCCTCGCCAGCAACACGTCCTACCTCGACATCGACGCGATTGCCGCCAGCACCTCGCGTCCGGCGGATGTGCTCGGCATGCACTTCTTCTCGCCGGCGAACATCATGCGGCTGCTGGAGATCGTGCGCGGGCGCAACACCGCGGTCGATGTGATCGCGACGGCGATGAAGCTCGCCAGGACCATCGCCAAGGTCGGCGTGGTGGTGGGCAACTGCCACGGCTTCGTCGGCAACCGCATGCTCGCCGAGCGCAACCGCGAGGCCGACCGGCTGGTGCTCGAGGGCGCGCTGCCGTGGGACGTGGATCGCGTGCTGTACGAGTTCGGTTTCCCGATGGGGCCGTTCCGGATGCGTGACATGGCAGGGCTGGACATCGGTTGGGACCCCGCGAAGTCCGCCTCGGCGACGGTGCGCGAGGTGCTTTGCGAGCTGGGACGACGCGGCCAGAAGACCGGCGCCGGCTATTACGATTACGACGCCGGGCGCAATGCCACGCCCTCGGCGGTGGCCGAGCGGCTGATCCTCGAGTTCTCCGCCCGCCAGGGCAGCGTACGGCGCGCGGTGTCCGACCGGGAAATCCTCGAGCGCTGCCTGTACCCGATGGTGAACGAAGGCGCCAGGATTCTCGACGAGGGCATCGCGGCGCGCGCCTCTGACATCGACACGGTGTGGCTGAGCGGCTACGGCTGGCCGCTGTACCGCGGCGGGCCGATGTTCTGGGCGGAGCTCGAAGGCCTGCCGCAGATCCTCGGGCGCCTGCGCGCCCTGCAGCGCGAGCACGGCGACGATTTCCGCCCGGCGCCGTTGCTGGAACGGCTGGTCGCCGAGGGCAGGGGCTTTTCGTGATATCGCGGGCGCAGCGTTGCGCTCAGCGTGGTTCCAGTCGCGCCTCCATGACCCGGCGCCCGTCGTCGCCGATAGCCGCGAGATCCATGCCTCCCCCCGTTTCCCGCCCCGCAAGGTGCAGCAACTGGCCGGCGTAGGCCGGCGCCACCGCGCGATAGGAAAAGCGCGCCGGGCCGTGCTGGTCCCGGCGCGTTGCCGCGTGATCGAGCAGCAGCGTGGCGAGCAGAGGCGCCTGCACCACGAGGGCGGGATAGCCTTCGTCGTGCTGCGCGTACGGCAGGTCGTAGTGGATGCGGTGCGCGTTGAAGGTGAGCGCCGAGTAGCGCAACAGCAGCGGCGCCGACGGGATCCGGCTGCGCGTGAACTCCCAGTCGGAGAGATCGGCGCCGCCGCTCGCCGGCAGCGCCTGCATCCCGACGGCGGCCTCGCGCCAGACCAGCGTCTGCCGTTCGCGCACGGCGGGCGTGGCGTCGGCAAGCGTCAGGTGATCGAGCTCGACGAAGACCATGGCGCCGGACTTGCCGCGCTTTTCGCTCACCGCGGCCACGCGCGAGCGGCGGCGGATCGCGGCGCCGCGGCGAATCGGCGCGAGGAAGTCCACGACGCCGGATGCCCACATGCGCCGTGGCAGCGGCACCGGCGGCAGGAATCCGTCCCGTGCGCGGATGCCCGTCGGCGCCGAGCGCGCTCATCGCGTCCTCGGGCGTGCACAGGCACCAGTGCACGCCCCGCGGCGCGATGTCCTCGCTCACGGCGACGCGGCTCTCCAGCGTGGCGCGAAAGCGCGCCAGCAGGCCCGCGGTGACGAGGTCGTGTCGCTCCTCCTCGCGGCCGATCCAGGCGCGCAGTTGGTCCATCACCGGTACCTCCGCAAGTCGTGCGGGCTGCTCGCCGTCACCGCGGGGCCGCCTGCTGCGCGTTGGCGAGCAGGTGGATCGCGAGGCTGCGCCGCTCGGCCTCCGACAGCGGGAACACCGGCATCGGCGTGGTCGGCGCGCTGAAGTAGTCGGCGAGCGACTGCAGCGTGTAGCGCGCGTCTACGCTCTTCAGCTTGTCGCCGACCGGCGTGCCCGGTGCGTGACAGCCGGCGCAGGCGTGGCGTCGCCACAGGCGCTCGCCCTCGGCGTGGGCGGCGGCGATGCCGCCCGCATCGATGCCCGCGAGCGGATCGGCGGCGGCCGGCGCCGGAGTCGGCACGGCGGCAGCCGATGCGCCCGGCGCGCCGTCGCCGGGAACGATGCGATAGATCGCGCCGGCGTAGTCGTCGCTGACGAAGATGGTGCCGTCCGCGGCCTCGGCCACGTCGACCGGCCGCCCGATGATGTTGCCGTCGGCCTCGAAGCCGCCGAGGAAATCGCTTTCCGCGATGCGCCCGGATTCATCCCACTGCAGCAGCACCACCTTGTAGCCATCGGGCGTGGAGCGGTTCCAGGAGCCGTGCAGCGCCACCAGCGCGGCGCGCCGGTAGGCCCCCGGCAGCGCGGGGTTGCGCAGGAAGGTGATGCCGAGCGGCGCGGTGTGCGCGCGGAAGCCGTGCGCGGGCGACAGCGCGCTCGCCAGCAGCGCCTCGTCGCCGGCGCCCATGTCCGGATCGGGCACGCCGTCGCCGTTGATGAATGGCCAGCCGTAGAAGCCGCCCGCGACGATGCGGTTCAGCTCGCAGGGCGGAAAGTCGTCGCCGAGCAGGTCGCGGCCGTTGTCGGTCGCAAAGAGCTCGCCGCTCCACGGCGCCCAGTCGAAGCCGACACTGTTGCGCAGGCCCGTGGCGTACTGCTCGACCGCGGAGCCGTCGGGACGCAGGCGCAGCATCGAGGCACGCCACGGGTGCTCTTCCGCGCAGACGTTGCAGCTCGAGCCGACCGTCACGTAGAGCCAGCCGTCGGGACCGAGGCGCACCGTGCGGCTCCAGTGGTTGCCGCCGGCCGGCAGGCCGGTGAGGATGCGTTCATAGCTGCCGCTGACCGTGCCGCTCGCCGCGTCGAAGGCGATGCGGCCCACCGCGCCGCTCTCGCCGATGTAGAGCCAGCCGTCACCGACGTCCAGCCCGTGCGGACGGTCGAGGTCCTTCAGCAGCACCTCGCGGCGGTCGGGCCTGCCGTCGCCATCGGCGTCGCCACCGAGCAGCAGGATCTGGCCGAGGCGAGGCTGGCTCACCAGCAGGTCGCCGCCCGCGGTGGGGCGCAGGAAGCGCGCCTTCGGCACGTCGCCCGCGTAGAGACCCAGCCGGAACCCCTCGCGCACCGTCAGCTGCTGGCCGACGGAGGTCGCGCTCGCCTGCGGACCCTGTGCACCGGTCATCGCGTTCAGCATCATGCGCCAGTCGGTGATCTCGAGGTTCGGCGTCAGCAGCAGCATTGCCGAGACCAGTGCCGCCGCGAGCACCAGCAGCGCGGTCGCGCACCAGGCGAGGATCAGCAGGGGGCGGAGGGTCATGTGCTTGCTCCAGCAGTGCGGTGATTCATTCGATCCCCGGCGCGGGCGCGCACGAGGCCTTTGCTATAGTAATCGCCGCTTCACGATCAGGACATCGAACGATGGTAACCGCGAGCCGGAACGAGTTGTGGCTGCTGCTCGGCATGACGCTGATCGTGCTCGCCCTGACCGGATACAAGCCGTTCGACCTCACGACCTGGTTCCTCGAGGTGTTCCCGGTAGTGATCGCGATCCCGTTGCTCGCGCTCACGCGCACGGGATTCCCGCTCACGCGGCTGCTGTACTGGCTGATCTTCGTGCACGCGCTGATTCTCATGGTCGGCGGGCACTACACCTACGCCCGCGTGCCGCTCGGCTTCTGGATGCAGGACTGGTTCGATCTCGCGCGCAACCACTACGACCGCATCGGCCACGTCGCGCAGGGCTTCGTTCCCGCAATGATCGCGCGCGAGATACTGCTGCGGCGCTCGCCGCTGGTGCGGGGCAAATGGCTGTTTTTCCTGGTGCTCTGCGTGTGCATGTTCGTGAGCGTGTTCTACGAGTTCATCGAGTGGTGGATCGCGCTGATCGCCGAGGGCGCCTCGATCGAATTCCTCGGCACCCAGGGCGACGTGTGGGACACGCACTGGGACATGTTCCTTGCCTTCTGCGGTGCGATCCTCGGCCAGGTGCTGCTCGCGCGCGTCCACGACCGGCAGCTGGGCAGCGTGGCGTAGCCGCCGCCACCCACCAGCCGGCATGAATGCCTACAGGTGGTCCAGCGCCCCGGCCAGCGTCGCGACCGTGCGCTCGACGTTCTTCAGCTTGTCGAGCCCGAAGAGTCCGAGGCGGAAGCTGCGGAAATCCGCCGGCTCGTCGCATTGCAGCGGCACGCCGGCGGCGATCTGCAGGCCGCTGGCGAGGAATTTCTTCCCGTTCTGGATGTCCGGATCGCCGGTGTAGCTGACCACCACGCCCGGGGCGGCGAAACCCGCGGCTGCGACGCTGGCGAAGCCGCGCGCGGCGAGCAGTGCGCGCGCTTCGTCGCCGAGGCGCTGCTGCGCGGCACGCGCCGTGTCGAGGCCGAATTCCAGGGTTTCCGCGATCGCACCGCGCAGCACGCGCAGCCCGTCGGTCGGCATCGTCGCGTGATAGGCGTGGCCGCCGTTCTCGTAGGTCTCCATGATGCCGAGCCAGCGCTTCAAATCGCAGGCGAAGCTGCTGCTCGTGGTCGCGTCGATGCGCGCGCGGGCCTCCTCGCCCAGCATCACCAGCCCCGCGCAGGGCGTGGCGCTCCAGCCCTTCTGCGGCGCGCTGAGCAGCACGTCGACACCGGTCGCGCGCATGTCGACCCAGATCGCGCCCGAGGCGATGCAGTCGAGCACGAACAGGCCGCCCACGGCGTGCACGGCATCGGCCACGGCGCGCACGTAGGCGTCGGGCAGGATCATGCCGGAGGCGGTCTCGACGTGCGGCGCGAACACCACGGCGGGACGCTCGCGGCGGATGGTGTCCACGACTTCGTCGATCGGCGCCGGCGCGAAGGGTGCCTGGGGGCCGCTGCCGGTGCGCCGCGCCTTCAGCACCGTGGAGGCGGCGGCGATGCCGCCCGCCTCCAGGATCTGGGTCCAGCGGAAGCTGAAGAAGCCGTTGCGGATCACCAGCGTCTTCGCGCCGCCGGCGAACTGCCGCGCCACCGCCTCCATCGCGTAGGTGCCGCCGCCCGGCACGACGGCCACCGAGCGGGCGTCGTAGGCCTGCTTCAGTCCGCGCGAGATGTCGTTCATCACGCCCTGGAAGGCGCGCGACATGTGGTTCAGGGAGCGGTCGGTGTAGACCACCGAGTACTCGAGCAGGCCGTCGGGATCGACGTGGGGCAGCAGGCCGGGCATGGCTGTTCTCGCGACAGGAAACGGGGCCGGAGAGTCTCTGCGATTAGCCCGCGGGTGGCAAGCGCGCTCCGGCCTGGTGCGCCGCGGCGCTCAGAACTTGCCGATCATTGCGGTGAGCTGGCGGGTGTCGATGCCGCGCGAGCGCGTGACGATCTCGTCCTGGTAGCGTGGCGCGATGAGGCGCGCTTCCTCGAGCAGCCCCGTGAAGGTCGACTTCAGCGCCTGGGCGTCCAGCGTGCGGCCGCCGGCGTAATAGCGTTCGGCGACACGCCCCAGCGCGTAGGTGGTCGCGAAGGTGAGGCCCGAACTCGCGGCCTGCTTGCCCAGGCCGCGCCCGAGGCCGCCGGCGATGCTGCCGAGCAGGCCGCCGAGCAGCTTGCGTCCGGCCTGTTCGAGGTACTGCGAGGTGAGTCCCACGCCGAGCGTGGCAAGGAAGTCCTTGGCGTGGCTGCGGTCCATTTCGTAGCCGTGGGACTTGCCGATGCGGTACACCAGGCGCATCTGCAGCGGGATGATGGCGAGCGAGGACAGCGATTCGGGCAGCAGCTCCAGCGCGGCGTTGGTGATCGCGGCGTCGAGGATCAGCTTGTCCATCTCGGCCTGTGACAGCGTGCAGGCACCGGGCGCGGCGGGCGCCGCCGCTGCGACAACGGAGGGCGCGGGAATGCTCGCCGCCGCGGCGACAACGGATGGCTCGGGAACGCTCGCCGCCGCGGCGATCGCGTCGGCCTCGGCCGAGATGGCGCGCGCCTGCGCCGCCGGCAGCCCGAGTACCGCCGCGAGCCGGGCGAGGAACTCCCGTTCGGCGGTGCCCTGTACGCCATCGGCATCGCAGACGCCCGCCGCCATCTCGTAGGCCAGCTGCCTCGACTCCGCCGACTGCAGCGCGCCGGCCACGGTGGCCAGCTCGGGCTTCGCCATCAGCACGTCGCGATACAGCGCCGCGAGGTTCAGGCTGCCGTCGCTGTCCAGCGCCTCGGCCAGTTGCTTCACGGCGGCGCGCTCGCGCTCATCCTTCATGCCATCGGCGAAGGCGGCCATCAGCGCGATGGTGATGATCGCGCGAATTTCGTCGGGGCTCATGGGCGACTCCTGGAGCGTGGTGGTTGGCTGGAGGGAACGGGGCGGGAGCATAGCAGGGAGGGCGCGGCCTCCGGAAAGGCGGGCCGCACGCCATTGATGGCGGGCAACCCCCCCTCGGCCGGCGCTCGAGCCCGGTGCCGGGGCACGAAAACCACCTCGGGTAACATTATTTTCCTGTAACCCTGCGGATTTGAGGTAACAGCATTGACAAATAAAAATACATATAAAAACAACAAGATAACTATTGTTTCAGGTGGATCACTGCAGGTTTGAGTAATTTTACGATGGCTTGTGACTGGCAAATCCGCATTTGAGTGTTACCTTGTGTGTCGAACGGTAACAAATTTTCCGGATGATGAATTCCGGCACCCGTTACCCGGTACGACCACCTGAAGAGAGGACCTTGCCATGAAAAAGCTGAGTGTGATGCTGCTCCTGGCATTTGCCGCCCACGGCGCGCTTGCCAATCAGCCTGCTCCGGACAGCGCGAACCGCGCGTTGCCGCACGCGGATGCAGTTGCCAGCGCCAAGCTGGCCGAAGCGCAATCGCTGCTGAACCGCAAGACGGCAGAGATGATCGAGAAGCACGTCGACGAAGCGAATCGCAAGCTCGACGTGGAAATGGACCGCCGCATCAGCGGCAAGCTGAAGGTCTCGCTGCTGGATTGACGGGCGCGTGCCCCCGCGCGGGGGCATTGCTGCTCGCGGTCGTGGTACCGTTGCGGCGCCCCGGGATGTACCGGGGTGTCGGGCGGATCCACGGGGGCGGGAATGCAGACGAGAGCGGTCGAGGCGCAATCGCGATACGCGAAGCGGCGCATCGGGATTCTGGACAGCCACATGGCTTATGTCGAAGCCGGGCAGGGCGACCCCATCGTCTTCCTGCATGGCAACCCGACGTCATCCTACCTTTGGCGCAACATCATTCCGTGGGCCGAGCCCCTCGGCCGGTGTATCGCGCCCGACCTCATCGGCATGGGCGATTCCGGCAGGCTGGTTCCCGGTGGCCCGGATCGCTACCGGCTGGCGGAACAGCGCGCCTATCTCGATGCCCTGCTCGAGGCCCTCGCGGTGCGGGAACGCGTCACGCTGGTGCTCCACGACTGGGGCTCCGTGCTGGGCTTCGACTGGGCCAACCGCCATCGCGAAGCCATCCGCGGCATCGCCTACATGGAGGCGGTCGTGCGACCGGTCTCGCGCGCCGACCTCGGCGAGGACACGATGCCGATGTTCGAGGCCCTGCGCTCGCCCGAGGGTGAGCGCCTCATCCTCGGACAGAACATGTACGTGGAGGAGGCGCTGCCGCGCACGGTGCTGCGTACGCTGGGGGAGCGCGAGCTGGAAGCGTACCGCGCGCCCTTTCGCGAGCCCGGGGAAGGGCGACGCGCGATGCTCACGCTGTGCCGGGAAGTGCCCTTCGACGGCACGCCGCGCGAGGTGTGGGAGACCGAAGCCGCCTACGCCGACTGGCTGCCGGGCACCACGTTCCCGAAGCTCTTCGTCAACGCCGAGCCCGGCGCCTTCCTGACCGGCGACAAGCGCGCCTTCTGCCGCAGCTGGCCGAACCAGGAGGAAGTCACCGTCGCCGGGGCTGCACTTCCTGCAGGAGGATTCTCCCGCGGAGATCGGCGCGGCGCTGGCGGCGTGGATCGCGCGGCTGCCCACGGCCTGAGATGTGAGCCGGTCCGCTTGCGGCGCGCGCTCTGCGGCGCGGGCGATGCCGGGGCTCGGCAGCGAGCAGCTCGGTGCAATCGCCTTCGAGGCCAACATCGAGAGCATCGGCGTGCTCGGTTTGCTGCGTCCGTCGGCAGCGGCTATCTGGTGATTGTCCCGCTGAAATTGCGCCCCTCAGGCGGCTGTCCGCGCAGGCAGCTGGCTCAGCGCGGCCTGCACCATGCGTTGCAGCAGCGGCTGGATCGTGCCGGCCTTGTGTTCCAGGTAATCGAAGGGCGGCGCTTCGTCCATGTAAAGGGACTGGCGCATCTCGAGCTGAATCGCGTGCACGTTGCGCTCCGGCCGGCCGTAGTGGCGCGTGATGTAGCCGCCTTTGAAGCGGCCGTTGAGCACGTGCGTGAAGCGTGAGTCCCTTGCCACCGCCACCACGCTTTCGAGCAGCGCGGCGCCGCAACTGTGCCCGCCGTTGGTGCCGAAGTTGAGATCGGGCAGCTGGCCCTCGAAGAGACGCGGCAGCACGCCGGCGATGGAGTGGGCGTCCCACAGCAGCACGCTGCCGTGCGCCGCCTCGAGCCGGGCCAGTTCAGCGGACAGCGCGGCGTGGTAGGGCAGCCAGTACGCCTGCAGGCGCCGGTCCTGCTCGGTCGCGTCGGGCGCGGCGCCATCCTGGTAGAGCGGCTCGCCGCGGAAGGTCTCGGTGGGGCACAGGCCGGTGGTGGTCTGGCCGGGGTAGAGGCTCTCGCCGCCGGGCGGGCGGTTGAGATCGATCACGTAGCGCGAGACCCTGGCCTCGAGCACCGAGGCGCCCAGCGTGGCGGCAAACGCATAGAGCCGGTCCAGGTGCCAGTCGGTGTCCTGGCGGATCGTGGCGCTCGGGTTCATCTGCGCGGCGAACTCCTCGGGCAAGCGGGTGCCCAGGTGGGGAATCGAGATCAGCAGCGGCAGCGTGCCGGTGCTCAGGCGGTAGACCGGGGTATCGGTGGTACTCACGGTAATTCCTCGTCGGGGCAGGAAATGGCGTCTTCGGGCAAGCCCGGCATGCTGCGGCGGATGGCGGGCGCGGTGTCGTGGCGGATCACCTCGCGCGCGATGCGGGCGACGTCGGCGTCCAGTCCGGCCCACTCGTTCTCGCGCGACAGCAGGAAGAAATGGCGCTGGCCGAGGCGCGTCGGTGGCAGCGGCACCACGGTGACCGCGTCCAGGTACTGGCGCGATTGCCACAGGCACAGCGGCGTGCTGAGCGCCCAGCCCAGGCCCGAAGCCACCAGGCTCAGCAGCGGGTCGGTGGCATCGAAGGCGTAGCGGTGCGGCGCCTGCACGCCGATGTGGCGCAGGTAGCGCTCGATCTGCTGGCCGATGACCGAGCGCTGGCTGTAGCGGATCAGCGACAGCTCGCCGGCCATGGCGGACAGCTCGCGCGGCGACGCCGGCTCGTGCACCGGGTGCTGGCGGGGAAACACCGCCACCCACGATTCGGAAAACAGCAGCCGCTGCACGATGCGCGGATCGCTGATGCCGGGATCGGTGCAGATGGCGAGATCCAGTTCGCGGCCCTGCAGTTGCGCCGTCAGGGTCGGGGTCAGGCCCGACCACATCAGGATCTGCCGCGCGGAGCCGGCCATGGCCCGGATCAGCTGCGGCCCGACGGTGGCGGCGAAGGAGTCGACGCAGCCCAGGTGGATTTGCGCGAGTTCGTGGCGGGAGGTGGCGCGCACCTGGTCGACCATGGCATTGGCCCGGGCCAGCAGCTCGGTGGCGCGCTCGCGCAGTGCGCGGCCGGCGCGCGTGGGCGCGGCCGGGCGCACTTCGCGGTCGAGCAGCTTCAGGTCCAGTGCCTGCTCCAGGCCCTTGATGGCCTGGCTCACCGCGCTCTGGCTCAGCCCCAGGCGCTGTGCGGCCAGCGCCATCGAGCCCGAGTCGCACACGGTCACGAAGGCTTCGAGCGCGTGCAGGTCCGGCAGGCGTCGGTGGCGGTGGCGGTGGCTGGGGGAGGCTGGGGTCATGCGGGACATGATGAACGAGCTCGGCAGGAGGCGGTTTCCATGTTCGATATTCTGAACTCTAGCATTCGAATTGCTTAAGTTGTTAACGCCCGGTGTATCCGCTGCCTATGCTCCGGCCCGTCGCGGTTTCACTTCCTGTTCGAAGGGCTCGCCATGCAACGCTATGACGCCATCGTGATCGGTGCCGGTGTGATCGGCAGTTCGGTCGCCTACCACCTGGCCCGTTTCGGCGCCAGCAACGTGCTGGTCCTGGAGCGCCTGCAGATCGGCGCGGGCACCACCACCCAGTCCTCGGGCATCCTGCGCACCCACTACTCGGTCCTCGAAAACGTGGAGCTGGCCCGCCAGTCCTGGTCGGTGTTCACGGACTTTGCGGGCTACCTGGGTGACGAGGACGCCTCGGCGGGCCTGGTCCGGTGCGGCTACCTGATCTGCGCGCCGGACGGGCCAAAGCTCGATCCCTTGCGCCAGGCCCTCGAGGGCCAGCGCAGCAAGGGTATCGAGGTGAGCTACCTCGACCAGGGCGAGGCCCGGGATTTGCTGCCCATCGCCCGCTTCGACGACGCGGCGCTGATCGGCTACGAGCCGGAGGCCGGTTTTGCCGACGCCTACCTGGTGGCCACCGGTTTTGCCCGCGCCGCCCGCCGTGCCGGCGTCAGGATCATGGAAGGCGTGAGCGTCGAGCAACTGCTGACCGACAAGGGCCGCGTGGTCGGCGTGCGCACCGCGCAGGGCGACTTCGCCAGTGACACGGTCATCAGCACCCAGAACATCTGGGCCGGCGACATCGAGCGCTGGACCGGTATCCCGACCCCGGTGAAGGCCGAGCGTCACACCGTGCTGGCGCTGGAAGGCCCCGAGCCCTACAGCTTCAGGATGCCCGTGTTCAAGGACCTGGGCTCGCCCGGCATGCTGTATTGCCGCAGCTACGGCGGCAGCCAGATGCTGGTCAGCGAAGGCACCGTGGGCGAGACCCTGACCGTGCCCGACAACGAACAGGGCAACGTCTCGCTGGACTACATCGTCGAGATCGGTGAGCAGGTGGCCGGGCGTTTCCCGTCCTTTGGCGAAGCGGGGCTCGCGTCGTCCTGGACCGGCGTGTACGACGTGACACCGGACTGGAACCCGGTGCTGGGCCGTGTCCCCGGCTTGCACGGCCTGGTGGTGGGCTATGGTTTCTCGGGACACGGCTTCAAGTTGTCGCCCGGCGTGGGCCGCGTGCTGGCGCAGGAAGCGCTCGGCCTGCCCACCGACGTCGCGCTGGCGCCCTATGCGCTGGAACGATTCAGCACCGGCGAGCTCCTGACCGGCAAGTACGGCCTGGGGGCAGTGTCCTGAACCGGGCGATCACCGGACGAGTTGCCGTCCCGTTGCGCCGTTTCAGCACCGATCGAACTGCCCCGCGAGCCGTGGCGCAACGGCGCGGGCTGGACCCGCGAGGTGTGTTCACGCGAAGTGGACGGGCAACTGCGGTGGCGCGTCAGCGTGGCCGACATCACGGGCGCTGGCCCGTTCTCGCGCTTCGAGGGTATGGACCGGACGGCCGTCATGGTGCGTGGCGCCCGGCTGTGCCTGTCCGATGCCGAGGCTCCGGCTGGCCTTCGACGGCCCCGGGCTCGTTGCTGCAATTCCCCGGCGAATGGGCCCTGGAGTGCGACGCACCCGAGCTGCCGACCCGGCTCCTCAACATCATGGTGCGGCGCGGCAGCGCGCGAGGCCCGGGTGCTGGTTGTGCGGGACGAGGCTCGACCCTGCCGGCGGCGGCGAGCAGGTGGCACTGGTACTGCGCGGTCGTTTCGAGCTCCAGTTGCCGGACGGTGACCGGCTCGTCGCTGGCTGCAGGCGAGGGCGTGCACTGCTCGCGGGCAGGAGGCGCCGTGCCGCGCGCTGCCCCTCGCGGACGGCGCCATCCTCGCGTGGTGCGCCCTGCACTGAATCCCCGGGCCTTCACTCCACCCCGCGCGGGTAGACGGTGAATGACAGGAACCTGATCGGGCATTGCTGCAGCCGTTCCGGGCCGTGCGGCACTTCACCCTGGAACGTCAGCGCATCCCCGGGCTCGAGCACGTACGTCGCTTCCCCGCAGCGGTACTCGATCACCCCTTCGAGCATGTAGAGAAACTCGGTGCCCGGGTGCTGGAACGTGGGGTAGCGCTCCGAGTCGTCGTTCATCGTGATCAGGAAGGGCTCGAACAGCTTGACCGGGCCCTGGTCGTAGGCCAGCAGGTGGTAGGTGTGCCCACTTTTGGTGCCGCGACGCACCACTTCCATGCCCATGCCGCGCTTGATGTGCTGCGCGGAGCTCGCGGACACGTCGTATTTGCTGAACAGCATCGACATCGACACGCCCAGGGCGCGCGCGATGCGCCCCAGCGTGTCCATGCCGGCGGAAGTCTGGCCGTTCTCGATCTTGGACAGCATGCCCCGGCTGATGCCCGCCTGCCCGGACACCTGCGCGATGGTCAGCCCGTCGCGCTGGCGCAGTTCCCTGATCGCCGCGCCCACCGCTTCCTCCATCGAAGGCGCCTGATTTGCCTGCGCTTTTTTCATCCGGGGCTCCTGGGATCGCGTCGCACCGCTGGTGCAGTGTAGCGAGTGCCAAGACGCCTGACTATTTCATTGCAGGCACAAATGTTGCTTCACAGGAAACATCGGCCCCGGGGCGACGGTTTCGGCACAACACTGGTGCAGCCCGGGCGATGGAATCCAAACCGCAACCAAAGGAGTTCCTGCCTTGAACGCAGCATCCATGCCCGGCACGGCTGAACTGGTGCCTCCCCAGCGCTTCGGCTCGGTCGAAGAGGCCCAGCGCTACCTCAAGTCACAGGACGTGCAGTACGTGCTGGCGCAGTTCGTCGACATCCACGGCGTGGCCAAGGCCAAGTCGGTGCCGGTCGAGCATCTCGGCACCGTGATGAGCGATGGCGCGGGCTTTGCCGGCTTCGCCATCTGTGGCGTCGGCATCGAGCCCCACGGACCCGACTTCATGGCCAAGGGCGACCTGGCCACGCTCTCGCTCGTGCCGTGGCAGCCGGGGCTGGCGCGCATCGTCTGCGAAGGCCACGTCAACGACGAGCCGTGGGAGTTCGACAGCCGCGTCACCCTGAAGAAACAGGTGGCCCGCCTGAGCGCGCAGGGGCTGACTCATGTACACGGGCCTCGAGCCCGAATTCTCGCTGCTGGTGCGCAAGGCCGACGGCTCCATCGCACCCTGCGACCCCAGCGACACGCTGCCCAAGCCCTGTTACGACTACAAGGGCCTGTCGCGCACCCGTGCCTACCTGGAGAAGCTGTCGAACGTCCTGCGCGCCAGCGGCATCGACGTCTACCAGATCGACCACGAGGACGCCAACGGCCAGTTCGAGATCAACTACACCTACACCGACTGCGTGACCTCCTGCGACCACTACATCTTCTTCAAGATGGCCGCCAGCGAGATCGCCAACGAAATGGGGCTGGTGTGCTCGTTCATGCCCAAGCCCTTCGCCAACCGCCCGGGCAACGGCATGCACATGCACGTGTCGCTGAGCGACGGCCAGAAGAACCTGTTCCAGGACAAGAGCGATCCGCAGGGCCTGGAGCTCTCGGAGATGGCCTACCACTTCCTCGGCGGGCTGCTGGCCCACGCCCCGGCGCTGACCGCGCTGTGCGCGCCCACCGTCAACTCCTACAAGCGCCTGGTGGTGGGTCGCTCGCTCACCGGCGCCACCTGGGCGCCGGCCTACATCAGCTACGGCGACAACAACCGCTCGACCATGGTGCGCATCCCGAAGGGACGGCTGGAACTGCGCCTGGGCGACGGCTCCTGCAACCCGTACCTGGCCACCGCCGCCGTCATCGCGGCCGGCCTGGACGGCATCGCGAAGAAGACCGATCCGGGCGCACCGCGCAACGTCAACCTGTACGAGTGGAGCGAAGCCCAGCTGACGGAAGCCGGCATCGGCCTGCTGCCGCAGAACCTCGATGCCGCGCTGGACGCGCTGCAAGCCGACAGCGTGATCTGCGAGGCCCTGGGTCCGGTGGCGGGCGAGTTCCTGAAGTACAAGCGCATGGAATGGATCGAGTACATGCGCTTCGTCTCGGACTGGGAAATCAGGCAGTACCTCGAATTTTTCTGAAAGGACGGATCAGCCATGTGCGGAATTGTCGGACTGTTGTTGAAGAAGCCGGAGCTGCACGAGCGGCTGGGCGAGCTGATGGTGCCGATGCTGATCGGCATGACCGAGCGTGGCCCGGACTCGGCCGGCATGGCGGTCTTCGGCGCCTGCCTGCCCGAAGCGCAGCGCAAGATCAGCGTGTATTCGGGCCTGACCGATGACGGCGCCGCCTACGACTGGGTGGGGCTCGCGGATGCCGTCAACGCGGCGCTCAAGGTGCACGCGAAGCCCGTGATCAAGGGCAACCACGCGGTGCTGACGTTCGAAGGGCCGGCCGCGCCGGTCAAGGCCTTCGTCAAGGCTCACGACCCCATGCTGCACCTGCTGTCGGCCGGACGCAGCATCGACCTGTACAAGGACATCGGCACGCCGGCCGAGGTGGCCGCGCGCTACGACTTCGCGCATCTCAGGGGCAGCCACCTGGTCGGCCACACGCGCATGGCCACCGAGTCGGCCGTGACACCCGACCGCGCGCACCCGTTCACCGCCGGCGAGGACTTCTGCCTGGTGCACAACGGCTCGCTGTCGAACCCCAACGGCGTGCGCCGCATGCTCGAGCCGCGCGGCATCCGCTTCGAAACCGACAACGACACCGAGGCCGCGTGCCGCTTCCTGGAGTGGCGCCTGCGCGAAGGCGACACGCTGCACGAGGCGCTGCAGAAGGGCTTCGAGGCGCTCGATGGTTTCTACACCTTCCTGATGGGCACGGCCACGGAGCTCGCGCTCATCCGCGACCCCTTCGCCTGCAAGCCGGCGGTGGTGGCCGAGACCGATGACTACGTGGCCATCGCCAGCGAATTCCGCTCGCTGGCCCACCTGCCCGATGTGAAGCACGCCCGGGTGTTCGAACCCGCGCCGGAGGAAATGTACGTATGGAAAATCTGAGCTTCGATCTGAGCGCACAGCCCGTGCGCGCGCTGAACCAGTTCCTGCACGGGCCCGCGGAAACGCTGGCGGGCAGGCACGTGCTGGTGAGCAATCCCGACGGCGCCCACAACATCGCCGTCGGTCTCAATGCCGCGGTGAAAGTCACTATCGACGGACATGCCGGATACTACGCCGCCGGCATGAACAAGTTCGCCGAGGTCATCGTCGAGGGCAGCGCATCCACCGGTGTCGCCGAGAACATGATGAGCGGCAAGGTGCACGTGAAGGGCTTCGCCTCGAACAGCGCCGGCGCCTCGGCGCATGGCGGCTTGCTGGTCATCGACGGCGACGCCGGCCTGCGCTGCGGCATCTCGCTCAAGGGCGGCGACATCGTGGTCGGCGGCTCGGTGGGCAGCTTCTCCGGCTTCATGGCCCAGGCCGGCCGCATGGTGATCTGCGGCGACGCCGGCGACGCGCTCGGCGACTCGCTCTACGAGGCCGTCATCTACGTGCGCGGCGCCATCAAGTCCCTCGGTGCCGATGCGCAGATCGAGCCGCTCACCGAGGCCGACATCGCAGCCATCGACGGGCTGCTGGCCGCCGCCGGCCTGCAACACGACCCCGCATCCTTCAAGCGCGTGGCATCGGCACGAACGCTGTACCACTGGAACGCCGACGCCGAGCAGGAGTATTGAGATGTCCCCTACCGAACAACCCGTACACATCCACAAGCGCCTGCAGACCGAGGAGTCCGCGAGCTACGATCGCAGCACGCTGGACTACATCCACCGCGCGTCGGCCACCGGGCTCTATGAAATCCGCGGCCTGGGCGCCAAGCGCAAGCTCCCGCACTTCGACGACCTGGTGTTCCTGACCGCGTCGCTTTCGCGCTACCCGCTGGAAGGCTACCGCGAGAAGTGCTCGACCCGCACCGTGCTGGGCACCCGCTTCGCGACGAAGCCCATCGTGCTGGACACCCCCATCACGATCGCCGGCATGAGCTTTGGCGCGTTGTCGGCGAACGTGAAGGAAGCGCTGGGCAAGGCCGCCACCGCGATGGGCACGACCACCACCACCGGCGACGGCGGCATGACGCCCGAGGAGCGGCAATCGTCGAAGACCCTGGTCTACCAGTGCCTGCCTTCGCGCTACGGCTTCGATCCGGACGACGTGCGCCGCGCCGACGCCATCGAGGTGGTGCTGGGGCAGGGCGCCAAGCCCGGCGGCGGCGGCATGCTGCTCGGCCAGAAGGTCAACCCGCGCGTGGCGAAGATGCGCACCCTGCCCGAGGGCGTGGATCAGCGCTCGGCCAGCCGTCATCCCGACTGGACCGGACCGGACGATCTCGCGATCAAGATCCAGGAACTGCGCGAGATCACCGACTGGGAAAAGCCGATTTACGTGAAGGTCGGCGCGACCCGCGTGTTCAACGACGTGAAACTGGCGGTGCACGCCGGCGCCGACGTGGTGGTGGTCGACGGCATGCAGGGCGGCACCGCCGCCACCCAGACCTGCTTCATCGAGCACGCCGGCATACCGACGCTTGCGGCCGTGCGCCAGGCGGTCGCGGCGCTGGAAGACCTGGACATGAAGGGCACCGTGCAGCTGATCGTCTCGGGCGGCATCCGCACCGGCGCGGACGTGGCCAAGGCGCTGGCGCTGGGCGCCGACGCGGTGGCCATCGGCCAGGGTGTGCTGATGGCGCTCGGCTGCAATCGCGACACCTACCAGCAGGGCGGGCAGATCCACAGCGCCGAGGCCGGCTATGCCGCGCTGGGCACCGCGCCGGGATACTGCCACCACTGCCACACCGGCAAGTGCCCGGTGGGCGTGACCACCCAGGACGCCGTGCTGGAACAGCGCCTGGAGCCGGAGTGGGGCGCCAGGCACGTCAGGAACTACCTGAAGACCCTGACCATGGAGCTGACCACCCTGGCCCGCGCCTGCGGCAAGCAGGACGTGCACCACCTCGAGCCCGAGGACATGGTGGCGCTGACCGTGGAGGCGGCCGCCATGGCCCGCGTGCCGCTGGCGGGGACCAACTGGATACCGGGGCAGAGCTGAGGCTGTTCGTGCGCGAAAAGATAGTCAACATTGTTGTTCATAAATTATAATGGGGGTTGTGGAAACGAGCGAGAGCGACCCATGGCTTTGACGACTGTTGAATTGACTCCGCGCATCGGCACGGAGATCCGGACCGATATCGAAACCCTGGTGAGCGGAAGACACGCTGCGCAGATCCGCGAGCTGCTGGAGCAGCGCGGCGTGCTGATCCTGCGCGGTCTGCATCTCGACAAGGACCAGCAGCTGGCTTTTTCGCACACGCTGGGCAAGGTTCAGCCGCAGGGCGATGGCGGCATCTTCAAGATCAGCATCGATCCGAAGGAAAGCCCGGGGGCGGAATACCTGAAGGGCTCCTTCTTCTGGCATATCGACGGCGCGACCGACGACGTTCCCAACTTCGCGGCCACGCTCAGTGCCAGGACATTGTCGAGGACCGGCGGCAGCACCTATTTCGCCAATACCTACGCGGCTTATGACGACCTCCCCGAGGAGGACAAGCAGGTCTATGACCAGCTGCGGGTGGTACACAGCTTCGAGTTCGTGCAGCGATGGGTGAACCCGGAACCCGGCTCGCTCGAGCTCGCCTTCTGGCAGACGCGCACGCCAAAGGTGCATCCGCTGGTCTGGAAGCACGCCTCCGGTCGCAAGTCGCTGGTTCTGGGCTCCACGGCCGAGTATGTCCAGGACATGGACATGGCCCAGGGCCGCGCGCTGCTGACCCGGTTGCGGGAATGGTCGACGCAGCCGCAGTTCGTCTATCGCCATGACTGGCAGCCCGGTGACCTGCTGATCTGGGACAATACCGGGACGATGCATCGCGTCGATGCCTATCCGCTGGAGGAAGGGCGATTGATGCACCGCACGACGATCGAGGCGGTAGAAGCGCTGGCCTGATCGTCGGGCCAGCTGGCAGCTCAACCTTCAACAAGAGGAAGATTTATGTCGTTGCAAGCGAAAGTTGCCGTCGTCACTGGTGCCGGGTCGGGCATCGGCCGCGGCATTGCTGTCCGCCTGGCCCGTGATGCGGCCGCGATCGGCGTGTGGGATCTCAACGGTGATGCCGCGGCCGAGACCGCGAAGATGATCACCGATGCCGGCGGCAAGGCCATTGCCGTCGCTGCCGACTGCGCCGATCAGGCGGCGATCAAGGATGCCGCGGCGAAGACCCGCGCGGCTTTCGGCCCGATCACCATCCTGGTCAACAACGCCGGCATCGCGCCGTTCATCCCCTATCTGGAAATTCCGGAAGAAGTGTGGGACCGCGTCATCCGCATCAACCTCAAGGGGCCGCACCTGTGCTGCCGTGAAGTGATTCCCGACATGCTGGCAGCCCGGTGGGGACGGATCATCAACATCACCTCGTCCTCGACGCAGTCGGGTTCGGTCAACCATGCCCATTACGTTGCCTCGAAGGGCGGCCTGCTCGGCCTGACCAAGGCGCTGGCGCTGGAATTTGCACCCACCGGCATCACCGTGAACATGGTGCCCCCGGGCTTTATCGACACGCCGATGCTGCGTGCCTCCCCGGTCGACATCGACGCGTACGCTGCGTCCATGCCGATGAAGCGTGTCGGCCAGCCCGAGGATATCGCGGCTGCCTGCGCCTTCCTTGCATCGGAAGAAGCCAGCTACATGACCGGCCAGACGATCAGCATGAACGGCGGCCGCTACATGGGATCGGCCTGAGATTCCGGCCGGAACCTCCGGTTTGAGGTGTTTTTCGGGAGAAAATGGCAATGGTGTTCGAAGCGCTCGAGCTGAAAGATCGTGTTGGATCCGAGATTCGCACGGATGTCGCAAGCCTGTTGACGCCGGAGGTCGCGGGGAAAGTCCGTCGGTTGCTGGTCGAACGCGGCGTCCTGGTGTTCAAGCAGCTCATGCTGACCACCGAGCAACAACTCACGCTGTCCCGACTGATGGGTTCCCTGCGAGAGGAAGGTCAGCAGGGTCTGCTCAAGATCACGCTCGACAAGAAGATCAATGCGCGAGCAGATTATCTGAAAGGGTCATTCCTGTGGCACATCGATGGAACGCACGATGATGTGCCGCCCTTCGCTTCGCTACTGACCGGTGTCACGCTTTCCGATACCGGCGGCCAGACCGAATTTGCCAATACCTATGCCGCATACGAAGAGCTGCCGCAGGAGACGAAGGATCGTATCGCCGGGCTCAAGGTGGTTCACGGCTTCGAGACTTCCATGCGCAGGGCGGGTGTCGAGCCGACCGAGGATACCCTTGCCTATTGGCGCAGCTTGCCCGACAAGTCGCACAAGCTGGTCTGGACTCACGCATCGGGTCGCAAGTCACTGGTCATCGGCTGTTCTGCTTCCCATATCGAAGGCATGGGCAAGGAAGAGGGGCAGGAACTGCTCCAGGAACTGCTGGACTGGACCACCCAGCCACGGTTCGTCTATCGGCACGAGTGGACGCCGGGAGACCTGCTGATCTGGGACAACACCGGCGTGTTGCACCGGGCGGAGCCCTATCCGCTGGATTGTGGTCGCATGATGCACCGCACCACCCTGCTGGGCGAGGAGCCGTTCGCCTGAGCGTCTGCAATCATCGTGGCTTCCAGGCGCGAAACACCCGCAGACGGGCCGGCAGCAGTGAGGCTTTCGCCAGCTCAGGCCTCGTCGGCAGAAATCCATTTCGACGTCAGCGCGCGCGGCGACAGGTACTTGGTCCTGGTCCAGCCCCCGTCCACGACGATCGACTGCCCGTTTATCATTTCGCCCCCCTTCGAACAGAGGAACGCGATGACGCTGGCGACGTCCTCCGCTTCGGCAAGGCGCGGATATGGTGTCGTTTCAACATTGACGCGCTTGAAAGTCTCATCCTCGAAGCGATGGCGCACCATGTCGGTCATGGTGACGCCGGGCGCCACGCAATTGGAGCGGATGCCCAATGGGCCATATTCGCAGGCCATGTGCTCGGTGAGCGATTTGAGCCCCCCCTTGGCCGCCGAATAGGCGCCGCCGCGCTTGCCGCCAATCATTGCGAACGTGGACGTGACATTGACCACGCCCGAGCCGGCCTGCATGTGGGGGATGACGTCGCGTGCCAGGCGGAAGGGCGCGCGCAGCATGATGTCGAGAAAATGGTCGAGCGTGTCGTCGTCCGTCTCGTGCAACGGCTTTGGGCTGCCGATACCGGCGTTGTTGACGAGGAAGTCGATTCGCCCGAACCGCTCCAGCGCCTGGTCGACGATAAGCTTCGGCGCGTCCTTCGCGGTGATATCGACCGACAAGGCCGCGAGCCGCTCGGGGTGGCCGATCGTTTCTTCCAGGGCTTTCAGTTTCGCCGGGTCACGTCCAATGCCAACGACAGCCATGCCCATGTCGTGGAGCATCCTGGCTGTCGCGAGGCCAATGCCGCTTCCCGCGCCCGTGATGATCGCAACCTGCATTACTGTCTTCCTGTCCGCTGCTTGGTGGCTCATGCTGTACCAAGCCGAAACGTCAATCAAGGTCTGAATCCGGTTATTGGCCAGTGAACATCAAGCAGGACGGGGAAGCTCGTTCTGGAATCCGGGTTCGGGTTACGGTACACGCTCGATCGGGGCGTCAGAACGTCCTGGCCCCACAGGTGCAACGGCTCGGACGGGCAGCGGCCTGCCCGTCGTTCTTTGTTTCCGCAAGTCAGGTGGTTCATGCCGCGATCCTCATCGGATAACCCGCGCCTGGCTGAGCAAACGACGGGCTTTCGCACTGTGCTCGCCATCATTGCCATCACCATCGGCTACGTGCTGAATCCCCTGAACGGTTCGCTGGGTGTTCCTATTCTGCCGCTCGCCCTGGGCTTGCAGGCGTTCGTGCAGGGGGAGCCCGTTGTCCCTTATGTATCGGCTTTCCTGCTGGTGCTTGCGGTAATTGCCTTTGGCATTGTCCGCTCCGGAAAGTCGCGGGAACAGCTGAAGAGCTTCGGCAATATTCGCTTCAACCTGGGATGCCTGATTCTTCTGTTCTCCATTGCCCTGCACTTTGCGCTCATGTTTACCCTGCCGGCATGGAGCCATGCGTCGCTGGGTATCGAAAGTGGCGTGATGGGGCTTTATTTTTCCGTGATAGCGGGTTCCCAGGTGCTTGCCAGCGCCCTGTTCGGCAAGGTGATCGACACCCATGGTGACCGGATGTTGCGGGCTTTTGCGGTTATTGCTGTCACGCTGTCGATTCTGATCCTGGTGTTTTACCTGAACCGGATCAGTTTCGCCGTGGCGCTGGCGATGCTGGGATGTGGCATGGCGGCTGCCCAGTTGATTGCCCAGCGCGCCTCCCTGCTGTCGTCATCGGAAGATTCCCGAGCGCTTGCCATGGGCATCTTCAGCAGTTATCGCTCCGTGGGCGGCCTGTCGGGCAATGCGCTGGCGGCGGTTATCCTTGCCGGGTATGCGCAAATCACGGCCCAGTCCGGTATCCAGGTGCTGGAATGGGCGTTTGGCCTGTTCGTCGTTCCACTGGCGCTGGCCTTGTGGGGGTTGCGGGAGAAAAAGCCCGAAGTCCTCACCGCATCGACTTGACTTGTGGCTCCTGTCCCGCAGACTCACCGCCTGCATTGCACCGGCCTCCAGGCCGACGATTCATCACCAGAGGTAATTCATGAAAGCGTTGTGGGCTGCACTCGTTGTCGTTCTGTTCACCTTCACCATGACCATGGAAGAAGCTCACGCCAAGCGCATGGGCGGCGGCAAGTCCTTTGGTCGCAGCTACCAGACCGCGCCGGCCCCGGGCAAGAGCACGGCAGATGCCCCGGCTCAACGTCAACAGGCCGATGCGGCCAAGCCGGCCCAGCCAGGCGCCAGGAAGGGCGGCCTGATGGGCGGCCTGCTCGGGGGGATGCTGGCAGGCGGCCTGCTTGCAGCGCTCTTCGCCGGTGGCGCTTTTGAAGGCCTGCAACTGATGGACATCCTCATCATCGCCGCCCTGGCCTTCATCATCTTCAAGGTGATCCGCGGCCTGCGCCAGGGGCCCGCCGTGGGCCGGACATCGGCGCCACAGCCGGCTTACGCCGGTGCAGGCCAGCAGATGCCGCCACAGACTGCTCCGCAGCCGGTATTCGGTGCCCGTCGCGAGGCGCCGGTCGCGGTTCCGGCTGCCGGCAGCCATGCCGTGCCCTTCAACCTGCCGCCGGGCTTTGATACCCCGGCTTTCATCGAGGGCGCCAAGGAGCACTACCGTATCCTGCAGGATGCCTGGAGCCGCAACGATCTGCCCACGATCCAGGAATACGTGACGCCAGAGCTCTACGCCGAGTTGAGTGCCGAGCGTGCCAGCCTTGCCACCGCTCCGCAGACCGAGGTACTCAGCGTGAACGCAGAGCTGGTACGTGCCGACCAGCTGTTCGGTAATGCCGAGGTCAGTATCCGTTTCAGCGGCCGATGCCGCGATGCCGCCGAAGGCGTCGAAGAAGATTTTGTCGACATCTGGCACCTGGAGCGTGACTACACCAGCCACGATGCACCCTGGTTCATCACCGGTATGCAGTCGGAATAATCCTTCTCCGGCTCCGCCAGGAAGCCCCGCGCGATGCGGGGCTCACGCAGCTGGCGGGGCAACAAGCGATTAGACGTCGGCCGCCATTGCTCAGGTGACGCGCGGGTAATCACCGCGGCGCGATCACGGTAGCCTTCCCGTCGATCACCTCTCGTTGCTCCCGTGCCGCCTCATTGGCTGTTGACCGTGCGCCCGCCATCGACAACGAGAATATCGCCGGTATGAAAAATCGAGGCGTCGGACGCCAGGTAAGCCGCCGGGCCTTCGATGTCCGACATATAACCCGGTCGACCGAGCGGGGTGATGGCGGAAAAATGCTTGATGATGCCTGCGGTGTGCTCGTTGTCTCCGGTCATGCCGGTAAGGATCATTCCCGGCGCGAGCATATTGGCCCTCACGCCATACTGCCCCATTTCCACGGCAAGACCCTTGACGATAGCCGACAGCGCACCCTTGGCGGCCGCATAATGTTCGAGCCCCTGCCGGCCCTGGAAGATCGACAGGCTTCCGCAGACAACAATCGAACCGCCCGGATCGCCGGCCTGTGCCCGCGCGCGCATATGTCGGGTGGCAGCCCGCAGGGTGTAAAAGGAACCGTGGAGATTGACATTGAGCAGGTCGTGATACATCTCGCTCGTCATGTCCGGGAATGACGCCGCGCGGTTCTGGTACCCCGCATTGGCGAAAACACAGTCCACACGGCCCATGACCTTCAGCGTCGAGGCGAATGCCGCATCAACCGCGGCCTCATCCGACACATCCACGGCCTCGGCGTGGGCCCTCGGGGCGCCGAGGGATTCGAGTTCCGCTACGGCTTGCGCATTCTTGTCCGCACGCCTTCCCCAAACCACCACGTCGGCGCCTTGCCTGGCGCAACCCTGCAGAAAGGCAAGGCCAATGCCGCTGTTGGCTCCCGTCGACAGGACAACCTTGCCGGTCAGATCAAAAAGTCCGCGGGTCATGGTTCAGGCCTCCATGCTGGTGGCGACAGGGTGGACTTTCAGGTAGTCCGCAAAATACGGCTCCAGTTCCTTCCTGGTGAATCCCCATTCGCTCAGCGAGTAGCTGTGTTTGCCAAAACGGCCTTGCGGATTTTCTTCCAGCCACTTCTTCATGCCGGACTCTGCTGCCGCGGTCCATGCATCCCCGAGCCAGCCATAGACCTTTTTCATCTGGCCGATGGGGTCGGCCATCATGTCATCGTAATAGAGGTGGTAGATGTCGTTCGGTCGTTCCTGTGCCAGCTCCAGCGGCCGGCGCAGGTGCAGCGACAGCTGGAGCGGCCACTTGCACCGCATGTAATCGGGATCCATGTGCTTGTTGAAGATCAGCCGCGACTTGCCGCGCATGCTGAAGGAACTGGCAAAGGCGGCGTAGGGGTCGCGGTGGGTCCAGATCACCCTGGCATCGGGAAAAGTCCGGAAGATCCAGGGAATGAATACGGAATCCGAAGGCATCTTCAACACCCAGCGGCCCGGGTTGGTCGATTGCAGAATCTGGAACACGCGCTTGCGATGCTCGAACGCTGAACCCATGTCGCAGTGCAGTATCCAGTCGGCGTAAACCGGTGTCGTCGACAGCGCGGTGAACATCATCGAGCGGAAGTCCTGCGCCACCAGGTGAACGCATTCGGTCGGGCCGTCGGCCGGTTCGAAATGTGTGGCCACGCCCTCGGGGTTGCCCTTGATCATCTGCTCGTCCGTGGCCTTCTCGGCCAGACAGCGCTCGTCGGTGCGCGTCATGCCCGGGGCGGCAGGAGGCGCAACGTTGTAAGCCTCCCAGCGCAGCAGCGAGCGGGTGGCCGGGTCGGAGTCCATCAGATAGCTCGCCATCGTGGTGCCGGTGCGGACCATGCCGAGGATGAATACCGGGCGTTCGACTGGCGTATCGAGAACCACCGGATTCCCGCGAATATAGTCGTCCACCCGCATGCGCGCGGACAGTGCGTTCACATAACGGCGCTTCAGAATCGCCTGTCCCTTTTCAGTGAGAATGTCGGCCCTGGCATGGTCGCGCAACAGTATCTGCAATCCTTCCTGCCAGGTGTCCTTGTCGGGGTCGGGCAGGCCGGTGGCTTCGCGCGCGGCGTTGACGATTTCATCGAATGTCATGGGGAAATCCTCGAGGATTCGTTTCAGTCGAACTGCAGCACGACCTTTGCCGCCACGTTCGCGTTGTCGGCTACTTCAAAGGCTTCCGGAAAATTGTCGAAAGGAAAGCGATGCGTGATCATCTTTTCCGGATCGATTTCCCCGCTCGCGATCCTGGCCATTACCTCGGGGAATTCCACCGGATAGCCTTGCGATCCGATCAGACTGATCTCCTTGCTCATGATTTTCGTGCCATCGAGGGTTACCGGTTGCCGATGCACGGCAATGGTGATTATCCGGCTTCCCTTGTTGCAAAAGCGGGCAATCTCCGCGAGCAGGCCGGGCGCACCGCTCGCCTCGAAATAGATATCGGTCCTTGGGTGGGGAACGCCCCAGATCTGACCGTGGCCCCGCAGTTCCCCCAATATTTCCTCCGGCGGGTTTTCCCGCGGGTCGAAGGCCGCGCGGGCACCCAAGGCCATGGCACGCTCCCTGCGCAGAGGGGAGAGATCGAAAACAATGATGTCGTCGATGCCGCGACCGATCAGCGTCATGATGATTCCCAGGCCGATAGGGCCGGAACCAAAAAGTGTCACGCTCTCCCCCGGCCCGGGATTGGCCCGGTTTACCGCATGCGTGCCAACGGAAATCGGTTCGACCAGGGCGGCGTGATCGAAGCTGACATTGTCCGGCACCCGGCACAGTGACTGGACGTGCCCATCGACTTCGCGCAGGACGACGTAATGGCTGAACCCGCCACATTCGCCGCCACGCCCCATGTCCGCGGGGCTGTTGTTGGAGTTGTAGGCGACCCGGTCACCAACCCGGAAACTGGTAACGCCTGAGCCGATCTCCACCACCTCACCCGCGAATTCGTGGCCAAGCGGCATGGGGCGACCGGCAAACCGTGGACCCATATGGCGAAAATGGAGGTCCGTGCCACAAATGCCCGCGGCAGCCACCTTGATCAGCAAGTCGCCGGGTCCGACGGCCGGTCGAGGAACTTCGTCCAGACGCAAATCCTGGCGATCGTGCAAAACAGCCACTTTCATCGCGAATAACCTCCTCGCCGACCCGGGCAAGCACTTGTTTACAGAATTTCACGGCAAAAGACTATGGGCAGATCAGGAGTGACCCAAGGAACAATATTTCGCTCAACGCGTCAATGTTGTCCCACGTGCCGCCTTTTTTAGGCACAGTATTGGCTGACGAGAAGGAGACAGATCATGGTGGATTCGGCTCAGGGTATCTCCTCTGAAGGACTCAAGGTGGCAGACATGGTTCAGTCGGGCAAGGACCAGGCTGAAGCCATCGAGCGCTCTCCCGGCATCCATGAAAGTCGCGGCATTGGCAACAGCTACCTGATCACGACGTCCGAGGGCGATGTCCTCGTCAATGCCGGAACCCTGGGTGACGCGCGCCTGGGGCGGGAGCGTTTCAGCCGGGTGTCGAGCCAGCCGATCCGCTACATCGTGCTGACGCAGAGCCACGCCAATCAGTTTGGCGGGCTGGAGATCTACAAGACCGATGAAAACCAGGTGATCGCCCACCGCAATTACCCCGAGGACAGGCAGTACAGCGAAGCCCTGATGGAGCATTACAAGCGCGGATCGAGAAGGATCTTCAGCAGGATGACCGGCTCGGTGGACAACATCATGCCGACGCGGGAGGTGATGCCGGATGTCCTGATCGACGAGTTCCACGCTTTTGAACTCGGTGGGCGGCGCTTCGAGATTATCTGGACGCCCGGCGGGGAGACCCGCTCGGCGGTTATCGTCTGGCTGCCCCGGGAAAGGGTAGCCATAGTGGGCAATCTCTTTGGTCCTCTGTTCGGCAATCATCCCAATCTCAACACGATGCGCGGCGACAAGCCGCGCTGGGCGCTTCAGTTCATCGCGTCTGTCAAAACCGTGCGGGCGCTGAAACCGCAACAGATCCTGACGGGCCA
Organism: uncultured Gammaproteobacteria bacterium; assembly: GCA_963819895.1. Lineage (GTDB taxonomy): Bacteria > Pseudomonadota > Gammaproteobacteria > Pseudomonadales > UBA5518 > UBA5518. The sequence continues at coordinate 71,188 of CAWFXU010000021.1, forward strand.
TCAAGATATCCGCGGCGCTGAACATATCGAGCGTGAACTCACCCGGATTATCGACTCGGTGCAGTGGGTCCATGACCGAACCATCGAGGGCATGAACGCCGGAGTCGACTTGCGCACGCTGATGCGGGAAATCAGGACGCCAGCCGAGCTCACGCTGACCGAGGAGTACGGCAAGATATCGTGGAATGTACGGGCAATCTGGCACGAGTACACCGGGTGGTTCGATCCTTCACGGGGGACCACCGAGCTTTATGGGATTCCGGCCTCCTCGGTCGCGCCCGCCATTGCCGAGCTCAGCGGCGGGGCCGGCAAAATAGTGGAAAAAGCGCGGGAATTCGTGGCGGCGGGAAAGCCCCTGGAGGCTCTGCACCTGCTCGACGTTGCACTCGCCGCCGAGCCGGATTCCGTCAATGGCAGGGAGGCAAAAAAGCAGGCGCTGATGTTGCTCCTCGAGCAAACCGGGGGTAACAATCTCTGGGAGCGGATGTGGATCGCGGCTGAAATTCGCGATAGCGAAATCGTGTAACAGGCGCATGCCGTGAAACCGTTCCCGGCTAGGAATCGCGATCATCCCGGAGTCGCCGGTCCCACAGATTGCGCAGATGGCGCGCAGCCATCTCGCCCAGCGCCTGGTCGCCGTCCGCGATGGCATCGAGCTCCAGCAGGGTGGTGTTGCGCCAGGCGCGCACGAACGCGCGATGCGCGGCCGTATCGTCGCGGTCAGAGGGCTCGTGGGGAAATCGTCGTGCGGCAAAGGCGATATTGATCTGGAAGATCAGCTCGATGTAGCGGCTCCTGATGAGCCCGAAGATTGCGGTGCGGATTTCCTGCTCGATGCGCAGCACGTCATTCGAGCTGGCGTCCGGGCGCACAGCGTTCACTCGCTCGCGAAGGCCCTGGGCCAGGGTTCTCGACTTTTCGCTGCGGATTGCCGCCGCGGTGTTGATCACCTCCACCCACAACACGAAACCTACCGCGGTGGTGTCCATCACGTCCGTGTCCACCATGTCGAGATAGGTGCTTACCGCGCTCTCGACGGTGCGCAGATCGGGGCGGGCGGCGAAATAACCGCCGTTGATTCCGCGCCTGACCTTCAACAGACCCTCGCGCTCCAGCAGGCGCGCGACTTGCCTGAGGGTGGCGCGCGACACACCCAGCTGCGCAACGAGCGCTTCCTCGCTGCCGAGAAGCGCGTCGGCCTTGGCCGCGCGCGCCAGCGCGCGCAATCGCGACGCCGCCGCATCGATGGTTGATTTCAACCTGGGGGCTCGTTCGCGCGGCATTGCAGGAATACGCCAGAAGCTGAAGCACGGCGGCAGCGTCGCACCACCTTGTCGACGCGTCAAGACATACAGAGTACTCTATTCAAATCGCGTGCTTGGCTGTCCCGCAGATTCACCCTATCAAGCGAGCGCAAGGGGGCACTCCGATGCCAGGCTCCGACAGGTCGATGCTCGGTAGCGACGCCGAGGCGCCCTATCCCGAGCGCTCCGTTGCCTGGTACGCGACAATCGTGCTCGCGTTGATGTACTGGCTGTCGATACTCGATCGTTTCATCATTTCGCTGCTCGTGGATCCGATCAAACGCGATCTGGGTATCAGCGATATGCAGTTCGGCCTGCTGCACGGACTGGCCTTCTCCCTCTCGTTCACCGTCTTCGGTCTGTTGGCCGGCACGCTCGCCGATCGCTTCAACCGGCGCCGGATCATCTTTGCGTGCGTGTCCGTGTGGTCGCTCGCGACGGCTGCCTGTGGCATGGCGCAGAGTTTCTCGCACATGCTGCTGGCGCGTGTCGGCGTCGGCGCCGGCGAGGCGGGCCTCAATCCCTGCGCGACGTCGATGATCACGGACCTGTTTCCGCGCGAGCGGCTCACCTCTGCGCTGGCGGTTTATGCCATCGGTGCGTCGGTCGGATCCGGCTGCGCCTACCTCTTCGGCGGCTTGATCGTCGAGATGGTGTCCCAGACGAGTACGATCGTGATGCCGGTCATCGGTGAGATGCGGTCGTGGCAGGCCGTGTTCTTCATTGTCGGCATACCGGGGGCCATCCTGTCGTTGATCATCTTCACGGTGCCGGAACCGGTGCGCAGGGGCCGGCGTTTGCAGCAGTCACAGCCTGGATTCTGGCGCGGCACTTTCGGCGGCTATGGCGAGTTGTTCAGGTTCATACGCCCGCGCAGCCGGTTTTTCGCATTCCACTACGCGGGCTTTGCCGTCGCGTCGATGATCGTCACGGGCAGCGGCGCCTGGTATCCCGCGCACATGAGCCGCAATTTCGGTTGGAGTCCCGGCGAGATCGGACTGACGCTCGGCCTCACGCTGATCGCCTCCGCCACCGCCGGCAAACTGCTCTGCGGTTATTTCGTGGATGCGATGTACCGCCGTGGCTTGCGCGATGCGCAAATCCGCTGGTACGCCGGCTGTCTGCTCGCCGCCACACCCGTCGGACTGATCGCCACCACGAGTGGCACTCCGTGGGTATTCCTCGGCGGCATCGCGATCTTTCTCGCGCTGCTGTCGCCGCTCCCGGCCTGCGCCAGCGCGGCGCTGAACCTGGTGACGCCGAACGAGCTGCGCGGCGCCGGCTTTGCGCTCTTTGCCTCCACCTCCGGACTCGTGGGCGCCGGCTCGGGATCGTTGCTGATCGCCGCCGCGTCCGATTACCTCTTCGGGGGCGGAGCCACTATCGGACTCGGCATTGCCACCGTGATTGCGGTGTGTTGCCCAGTCGCTGCAGTGCTGCTGGCATGCGGGTTTCGTGCGATGCGCGAGGCGATGGCGGAAGCGGAAATCGAACTGTCGAAGAATTAGCAGCGGGAACAGGAGGGGAGGGTATGGGTTCACTTTCCGGCAAGGTCGCTGTTGTCACGGGCGCCAGTCGCGGTATCGGAAAGGGAATCGCCCTGGTCCTCGCGGAGCAGGGCGCAACCGTCTACGTGACCGGGCGGACGGTGACGCCGGGCGCGAACCTGCTGCCCGGCACTGTCGGCGAAACCGCCGCGGCGTGCGACAAGCGCGGTGGCAAGGGCATTGCCGTGCAGGTCGATCACGCCAACGACGAACAGGTGGCTTCGCTGTTCGAGCAGGTCGAACGCGAGCAGGGCCGTCTCGATATCCTGGTGAACAACGCCATCGCCATTCCCGACGAGATGACACAGCCGGGCGGGTTCTGGGAAAAGCCCATCTCCAACTGGGAGATGATCGATGTCGGCCTGCGCTCGAATTTCGTTGCGGCCTGGCATGCGGCCAGGCTCATGGTGCCACGGAAGTCGGGGCTCATCGTCGCGCTCTCGGGCTATGTCGGCGTGAAATACACCTACAGCGTCATCTTCGGCACCTGCAAGACCGCCACCGACCGGATGGCGCGCGACATGGCGATCGAACTGAAGCCACACAACGTGGCTTCGATTTCGCTCTGGCAAGGCTTCACCTACACCGAGCTGGCGCAACGGAATCTCAAAACGGTCGCGGGGATGGCGTCGCAACTCAACAGCGCTGTCGGCAGCTCGGTCGAGTTTCCCGGGCGCGTCGTCGCGGCGCTCGCCGCCGATCCGGGTGTCATGAAGCGCTCGGGGGGCACATTCATCAGTGCCGAGCTGGCGCAGGAATATGGCATCACCGATATCGACGGCAGGGTGATCCCGTCGCTCCGCGCCGAGCGCGGCGCGCCCCTATGGGCCCCGGTGTAGCGAGCGCGGGCATGGCTGAGCGCTCATGCCGGGGCGGCGCGGAGCGGTAAAGGCAGCCAGGGAAACCAGCAGGTTCGGCTTCAGCCGAACATTTTCTGAAAGGAGCGAGCTCACATGAACACTGTCACCGAGGAGTTGAGGGCACTGCTCGACCGGGAGCAGATTCGCGTCTGTATTGCCCGCCTTGCCCGCGGCGAAGATCGACGCGACGCCGAGCTGATCACCGCATCCTGCTGGCCGGACTCGACGACCGACTATGGCGTGTTCGCCGGTTCGTTCGACGAGTACCTCGCCTGGGTCGTGCCGGGGTCAGCGGCGATACCGGTGACGCAGCATGTTCTCGGACAGAGCGTGATCGATCTCGACGGTGATACGGCTCGAGTCGAAACCCAGGTCACCTCGTACCACCGGCTGAACACGGGCGAGGAGGAGCGCGATACCGTGATCGGCGGCCGTTACCTCGACCGGATGGAAAAGCGCAGTGGTGAATGGCGCATCGCGCAACGCACCATGCTTTACGACTGGTTCCAGGATTTCGGCGTCTCGGTCGACTGGTCGCAGGGTGTGATGGGCCTGCCGTTCAGCGGCGAACACTACACCGGCAGAGCGGTGGGCGATTACAGCGAAACCTTTTTCGGCAAGGGATCGCCTCGTCGCTAGAGCAATGCCGGTGCCGAATATCAAACGTTTCTGGCCACCGGGCACTCGGGGATTGAGGCGTCGCGGCACAATACGCTGCCGCGGGACAGGCATACGACCCGAGCAATATCGGTACAGGACGGTTTGAATGGGCATCACTGGCCAGACCATAAATATCGAGGGTGGCATATGGATTGCGCCCTGATGAATGCCTGGAGCGTTTGCAACAGCTCTGCGGTGAATACCTTGCCAATGAGTTGGGTATTGTGACTGTCACTTACGGCCAGGCAAGCCGCTTGAAGAGCTACAGGTTGATTGCTCAGAAATAGCGGGCAGCCAGCCGCCGTCGGGCGTGCGCCATCGCGACTTCGTCGCCCATGCGCGCATTAGCTTGCCTGAAGCGTCTGATAATCGGCGTCGACTTTACAGTGCTCCGGTTGATCGCTACGTTGCATTGCGTCCCATAAGATAGCCGGAGCAGAGCAAGGGAGCGACGCCCCGGTCTTCCCTGGCTCAACGTCTGCAACCGCTTCATCAACAGGTATTCATTGATCACTACCAACGAGAGCCATCGCAATGCCCGCTTACATTATTGTCCTTCGTGAAGAAGCCATCGGCGACGCCGAGGCATTTGCCGCCTATCAGAGCAAGACCCGTGAGCTGCGAGGCGATTTCCAGATAACGCCGCGGGTCGTTTACGGGAAGACCGAGGCGCTGGAGGGCGATGCGCCTGACGGCATTGTCGTGCTGGAGTTCCCAACCATGGAACAGGCCAGAGCCTGGTATGACAGCCCCGGCTATCAGGAAGCCTTGCCACATCGCTTGAAAGCCGCCAGGCACCGGGCATTCATTGTCGAGGGCTTTTAACGAGCTAGCCCCGCGAGCTGGAACTGGTTGTGGTGTATGTCGATTACTGTTCGGTGCCCGGCGAAACCGATTCCCGAAAATGCCCTTTAAGGAGCCGCCCTCCATGACTGAAGCACTGGTCCGGCCCGATGTCCGCGCCTTCCTCGACATGCTGGCGGCGAACCCGCGCCCCGTCTTCAGCGATGAGTTGATGGTGCAGATGCGCAGGATGCCGCCCGAAATGATGGCCTTGCTGGACCTGCCGGTGGGCGATGTGGCGGAAATCCGCAATGTCGCCATGCCGGGGCCGGCCGGCGAGATCGCCTTGCGGCTGTTCGACCGCCGCGCCGGGCGGGAGCCTGGCCCCGTGGTGGTCTTTTTCCACGGCGGCGGCTTCGTCGTCGGCAGCATCGATACCCATGCGGCCCTGGCGGCGGAGATCGCCCGGCACCTCGACCTGCCGGTGGTCTCGGTCGAGTACCGCCTGGCTCCCGAATTCCCCTGGCCAGCCGCGCCCGACGATGCGGAAGCAGCCGCCCGGTGGATTGCGGAGAACGGCGCTGCCTTCGGGCGGGAGTTCACCGGACTGATATTGTGCGGGGACAGTGCGGGCGGCACGCTGACCTGCGTTACCACTCTCGCATTGCGCGACCGGCCTGCGGCGCTGCCGGTGATCATGCAGGTGGCAATCTATCCCAAGGCGGATTCGAGCCGGCGCTATCCCTCGACTGACGCCTTTGCCGACGGCTACGGCCTCGAACGGCTGAATATGGCTTATTTCGACAGCGCCTATGCAGCCGATCCGGCGAGCTGGCGGCACTCGCCAGCTGTTGCCGACCAGTCAGGGATCCCGCCGACGCTGGTGGTGACCGCCTCGCTCGATCCGCTGCGCGATGAGGGGCGCGCCTATGCAGCCAGGACGATCGCCGCAGGTGTTGCCACAACCTATCGCGAGTTCGAAGGTACGATCCATGGCTTCGCGAGCTATCGCAAAGTCATTCCCTCGGCCCGCGCGGACCTTGCTGCCGTGCTCGACGTGGCCGCGGCGATGCTGAAGGAAATCACCGGAAATTAACCGACGCCCGCGCGGGCGACCAGCTTCTCGCTCTCGTCCCAGAACCGCGCGACGAAGGCCGCGTCGTCCACCACCGGATTGGGCGCACGCAGCGCGCGCTTGTGCCAGTAGAGCCCGCTGCTACGGCCAGGCTCCTCTGCCGTGGCCAGCCAGATCAACGTATCGGCGCCTTCCGCCACGCTCACTTTCGGCAGGTCGCGCACCCGCGCCCGCGCGTCTTCGTCGATACGGTCGAAGAAGCGGGAATCGACCGCGCCGGGATGCATCGCATGGGCCACGATGCCATCGCCCGCCAGGCGCGCGGCCAGCGCACGGGCGAACAGGACGTTGGCCAGCTTGCCGCTGCAATAGGCCAGGCCGTTGGAGTAGTTGCCCAGGTTCTGCATGTCGTCGAGGTTGAGCGTGGGGATCATCTCACTGGCATCGGAAGCCGTGTTGATGATGCGCACGCTGCCCGAGGGCGCCGTGGCAGCGGCGACGCGCAGCAGCGGCAGTAGCCGGTTGGTCAGCAGGAAGGGGCCCAGATGATTGCCGGCAAAGTTGGCTTCATAGCCCTCTGCCGTGATCACCCGCTCGCTCGCCATGCCGCCGGCATTGTTGATCAGGACATCGAGCCGGGGCGTGATCGCGGCGATATCCCGCGCCAGGCGTGCGGCCTCGGCCAGCAGCGAAAGGTCCGCCACCAGCATGTCCACCCTGCCACCTGTGCTGGCGGCGCGGATGTCCTCCGCCGCTGCCGCGCTGCGGGCCGGATCGCGCCCGGTGGCAATGACATGCCAGCCCGCGGCGGCCAGCGCCCGCGCCGTTTCTTTCCCGATGCCGGAACTTGCGCCCGTCACCACCGCGACGCGGCTGTTGCCTGCTGCCATCGTTATCCATCTCCCTGTTCTGGCGATCTGCGCCACCGTCTGCCGCTCTCAGTGTGACTCAGGAGCGTCAACAGATCATACGCTTCAGGTGGTGAATCTCCTCGGTGGGAGGCCCAACCGCTACTGCTGGTGCGTGGCGTCGAGCAGCGGCGCGTGGCGTGACGCTGATTCAACAGCCTGTCGGGTTTGTCAGTACTCTTTACACATTGCTGTGCGCAGGTTCGTGGGCGCTGCCGACATGCACGCCAATCAACTGATTGAATTCCGCTTTTTCCGCATGGTGGGAATTTTGCTTGCGTGCTGCACACTCGCTGCACCGATGGCGGCGAGCGCGGCCTGATCCTCACCTGCACCGCTGCGGAGAGTGACAATGTTCGACGATCCCCGCAGTGGTTCTGACCGGCGACGGGCACAGAGGCGGAGCTCGGCGAGCGCGGTAGCGGCGGACGAAGAAAAGCGGAAACAGGGTGACAGGCGCGTCTTCATTGCACCACGGGAAGGAGGGCCGTGGTGGCTCATGCGCCATTACCTCAGCCACGAGAAATTTCGGGTGGGCAGCAGTCCTGGCGAATGGTTCGACGCTGCAGAGGACCCGCCCACATGACTGGAGCTACGGTATCCGCGAGACCCTCGCAACCGGCCCGCTCCTGATGGCGGGGACGAGTGAGACCTACAACTCGACCCGGATGGCAGCGACGACGTCACGCGCCTTGGCGCGCGCCTCGTCGATGCTGGCCCCGAGCGCCAGCCCGACACCGAGTCGGCGCGAACCATGCACCTCGGGCTTGCCGAAGAACTTGAGGTCGGTGTCGGGCTGCGCCAGCGCCGCCCCCAGGTTGCCAAAGCGCATGTCGGCGGAATCGCCCTTGACCAGCAAGGCGCAGGAGGCGGCCGGGCCGTGCTGGCGGATGACCGGGACGGGCAGGCCGAGAATGGCGCGGGCGTGCAGCGCGAACTCGGACAGCTGCTGCGAGATGAGCGTCACGAGGCCGGTGTCGTGCGGACGGGGCGATACCTCGCTGAACCAGACCTGGTCGCCCTTCACGAAGAGCTCCACGCCGAAGATGCCCCAGCCGCCGAGCGCGGTGGTGACCTCGTTCGCGATGTGCTGCGCTTGCGCCAGCGCCCTGGCCGACATGGGCTGCGGCTGCCAGGACTCGCGGTAGTCGCCGTCGATCTGCAGGTGGCCGATGGGATCGCAGAAGCCGGTGCCACCGGCATGACGCACGGTGAGCAGCGTGATCTCGTAGTCGAAGTCGATGAAGCCCTCGACGATGACGCGGCCCGCGCCAGCGCGGCCACCGGCCTGGGCATAGTCCCAGGCCGGCTTCAGGTCGGTCTCGGAGCGCACCACGCTCTGGCCCTTGCCGGACGAGGACATGACCGGTTTCACCACGCAGGGGAAGCCGACCTCGCGCACCGCGGCCGCGAAGCTCGCGTAGTCGTCGGCGAAGCGATAGGGAGAGGTGGCGAGACCCAGTTCCTCGGCGGCCAGGCGGCGGATGCCCTCGCGGTGCATGGTGAGGCGTGCGGCGCGCGCCGTGGGCACCACGCGCTGGCCCTCGGCCTCGAGCTGCACCAGGGCGTCGGTGGCGATGGCCTCGATCTCCGGCACCACCAGGTGGGGCTTTTCCTGGAGGATGACGCGACGCAGCGCCACCGGATCCAGCATGTCGATGACGTGGCTGCGGTCGGCGACCTGCATGCCCGGGGCGTTGGCGTAGCGGTCCACCGCGATCACCTCGCAGCCGAGGCGTTTGAGCTCGATGACCACCTCGCGGCCGAGCTCGCCGGCGCCGCAGAACAGCACGCGGGTGGCGCCAGGGGCGAAGGGAGTACCCAGGGTCAGGGCGGTGTCGGTCATTCACGGTCTCCTTCGGGATTCAGGTCGAGCGGCTGCAATCATCCCGCGGACCTCGGGATCTCGACAGCTCGCCATCGCGTGGATTCTATCTCTTCTTTCTGGAGATGCCGTCCAGAAGCAGCTCAAACATCAGATCCGTGTACTCACCGGAGATCCTGTCGAGATCTTTCGGGTCGGTATTGTTGGAGACTTCCGGATTCGCCGTGAAATAGACCAGCACTCCCCCCACGAGCAGGGAGGCGAGCTGGTCGATAGCAATATTTTTTATGACCTTCCTGTCTTTCGCATCCTGCAATATGGATCGGAGTTCCTCGAATATCACGCCTGTATAATTCTCCTGAACCCAGGCAAAGCGATCGGACTCCGATCGCGCTTCCGCGATGATCATGACAAAATTATCCGGCCAGCGTGCCGCGTGCCGAGTCACCGTCTGGAGGAAAACCCGCAGCCGGTCAAGCGGCGCAAGAGCGCGCGTGGCATTACCGATCGCGAGCGCATCCCGGCGCAAATCTGCAAGTGACCAGGCGACAGTTTCGCGCCAGAGGTTCTCCTTGGAGCCGAAATAATAATGGATCAGCGGAGCTGCGACCTGTGCCACCTTCGCGATCCTGGGCATCGAGGCGCCATCGTAGCCGTCGCTGGCAAATACCCGCAGCGCGGCTGCAAGAATGGCTTCCTTCGATTTCGGGCTGTCCTCGGGCAGCGAGGTCGCACGCTTCCTGGATGATTTCCTCAATTTGCGTCCTTCGTATGCGCGCATGGTGTCAGATTTGCACATGAGCTCGCGTTACCGCAAGTCAGCGCTGGCCCTGGTTATCTTCATGTGCCGGCGCCCCAGCGCATGCGCGGGTTCATCGTCGCCCTGGATCTCGACGGCCTGCGCCACGTGACAGAGACTGAGGAACAGGTTCATCAGCCGCTGTTCCTTTTCGTCGAACAGTTCCAGCGGTTTGCGGTCGAGATGATCCAGTCCCGCGGGCAGCAGTTCCTTTGCCGCGTTGAAGAAGGCAACCCGTTCCGCATCGCTGGTCACCAGCCGACGGTGCGCGCGATTCGCGGCACCCTCGATTGCCCACGATGCAACGAAGGGCTCCAGCGCCTCGAACCCTGCCGGCAGCAGGCCTGCGGTATCGCTCATGCCTCACCTCCCGCTGACCGGCATTGCGCCTGGTATGACTCGACCATGTTGTTCACGGCATGGAAGAAGTGCCGGCACAGGACTTCCTGCGCCTGGAAGTGAATGTGCTCGAGGGCTCCGCTGCTCAGGCCGCGCTGTCCGGCCTCGATGACAGCACGGTCTTCCGCATGGACATCCAGCGCGGTGGCCATCTGGAACTCGCGTGCGAACCGCTTGCTCGCACTGTCATCCGGACCCACCCAGTACATCCGGATGACGCCGCGCGACCTGCCCGCGCCGAGCGGCATCACGCAATGCGAGAAGGGCGTCATCGGCGAACCCAGGATGAAGAAGTTGGGGAACAGCGCGTAATACTCGCTGCCGTAAGGGCAGTCGGCCAGGCCATCGGCCATCATGGCCTGCGCCGCCTTGCCGAAGGCGAAGCCCTGGAACGGCTTGATGGCGGGTGCCGGATTCGACCAGATCCGCTGTGTGCGATGCAGGCCGTGAAAGCCGTAATGGTCGGGATAGCCGAACGGGTTTTCCGGGCCCGCCCGCGGCAGCGCCGGAACGCGGGTGAATGAAGCGCAGGTGATAGTTCTCCTGGAAATTGTCGTAAGTCAGTTTCCAGTTGGCATCTATCTCGTAGGTGTACTCGGAGAATTGCGTGGCCCGGGCGACGTGCAGCGTTTCGAGTTGTGCCGCGAGCGGGCCAAGGTATTCACGCAGGCTCTGTGCCGGCGATTTGTCGAGGTTGACGAAGATCAGCCTGGCACAGACATCGACGGCCACCTCCGGAAGACCGCATTGCGATTTATCGACATGGAATCGATCGAAATCGGGAGCAGCGCGCAGCTTGCCGTCGCAACCGAATGTCCACGCGTGATAGGGACAGCTGAACGATGACTTCCTGCCGCTTTCCTCCGCCACGAGTTGCGTGCCCCGATGGGTGCACACGTTGTGGAAAGCGCGGATCTTTCCGTCGCTGCCGTGCGTGATCAGGATCGATGCGTTGGCAAATTCGAGCGAACGCACGATGAAGCTGCCCGGTTCGGCCAGTTCGCAGAGGTGGCCGACCTGCAGCCACGAGCGTTTGAACACGGCTTCACGCTCGAGTTCGAAGTACTCGCGACGGTAATACGGCCCCGCGGGAATTGGCCCGGTGCCCAGCGCCAACTCGTCCGGGCCCGGCGCCGAGCGGAATTGTCCGGATTGCGCGTTCATCGTCGATTCCCCCTGTGCCATACCTGTCGAAGCAGAACATAGTTTGATAGATCACACAACTATATTGACAACATGAACAGCAGCGCACATCCTGATTCCAGCACAGGGGATAGACATGAATGCCAGTAGCGACACCAACGCCTGTCCGGTCCAGGCAATCCGCAACGACAGCAAGACCGCGCGCATGGCGGCCGAAATGGTGGGCCCGGCGCCGGGGTCGCGACTGATCGATGGCTTCAGCCAGGTCTGGCAAATCCTCACGAAATGCCCCGTGGTGCAGAGCGGCGTCGACTCCGCCCCGGTGGAGCGGGACAATCCCGCCACGACCACGATTTTCTTCCTCGAGGGCGAGGCGCACCTGCGTCGGCGCGCGGCGATCCAGGGGTTCTTTTCGCCGCAGGCGATTGCCAGGCGCCACCTGCGGGTGATGGAGCAGACTACGGACACCCTGGTGGCGGAGTTCCGGCAGCAAGGCCAGGTGAAGCTCGACGATACGAGCCTGCAACTGGCCTCTGCGGTCGCCGCGGAAATCATCGGCCTGACCAACAGCGACATGAAGGGCCTGGCGAGGCGGATCGCAGGCGCGTTCGATGGCGCGATGCTGGCGTCACGCGGCGGCTGGCGCAAGCTCGTGGCGCCGCTGGTGGCTGCGCTGAACGCCCTGCAGATCTATTGGTTCGATGTGCGACCCGCCGTTGCCGCGCGGCGCACGCAGCGCCAGGAGGATGTGATTTCGCGCCTGCTCGACGAAGGCCGTTCGGGCAAGGAGATCCTCGTCGAATGCATCACCTTCGGCCTGGCGGGCATGACCACGACGCGCGAGTTCATGGTCATGGCGGCATGGCATCTGCTCGAAAAGGACGAGCTGCGCCAGCGCTTCCTCGACGGTGACGATGCCGACAAGACCGCGATATTGCGCGAAATCCTGCGCCTGGAGCCCATGGCGGGCATGATCTACCGCCGCACCACTGCCGAGCTGACCGGCGTGACGCCCGAACCCATACCGGCCGATACCCGCCTGTCGCTCAGCATTCGCGCGGCCAATGTGGACGAGGCGCATGTAGGCGCGTGCCCGTTCGCGCTCGATCCCGACCGCGCCAAGCGCTTCAAGGTCAACGACAGCTACCTGAGTTTCGGCGCCGGAGAGCATCTCTGCCCCGGGCGCAACGTCGCGCTGAGCGAAGCGCGCGTATTTCTCGACCGGCTGCTGCGCGTTCCCGGCGTGCGCCTGGTCCGCGCGCCCGACATCCACTTCCTGCCGCCGTTGCTGGGGACCTACGAACTGCGCAACTGCGTCATTGCCTGCGACCAGGAGAATCGACATGAGTGATCAGATCGCGCCGACGCTGGAGCAGCCGCTGAAGCGGCCGGCGAGACGGCGTGTGAACCGGGCGGACTCCTTTGGTGGCGGCCTGCCGCTGGCAGTGGTGGCCATCCTGGTGACGCTGGGCGGGTTCTGGCCGACGTTTTTCTCCCGGCTGGATGAGGTCGATGCCGCGCACATGCTGCACGGGATGCTGGCGACCGGGTGGCTGGTGCTGGTGCTGGTGCAGGCGTCGCTGATCGGTATCCGCAAGCCCCGGTGGCACCGCGTTCTCGGCTGGCTCTCGCTGCCGTGGTTCGTGCTGCTGGTCGTCACCAGCTGTCACATGATCATCCTGATGATGTCCGCGACCGGCGGGCTGCCCATACCCTTCGAGCAGGCCAAGATATTCGGCTTTTCGGACGTGACGGCGCTGCCGCTGCTGATCATCGCCTACGTCGGCGCCATCATCCTGCGCAAGGATCGCCACGTCCACTCGCGCCTGATGTCGATTACCCTGCTGGCGGGGCTGCTGCCCGCGGTCGCGCGTTTTTTCTACTGGATCATGGTGGCGATGGGGCTTGCGAGAGTCGAGAGCGTCGTGGGGCTGGATGGGCTCACCGAGGTGCGACTGGAAGGGCTGGCCCTCGCCATGCACCCGACCTTTGTCTTCGTGCTGCTGGCGCTTGCCGTCGCCATTTTCTTCGACTGGAAGAATAATCGCCTGCGCTGGCCGTTCCCGTTCGCCTTCGCATGGTTTGCGATCAACTATGCGACGTTCTTTCCGGGTATGAGATCACAGTGGTTCGACCAGGTGGCCCGGTGGATTGCCTCCATGGCATGAGGGCAGGGCGGTGGACGCAAACACATTGCAACCTGTGGAGATCTCATGTCCGGCAAGCTGACTTTCGGCTACATCTACGATTTCCGCAATCCGCCACAATGGCGGCGGCGCTGGGAAGATCTCTATGCGGAGATCCTGGACGTGGTCAGCTGGAGCGAGGCGGCGGGCTTCGACGGCGCCTGGGTACCGGAGCATCACCTCGCCGATGACGGCTACATGCCGTCGCCGTTGATTGCACTCAGCGCCATGGCTGCGCGAACCAGGCGCATCAAGCTCGGATCGGCTATCGCGCTTGCGCCGCTCTACAACCCCGTGCGCTTTGCCGAGGATAGCGCGGTGCTCGACATCCTGTCCGGCGGACGGCTGGAGATGGGACTCGCGATCGGCTATCGCCGCCGCGAGAGCGCGGCCTACGGCGCGGACTTCGGCAAGCGCGGCCGGATATTCGACGAATGGCTGCAGATCGTGACCCGACTCTGGTCGGGCGAGACAGTGGACTTCGCGGGGCAGCACTTTGCGCTGACGGGTGCGAAGATCATGCCGCCGGCGCCGCGCGGACGCATTCCGCTCTACATCGGCAGCTTTACCGGGAAGGCGATGGAACGCGTCGCCCGCTATGGCGATGGCTTTATCGGCAGCGGGGACTTGTGCGACCTCTATGCCGACAAGCTGCGCGAGCAGGGCAAGGACCTGGCTTTGGCCCGGGTGCGCAGCACCGAGTTGTTCCTTGCCGTTGCGCACGATCCCGAGAGGGCGATGAACGAACTCGCGCCTTATTATCACCACGTCAACAACAGCTATGCCGAATGGTTCAACGAGGACCAGGCGGTAGAAGGGCTGAAGCGGATGAGCCTCGAAGAGTTCAAGGCCAGCGGCATTCTGCAGATCATGACGCCAGGCGACGCGATTGCCATGCTCAAGGCCAAGCAGGCGCGCATGCCGCTCGAGCACGTCATGATGATGATGCCACCCGGGTTGCCGGCGGCGAGGTTCGTCGAATATGCGCAGGTCTTCGCCAACGAAGTCATCCCGGCGTTTCAGTGAAAAGCTGTCGAACACTTTGCGTGGAGCGATTATGAAGTGCGAGCCGACCCTGACGCCTCCAGCCGCGACGATCGATATCCCCGCGCTGCGCGAGAAATACCGGCAGGAGCGCGACAAGCGCCTGAACCCTGCGGGACAGAGGCAGTATGTGCGGGTCGCCGGGGAGTTCCACGACCTCTACGCCACCGACCCGCACAGCCGGTGGCGCCGCGCGAGCCGGTGTCCGAGGAGATCGACGTCGCCATCCTGGGCGGGGGTTTCGGCGGGATCCTGGCCGCCTACCACCTCGGCGTTGCGGGAGTCACCAACTTCCGCAATATCGACCACGCCGGCGATTTCGGCGGCGTCTGGTACTGGAACCGCTATCCCGGCATCCAGTGCGACAACGATGCCTACTGCTACCTGCCGCTGCTGGAAGAAACCGGCTACATGCCGTCGAAGCGCTTCGCCGACGGCGAGGAGATCCATCAGTACTGCCGGCTGATCGCGCGCAAATTCGGCTTTGCCGAGCGGGCACTGTTTCACACCCTGATCACCGCGCTGCGCTGGGACGAATCGATCAGGCGCTGGCGGGTGAGCACCAATCGCGGCGACGAGATCCGCGCGCGCTTCGTCGTCATGGCCTGCGGCGTGCTCAACATGCCCAAGCTGCCGGGGATTGCCGGCATCGAGCAGTTCAAGGGCACGATGTTCCATTCCTCGCGCTGGGACTACGGCTATACCGGTGGCGACACGCGGCACCCGGTGCTCGACAAGCTGGCCGACAAGCGCGTGGCGATCGTCGGCACCGGTGCCACCGCCGCGCAGGCGGTACCGTATCTCGCCAGGTATGCCCGGCAGCTCTATGTGTTGCAGCGCACGCCCTCCAGCGTGGACGAGCGTCCCAATCCGCCCACCGACCCCGCGTGGGTGAAGACCCTGCGGCCCGGCTGGCAGAAGGAGCGGCAGGCGAACTTCCAGCGCGCGGTGATGGAATTCCCGCTGCGGGGAGAGCCGGATCTCGTGTGCGACCTCTGGACCGAGATCAGCCGCAACCTGTCCGCCGAGCTGCAAGCCGAGGGGTGGCCCGAGCTCACGCCCGAGGCGTTCGCGGCGCGGCGCGAAGTGGTGGACTACCAGGTGATGGAGCGCCTGCGCCGTCGCGTGGCCGCCATGGTCAAGGATCCGCGAACCGCCGACGCGCTGAAGCCCTGGTACCGCTTCGCGTGCAAGCGGCCGCTGTCCAGCGACGAGTACTACCCGGTTTTCAATCAGCCGCATGTGACGCTGATCGACGTGTCCGACACCCGGGGCGTCGAGCGCATCACCGCCAACGGCTTCGTCGCCAGCGGCGTCGAGTACGCGGTGGATTGCATCATCTTTGCCAGCGGCTTCGAGGTGACCAGCGACCTGGAGCGGCGCTGGGGCATCGACGTGGTCGCGGGGCGCGACGGCCGCTCGATCTACGACCACTGGCGTCACGGCCCGCGCACCCTGCACGGCACCATGACCCACGGCTTCCCGAACCAGTTCTACATCGGCTACATCCAGGGTGGCCTCAACGCCTCGGTGACGGAGCAATTCGGCCGGCAGGGCGAGCACATCGCCTATGTCATCGGCGAAGCGCTCAAACGCGGCATCGCGGCGGTCGAGCCCACGCTGGAGGCGCAGGAAGCCTATGTGCGGCACTTCGAGGAGGTGGAGATCGATACCTCCCAGCTCCAGCGGGAATGCACGCCCAGCTACTCCACCAACGAGGGCCAGGTGAAGGATCCCTGGGCGCTGCTGCGCAGCTATGGCCCCGGCTGGCCGGCCTTCATGACGTTGCTGCGGGAGTGGCGCGACAAGGGCGACCTGGAAGGTCTCTCACAGGACGTCAATGCAATAACCGGGATCACACTTCATAAGGACAACAAAGAGTATGAATCAGACACAGCAGCAATCGGACAAGCGCCATCGTTCTGACCGTCTGCCAGAGGCGTGAAGCGGCGATCAGTGGGTGTGGCCCTCGCGCCGCTCGCGCTCGCGGTATCGGCCGTGTCGGTCGGCTATGCACCTCCGGCCGTGGCGCAGTCCGGTGACAAACAAATGGTCGAACTGGAGGAAGTCCTCGTCACCGCGCGCCGGCGCGAGGAGAGCCTCCAGGACGTTCCGATCGCGATCACGGCGATGAGCGCGGACTTCCTGCGCGAGCAGAACATCATCGAGCTCAACGACCTTGCCACCCGCGTGCCCGGGATGAGCGTATCCACGGCTGGCACCAGCACCAACGTTCCCATCGTGGTGCTGCGCGGCCAGCGGCCCTCGGAAGTGACGCTGACAGTCGATCCCGCGGTGCCGATCTATTTCGCGGAAGTGGCCATCACTCCCGTGCAGGGGACGAACCTCGCCATGTACGACCTGGCGAACGTGCAGGTGCTCAAGGGACCGCAGGGCACGCTGTTCGGCCGCAACAGTACCGGTGGCGCGTTGCTGTTCACCCCGCAGACTCCGGGTGATGAATTCGGCGGTTACGCGGAGGCAAGACTCGGCGACTACAACCTCTACCACTTCGAGGGTGCCGTGGACCTGCCGGCGAGCGACTCGCTGAAATTCCGTCTCGCCGGGCGCAGCCTCGACCGCGACGGCTACCAGAGCAATGTGGCGGAAAACGCCCTTGGCGGCGACGACAAGTTCTGGGACGAGAATTCCTGGGGGATCCGGCTGACCGCGCGTTTCGCGCCGAACGAGCGTTTCCAGAACCTCACGACGATCGCCTACGACGAGAACGAGATGCTGGCCCGGGTGCCCACCCCCCAGGCTTTCAACAGCGACGCGGGCGTGGGTCCGTTGATGAACGTGGTGCATAACGGCGGGCTCAACGGCCTGTTCGGAACCCCGGTCGGGAAGAACGTCGACGCCGCTCTGGCGCGCCAGCGCAGTCGTGACTGGAACGACATAGAGGTGGATCTCCGCGGGAGCGACAAGATCGAGAACTGGTTTGTGGCCAACACCACCGAGTTCGAACTGTTGGACAACCTGAGTATCAAGAATATCTTCGGCTATCGTGACCTGGATTACGAGTACGCCACCGATACCGACGGGACGGCGGTACAGGTATTCGGGAGCATAACCGCGGCGACAGAGCCGGTGACGTTCGACCCGCCGTTGGGTACCGTCGAAGGCGAGCAGTACTCCGATGAACTGCAACTGCTCGGCAGCGCGTTCGATGACCGGCTGGAGTGGATTGTCGGCGGGTACTGGTTCCGCATGGAAGGCTCGCAGACATTCCCCCTGGTGCACACGGGGGCAAACCCCGCATGGCCCGATGGTCCCGCGCCCATACCCGTCCCGGATTTGCAGTTCCTGTGGGAGGTTGCCCAGAACGGTTTGCGCGGTGATGCACCGGCCGGTGATGCTGAAAACGAGGCCTGGGCGCTGTTCGGCGAGGGGACCTACACCCTGAGCGAACAGTGGTCGTTCACCCTGGGCGCCCGGCAGAGCTGGGACGATCGTTCGATGACGGCAAAAAACTTCGCACTCAGCCAGCAGACCCTCGAGGTCGAGTGCCAGGTGCTGGACGAGAACAACGTGAAGCTGCCCGACGATGCGTGCGCGCGCGAGGTGGACGAGAGCTTCGACCACGCGACCTGGCGCGCCTCCGTGAACTACACGCCGACGGAGGACATGCTGGTTTATGGCAGCGTCGCGACGGGCTATCGAACCGGTGGCCTGAACGGACGTGGTACGAGCAACTTCTCGCTGGTGCCGTTCGATGAGGAGACCGTCCTCAACTACGAGCTCGGCCACAAGACCGACTGGCAGCTCGGCAACGTGGCCTCGATGCGCACCAACCTGGCGATCTACCTGCAGCAGTACGACGACATCCAGAAGACAATCTCTGGAACCAACCCCGATACGCAAAGCTTCGAGACCTACGTCGTCAATGCCGCCGAAGCCGAGATCGCGGGGGTGGATTTCGACGTGCTGATCGCTCCGACCGAGTCCCTGCAGATATCGCTCGCCTACGCCTGGGTGGACGCCGAGTACAAGGAGTGGGACCGTGAGTACCCGTCCGGCAGCGGCAATGTCGTGGACTTCTCGGACGCGCCCTTTACCTACATTGCGGAGCACTCCGCCACGGGCTCGCTCAGGTACACGCTGCCGCTGGACGCGTCGATCGGCGAGGTGTCGTTGATGGGCAGTGTCTACTGGCAGGACGATACGCAAGCCAACGATGCCGCTTGGCTGTGGCCCACAGAGGGCTGGAGCCAGGAGAACCTCGACGAGGCTCTGGCGTCGACGGTCGTGGAAGACTACGCGGTGTGGAATTTCCGGGTCGACTGGCTCGGGGTCATGGGCTCGAGCGTCGATCTGGCGGCCTTCGTCAACAACGCGGCCGACGAGGACTACATCACGGGCGGTCTGAACGTGCCCGATAGCCTGGGCTGGTCGGGGGCGAACTACGGCCCGCCCCGAACATACGGGGCATCGCTGCGCTACAGTTTCTGAGGACATAAGTGATCAACACGCGAGAGGTCGACTGGCCATGGCACAACGATGGGTCGCGGAAGAACTGATTGCCCAGGCGCGCAAGGCGAGTGGACTGGAGCGTTTCGACAGCGACAGCTTTCGCGAAGGGCTGGACGTCTTCCTGGCCGATGCCAACAAGAGCCCGCCGGTGGAGGCTGCGAGGGAGCGCTTCACCGCCAGTATTGTCACGGCGCTGGCCGACCGCTTGAAAGTGACGGACTACCTCGACCAGCGACCTGAACTCCTGCAGCGCCCGGTCGAGCGGCCGGTATTCGTATTCGGTGTGCCGCGCACCGGTACGACGCTGCTCAGCAACCTGCTGGCAGCCGACCCGGCGCGCCGCTCGCCGCTGACCTGGGAGATCGACGACCCGGTACCGCCGCCCGCCAGCGCCACGCTCTACAACGATCCGCGCGCGTTGGCGAGACTGGAAGTCGAGGCAAAAATGCTGGCCGCGAATCCGGAGATGGGCAAGTACTACCGGAGTTCGGCGATCTATCCCAACGAGTGCATGTTCTTCATGCAGCACGATTTCAAGGCGCTGATCTGGGAATCGCGTGGCAAGTTTCTCGACTACCGCGACTGGCTGTTCCAGGCGGACCTGGGCTCGACCTACGCGTATCACAAGCGCTTCCTGCAACTGCTGCAGGCGGACGCTCCGGGCATCTGGAACCTGAAGATGCCGTCGCACGCCCTGTGGCTGGAGACGTTGCTCGAGGTCTATCCGGATGCGCGTCTGGTGTGGACACACCGCGACCCGTTTGCCGCTACCGGCTCGTTTTGCAGCCTGATCGCGATTTCGCACCAGGTGTTCGCGGGCAAGGTGGACACGCAATTCCTCGGCGAAGATTGCTCTTATCAGGCCGTTCTGCACGCCAACCGGATCATGGATGCGCGCGACAAATTCGGCGAAGATCGCATCATCGACGTGCATTACGCCGATCTCATGCGCGAGCCGATCGAGACCATGCGCAAACTCTACCAGGCGCTCGGTGACGAATTCACTCCCGACGCGGAAAACGGCATGCGTACATGGCTTGCCGACAACCCGCAGGACAAATTCGGCAGGCACGAATACAAGCTCGCGCAATTCGGCCTCGGCGTGGACAAGCTCGAACCGATGTTCGAGCGCTACCTGAGCCGTTATGACGTCGAGCGCGAAGGTTGACCCGGTCCGGGAACTGATGAGGTGACTTATGGCTGATGCTGCAACAACGGCGATGGGGGCCGTGCCCTTTCGTGTGACGGATCCCGAACGTATTCCCGTGAAGCGTTATTACGACGAGGAATTCTACCGCCTGGAG
Organism: uncultured Gammaproteobacteria bacterium; assembly: GCA_963819895.1. Classification (GTDB taxonomy): domain Bacteria; phylum Pseudomonadota; class Gammaproteobacteria; order Pseudomonadales; family UBA5518; genus UBA5518. Next base: position 91,498 of record CAWFXU010000021.1, read on the forward strand.
TGCGAGAAGCTGTGGTCGCGTGTCTGGCAGATGGCCTGCCGGCTGGAACAGATCCCCGATGTCGGGGACTGGGTGGAATACAGCAACCTCGGCAAGTCGGTGATCATCGTGCGCACCCGGGATGGCGTGAAGGCCTGGCACAACGCCTGTCGCCATCGCGGCGTGCAGCTCGCCGCGGGCCACGGCAACTGCGAGCAGCAGGGCTTCACCTGTCCCTTCCACGGCTGGCGCTGGAACATGGATGGCAGGAACACCTTCGTCTATGGCCGCCACCTGTTCAGCGAGGGACTGCTGGATGAGGCCGACCTTGCCCTGAAGCCCTGTCGGGTCGAGTTGTGGGGCGGCTGCGCCTTCATCAACCACGACGACAGCGCACCGCCCCTGCGCGAATGCATAGGGCCGCTGGCCGAGCGGCTCGATCAGTACCAGGTCGACAAGCTGCGTTCCGAATGGTGGTACGCCACCGTGCTTCCGGCAAACTGGAAGACCGCCATGGAAGCCTTCATGGAAGGCTATCACGTGATGCGGACCCACCCGCAGCTCCAGGCCGCCGCGCCGGCGCTGTACAACGCGATCTACGCGAACGACACGGCTGGCAATGCGCAGCCGGTCGATCCGAAGGCCACGGCGCGCGAAACGATCATGGCGCAATTCAGGCACATGGAACTGCTGAACGAGGGCATGGCCGGCATGTGCCACGCCAAGGACGTCGCCTCCGCCGCCAGGCTGCTGGATGTCGAACTGCCCGAGGAGCCGCTCCAGGCATTGATGACCTGGTACGGCATGCTCAACGACCAGGTCACGCAGGACGGTCGCGCCCGCGGCGAGCCGACGCCGGACCTGAACGCCCTCGCCGTGACCCATCCGGTCAAGGCGGTGGAGTTCATCTTTCCGCACTATTTCCTGCTGCCGTTCCTCTCCAGCATGGCGTCCTACCGCATCCGGCCGCTGGGACCCGAAAGCTGCCTGTTCGAGATCTGGTCGCTCACGCTGTTCCCCGAGGGCAAGGAACCGGCGCCGCCGCGCGAGCCAGTGGTGCTGCCCCATGACAGCGACAAGTTCCCGCCGATCCCGCGGCAGGACTATTCCAACATTCCGCTCCAGCAGCTCGGCCTGCATGCCGGGGGCTTTGAATTCATGCGCCTGTCAAAAGACGTGGAAGGGTTGATCAGCAATTACCAGCGGGTGATCGACGGCTATCTCGCGGGCGCCGCCGCCGATGAGCTGGGCAGGGCGACGGCAGCGCTGGCGGGCGGGTTCGACGGACCGATCATCGATGGAGGAAGGCCATGAGTTCACGGTTCAAAACGCTTGCAATGCCCGACCCTGACAAGGTCTACAGGGTCGTCCAGTGGGCCACTGGTGTTGTCGGGTCAAGCAGCCTGCGGGCCGATTATCCGGCACCCGAAATTGCAACTGGTCGGACATTACGTCCATTCGGAAGCGAAAGAAGGCCGCGATTCCGGCGAGCTGTGCGGGCTTGATCCCGTCGGAATCACCGCCACGCGCAGTATTGACGACATCGTTGCACTCAAGCCCGATTGCGTGCTCTACATGCAGGAGGGAAGCAATATCGACGACCTGTGCCGCTTGCTTGCGGCGGGCATCAATATCGTAACAACCCGTGGCGATTTCCACTTTCCGCCGGCAATGGATCCGGAAATCCGGCGGCGTACCGAAGAAGCCTGCCGTCGGGGCGCCACTTCCATTTACAGCACCGGAAGCAGTCCGGGCTTCATTACCGAGGCCGTTCCGGCCGTCCTGACCTCGATTGCGCGTCGCCTCGATTGCCTGACGATCAATGAGTATGCGGATATTGCCAACACGTGTTCCGAGCAGATGATCTTCGACGTCATGGGCTATGGCAAACACTCCGACGGCAAGGCGGATCAAGCCATGGTCGATTATATGGTGGTCGGTTTCGGCCAATCATTGGCCGTTGTTGCTGACGCTTTGGGGCTTTCCCTGGACAGCGTGCAGGGCAGTGGCGACGTGGGAACAGCCCGCAACAACATCACGCTGCCGGCCGGAGGTGTTATCGAGAAGGGTACTGTTGCTGCGCAGCGCGTTACCGTAGAGGGGATGTGCGATGGTCGTCCGCTGCTGCGCTTTCGCTCTTACTGGTATTGCTCGCTGGATCTGGAGCAGGACTGGGAGCTTCGGGAGACCGGTTGGCGAGTGGTTATTGAAGGCGATACGCCAATGGATGTTCATTTTTACTTTCCCCGAACTACCGAGGACTTTGCCACCCAGATGTCCGGGTACACGGCTCACCGGGCGGTCAACGCAGTGCCTTGACGTATGTGCGGCGGAGCCGGGCATTCACACCACTGCGGATCTGCCTCAGATTTTTGCCAGGCTGCGCTAGAGCGGCCATCGCATGCCTGTCGTTCGGTCAGTTCATTGCAGCGATCATTGCGGCGTAGTTTTCGAAACCCAGTTCCGCGGTAATCCGTTCCCGCCAGACCGCATCGAGCGCGGCAATGACTTCCGGGCCCAGTTTCTGGCGGGATTCGCCGACCTCGCCGCTGCGCACCTTCGACGAGTCGCTGTCAGCCGGCAGCCCGGCGACCTCGACGCTGCGCTCGCGCATCAGCCTGTCGTCGAAACGGTCCTTGTGCTCGAGCATGAACGCGAGCGACGCATGTTCGCTGGTAATGGCCAGCAGTTCTTCGTCCAGGTCGATCCCCATGAAAGCGGCCACCCTGCGGATGGTCCCCGGCAGGTCGTCGTTCATATGTTCATAGGCCATGAACAGCACATCGGGATCGTTGCGCCTGGACCACCAGGATTTCAGGTGGGTCCAGTAACCACGTCCGCTACTGCCGGGTGCGTTGTCCGCAGCGATAAAGGCGGCCCGGACGAAGTCGTCGAGTGACACGGCGCCGGGCTCCAGTGTCCAGCCCTCCATGAACTTGTACATGGAGTAAGCGGCGTCCTTCGGGTCGCGGCAGGAAATGATATAGCGCCCGCCTTTGGGGATGCGATGGGCGTCGAGGTGGCTCTTGAATACGCGGGGTCTGGCTTTCTGTTCCGCATCCAGCTCGAGCCCGAGGTCGGTGGACATCTCGATCCAGGGGCATACCCGGCTGATGTCATCGAAATCCATGTCGCCACGGGTGCGCAGGGTATGGGCGATCTGCTGCAACCAGGTGGTGCCACTCTTGCCGAAAGGGGCGACCACGATATCCGTGGGCCTGAGCCTCAGTTCGAGACCTTTCTGCACGCCCTCCGGCGTGCCCATGGAGCCGAGCACAGCCCGCATGGCGTCCACGGTCGTGGCTCGACCGGAAGGCGCCCGGTCCCGGTCAGTGCTGTTGGTCATCAGAGCCTGCAATCGGTTTGCCAGTTGAGTGGGGGCACTATGAACCGGTTTATCATGCGGGTGTCGATTCCAGGAGCTTGCCCGATGACTGTTTCCCCGATGCCCGATCAGCTTTCCGCCGCCGAGATACAGGAGCGGGAAGACTATATCCGTGGCCGGCCGCCGCGCCTGCCGGTCCTGCCGCCGGAGGAACGAACCGCGCGACAACAGCAACTGCTGGACGAGATCAGCATGGTCGTCGTGGACGGTGTACGCAAACCCAGGGAGGACAAGGCCGCCCTGGAGATCCTGATCCGCCATGCAGAGCTTTACAAGGCCCACGTGGAAGTCGCCCAGAAATACCTGTCGGACTGCGAAATGGACATCCGGGACAGGGAACTGGCGATATTGCGCATCGCCTGGCTTTCCCGGGCACCCTTCGAGTGGGGGTCTCACGTCAAGATTGCCAGGCGCAACGGCATCACATCGGAGGAAATAGAGCGCGTGATCGCCGGGGCCTCGGCGGCCGGCTGGAACAAGCGGGACCGCGCCATCGTGCGGGCCATGGAGCAACTGCATGCCGATTCGATGATCACCGACGACACCTGGGCCGACCTCCAGGAGTTCTACAACGACAAGAAGCTGATCGAACTGGTGATACTGGCCGGTCAATACAAGACCGTTGCCTATTACCAGAACAGCCTGAGGCTGCCGCTGCCCGAGGGCAATATGGGCTTGCTGGCGCGCTGACCGGCCTGAACGCGTCAGGGTCACCCTGCGGCGGAATGCGTCTTCGTAAAGACTGGCGGGTCAGGCTGGATGCACGTCAACGTGCAGCCGCGTGAGCCGCTGGCTGGCGATGCGCCAGCGCCCGTCCGCGCACTTGATGTAGCGCTCATGGTAGTGGCCGTAGCCGGTGTGCCCGAGATTGCCCATTCGCGCAACTCTCTCGGCTCCCCAGACCACGCGGTCCTGCATCGCCCATGTCACCTCGGCGCTATCGCCCTCGAAGCGCATCTCGGGTGAGTGGACCTGGTGTGCCGTCCTGGCGCCCTCCAGGGACCCCCGGATCATGCGCAGCGCCTCGTCGCGCCCCTGCGTCATGTAACCACCGGCGGGGGTGGTGTCGAGCACCAGGTCCTCGGTGAACACGTCCGCGTAGCCATGCCAGTCCTGGGTATCGAGCGTGCGACAGTAGCGCGCCTTGGTTTCGCAGATGGCCAGATAATCCGCAATACGCGTGGCATCCATTTCACATCTCCGGGCAATGCAGGTCGCCGTCTGCTTGCGCTTTCACTCGCCGTCGAACCGCCAGGTCAATTGCACGCCGTACATGCGCGGCTGCCCGAGCACGGCCGTTTCGAAACCGGTGCCGATCGCAAGACCGGGGACGAAGGCATGGAATTTTTCGTTGGTGACATTGGTGCCGAATATCAGCAGATCCACTGGCGAGCCGCCGATCGAGTCCCAGCTCACATTGACATTGAACAGGTCGGTATCCGGCAGCGTCCCCAGTCCCGAGATCTCAGGATTGCTCGAGTTTCGGTTGGCGTAGTTCGAGAGCTGCTCGTCCGTGTGGATGAAGTCCGCCCCCAGGGTCACGCTCCCCAGGCTTTCGTCCAGCGGGAGCGTGTAGCGTGCCGTGATGGTGTACTTGTTCTCCGGGGACAGGGCGAGTTCATCACCCGCACGCTGTTGACCATCGGTTACGTAAGGCGACGAAGGCGGTAGCACGAACGTCTCGATCGAATTGATTTCCGTTTGCAGATACGTGTAGCCCGCCGAGATCCTGAGCCCTTCGAACGGCACGATCACCGCTTCCAGTTCGGCACCGTAAATTTCCGACTCGCCCGCATTCACCGGCCCGGCCGTCGGGCGTGACCGTGATGTTGTCCGCCGGGTTGTCCTGGAAGCCCAGCTGCAATTGCTGGTTCGTGAAGTCGTTGTAGAAGATCGCGGCGTTGAAGACGCCGGACACGTCGCCGCCAAACGTCAGCTTCGAGCCTATCTCGTAGGCGTCCACCTTCTCCGGATCGACGAGGTTGAACGGCGGGGATATGTTGGCGAAGGTCGCGCCCGCGCGGTAGCCCCGCGCATACTTGGCGTAGACCAGCGTGTCGTCGTTCGGCGTGTAATCGAGGCCGATCAGCCAGGTCGGCTCGTCGGAGCGCTGGTTGAAGCTGCGCGTGCAGGTATCGGTTGGCGCATCCGGATACGCGCACAGGACCGCAGTGACCTCCGGTGGCAGCGGCGCGAAGGTGACCGGATCGAGCGGCGGATTGAACTGGTAGACCCGTTGCGTGCTGGTGTTCTTCTCCCGGTCCCAGGTGTAGCGCAGGCCGCCCGTCAGTCTCAGCTGCTCGCTCAGGTCGTATGTTGCCTGCGCATAGAGGCCCGCGCTGCGATAGTCCGTTTCGCCCGCCGTGTAGTTGATCGAGCCGGTGGGCGCGTACGAGCCCGTCGAAAACATGGTCAGGAAACCCAGTACATCCGTGCACTCGAAGCCGGCGACGCTGGTGCAGGAAATCACCACGGGCGACTGCGATCCCCCGGCACTGTCGGGCTCGCTGAGCTCGAGATATCCGCCTGTCTGCCAGGTCAGCCTGTCGTCGAAGCTCGTGCCTTCGAGCCGCAATTCCTCGGTCGCTGTCCACTGGTCGGCGGTGTGGGCTCCCGGGGGCGGCTGGATGCTCGAAAAGCCGAAGCGATAGCTGTCCAGACCGAGGGCGGGAATTGCCGGCGAGGTGAAGGCGGTGCCGAACATCGCCGAGCGCAGATCCTGCGTCAGTTGGCCGTAGCTGAGAATGTTCTTCAGCCCGAGGTCGTCGCGCGATCTCCCAGCTCGTGGTGTTGATGATCTGCCATTGCTGCAGATCGGACTGCGGATTGGCGACGTCCTGTTGCGCATCGAAGAAGCCGTCGTCGCTCGCGGCCCGTCCGTCCAGCTGCTGGGCGGCAAAAAAGCCCAGATTGACGGCTGCGTCCGCGGCAACCAGCTTCTGGAAGTCGCCGTTCCTTGCCGAGTCGGTGTAGGAAAGGATCGTGTAGTTTTCCAGCGTCGGCGTCAGCTCGACCGCAATGCTCGCGCGATAGGCGGTGTAGTCGACGTCGGAGAAATCCTCCGGTCCGACGCCGCTCGTGTTCTCGATGAAGCCGTCGCGGGTCTGACGGTCGACGCCGAGCCGCATGCGGGCGGACGCGCCGAGCGGGACGTTCAGTACGCCCTGCAGCCGCTGCATGTCGTAGTTGCCGGCGGACGCCTGCACATAGCCTTCGAGCTCATTCGTGGGGCGCTGCGGCACGAGGAGCACCGCGCCGCCCGTCGTGTTGCGACCGAACAGCGTGCCCTGCGGCCCCTTGAGTACCTGCACGTTCTGCAGGTCGAAAAAGGCGCCTGCGCCGGTGCCGTTGCCGACCGGAAAGCCATTGGAGGCGCCGCGCAACGCGACCACATCGGCGAAATAGACGCCGACCGATGGCGCGGTGCCGAGGTCCTGCACGAAGCCGCGGATCGCATAGCTCGAGTTGTCGCTGCCGAAATTGCTGTTCGCAGAGAGGGACGGCGTGAATGCGGCCAGGTCGGCGGCGTTCACGATATTGCGGGTGCTCAGCTCGTGCTGGTTGAACACCGTCATGGAAATCGGCACGTCCTGGAGGCGCTCCTCGACGCGCCGGGCGGTCACCAGGATGTCCTCGATGTCGCCGTCGCCCGTGGTGCTCTGGGCGTATGCGGGCGCGACGACGCCCAATAGCGCCAGGCCCGATCCGCGCAGCAGTTTCCGCAAGTCAGTGGTGCTCATCTCAGCTCCTTATATTATTTGTCGAGCCCGATTCATCTTAGTACGCATGGCGGCACAACCGCCATTGGTTCCGAACCTCGGCGAGGCGCGGCTGGCAGGCGGTGCCCGATCAGGTGAGGGACCAGCCGCCATCCACCGCCAGCACCTGGTTGGTGATTGCCCGCGCGGCCGGGGAGGCGAGGAACAGCACGGCCTCTCCGATGTCGCGGGGCTCGCACATGCCCAGAGGCGGCGGCCGCCGGCCGGGGCCTTCCGGTGCCGGGCCCCTGGCCCCGATGGAGCCGGGTGTCACGACCCCGCCTGGCAGGATGGTATTGACGGTGATTGCGTGCTCCACGAGCTCGAGCGCGCTCGCGCGGCTGAGTCCGAGCAGCGCTGCCTTCGAGGCCGCATAGACCGCATGCCCCCTGGTGATCGATCCGATCATCGCGGCCGACCCGATATTGACGATCCGTCCGCCCCGGCCCGCGCCCACCATCGCGCGCGCGACCTCTCGCGTCATCAGGAAGGCGCCGCGCGAATTGACCGCATTGACACGATCCCACTCGGCCGCAGTGCCTTCCAGCAGCAACTGGCGGTCCTGCAGCCCTGCATTGTTGACGAGTACCCACGGTGCACCGAACGCGGCGAAAACCTCCGCGCAGCCACGCACGACGGAGGCCTCGTCAGCCAGGTCCATGCGGACGTGGCCGGCCTCGTAGCCGGCCTGGACCAGTGCTGCAGCCTGTTCACGCGCACGCGCACCGTCGATGTCGGCGATCACGACCGTCGCGCCCGCCTCGGCAAGCACTTGCGCTATGCCTGCGCCTATGCCGCTGGCGCCGCCGGTAACCAGGACGAGCTGTCCGTCGAAGCCATAAATGCCCTTTCTGTCGGGTTTCATCTGCACTCCGTCGCCAGGTTCATGAGAGTCGACATCAAGGGCTCGGCATCAGCTTGCGTCGCGGCGCGCGCCATCCGCGTCGGGCATCAGCGTGGTGTCAGCGCCAGATGCAGCGACTCGAGTCCGCGAATGATGAAGCTCGGCTCGTAATCGAGCGTCCTGTTGCCGCGCGGTCCGTGCTTCGCCTCCAGCAGGTCGATTGCGCCGGTGTGCTCGAGGAAGCGCTCGAGAAGGATGCGGACTTCGACCCGCGCCAGCGGCGCGCCGGCGCACACGTGGGCGCCGCGACCGAACGCGAGGTGTTCCCTGATCCTGTCGCGCCCGAGCTGGAGTTCGCGCGGGCACTCCCAGCGCTGCGGATCGCGGTTGGCTGCAGCCAGGGCGATCATGACCCTGGTCCCTGCCGGGATCTCCACGTCCCCGATCCTGGTGTTCTTGCGTGCCAGGCGGAACGTGGCCTTGGTCGAACCTTCGAGGCGCAGGACCTCCTCGATGAACGGCGGAATCAGGGACCGGTCCTGGCGCAGCTGCTGCTGCAATCCCGGAACCTCGACGATGTGCCGCATGCAGTTTCCGAGCAGCTTGGCACTGGTGTCCTGGCCGGCCCCGAACAGGAAGGTGGCCAGCCTGACGATCTCCAGGGCATCGGGAGTCGAGCCGTCCGGGTACGTGGCGGTGGCCAGTTCCGTCAGCACGTCCTGGCGCGGGCTGGCGCGGCGATCCGTGACATAGTGATAAAAGTAACCGCCCATGATTTCGAGCGGACCGTGCTGTTGACGCGCGTCTTCGGCATCCATGTTGCCGGGAGGCGGGCCCGCAGCGATTGCATCCATGAAAACCTTGCGGTCGTCCTCGGGCACCCCCAGCAGATCGGCGATGACGTGCGTGACGAAGGGCGTCGCTATCTCGCCGATGAGCTCGCATCCGCCCCTCGCGACGGCATCCCTGACCAGTGTGTCGGCAAACTCCGTGATGAATGCCTCATTCGCCTTCAGGCGCGATGGCGTGAAGAGCCGACTGAGGATGGACCGGGAGTTGGCGTGCTGCCTGTCGTCGTAGGCGACCAGCAACTCGCCTCCGAGGAACTGCGATCGGTGGGCCTCGATCTGCGCGCCGATATCGTCACCACGAGGCTCGAAGGGCAGCGGCGCGGCGGCGCCTTGAGGCGCGATGGCCGAGGAAAAATCCTGGCTGTTGCTCAATACCTCCAGGGCCTCCCTGAATCCGGTCACGACCACGACGTCGCGGTCCGCAAGCCGGCAGACCGGACCCCGCGCGCGGATTTCCTCGAAATATTCGTAGGGATCTTTCAGGATTGAAAGATCGGTGAAGTAGTCACGCTGTTCCGGGGCCTGCATGCCTAATCTCCGCGTAGTGTCAGGAATCGACCTGGGTAATCATGAGTCTTCGTCGTTGCCCATCGGGCGCATCAAGCCGGCGAATGCGGGATCGACAGGGACGTGGTTACAATCGGCTGCGGCACAGGACGTCTCCATCGGATCGAAAGCGATCGCCGCTCACAGTTGGCTGCCGGGTTCGGAGGATGAATCGTGAGTAAACGGCAAGCGGGTCGGGCCCCAAGGGAGTTATGCGACACTGTGGAGCGTATCTCCGGGCAGACAGCACCGTCAAGTGCGCGCGACGCGCGGCTCGTGCGGACCGATCATGCGCTGCGGCACGCGCTGCTCGCGTTGCTCGAACGCAAACCGCTCGAGCAGATCACGATCCGCGAGATCGCTGCCGAAGCCGGCGTGCACTACGCCACGTTCTTCCGCCATCATCCGACCAGGGAAGCGCTGCTGGATCACGTGGCGGCAGACCAGATCGACCGGCTGGTGGAACTGGCGTTACCCGTGCAGGACACCGTTGACCTGGAAACCGCACTGGTTGCCCTCTTTGCTTACGTGAGCCGGCATCGGACCTTGTGGACGACACTCCTTACCGGTGGCGCGGCCGGCGCCATGCGCGCGGAGCTGTTGCGCATGTCCAGGGCACTGGCGGCCGATCGCGCGCCCAAGGACAGCCTGCTTCCGGTCGAGCTCGCGACCACGTGTACCGTCAGCGTGATCGTCGAGACGATTGCCTGGTGGCTCGGGCAGCCACCGAAGGCGTACCCGGTCGAACGGGCCGCCCGCATCCTGCACCGCCTGCTGGATTCGTCGATGCTGGAACTGGGTGCGGGTGCCTGAGCGCGCGTGGCGCCCATCGATCATCATGCCGCTTCGATCGCGATCGGTACGCCGGAGTAGAGCGCCATGCCGCTGATCGGGTCTATCTGCCTCTTGCTGGTCAGCACGTTGACATTGCCTTCGAGGTGGCCGTGCGCGATCGAGGCGACACCGCGTCGCATGCCGGGATCGATCCTGGCCTCGAGGACGATCTGCCCGCTGGCGGTGCTGACCCGCACCTTCTGCCTGTCGGCAATGCCATGCGCCCCGGCATCGGCGGGGTGGAGGATGATGTCGGCCGGTTCGCCCAGGAAATCGAGCTGTGCGTTGAACTTCCTGCGCTGGCGGCGGGAGCTGTAGCAAAGCGGCCTGGGCTGTCCGAGTGCGGCCTCGTCGGCGCGGCGCATTTCCTGCCACTGTCCGAGCAGGCGTTCGGGCACGAGCCGCCATCCGCCGATGCGCTCCACGTGGGCATCGAGCCAGCGGGCGGGGAAATCGAGAGGGCGTTCGACGTAGCGCCGTTGCTCCAGTTCCTCGAAGCTGCAACGCGCACTCGGCATCAGGTGCGCGAGCATCGCCTCGTCGGCGCCCGCATCGCGGTCATCGTGCGGGACGTGCCCGGGAACCGGCAGTCCGGCGCGCCGCATGATCTGCGAGATCACCCACCAGGCCGAGCGGCGTTCGCCCAGCGGCTTCACCAGCGCTGGCGAATACTGCAGCGACAGATTCCAGGCCAGCGTGTCCCATCGGGTGAATTCGGGGCGCTCGATCGCGTCCTTGGTCGGCAGCACATGGGTGCAGTACGCCGTCGTCTCGTTGGCGACAAGCTCGGTCATCACGTGCAGTTCGAGCTTGCCCAGCGCCGCCGCGAGCGCATTGGTGTCGGGGAACGCGCGCAGCAGCCGGCCGCCGAAATTCATCAGCGCACGGATATTGCCGGCGTCGATCTCCTCGGGCAGCACCGCGCAGGGCCAGTCACCGATCACGCCGATGACATCGGGTCGGGTCTTCGATCCCGGAGTCCAGGGGTCCATCACCGGGAGCTCGATGTTTTCGCAGGGGGTGAGGAAACCCGGGTGGAACCAGGCGCCACCGTTGCGGTTCATGGCGCCGGTGAGGATCATCAACAGCCAGGCGAACCACTGCGTGAGATTCGCACCGGCGGACATCGTGATGCCGGTGCCGGTCTCGACCACCACCTTGCCCTTGCGACGGATAGCGGCAAGCAGGTCCTCGAGGTCCTGCTCGGGCACGCCGGCGATCTCGGCTGCCGTTGCCCGATCGAGGCCCTGGAGCGCGGCACGCAGCTCGTCCAGGCCGTGAACCGGTTGTTGCGCCTCGAGCGGGCCGCCATCGATGATCTCGCGCACGAGCCACGCGAGGATCGCATAGTCCTTGCCCGGATAGGCAGCGATGTGGCGCGTGGACAGCTTTGCCGTCTCGGTGAACAGCGGGTCGATCGTCCACACCTCGCCGCGCCGGGCGGCCGCCTTGATCCAGACGGCCGGATTGAACATGCCGGTATTGTGGGCATGGCTCACCATCGGGTTGGTGCCGACATAGATCAGCATCTCGACGTTGGCGTAGTCGGTCTTCGGATTGAGACCGGGAAAGCCCCCCACGGCACCCGCGACCAGGACCTTGGCGACGCCGTCGATGGTGAGTGGCGAGAACTTCGGGCCGTGGGAGAGCGCACGATGCAGCGCCTCCTCCATCGCGTACCCCGAGGAGTCGAGGCCGAGGCCGCTGCCGAAATTGATGCCGACCGCGTGCGGGCCGTGCGCATCGACGATGCGGCGCAGCGTCGTCGCGATGTCGTCGAGCGCCTCGTCCCAGCTGACCGGCACCAGCTGGCCGTCTTTCCTCATCATCGGATGGGTGAAGGCATCCGGCAGGTGGTGGATCCGGCCGATCGCGCGGCCCTTGGGACAGCTGTAGCCGCGGGTCAGGGGATGTTCCCGGTCGCCGCGCACCTTGAGTACCGTCTCGCCCGCGACTTCGGCGACGAGTCCGCAATGAACCATGCAGACCTTGCAATAGGTGCGTTTGGTCTCGAGGGCATGCTGGGTCATGACACTTCGCCTTGCGTTGCTGTTTTCCCGTGCGGCGAGCGCGATATTCCCCCAGGGCATCCGTGATGACAAGTGAATTGCCCGGGCCGGGAATGGCCCGCAAAGCTTGCTGCGGGTCATCGTTTCAGCAGAACATGGCTGCGTCTGCGGAGGATGATCAGCACATGGACGACAAGCCCGACAGCGCGCCGCTGCGCCAGTTGCGCGAGATGCGCGAGCGTTCGCTGCAGGGCGGTGGCTCCCGGCGCATAGAGCAACAGCACGCCAAGGGCCGCCTCACGGCGCGCGAGCGGCTCGCCCTGCTGCTGGATGCGGGGTCCTTCCAGGAGCTCGGCGCGCTGGCCACGCACAACGTCAGCGACTTCGGGCTCGAGCAGCAGCGCTATCCCGGCGACGGCATCGTCACCGGCTTCGGCAAGATCAGCGGCCGGCGCGTTGCGGTCTTCGCGCACGACTTCACCGTGCTGGGCGGGTCCTTCTCCGAGGTGCAGTCGCGCAAGATCTGTCGCATCCAGGACCTGGCGCTGGAAAGCGGCATCCCGCTGATCGGCCTGAACGACTCCGGCGGCGCGCGCATCCAGGAGGGTGTGCGCAGCCTGGCGGCCTACGGCGAGGTCTTCGTGCGCAACGTGATGGCCTCGGGCGTGATCCCGCAGATCTCGCTCATCCTGGGGCCCTGCGCCGGCGGTGCGGTGTATTCCCCGGCGCTGACCGACTTCGTGGTGATGGCCGAGGGCTCGACCATGTTCCTCACCGGGCCGGAGGTGGTGCACTCGGTGACCGGCGAGCAGGTGAGCGCGCAGGATCTCGGCGGCGCATTGGTGCACATGACGCGCAGCGGCGTGGCCCACCTGTCGGCGCCCGACGACGCCGCGGCGCTGGAGCGCGTCAAGCAGCTGCTGGGCTACCTGCCGCAGAACAACAACGAGGATCCGGCCCCCATCACCCCCTACGACCCGGCCGACCGCATGGACGCGGCGCTGGACGCGATCGTCCCCGAGCTGGAGAGCCAGGCCTACGACATGCGCGACGTACTGGCTCACGTGTTCGATCGCGGCAGCGTGCTGGAGCTGCAGCCCGACTACGCCCCCAACGCCCTGGTCGCCTTTGCCCGGCTCGACGGTTTCTCGGTGGGCGTGGTCGCGAACCAGCCCGCGCACATGGCCGGGGCGCTGGACATCGACGCCAGCGACAAGATCGCGCGCTTCATCCGCTGCTGCGACGCCTACAACATCCCCATCGTCAGCTTCGTCGACTGTCCCGGTTTCCTGCCCGGCAGCGAACAGGAATCCCGCGGCGTGATCCGCCACGGCGCCAAGATCATCTACGCCTACTGCGAGGCCACGGTGGCCAAGATATCGATCGTCACGCGCCGCGCCATGGGCGGCGCCTACGTCGCCATGGGCAGCAAGCAGATGCGCACCGATCTGGCGTTTGCCTGGCCCACGGCCCAGATCGCGGTGATGGGCGCCGAGCCGGCGGTGCACGTCCTGTACCGCAAGGAAGTGCGCGAGGCGCCCGACCCCGACGCCAAGGTGGCCGAGCTGATGTCGGGCTACCGCGAGAAGTTCTTCAACCCCTACCGCGCCGCGGACCTGGGGCAGGTGGACGAGGTGATCGAGCCGCGCGAGACGCGGCCGCGCCTGATCCGCGCGCTGGAGGTGCTGCGCACCAAGGTGCAGCAGTCGCCGCCGAAGAAGCATGGCCTGCCACCGAGCTGAAGGAGGGCCGCACGATGGAGAACCTGGGCTGGGGACTGCAGATCACGCTGCTGGGCATGGGCCTGGTGTTCGCGATGCTGGCGCTGCTGTGGGGGCTGCTGACGCTGTTGCTGCGCCTCGATGGCCCGGCGCGGCCCCCGGTGGAGCCGGCGTTGCCGGCGAGCATGCTGACGGCAGCCGCGCCCGGGATACCGGATCCCGCCCTGCGTGCCGCCATCACCGTGGCCGTGCTGTGGCATCGCCAGGTGTTGCGCGGCGAGGCCGCGCCGGCCGTGCGCATCCATCCGCCCGGCGCGCTGCTGCATGCCTCGCGCTGGGTGGACGCCGGCCGCATGCGGCAGAACCGCGTCTGGCGCAGGAGCCGCTGAACCATGCACCGCTACACCATCGAGATCGACGGCCGGCTGTTCGTCATCGACGTCGAGGAGCAGGGCGCCGAGCGCTTCGCCGTGTTCGTCGACGGGCAATCGTTCGACGTGACCCTGGCGGGTCGCGAGGAACTCGGCGCCGACGCCGTGCACGTCGTGCCGTCGGCGGCGGTACCGGCTGCGAGCGTCACCCGGCCACGTCCGGCGCCCGCACCCGTGCTTGCAGTGGCGCCGTTGCGCACCTCCCCGTCCCCGGACGCCGCCGAGCGCAACGGCGTGCTGCGCGCGCCCATGCCCGGCGTGATCCTGCGCGTGCTGGTCGCTCCCGGTGCGAGCGTGCGCCGCGGCCAGGACCTCGCGGTGCTCGAGGCGATGAAGATGGAGAACATCATCCGCGCACCGCAGGACACCACGGTCGCCGAGGTGCTGGTCAAGCCCGGGCAGCATGTCGGCCACGGCGAGGCCCTGGTGCGACTGGAACCGGCGGCATCATGAGCGCCGAGCGCCTGTCCTCGCTGCTGCAGGGGGTGAGCGCGGTCACGCCGCAGTCTCTGGTGATGATCGCGGTGGCGCTGGGCCTGCTGTACCTGGGCATTTCCCGCAAGTACGAACCGCTGCTGCTGGTGCCCATCGCTGCGGGCTGCCTGCTGGCGAACCTCCCGCTGTCGCCGCTGGTCGGCGAGGAGGGCTTGCTGAAGGTCCTCTACGAGATGGGCGTGGGCAACGAGATGTTCCCGCTGCTCATCTTCATCGGCATCGGTGCGTTGACCGATTTCGGCCCGCTGCTGGAGAACCCGCGCATGGTGCTGCTGGGCGCGGCCGGACAGTTCGGCATCTTCGCGGTGCTGCTGCTGGCGCTGCTGCTGGGTTTCTCGCGCGAGGAGGCGGCCTCCATCGGCATCATCGGGGCCATCGACGGCCCCACCTCGATCTACGTCAGCGGCATCCTCGCGCCGCACCTGCTGGGGCCCATCACGGTGGCCGCCTACAGCTACATGTCGCTGGTGCCCATCATCCTGCCGCCGATCATGAAGCTGCTGACGACGCCCCGCGAGCGTCGCATCCGCATGCCTTACAGCACGCGCGCGATCAGCCGCCGCACGCGTGTCCTGTTTCCCATCGTCGTGACGCTGGTGGTGGGCACGCTGGTGCCCTTTGCCACGCCGCTGATCGGCATGCTGATGCTGGGCAACCTGATGAAGGAATCCGGCGTGGTGCAACGGCTCACCAGGGCCTCGTCGGAGGAACTCGCCAACGTGGTCACGCTGTTCCTGGGGCTGGCGATCGGCTCGACCATGGTGGGCGCGGACTTCCTGAAGCTGTCCACCCTGGCGATCCTGGTGCTCGGCATCGTCGCCTTCGCGCTGGATGCGGTGGCCGGCGTGATGTTCGCGAAGGTGCTGAACCTGCTGAGCCGCGGACAGTTCAACCCGCTGATCGGCGCGGCCGGCATCAGCGCCTTCCCGATGGCCGCGCGCACGGTGCACAAGGTGGCGCAGGAGGAGGACTTCGAGAACTTCCTCCTGATGCACGCGATGGGAGCGAATGCGGCCGGCCAGATCGCCAGCGTGCTCGCCGGCGGCGTGCTGCTGGCGCTGATGGGCGCGTCCTGAGACGTCACTCGCCCTCGCGATAACTCTCCACCGGAGGACAGGAGCAGAACAGGTTCCGGTCTCCGTACACATTGTCGATGCGGTTCACCGGCGCCCAGTACTTGTCCTCGTGCAGCGTTGCCACGGGGAAGGCCGCGTCGCTGCGCGAGTAGGGGTGCTTGCCACGCGGCGTCCGTGATGTCGCGCAGCGTGTGCGGCGCGTTCTTCAGCACGTTGTCGGTGGCGTCCGCGCGTCCCGCTCTCCACGGCGGAGCATCTCGCGGTGGATGCTGATCATCGCGTCGCAGAAGCGGTCGAGCTCGCGCTTGGGCTCGCTCTCGGTGGGCTCGACCATCAGCGTGCCGGGCACGGGGAAGGACATCGTCGGTGCGTGGAAGCCGTAGTCGACCAGGCGCTTGGCGATGTCCTCCTCGCTGATGCCGCTGCGCTCCTTCACCGGGCGCAGATCGATGATGCACTCGTGCGCCACGCGGCCGTTCGCGCCGGTGTAGAGCACCTGGTAGTAGGGCGCGAGGCGCGTGGCGATGTAGTTCGCGCTGAGGATCGCGACCTGCGTCGCCTTGCGCAGGCCCGTGGCGCCCATCAGCGTCGCGTAGACCCAGGAGATCGGCAGGATGCTCGCGCTGCCAAAGGGTGCGGCGGATACCGACATGCCGTCGTCGTGCACACCGTCGATCGGCGTGCAGACATGGCCGGGCAGGAACGGCGCGAGGTGCGCGCGCACGCCGATCGGGCCCATGCCGGGGCCGCCGCCGCCGTGCGGGATGCAGAAGGTCTTGTGCAGGTTGAGGTGCGACACGTCGGCGCCGAACTTGCCGGGGCGCGCGATGCCGACCAGCGCGTTCATGTTGGCGCCGTCCAGGTACACCTGGCCGCCGTGCTCGTGGACCAGCGCGCAGATCTCCACGATGTTCTGCTCGAACACGCCGTGCGTGGAGGGGTAGGTGACCATCAGCGCGGCGAGTTCCTCGCGGTGGCGCCCGGCCTTCAGGCGCAGGTCGTCGATGTCGACGTTGCCCTGCGCGTCGCACTCCACGATCACCACGCGCATGCCGGCCATCGCGGCGCTGGCGGGATTGGTGCCGTGCGCGGAGCTCGGGATCAGGCAGATGTCGCGGTGCGCCTCGTCGCGGCAGCGGTGGTAGTGGCGGATCGCCAGCAGGCCGGCGTATTCGCCCTGCGCCCCGGAGTTGGGCTGGAACGACAGCACGTCGTAGCCGGTGCACTCGATCAGCGCGTCCCCCAGTTCCTGCATCAGCTCGGCATAGCCCGCGGCCTGCTCGCGCGGCGCGAAGGGATGCATGCTGGCGAACGCGGGCCAGGTGACCGGGATCATCTCGGTGGTGGCGTTCAGCTTCATGGTGCAGGAGCCCAGCGGGATCATCGCGCGGTTCAGCGCGATGTCGCGGCTCTCGAGCTTGCGCAGGTAGCGCAGCATCTCGGTCTCGCTGTGGTAGCTGTTGAAGATCGGGTGCGTGAGGCAGGCGCCCTGGCGCAACAGTTCCGCGGGCACCGACAGCGCGGACGCGGCCTCGATCGCGTCGAAGGCCGGCGCCTTGTCGCCGCAGAAGATGCGCCACAGCGTCCCGATCTCCTCGCGCGTGCTGCGCTCGTCCAGGCTCACGCCGATGCGGCCGCCGTCGAGCGCGCGCAGGTTGATGCCGGCATCCAGCGCGCGCTGCATGATCGCCGCCTGCTGATTGCCGGCTTCGACCGCGAGGGTGTCGAAGAAATGCGCGTGCGACAACCCGAAGCCGCCGGCCTCGAGGCCGCGCGCGAGGATGGTGGCCAGGCGGTGGATGCGCGTGGCGATGGTGCGCAGCCGCTCCGGACCGTGGTAGATGGCGTAGAACGCCGCCATCAGCGCCAGCAGCGCCTGCGAGGTGCAGATGTTGCTGGTGGCCTTCTCGCGGCGGATGTGCTGCTCGCGCGTCTGCATCGCCATGCGCAGCGCCTGGTTGCCACGCGAGTCGATCGACACGCCGATGATGCGCCCGGGCATCGAGCGCTTGTGCTCGTCGCGGGTGGCGAAGTAGGCGGCATGCGGGCCGCCGAAGCCCATCGGCACGCCGAAGCGCTGGGTGTTGCCGAGCGCGACATCGGCACCCATCTCGCCGGGGCTTTTCAGCAGCAGCAGGCTCATCAGGTCCGCAGCGACCACCGCGAGCGCGCCCCTGGCGTGCACCTGGGCGATCAGGTCGGTGAGGTCACGCACGCGGCCATCGGTGCCGGGGTACTGGAACAGCGCGCCGAAGACGTCGGCATCGGCGAGTTCGGTGTCGGGGTCGCCGACCATCACCTCGAGCCCGAGCGGCTCGGCGCGGGTGCGCACCACGGCGATGGTCTGCGGGTGGCAGTCCGATGCCACGAAGAACGTGTTCGACGTGTTCTTGCGCACCACGCGCTTGCACAGCGTCATGGCCTCGGCCGCCGCAGTGCCCTCGTCGAGCAGCGAGGCGTTGGCGAGCTCGAGCCCCGTGAGGTCGATGATCATCTGCTGGAAGTTCAGCAGGCCTTCGAGCCGGCCCTGCGAGATCTCGGGCTGGTAAGGCGTGTAGGCGGTGTACCAGCCGGGATTTTCCAGCACGTTGCGCAGGATCACCGCGGGCGTGATGGTGTCGTGGTAGCCGCAGCCGATCAGCGAGCGCAGCACGCGGTTCTTCGCCGCGATCGCGGCCAGGCGCTCCAGCACCGTGTGCTCGGGTTGCGGGTCCGGCAGGGCGAGCGGCGCCGGGTTCAGGATCGCCGCGGGCACCGTCTGCGCCGTCAGGTGGTCCAGCGAGTCGGCGCCGACCACGGCCAGCATCTCGGCGATCTGCGCCTCGGACGGGCCGATGTGGCGGTGCAGGAAGGCATCGTGCTGCTCGAGAGTGCCGAGGTCGGGGACGGAGGCGCGGGGCGGTTGGCTGCTCATGGCTTTACTCGGAAAGGCCGCGCGAGGGCGGCGGTGCGGGTTCCGGAAAGCGCCGTATTTAATCACAGCGGCCCGCTCCTGCCGAACGCGGATTTCGGGAATATCAGGCGGCGGCCCGACGCGGCTTGAGCCGCGGACCGCTTTGTCCGTACCATGCGGCGCAACAGCCCCGCCATCCCAGGTCCTGCCGCTTCCGTGCCCCAATTCCGCAAGAAGCCTCGCGTCCCGCGGCACCGCCCGCCCAGCCTCAAGGAGTCGGCGCTGCCGCGCCTGACGCAGCGGATCATGGCCGCGGCCCTGGTCCTGCTGCTGGTGACGATCGTCAGCACCTTCGGCTTCTATCACGCCGCGGGCGACCATGCCGACTTCTGGAGCGCGCTGTACATGGCGCTGATCACGATCTCCACGGTCGGCTACGCCGAGGCGGTGCCGCTGGACAGCGCGGCGGATCGCATCTTCGCCGGCCTGATCTCGATCGTGGGATTCGGCGCGCTGACATTCCTGTTCACCAGCCTGTCGATGTTCTTTCTCGAGAAGGACTTCGACCAGACGATCCGGAGACGACGCATGGAGAAGGAGATCGCCAAGCTCAGGGGCCATTACATCGTGTGCGGTTTCGGCCGCGTCGGGCGCAACACGGCTTACGAACTGCAGCTGACCGGTCGCCCGTTCGTTGCGATCGACCTGGCGCAGGAGCGCTTCGACGAGCATCGCGATCGCTTCCCCGACTTGTTGGGTCTGCATGGCGATGCCTCGGACGACGATGTGCTCCTCGCGGCCGACATTGCCGACGCCGCCGGCGTGTTCGCCGTGACCGGCGACGATTCGCGCAACCTCATGATCACGCTCACCGCGAAGCAGCTGAACCCGGCCGTGCGCATCGTGGCGCGCGCGCACGAGGTCAGGAACATCGCCAAGATGCGCAAGGCCGGCGCGGATGACGTGATCTCGCCTGACTTCACCGGCGGCATGCGCATCGCCGCGGCGATGATCCGCCCGACGGTCGTGACATTCCTCGACGAGCTGCACCGCTCGGATCGCACGCTGCGGGTCGAGGAAATCCCGGTTCCGGGGAATTTCCCCCCGGAGCGCCTGGGTGCGCTGTGCCTGCGCGGTACGGAATACGTGCTGCTCGCGGTGCGCGACGCCGAGTCGTGGACCTTCAATCCGGGCGAGGAGTATCTGCTGTCCGCGGGGCAGATACTCATCGCGATGGCCAGCGCTCGCGGCCGCGGGGAGATCGAGGCCAGCCTCGCGCAGCGCCTCGCCTGAGGCGCGCTCAGACCACCAGCGCGTGCAGCTCGACCGGCCCGTGCACGCCGGTCGCGAAGGTCATTGCCACGTCGGCCGACATCGAGGGCCCGGCGGCGAGGCACAATCCGCGCGGCAGGCCGCTGCCGAAGCGCGCACGCACCAGGACCCAGAAATCATCCAGCGTGGCCACGATGTCGGCCGCGCGCACCACGATCACCAGCCGTTCTGGCAGGAAATTGAGTGCCATTGGCGCGCCGGCGCGCGGATACAGCGCCAGCGCGCCGGTCTCGGCAACGCCGGCGAAGGCGGTAGTCACGGCCAGCGAGGTCTGCGGCCGCGCGTCCGCCGGCGCGCACTGCAGGCGCGGCGCGCTTGCCCATGGCATCGCGGCCAGCAGATCGTCTGCGGATGTCGTCACGGCCAGCGTGCTGCCCTCCGGCGGCGCGAAGCGCGCCTGCAGCCAGGCGGGAACGTCCGCGGGTGAGCCGAGGCGCGACCAGCTGCCGTTCTGCGCGGCGAAGCGCACGCCAAAGGCCTCGACCGCGTCACCCGCTATCACGGGGCCGGGCGCGCTCGCGCGCAACGCCGCGTAAGCCGCCTCGCGTGCCGTGCTCATAGCCGCTGCTCCCCGTCGCGGGCGCCGTGCACTTTCTGCCAGTGCCCGAGGAAGGTGTGGCCCTGCGGCACGGGAAGGCGCCGCCCCGCGGCCCAGCCGGAAAGCAGCGGCAGCTTCGCGAGCAGCGTGGGGTGGCGCGACAGCCAGCCGAGCAGCGGGCGCCCCAGCGCCGTCGCCACGCGGTAAAGCGCCGGGAAACGGAACAGTGTCATCATGGCCGCGATGCCGGCGCGCCACGCGGGCGGCGTGAGACCCTGCGCGGCGGCATCGTCGCGCAGCTGCCGCAGGTGCTCGGGAAGCGGGATGCGCATCGGGCAGGCTTCCTCGCAGCGCCCGCAGGCGGTGCAGGCGTTCGGCAGCTCGCGCGCATGCTCCAGGCCGCCGAGCAGCGGCGTCAGCACCGAGCCCATCGGGCCGGGATAGACCCAGCCATAGGCGTGGCCGCCGACGTGGCGGTAGATCGGGCAGTGGTTCAGGCAGGCGCCGCAGCGGATGCAGCGCAGCATGCTGCGGTACTTGCCCTCGAGCAGCGTGCGACGCCCGTTGTCGAGCAGCACGACGTGGAATTCCCCGGGCCCGTCGGGGTCGGCGGCGCCGCGCGGCCCGCTGTAGAAGGTGGTGTAGACGCTGGTGACCTGCCCGGTCGCGCTGCGGCACAGCACGCGGTGCAGCGCGCCGGCGTCCTCGAGCGTGGGCACCAGCTTCTCGATGCCGGTCACCACGATGTGCACGCGCGGCAGCGTGCTGCACAGATCGCCGTTGCCCTCGTTGGTGACCAGCATCACCGAGCCGGTTTCGGCGACCAGGCAGTTGGCGCCGGTGATGCCGACGTCGGCCGCGAGGAAACGCTCGCGCAGCACCGCGCGTGCCTCGCGCACGATGCCCTGCACCTGCGACAGGTCGCGCTCGCCACGGTCGTGGCGCGCGCGGAACAGCTGCTCGACCTGCTCCTTCGACTTGTGCAGCGCCGGGGCGATGATGTGGCTCGGCGGCTCGCCGGCCTGCTGGATGATGTACTCGCCGAGGTCGGTCTCGGTCACCTCGAGCCCGGCGGCCTCGAGCGCGTCGTTCAGTGCGGTCTCCTCGCCGACCATCGACTTGCCCTTGATCACGCGTCGCGCGCCCGCGGCGCCGCAGATGCCGGCGACGATGCGGTTCAGGTCGGCGGCAGTGGCGGCGTGGTGCACGTGGCCGCCGCGTTCGGTGACGCGGGCCTCGAAGTCGGCGAGGTAGCTGTCCAGGTGCTCCAGCGTGTGATCCTTCATGCGCACCGCGTAGTCGCGCATCGCCTCGAAGTCGGGCGTTTGCGCCAGCACGCCGGTGCGCATCGCCGGCAGGAACAGTGCCACGGCATTCAGCACCGGCTGCAGCGCGGCATCGTTGCAGCGCTGCATGCGCGTTGGCGACGAACTGGCTGCTGGTATGGCGCATCAGGGCTGCTCCTCGCCGAGCGCGGCGCGATCCATGCGCCCCGCCAGCAGTTCGCTGACGTGGCGGAACTCGGGCGCCTCGCCGTTCGCCTGCGCGCGGCCGCAGAGGTGCAGCAGGCAGCCGAGGTCGCCGCCGACCAGCATGTCGGCGCCCGCGGCCCGTGCGTTGCCGAGCTTCTCGTCGGCCATCGCCACCGAGATCTCCGGCAGCTTGGCGCAGAAGGTGCCGCCGAAGCCGCAGCAGACCTCGGTGCCCTGCATCTCCGTGAGCGTCACGCCCGCGGCGGCGAGCAGCTGCCGCGGCTGCGCCCGGATGCCGAGCTCGCGCAGGCCGGCGCAGCTGTCGTGGTAGGTGATGGTCCGCCCCGCGGTGCCACGCGCCGGCGCGGGCGAGAAATGCATCACGTCGGCGAGGAAGGCCGTGAGCTCGAAGGTCTTCGCACCGAGCGCCTGCGCGCGCTCGCGCCACGGCGGATCGTCGGCGAACAGCCGCGGATAGTGGTGGCGGATCATGCCGGCGCAGGAGCCCGAGGGCGCGACGACGTAGTCGAAGCCCTCGAACGTGCGGATGAGCTGCTGCGCCACCGGGCGCGCGCTGGCGATCGCGCCGCTGTTGTAGCCGGGCTGGCCGCAGCAGGACTGTGCCAGCGGCACGTGCACCTCGCAGCCCGCGGCGCGCAGCAGTTCCACGCTGGCCTCGGCCACGGCAGGGCGGAACACGTTCGCGAGGCAGGTCACGAACAGCGCGACGCGCGGGGCGGGCTCGGTCATCGTGGCGGATCTCGGGCCGGGGATTGGCGCGAGTATATCCGTTGTGGGTCCGCATTCATGCGGACAGGTGCGGTTCCGAGCGCGTTGTCGGGTTGAAACCCGACCCACAGTTGTCGGGTTGAAACCCGACCTACGGGGAGGGTGGGTATTCGATCGCGGTGATCACGTATTCGCGCTCGCCGGCCGGCGTGTGCACGTAGATCTCGTCGTCGAGGCGCTTGCCGAGCACCGCGCGCGCCACCGGGGAATCCATGCTGATCAGGCCCGCCGCCACGTCGAACTCGTCGGGCCCGACGATGCGGTAGCGCAGCGCCTTGCCGTCCTCGTCCTCCAGCGTGACCCAGGCGCCGAAGTACACCTTGCCGCGGTCCGCGGGCACCTCGCGCACGACCTTCACCTCGTCGAGGCGCTTGGTCAGGTAGCGCACGCGGCGGTCGATCTCGCGCAGGCGGCGCTTGCCGTAGATGTAGTCGCCGTTCTCCGAACGGTCGCCGTTCTTGGCGGCCTCGTGCACCGCGGCCGTGACCTGCGGACGCTCGACCTTCCACAGGTGCGTGAGCTCCTCGCGCAGGCGCTGCTCGCCCCGCGGGGTGATATAGGGCGACTTCCGCGCGCCGGTGGGGCGAGGGCGGAGCATGCGAATCCTCCCGGGGGGTTGCTGCGGCGCCGCGCGGGCGCCATCTGGTAGACTGCACTCTATCCAGAAACCTGCAGCATTGACCAGAACGCCAGCCCCGATGTCCGCCGTACTCACACGAATCCTGTCCGTGCTGCTGCTCGCCCTGGCTGCCCGCGGGGCCTGCGCGCTCGAGTTGAATGGCCCGCTGGTGCAGGGCGGGGTGGTGATCGGCAAGGTCGCGCCCGGCACGCGGGTCGCGCTCGACGGGCGCGCGGTGCGCGTGGCCGCGGACGGCAGCTTCGTGATCGGCTTCGACCGCGATGCCCCCGCGAAGCACGTGCTGAAGGCAGGCGCGCGAGACGCGCGAATTGAAGATCGCACCGCGCGACTACGACATCCAGCGCGTCACCGGCATCGCGCAGGCGATCATGAGCCCCTCGGCCGAGGACCTGAAGCGCATCCAGCGCGAGCAGGCGCTGGTGAGCGCGGCGCGCGAGCGCGACGACGCGCGCACGGATTTCCGGGCCGGTTTCGCGTGGCCGATCACCGGGCGCATCAGCGGCGTCTACGGCAGCCAGCGCTTCTACAACGGCGAGCCCTCGCGCCCGCACTACGGCGTCGACGTGGCCGCCCCCGTGGGTGCCGAGGTGCGTGCGCCGGCGCCGGGCGTGGTGACGCTGGCCGAGCCGGACCTGTTCTACTCGGGCGGCACCGTGATCATCGACCACGGCCACGCGCTGTCCTCGAGCTTCCTGCATCTCAGCAAGGTGCTGGTCGAGCCCGGTCAGCGGGTGGAGCAGGGCGACCTGATTGCCCGCGTGGGCGCCACCGGGCGCGCCACCGGACCGCACCTCGACTGGCGCATGAACTGGCGCGACGCCAGGGTCGATCCCCAACTGCTGGCGGGCGCCATGCCTGCCTCCCCCCAGGCGCCGAGCGCTCAAGGAGACATGAACTGATGCTGGACCCGAAACTGCTGGAAATCCTCGTTTGCCCCGTCAGCAAGGGGCCGCTGGAGTACGACCGCGAGAAGCAGGAGCTGATCTGCCGCGCGAGCGGCCTGGCCTACCCGGTGCGCGACGGCATCCCGGTGATGCTGGAGAGCGAGGCGCGCCAGCTCACGCTCGAGGAACGCGAGCGCGGCTGAGCGCGACGTGATTCTTCACGCGGGACGCCGGCCCCGGGCGTCCGTATAATTCCCCGCCTTTACCGCCCCGGCCGCCCGGTCGCGGGCGGCCAACCGATGCCACACGCGGAAGCAGAGCAATGAACGGTGCCGAGATCAGGGAAGCCTTCCTGAGCTATTTCGAGAGCAAGGGCCACGCGCGCGTGCCCAGCAGTTCGCTGGTGCCGGGCAACGATCCCGACGCTGCTGTTCACCAACGCCGGCATGGTCCAGTTCAAGGACTGCTTCCTCGGCCGCGAGCAGCGCGCCTACGTGCGCGCCGCGAGCTCGCAGCGCTGCGTGCGCGCCGGCGGCAAGCACAACGACCTCGAGAACGTGGGCTACACCGCGCGCCACCACACCTTCTTCGAGATGCTCGGCAACTTCAGCTTCGGCGACTACTTCAAGCACGACGCGATCCGCTTCGCCTGGGAATTCCTGACCGGGGTGCTCGCGCTGCCGCGCGAGAAACTCTGGGTCACGGTGTACCAGGACGACCTCGAGGCCGAGAAGATCTGGATCGAGGAGATCGGCGTGCCCGCCGAGCGCTGCGTGCGCCTGGGCGAGAAGTCGAACTTCTGGTCGATGGGCGACACGGGTCCCTGCGGCCCCTGCACCGAGATCTTCTACGACCATGGCCCCGAGGTCGCCGGCGGCCCGCCGGGCAGCCCCGACGAGGACGGCGACCGCTACATCGAGATCTGGAACCTGGTGTTCATGCAGTTCGAGCGCTCTGCCGACGGCAGGATGACGCCACTGCCGAAGCCCTCGGTGGACACCGGCATGGGGCTCGAGCGCATCGCGGCCGTGATGCAGCACGTGCACTCGAACTACGAGATCGACCTGTTCCGCCGTCTGCTCGACGCGGCACAGGAGGTCACCGGCGCCACCGATCCCGCGAGCCCCTCGCTACGCGTGATCGCCGACCACATCCGCTCCTGTGCCTTCCTGGTCAGCGACGGCGTGCTGCCCTCGAACGAGGGGCGCGGCTACGTGCTGCGCCGCATCCTGCGCCGCGCCTGCCGCCACGGCCACAAGCTGGGCGCGCAAGATACGTTCTTCCACAAGCTGGTCGGCCCGCTGGCCGAGGCCATGGGCGATGCCTACCCGGAACTGCACGAGAAGCGCGCGCAGATCGAGAAGGTCCTGCTGCTCGAGGAAGAGCAGTTCGCGCGCACGCTCGACACCGGCATGCGCATCCTCGAGCAGGACATCGCGGCGCTGGCGGGCGACACGCTCGACGGCGACACCGTGTTCAAGCTCTACGACACCTACGGCTTCCCGATGGACCTCACCGCCGACATCGCGCGCGAGCGCGGGCTGCGCGTGGACGAGGAAGGCTTCGGGCGCGCGATGCAGGCGCAGCGCGAACGCGCGCGCGGCGCAAGCCAGTTCGCCGCGGAGCAGTACGGCGACGCCGGCGTCGACATCCCCACCGTGTTCACCGGCTACGAAGCCCTCGCGGGCGAGGCGCGCGTGCTCGCGCTGCTGCGCGAAGGCCAGCGCGTCGACAGACTTGCCGAGGGCGAGAAGGGCATCGTGGTGCTGGACCGCACGCCGTTCTACGCCGAATCCGGCGGCCAGGCGGGTGACGCCGGCGTGATCGAGGCCGATGGCTGCCGCTTCGAGGTGCGCGACACGACAAAGGCCGGCGCGATCGCGCTGCACCACGGTGCCATGGCGCGCGGCACGCTGGCCGTCGGCGCCGCGGTCGGCGCGCGCGTCGAGCCCGGCATCCGCCAGGCCACCGCGTTGAACCACTCCGCCACGCACCTGCTGCACGCGGCGCTGCGCCAGGTGCTGGGCGAGCACGTCGCGCAGAAGGGCTCGCTGGTCGATGCCGAGCGCCTGCGCTTCGACTTCTCGCACTTCGAGGCGATGACGCCGGAGCAGATCCGCGCGGTCGAGCGCCTGGTGAACGAGCAGATCCGCGCCAACTCCGCGGTCGAGATCCAGGTCACCGACATGGACACCGCAAAGGCGAAGGGCGCGATGGCGCTGTTCGGCGAGAAATACGGCGACGAGGTGCGCGTGCTCACGATGGGTGGCGGCTTCTCGGTGGAGCTCTGCGGCGGCACGCACGTGCAGCGCACCGGCGACATCGGCCTGATGCGCGTGACCGGGGAGTCGGGCATCGCGGCCGGCGTGCGCCGCATCGAGGCGGTCACGGGCGCCAATGCGCTCGCGCTGCTTCGACGCGCTGGAAGCGCGCAGCGACCGCGTTGCACACCTCGTGAAAGCGGGGCGCGACAACGTGGCGGAAAAGGTCGAGCAACTGATCGCCACCAACCGCCAGCTCGAGAAGGAGCTCGAGAAGCTGCGCGTGCAGCTCGCCAGCGGCACGGGCAAGGACCTCGCGGCCGGCGCGGTGGAGATCGGCGGCGTGAAGGTGCTGGCGGCGCACCTGGACGGCGCCGACGCGAAGAGCCTGCGCACGACCATGGACCAGCTGAAGGGCAAGCTCGGCAAGGCCGTGATCCTGCTGGCGGCGGTGGAGGGCGACAAGGTCTCGCTGGTGGCCGGCGTGACGCCGGGCCTCGAGGACCGCGTGCGCGCCGGGGACCTGATGGCCGAGATCGCCCCCATGCTCGGCGGCAAGGGCGGCGGCCGTGCCGACATGGCGCAGGGCGGCGGCACCGATGCCTCCGCGCTGCCGCAGGCGCTGGAGCGCGTGCCGGAATGGGTGCGGGCGCGGCTGGGCTGAGCGCTGCCGGTCGGAGCGCGCGCAGGCGGCATGCCGCTGGCTGGACACGCCACTCGAATGAGGACGAGTAAATCTCGGTTTTGTGCTTGGGAATCCCCGAAGGATTCTCTATAATCCCGCCCTCCCGCGGGATGGCGTAGCTCCAGGGAGGCCGGCAGGACAGCGGCTGAGGAGCGGAAGCAGCTCAAATGAGAGGGACACCATGCTTATCTTGACGCGCCGGGTAGGTGAGACGTTGATGATCGGCGACAGCGTGACCATCACGGTGCTGGGAGTGAAAGGCAACCAGGTAAGACTCGGCGTGAATGCCCCGAAGGACGTATCGGTGCACCGCGAGGAGATCTACCAGCGCATCCAGCGCGAGCACGGCGACGAGGACGGCGAGCCCACGGCGTCCTAGTCGATGCAGGTTCGGCTTCAGCCGAACACGGTAGGTTCGGCTTCAGCCGAACGAGTGAATCTGTAGGTTCGGCTTCAGCCGAACGGGTGAATCTGTAGGTTCGGCTTCAGCCGAACATGGTTTTGAAGAGTTCCGGAGAGATGGCCGAGTGGCTGAAGGCGCGCCCCTGCTAAGGGCGTATAGGCTAATCCCCTATCGAGGGTTCGAATCCCTCTCTCTCCGCCACCTTTTCGCACTGGCGATTTGATCCACAAAGGAAAATTCGCTGGCCGCGCAAGGTGAATCCACGTGCAGTCCCGCACCGCGATCCGGAAGCATACCCGCCCCTTGCTCAGGGGCGCCGTATCACGTCCGCCGGAAAACCCCATACGCCCACGCCGTGCTCGCGGGCGATCCTTTCAAGCGCCTGATATTCGAATGGCGCATCGGGCAAGGCGACGGCCCAGCCCTTGCTGATCAGATAGGCCGAAAGGTCTTCGCCCTCGTCGAAATGGCTCCGGTCGACATAGCAGGTCGCGGTCCGGCTCCCGTCCTCGTTCACGGTGCGGACGAAACAGTGCACGAAACCCTGGATACGGAACTCCAGGGCGAGTACCGCCCGCCCGCCACAGCGCACCGGTCGCATCACGCTCAGGCACTGGCGCTCCGTCGGTGGCAGGTAGATGCCATCGAGGTACACCGTTTTGCCCTTGATCCTCAGGCTGCCGTCGTCCTGTACCAGGGCATAACTGTGCAACTCCTCCGCTCCGGCCAGGGAGGCCGCAAGGGCCAGGGCCAATGCGAGGGTCATGCGCCGGCGGCCCGGACCGGAAAACGCGAACGTACGTCTCATCGCTGCTCACCGACGGCCATGCGCCCGGCTCATGGAGGATCGTTTGCGTGTTCAAGTGTCACACCGGAGCGGCATAAACGCCATATCCGTGCGCGGCGTTCGCCGTGGCGAGTCTGCACGAACAACGGCACTGCCAGTCCGGTCACCCGCGGGGTGGCCGGACTGGAGCCCGGTCGTTGCTGTTGTCGTCTTACGGAGTCGACCGGCGCTTGCGGCTGCGTGGTAACGAAGGTGTATTCGGTCACGAAGCCGGATTGACCCTCGCCGGGCGCCACCGCCGAGCCCGAGGTGACGAACTTCAGCTGCCAGCCGCTGTTCAGCAGGTCAGCTACGCCCGCGGCACAGTTGCCATCGACGGCTACCGGCAGTTCCACCGGCACTTCGCCCTGGTCCGAGGCGCTGACGGCCACGACCACCATGCTGCCGGCGACCGAATCACAGCGCATCAGCGCCACCGCGGCCGGCGTCGGTTCGACCACCGGGCAGGCGCCGAGGGTGTCGCCGTGGTTGGTGTGCGCCCTGACCGCGCTCTGCGCGATGCTGAGCGTGTCAGTGCCCTTGTGACAGAGGGTAACCTTGTCGGTGGCGGCCAGTGCCGGTTGCGCCACGGCCACGGTGAGTGCGGCAATTTGCAGGATGCGCTTCATTGTTGTGCTCCGCTGGTTTCGGGATAAGGGAGACAGGAACGTAACATGGGGCAGGGCAGCGAATCATGAACTGGTTCATGGAATGGAGCACGCGCCGGTGAGCCGCAGGGATATGCCAACCCGCTTGTCGCGAGTTGTTGCGCTGCTGATGGTCGGCACCCTGTTGGCTGCAGGCTGTGCTGCAACGCGAACGCAAGTCGATCCGGACGCGGCGAATCGTGACCATGGTGATGCCGCCCGGCAGGCCAACGCCGATCGTTGGAACGCCACTTTCGAAATGAAGCCGGGCGCGGCGTACGGCTGGTCGGGTGGAGATGCGGCGATTTCACTGGCGTTGCCGCTCTGCCGCGAATGTCCCGATGGCAGCCGCTACCGCCGGTTGTGGCTGTTTGGCGATTCGGCCTTCAGCAGGGTCGATGACGAAGGCTATCGCGTGAGGGCTGACGGCGAGCGCGGTGCCGATTATGCATTCGGCAATGTTGCCGCGCTCACCGCAGACCCTGCGCCCCCGGCCGCCGCTGCGCATAACCGTCAGTTTCGATTACGGTGCCAAAGGGTTCAGGTCGAACTCGTGGATGCCGCTCTTGCTCGATCCACGGCAGCTGCCCGACATGGATCCCCTGCGCATTGCTGCCGGGGGCTACGCGGATCTCGGTTTCTCGCGCGCGGCGCAGGCGGTGGCCGGCGTGTACACGTTGCCGGCGCTGGCGCCGGAAAATCTGCGTTCCGACCTGATTGCCGTACACGAATATTACGACCCGGCCAGTCGCGCCAGTGACTACGCCACCCGGCACGTGCCGGTGCAGCACGGCGCATTCGAGCACCGGCGTGTTGCGTTTTACATCTATCGCTCGCCGCAGAAAGACACCGTGCCGCTCTATCGTCATGGTTCTGCCGCGCATGGCGATGTGGTGCTGGGCACGTCTGCCCGCGCCCATGGTGGCGCAGGCCAATTGCTGGGCTACGTCTACCGATCGGGATCGGCGCCCCGGGACGCGCATGCGCTGGTGGAATACGCGCGCGTGGATGCCGCACGGCAGGGGCGGCAGCATGTCTACACCACCCGGCCCAACGACGGCGGCAAGGACATCCTGATGTGGCCCAATCGCGGGCTGGTGATCGGCAATGACCTGGTCCAGGTGTTCTCGCCGGTGACGCCCCTCGATCTGGCCGGCATGGTGCCGTGGGACGATATCGAGAGGAATGTCGTCAGCATCGTCCACGGTGTCGACAGGCCGTATGCCGAGTGGGGCAAGACCCTGCACGGCGACTGGGTGGTGCCGCCGCGGCAGTTCGCGCTGGTGCATAGCGATGCACGCACCAGTTGGGGCCTTTTTCTGCTCAAGGACAGGGATTTCGAAACCAATCGCCACGTCTACGTCTACGGCAGGCGCGAGGGCAAGCTGGTCGTCGCGCGGGTCGCCTGCCATGACGCCGATGATTTCGTGCGCTTCGGGAACTGGCGCTTCTACAGTGACGGGCAGTGGGTCGAGTCGCAGGAAAATGCCACGCCGATCGCCGATTACGCCGCGACGGATTTCTCCATTCACGAAAGCCCCGCTGGTCATTTCGTGCTGATCCAGTCGCCACCCGGCCTGGTGCCGGCGATTTCCTTTGCCATCGCGTCGTCGCCGACAGGCCCGTTTCGCCCTGGCGGCAGCTTCGACCTGTCTACCTATCGCAACGAACTCGATCGCCATCGGCGCTACAGCTACTACGCCGTCAGCGCGCATGGCGGGCTTTCGTCCGGCGGCCACACGGGTGGCATGCTGATCTCGTACGTGCGCTCCTGCGCCTTCAGTGCGCATGCGGCCTGCAGGGGCGAGGATGGCGATGACAATCGGGCGGATGTCTATGTGCCGCGTTTCATCGATCTGCCGTGGAGCGTGATCGATCCCTGAGGGCGATCTGTGCGCCGAGCCGTCGACAGGGCGCGCATGTCCCGGATGCGTCATGCAATTGCGGCATGCACGTGCTACCGTTGGCGCGCCGCCTGACAGCAGGCGGCGACAGCACCATTGCGCGAGAAATTCCGGATGTACCTGCCGAACCCCGTGCCGCGACTGGCCGCCCTCTTCGCCACCCTGGTGCTCGCCTGCCCGGCCATCCAGGTCCAGGCCACGACCATCGTGCAACGCGACATCCGCGAAGTCGCCGAGGGGGCGGCGCTGGTCGTCGAGGGCACGGTGACCGCGGTCGAGTCGGCGCCGGCAATGCAGGGCAGGGCGATTGCGACCACCGTGACGGTCGCGATCGACGAGGTGCTGAAGGGAAACTGGAGCGAGGAGACCATCGCGTTGCAATACCTCGGCGGCAGCCACAACGGCCGGCGCATGGATGTCGGCGAGATGCAGATACCCGCGGTGGGCGAGCACGGCATCTATTTCGTCCGCGATCCGCACCAGCGCTTCGTCCATCCGTTGAAGGGCTGGGAACAGGGTCACTTCATCGTCGTCACCGACGTACCCGGCGGCGAGGAGACGGTGCGGGCCGGCAACGGCAAGGCGGTGGTCGAGTTGCCTGGTGACGCCGCACCGCGGGCGCAGGGCCAGGCGGTCGGCAACCGCGTCGCCGCGGGCCTGCGTACCGCGGACAGTCCCGATGAGCGCGCGCTGTCCGCGGCGGCGTTCCGCGACTGGGTCAGGAACCGATGAGGACCAGGGAGAACAGCACGGTGAAGCAGCATGCACTGGCCATCGCATTCGGCGCCGCGTTGTGCGTTCCGCCCGGCGCGCGGGCCTACGAGATCGGATTTCCCTACTACGATGCCGTCGTCGACATGTACGTCAATATCGCCGGCAGCAGCCCGTCCGGGGCACGCTGGAACACCGCCTTTGCCGAGGCGGCGCGCCGATGGAGACAGCGATGCCGATGTCCGTATCGACCGGTGAACCAGTATTCCGACCCCTGTGCCGGCGTGGTGCCGTTGACGGTCAACGACCCCCGCAACGGCGTCGCCTTCCGCGACGATCTCTGCGGTTTCTGCGTTCGACGAAGACACCCTTGCCGTCACGCTGCGCATGTTCCAGCTGTATTCCGATGCCTCGATCGTCGAGGCGGACATCGTGTTCAACGACAACGTCACCTGGGACGTGTACGACGGGCCGCTGCGCCCGGGCCGACCGGATTTCCGGCGCGTGGCCACGCACGAGCTCGGACACGTGCTCGGCCTGGAACACGAAGATGACGTGCCCGCGCTGATGAATTCCGCGATCTCGGGCATCGACGCGCCCAACGACGACGATCAGAGCGGCGTCTCGGCGTTGTACGGAGCGCTCGCGGCCGGCGACGGCAGCATCGAGCTCGTCGATCGAGGAGCCGGTGCAGGGATCGACCGTCGCCGGTGTCGGCAACATCCGCGGCTGGGCGCTCGGCGATTCCAACATCCTGTCCGTCGCGCTCTACATCGACGGCAGATACATCGCCGACATTCCGCACGGCGGCACGCGCAACGACGTCAGGGACGCCTTCCCGGCGCGTCCCGGCTCGGCCGAGGCCGGCTACTCGATGGCCTTCGCCTGGGGTCTGCTGACGCCGGGATCGCACCAGATACGCATTCGCGCGATCGATTTCGAGGGCCGCTCGGCCGAGGCCACCGGCAGCTTCACGGTCAATTCGTTCGACACCGAGTTCATCGGCGAACCGGAAAAGGTATCGGTCAACGGCAATGTGGAGAAGCTCGACGCGCGCACGATCCGGCTGAACGGCGTGCAGGCCGACGGCGTGCTGTACGACGTCAAGCTGCAGTGGCAGCCGGCGAGCCAGAAATTCGAGATGGTCGAGATCAAGCCGGCAGGCTGAGCCGGCTGTCGTGGCAGCCGGCGCGCGGGCTTACTGCTCCGCCTGCTCCGCCGCCAGCCACTCCTGGCGCCGTATCGCCTCGGCGCGCACGTCCTCGATCTCCTTCAGCACGGCCTCGACGTCGGCGAGTTCGGTGGGTTGCGCGAACTCGCCCGTGAGCGGCGTCTCGGGCGTGAGCGTGCCGGCCTCGTAGTGGGCCCAGATCTCGTTGCCGTAATCGGTGCCGCGCAATTGCGGGGCGAACTGCCCGAGGTAATCGGCCAGGTTCGCGACGTCGCGTTCCAGCATGCGCTTGGCGTGGTTGTTGCGCGCGGCGTCCACGGCCTGCGGCAGGTCGATGATCACGGGACCATTGTCGTCGACCAGGATGTTGAACTCCGACAGGTCGCCGTGCACGAGGCCGGCGCACAGCATGCGCACGACTTCCCCGATCAGCGTGTGGTGGAAGGCCGCGGCCTGCTCGGGCGCGAGTTCCACCTCCGCCAGGCGCGGGGCGACGTTGCCCTCGCCGTCGGCCACCAGTTCCATCAGCAGCACGCCCTCGAAGAAGCCGTAGGGCCTGGGCACGCGCACGCCCGCGGCGGCGAGCTTGTAGAGCGCGTCCACCTCGGCGCTCTGCCACGCCGATTCCTTTTCCTTGCGCCCGAAGCGCGAGCCCTTTTCCATGGCGCGGGCGCGCCGGCTGCTCTTCACGCGCCGGCCTTCCTGGTATTCCACCGCCTGGCGGAAGCTGCGCTTGTCGGATTCCTTGTAGATCTTGGCGCAGCGGATTTCCTGACCGCAGCGCACGAGGTAGACCGTCGCCTCCTTGCCGCTCTTCAGCTGGCGGATGACGTCGTCGACGAGCCCGTCCTCGATCAGGGGTTCGAGGGCGCGCGGAATCTTGATGGTGGCTATGAGCGTGGCTTCCGGAGTTGCGTTCGGAAGCCAGTATACGGATCTGCCCGCACGGCGTACCCGTGAATATGGCCGGTCAGCGCGCGGCGAAAATGCCGTTTTCGGCACGCGCTCCGGGGCCGCGCGCCGATCGCATCGGGTGCGCAGGCTTCAGTATTGGCGCGTCAGATGACATGCTAGGGCACGCGCTCGCCACGGCGGCGCCAGTTGATAACACATCGCGAGGGCAGCCTGATGACGCAGAAGCGCACGATCGTGGACCTGATCGGCAATACGCCGCTGCTGTATCTGCGCCAGGCGTCGGAACTGACCGGCTGCGACATCTACGGCAAGGCGGAGTTCCTCAACCCGGGCGGCTCGGTCAAGGACCGCACCGCGCTCGGCATCGTGCGCGATGCCGAGGCGCGCGGCGCGCTGCACCCCGGCGGGGTCATCGTCGAGGGCACGGCGGGCAATACCGGCATAGGCCTCACGGTCGTGGCCAACGCGCTCGGCTACGAGAGCGTGATCGTGATGCCGCAGAGCGCGAGCCAGCAGAAGATCGACCAGCTCGAAATGCTCGGCGCGGAACTGATCCTGGTGCCGGCCTGCCCTTACAGCAGCCCGGGGCATTACATCCATGTCGCCGAGCGCGTGGCCGAGGGCCGCAGCCACCAGGAGCCCAACGGCGCGGTGTGGGCGCGGCAGTTCGACAACCCGGCCAATGCGCGCGTGCACTTCGAGACGACGGGCGCGGAAATCTGGACGCAGACCGACGGCAAGGTCGACGCCTTCGTCTGTGCCGTGGGCACCGGCGGCACGCTCGCGGGCGTGGCGGCGGCGCTGCGCGAACGCAACCCCGCCGTGAAGATCGGCATCGCGGATCCTCACGGTTCCGCGCTGCACAGCTATTTCACGACAGGCGAGCTCGCCACGCACGGCGAATCCATCGCCGAGGGTGTGGGCGTGAGCTTCGTGCCCGGCAACCTGCAGGGCGTGGCCGTGGATTTTGCCTTCCGGGTGGACGACGACACCGCGCTTCCCTTCGTGTACGAACTGCTGAAGCACGAAGGCGTCAGCGTCGGGCCGTCGTCCGGCATCAACATCGCGGGCGCGGTGGCGATGGCGCGGGAACTGGGCCCGGGCCACACGATCGTCACCATCCTGTGCGACTCGGGCAGCCGTTACCTCGATCAGCTCTACAACGCGGAGTTCCTGTGGAGCCGGAAACTGCCGGTGCCCGACTGGATCGTGGCCTGAGCTTTCAGGCGACCGGCGGCAGCCCCAGCCCGCGCGCGATGGCCGCGCACATATCGGCCTGCGCGCGCCGGCTGATCGTGGCATCCGCGATCAGCGAGGAGCCGTGGAACGTGCCCGGGTAGGCGTGCAGTTCCACCGACACGCCGGCCTGCAGCAGGCGCTGCGCGTAGTGCAGGCCCTCGTCGCGCAGCGGGTCGAATTCCATCACGGTGACGCAGGCCGACGGTAGCCCGGCGAGATTGCCGCGCGCGCCGGGGCCGCATGCGCCGGCACGTCGGCACTGCCGGGTTCCAGTGCGCCCAGGTAGTAACGCCAGCTGAGCTCCGCGGCCGGTCGGTTCCACATCGGGGTGTCGGTGAAGGCGCGCATGCTCGGCGTCTGCAGGCGGTCGTCGAGTTCCGGGATGCCGAGAAACTGGAAGCAGGGCTGCGCGCCGCCGCGATCACGACGCAGCAGGCACAGCGCCGCGGCGAGGCCGCCGCCCGCGCTCTGGCCGCAGACACCGAAGCGCGCGGCGTCGATGCCCAGTTCGGCCGCGTTCGCCACGCTCCACAGGAAGGCCGCCTCGCAGTCGTGCAGGCCGCCGGGGTAGGGGTGCTCCGGCGCGAGGCGGTAGTCGACCGACACGAGCACGATGCCGAGCGCGCTCGCGAGCGCGATGGCGCCGCCGTGCTCGGTCTCGAGGTTGCCCACCACGAAGCCGCCGCCGTGGATGTAGAGCAGGCCGGGCACCGGGCCCTGCTGCGCCAGCGGCCGGTAGATGCGCACCGGCACGGGACCGCCAGGTCCCTCGATCGTGCGCTCCTCGACGCGCAGGGCGGAGGCGTCCGGCGCCGGCATCTGTGCCGAGAGCGCCGTGATCGTGGCGCGCGCGAGCGCCACGTCGGAGAAGTCGAGCTGCGGCAGCAGCGGTACGGCGGGTGCGAGCTCGGGATCGAAGCGGTAGTTCATGTCTTGCGTCCGTGGTGTCAGGTGGTGGATTGCCGCGCGCAGGCCTCGCCTGCGCGCCGCCCGAAGAAGGTCGCCTCGCCGAGGCAGGTGCCGCTGGAATAGCCGCGCGCATCCTGCGCGATATTCCAGGCGGTGGCGCCCGCGGCATAAAGGCCCGGAATCGCGCCGCCGGAATCGTCGCGCACTTCACCGTCGGCCGACACGCTGAGCCCGCCCAGCGAGAAGCCGCCGTATTTCGCGCGTCCCACCGAGAGATCGAAGGCGGCCCACGGGCCCTGGTCGAGCGGCTGCAGCCAGTCCCTGTACTTGTGGAACCCGGGGTCTTCGCCGCGCGCGGCATGCGCGTTGTAGTCCGCGAGCGTCCGCGTGAGCGAACCCGCCGGCAGCGCGAGCCGCGTTTCCATTGCCTCGACCGTCTCGAAGCCGTCGACCAGGCGCTGTTCGAAGAAATCGTAGGGCGGGTAGCCGAACGTGGCCGAGTCGAGGATCAGGTAGACGATGCCCTGCGGCTGCTCGACGATGAAGCCGGCGCTGCGGCCGTGATAGGAGTCCTCCGCGACGAAGCGCGTGCCTTGCGCGTTCACGAGGATGCCCTTGATCATGCTCTCGGGCGGGTAGAACGGCGAGGTCAGGAAGGCACGGTCCAGCCCGCTGGCGGCGGCGCCGGCCGACAGGCCGAGCAGGATGCCCGCACCGTCGTCGCCGGGCGAGCCCTGCCGGATCAGGTCGCGCGGCATCCACGCCAGCTCATGGGCGAACATGTCCTCGTTCATGATGTAGCCGCCGGCCGTGAGCACCACGCCGCCGCGCGCGGCGATGTACTGCTCGGCGCCATCGCGCAGCGCGCGCACGCCGACGATGCGCCCGTCGTCGGCGGCAACGAGATGCGTCACCCGCGTATCGAACAGCGCCGCGACGCCGGCCTGCTCCGCGGCGCGCGCGAGTTGCTGCATCAGCAATCCGCCACCGCCGTCGGGCCCGTCGAAGGCCACCTTGTGCCCGCGCGGTGCCGGTTCTGCGATGTCGCGATACGGCCACACCTTCTCGTTGCCGCTCCAGATCAGGCAATCGCGGCCCGGCTGCATCGCGGCCTTGCCCGGGTAGTAGCTGCGGTCGAAGGGCACGCCGTGCGCCTCGAGCCAGTGGAAGTGCGCCACGCTGTGCTCGCAGTAGAGGCGCAGTTTCAGCGGATCGGGATCGGGCGTGAGCGCCTCGAGGTACTTGTACATCTCCCCGGGCGAATCGGCGAAACCGCAGGCTTGCTGCACCGGCGTGCCGCCGCCCAGGTACAGGTGTCCGCCCGCGATGCCCGAGGTGCCGCCCGCGCCGCTCGTGCGTTCGAGCACCAGCACCCCGGCGCCGCTCTCGCGCGCCGCGATGGCCGCGCTGGCACCGGCGGCGCCGTAGCCGATCACCAGCACGTCGGTGCGTGCGCGTCCACTGCGCGCACGGCGGCGGCACGCAGCCGTTCGGGTGCGGCGCTGCGCAGGCTCGCCCGGACTTCGCTCATCGGTTCTCCCGTTATCGTGAATTTCTGTTGCTCGCCGGCGGCAGGCAGGTGGCCAAGGGTAACCAGCAGGACACGGACAATTCAATCCGTGACGCTCGGTGCATCGGCGATTTGCACGAGCGCGCGCTGCTGCAGCATGATGAAGCGCCGATGGCTTCCCTCCACGATCCACAGGAGCAACGCGTTCATGAGCAGTCCCGTCGCCGTGCTGCCGTTCTGGAAGGACTACGACCGCAAGCTCTACCTGCGCGCGGCGATCCTCGCCGACGAGCTGGGCTACGACTCGTTCTGGATTCCGGAAGCCTGGGGCTACGAGGTCTTCGCGCTGCTGACCGAGATCGCGCTGAACACGCGCCGCATCAAGCTCGGCACGGGCATCGTCAACGTGTTCAGCCGCTCCGAGGGGCTGCTGGCGATGACGGCGGCCACGGTGGACGAGATCAGCGAGGGGCGGCTGATTCTCGGCATCGGCACCAGCGGCATGCGCGTGATCGAGGGCTTCCACGGGCGGCGCTTCGACAAGCCGCTGACGCAGGTGCGCGACACCATCCGCGTGGTGAAGACGCTGCTCGCCGGCGGCAAGCTCAACGAGAGCGGCGCGAAGCTGCACGAGTACCGGCCCTTCGAGCTGGCGATGCGACCCGGGCGGCGCGAGATACCGATCTACGTCGCGGCGCTGAAGGAGAACTCGATCCGTTCCATCGGCGAGATGGCCGACGGCTGGATCCCGACGTTCTGGCCGTACCGGGAAATGGCGCGCGGACGGCGCTGGATCGCCGAGGGCGCCGCGCTCGCGGGGCGCGATCCCGCGCAAATCGTCGCGGCGCCGTTCACCACGGTGCTGCCGATGGGCATGGAGATGGCGCGCGACGCGGCGCGCCAGATCATTTCCTTCTACATCGGCGGCATGGGCGAGTACTACATCGAACTGCTGACGGACTTCGGCTTCGGCGATGACTGCCAGCGCATCGCGGCGCTGTATCGCAACAGGCAGACGCGCGCCGAGGCCGCCGCCGCGGTGCCGGATGCCATGCTGGAGGCGCTGGCGATCACCGGCGATCCGGCCGAGTGCGTGGCGGAGCTGGAGCGCCGACGGCAGTTCGGCATCGACCTGCCGATCCTGAACCTGCCCACGAAGGCGCCCTGGGAAATCGTGGAGGGGTTCATCCGCGCGATGGCGCCGCGCTGAGGCGCCTCATCCGATCGAACCATGACGGGCGGAGAGAATCCGGCTAGCAT
Source organism: uncultured Gammaproteobacteria bacterium (assembly GCA_963819895.1). GTDB lineage: Bacteria > Pseudomonadota > Gammaproteobacteria > Pseudomonadales > UBA5518 > UBA5518. Next base: position 130,416 of record CAWFXU010000021.1, read on the forward strand.
CGGCGTCTCATCGAATGACACGCTCGCGCGCAAATGCACTGCCGGGGAAACACATGACGGACAAGGCTTCCGAGCGCCTGCTATCGGGCAGGGCATGGGACGACTTCTGCGAACAGGTACGGCTCGCCGGCCACATGGTCGATCGCTTCGGCGACACCGCCGACGAGCTCGACCGCGCCGAGTGGTACCGCTTCGTCACGCGGCTGATGCGCAACGGTTTCGAGCGCTTCATGGAGAACTGCGAGCCCGAGCGCCCGCGCCTGCGCGATGCGCCGTGGCGCCAGGGCATCAATTTCCAGTCGCCGGACCAGGACCACCTGCTCGCGGAATTCGTCGACGGCAGCCACGATTACCGCATCGCGGGCAACCGCGGCACGCTGCCGTATTTCGTGATGGCGGCGTGGAGCGCGCGGCAGCCCGCCGATCTCGGCGCGCGTGACTGGGCGCAGCGTGGCACGCAGGCGCTGGCCGAATTCGACCCGGCGATGCTGCGCACCACCGGCTTCCTGCAGAGCGACGCGATCCATTTCGACGCCGAGGGCAATTTCGAGGTGATAGTGAGCCGCGAGAAGCCCGCCGATGGCAGGGACTGGCTGCCGATCACGCCGGACTGCGTCGGTATCCTGGTGCGCGCGGTCTATCACCGGCGCGAGCAGACGCGCCCGCCCGTGATGCGCATCGAGCGCCTGGACGGCGCCGCGCCGCGGCCGGTGCGCCCGGACGAGGTGAGTGCGGGGCTCGCGAAATCCGCGCAGATGGTGCTGGGCTATGCCGAGCTCGTGCGCAGCTGGTGGCAGGACAATCTCGGTGCGCGCCCGAACCGTATCCGCTTCAGCCGTGCCGTGTACCTCTCCAACGGCGGCGTGCCCGATCGCCACCACGGCTTCGGCACCTGGCAGTGCGCGCGGGACGAGGCGCTGGTGCTCAGCTTCGTGCCCACGCCCTGCGACTACTGGATCTTCCAGCTGTGCAACATCTGGCAGGAGAACCTCGACAACTACGAGGACGGCGACGGCTACGTGCAGAAGTACACCGCGGCCTGCGAGCCCGACGGCTCCGTGCGCATCGTGGTTGCGGAGGAAGATCCGGGCATCGGCGGCAACTGGATCCGGCCCTTCGGCCACGTGCACGGCGGCATGAGCCTGCGCCTGATCAAGACCGCGGGCGAACCGCCGGCGGTCACGCTCCATCGCCTGCCGCTCGCGCTGCTGCGCGAGCAGGGGCTGGCCGCGCTGGCCACGGTCGCGCCGATCCGCAGCGGCGAGGTCGAGGATTGACGATATTGTGGGTTCGGCTTCAGCCGAACATGGGCGACGTCCGGATAAATCCGGACCCACGGAGGAGAAGACATGAGCGACACCATCCACAACACGCTGCGCTTCGATTACCGCGGCGCACACGTGCTGGTCACCGGCGGCACCAGCGGCATCGGCGCGGCAATTGCCGCCGCCTACCGCGAGGCGGGCGCCGCGGTCACGATCACCGGCACGCGCGCAGGGGCTGCGGACTACGACGAGGATCTTTCCGGCTACCGTTACCTGCAGCTCGACGTGGAGGATGCCGCGCAGATTGCGGCGGTGGCCGCCGCGCAGCAGCAGCTCGATGTACTGGTCAACAACGCCGGCCTCGCGCTGCCGAGCCTCGGTCTCGACGAGTACGAGCCCGACGTGTTCGCGCGCGCGGTGAACATGCACCTGGTTTCGGCCTACCGCATGGCGAAGGGCTGTCAGCCCGCGTTGTCGGCGAGCAGGCATGGCGGGCGGCGCCTCGATCATCGGCATCGCCTCGATGAGCTCGTATTTCGGCATCGGCATCGTGCCGGGCTACGGTGCGGCGAAGACCGGGCTGCTCGGTCTCACGCGCACGCTGGCGGTGGAATGGGGGCCGAGGAACATCCGCGTGAACGCGGTGGCCGTCGGGTTGTGCGAGAGCCGCATGACCGCCAGCACGTTTGCCAACCCGCAGTGGGCGAAGCCCACGCTGGACCGCACGCCGGCCGGACGGCTCGGCGTGCCGCAGGACGTCACGGGCGCGGTGCTGTTCCTGACCAGCGCGGGTGCGAGCTGGATCACCGGCCAGACGCTGCCGATCGACGGGGGCTTCACGGTGTCGGGTTGAGGTCGTGGTCGTGGTCGTGGTCGTGGTCGCGGGCATGGCCCGCTCCTACAAATTCGGCGACGCGCTCGTTCGAACTTTGTAGGAGCGGGCCATGCCCGCGATTTATCGGGCGCGCAGATCGCGCTCCCGCCCATCGCTAATCGAGCTGCGCGAGTCTGCACTCTCGCCAACGCGCCACAAGCGGCTCCATCAGCTGCATGTTGCGCCGCGCCACGCCCCAGAGGTGACGGAGCACCTCGGGCTCGCGGCCGGGGGGCATCTGCGCCAGTTCGTGCTTCATCGCGAGGCGCGCGCTGGCGAGATCGCGGTGCCGCGTGCCGAGCAGCGCATCGATACCCGCGTGCTCCAATGCATCGGCTTGCGCGCCGTGGAGATGACGCCGTTCGAGATAACGCGCGATGCGCGCCGCGCCTTCGGCGGTGGCTTTCGCGAAGGCGTCCTGAACATGCGGCGCGATACCGCGCTCGAGTTGCGTTGCGAGCACCTGGTAGAGCTCGCCTGCCGGCTCGCGCTCCGGGATCTCGAGCCAGTCGCTATCCGGTTCCGCCATGCCGTGATACATGCCGATCGCCTCGCAGCACACCAGGTCGCACACGGCCTGGTAGCCCAGGTTCAGAGCCACGGTGCTCTTCCAGTCCGGGCGCTGCACCAGCGCCGGTATCGTGATGACCGAACGCACCATCTGGTGTGCGAGGTAATAGATCGCTTTCTGCCGGTCGATGCGGATGCCGGCGCGCGCCGCGTAGTGCTTTACGTAGGGCGTGAGGTCGCCGCCGCAGCTCGGCGTGAAGAAATCCCGCAGCCACAGGTTGCCGATGTCCTCCATGGGGTCGCCGTAGTGCGCCCACTCCCAGTCGACCACCGCGGTCACGCGATGGTTCTCGAACATGAAGTTGCCCGGCCCCGTGTCGCCCTGCAGCAGCACCGTGCGTTCCACCGCGCGCGGCACGTGATTCAGCAACCAGCGCCGGCCGAAGGCGCCGAGCACCGTGCTGGAATCCACCGGCAGCCTGGCGAAGCGCGGATCGTCGACGGCGCGCAGTTCCAGCAGTGAATGTTCTTCCGGCGTTGCGGGCATCTCGAACTGCGGCAGGTCCAGCGCCCGCACATCGAGGCGATGCATCGCGGCCATGATCTCCATGAAGTGCAGCATCACGTCGTGCTGCTCCGCGCGCGAGGCGTTGTTCAGGTCGGCGCGCCCGGGCTCGAAGGACTGAATCGCCACGCAGTGCTCGGGGCTCCACGCGTGCAGCTGCTGCGTCGGAATGTCGCTGTGGGCGGCCAGATGGCGGATCAGCGCCGATTCGCGCGCGAGGTTGCGCGGGTAAGGCCGGCCGGCGGCGAGCTCGCGGTCGATGCGCAGGAACACCGGCTGCACCGATCCGTCGCCGCGCTCGATGTCGGCACGCCACGCCTCGCGGCGCACCACCATGCGCTCGAGTGCTGTCACGCGTCCGCCCAGTTGCTGCTCTATCCACGTCACGGCGGCGGAGGGGAATGCCGTCTGCTCTGCTGTCATGGGTGTGCTTCTCCGTTGTCGTTCTTGTGTCGTGGGTCCGGCTTCAGCCGGTCATGCCGGATGAATCCGGACCTACGCGGGCAACGTCCGCATGAATGCGGCCTATGCACGGCTCCGGCGCGTGGCGAGCAAAGCATCATCCTCCCCGAAGCGGGCGCCCTTGCCAAGCCCGAATCGTGCGCTCGGGGTCGCTGGAGCTATCATCCGGCCTGACGGCACCGGCGCTGGGTATTTTTTTGTTGCAGGGCAGGGGTTTACCATTTTACTAAGCACGCTTATAGTAATGCTGAATTAACGTAGGCGTGGGTTACGATGTCTGCAAACTCCGGTTCTGACCCCAGCGTCAGCAGGCTGGTCACGGAAATTTCGCGGCTGTTCTCGCGCGATTTCAGTGCGCGCGTGCGCGACTACGACCTGACCCATACCCAGTGGCAGGCCCTGGCGGTGCTGTCCCGACAGGAGGGCATCAACCAGGCCGAGCTGGCCAATTTGCTGCAGGTCCAGCCGATTTCGCTGGGGCGACTGATCGATCGCATGGAAGCCGCGGGCTGGGTGGAACGCCGCCCGGCGCCGAACGACCGTCGCGCGATCCAGCTCTACCTCACGTCCCGGGTCGAGCCGATCCTGGACAAGATGACGGCTGCCGCGTCGCTCACCCGCGAAGCAGCCCTCGCCGATTTCGATACCGACGAGCGCGAGCAGCTCTGTCTGATGCTGCAGCGCGTGAAAGCCAATCTTGCCGGGGACGATCCGCTTGCCTCAGCGGCTGCGCCGCCGGACGCCGGACGACGGGCAAGCAACCGATGAACGCTGAAAGCCGCGCGCAAACCTGAATCCGCCGGGCAGCGCGCCGGCAGCGCTGCAATCGGTCGGGATGCCCGCGAGCGCCGCGCCGGTGGCGGATGCCGGCACGGGATCTGCCGCGACAACCTCCGGTGCACTCCCGGCCGACACGACCGAACTGGAGCCCTACACCCGTCGCCCGCGACGGCGTCGCCTGTTGCTCATTGCCGGGCCGCTCGCCGTGGCCCTGGCGGGCCCTGTTGCTGTGGTTCAACACCGGCCGCTACGCCGGTACCGAGGACGCCTACGTGAAGGCCGACAAGGTCACGATCAGCGCGCAGGTTGCCGGTCCGATCGCCGCGGTCGCGGTGCGCGAGAACCAGCGCGTGCGCGCCGGCGACGAACTGTTCCTTATCGATGACCGCCCCTACCGCATTGCGTTGGCAGGGGCCGATGCCGAGCTGGCGGCGGTCGCCACCGAACTCGACAGCATCAAGGCGAGCCTGCGACAGAAGACGGAGGAACTCCGGCTGGCGCACACCAACCGCGATTTCGCCGCGCGCGAATTCGAGCGCCAGTCGGAACTGGCGCGCAAGAAGCTGAACTCGGGCGCGGCAGTCGACGAGGTCAAGTACAAGCTGGACGTGGCGCTGCAGCAGATCAGCGTCACCGAGCAGGCGCGCGCGCAGTACCTGTCGCGCCTGAGCGGTAATCCCGAGCTGCCGCTGGAACAGTACCCGGCCTACCAGGCCGCCAGGGCCGCCCGCGATGCCGCCGCCCTGGACCTGGAGCACACGGTCGTGCGCGCGCCCTTCGCGGGCATCGCCAGCAAGACGCCGCAGCGCGGCCAGTTCGTCGCTGCCGGCAGCGCCGTGATGAGCGTCGTGGGGGCAGACGACGTGTGGATCGAGGCGAACTACATGGAGACCGACCTCGCCCATGTGCGCGTCGGCCAGCCGGCCACGGTCGAGATCGATTCCTACCCCGGACGCGAGTGGAGCGGTCGCGTGCAGAGCATCAGCCAGGCGACGGGTGCCGAGTTCTCGGTGCTGCCGCCGCAGAATGCCTCCGGCAACTGGGTCAAGATCACGCAGCGCATCCCGCTGCGCATCGCCATCGAGCCGCGTGCCGACGATCCGCCGCTGCGCGCGGGCATGACCGCGACCGTGGCAATCGACACCGGCGACCGTCACACGCTGAAGGCATTGCTCGGCGGCCCCGGTGGCGGCGGCGGTGACCGCACGGATGTGGAACCGGATCCGGACGGCAGGACCGAACCCGCGCCATGAGCGCAACCGCTGACGCGGATTACGTGCCCACGAAGCACCCGTGGCTGCTGCTGTGCACCATGATGCTGACGACGGTGATGGTCGCGCTCGATTCGACCATTGCCAACGTGGTGCTGCCGCATATGCAGGGCTCGCTGTCGGCGGCGCAGGACCAGATAGCGTGGGTGCTGACCTCGTATATCGTGGCCACCGCCATCTTCATCCCGCCGACCGGTTATCTTGCCGCGCGCCTCGGTCGCCAGCGCCTGCTGGCCATCTGCGTCGGCGGCTTTCTTGCCGCCTCCATGCTGTGCGGCACGGCGACGTCGCTGCCCGAGATGGTCGGCTACCGCTTCCTGCAGGGCGCGTTCGGCGCGAGCATGGCGCCGCTGGGGCAGGCTCTCGTGATGGACAGCTTCCCCCGCGAAAAGCACGGGCAGGTATTGTCGCTGTGGGGCGTCGGCGCCATGTTGGGTCCGATCCTCGGCCCGACCCTCGGGGGATATCTCACGGAAGCCCTGAACTGGCGCTGGGTCTTCTATATCAATGTGCCGATCTGCGCGGTGGCGCTGCTCGGCATCTGGAAAACCGTTCCGCAAGTCAAGGTCCGGCGCGATGTGCCCTTCGACATGTTCGGCTTCGCCCTGCTCAGTCTCGCGCTCGGTGCCTTTCAGCTGATGCTCGATCGCGGGCACTCGCTGAACTGGTTCTCGTCGATGGAAATCGTCATCGAGGCGACCGTGGCGGGCCTTTGCTTCTATCTGTTCCTGGTGCACATGTTCACCGCGCGGGCGCCCTTCATCGAGCCGCGGCTGTTCAGGGACCGCAACCTGGTCGTGGGGCTGCTGCTGATTGCCGTCGTCAGCATGGTGATGATGGCGCAGATGGCGCTGCTGCCGAGCTTCCTGCAGCAGTTGATGCACATCCCGGTCGATACCGTCGGCATGATGCTGATGCCGCGCGGACTGGCGTCGATGATCGGCATGGTGCTGACAGCGCGCCTGATCGGTCGCGTCGACCAGCGCGCGATGATGATTTGCGGCATGGTGGGGTTCGGCCTTTCGACCTGGGAGATGTCGACGATCAACCTGTACGTGGACAACTTCACGATCGTGCGCATCGGTCTCATGCAGGGCTTCAGCATGGCCTTCGTGGTGTCGCCCCTGTCGATCGCCGCATTTTCCACTCTGGCGACGGATCTGCGCACGGAGAGCGCGTCGATGTTCGCGCTGATGCGCAACATCGGCGGCAGCGTCGGCGTTTCGGTGTTGTTCACCCGGGTGGCCCAGCTGACGCAGGCGGGTCACGCACGTCTGGCGGAGAACATCACCCCGTTCTCCGATCCGCTGCCCCCGGCCTGGCAGTGGGGCACCACTGCCGGGGCCATGACCCTCGACGGGGAGATAGTCCGGCAGGCAGCCAGCATCGCCTACGTGGACACCTTCCTGATGATGGCGATGCTGGCCCTGCTGGCTGCTCCCCTGTGCCTGCTGTTCCGCCAACCCGCACGGCAAACGGGGCCGCAACCCCTGGGCTCGCTGGTTGCCGAGTAGCGCTGCGCGGCTGCGCCCTGCCGGGCAGTCGCGGCGACGGTCCGGGCGGATCGCGGGTGTCAAGAATATTTACAACACGCCGCACCCTGAGTCGTTCGTCGTCGCTAACTTATTGATATTCAGACTACTGCTTGCGTCGGCATGCTGTATGCATTGACCAGGTCATGGATGCATCGGAGCCGCTCCTGCGGCGCCCGGCGAGGTGTGACATGACCCAGTATTCGATCGATGGTATCGACATCACCCTGGATGAGTTGCTCCCGGAGGGCGGCCATAGCTGGGGCTGTGAGCGGCACTACGGCGTGCACAACTGCGAATGGGCGGCGCACCTCGTGGTGCGCAGCGGTTATAGCGGCCCGCTGGTGCCCGTGGACGAATTCCTGCCCCGCTTCAGCGCCGGCAATCGCGAGAAGTTCGACGGCGACCTGCCGCGCATCGGACCGCTGCTGTGCGCGGCGATCGCCGCGCCCGGCGCTACCATGATCCTGCGCGAGCCCGAGGCAGGCTGAACCGGTTTCAACCCCGGCTGCGCCGCCGTCAGCCCGGCGCGCCGTCGACGCGCGCTCGCGACAGCACCGGGAACCACGCCACGCTGAATACCGCGAAGGCGGCGATCCAGCACAACTGCGACAGCAGTATCCACGTCGTGTACGCCGCGCTTGCGAGCAACGGGCCGAGCACCCGCAGCGCCGCGGCGAGCAGCAGCAAACGCGAGCGGCAGCAGCACGATGCGCGGCGGCGCGTGCACGCTGCGCCCGGTATGACCCAGCGACACGCGCGCCATCATCGACAGCGTGACCAGCCCGACGCCGCCGACCGCGAAGGCGTGCAGCGCGAGCGCGGGGTTCAGGCTCGTCACCGCGGTCAGCGCATGCAGCAGGAAGCCCGCGGCGATCAGCGCGAAGGCCCCGTGCAGGCTCCACAGCAGCGGCCGGCTCCAGATTCCCGGCGTGTACCAGAACGCGAGCCGCGTGGCGTTGACCAGGAACATCAGCGCGCTCGCGGCGGCGGCGATGCCGTGACGCTGCAGGAAGACCTCGGCAATCCAGAACACCACCAGCAGCACCAGGCTCGACATGTCGAGCCACAGCGAGTTGCGCAGCGTCACCCTGGGTTCGACGCCGCTTGCGGTGAACAGCGGGATCAGGCGCCGGCCCATGGTCAGGATCAGCGCGATCACGACGTAGAACGCGCCGTACAGGCTCCAGCGCACGCCCTCGTCGAGCAGGCCGAAGGCGCCCGCGTAGAACAACGCGTTGCCCATGCCGAGCAGCACCAGCTTCGACAGCACCGCCATCTGCCGCCACTGGCGCGCGCGCACGATCGGCACCGCGCAGGCGGGGATCAGCAGCGCGATGAACAGCAGATCGGCGGCGGCCGCCAGCGCAATGAACGTGGTGCCGGCGAGCAGCGCGAGGCGCGCCACCGCCCAGCACGCGAAGAGCAGCGCCAGCGGCGTGCGCTGCAGCGTCTGGATGCCGGTCCAGTTGCGGATGGCGGTGAGCAGGAAGCCCGCGATCACGGCCATGGTGTAGCCGTAGATCATCTCGTGCGCATGCCACTGGCTCGCGCTGATGCCCTGCATCGCGGGCTGGTACCACGCGGCGTAGATCGCGAGCCACGCCGCCATCGACAGCGACGCGAACACGCTGGCGCCGAGGAAGAAGGGGCGAAAGCCGAGGTTGAACAGTGCGGTCATGCGGTGCCTTCCTGCAGGTATCGTGATTGCGTCCCGCGTGGGTCCGGATTCATTCGGACAATTGTCCGGCTGAAGCCGGACCTGCTCGGCTGACGGCGACCCGCGTCAGTCGAGCGCCAGCGTCACGCGGGCCGACATGCTGCGGCCCGGCGCGTAGCAGGTTCTCGGCCGAGGTCGAGTAGGTTTCGTCGCTCAGGTTCTCGAATTCCACGACGAGGCCCAGGCGGCGCGCGGTGCCCAATTGCAGGCCGCCGCTCAGGTTCAGCGTCAGCCAGGCATCGTCCTCGTCGAGCGTCGACAGCCCGCTGCTCGAGGGCTCCTCGCGTTTCGAGGCGCTCTCGCCGCGCAGCCCGAGGTCGAGCCATCCGTCCATGGATGCCGCGAACAGCGGCTCCCAGGTCACGCCGAGCGCGCCGCTCAGGTTCGGGGTGCCCGAGTCCTCGGTAACGAAGTTCTCGTAGCGGTTCTCGCGCGTCATCCAGGTGAGGCTCGCGTACGGGCGCCAGCGCAGATCGCCTTCGGCGCGCGCGACATAGAGCTCCAGGCCCTGGGCCGTGGACTCGCCGATGTTCACGTAGATCTTGTCGCGCGCGGACAGGCAGCCGTCGATCGGTGCGCAGAAGACGTGATCGATGTAGTCCTCGGACGCGGTGCGGAACACGCCGGTGTCGAACACCCAGCCGGCGGCGCGCAGGCGCAGCCCGCCTTCCCACGACAACGCGGTCTCGGGGTCGAGGTCGGGGTTCGGGTTGACGAAGCGCGAGGCCGCGTAGGCGCCGGTCGCGAACTGCAGCAGCGACGGGTAGACGTAGCCCTGCGCGACGTTTGCGCGCAGCACCAGGTTGTCGCCGAGTTCGTGGCTGAGGCCCGAGGCTCGCGATCGCTTGCGCGTCGTTCTGTGTCCGAGGGCGCGAGGCCCGCGCGAGTTGGTCTCCTCGAGCCGGCCCTCGACCCGGTACTGCCGCGCGCCGAGCGTGAACGTGGTGCGCTCGCCGAGCTGCCATTCGTCCTGCACGAACAGCGCCACCGTCTCGATCGCCGCCTCGTCGTGGATGTTCTCGGGCCGCCCCGTGATGCCGTTGGCTACGGTGTCGACGTGACGCTCCTGGTTCACGCGTTCCTCGGTGTACTGCAGCCCGCTGACGATGTAGTGGTCGGCGTGCGGCGTCCAGTCGAGCTGCAGCACGCCGTCGTCGACCTCGAGGCTCGGCGTCGCTGAAGACGCTGCGCTCGGTCGCGACGGGCCTCGCGCCCGGGATCAGCGTGGCACTGAAGGTGTCGAACCGGCGCTGGTTCCACTGCCGATGGAAGTTGGCCTTGACCACGGGCAGGAAACTCGCGACGTCGCGCCATTCGTAGAACATCGCGAGCTTCTCGCGGTCGCGCTGTGGCACGTCGATACGAAAATCCGTGAGCGGAAACGCGGTGCGCTCCTCTTCCTCGACGAACACCCCGGTCGCGGACTCGAAGCGGTCGTAGGCGAGCTCCACGCGCTGCGCGCCGAAATCCCGTCCCGCCCAGGCGTAGACGCTCTGGTTGTCGAAGGCGGTGTTGTCGATCTTGCCCTGCGGCGTGTCGCGCTTGCCGTGCTCGCTGTCGGCCGCGGCCAGGCGGTACTCGAGGCCGTCGGCATCGCCGAACACGCTGGCGAAGCGCTCCTCGCCGCGCGTCGCGGAGTTCCAGCCGCTGCTCGCCTCCAGCTGCAGCGGCTCGGTGCCGCCCTTGCGCGTGATGAAGTTCACCACGCCGCTCAGCGCGCGCGGCCCGTACAGCACCGAGCCCGAGCCGCGCACCACCTCGATGCGCTCCACCATCGCGGGATTCAGGCTGAGCGGCGTGCCGACTTCCCAGTGGTCGGTGATCTCCTGGCCGTCGAGCAGGATCGCGGTGCGCCGCGATTCCTCGCCGCGGATGCGCACGCGCTTCAGTCCGGGTTGTCCGCTGTCGGTCACCTGCACGCCGGGCATGCTGCGCATCACGTCGGCGAGTCCGTAGGCCGTGGAGCGCGCGAGCTGCTCGCGGTCGATCACGCCGATGGTCTCGCTGGCGTCGAGCACGATGCGCGGCGCGCGCCGCGCGGTGACGACGATTTCCTCCAGCACGTCGCAGCGTTCGCCGGTGCAGGGCGCCGCCCCGGCGGAGGCAGCGCCGGCGCCAGGCGGCGAGGACCGCAAGGGCCAGTGCCTTCATGGAGCGCATCGCAGGGCATCCCCGATATCTGCGTGCCGTTGGGCGTCCGTGCCTGGCGCGTCTTCGCCGAGCGCCCGCGCGGCGCGGGCGTAGTCGGGGCATGGCACGGCCTCGTCGTCTCCCGGGGCGTTGTGAATCGCGGCGCACATCTGCAGGGCATTACGCCAGCGCGTCGGGCGCGGCCCGGCGTTGTCATGCGGGGAGTCCCGACCCGCGCGAGTGCCCGACTCCGCGTACGTCCAGCAGCAGTTCTTGCCGCAGCGATTCGCAGTCCACGCCCCAGTGTTCCTCGAGCGCGGCGCGGGTGACCGTGGGGCGCTCGTTCACGAGATCGGCATTGCCGGCGTACGCCGTGGCGCTCGCGGCCAGCAGGGCCAGCGCGAGTCCGGCGGCCCGGATGCGGATTGCGACGGATGCAGTGAGCGATGCGCGTGGCAAGGCGCGATTCCCGTAGACCTGTTCCTGAGGTGCGCATGATCCGATGATTCGCGCAGTGAATCCAGTTGGAACGCAGCAAGTAGTGCCGCATTCGCCCGCAGGGCGTGGCGATGCGGGAGAGATTGATGTCATCGATTGATCTGCATCAACGGCGTCCGGATATCGATCATCTGTCGGGCACGTTGGCGTATCATCCGGGACGATGGACCATTTTTCAGCTTCCCGGTGCCTGTTTCGCATCGCTGCCGCTCTGGTGGCGACGATGATGTGTTGCATGTCGCTGCATGCGGCGTCGAAGAGCCGCCTCGAATCCCTCGATACCGCTACCGTGCGCAAGGTCTTTGCCCGGGCCGATCGCCTTGGCGCGCCGCTCGACATCGCGCCGGTGCGCGCGGTGTTCGCCGGTGGCGAGCTGCAGGGCTGGGTGTTCCTCAGCGACGAGGTCCATCCGGTGCCCGCGTATTCGGGCAAGCCGATCGCGGTACTCGTCGGGCTGCGGCCCGACGCGCGCATCGCGGGCGCGACCATCGTCGCGCACGAGGAGCCGATCCTGGTGATCGGCGTGAGCGACGCCGACCTGCAGCAGTTCATCGGACAGTACGCCGGGATCGGCGCCACCGAGAAGGTGCGCGTGGGCGCCGCCGACCGCGAAGGCTACCGCGGCATCGACGCGATCACCGGCGCGACCATCACGGTGATGGTGCTGAACCAGAGCCTGATGCGCTCCGCGCAGGCCGTTGCCACGGCGCTCGGACTGCCGCTCGCGCCGGGGGCCGCCGCGCCGGGCGCGGAGCTCGCGGCGGGGCCTGCGCCGCTCGCCGCCGGTTGTCGGCGCCGCCGCGGGCGCGCCCGCCGACGAACCGGAATGGCTGCAGCTCTGGCAGGAGCGCCGACTGCGCGTGGCAGTGCTGCTGCGCCGCGCTCGGGCTGCTCGTCGCGATGCTGGTGTTCCAGGACTGGCTGGTGCTGCGGCCGCGGCTGTTCCGGCGCCTGCGCACCGGCTACCTGCTGTTCACGGTGCTGTTCGTCGGCTTCTACAGCATGGGGCAGCTGTCGATCGTCAACATGCTCGCGTTCGGGCGCGTCATGGCGGGCGGATTTTCGTGGGATACGCTGCTGCTGGAACCGGTCACGTTCCTGCTGTGGGGCTTCGTGGCGGTCACGATCGTCCTGTGGGGACGCGGGGTGTACTGCGGCTGGCTCTGCCCCTTCGGCGCGCTGCAGGAGCTGATCCATTCCGCCGCGGAGCGCTTCAAGCTGCCGAAGTGGGAATTCCCCGCGATGGTCCACGAGCGCCTGTGGGCCATCAAGTACCTGATCCTGATCGCGCTGTTCGGGCTGTCGCTGGAGTCCATGGCGCGCGCGGCGACCGTCGCGGAAGTGGAGCCCTTCAAGACCGTGTTCGCGCTGCACTTCGCGCGCGACTGGTACTTCACGCTGTACGCGCTGGGCCTGCTGGCGATCAGCGCGGTGAACAGCAAGTTCTACTGCAAGTACCTGTGCCCGCTGGGGGCGGCGCTCAGCTTCTTCACGCGCTTTCGCATCTTCGACTGGCTGCGCCGGCGCCGCGAGTGCGGCAGCCCCTGCCAGACCTGTGCCGCGCAATGCCAGATCGGTGCAATCAGGCCCACCGGCGAGATCATCGAGAACGAATGCCACTACTGCCTGGAATGCCAGGTCACCTACCACGACGAGCACCGCTGTCCGCCGCTGGTCGAGAAGCGCAAGCGGCGCGAGAAGCGCGAGGCGACGGCCGCCGAGTTCGCTGCCGTGCGAATCATTGACCTGGATCATCGTAATCCCGATCAAAAAGCTCGGGAATGAAGCATGCCGATCTGCTTGCCATGGGTTTTTGATATGGCGCAATAAATCCGACGGAACAACTCGGGTACAGTGCAGGCAGCGGGATCGGGCATGAAAACACCACCACGGTTCGTCTATTGCGGACCGGCAACAGGAGCAATGCAATGAGAACGTTCAGAAACAAGCTGATCAGCGTGGCCTGCAGCGTCGCCACCGCGACCTTGCTGGGCAATGCGGTACTGGCCGAGGAAAAATCCGATCACCCCGGCACCGTGGGGGAGGATGTGCGCTATCGCGGGGCGCCGGCGATCCAGTCCGAGGTCAAGCAGGTCGCGACGCCCGGTGCGCCGTCGCTGACCCCGGAGGAGTTCGAGGAGGCGACCAAGATCTACTTCGAACGCTGCGCCGGCTGTCATGGCGTGCTGCGCAAGGGCGCGACCGGCAAGCCGCTGACGCCGGACATCACGCAGCAGCGCGGCACCGAGTTCCTGAAGATCCTGATCAACATGGGCTCGCCGGCCGGCATGCCGAACTGGGGCACCTCGGGCGCAGTCTGACCGAGAAGCAGATCGACATCATGGCGCGCTTCCTGCAGAACGAGCCGCCGACGCCGCCCGAGTGGGGCATGAAGGAGATGAAGGACAGCTGGAAGGTGCTGGTGCCGGTGGACCAGCGCCCGACGAAGCAGATGAACAAGTACAACCTCGACAACATCTTCGCGGTGACGCTGCGCGACAGCGGCGAGGTGGCGCTGATCGACGGCGACTCGAAGGAGATCATCAGCATCATCAAGACCGGCTACGCGGTGCACATCTCGCGCGCCTCGCATTCCGGGCGCTACGTGTACACCATCGGTCGTGACGCGAAGATCGACATGATCGACCTGTGGATGGCCGAACCCCAGGTGGTCGCCACGATCAAGATCGGTCTCGAGGCGCGTTCGGTCGAGACCTCGAAGTACAAGGGCTACGAGGACAAGCTCGCGATTGCCGGCGCCTACTGGCCGCCGCAGTACGTGATCATGGACGGCCCGACGCTGGAGCCGAAGAAGATCGTCTCCACGCGCGGCATGACGGTCGACACGCAGGAGTACCATCCGGAGCCGCGCGTGGCCGCGATCGTGGCCTCGCACGAGCACCCGGAGTTCATCGTCAACGTCAAGGAGACAGGCCAGGTGCTGCTGGTCGACTACAGCAACATCGATGCGCTCAGCGTGACCACGCTCGAGGCCGCGCGCTACCTGCATGACGGTGGCTGGGACTCGACGCACCGCTACTTCATGACGGCGGCGAACCAGTCGAACAAGATCGCGGTGATCGACTCGAAGGAGCGCGAGACCGAGGCGCTGATCGACGTGAACAAGATCCCGCACCCGGGACGCGGCGCGAACTTCAACGACCCGAAATTCGGACCGGTGTGGGTCACCAGCGCGCTCGGCAACGAGAACGTGAGCGTGATCGGTACGGATCCGGAGAATCACAAGGAGCACGCCTGGAAAGTCGTGCGCGAAATGAAGGGCCCGGGCGGCGGTTCGCTGTTCGTGAAGACGCACCCGAAGTCGAAGAACCTGTGGGTCGACACCACGCTGAACCCCGATCCGAAGCTGAGCCAGTCGGCGGCGGTCTACGACATCAACAACCTCGAGGCCGGTTTCGTGAGCCTGCCGATCGCCGAATGGGCCGACGTGGGCGAGGGTCCGAAGCGTGTCGTGCAGCCGGAGTACAACGCCGCCGGCGACGAGGTGTGGTTCTCGGTGTGGAACGGCAAGGAGCAGACCTCCGCGATCGTGGTCGTCGACGACAAGACGCGCACGCTGAAGGCGGTGATCAAGGATCCGCGCCTGATCACGCCGACCGGCAAGTTCAACATGTACAACACGCGCAAGGACATCTACTGATCCGCGCGCAACCGCACGACGAGGCCATGGACGGCCCGATCTGAACCGCTCCCCGCCCGCGCGCTGCAATCTGCGTGGCGGGGAGCCCTTGCAAGACACGGAGTTCACGATGATTTCCACCCGCAAGACATGGCTTGCGCTCGCCTGCGCGGCGTGTCGCCGGCGCGGCCGTAATGCCCGCCGTTCGCGCAGCAGGCGCCGGCGGCCGCACCCGCACCCGCCGCGACGCCCGTCGAGGCGCTCAGGAACGGCGAGATCAAGCTGCAGTTCCGCTATCGCTACGAGAACGTCGACCAGGACAACGCGCTCGAGGAGGCCGATGCCTCGACGCTGAAGTCCCGGCTTACCTACACCACGCTGGGCTACAAGGGCTGGCAGGCGCAGGTCGAGGTCGACGACGTGAGCGCGATCGGCGACGAGGACTTCAACTCGACCTCGAACAACGAGACCGCCTACTCGGTGGTCGCGGACCCCGAGGGCACCGAGTTCAACCAGGCCTGGCTGTCCTGGTCGGGTTGCGACACGGTCGTGAAGGGCGGGCGCCAGC
The DNA here is from genome assembly GCA_963819895.1 of uncultured Gammaproteobacteria bacterium. GTDB lineage: Bacteria > Pseudomonadota > Gammaproteobacteria > Pseudomonadales > UBA5518 > UBA5518. Next base: position 146,231 of record CAWFXU010000021.1, read on the forward strand.
GCATCCTGCTCGACAACGAACGCTTCGTGGGCGGCGTGGGCTGGCGCCAGAACGAGCAGACCTTCGATGGTGGCTCGATCGTGAACAAGTCGATCAGGGACACGACGCTCACGTACTCCTACATCGACAACGTGAACCGCGTGTTCGGCCCGGACGACGGCACGCAGGCGATCTGGCTCGGCGACTGGTCATCCGCGATCCACCTGATGAACGCGAGCTACGCGGGCCTGCCGTTCGGCACGCTGACCGCCTACGGTTACCTGATGGACATCGAGTCGGCGGATGCGCAGTCGAACGAAACGTATGGCCTGCGCTTTGCCGGCAAGCGGGCGCTCGGCAAGACCGTGAGCCTGCTGTACACGCTGGAATACGCGCGCCAGGAGGACTACGCGGACAACCCGGTCGAGTACGACGCCGACTACTACATGGTGGAGGCAGGCCTTGCGCTGCCGGCGGCGGTCACCCTGACCCTGTCGCAGGAAATGCTCGAAGGGGACGAGGAGAGTACCGGCAAGTCGTTCCGCACGCCGCTGGCGACGCTGCACAAGTTCCAGGGTTGGGCCGACGTGTTCCTGGCCACGCCCTCGGGCGGTATCCAGGACAGTTATGCCGGTGCGTCGGTCGTCGTGGCGGGTGTCACCGCGCAGGCGGTGTGGCATGACTTCGAGGCCGAGGACGGTGGTGCATCGTACGGTGATGAGCTGGACCTGTCGCTGACGCGCAAGTTCGGCCAGTATTTCACCGGCATGCTGAAGTACGCCGACTACAGCGCGGACGGTTTCGCGGTCGATACGAAGAAATTCTGGCTGCAGTTGCAGCTCGATTTCTGAGTTGCGAGGCGCATCGGCCGTGGTTTGATGTCGACGGTCGATGGCGGCGTTGCAGCTGCAAAAAAAGCCCCGGTGCGCAGTGCGCACCGGGGCTTTTTTCGTTCGAGCCGTTCGGGGCTCAGCGCGAGCCGCGACCGAACCCGGCGCCCGGACGACCCATGCCGACGCCGGCGGGGCGATTGTTGTCGCGCCCCTGGCGGTTGTCGCTGCGGCCCATGCGGCCATCGGGCTGACCCGATCCGCGCGGCTGGTGCACGCTGCCCGCAGGGCGCTGCGGCGGCGCATCCATGCGGTTGCCATTGGCTTCGCCGCGCGGCGCGCTGGTTGCGCTCGGGCGGCTGTCCGGACGACCGCCGCCCGGACGGCCACCGCCCGGACGGCCACCACCGGGCGACCGGCTCCCGAGCGACCGCCACCCGGACGACCGCCGCGCGGCGGCAGCGGGGGGCGGGTGTCGATGTCGGGGCCCGCGCTCTTCACGACCGCCTCGAGCGCTGCCATGTCCTCGGGCGACAGCGTCGCGCGCGGCAGCTTGCGCTTGATCAGGCGCTCGATGCCGCCGAGCAGCGGCATGTCGTCCTCGCCGATCAGCGAGATCGCCTCGCCCGACATGCTCGCGCGCCCGGTGCGCCCGATGCGGTGCACGTAGTCCTCGGGCACGTTGGGCAGGTCGAAGTTCACGACGTGCGGCAGTTCCTTGATGTCGATGCCGCGCGCGGCGATGTCGGTCGCCACCAGCACCTGGGTGGAGCCGTCCTTGAACTCGGCCAACGCGCGCGTGCGTGCCGTCTGGCTCTTGTTGCCGTGGATTGCGAGCGCTGTTATGCCGCCCCTGGTCAGCTGCTCGGCCAGGCGGTTGGCGCCGTGCTTGGTGCGCGTGAACACCAGCACCTGGTGCCAGTCGTGTTCCTTGATCAGGCGCGCGAGCAGGTGGCGCTTGGCTTCCTTGCGCACGACGTAGATGCGCTGCTCCACGAGCTCGGCGGTCGCATTGCGGCGTGCCACCTCGATTTCCATCGGCTCGTGCAGCAGGGAGTCGGCGAGCGACCTTGATCTCGTCGGCGAAGGTCGCCGAGAACAGCAGGTTCTGCCGCTGCTTGGGCAGCAGCGCGAGGATGCGCTTCACGTCGCGGATGAAGCCCATGTCGAGCATGCGGTCGGCTTCGTCCAGCACCAGCGTCTTCACGGTCGAGAGGTCGAGCGTGCGCTGCTGCACGTGGTCGAGCAGGCGGCCCGGCGTGGCGACGAGGATGTCGAGCGAGCGCGCGAGGCGATCGACCTGCGGCTGCATGCCGACGCCGCCGAAGATCACGGTCGATTGCACCGGCGTGTACTTGCCGTAGACGCGCACGGATTCCTCGATCTGCGCGGCGAGCTCGCGCGTGGGCGTCAGGATCAGCACGCTGACCCGCCTGCGCGCCTTGGCGTCGCCGGCGGCAACCTGGTCCGTGAGCCGCTGCAGGATGGGCAGCACGAAACCCGCGGTCTTGCCGGTGCCGGTCTGGGCGCCGGCGAGCAGGTCGCGGCCGCCGAGCACGGCGGGAATGGCGCTTTTCTGGATGGGTGTAGGTTCGGTATAGCCGTGTTCGGTGACGGCGCGCACGATCAGGTCACTGAGACCCAGTGAAGCAAAACTCATGAATTGTCCTTGATGGAATCGACGGCGCTCGCCCTGGCGGGCGGCAGTCTCGGGCCGAAGCGGGTTTCGGTCTTTGGGAAAGGAGCGCGGGCAGACTGCAGCCCGGCGCAGCGCAGTGTAGCAGCAGCCGGCGGCAACCCTCCCGGCCGATCGCGGCATTAATCACCACGGCGCGATTTCGCGGTATGCTCGCCGCGTCGGGAACAACGAGCACACCGACCTGAATGGAACCACCGGAGGGAACAAGATGAAGAACAGAGCCTTTTTGCGTGCAATCGCGGCGTGTGCCTTCGCCGCGACAGCCTCGGTCGCCGCGGCGTCGGAGGACGAGAATCCCGCGATCGCGTATCGCGAGTCGATGATGACCCTGATCGGCCACAATTTCGGGCCAATGCAGATGACGCTGGAAGGCAAGATTCCGTGGGACGACGCGCGCATGGCCGGCTACGCCAGGGACCTGGCCACGCTCGCGACGCTGAACCTGATGCGCGGCTTTCCCGAGGGTTCCGGCAAGGGCGATACCCACGCCAAGCCCGAGATCTGGAAGAACATGGACGACTTCACGAAGAAGATGGAGGAATTCCAGCTCGCGGCCGCGAAGCTGGGTGAGGTGTCGGCGGGCGGCGATCGCAAGGCGATCGAGGAGCAGATCAAGGCGACCGGCAAGACCTGCGGTTCCTGCCACGACGACTACAAGGAAAAGGACGACTGAGGCCGTCGCGGCGATCAGGCGCACGCGTGGCGGCAAGCACCCGCCACGCGTCGTCAGCCGCTCAGAGGAAGGGCGGTGGCGGCTCCGGCGCCAGCGACAGCAGCCAGTACAGCAGCCCCGCGAGCGCGCCGATCACCAGCAGTGCCAGCCACGCGGGCCGGGGCTCTTCCGCGGTCGTGGACGCGCCGCCATCGAGCATCGGTCGTATCAGGTTGCGCTTGCGCCGCAGCAGGTAGAACAGCACCGTGCCGACATGCAGCGCCACCAGCGCGAGCAGCAGCCAGAAGTTCAGCTCGTGCCATGCAGCCAGCGCATCGACGCATGTCGTCGTCCAGCGCGTGCACCAGCGGTCCTTCGAAGCCGACGTCATCCGAGTTGAACAGCCCGGTCACGCCCTGGGCCAGCGAGCAGTGCCAGCATCGCCAGCACCGACCACGCACCGGCGGGGTTGTGGCCTTCGCGCTCCGGTTCGCGCCCGCGCAGGTAGCGGATCGCGGCCGCCGGCGAGCGCAGGAAGTCGCTGAAGCGCGCGTGCCGGCTGCCGATGAAGCCCCACACGATGCGGAAACTCACCAGCACCAGCACCGTGTAGCCGCACCACTCGTGGATATCCAGCGCGTCGAATTCGGCGCTGAGCCACGCCGTCAGCAGCAGCACGGGCAGCGACCAGTGGAAGAGGCGGACCGGAAGGTCCCACAGCGGGGCTTTGCTTGGTGTTCATCGGCGCCGGAACTCCAGTCACATTTTTGTCGCAGAATTCTAGCCGTGACGTGCGGGTAAAACTTCTCGTTTCGGCGAGGTTGACGAAGGCGGACCGGCTCAATATAGTACGCGGCCTTCGCACCCGTAGCTCAGTTGGATAGAGTACCTGGCTACGAACTAGGGGGTCGGGAGTTCGAATCTCTCCGGGTGCGCCATAAACGAAAAAGCGGGTCCTAGCGGGGCCCGTTTTCGTTTATGGCGCATCCGGGGAGTAGGACGGAGAACTCCCCGGTTCGACAAATCGGGCAGGACTGCCGATTTGGACGCCGTAGCGGAGCGGAGGCGCCCCGCAGGGGCGAGCGCCATGGATGGCGCGAGTCAATCTCTCCTGATCTTCTGCGCGCAGCGTTTCCCTGCGCACGAGCGCCGCAGCCGCCTTGATACGTGCTCTACCTGAACTTGCGCCTTTTCGTTGATTGCAGAAGGCGTGCATCACGCCGCCAGAGAAACACGAGCGCCGATGCGAGCCAGAGCAGCAGTCCTGATATGACGGCCAGAACACCCTGGCCTACGGAAAAAACCCACCCGCCAGTGAGCAGGTAAATAACCGGCAAGAGTTTGTAAATGGGCTCGGGAACGCGCCCGTGGCGCCAGAACATGAAACTCATCAGGCTTCCTTGGATTTCCGGTTGTGTGCGGTATCGCTCGAACGCAACAAAAGTAGCAGCCGAAAGCGAGGCTCGCGAATGCAGCAGCACCGATGCCGCCCGTTCCTAGCCAAAAGCACTGCTTTCCACAAGTCTCGCTTGAGCCTCCCCCGGGTCGCATAATCCCTCCCTTGCACGAGGGAGCACCCGCATGTTGTCGATACAAGAGCGCATTGCCGCGGAACTGAACGTTGGCGTCAACCAGGTCGCCGCGGCGGTCGGGCTGCTCGACGACGGGGCCACGGTGCCCTTCGTGGCGCGCTACCGCAAGGAAGCGACCGGCGGGCTCGACGACGTGCAGCTGCGCGCGCTGGAGCAGCGCCTCGGTTACCTGCGCGAGCTCGAGGATCGTCGCGAGGCGATCGTGAAGAGCATCACGGAGCAGGGCAAGATGACGCCCGCACTCGAGGCCTCGATCCGCGAGGCCGATTCCAAGGCGCGCCTCGAGGATCTCTACCTGCCGTACAAGCCCAGGCGCCGCACCAAGGGCCAGATCGCGCGCGAGGCGGGCATCGAGCCGCTCGCGGAGCTGTTGCTGGGCGACCCGACGCGTGATCCGGCAACCGAGGCGGCGGCCTTCCTGAACGCCGAGGCCGGCTTCGCCGACACCAAGGCCGTGCTCGACGGCGCGCGCCACATCCTGATGGAACGTTTCGCCGAGGACGCCGAGCTGGTGGGCCGCGTGCGCCGGCTGCTGCGCGAGCAAGGGCAACTGCAGGCGCGCGTGGTCGATGGCAAGGAGACCGAGGGCGCCAAGTTCGCCGATTACTTCGCGCACGGCGAGCCGCTGTCGAAGGTGCCCTCGCACCGCGCGCTGGCGATGTTCCGCGGCCGCAACGAGGGCGTGCTGTACCTGGCCGTCGACCTGCCCGGTGCCGCCGGGATGAGCGCACATCCCTGCGAGGGGCTGGTGGCCGCGCACGCCGGCATCAGCGACAAGGGCCGGCCGGCAGATGCCTGGCTGATGGAAGTGGCACGCTGGACCTGGCGCGTGCGCCTCTCGGTGCACGTGGTGGGCGAACTGCTCACGGAGCTGCGCGAGGCGGCCGAGGCCGAGGCGATCCGCGTGTTCGCGGCGAACCTGCGCGACCTGCTGCTGGCCGCGCCCGCGGGGCATCGCGCCTGCATCGGGCTGGATCCCGGGCTGCGCACCGGCGTGAAGGTGGTGGCGCTCGACGGCACCGGCAAGCTGCTCGAATACACCACCATCTATCCGCACGTGCCGCAGAACAAGTGGCGCCAGTCGCTCGACACGCTGGCCGCGCTCGCGCGCAAGCACGGCAGCGACCTGATCGCGATCGGCAACGGCACCGCCTCGCGCGAGACCGAGAAGCTGGCCGCGGAACTGATCGCCGCACATCCCGAGCTCGGGCTCACCCGCGTGGTGGTCAGCGAGGCCGGCGCCTCGGTGTACTCGGCCTCCGAGCTGGCCTCGCAGGAGTTCCCCGACATCGACGTCAGCATCCGCGGCGCGATCTCGATCGGGCGCCGCCTGCAGGATCCGCTGGCCGAGCTGGTGAAGATCGAACCCAAATCGATCGGTGTCGGCCAGTACCAGCACGACCTGAACCAGCTCAGGCTGTCGAAGAGCCTCGACGCGGTGGTCGAGGACTGCGTGAACAGCGTGGGCGTGGAGCTGAACAGCGCCTCGGCGGCGCTGCTGAGCCGCGTCTCGGGCCTCGGCGGCTCGCTGGCGCAGGCCATCGTGGCGCACCGCGACCAGCACGGGCCGTTCCGCTCGCGCGAGGCGCTGCGCCAGGTGCCGCGTCTCGGCGCGCGCACCTTCGAGCAGTGCGCGGGCTTCCTGCGCGTCGCGCGCGGCGACAATCCGCTCGACGCCTCGGCGGTGCATCCGGAGTCCTACCCGGTGGTCGAGCGCATCGCGGCGGCGCAGGGCTGTTCCGTGTCCGAGCTGATCGGCAACGCCGAGCGCGTGCGCGGCCTCGATCCGTGCAGGTTCGTGACCGCCGGAGGCCGGCGAGCTCACGGTGCGCGACATCCTGCGCGAGCTGGAGAAGCCCGGGCGCGACCCGCGCCCGGAGTTCAAGACCGCGACCTTCAAGGAGGGCGTGGAGCAGCTGAAGGACCTGGAGCCGGGCATGGTGCTGGAAGGCACGGTGACCAACGTCGCCAACTTCGGCGCCTTCGTGGACATCGGCGTGCACCAGGACGGGCTGGTGCACGTCTCGGCGCTCAGCAACCGCTTCGTGAAGGATCCGCGCGAGGTGGTGAAGGCCGGCGACGTGGTGAAGGTGAAGGTGCTCGAGGTCGACATCGCGCGCAAGCGCATCGCCCTGACCATGCGCCTCGACGACGAGGTGCCGGCCGAGGGTGCGCCGCGGCCCAAGGGCGGCGCCGCGCGCCCGCAGCAGGGGCGTGCGAACGAGCAGCGCCAGCACCAGCCGCGCCGCGAGGAGCCGCGCGGCAACGCGCCCAAGACCGGCACGCTGGGCGAACTGCTGCTGGCGGCGCAGAAGCGCCAGCGCTGAAGAGGTGCGACGAATTACTAATCTAAATAGTAATGTTTCGCATTTAGATTCAATCTGCTAGTCTCCTCCCCGTACCGGCGTGACGCCGGACACGAAGCGCGTGCAAGGGGAGACATCACGATGCGCAAAGTCAGGGGTATATGGATCCTGGGAGCAGCCGCGGCGGCTCCCGTGGCGGCGGCCGTTGCGGCGACGCAAGCGCCGTCCCCGGTGATCGAGGAGGTGCGCATCGTGGGCCAGCGTGCCGAGGCGCGCCAGCTGACCGGCTCGGCCTTTGCGATAAATGCCGAGGAGCTGAAGAAGTTTTCCCAGACCGACATCAACCGGGTGCTGCGCGCGGTTCCCGGCGTGTATCTGCGCGAGGAGGAGGGCTACGGCCTGCGGCCGAACATAGGCATCCGCGGTTCCGGCGCCGAGCGCAGCAGCAAGATCAGCCTGATGGAAGACGGCGTGCTGATCGCGCCGGCGCCCTACGCCGACCCGGCCGCGTATTACTTCCCCACGGCGGGCCGCATGTCCGCCATCGAGGTGCTGAAGGGCCCCGAAACCATGCGCTACGGCCCGTTCACGGTCGGCGGCGCGATGAACATGGTGTCCACCCCGATCCCGCGCGCCGCGGGCGGGCGCGTGCTCGGCGAATTCGGCGGCAACGGCGAACAGCGCGTGATGGGCAACTACGGCGCCAGCGCCGAGCAGTACGGCTGGCTGCTGGAAACGGTGCAGCACCAGGCCGACGGATTCCACGACATCGATCGCAGCGGCAAGGACACCGGCTTCGAGATCGAGGACTACGTCGCCAAGGCGCGGCTGAACTCGGCCGAGGGCGCGCGCTTCCACCAGCAGCTGGACGTGAAGCTGCAGTACTCCGACGAGACCTCGCACGCCTCCTATCTGGGGCTCACCGACGACGATTTCGACGGCGACGAGAACCGCCGCTACGGGCTCTCGGCGCTCGACGAGATGACGAACGAGCACCAGGGCTACAGCGCGCGCTACCGTTTCGAGTTCGGCGAACAGCTGGGACTGAACCTGCTGTGGTATCGCAACGAGTTCACGCGCGACTGGTTCAAGCTCGACCGCGTGAACGCGCAGTCGATGAGCGGGATGATTTCGGCCATCAACACCGGCGCGGCGACGGCGCCGCTGTACCAGGGCTGGCTCGACGGCACGCTGGACGTGAACAACGTCGAGATCAAGCACAACGACCGCGAGTACGAGGCCGAGGGCCTGCAGTTCACGCTGGATGCCCGCTTCGCCACCGGCGGCTGGGAGCACGAGCTGGAGTTCGGCGCGCGGCGCCACGAGGACGAGATCGACCGCTACCAGCCGGTGGAGCGCTACAACCAGGTGGGCGGCGAACTGGTCTACGTCGGCACTCTGGCGCCGACCTCGGCATCCAACAATGCCGTGGGCACCGGCGACGCCGATTCCTTCTGGCTGCTGGACCGCATCACGCACGGCGCGCTGACGCTGGTGCCGCTGATCCGCGTCGAGGACATCGAGACGCGCAACCGCCAGTGGAGCAACGATCCGGCGCGCGCCGGCGCGCCGTCCGTCAAGGGCAACCGCCTCGGCAACGAGACCAGCCTGGGGCTCGGCGCCACCTGGGATCTCGACGGCCAGTGGCAGCTGCTGGCCGGCGTGCACGAAGGCTTCGCGCCGCCGGGCGCCGATTCGGTGGAGGGCACGGAGGCCGAGGAGAGCCTCAACTACGAGGGCGGCGTGCGCTACACCGATGAGCGTTACAGCGCCGACGCGATCTTCTTCTACAGCGACTACCGCAACACCATCAAGAACTGCTCGGTGGCCAATCCCTGCACGGGCGGCCTGACCGTCGGGACCGAGAGCCTCGGCGAGTCGGAAATCCAGGGCGTCGAGATCGGCCTGAACACCGAGTTCGGCGCTCCGGCGGGGACCACGTGGCCGCTGCGTCTCTCCTACACCTGGACCGACGCCGAGGTGACGGAGGATTCCGAGACCGGCAACGTGCTCGAGGGCGATACCCTCGCGGACATCCCCGAGCAGGTGGTCGCGCTCAGCCTCGGCCTGGTGCATCCGTCCGGCTGGGACAGCTACCTGAACGCCTCGTACTACGACCAGACCTGCTCCACCTACACCTGCGACCGTGCCGGCGTCGATGACCGCTTCCTGCTCACCGACGATCTGTTCCAGGTCGACTGGACGGCCGGCTACCGCCTGTTCGAGGGGCTGCGTGTCTACGCGAAGGTCAACAACCTCTTCGACGAACAGGTGATCGTGTCGCGCAAGCCCGACGGCGCGCGCGCCAACATGCCGCGCACGGCCTACCTCGGCGCCGACTGGCGCTTCTGAACACCACAGCCCGCGGCGCAATGCCGCGGGCGCTGCTGGTCGGGGCTCTCAGCCCGCCATGCCGTTCTGGAACTGGGCCAGGTCGAAGTAGTCGCGCCAGGCCTGGATCCTGCCGTCGCGCAGCTCGAACACGCCCATCACCGGCAGTTCCACCCAGCGCTCGCCGATCTGGAAGCGGTCGGTGCGCTCGTTCATCACGATGCCCGCCGCGGCGTTCTCCGCACTGTGGTGCACCACGAACTCCATCGCCTGCGCCATGCCGAGGAAGCCGCTGATCATGGTGCGGATCGCCTCGATGCCGCGGTTCGGCGGATCGATCGGCACGTTGGTATAGACCGCGTCGTCGTGGAAGAAGCTGACGATGTGGTCGACGTCCTTGGTCTTCCAGGCCGCGATGAAACGGTCGACGAGGTCGGTGTTGGCGCTCATGGGGGGCTCCTGCGTGTTTATTGCTGCGGGCGTCGAGCGTAGCATGGGCAGCGCGGCAATTCGAAGGAGAGCGCCATGGCCAGCTGGTCACTGCCTGTGCGGGCGGATCCGTTTCGTCACCGACGGCGAGCCGCAGTGGGTCGCCTACTGCCACTGCTCGATGTTGCCGGCGCCACACGGCCTCGCCGGTTGCCTGCTTCGTGAACTTCGGGCTCGATCGCGTGCGCTTCGAGGGCACGCCCGCGAGCTATGAGTCCTCGCCCGGCGTCACGCGCCGCCACTGCGCGCACTGCGGCACGCCGATCTCCTACCAGAGCGAGCACCGCGCCGGCGAGATCGACCTCTACCTCAACGCCTTCGACGAGCCGGAGCGCTTCGAGCCCCAGGCGCACGTGTACTTCGCCGATCGCCTGCCGTGGTTCGACACGCGCGACCGCTTGCCGCGCGCGCAAATCACGGATATCCCCGCGCTGCCGCCGAGCCGCCTGGCCGGCTTCATCATCGACTGCCAGGGCGCGGACCTGCAGGCGGCGGCCGCGTTCTGGAGCGCGGCGCTCGGCATGCCGATGCGCCAGCTCCCCGCCGAGGAGGGCGGCAAGTACGTGCGCCTCGTCGATGCCGGCGGGCTGCACATCGAAGTGCAGGCGGTGGATCACCCCAGCCGCGTGCACCTCGACATCGCCAGCGCGGACGTCGAGGCCGAGGTGCGCCGCCTCGAGGCGCTGGGCGCCACGCGCGTCGCGCAGGTGCACAGCTGGTGGGTGATGGAAGCGCCGACCGGGCAGCGATTCTGCGTGGTGCGCGCCGTGCCCTGAGCAAGCCGCCTTGCACGGCGGGCCCGGGGAGAGCCCCGGTGCATCGCGCCGTCGCGGGTCACGGTCTTGCGGCGCCCGCCTCGCGCCGCACCAGCCACAGACCGGGCAGCATCGGCAGCCACATCGTGAATCCGCGCAGCAGCAGCGTTGCCGCCAGCGCCGCCTCCAGCGGGCTGCCGAGCACGGCGAGCGTCGCGACGCACGTGGCCTCGAACGTGCCCAGCCCGAGCGGAATCAGGCCGATGGTGCCTGCCATCGACGCCATCATGAAGGCGGCCAGGCAGTGCAGGAATCCCGTGGGGTGGCCGAGCGCCTGGAACATCAGCCAGAGCGTGCCGGCATCGAGCAGGAATACGGAGCCGTGGAGCAGTGCCGAGGCCAGCACCAGCGCGGGGTTGCGCAGCAGCGTCGTTGGCGCCGCGGCGAAGGCGCGCAGCATCGGCGCGGCCCCGCGCAGCGAGCGCGACCAGCGCGCCATGCGCGCCTCGCTCCAGTCCTTGGCCAGCAATGCGGCCGCGGGAATCGCGGTAGCCAGCAGCGCGAACACGACGGCGATCACGGCCATCCACGGTGTGCAGCTCGCGGGCGAACCACAGCACGGCCACCGCCACACCGTCCATCACCAGCGCCGCGGCGTAGTAGGACACGAGCCCCGTGAGCATCACGGCCATCGCCAGCTCCGGGGCGACGCCGCGCCTTTGCAGCGCCGCGAGCGCGAATGCCGTGCCGCTGATCCCGGCGCTGGGCAGGGCCTGGTCCGAGAACAGCTTGGCCAGCCCGAGGGGTAGCAGGGAGCGCACGGACAGGCGACAGCCGCCGCCGCGCAGCGCGAGGTGCCAGGCCGTCGCGACCGCGGCATAGGTTGCCACCTGTGCGGCCAGCGCAGCGGCGAGCCACGCCGGGCTCGGCGCTTTCGGCCAGCCGCGCAAAGTGCTCGAGCTCGCCGAGGTGGGCGACGACGAGCACGAGCCCGGCGAGCAGCAGCACGCCCAGCGCGCGGCAGCCGCCAGCGCGCGGCTGCGCGATGTGGCCACGGGACGCGCCATCAGGCGAAGAACCGGTGGTAATGGCGTTTCGCGGCTTCCGTGGCCGCGATATACAGCGCGGCGATGACGAGCACCGTCGCCAGCACCGCGGGCGGCAACGGCGCGAAGCCGAGCACGGAGACCAGCGGCAGGTAGGGCAGCACCAGCGTGATCGCGATCACGATGACGCTGAGCACGGTGAGCATCCGTCCCGGGCGGCTGCGGTAGAAGGGCTTGTAGGTCCGCATCACGAACAGCACCAGCAGCTCCGTGAGCAGCGATTCGACGAACCAGCCGGTGCGGAACAGGACCGGCGAATCCCCCACCATCAGCCAGAGCAGGCCGAATGTGACCACGTCGAAGAACGCCGAGATCAGGCCGAATATCACCATGTAGCCGCGGATGAAGCCGATGTTCCAGCGGTGCGGCGTGCAGCTCCCATTCGCGGTCGACGTTGTCGCCGGCGATGCTGAGCGACGGAATGTCGGACAGCAGGTTGTTCAGCAGGATCTGGGTCGCGAGCATCGGCAGGAACGGCAGGAACAGGGTGGCCGCGGCCATGCTGATCATGTTGCCGAAGTTGGCGCTGGTGGTGATGTAGATGTACTTCAGCGTGTTGGCGAAGGTGTGCCGGCCCTCGTCGATGCCCTCGCGGATCACGTCGAGGTCGTGCTTGAGCAGCACCATGTCGGCCGCGTCCCTGGCCACGTCGACCGCGGAATCGACCGAGATGCCCACGTCGGCCGTGTGCAGTGCCGGTGCGTCGTTGATGCCGTCGCCCAGGTAGCCGACCACGCGCCCGCCCTGCTGCAGCGCGCGGACGATGCGCTCCTTCTGGTTGGGCTCGATCTCCGCGAACACCGCGGTGTCGCGGGCAAGCAGGGTCAGCGCCTCGTCCTTCATCGCGGTGATCTCGGCGCCGCGGATCACGCGCGCCGTGTCCAGGCCCACGGCGCGCGCCACGTGCGCGGCCACCAGGTGGTTGTCGCCGGTGATCATCTTCACGCTGACCCCGAGCTGGCCGAGCGCTTCCAGCGTTTTGCTGACCTCCGGCTCCGGCGGGTCGAGGAACAGCAGGAAGCCGCGGAACAGCATCGCGGTCTCGTCGGCGGGGCTGTAGCGCGGCGCCGGCGGCAGCCGCTTTTCCGCGATGCCGAGGACGCGGAAGCCGTCCTCGCTCCAGGCCGTGAAGAGCGTGTCGAAGCGTTCGCGCGTTGCCGCGTCCAGTTCGTGCTCGGCGCCGTCGAGCAGTGCGCGGTCGCAGCTGTCGAGGATCTCGCGCAGCGCGCCCTTGGTGATCATGCGCGCCGGGCCTTCCGCGCCGTCGCGCACCACGACGCTGAGCCGCTTGCGGCTGAAGTCGTAGGGGATCTCGTCGCACTTGAGCACGCCGCGCGCATCCAGGCACGCCGTCTGGCCGGCGGCCACGATCGCCTCGTCGAGCGCATTCGCGAGCCCGGTCTGCAGGCTCGCGTTCAGCCACGCGAGCTCCAGCACGCGCGCATCGGCATTCCCGTCGCAGCCGGATGGAAGCGCCCACCGGGCAGCGTTTCTGCGTGGTGCGTGGCTCGCCCTCGTAGGTCCGCATTCACGTGGGTCGGCATTCATGCCGACTTGTGCCTTCCCGAGCGCTGCTGTCGCCATGAATGGCGACCCACAGATGTCCGCATGAAAGCGGACCTGGTGCGTTTCGCTATCGCGCGGCAATCCGGCGGCAGGGCAGCTGCGTCTGCGATGATAGCGTCGGGGGATCCGCCGTTGCCGACTCGTAAGGTGAATTCCTCGCCGCGGCGTGCGATGCTCGCGCCACTGCCCGCGCTGCCAGGAACGAACAACGATGAGCATCCAGACCGACATCCCGCCAGGCGCTGCGCGAACTGATCGCGCTGCTGCAGGAGGCCGACGAACGCTGGGCCGGACCCGAGTGGAACCTGGCATCGGCCGAGGACATTTCCGGCGCCCACCGCGCGCTGATGCACATGCTGGAAGGCGGGCTGGTCGGCATGTTCGAGAGCGACCCGGCGCACCCGCAGTTCCGCCGCATCGTCACGCCCTCGCGCAAGTTCACCGGCGACAACGCCGACGCCATCTACTTCGACGCGCCGGTCAGCGCGGACCACACCTACACCGTGCGCGGCACCATGGACGGCGCCGTGTACGTCTCGATCACGCTCGAGGTGGGCACCGCGGATGGCAGCCTGGGCAGCCAGACCGCGGGCGTGATCAACGACACGATGTTCGACGTCGATGCGGCGGGCAACTTCGCGATCCGCCTCGGCGGCGCGCCGGCCGCGCGCAACTGGCTGGCGCTGCCGGCCGGCGTCTCGCGCATCACCACGCGCCACTACTATGAAGAGGCGCGGACCGCCGCGGACGATCCCGCGCGCGGTCCGCGGCTCGCGATCACGGCCGACGACGTGACCGTACCGCCGGCGCCCGCCGGCGACGCGGACGTGGCGGCCGGCATCCGCCGCGTGGCGCAGTTCGTGCGCAGCCGCACCCTGCTGCAGCCGCCGATGACCCAGCGCGAGCCGCCGGCCTTCCTGTCGCTGGTGCCGAACCAGTTCGTGGCGCCGGTGCCGCCGGGCGACATGGGGCTCGCGGCCTTCGATGCGTACTACTCGATGGCGCCGTTCTTCCTCGGCCCCGACCAGGCGCTGGTGATGACCGGGCGCTGGCCGGACTGCCGCTTTGCCAACGTCAGCCTGTGGAACCGCTTCCAGCAGACCCTCGATTACGCCAACCGCAGCGTCTCGCTGAACCGCCGCCAGACGCGCCCGGAAGCCGACGGCAGCTTCCGCATCGTGCTGGCGCACCGCGATCCCGGCTGTCCCAACTGGCTCGACACCGAGGGCCGGGCCTTCGGCCTGGTGTTCTGGCGCTATTTCCTGCCCGCGGGCCCGGTCGAGACCCCGCGCGCCGAGGTCGTCCCCTTCGCCTCCCTGCGCTGAAGGTGAAAATGGGGACGGAGGGATTAAAAAATGACCAGCTGCCGTACAAAAAATAATCCCTCCGTCCCCTTTTTGGTGGTGCTGCTGCTGGCGACCGGGGTCGCGTGGGGCGAGGGCGGGAGGCGAGAGCCGGCCGATACCGTCTACGAGGGTGGCACCGTCATTACCATGGATCCGGCGCTACCTCAGGCGGAGGCGGTGGCGGTGCGCGAGGGGCGCATCGTGGCGCTCGGGTCGCGCGAGGAAATCCGCCAGGCATGGGCCGGCGAGGACACGCGCGTCGTGCCGCTCGGCGGCAACACCCTGCTGCCGGGGTTCATCGACGGGCACAGTCACATCAGTCAGGCGCTGACCCTGGCGGACTGGGCGAACGTGTCGGTGCCGCCCGTCGGTGCGGTCGACAGCATTGCCATCCTCGTGGCAACGCTGCGCCGGCACGCGGCACAGCAGGGCATTGCGCCCGGCCAGTGGATCCTGGCTTATGGCTACGATCCCGAGGGCCTGGCCGAGAAACGCCATGTCACCCGCGACGATCTCGATCCTGCCTTTCCCGGCAATCCGGTACTGCTGATGCACGTTTCGGGGCATGGCGCGGTGCTCAACTCCGCGGGCCTCGCCCTCGCGGGCATCGACGGGGAAACGCCGACGCCCGCGGGTGGCGTCATCGCGCGCAAGCCCGGTTCGACCGAGCCGGCCGGGCTGCTGATGGAAACGGCCATGATCGGCGCCATGGCCGCGCTGCCGCGCCCGACCCCTGAACAGCAGTTGCAGGCACTCGACACGGTGCAACGGCTCTATGCGCAGAATGGCTACACCACGATCCAGGACGGCGCGACGGACCCCGCATTGCTTGCGACGCTGCGCCGCGCGGCGGACGCCGGTGCGTTGTGGCTGGACGTGGTGGCGCTGCCGGTGGTGATGCAGCCGCAGGAACTCGATGCCGCGCTTGCGCAGCGCTTCGGCCGCTACGAGGGGCGCCTGAAGCTCGGGGGCATCAAGGTGCTGACCGACGGTTCGCCGCAGGGAAGGACCGCGTATTTCTCCGCGCCGATGCACGTGCCCGGTCCCGGCGGTGAAGCGGACTGGCGCGGCAAGCCGTTCATCGCGCCGGCGGATTACGCCGCGATCTTCGCTCGCGCCTGGACGGCCGGTGTGCCGGTGTGGACGCATGCGAATGGCGATGCGGCGATCGACATGGTGATCCGCGCGCACCAGGAGGTCGGCGCGAAGGCGGCGGACGATCGTCGCGACGTGGTCATCCACTCGCAGTTCGTGCGTCCCGACCAGCTGGACAGCTACGCGCGGCTCGGCATCGGCGCCTCGTTTTTCAGCAACCACGCGTTCTACTGGGGCGATGTGCATCTGCGCAACCTGGGCGAAGAGCGCGCGTTCTTTCTGAGTCCGCTGAAAACCGCGCACGACAAGGGGGTGCGCTATTCGAACCACACCGACTATGCGGTGACGCCGCTGGATCCGGCGATGATGCTGTGGACGGCGGTCACGCGACAGTCGCGCAGCGGAGTCGTGATCGGTGCCGGCGAGCGCGTCTCGCCACAGCGCGCGCTGGAAGCGCTGACCATCGACGCGGCGTGGCTCTACCGCGACGAGGACAGCAAGGGCTCGATCACGGTCGGCAAGCAGGCCGATTTCGTGCTGCTCGACGCCAACCCGCTGACGGTGCCGGCGGACCGGCTGCGCGGGCTGAAGGTGGTTGCCACGATAAAGGATGGACGCCTGGTGGCCGGGCAGTTGTGATGGCGCTCCGGCAATCGCGCAAGATCGTCTCGTTCTATGGCCGTTTCCTGCCGAGCTTCAGCAGTTTCGGTTATCACGCACGGCGCCTGTTCTGGCCGCCGTTCGCGCCCGATTTCTCCGGCCAGACCTGGCTGGTGACGGGAGCCTCCGGCGGCATTGGCCGGGCCGCTGCGCTGGAGGCTGCGCGCCGCGGCGCGCGCGTGCTCGCCGTGGCGCGCAGCGCCGACAAGCTCTCTGCACTGCAGAGCAAAGCGCCCGCGCTCGTCGAGCCGCTGGTAGCCGACCTCGCGCTGGTGCGCGAGGTGCGGGCGCTGGTTGCCGCGCTCGCCGTGCGCGGTGAGCGAATCCACGTCCTGCTGAACAACGTCGGAGTCCTACTCGACGACTACATGCTCACCGCGGAAGGCCGCGAGGCGTCCTTCGCGACGAACCTGCTGAACCACTATCTCCTCACCGAGGACCTGATCGCGCGTGACCTGCTCGCGCGCGACGGCGCGGTCATCAGCATGTCCTCCGGCGGGATGTACAATGTGCCGCTGATGGTCGAGGCGCTGCGGATGCCGGCGCAAGCTTACAACGGCGTGCTCGCCTACGGCCTGCACAAGCGGGCCCAGGTGGTGCTGACGGACTGGTGGCGCAATCGCCACGGCGCGCGCGGCGTGTCCTTCTACGTCATGCATCCGGGGTGGTGCGACACCGAGGGCGTCAGGACCTCGCTGCCGCGGTTCCGCCGGCTGCTGCGGCACGTGCTGCGCAACGAGGCGCAGGGTGCGGACACGGCCCTCTGGCTGGCCGCGCGCCGCCCGGCGCAGACCAGGGACGACCTGGTCTGGTTCGATCGCAAGGCACGACCGGCGCACGTTTCTGCGCGCACGCGCAGGTCCGCGGGCACGCCCGGTGAACTGGTCGCACTGCTCGAGGAGGAACTGCAGCATGACTGATGCAACGACCAGAACTCCCCACATGCCGTTCGCCGCGGCGAGGGAACAGGTCCGGTGCCTGCTGGAGCGACTCGAAACCGACTGGAATCGCGGCAACATGGAGGCCTACCTCGGGGCCTACTGGAACGACGATGCGCTGGTGCTCTCGCACGCGGCCGTCAATCATCATGGCTGGCGCGCGGTGGCCGAACTCTATCGCAAGACCTGGCCCGACCCGCAGGCCATGGGGCGTTTCGAGCTGCACGACGTGGTGCTGCGTCCATGCGACGGGAGCAGCGTGATCGCGGTCGGCACGTTCTCGCACCGGTTTCCCGAGCTCCTGATCCAGGGGGCGGTCAGTCTCGTTTGCCGCCACATTGCCGGTGACGGCTGGAAGATCGTGCTCGAGCATACCTCGCGCGGGAGCACGGCTGCCCCCGGCTGAGCACGACGGCCGTGCACGAGGACCCATGGCACGGCTATTGGGCGTTTGGTGGCGCTGGGTTATGATCCGGAAAAACAAGAGGAAAGGGGTGGCTGATGGTGGTTCCGCGCGAACAGACGCAGGCGATCATGGACCTTCGCGTCCAGGCCGCCATGACCGTGGATCCCGCCGCTGAATTCACCATCGCCGACAAGTTCGAGGAGATCGTCGCCCGTTGCGGCGAGCGCCCCTTCCTGATCGCCGGCGACGACACGCTCGGCTACGCCGAGGTCAACCGTCGCGCCAACCGCGTGGCCCATGCCGCGCTCGCGCTGGGGCTCGCCAGGGGCGACACCTGCGCGGTGTCGCTGGACAACCGGCCGGAATTCTTCGTGGTGTGGTTCGGGCTGGTGAAGGCAGGCATCAAGCCGGCTTTTCTCAACACGAACATCAGCGGGCGGCCGCTCGCGCACGCGCTCGCGATCACCGGGGCGAAGGCCTGCATCGTGGGCGACGAGGCGCTGGCGCGTTTCACGGTGGCGGAATCGCGCGCCGCGGGCGTGCCGCTGTGGCGCTGGCCCGATGCGCTGCATCCGGCGACGCCGGAACTCGTCGCGCTGTGCGCGCTGGATTTCTCCGCGCGCGCCGCGCAGGCCGGCGCGGAGGATCTGCCGCGCGCGGCGCGCGCCGGGATCCGCTGCCGCGACACCGCGGTCTATGTCTTCACCTCCGGCACCACCGGCCTGCCGAAGGCGGCCCTGAACAGCCACTGGCGCTGGCTGAGCTCCGGCGAGCAGATGCGCGTGACGGTGAAGGCGACCGGGCAGGACGTGTTCTATTGCGTGCTCCCGCTCTACCACAGCGCGGCCGGCATGTCGCTCACGGCGAATGCCCTCAGCGCGGGCGCGGCGATAGTGATGCGCCGGCGCTTCAGTGCCAGCGCGTTCTGGGACGACGTGCGTCGCCATCGCGTCACGGTGTGCCAGTACATCGGCGAGATCTGCCGCTACCTGCTGAACCAGCCGCCGCGATCCGACGACCGCGACCACACGCTGCGCGCCATGACCGGCGCGGGCCTGTCGGCGGACGTATGGGAGCGCTTCCAGGCGCGCTTCGGCGTGGCGCAGATCTTCGAGGGCTGGGGCTCGACCGAGGCGAACACCAACCTGATGAACCTCGACAACCGCATCGGCTCCTGCGGGCGCATCCCGTATTTCGAACGCAGCAACCTCAGGCTGGCGCGCTACGACATCGAGAGCGGCGCGCACCTGCGCGATGCCGCCGGCTTCATGATTGCCTGCCAACCGGGGGAAATCGGGGAAGTGCTGGGGCTGATCAGCTCTCCCGCACCCGGCATGTACGGCGCGGCGTTCGAGGGCTACACCTCGGCCGAGGACACGCAGAAGAAGATCCTGCGCGACGTCTTCGTGGCCGGGGATGCCTGGTGGAGCTCCGGCGACCTGATGCGCTACGACGATGACGGCTACTTCTTCTTCGTGGACCGCATCGGCGACACCTTCCGCTGGAAGTCGGAGAACGTCTCGACCCAGGAGGTCGCGGACGCCATCGGCGATTTCCCGGGCATCGAGACCATCAATGTCTACGGCGTGCACGTGCCCGGGCAGGAGGGCCGCGCCGGGATGGCGGCGCTGGTGATGCAGCCGGGCTGCACGCTGGACGCCGCGGCATTCCATGCCCATTGCCGTGCGCGCCTGCCGTTCTACGCCATACCGCTGTTCCTGCGCCTCAGCGCCCAGGCCGACATCACCGCCACCTTCAAGCTGCGCAAGGTCGACCTGCAGCGCGAGGGCTACGATCCGGCACGCGTCCCGGATCCGCTGCTGGTGCTCGACGATGCGGCCGGCGGCTACGTGCCATACTCGCACGAAGCGCTCGAACGGCTGGGGGTGGCACCGTTTGCGGGGGATTGAGCGGTGCCGCGAAGGGAAGAAGAATCGGGCCCGGATACAATCTGGATCAAGGAATCGCTCGCAGTCACGGCTAGAATCCGCTACAAAAGGCGTTGCAGCCAACAATAACCTCGAGGGAGATGCGTCCATGCACACGACCAAATGCACTCTGCAGGCCACGACACGCCGACGCGCGTTGAGCCGCGCCATAGCGGTTGCGGCAATGATGACGGCCGGCCACGGCTGGGCCATGCAGTTCGACACGGGCAACAGCGACCTCGAGGTGCGCTGGGACAATACCGCCAAGTACAACTTGATGGTCCGTGTCGAGGATCAGGATTCGGATATCACGAACAGTGCGAGTCCTTCCCTGTTCGATGACGCGAACCTGGCCTTCGACACCGGCGTCGTGAGCAATCGCGCCGATCTGCTCTCGGAGCTCGAGCTGGTGTGGAAGAAGAGTTTCGGCTTCCGCGTGAGTGGTGCCGGGTGGTACGACCACGCCTACAGCGGCGACAGCGACCATCCGGGCGTCAACAAGGACTACCGGATCAACGGCCATTACACCGACACCTGGGGCTCCCTCACGGTGCGTCCGGGCCAGTTCAACGACTACGCCGACGATTATGCGTACCGGGGCGGCGAACTGCTCGATGCCTTCGTGTTCGCCAACTTCCAGGTCGGCAGCGGGGAGGCCAGCGTGCGCGCCGGGCGCCACACGCTGTACTGGGGGCAGAGCCTGTTCGCATCCGGCGCGACCAACGGCATTGCCGGCGCGATGGCGCCCATCGACCAGGCCAAGGGGCTCGGGGTGCCCGGGTCGGAAGCCAAGGAGCTCTTCCTGCCGACCAACAAGCTGTCGGGTTCGTTCCAGATCAATTCCAACCTGTCACTGGTCGGCTATTACTCCTTCGAGTGGGAGCCGACGCGCTACCCCGCGCCCGGCAGCTACTTCGCGCTGTCGGAGATCTCGATGGACCAGGCGGAGTTCGCCACGCTGGTCGCGGGCGAGGTGGATCCGGTCACGGGCGCGCTGCTCTCGCAGCGCGCCGGCCTGGTGCAGAACAGTTCCGAGGAGCCCGAAGAAGGGGAATGGGGCCTGGGCATGCAGTACGTGTTCGAGGACGGTCTCGAACTGGGCCTGTACTTCCTCAATTACCACGACAAGGCGCCGCAGGGCATCGTCGGCGCGATCGACTATGGCCAGTTCGTCAGCTCCAGCATCTACAAGGCCAGTCCCGGCTTCGCTGTCCTTGATTCCCGCCTTCTGGCCGGCGGCCCAGCGCGATGAATACCAGGAGTTCGACACCTACACCGGGGGCGGTTTTCCCGCCCAGGGGGTTCGGTCGATTCAAGTGGACGTACCGCGAGGACAACGAGCTGTTCGGCATGAGCCTGGGCAAGGAGATCGCGGGCATCTCCTTCGGCATGGACCTCGCCTACCGGCACGACGTGGCCATCGATTTCGGCCGTGCGGCGCTGCTGCACGTCGAGAACTACGCGACGCTGAGCGGTCCGGCGCTGGTCACGGACGCCCAGAAGCAGATCGACGCGGGACTCACGCGGCTGGGCGCCGACGTCAGCGCGCCCTTCGACTTCGTTGGCGCCGACAACGACAGCAACTACGCCGGCGCGACCGGCGACGTGTTGAGCCTGGTGGTTAACGGCCTGGGCTTCCTGAATCCGAGCGCGTTGTGGGACGGGGGCTCCTACGCGATGGAATTCACGGCCACGTCGCTGCTGAACTACGGCGACAACGAGCAGGTCGCCAACAAGTTCATCGACGAGAACGACATCGCAACCTCGATTTACGCGGTGTTCTCGCCGCAGTGGTTCCAGGTGGCGCCCAGCCTCGACCTGAGGCTGCCCATGTCGCTGTCCTACGGCATCAACGGCCACTCGCCCCTGCGCGGCGGCGGCGACCAGTCGCTCGGCATCGCCTCGATCGGCCTGGCGCTCGATTACCAGCAGGTCTGGAACATCGACCTGAAGTACAACGTGTTCTTCGGCGACCAGGACCGCGGCAGCCTCGGCAACCTGATCGACCGCGACAACGTCTCGTTCACCGTCAAGCGCACTTTCTGAGCCCGGATTTTCACAGGAGCATTCGCGTCATGAAGATAAAAAGCATATTCGCGGCGGCGCTGATCGGCGCCGCTTCCTCCACGGTGCTGCACGCCGCGGTCGGTGCGGACCAGGCAGCGCGCCTCGGTGCCGAGCTCACGCCGGTGGGTGCCGAGAAGGCCGGCAATGCCGACGGTTCGATCCCCGCGTGGGACGGCAAGGGCGTGACGGTGCCCGCCGGCTGGAAACCGGGTACCGAGTACCCGAACCCCTACCCGGATGAAAAGCCGATCTACCAGGTCACGGTCGACAACCTGGCCCAGTACGCCGATATCCTCTCCGAAGGGACGCAGGCGATCCTGAAACGCTACGGCAAGGACGGCTTCCGGCTCGATGTCTACCCGACGCACCGCAACGTCTCGCAGCCGCAGTGGTACTACGACGCCACGAAGCAGAACGCGACGGGCGCCAAGCTGGTCGCCGACGGGCAGATGATCGAGGGCAACGTGCCGGGCGTGCCCTTCCCGGTTCCGCAGAGCGGTCTCGAAGTGCTGTGGAACCACATGATCCGGTTCCAGGGTGTCCAGTCCTATTACCGCTACGACAGCTTTTACGTCGACGCCAACGGCAAGCCCGTGCTCGCGGCCAGCGCCGACAACTGGTTCGAATACCCCATGTTCATGGAGCACTACAAGAAGCGCAACTACGGCTCGACCGACCTGCGCTACGCCTACCTGCGCATCGACTACCTGGCACCGCCGCGCCGTGCCGGCGAGATCCTGCTGGTGCACGAGCCCGGCGCCGACTACACGGCCGGCAAGGGCCGCGATGCGTGGCAGTACCTGACGGGCCAGCGCCGCGTGCGCAAGGCGCCCTCGGTGTCCTTCGACACGCCGAACCCCTCCACCGCGGGCACCTCGACCTACGACGACTCCTACATGTACAACGGCTCGCCGGAGCGTTTCGAGTGGAAGCTGGTCGGCAAGCAGGAAATGCTGATCCCCTACAACTGCAACACCTTCGTGTTCGAGAAGACGGCCCTGGACCTGCTCGACAAGCACTTCTTCAAGCCCGAGTTCGTGCGCTGGGAGAAGCACCGCGTCTGGGTCGTCGAGGGCACGCTGAAGAGCGGCAGCCGCCACATCTACGGCAAGCGCCGCTACTACATCGACGAGGACAGCTGGACCGCGCTGCTCGGCGACCTGTGGGACGGGCAGGGCGAGTTGTGGCGCGTGCAGCAGATGTACCCCTTCATCCAGTGGGACATCCCGGCGCCCGGCAACACGGCCCTTGGCGCCTACGACCTGAAGGCGGGCATCTACAGCATCAATACCAAGCCGAACCCGGGCACCTTCACGCAGGGTTTCGACGAGTCCGAGCAGTTCTTCACATCGCAGGGCATCGCGCGCACGGGCGTGCGCTGATCCGTGCGGCGCGCCGGTCGCCGGTCGGGGCGGCCGGCGCGCGCGTGGTGCCGATGTCGCCGGGACGCGTGATGCGGCCCGGAGCCTGGTTTCGGGAGTAACAAGAATCATGAAAAAACTCGCCGCCCTCGTCTGCGCAGCCTGCCTGCTGGCACCGCTGGCCGCAGCGCAGGACACGAAGCGCTACGATGTCCTCGAACTTCCCGCGGTGCAGTCCCCGCTGGCGCAGCGCGCGTTGGTGTACTCGCTCACCCGCGCGGGTGATCGCGTGTTCGCCACCGGCATCCGCGGGCACATCCTGTACTCGGACGATTTCGGGCAGAGCTGGGTCCAGGCCGAATCGGTGCCGGTGCGTTCCTCCCTGCTCGACGCGGCGTTCCCGACGCCGGAGCAGGGTTGGGTCGTCGGCCATGACGGCGTGGTGCTGCACAGCAGCGATGGCGGCAAGTCCTGGGTCAAGCAGCTCGACGGCGTGCGGCTCGCGACAGATCGGGCTCGACCATTACCGCAAGAAACAGGAGCAGGAGCCCGACAACGAGCGCTTCGCCTTCCTGGTCGACGAGATGACGCTCGCGACCGAGCAGGCCGCGGATCGACCCTTCTTCAAGGTCGTCATGCACGATGCGAGGAGCGGCTTTGCTGCCGGCGCCTACGGCCTGCTGTTCCGCACCGAGGACGGCGGCGAGTCGTGGTTTCCGGTGATGGAGCTGCTGGATCTCGATCAGCTCGTGCACCTGTTCGACCATGCGGCGCTCGCGCCTGCGCCGGCCGCTGGCGACGTCGCGGCGACGGACGCTGTCGCGCCACAGGAGTTCCTGAGCGGCGAAATGGGCACGCTGCTGACGCTGGATCCGTCCACGGGGCATTGGCGCCGACTGGATTTCCCCTACGACGGCAGCATGTTCACGCTCCTCGCCACGCGGGGTGGCACGCTGGTGACCGGCGGCTTGCGCGGGCTGGTGTTCCGCTCGACCGATCGCGGCCTCAGCTGGCAGGAGGCCAACAAGCCCCAGACCAGCTCCGTCGTGGCCGGAACCGTGCTTGCCGACGGTCGCGTGGTGATCGCGACCCAGGAGGGAAACCTGTTCGCTGAGCGTGGACGAGGGCGCGAATTTCACGCCGCTGCCCGTCGAGGATCCCAAACCCGTGAGCGACCTGCTGGAGGGGCGTCCGGGCGAGCTGATCATGAGCGGGAGCTTCGGCCTTCGCGTGCAGCGCCTGCCCGCGGCGGTGGCCGCGGCACAACAACCCTGACGGAGACGGGAGAAACGCATGGCCTACGTCGAGCAGACCGACGACTTCCCGCCGATCCGTGAGCTCGCGCAATTCGACGCGCAGTCCGGGAACCTCATCGAGCGGCTGGTGTTCAACAACCGCGGCGCGATATTCGTCGCTTTCCTGGTGATCACCGTCGTGCTCGGCTGGATCGCCGCGACCCGGCTGCAGATGCTGGGCGAGTTTCGAGAAGATGCTGCCGACGGATCACCCCTACGTGCAGAACTACAAGGCCAACGCGGAATTCCTGCGCGGGCTGGGCAACGTGCTGCGGGTGGCGGTGGAAACCGACGACGAGTCGATCTTCACGCCCGAATTCCTGCACGACATTCCAGGAAATCAGCAACGAGGTGTTCTACACGCCCGGCGTGGCGCGCGAGAGCATGAAGTCGCTGTGGACGCCGAACACACGCTACCGCGTGGTGACCGAGGAAGGCTTCGAGGGCGGGCCGGTGATACCGCCCGACTACGACGGTTCGCCTGCGTCGATCGCGCTGGTGAAGCTGAACGTCGAGCGCGCCGGTCTCGTGCGGCAATCTCGTCGCCAATGACCTGCGCTCGGCGGCGATCCTGGTCCCGATCGCGCAGACCGATGCCGAAACCGGCGAGCCAATCAACCTGTTCGAGTTCTCGCAGCGCCTGGAAGAGATACGCGAGAGGTTCCAGCGCGACGGCATCCGGATCCACATCACCGGCTTCGCAAAGATCGTCGGCGACCTCGTCGAAGGCCTGGTCGCGGTGATGATGTTCTTCGGTGTCGCGGTGGTGATCTCGGTGGCGCTGCTGTACTGGTACACGCGCTGCTGGCGCAGCACGCTGATCGTGCTGGGCGTGACGATTGCCGCCGTGATCTGGCAACTCGGCCTGCTCACGGCCTTCGGCTTCGAGCTGGACCCGTATTCGATCCTGGTGCCGTTCCTGGTGTTCGCGATCGGCATCTCGCACGGCGCGCAGAAGCTCAACGGCGTGCTGCAGGACATCGGGCGCGGCTGCCACAAGTACGTGGCCGCGCGCTACACCTTCCGCCGCCTGTTCCTCGCGGGCTTCACCGCGCTCGCCGCCGACGGCGTGGGCTTCCTGGTGCTGCTGATCATCACGATCCCCGTGATCCAGGACCTGGCGATCACCGCGAGCATCGGCGTGTCGGTGCTGATCTTCACCAACCTGATCATGATCCCGGTGGCGCTGTCGTATCTCGGGGTCACCACGAGCGCGGCGGCGCGCGCCGTGCGCCACGAGCAGGAGTCGCACGGGGAGCTGCGCGGACTGTGGGCCTTCCTGCTGCGATTCACGCGCCGCCCGTGGGCGACAGCGGCGATTCTTATCGCCGCCGCGCTGACCGTGGGGGCGCTGTTCGTCGCCGAGGACCTGCAGATAGGCGACCTCGATCCGGGCGCGCCGGAGCTGCTGCCCGATTCGCGCTACAACCAGGACGTCAAGTTCATGATCGAGCACTACTCGGTGTCCAGCGACATCTTCGCGGTCATCGTGAAGACCCCGCAGGACGGCTGTACGAACTACGAGGCGCTCAGCCTGGCCGACGAGCTCGAGTGGCGGCTGCGCCAGCTGCCCGAAGTCGAGGACGTGGTTGGCATGAACACCGGCACGCGGCAGCTGCTGGCGGGTCTGAACGAGGGCTACATCAAGTGGCGCTCGCTCAATCGCAACCAGTCCTCGATCAACTATGCCGCCGTCGAACTGGTTGACCAGCGGCTGGTCAACCCCGAGTGCTCGCTGTCGCCGCTGCTGGTCTACCTGTCCGATCACAAGGCGAAGACGCTGCAGTCCGTGGTCGACACGCTGGCGGAGTTCAACGCCGAATGGCCCAGCGACCAGGTGCAGTTTCTCGGCGCGGCGGGCAACGCGGGTTTCGAGGCCGCCACCAACATCGTGGTGAAGAAGGCCAATCGCGAAATGATGATCTACGTCTACGCGGCGGTGATCGTGCTCAGCTTCATCACCTTCCGCTCGTTTGCCGGGGTGCTGTGCGCGGTGATCCCGCTGATGGTCACGTCCGTTCTCTGCGAGGCGCTGATGGTGGTGCTCGGCATCGGCGTCAAGGTCGCGACGCTGCCGGTGATCGCGCTCGGCGTCGGCATCGGCATCGACTACGCGCTGTACGTGCTCACGGTGACGCTGGCCAAGACCCGGCAGGGCTTGCCGCTGGAAAAGGCCTACGCGGCGGCGCTCGCCTTTACCGGTCGCGTGGTGGCGCTGGTCGGTGTCACGCTCGCCTCCGGCGTGGTGGCGTGGGCCTTCTCGCCGATCAAGTTCCAGGCCGACATGGGGATCCTGCTGACCTTCATGTTCCTGTGGAACATGGTCGGCGCGCTGGTGCTGATGCCGGCGCTCGCGCATTTCCTGCTGCCCAAGCCGAAGGAGGCTGCGGCGCATGCGTGAGATGCCGCTGCCCGACGTGGGTCTCGGGGCGATGATCCTGCGGCGCGCGGCGCTGGTGCCGCAGCTGCCGGCGATCAGTTTCGAAGGCGAGACGCTGTGCTACGCGGCCTTCGGGGACCGCATCCGCCGCCTGGCGAGCGCGCTGCGCAAGCACGGCGTCAACCGCGGTGACCGCGTTGCCTTCCTCGGCCACAACCATCCGGTGTTCCTCGAGACGCTGTTCGCGGCGACCGCGATCGGCGCGATTTTCGTGCCGCTCAACTTCCGCCTCACCGGCGCGGAACTGGAGTTCATCATCAACGACGCGGGCGCGCACACGCTGGTGGTCGACGACGCGCACAGGGCCGTGATCGATGGCATACGCGACCGCCTCTGCTGCCGGCAGTTCCTCGGCGCCGAATCGGGCGCGCCGGGATGGACCGGGCGGGAGGAACTGACGGAGCACGTGCTGCCGCTCGCCGCGGCCGAACGCGTCGAGGCCGATGACGTGGCGCTGATCATGTACACCTCGGGCACCACCGGGCGGCCCAAGGGCGCGATGCTGACGCACGGCAATATCTTCTGGAACAACGTGAACGCGCGCTTCGGGCCGGAGAACTTCGCCGGCGAGGTGAGCCTCACCGCCGCGCCGCTGTTCCACATCGGTGGTCTGAACGTCACCACGCTGATCGGGCTGCAGGGCGGCGGGCACGTGGTCCTGCACCGCAACTTCGATCCCGCACTGGTGCTCGGGGACATCGCGCGCTATCGCGTGACGACGATGTTCGGCGCACCGGCGATGTTCCTGTTCATGGCGCAGCACCCGGGCTTCGCCGACGCGGATCTCTCCAGCGTGGACATCCTGGTCTGCGGCGGCGCGCCGGTGCCCGAGGCGCTGCTGCGCACCTACAAGGCGCGCGGCATCCGCCTGTGCCAGGGCTACGGCCTCACCGAGACCGCGCCCTTCGCCTCGTTCCTCGGCAGCCGCTGGATCGAGACCAAGCTCGGTTCGGCGGGGCAGCCGCCGCTGTATGGCGATGTGCGCGTGGTGGACGCGCAGAACCGTCCCGCTCACGCACGGCGAGCGCGGCGAGGTCTGCGTGCGCGCGCCCAACGTCATGAAAGGCTACTGGAACCGCCCCGAGGCCACCCGCGAGGCGATCGATCCCGAGGGCTGGTTCCACACCGGCGACGTCGGCTACTTCGATGCCGACGGCTTCCTGTACCTGTGCGACCGCGTCAAGGACATGGTGATCAGCGGCGGCGAGAACGTCTACCCCGCCGAGGTCGAGAGCGTGCTCTACGAGCACCCGGCGATCGCCGAGGTCGCGGTGATCGGGCTGCCCGACCAGAAGTGGGGCGAGGCAGTCACCGCGGTGGTGCGACTCGTTCCCGACAGCAGCCTGACGCTGGAGGAACTGCGCAGCTTTGCGGCGGAGAAACTCGCGCGCTACAAGCTGCCGCTCAGGCTGCATTTCGTCGACGTGATGCCGCGCAACCCCGCCGGGAAGGTGCTCAAGTACCAGCTGCGCGAGCTGCTCAACACGTAGGTCCGCATGTGGGTCGCCATCTGTGGGTCGCCATCTGTGGGTCGCCATTCATGGCGACAGCCGGGTTCGAGCAGGCACCTGTCGGCATGAATGCCGACCCACAGGGCACCTGTCGGCATGAATGCCGACCCACAGGGCACCTGTCGGCATGAATGCCGACCCACGGGGACCGCGGGCGGCGACGCACCATTGGAGAACGCATGATCGACGTGCTGCTGTACGAGCCGCCGGGGGGAGCGCCGCGTTGCGGCGATGCGGCGCTGATCGACGCCTGGGATCCGGCCGGCGATACGCTGATCTGGGTCGACATCGATTGCCACGACATCGAGGCGGCGCGCGCGCTGCTGACCGGACGCTTCGGCATCAGCGCGCTGGCCGCCAGCGATGCGCTGCGCGAGCGCCACCCGCCCAAGATCGAGTGGTTCGACGACTACTTCTTCCTGCTGTTCAAGGGTTTCACGGCCGAGACCGCGGACATCAACAACGTCTCCGTGGTGCACATCTCGATGTTCGTGGGGCGCAACTTCCTGCTCACGGTGCACGCGCTGCCTTCGCCGAGCGTCCGCGCGCTGTGGTCGGCGGTGACGGCGGGCGCCGTGCAGCCGGGGCGCGGGACCGTGCATCTGTGCTATCGCCTGCTGCGCCGCATCGTCGACCGCTACACGCCGGTGATACTCGGGCTGGAGAGCCGGCTCGACGCGCTCGAGGAGTCGCTCGCCGAGCGCCCCGACGACACCGTGCTGCTGGAGCTCGTCAACTACAACAGCAGGCTGAAGAAACTGCGCCGCACCTTCGGCTACCAGCAGGCCTGCCTCGATGAGTTGCGCCACGCGGACTCGCCGCTGTTCAACGCCGACTCCGAGCACGAATTCCAGGACGTCTACGAGCACATGGAGCGTCTCACCAGCCTCTCGGCGCTGATGCAGGAGCTCTCCCGCGACCTGATGGACGGCTACATTTCGCTGAACGGCCACCGCTTGAACTCGATCATGAAAACACTGACGATTGCCTCGGTGATCTTTCTGCCCCTGACCTTCCTGGCGGGCATCTACGGCATGAATTTCGACCACATGCCGGAGCTGCATTCGGATGCGGGTTACTTCGTGCTGCTCGGTGCGATGGTCGCCATCGCCGCGGGGCTGCTGTGGGCATTTCGCCGCGTGCGCTGGCTCTGAACCGGTCCGACAAGGAGAGGACGATGCAATTCGGCGTGATCCCGATCTGCGACAGGCGTTTCAGCAACGACCCGCGCTGGGTGCGCGGCTTCCTCGCGATGCTGGAGGAGGAGGGCGCCGAATCGGTGTGGATGCCCGAGCACGTGATCATGGCCGAGGACTACGAGCCGCGCTACGAGTATTCCGCGGACGGCCGCGCGCCGGTGGCGCCCGACACCATGATGCCGGACCCGCTCGAGTGGCTGAGCTTCGCCGCCGCCTGCACCGGGCGCCTGCGGCTCGCCACCGGCGTGCTGATCGGCCCGCAGCACAGCGCCGCGGTGCTGGCCAAGCGCCTCGCAACACTCGATGCGCTCTCCGGCGGGCGCCTGCAGATCGGCATCGGCATCGGTTGGCAGAAGGAGGAATACGAGGCCGTGGGCGTGCCCTACGCCGATCGCGGGCGGCGCCTCGACGAATGCCTCGACGCCATGCGCGCGCTGTGGCGCGACGACCCGGCCACGTTCCGCGGCGAGTTCGTGCGCTTCGAGCGGGTGTTCTGCGACACCAAGCCGGTGCAGCCGGGCGGCATTCCGTTCTACATCGGCGGCAGCTCGGAGGCGGCGGCGCGCCGCGCCGGCCTGCGCGGCGAGGGCTTCTATCCGTACGTGATCTCGCCGGAGGATCTCGCGGCGCGCATGGCAACGATCCGCGCCACCGCCGCCGGGGCCGGGCGCAGCCTGGAGGGCTTCTCGGTCACGGTATGGCCCGCGAGCTGGCGCCCCGGCGCGACCTTCGACCTCGGGCTCGCGCGCGCCTACCGCGACGCCGGCGCCGAGCGCCTGATCATCGCGGCCTACGAGGCCGGCGACAGCACCCCGGAGGCGCTGCGTGCGCTGGTCGGCAGGCTACCGTGACCGCGTCGTCGCCGCGCTCTGAGCGCGGCCGTCCATCCGTTCATCGACCAGCAGCAAGGGAGCAGAAATGAAGGGAATCGATCCGCGCACGCCGGTGCTCGTGGGCATCGGCATCGTCGAGCAGAAGGAAAAGGATCCCGCGAAGGCACGCGAGGCGGTGCAGCTGATGATCGACGCCGTGCGCGCCGCCGGCGCCGACTGTGGCGCGCCGCTGCTGCCGGCGGAGGCCGCGCTGATCAGCGTGCCGCAGGGGCTCTGGGGCTACGCCGACCCGGCGCGGATGATCGCGCGCGCGATCGGCGCCGAAGGTGCGCGTACCGTCTACGCGAAGGTCGGCATCCTGCAGCAGACGCTGATCGGCGATGCCTGCGCGCGCATCGCGGGCGGCGAGATCGAGACCGCCATCGTGGTGGGAGGCGAGGCGCGCTTTCGCGCGCTGCAGGCACAGATCGCGGGCACCGAGGCCGCCGAGACGCCCTGCGACGAAGCGCCCGACGAGGTGCTGACGCCGCAGGAGGAACTGCAGCTGCCGCTGGAGATCGACTCGGGCCTCGGCATGATGCCGGTGGGCTATTACGCGCTGGTGGAGAGCGCCTTTCGCGCCGCACAGGGCCTGGGCGTGGCCGAGCACCGCGACCGCATGGCGGCGATGTACAGCCGCTTCAGCGAGATCGCCGCGGCCAACCCGCACGCCTGGAAGCGCGAGCGCGTCGCGCCCGCGGAGATCCGCGACGCCACGCCGCGCAACCGCATGCTGGCCTTCCCGTACACCAGGCTGCACAACACCTCGTGGAACGTGGACCAGGCCGCGGCGCTGCTGTTGTGCTCCGCGGCGCGCGCCGAGGCGCTCGGCATTGCGCGCAGCCGCTGGGTGTTTCCGCGCGCGAGCACGGAATCGAACCACATGCTCGCCCTGTCCGAGCGCCCCGCGCTGCACCGCCTGCCGGGGGCGCGCATCGCCGGACAGCGCGCGCTGGAGCTGTCGGGGCTCGCGCCCGCCGCGCTCGACTTCGTCGAGCTGTATTCCTGCTTCCCGATCGCGGTGGAGCTCTACGCCGCGGAGCTCGGCATCCCGGCCGATCGCGACTGGACCGTGACCGGCGGCATGCCCTTCGCGGGCGGGCCGCTGAACAACTACGTGCTGCAGGCCACCGCGCGCATGGCGGAGCTG
Organism: uncultured Gammaproteobacteria bacterium; assembly: GCA_963819895.1. Lineage (GTDB taxonomy): Bacteria > Pseudomonadota > Gammaproteobacteria > Pseudomonadales > UBA5518 > UBA5518. Next base: position 177,804 of record CAWFXU010000021.1, read on the forward strand.
CTGCGCGACAAGCCCGGCGCGAGCGGGCTGGTGAGCTCGGTGTCGGGGTACCTGACCAAGCAGGGCTTCGGCGTGTGGTCCACCGAGCCGGGCCCGCGCGGCTTCGTGTTCGCGGACGTCAGCGCGGAGGTTGCTGCCGAGTCGCCGCCGCGTACGGTGGTGCCGCCCGCCGACGGCGCGGGGCGCATCTGCGGCTACACCGTGATGTACCACAACGACCAGCGCGTGTGCGGTGTGGCCCTGCTGGACCTGCCCGACGGGACGCGCACCCTGGCCAATACCCTGGACCAGGCGCTGATGGACCGGCTGGAGAGCGAGGAGTGCTGCCACCGCGAGGCGCGGCTGGCCGGCGGGCGCTTCAGCCTGGCCTGAGAGTCCGGGCCGCCCGCTCAGCGCGCGTCGCGCAGGCGCGCCTTCAATCCGCGCGGGCTGAGTGAGCGGGTGCCGGAGGGCAGCGGTTCGGGTTCGGCATACGGGGGGCGCGGCGGCGGGCGATGGTCGCCACCACCGTGCCAGCGCCGGTAGGGCGGGTAATACGGCAGCAGCCAGCGGTCCTCGTCGTCGCGCTGCGCGCTGTCTTCCTGTTCGGGGTAGCCCGGATAGGCGGGAGCCGGTGGCAGCGCGCGCTCCTGCTCGCGTGCCAGCCGGTCGGCGCGCAGCCGGTCGGTGGTTTCGCGCATCTGCTGCAGCCGTTCGGCCGCGTCGGGATCGGGGCCGGCGTCGGTGTCGCGCGTTTCGATCACTTCGGTGGCGGAGCCTGCCGGAGGCGGCGTGTCCGAAAAGCTGACCTTGCCGTCGGCGTCGACGGACTTGTAGACGGTCGCGCCCAGTGCCGGGAGTGCCCCCGCCAGCGCGATAGCCAGCAGCCGCCGGTACCGTGACCGCCTGGTTCGCGCGGTGTCCATTTCGACTCTCCTTGCCCGTTGTCTTTCGACCGGGTCGCGGCGCAAAGGTCCCGCGTGCAGGCTGATCCGGATCAAGCGAGGGCGTGATCGCGCGCCGGGCCGGTTGCCGTGTGGCTGCGACCGACTCTACTATCGGCGCATCGACATGTCAGCAGGGGTAGTGCCGTGGCGTCGTCCGCGATCGAGTACCGCACGTTGGAGCAATGCGTCGAGGCCACGGTCGCGCGCGTCGGCAAGCGGCTGATGGTGGGGGCGCCGATCGGGATCGGCAAGCCGAACCAGCTGCTGAACGCCTTCTACCGCCGCGCGCTGGCGGATCCGCAGATCGAGCTCACGGTGTTCACGGGCCTGTCGCTCGAGAAGCCGCGCCCGGGTTCCGAGATCGAGGAGCGCTTCCTCGGCCCGTTCATCGAACGCCAGTTCGGCAGCTACGAGGAGCTCGACTACATGGCGGCGCTGCGCGAGGGCAGCCTGCCTCCCAACGTGCGCGTGCACGAATTCTACTTCCGCGCCGGCTCGATGAAGGGCGTGGCGCAGGCGCAGCGCGACTACGTCTCCAGCAACTACACCTTTGCCTCGCGCGACCTCATCGATCGCGGCCTGAACGTGCTGGTGCAGCTGGTCGCCAGCCGTGAAATCGACGGCCGGCGCATGCTGAGCCTGTCCTCGAACACCGACACCTCGCTCGACCTGCTGCCATGGATCGCCGCGCAGCGCGCGCGCGGCGTGCCCTGCATGGCCATCGCGCAGGTGCACGCCGACATGCCGTTCATGTACAACCGCGCGATCGTCGAGCCGGAGTGCTTCGACGCCGTGCTGGTGAACCCGGAGTACGACAAGACGCTGTTCGCCGCGCCGAATCTCTCGGTCGGGGTCACCGACTTCGCGATCGGCGTGCACACGAGCGCCCTGTTGCGCGACGGTGGCACGCTGCAGATCGGCATCGGCTCGCTCGGCGACGCCATCGTCTACGCGAGCCGGCTGCGCCACGAGGAGAATGCCGCGTACCGCGAGGTGGTCGCGGCGCTCGGCGCCGATCCCGCCCTCGTCGAGCGCTCGGCGGCCTGGGGCGCTTCGAGACGGGTCTGTACGGCTGCAGCGAGATGTTCGTCAACGGCTTCCTGCACCTGCTGCGCGCCGGCATCGTCAGGCGCCGGGTCTACGACCATGCCTGCCTGCAGCGTGCGCTGAACCAGAGCGGTTCGGAGCGCCCCGACGCGGCGTTGCTCGCGGCGCTGCGCGACAACGGCGCGGTCGGATCGCCGCTCGCGGCAGCCGACGTGGCGCTCCTGAAGCAGTGGGGCGTGTTCGATGCCGCGGTGGAGTGGCGCGACGGCATGCTGGTGCGCGCGGCGAGCGAGTGTCCGGCCGATATCGGCGACGGCGCCGCGCTTGCGGCCGTGTGCGCATTCGCGCTCGGCGAGCGGCTGCTCGGGCGGCATCCACATGCACGGCGGATTCTTCCTCGGGCCGCGCGATTTCTACGAGGCGCTGGCCGCGATGCCGCGTGAAGAGTCCGAGCTGATCGGCATGGACAGCGTGCGGCGCATCAACCGCATCGACGACCCGGTGCTGCGCGAGCTGCAGCGGCGCGACGCGCGCTTCGTCAACACCGGCATGATGGTCACGCTGAGCGGCGCCGTGGTCTCCGACGGACTGGAGAGCGGCGAGGTCGTCAGCGGCGTCGGCGGGCAGTACAACTTCGTCGCCCAGGCCCACGAGCTGCCCGGCGCGCGCTCGATCATCTGCATCCGTGCCACGCGCGGGGCAGGAAAGGCGCTGCGTTCGAACATCGTGCCGCATTACGGCCACATCACGATCCCGCGCCACCTGCGCGACATCGTGGTCACCGAGTACGGCGCGGCGGACCTGCGCGGGCGCAGCGACCAGGAGATCATCGAGGCGCTGCTCGGCATCGCCGATTCGCGCTTCCAGCCCGAGCTGCTGGAGGCCGCGCGCGCGATGCCGGCAAGATCGATCCGGACTGGGAGATCCCCGAGGCGCAGCGCCACAACCTTCCCGAGCGCATCGCCGCGGCGCTGGGTCCGTGGCGCAAGCGCGGCTATTTCCCCGCCTTTCCGCTGGGGACCGACTTCACGCCCGAGGAGATCGCGCTGGGTGGCAGCCTGAAAGACATCAAGGCCCTGATGGAACAGCCCGCGCACCTGCTGCGTGCGGTGATCCGTTCATTCATGACCGACGTGGACGAGGAACAGGCGCGGCCCTACCTCGAGCGGATCGGGCTGGCGCATCCGGACACGCCCAAGGAAAAGCTGCTGCAGCACCTGTTGCTGCTGGAGCTGGAGGAACGCGGAGTGCTGCGGTCGATGTGAGCGCGGGGTTCAGGCGAGGTGCTGGTCGAGGTAAACCTCGATTTCCTGCTGCAGGCGCTTCTTCAGCATCAGCATCAGCACGCCGAGCTTCACGTCGACGAGAATGTCCTCGTCCTGCAGCGTCAGGCGCGCGTCGATGCCGCCGGAATAGTTGTAGTGGACCGTGTTGCCTTCCCAGCGGTAATTGCCCCCGAATTCGCGCTGCAGCTGCCTGGCGAGGCTCTCGGCGCGCTTGCGCAGCGTCCGGCCGTCGAGTTCGTGGTCGCGCTGGATGTAGATGCGGCTCATTCCCTGTTCTCCGGACCTGATGCACATCAAGATTGTGCGCGTTCGCCGGGCGCTTGCCAATCGTGCGGACGTGACATAATGAGATCAGTCGTGATGTTCCCCCGGGGAGGCAACAAGTTGCGCCAGCGAACGGACAGGCAATCGTCATCCATATTCGAGATGCCGCTGACGGGCCGGCTGGTGATCCGCCCGGCGATGCGCGCGCTGGCAGAGGTTCTGCCGGACTTCGCGCAGCTCGGGCGGCGCAACCGCCGCCTGGCGCGCCTCGAGCGGGCAATGGAAGACGCCACCAGCTACGGCGGCTGGCGCGAAGCGGCGATGAGCTACGACAAGGAGGCGGGGCTGGAGGAGTGGAAGTTCACCGATGCCTCGCCGTTTTACGACTACAAGCTGATCCAGCGCCGCCTGGCGCAGATTCTCGGCGCGCGTGAAGGCGGCTACCTGCGCCGCCTGATGTTCATCCTGCAGGAGGGCCTGCACGGCAACCTCGGCAACCTCTCGAACCCGATGCTCTATCGCTTCACCCGCTTCGGTACCAAGCGCCTGGTCGAGCACTACCTCGACGAGGTCTGCGAGGCACTGAACTGGCTCTGCGACGACGAGTCGGGCGAGTTGACGCTGACGGAAAAGATCGAGTTCTTCGAGGCCACCAGCCAGACTTTCGGCCAGTCCAGCCTGATGCTCAGCGGCGGTGCGGCGCTCGGCATCTACCACATGGGCGTGGTGAAGTCGCTGTGGGAGAACGGCCTGCTGCCGCACGTGATCTCGGGTTCCAGCGCGGGCTCGATAGTCGCCGCGATGCTCGGCACGCACAACGACGAGGAACTGCGCGAGGTGATGGCGCACCGCGAATCGCTGGTCGGGCTGATCAAGTGGAACTCGCCGCCGCGGACCCACCTGTTCGACGTCGAGCATTTCAACGCCAAGCTGAAGGAGCGCATCGGGGAGATGAGCTTCCAGGAGGCCTTCCGCCGCAGCGGCCGCGCGATCAACATCACGGTCTCGGCCTTCGACCCGCTCGACGAGGGCCGGCTGCTCAATTACCGCACCTCGCCGAACGTGGTGATCAACAGCGCCGTGCGCGCCTCCTGCGCGGCGCCGTTCCTGCTGCCGCCCGTGGAACTGCTGGGCAAGACCATCAACGGCGAGATCATCCCCTACCTGAAGAACCGCAAGTTCCTCGACGGCTCGATCGGCGACGACCTGCCGATACGCCGCCTGACGCGCCTCTACGGCGTGAACCATTCGATCGTGAGCCTGGTGAACCCGCTGGTGCTGCCCTTCGCGTCGCGCAGCGCGCACCAGGGCAACGACGTCTCCTCGATGACGCGGCAATACGCGACACGCCTGTTCAAGGAAACCACCAATTTCTCGATGCAGCTGGTGCAGAAGGGCATACCGTTCGACAACGTCAACTTCGCGATCGACAAGCTGCGCTCGGTGCTGATCCAGGACTACCGCGGCGACATCACGCTGGTTCCGCCGCGCAGCCCGGCGCACGTTTTCAAGCTTTTCAGCGACCAGTCGCACGCGGAGGAGACCGAGTTCGTGGCGATCGGCGCGCGCATCACCTGGCCCTACCTCGAGATGATCAAGAACACCACGGCGGTGAGCCGGACCTTCCGCGCCTGTCTCGACCGGCTGCATGCGCGCGCGCAGGAAGAGCAGAACCCGCGCCGGGCCCGCGCGCGCAGATGATTTTCGGACGGAGTGATACATGAGCGCCTACAGGAAATGGGAATGCGTGATCTGCGGCTTCATCTACGACGAAGCCCTCGGCCTGCCCGACAAGGGCATCGCGCCGGGCACGCGCTGGGAGGATGTTCCCGCGGATTTCGAGTGCCCGGACTGCGGCATCAGCAAGTTCGACTTCGACCTCCTGGAAGAATGAGGCGCGCGGCGAGCACCCGCGATGCCTGAGTGGGCGCTGCGCTTCGAGAATTTCTCCGCGCTGCACCTCGCGACGGTGCTGTTCTTCGCCGCAGTATGGCTGGCGCTGGTCGCCGTCGGACGGCGCGTGGCCGCCAGCGCGCTGGAAGCGCGCTGGCGGGCGTGGCTGTGCGCCTCGATGGCGCTGGCCTGGTTCGTGGCCAACGGCGCGCAGCTGCTGCCGTCCGTCTACGTGGCGTCCGAGAGCCTGCCGCTGCAAATCTGCGACATCGCCGGCATCCTGGCGCCGCTGGCCCTGTGGCGACGCACGCGGCTGCTGCTCGGGGTGCTGTACTTCTGGGGTCTGGGCTTCAGCGTGCAGGCGATCGCCACGCCGGATCTTGCGCACGGTCCGGCCAGCGTCGCGTTCTGGATGTTCTGGATACCGCACGCGAACATCACCGGTGCGGCCTGCTACGCGCTCGCGGTGGAGGGTTTCCGCCCGGGCTGGCGCGAATGCGCGCAGGCCTATGCGCTGGCACTGCTGTACCTCGCGCTGATCCTGCCCTTCGACCTGCTCACCGGTTTCAACTACGGCTACGTGGGCCCGGTGACCCTGCCGCAACCCACGCTGCTGGACCTGCTCGGTCCCTGGCCCTGGCGCATCGGCGCGATGATGGCGGTGGCGCTGGCCGGCTTCGTGCTGCTGCAGCTGCCGTGGGCGATGGCGCAGCGCCGATGTTCGGCGCAACGCTGTACGCCTGAACGACGGCGCTCGGGGCGCCACCGGCGCCGCGGATGCGCCTGACCATCGGCGCTCGGCGAGTGCCATCCATGGCACTCGCCTTCGGGCACCTGCGCTTCGCTACGGCGTCCAAATCGGCGTCCTGCGTGTCGCCATCCATGGCGACAGAGTGTCCGCGGCACCGGTGGCGCCCCGAGCGCCTCGCGTTGGTGGAGCAACGACGTGCGGGGAGTGTAGGAGCGCGCCATGCGCGCGATATCGCGGCCATGGGCCGCTCCTACACCCGATAACCAGCGTGTTCGTGCGGTCGGAAGGCGTTGATCGCACCCGCATCAGCCGGACATTGTTCGGTTGAAACCGAACCCACGGGCGTTGCTGCTGCAGCTTGGCACTACGTCAACCGAGCGGCCGTGTTGTGCGATCGCCGCATAAGGGGCCGTGCGCCGCAGGGATGCGGCGCCAGAGCCTACATGGATGTACTTGCCGCGGGCCCCGTTGCGACGGTCGCGCAACACGGCCAGCGACGCTCCAGGACGCGCGTCGAACGCCTCAGAATCCCCGCAGCGTCGCGTACCGCGCGCGGTGAAAGCGCGCGTCGCCGAGTATCTGCATCGCCACGCGCGAGCGCTTCAGGAACAGCCCGATGTCGAGCTCGTCGGTGGTGCCGATGCCGCCGTGCATCTGCACCGCCTCGTTGCTGACCAGCTCGAAGGTGTCGTTGGCCTTCGCCTTGGCCAGGCTGGCCGACAGCGGCAGCAGGGCAGGGTTCGCGTCCACGTTGGCGCAGGCATCGAGCACCACGCTCTTCAGCAGCTCGATCTCCGAGAACATGTGCGCGGCGCGGTGCTGCAGCGCCTGGAAGGTGCCGATCTTCGTGCCGAACTGCTCGCGCTGCTTGAGGTAGTCGACGGTGCGCTCGAAGGTCTCCTGCACGCCGCCGAGCATTTCGGCCGCGATCGCCGCGCGGCCGCGATCGAGCACCTGCTCCAGCGCCGGCCAGGCCGCGCCCTCGGCGCCGAGCAGCGCATCGGCGCCCACGTCCACGTTGGCGAACTCGATGCGCGCGGCGTTGCGGCTGTCCATCAGCAGCGTGCGCCGGCGCGCGATGCCGGGCGCGTTCGCGTCCACCAGGAACAGGCTGATGCCGTCGGTCTCGCCGGCGGTGCCGCGGCTGCGCGCGACCACCACCAGCTGGTCGGCGCTGTGGCCGTCCAGCACGAACTGCTTGGCTCCGTTCAGCCGGAAGCCCTCGCCGCGGCGCGTCGCCTCGAGGCGCACGCCGGGCGGGTCGTGGCGATGCGATTCCTCCAGCGCCAGCGCGAGGCACAGCTCGCCGGCATGCGACGCGCGGCAGCACCGCTTCCTTCTGCGCCTGCGAGCCGGCCAGCAGCACGGCGGAAGCGCCGAGCACGCAGGTCGCGAACAGCGGCGAGGCGGTGAGCGTGCGGCCGGTTTCCTCGAGCACCGCGCCGAGTCCGGCGAAGCCGAAGTCCAGCCCGCCGAATTCCTCCGGGATGATGATGCCGGCCCAGCCGAGCCCGGCCATCTGCGCCCACAGATCGCGCGAGTAGCCGAGCGGGTCGCGCGCGTCGCGCAGCGCGCGCAGCGCCGTCACCGGGGCGTTGGCGCCGAGGAATTCGCGGGCCGTTTCGCGCAGCAGGCGCTGCTCTTCGTTCAGTGTGAGTGCCATGAATTCGGTTCCGCTGCGGAGGCTTCAGGTTACGCCGGGAAGGTCCAGGGCGCGCTTGGCGATGATGTTGAGCTGGACCTCCGAGGTGCCGCCGGCGATGCTGAGGGCTTTCGCGCCGAGGCATTGGCGCACGGTGTCGATCTCGGCGGCGTTGAAGTCATCGCCTTCCCAGCCAAGCCCCTGGCTGCCCATCATCGCCAGCATCAGCTCCTGTTTGCGCTTCTCTTCCTCGGTGCCGCAGTACTTCATGACCAGCGCCGTGAGCCCGCTGCCGGTGCCGGCGCGCGTCTCGTCCATGATGCGCAGCTGTGTCAGTCCGACGGCGTGCATCTGCATCTCGTGGCGCGCGAGCGCATCGCGCATCACGGCGTCGGCCACGCGTCCGTCCTCGAGCGGGAGGTAGAGGCGGGCGCACTCGATCGGCGTGTACGCGGCGCTCGCGGTCTCGGTGCCGATCTCGGACATGAGCTTGCGCTCGTGCTTGAGCAGCGCCTTCGCCACGCTCCAGCCGGCGTTCAGTTCGCCGACCAGGTTTTCCTTCGGCACGCGCACGTTGTCGAAGAACGTCTGGCAGAACTCGGAGCTGCCGCTGATCAGCTCGATCGGCGAGACCGAGACGCCCGGCGTGGCCATGTCGATCAGCAGGAAGCTGATGCCCTGCTGCTTGCGCGCCTGCGGGTCGGTGCGCACCAGGCAGAAGATCCAGTCCGCCTTGTCGGCGCCCGAGGTCCAGATCTTGGAGCCGTTCACGAGGAAGTGGTCGCCGCGGTCTTCCGCGCGCGTCTGCAGGCTCGCCAGGTCGGAGCCCGCGCCCGGTTCGCTGTAGCCCTGGCACCAGCGCAGACGTCCTTCGGCGATCGCGCGCAGGTGCACGCGCTTCTGCTCCTCGTTGCCGTATTCGAGCAGCGCCGGGCCGAGCATCCAGATGCCGAGGCCGTAGAGCGGCGTGCGGCAACCCAGGCGGGTCATTTCCTTCTTCAGGATGCGCGCCTGCTGCGCATCGAGCCCGCCGCCGCCGTATTCGTGCGGCCACTCGGGCACGGTCCAGCCCCTGGCGAGCATGCGCTCGAACCACACGCGCGCATCATCGGACGGGAAGCTGCCGTTGCGCCCACCCCAGTACTGCTCCTCGGGCGTGATGGGAAGGCGCTGCGAGGCCGGGCAATTGGCTTCGAGCCATTCCCGCACCGCGACTCGAAACTGCTCCAGATCTTCCATACTGCATCCTTGGGCAGAACAGCCGTTGCGTAGACGAGAGATGTTAAGGCCTGGGGGCGGATGCGCAATGACAATTTGGCTCGGCACAAATTAACAATAGCAGTCAGTGCCAACTGCCTGTCGTGCATGGTTTTTTCGGCTGCAATCCATTACCATGCGGAAAAATTACCCATAAGCGGCGGCAATCGCACGGAGTGAGCGGCATGACGAGATTCGAGGGCAAGGTTGCACTGGTCACCGGCGCGGGATCGGGTATCGGGCGGGCGGTGGCGCTGCGGCTGGCGAGCGAGGGCGCGCGCGTGTTCTGCGTCGACCTGTTCGAGCAGGGCGTCACCGAGACGAAGGCGCAGATCGAGGCCGCTGGCGGGCGCGCCGAGGCGCATGCCTGCGACGTCAGCGACGAGGCCGCGGTGCGCGCCTGCGTGCAGGCCTGCGTCGCCGCCTGCGGGCGCATCGACCACCTGAGCAACATGGCCGGCATCCTGCGCTTCGATCATTTCCACGAGCTCGCGCTCGCCGATTTCCGCCGCATCATCGAGGTGAACCTCTACGGCACGTTCATGATGTGCCGCGAGGCGATCCCGCACCTGCTCGCGACCAAGGGCAACATCGTCAACGCGGCGTCGACCTCCTCGCTGGCCGGGCTGCCCTGGGGCGGCGCGTATTCGGCGTCCAAGGGCGCGGTGCTCGCGATGACGCGCACCATCGCGGTGGAGTACGGTCGGGCCGGGCTGCGCGCCAACTGCGTCTGCCCCGGCGACATCGCGACACCGATGTCGAAGTCGCCGCGCATGCCCAAGGGCGCCGATTTCAGCTGGATGGCGCGCTGCAGCGCGCTGAACGGGCCGAAGGGCCCGGAAGTCGTGGCCGGCGTGATCGCGATGCTCGCCTCCGAGGACGGCGCGCACATCAACGGCGAGGACATCCGCGTCGACGGCGCGACGCTGTCCTGAGGCGCCGGTGCCGGGCATGCGCATCGACATCGGCGTAGCGCACACTGGCGGCGCATGAACGCACTGATCGACGGGCTGCGCGAGGCGCGCGCCTTCCCGCATCCCGTCGGCCCGGTCCGCGTCGTCGAAACCCACATCTCCTGGGTGCTGCTGACCGGGGAGTTCGCCTACAAGATCAAGAAGCCGCTGGATCTCGGCTTCCTGGATTACTCCACGCTGGCGCGGCGCAAGCACTATTGCGAGGAGGAACTGCGCGTGAACCGGCGCTACGCGCCGCAGTTGTACCTCGACGTGGTGGCCATCACCGCGTCCGCGCAGGGCCCGGAAATCGCCGGCGCGGGCAACGTCGTCGAATACGCGGTGCGCATGCGGCAGTTCCCCGACGACGCACTGCTCGCGGACGTGGTCGCGCGCGGCGATCCGGGCACCGCGGTGTGGCGCCGGCTCGGGGCCGACATCGCGGCGATCCACGACGCGCTGCCGGTGGCCGGCCCCGGGCACGAGGACGGGCGCGGCACCCCGGGGAACGTGCGCGAGGCGATCGACCAGAACTTCCGCCAGGTGCGTCCGTACCTGCGCGAGAGCGCCGACATCGCGCAACTGGACGGCCTCGAGGAACGGGCGAGGCAGGACTTCCACCGCCACGAGCGCCTGCTGGGGGCGCGCTACGCGAGCGGCCTGGTGCGCGAGTGCCACGGCGACCTGCATCTGGGCAACATCGTGCTGCTCGCCGGCCGCGCGCTCGCCTTCGATGCCATCGAGTTCAATCCCGCGCTCAGCTGGATCGACGTGATGAACGAGATGGCCTTCCTGGTGATGGACTGCGAGAGCCGCGGCCACGGCGCCGCCGGCTTCGTCGCGCTGAATGCCTGGCTCGAGCGCACGGGGGACCATGCGGGCCTGGCGCTGCTCGACTTCTTCTGCGCCTACCGCGCGATGGTGCGCGCCAAGGTGAGCGTGCTGGGCGCGGGGCGGCCCCCGGTCGCGAGCGGCAGCACGGCGCATGTCGCGTGCCGGCGCTACGTTGCGCTGGCCGAACGCTACACCGGCGCGCGCCGGCCCTTCCTCGCGATCACCTGTGGCGTGTCGGGCTCGGGCAAGTCGACGCTGGCCGAGGCGCTGGCGGGCGAGGCGCGCGCGATCCGCCTGCGCTCCGACGTCGAGCGCAAGCGGCTCTTCGGGCTGGCGCCGGATGCGAGCAGCCGCGACGGCGCGAACGCCGCGGACATCTACACCGCCGCGGCCAGCGCGCGCACCTTCGCGCGGCTGGCGGAACTGGCAGGCGAGGTCATCGCGGCGGGTTTCCCGGTGATCGTGGACGCGACCTTCATCCGGCGCGCGCACCGCGAGGATTTCCGCCGCGTGGCGCGCGGGCTCGGCGTCGGCTTCCACATCCTGTTCTGCGACGCACCGCGCGAAGAGCTGGAGCGGCGCGTGCAGGCGCGACAGAGGGCGGCGAGCGATCCCTCGGAAGCCGATCTCGACGTGCTCGCCGCGCAGCTCGCCAGCGCGGAGTTTCCCGATGCCGCCGCGGAGCCCGGGACGCTGCGCGTTGCCGATGCCGGGCCGGCCACGGTGCGCGCGCTGCTCGCGCGCATCGGGGCGGATGCCGTGCCGCCGGATTGATGCGGGTCAAGGAACGCGCGGCAGGGGCGGCGGATAGTCCGCATCCAGCGATTGCCACAATTGCAGGAGGGCGTGTGATGGCCAGTTCGCAATGGGATCCGCTGCGCGACATGGAAGAGCTGCTCGCGCGCTACGGGCGCAGTTCGTCCGTGCAGCCGCTCGCGCACGGACGTTCCGAGCACATCGTGACCGCCGACTGGCGGCCGCTGGTGGACATCTCCGAGACGGCGGAGCACTACCTGATCGAGGCCGAGATACCCGGCGTGAAGCGCGAGGACGTGCGCGTCGGCGTGGAGGACGGCGTGCTGACGATCCAGGGGCATCGCGAGCTGCCGCGCGCCGATGCGGCGCAGGGCCACCGGCATCGCGCCGAGCGCACCGGCGGACGCTTCGCGCGCAGCTTCGCGCTGCCGGAGTTCGCGGATCCGGAGCAGATCACGGCGCGGGTCGAGGACGGCGTGCTCTCGGTCGCCATCGCCAAGCGCGCCGCCGGCGGCAGGCGCAGCATCGAGATCCGCGTCGGCTAGCCGGAGAACGCCGCGTTGAAGCGCAGGATGCGCTTTGCGTTGGCGCCGAGGTCGCCCTGCCCGACGCGGCTCACCGAGCGCAGGTCGATGCGCGAGCCGCCGGCGTGCGGCCTGATGCGGATCACGACGTCATCCACGAATCCGAACCAGAAGGTGGTCGCGCTGGCCTCGATCAGGCCCGCCGCCGCGTCCTCGGCCTGGATCTGCCAGCCGAGCTCGCGCGCGGTCCGCGGCGGCGCGTGCGAACGCCTGCGCGGGCGGCAGCGCCGAGTCCAGCGGGCCCAGCTCGGGCCACGCGGCGCGCTGCGCGGCGTCCACCTCCGGCGAGCGCGCCAGCGGGTTTGCCTCCGGGCCGCGCACGGCCACGAGCGCCACGAACTGCGGCGGATCCGCGATATCGGTGCTGATGTCGTGGATTGCCGGCAGCCCGAGCCCGGGCGCGATCACGGCCACGCCGGCGAGCACGGGCAACGCGGCCAGCAGGGCGCTCGCCGCGAGCGGTGCGCGCGCGGCGCGCCACGCCGGGAGCGCCAGCAGCACCAGCGCGACGAGCAGCAGCACGGCGCCGCCCAGGATGGCCAGCGCGGTGAGCGGCAGGCCGAGCTTCCAGGACACGAGGCCGAAGCGCGTGGCCAGCGGCGCGGCGAAGAGCAGCAATGCGCACAGGGCGGCCGCGGCGCGGCAAATGGTGGCGGTGCGGTTCATTTCCTTCCTCCCCTGGGGCGCGTTGCCGGCACCGTGGCGCGGCCGAGGCGCGAGTGGATCGCAAATGCGGTGTCCATGAACTCCCGCTGCATCGCGCCAAGGTGCGGCGCGATCAGCGACAGCACCTGCAGCACCCCGTCGTGGATCAGGTCCTCGTCCTGGCTGGGGCGATCGCCGAGCAGGTGGTCGAAGTTGAACCAGTAGGTGATCGTGAGCGCGATGCTGCGCGCGAGCATGTCTATTCCCGCGTCGTCGATCTGCGTGACGCCGGCCTTGCGCAGCTGCAGGCAGATGGCGCGCGCGGCGTCCTGCTTCATGTGGATGAGTCGCCGGAACGGGCGCTGGATCTGCTCGTAGCGCTGCATGATCAGCGAGATGTTGCGGTACAGGAAGCGGTAGGCGTGCATGTGCTCGAACACCACCACGAGGTAGAACCAGTTGTCCTCCATCCGCAGGGAATTCTGCACCGGCGCGCGCAGGATCACGTTGAACTGCTCGTAGAAGCGTTCGAACAGTTCCCGGACCAGCTCTTCCTTGCCCTTGAAGTGGTAGTAGAGGTTGCCCGGGCTGATGTCGAGCTCGTTGGCTATGTCAACCGTGGTGACATTGGGCTCACCCTCGCGGTTGAACAGCTCCAGGCTGACGTGGATGATGCGGTCGCGGGTTTTCATCTGGCCGAACGTTACTAGTATGTTGTTTCCAATTCCAGCCGTTAGCATGCCCGGGTCGAAAAATGCAGCGGCTGCGGCGCTACCGCACAGCACACAACGGAGGATCCGGCGATGGCACGCACACGCAAGCGCAAACCGCTCGAGAGCGGAGAGACCGTGGCCCGCAAGATCTGGCTGGCGGGCCTCGGTGCCTACGGCAAGAGCGTCGAGGACGCGCACGGGCAGATCGACAAGGCGAGCCAGGAGGCCTCGAAGTTCTTCCACGACCTGGTGAACAAGGGGCAGTCGATCGAGGATCACAGCCGCGAGGCGCTGAAGGATCGCATCAGCGAGGCCAAGGGCATGATCAGCGAGGCGCGCGAGCGCATCAGCGAGGCCGCCGGCAGCAACACCCGCTCGGTGGAGGAGATGATCAGCCGCGTGCGCGAGCGCATGGGCGTCGACGACTCCGTGCACACGCGCCTCGACGCGCTGGCGCGGCAGGTGAATGCGCTGGCGAAGAAGGTCACGGGCCTGTCGTTGCGCAAGGGCAAGGCGAAGGGCGAGGCACGCAAGCCGGCGGCCAGGGCCGCCGCAAAACCGGTCGCGCGCAAGCCGGCCGCCAGGGCCGCGGTGCGCAAGTCCGCGGTGAAGCCGGCCCCGGGCAAGGCGGGTGCGACGCCGGCCCGCCGCGGCCGGCCGCCGAAGACCTCGCGCTGAAGGCCGGCCCTCAGTCGGCGTTCGAAGCCGCCAGGAAGGCCGGCGCCTCGCCGCCGCCGTGCACGGTGATCGCGCTGCCCGAGATGTAGCTCGCCAGCGGCGAGGCCAGGAACAGGCACACGTTGCCGATATCCGACGGCACCGCCATGCGCCCGAGCGGGATCGTGCGACCCACCGCGGCGATGCCGGCGTCGTCGCCGTAGTGCAGGTGCGCCTGCTCGGTCACGACCAGGCCCGAGATCACCGCGACCACGCGCACCTTGGGCGCCCATTCCACCGCGAGCGAGGTGCACAGGTTCACCAGGCCCGCCTTGGCCGCGCCGTAGGCGGCGGTTCCCGGCGAGGGGCGGATCGCGCTCACGCTGGCGATGTTGATGATGGTGCCGCCGCTCTCCTGCTGCTGCATGACGCGGTTGGCCAGCTGCGCGAAATTGAGCGGGGCCAGCAGGTTCAGCCGGATGATCGACTCGGAGAAGCGCGGCGAGGCGGTCGCGGCATCGGTGGCCGGTGCGCCGCCGGCGTTGTTGACCAGCACGTCGATGCGTCCGTAGCGGGCCACGATGGCGTCCGTGCAGGCACTGAGCTGGTCGTAGTCGCGCACGTCGGCCTGCCAGAAGCTCGCCGCGTTGGCGCCGCAGGCGGGCAGCTCGCTCGGGCGGCGTGCGCCCCACGATGGCCACGCTCGCGCCCGCCTCGAGGAAGCTGCTGGCTGATGCCGGCACCGACGCCCTTGGCGCCTCCGGTCACGATCACGACTTTGCCCTGCATGTCCAGCCTGTCCTGCATTTCCGCCTCCGGAGTCGAGAATTCACTTGCGCCGCTGGTTGCGACTAGAATGGCGCGCCATTATAGCGAGCCCCGTGCACGGCGCGGCGGTTCGGCGGTTCGATACACAGACAACGTGGAGGTTTCATGAGCGAGGCGGCGGGTTCGAAGCGGATTGCGATCCTGGGCGGCACCGGCGCGCTGGGCACGGGCCTGGTGCGGCGCTGGACCCAGGCCGGGCACCGGGTGATCATCGGCTCGCGCACGCTGGAGAAGGCCGAGGCCGCGCTCGCCGAGCTCAAGCAGGTCATGGCCGAGTGGGGCGCAACGCAGCTCGACGTGGCCGCGATGGAGAACCTCGACGCGGCACGCGCGGCCGACATCGTGGTGCTGACCGTTCCCTTCGCGCACCAGAAGAGCACGCTCGAGCACGTGCGCCCGGCGCTGGAGGGCAAGATCCTGGTCGACGTGACGGTGCCGCTGATGCCGCCCAAGGTGGGCACGGTGCAGCTGCCGCCCGAAGGCTCCGCGGGCATGGCCGCGCAGCAGCTGCTCGGCGACTCGGTCAAGGTCGTGTCGGCGTTCCAGAACGTCGCCGCCCATCACCTGCAGGAAGGCCACGGCATCGAGTGCGACGTGCTGGTCTGCGGCAACGACAAGGACGCGCGCGCCGAGGTGATCGGCCTGGTCGAGGCCTGCGGCATGCGCGGCTTCCACGCCGGCCCGATCGCCAACTCGGCCGCGGCCGAGGCGCTGACCTCGGTGATCATCAACATCAACCGCGCCTTCAAGTGCCACGCCGGCATCCGCATCACCGGGCTCGAACCGGCCGGTGAGTAACACGCTCGCGCTGATCCCGCTGACCGGGCTGCCGCTGGTGGAGCCCGGTGACGACATCGCGGCGATGCTGTTCGCGGCCACCGCGCGCTGCGCCGGCGGCCTGCGCGACGGCGACCTGCTGGTGGTGGCGCAGAAGATCGTTTCCAAGGCCGAGAACCGCTACGTCGACCTGAACGAGGTGGTGCCCTCGGCGCGTGCGCTGGCGCTCGCCGGGCCGGCCGACAAGGACCCGCGGCTGATCGAGGTGATCCTCTCGGAGTCGCGCGAGGTGATGCGCCAGCGCCCGGGCGCGCTGATCGTCGAGCACCGCCTCGGCTACGTGCACGCCAACGCGGGTGTCGATCGCTCCAACGTGGCGGACCCGGACAAGGTGCTGCTGCTGCCGCTCGATCCCGACGCCAGCGCGCGGCAATTGCGCGAGCGCGCGCAGCGCGACGCCGGCCGCAGCATCAGCGTGATCATCAACGACAGCGCCGGACGCGCCTGGCGCAACGGCATCATCGGCTTCGCGATCGGCTGCGCGGGTTTCCGCCCGGTGGTGAACCGCATCGGCGCGCCGGACCTGTTCGGGCGCAAGCTCGAGATCACCGAGATCGCGGTGGCCGACGAGCTCGCGGCGGCCGCTTCCTTCGTGATGGGACAGGCCGACGAGGCGATCCCGGCGGTGCTGGTGCGCGGCGCCGCGCTGGAGCCCTCCGACGAGGGCATGGGTGCACTGCTGCGCGCGCGCGAGCGCGACCTGTTCCGCCAGTGAGCGCCGCGCGCCGCGTCCTCGCGATCTCGGGCGGCGTGGGCGGCGCCAAGCTGGCCTTCGGCCTCGCGGCGCTGCTCGATCCGGCCGAGCTGCTGATCGTCGCCAACACGGGCGACGATTTCGAGCACCTCGGGCTGCAGATCTGCCCGGACATCGACACGCTCATGTACACGCTGGCGGGCCTGGCCGATCCGGCGCGCGGCTGGGGGCTGGCGGGCGAGACCTGGCAGTGCATCGAGGCGCTGGGCGCGCTCGGCGGCCCGGACTGGTTCCGCCTCGGGGATCGCGATCTCGCCACGCACCTGCAGCGCAGCGCGCTGCTGCGCGCGGGGCTCACCCTGAGCGAGGCGACGGCGCGCCTCGCCGCGGCGCTCGGCGTGCGCCACGCGATCGTGCCGATGAGCGATGCGCCCGTGCGCACGCTGGTCGACACCGATCGCGGCAGCTTCGCCTTCCAGGAATATTTCGTGCGCGAGCGCTGCGAGCCGCGGGTGCGCGGCGTGCGTTTCGACAACGCGGGGGCCGCCCGGCCGGCGCCGGCGCTCGGCGACTGGCTCGCGGCATCGGTGCGCCCGGTCGCGGTGATCTGCCCCTCGAATCCCTGGCTCAGCGTCGATCCGGTGCTGGCCGTGCCGGGACTGCGCGAGCGCCTCGCCGACGCTGCCCGTGGTCGCGGTGTCGCCGATCGTGGGCGGACGCGCGCTCAAGGGGCCGGCGGCCAAGATGATGGCCGAGCTCGGGCTGCCGGTCTCGGCGCTCGAGGTGGCGCGCCACTACCGCGGGCTCGCCGATGCCTTCGTGATCGACCGCGAGGACCAGGCCCAGCGCGATGCAATCGGCGCACTGGGCATGCGCGTGCTGGTGACCGATACCGTGATGAGCGATGCCGGCAGCAAGCGCCGGCTCGCCGCGGACATTCTCGGGCTGCTGGATACCCTCGGCGCATGATCCCGCCCGCGCTGTGGGTGCTGGTGCCGCTGAAGAACCTCGGACGCGCCAAGGAGCGCCTGTCCGGCACGCTGGCGGCGCTGGCGCGGCGCGAGCTCGTCGAGGCGATGGCCCGCGACGTCATCGAGGCGCTGCAGGCGGTGCCGGTGGCGCCGCAGCGTATCGTGCTGGTCTCCGACGACGACGACGTGGCCGCGCTCGCGCGCGGTACGGCGTGGCGCTGTTCCGCCCCGCCGCTGCAGCGTCGGATCCGCTGAATGCGGCGCTCACCGAGGCCATGCGGCACGCCTGCGCGCAGGGTGCCCGGCACGTGCTGGTGATGCACGCCGACCTGCCGCTGGCGCGCGCGGCGGAACTGCGTGGCCTGATCGAGGCGCACCTGGCCGCGCTGGACGCGCGCGGCGCACCGCTCGCCACCCTGGTCACCGACCGCGCCGGCGAGGGCAGCAACTGCCTGCTGAGCACGCCACCGGATGCGCTGGCGTATCGCTTCGGCGCCGGCAGCCGCGCGCGTCACCACGAGGCCGCGCGCGCGGCCGGGGTGTATTGCGTGGAGCATCCCGCTGCCGGACTGGGCCGGGACATCGACCATCCCGAGGACCTGGCCGAGCTTGTCGCCGTCAGCCAAAGCGCAGAGAATGCCGGCGGAGCCCATACCACGCGCCTGCTTCAGGGCCGTGGCCAGGCGGGCAATGACCCCATCTTCTGAGGTAGTACCGACGTGCAGATGCTGAGCAGGAATCCCCTGGATGCGCTGGCCGAGGCCGCCCGCAGCGCGGATGGTCTGTCGGATGAGCAGGCGCTCGCGCTGGCCGGCATCCATGACACCGCCGCGCTGCTGCGCGTCGCCGCCGCGCTGCGCGATGCGGCGCACGGCAACGTGATCAGCTATTCGCGCAAGGTGTTCATCCCGCTCACGCACCTGTGCCGCGACGTCTGCCATTACTGCACCTTCGCGCAGACGCCCAAGCGCCTCGATTCGCCCTACATGCCGCTCGAGCAGGTGCTCGAGAGCGCGCGCGCAGGCCGCGCGGCTCGGCTGCAAGGAGGCGCTGTTCACGCTGGGCGAGAAGCCCGAGCTGCGCTATCGCGCCGCGCGCGAGGCGCTGGACGAAGCTGGGCTTCGCCACCACGCTCGACTACCTCGCGCATGTCGCCCGCGCGGTGCTCGACGAGACCGGCCTGTTGCCGCACATCAACGCGGGCAACATGGACGCGCGCGAGATCGCGCTGCTGCGCCCGCTCGCGCCCTCGATGGGGATCATGCTGGAGTCGGCCTCGGAGCGGCTGTGCGGCAAGGGCATGCCGCACTACGGCTCGCCCGACAAGGCGCCGGCGGCGCGCCTGCACACCATGCGCCTCGCGGGCGAGGCGCGCGTGCCGTTCACCTCCGGCATCCTGATCGGCATCGGCGAGACGCGCGAGGAGCGCGTCGAATCGCTGCTGGCGCTGCGCGCGATCCACCGCGAGTACGGCCACCTGCAGGAAGTGATCGTGCAGAACTTCCGCGCCAAGCCGGGCACGCGCATGGCCAGCGCGCCGGAGCCCGATCTCGAGGAACTGCTGTGGACGCATCGCGGTGGCGCGGCTGATCCTCGGGCCCGGCAATGAACATCCAGGCGCCGCCGAACCTCAGCCCCGGCGTGCTGCCGCGCCTCGTCGAGGCGGGCATCAACGACTGGGGCGGCGTGTCGCCCGTGACGCCCGACTTCGTCAATCCCGAGGCGCCGTGGCCGCACCTCGGGCAGCTGGCGGCGGAGACCGCGAGCGCGGGCAAGTTCCTGCAGGAGCGCCTGACGATCTATCCGGCCTACGTGCGCGACGCCGCGCGCTGGGTCGACGGAGTCGCTGCAGGCGCGCCTGCTGGCCGCGACCGATGCCGAGGGCTTTCCGCGCGTCGACGACTGGCTGACCGGCTCGTGCCACCGAGTTGCCGGCACTGGAGCGCGAGCTGCTGGCGGGCAAGGGGCACGGCGGGCGGCGTCAGCGCGCGCATCGCGGCGCTGCTGGCGCGCGCCGAGGCCGGCGAGGACCTGGATGAAGCCGATGTCACGGCGCTGTTCGGCGCGCGCGGCGCGGATTTCGCGCGCGTCTGCGCGCAGGCCGACGCACTGAACCGCCGCGCTGCACGGCGAGCGCGTCAGCTACGTCGTGAACCGCAACATCAACTACACCAACGTCTGCTACTTCAAGTGCCAGTTCTGCGCCTTCTCCAAGGGCAAGGCGCACGATCACCTGCGCGGCACGCCCTACGATCTCGACGACGCGGAGCTCACGCGTCGCGTGGCCGAGGCCTGGGCGCGCGGCGCCACCGAGGTCTGCCTGCAGGGCGGCATCCATCCGGCGTACACCGGGCAGAAGTACCTCGATGTCTGCCGGCTGGTGAAGGAAGCCGCGCCGCGGATGCACATCCACGCCTTTTCGCCGCTGGAAGTCTGGCAGGGCGCGAAGACGCTGGGGCTGCCGCTCGGTGATTTCATCGCGCAGCTGCGCGAGGCGGGCCTGGCGACGCTGCCGGGCACCGCGGCCGAGATCCTGCACGACGAGGTGCGCGCGGTGCTGTGCCCGGACAAGATCAACAGCGCGCAATGGCTCGAGGTCATGGAGGCCGCGCACAGCCAGGGCGTGCGCACCACCGCGACCATGATGTACGGCCATATCGAGCAGCCGCGCCACCAGGCGCATCACCTGCTCGCGATCCGCGACCTGCAGCGCAAGTACCACGGCTTCACGGAGTTCGTGCCGCTGCCGTTCGTGGCCGGCGAGGCGCCGATGTACCTGCGCGGCCGCGCGCGGCGCGGGCCGACCTTCCGCGAGGCCGTGCTGCTGCACGCGGTGGCGCGCATCGTGCTGTACCCGGACGTGCCGAACATCCAGGCCTCGTGGGTGAAGATGGGCGCCGAGGGTGTCGCGGCCTGCCTGCACGCGGGCGCCAACGACGTCGGCGGCACGCTGATGAACGAATCGATCACGCGCGCCGCGGGTGCGGCGCACGGCGAGGAATTCCCGCCGGCAGAGCTCGAGCAACTGATCCGCGAGGCCGGGCGCAGCCCGTGGCAGCGCACCACGCTGTACGAAGCCGCACCGCAGGAGCGCCACGATGCGGGGATGCGCGCCGCGCCGCTCGAGGACTACGTGAACACGCCGGTGCGGCGCGCCGCCGCGGGCGCGAGGAAGGGCGGCGTGATCGCGCGCGAGGCGCACTGATGGCGCACCCGCGGCACGCTGTCCATCGCGGCCAGGGAGCAGGAGGTTCCGTGGAGTACTGGCTGTCGATCACCACGATTCCCGAGCAGGACCAGTTGCTGGCGCTGGCGCGCATCGCCGAGGAGGCCGGCTTCGACGGCATCACGGTGGCCGATCACGTGCTGATGCCGACACGCATCGAGAGCCGCTACCCGTACACCGAGGACGGCGCCATCTGGTGGCCCGCCGACACGCCGTGGCCGGATCCGTGGGTCACGCTGGCCGCGATGGGCGCGGTGACCACGAGGCTGCGCCTGGCCTCGAACATCTGCCTGGCGGCGCTGCGCGACCCGGCGACGCTGGCGAAGTCGGTCTCCACCGCGGCGGTGCTGACGGGCGGGCGCATCGTGCTCGGCGTGGCCTCGGGCTGGCTGCGCGAGGAATACGAGCTGCTCGGCGTGGATTTCGCCACGCGCGGACGCCGCCTCGACGAACTGCTGACCGTGGCGCGCAAGTTCTGGTCCGGCCGGCCGGTGACGCACGAAGGCGAGTTCTTCTGCTACGCGGAATCCATCATGTGCCCCGCGCCGGCGGCGCCGGTGCCGGTGTGGTGCGGCGGCGCGGTGCCCGCGGCGCTGGGGCGCGCGGTGCGCAACGACGGCTGGCTCGGCCTGCCGCTGGATCGCGCCGGCGCGGCGCCGGTGCTGCGAGCGCTGCTGCAACAGCGCGACGCCGCGGGGCTGCCGCGCGAGAATTTCGCCATCAACATCGCGCTCACCGAGGCGCACGAGCCGCAGGTCATCGCGGACGTGGCGGCGATGGGCGTCACCGGGCTGATGATCATGAGCCCGTGGCTGCCGAACCCGTTCTTCGCGGCGCCCTGGTACCGCGCCGATGCCGATCCGGCCCGCCTCGAGACCAAGCGCGAGGCGATCATGCGCTTCGCCGACCAGGTGCTGGCGCGGCGCTGAAACGATTCCTTCCATCACCACGACAACGAGGAGACATCCCCATGGCGGCTACGCCCGATCAGGTACGCGAAGTCATCGGCAAGTACATGGAAGCCTGGGCCACGGGCAACAAGGAACTGCTGCTCAGCATCTTCGCCGAGGACGCGACCTGGGAGGATCCGGTGGGCTCGCCCGCCTTCGTCGGCCACGAGGGCGTGGCGAAATTCTGGGATTTCGCGCGCCAGGGTGCCGATGAGGGACGCACGATCTCGCCGCGCATCGACCAGGTGATCGCCTGCGGCAACGAGGGCATCCTGCGCTTCACGATGCAGGTGCGCGTGCCGGCGCAGAACAAGGGGCTCGACCTCGCGGTCGTCGATCACTTCGTGCTGAACGACGCCGGCAAGATCGCGAAAGCGCGCGCCTTCTGGGACGAGAGCTGCGTCGGTGTGCCGGCGGGGATGGACTTTTTCGCGCCGAACATCGAGGAGGCGTACACGCAGTAGCGTGTCGCCTCGCTCAGCGGTTCACCATCATGTCGGCGATGCGGAACAGCGGCTCGCGCAGCATCTCCTTCACGTCTGCGCTGGCGCCCACTTCCTCCAGCGCGCGCTCCATGCACAGCAGCCACTGGTCGCGTTCCGCGGCCCCGATGGCGTAGGGCTGGTGCGGCTTCGTCAGGCAGACCGTGCCGGTGCGGCGCACGTAGAGCGGCGGGCCGCCCATCCACCCCGAGAGGTACTCGAAGAGTTTCTCCTCGATGGCGGCGAGCGACTCGCCGTGCATCGCGCGTATGCCGGCCGCCTCGGGCGACTCGTCCATGATGCGGTAGAACGTGGTGCACAGCTTGCGCACGCCGTCTTCGCCGCCGAGCAACTGGTAGGGATTCTGGCCGCTCACGTCGTCTCCTCCTCGAATGGGGCGCCGATGATAGCCGCTCGCGGGGCAGCCGCGCATCGTCCGGACAAGGTACGGAGCATGAACAGCAGCACCTCGCGCATCGACCTGGAACCGTCGTGGCTCGCCGAGATCGGCACCGAGTTCGAGCAGCCCTACATGCAGCAGCTGCGCGAATTCCTGCGTGCCGAGAAGCGCGCCGGCAAGCTCATCTACCCGGCCAGCGCGAACTGGTTCAACGCCTTTCGCTGCGCGCCCTTCGCGTCGGTCGAGGTCGTGATCCTCGGCCAGGATCCCTATCACGGGCCGGGGCAGGCGCACGGCCTGTGCTTCTCGGTGCCGCGCGGCGTCGACGTGCCGCCGTCGCTGCGCAACATCTTCCAGGAACTGAAGCGCGACCTCGATCTGCCGGCGCCCGCGCACGGCTGCCTGGAGAGCTGGGCCACGCAGGGCGTGCTGCTGCTGAACAGCGTGCTGACGGTGGAGCGCGGCCGCGCCGCCTCGCACCAGGGCAAGGGCTGGGAGCGCTTCACGGACCGCGTGGTGGAGGTGCTGAACGCGCGGCGCGAGCACCTGGTGTTCCTGCTGTGGGGGAGCTACGCCGAGCGCAAGGGCCGCATCATCGACCGCGAGCGCCACCTGGTGCTGTCCTCGCCGCACCCCTCGCCGCTGTCGGCGCATCGCGGCTTCATCGGCAACGGGCACTTCTCGGCGGCGAACCGCTACCTCGAGGCGCACGGCAAGCGGCCCATCGACTGGCGCCTGCCGCCGTAGGCCCCCGTAGGTCCGCATTCATGCGGACAGTCGCGCAAGCGGACACGGTTTGCCGGCGACAGCGCACCACGCGCCGGGGTGCGGCCTCTCAGCGCGGCGGCAGGTCGAGCAGCAGCGTGTATTGCCTGACGAGGCGCCCGCTGGGCCAGCGCACCTCGACCACCACGTCGATGAACGGTTCGCTGAGCGGCTTTTCGCTGCGGACCTCGACGCTGGCGTTGCCGCTCCTGTCGACGAGCAGTTCGAAGCGCAGCGGGGTGCCGAGCGCGGCGGGGTCGATGCCGAAGCGCGCGTAATCGGCCTCCGGGGCACGCCCGACGATGATCTCGCGCTGCGTGACCGCACCGAGGCTGCCGAGCGGGATCGACACGCGCAGCGGCTCGCCGACGCGCGACTGCAGGCTGGCGTTGCCGAGGCTGAGCGCCTGCGCCGTGCCGGCCGCGAGCAGGGCCGCCAGCAGCATCAGGGCGCGCAGGCCGGCGCGCGATGCGCCGTGCAATCTGGATGAACGCATGAACCACACCTCTGGCGGGCCGGACAGTGAGCCGAGTATAGGCAGCGCCCCGGGATGCCGCCACCGCGGGCCGTGGCGCGCCCCGCCGGCGCGCGGCTACACTACGCGGCCCCGGCGCCGCCGCCCGAGCGGCGCGGGCCACGCACCCAACGCAGCTGGAGCACGCACATGACCACCGTTTTCGAGCGTCCCGCGGACCTGATCGGCAAGCACGGCACGCAGCTCGGCGTGACCGACTGGCTCACGATCACGCAGGAGCGCATCAACCTGTTCGCCGACGCCACCGGGGATCACCAGTGGATCCACGTCGATCCGGTGAAGGCCGCGAGCGGCCCCTACGGCAAGTGCATCGCGCACGGCTACCTGACGCTGTCGCTGGTGAACCTGTTCCTGCCGGAGCTGATGCGCGTCGACAACACCTCGATGGGCGTGAACTACGGCGTCGACAAGGTGCGCTTTCCGGCGGCGGTGCCGGTGGACTCGCGCATCCGCGGTCGCGGCGAGATCGTGACCGTGGAGGAAGTGAAGGGCGCGGTGCAGGTGATCGTGCGCATCACGGTCGAGATCGAGGGCGGCGAGCGCCCGGCCTGCGTGGTCGACACCATCTCGCGCTTCTTTCCCGGCCTGACGGCTTTGTAATCGCGGGGTCGCGAGCGCGGCGGGTAGAATGTGGGTCGGACCCAACGTGGGTCGGCATTCATGCCGACTTGTGCCTGGCCGAATGCTGCTGTCGCCATGAATGGCGACCCACATTTGGCGATCCAAAATGCAGGCCGATTTCGCTCCGGAGCCCGCGCGATGACCTCACCCGACTACCGCCTGATCGATTGCGACAACCACTACTACGAGGTCGACGACTGCTTCACGCGGCACATCGAGCCGCGCTTTCGCGAGCGCACCGTGCGGGTGGATCGCAGCCGCGCCGACGGCATCGGCGTGATGATGCTCGGCCACAAGCGCCTGCAGTTCTTCAGCGCCGCGGTGGGCGACCACGTGGCGCCCCCGGCGCGATGGTCGAGTTCCTGCGCGGCAGCACCGAGGAGGGCGGCGCGGTGAACCTGAACCCGGTCGCGGCGCAGGACTTCCCGCAGTTCATCGAGCGCGGCGCGCGGCTGGCCGAGATGGATCGCCAGGGCGTCGAGGCGGCGGTGCAGATTCCCACGCTCGGCGTCGGTGTCGAGTGGCAGATGCGCGCCGATCCCGACTTCCACGAGGTGCTCTACCCGAGCATCCGCAGCTTCAACCGCTGGCTGGCGGCGGACTGGGGCTGGGGCGGCGACGGGCGCATCTTCGCGACCGCGCTGATGTCGCTCGCGGACCTGCCGCACGCGCTCGAGGAGCTCGAGCGCCTGATCGCCGAGGGCGTGCGCCTGGTGCTGCTCACCACGGGCCCCGTCAACGGCCGTTCGCCCGCGGATCCGTATTTCGACCCGTTCTGGGCGCGCGTGCAGGAGGCCGGGCTCGTGGTGGTGTTCCACATCGGCGCCACCGGATTCAACGCGATGCAGGCGGCACCCTGGGGCGAGCCGGCCAACCCGCCCTCGCACCGCTTCACGCCGTTCAACACCTTCGTCGGCATGGGCGAGCGCACCATCGTCGACCAGCTCGCCGCGCTGATCTTCCACAACCTGCCGGACCGCTTCCCGGGGCTGCGCTTCCTGATCGTGGAGTACGGTGCGGCGTGGCTGCCGCACCTGCTGAAGACGCTGGACAAGATCTTCCGCCTCGGCGACCACCGCTCGCGCTGGGCTTTCGGCAAGCCGTCGCTGAAGCCGAGCGAGACCTTCCGCCGGCAGTTCCGGATCGTGCCCTTCTTCGAGGACGACATCGCCGCCGTGGCGCGCGCAGCCGGCGTGGAAAGCGTGGTCCACGGCTCGGATTACCCGCACCCCGAGGGCCTGCATTCCTCCGCCGACATGCTGCACGAGCTCGGCTCCTTCAGCGCCGCCGAGCAGCGCCGCATCATGCGCGGCAACGCGGCCGCACTGCTGGGGCTCGCGCCCTGAGCTGTCCCGCGGGTCGGCGGCATCGCTGCACTGCCTGTCGTGGGTCGGCATTCATGCCGACAGGTGCGGTGGGTGCGGCAATGCGGCGGGTTCGGCTGCGCCGAACCCTTGTCGGGTCTGAAACCCGACCTACAGCCCGACCTGACAGCCCGACCCACAGAGGCGGGAGGAACTGGCCGTGGCCATATGGCTGCTGAAGACCGAGCCGGCGCGAATGCAGCCTCGATGACATCCGCGCGGCCGCCGGCGGCGTGATGCGCTGGGACGGCATCCGCAATTACCAGGCGCGCAACCTGCTGCGCGACGCGGTGCGCGCGGACGACCTGTGCCTCGTCTACCACTCGGGCATCCGCGAGCCGGCGCTGGTCGGCAGCGCCGAGGTGGTGCGTGCGGCCTACCCGGATCCGGCGCAGTTCGACGCCGCGAGCCCGCTGCACGATCCGGCATCGAAGCCGGCGAACCCGCGCTGGTTCTGCATCGATATCCGCTACCTCGAGCACTTTCCGCGCCCGGTCACGCTGGGCGCCATCAAGGCGACGCCGGCACTGGCCGCGATGGTGCTGCTGCGCCAGGGGCGGCTGTCGGTGCAGCCCGTGACCGACGCCGAGTGGCGCGTGATCGCGGCGCTGGCCGGGCTCGCTCCGGCATGAGTACCGCGCTGATCCTCTCCGGAGGCGGCGCGCGCGCGGCCTACCAGGTGGGCGTGCTGCGCGGCGTGATGGAAATCCACGGCCGCGACCAGCTGCCATTCGACGTGATCTGCGGCACCTCGGCCGGGGCGATCAACGCGGTGTTCATGGCGGCCAACGCGCATCGCCCGCGCGAGGGCGTCGAGCGCCTGTACCGCGCCTGGCGGGGCATCAGCGCCGGCGATGTCTACGACCATGGCTGGGCGGCGGTGCTCGGCAACCTGTGGCGCATCGCGCGCTCCCCGTTCAGCCGCGACGGGCGCGCCGCGCCCGGCGCGCTGCTCGACAACGCCCCGCTGCGGCAGATGCTGCGCAACTGGCTCGATTTCGACGCGGCGCAGCGCAACCTCGCCGAGGGCCTGCTGCGCACGCTGTGCATCACCGCGATGGATTACGGCAGCGGCAGCTCGGTGGCCTTCTTCGACGGCGGCGACACCGCGCCGTGGAACCGGCTCTACCGCCGCGGCGAGCGCGCCGCGATCGCGCTGGAGCACGTGATGGCCTCGGCGGCGATCCCGGTGCTGTTCCCGGCCGAGGGCATCGGCGGAAGCTATTTCGGTGACGGCGCGCTGCGCCAGCTGCATCCGCTCAGCCCGGCGCTGAAGTTCGGCGCGACACGGCTGTTCGTGATCGGGGTGTCGGCGCCGTTCGCGCCGCCGCCCGGCATGACCGAGCGCCGCCGCCCCGGCATCGGGCAGATGGCCGCGCACCTGCTGAACCGCGAGTTCATCGACAACCTCGGGGCGGACATCGAGCAGGCGCGGCATTTCAACGAGGTGGGCAGCGCGCTCGCGCCGCACGATCGCGAGCGCCACGGCATGCAGCCCATAGAGACGCTGGTGATCACGCCGTCGGCGCACTTCAACGAGATCGCGGCGCAGTACCTGCACAAGCAGCCGCGCACGATCCGGCTGCTGCTGCGCATGCTGGGGACCACGCCCCGCGGCGCCGGCGCGAGTTTCGCCAGTTACCTGATGTTCGACAGCGGCTTCTGCGCGCGCCTGATGGAGATGGGCTACCGGGACGTGATGGCCGAGCGCGGGCGCGTGCAGGAATTCCTGGACGCGCCCGCGGCGGAGCTCAGTCGCCTGCCGTCAGCGCGTTGAGGCGCTCGAGCGCATCGACGTACTCCTCCATCAGCCGCTGCACCACGCCGCGCGCGGTCTCGACGTGCTTGATCTGCCCGACCACCTGGCCGATGGGGTGGAACGCGACCTTGCGCGTGTCGCCCTGCGCCACGTAGCGGTGGGTGCGGCGGATGGCGTCGGCGGTGACCAGGCCCTGCAGCGGCATGCCGAGCGGCTTGGGGTTCTCGGGCTGCGCCCAGGCATCGGTCCAGTCGTTGCGCAGCATGCGGCAGGGCTTGCCGGTCCACGACGGCGAGCGCACGGTGTCCTCGCTGGTCGCGGCGAAATAGCATTCCTTCTCCTCGGGTTCGGCGGCGGCCTCCGCGACGCTCAGCCACAGCGAGCCGGCCCACACGCCCTCGGCGCCCATCGCCAGCGCCGCCGCGACCTGGCGGCCGTTGCCGATGCCGCCCGCCGCCAGCACCGGCGTCGGGCGCCACCGCGTCGATGATCTGCGGCCACAGCACGATCGAGCCCACCTCGCCGGTGTGGCCGCCGCCCTCGGAGCCCTGCGCGATGATGATGTCCACACCGTTCTTCTTGTGCTGCACGGCCTGCTTGACCTTGCCGCACAGCGCGCGCGACCAGCCGCCCGGAGGCGTGGATGCGGTCGATGATCTCCTTCGGCGGCGTGCCCAGCGCGTTGGCGATCAGCTTGACCTTCGGGCGCTTCAGGGCTTCGTCGAGCAGCGGCGAGGCGGTGGCCTCGGTCCAGCCCAGCAGACCGAGCTTGTCGTTGCTGTCGGGCCACTCCGGCACGCCGTGCTCGCGCAGCAGTTTCGCGGCGAAGTCGTGGTGCTCCTGCGGCACCATGGCCTGCAACTGCTTCTCGAGCTCCGCGGGATCGACGTTGCCCATGCCCTCGTACTTCTGCGGGATCACGATGTCGACGGCGTAGGGCTTGTCGCCGATGTGCGCGTCGATCCAGTCGAGCTCCTCGCGCAGCTGCTCCGGCGTGAAGCCCACGGCGCCCAGCACGCCGAGGCCGCCGGCCTTGCTGACGGCGACGACCACGTCGCGGCAGTGGGTGAAGGCGAAGATCGGGAGGTCGATGCCGAGACGGTCACAGAGCGAAGTGCGCATGGCTGCTTACCACTGGTTATTGCGGAGGCGTCAATCATGGCGCCTGCCGCGACGGCGCAGGCAATGCAAATGCGGGTCAACGGGTCGTGTCCAAAGCGATCAGGCGCGACCCCGGCGATCCCTGCGGTCCCTGCGGTTGCCGCTCGGCGGCGGCTGCCCCTACACTGCGCCCCCGGCAACCCGAAGGATTCACGTCCATGGCATCGACCCTGACCAGGCGGCTCGCGCTGCTCGCGATCGCGGCGTTGCTGGCGGCGTGTGCCGGCCTGTCGGGGCGCATCGAGAGCCCGCGCGTCACGGTCACCTCGCTGCGCGTGCTGCCGGCCGAGGGCGTCGAGCAGCGCATCGAGGTGGGGCTGCGCCTGCTGAATCCCAACGATTTCGATCTCGACGCCAAGGGCCTGGTGATCAGCCTGGGCATCAACGACGTGCCGCTGCTGAACGGTGCGACCGCGGACGTGCCGCTGGTGCCGGCCTACGGCGAGGCGCTGGCGAAGGTGACGCTGTCGGTCAACCTGGTGAGCGGGCTGCGCCTGGTGAGCCGCCTGATGCAGCACCCGGACGATCCGCTGCAGTACCGCCTGGAGGCGCGCCTCGACCTGCGCAGCCCGATGTGGAAGCGCCTCACGGTGATGGAGCAGGGCGAGATCTCGCCGCGACCGCCGGCGTCGGTGAACGACAGCAACAGGGAGAAAACGTTTTGAGCACTCCGGATACATTCGGCGCCACGACCACCACCGACGACGTGCTGGCCGGGAAGGATCTGCGCGGCACCCGCGCGCTGGTGACCGGCGCCTCGGGCGGCATCGGGCTGGAAACGGCGCGCGCGCTGGCCGCGCACGGTGCGGCGGTGACGCTCGCGGCGCGCGACGCGGCGAAGCTCGAGAGCGCCGCGCGCGACATCGCCGCGCGCACCGGCAATGCCGATGTCGACTGGCTGCCGCTCGACCTGGCCTCGTTCGCGAGCGTGCGCGAGGCGGTGCAGGGTTATGCCGCCAGGCACGATCGCCTGAACCTGCTGGTGAACAATGCCGGCGTGATGGCAAGCCCGCTGATGCATTCCGCCGACGGCCACGAGATGCAGTTCGCGGTGTGCCACCTCGGGCACTTCCTGCTGACCGGCCTGCTGGTGCCGCTGCTCGAGCGCGGCGCGCCGGCACGCGTGGTGAACCTGAGCTCCGGCGGCCACAAGCTGGGCGAGGTGGATTTCGACGATCCCGATTTCCGCGCGCGCCCCTACGACAAGTGGGTCGCCTACGGGCAGGCCAAGACCGCCAACATCCTGTTCTCGGTGGAGCTCACGCGCCGCCTGGCCGGCTGCGGCATCACCGCCAATGCCGTGCACCCCGGGGCAATCGGTACCACCGACCTCGGCCGCTACCTGGAGCCGGCGGATTTCGCCGAGTTGATGCGGCGCACCAAGTTCAGCGAGCGCATCCCGTTCAAGTCGATGGAGGCGGGCGCGGCGACCTCGGTGTGGGCCGCCGTCGCCCCCGAGCTCGCGGGGCGTGGCGGGCTCTATCTCGAGGATTGCCACGTGGCGGCGGTGAGCGACGATCTCGACAACGGCCAGGACGGCTACCGCAGCTACGCGACCGATCCGGCGGCGGCACGGCGCCTGTGGGCCCTGTCGGAACAGTTGGTCGGCGAGCGTTTCACGTGGGGCGGCGATGACTGAGGAGATGCTGTTCGGCGCGCTGCTCGCGCTGGCGGCGTGGCTGTACTACGACGGCATGCGCGTGCGCGAGCAGGCGCTGCGCGTGGGCCGCGACTACTGCCGCAACGTGGGGCTGCAGATGCTCGATGAAACCGTGAGCCGCCAGCGCATCGGGCTGGCGCGCGACGACGGCGGCCAGCTGCGCATCCGGCGCAACTACGGCTTCGAGTTCACCAGCGACGGCGAGCGCCGCTATCACGGCGAGATCACCATGCTCGGCATGAGCGTGCAGGGCGTGCAGGTGGAGCTGCACCGCCTGCTGCACTGATGCCCCGTGGGTTCGAATTCATTCGAACACCGACGTGCGGCCATTCGAACACCGGCCATGTCTCATTCCAGCGCCAGCGCGTGTTCGGCTGAAGCCGAACCCACGGTCGCGCATGAACGCCGACCTACAGAGCCGGGTGTGCTCGCGCTCGGCCGAGGCGTAGAGCAGGCAGTCGCTCAGCGCGATCTGCGGGTTGGTGGTCACCATGAACAGCCGCAGCTTCTGCGACGGGTAAAGCCGCCCGTCGCGGGCCGTGAAATACTGCCGCCAGCACGTCCTCGCCACGGCCGTTGCGCACGCGCAGCGCCGCGGTGCCGCGCTCCCCCAGCCAGCCGATCGGTGTCTCGGGGCCGGCGCCGCCGAAGTTGCAGCGTTCGAGCGCCGGCGGCACGGTGAGGTCCATTCCCGGCAGCGGCTCGTCGCAGTAGGCGATGCTGGCGCCCGGCTCGAGCTCCAGCCGCACCGGGTGGTGGTAGACGTCGAGGCGGCGCTCGCCGGCCAGCGTGCCCATCACGTCCTCGTCCATCAGGTAGCGCTCCAGCCCCTCGTGCGCGATGCGGTCCGCCACCGGGTCGCGCGCGCCGCCGCATTCCACCGTGACGGCGGGGCAGGGCGAGCCGCTGATCTCCATCAGGGAGCCGAGCTTCAGGTCGGTGATGATCAGGTGGCTGCAGAAGCGCGAGACGATGGCCTCGTGGGCCAGGTCCTCGTGCGGCACCACGCCGAAAGCCGGCCCGAAGCCCGAGGTGTTGTGCAGGTCCAGCAGGCACTCGGGGCGGTGCTGTTCGCAGCAACTCCAGGAAGTGCTCGGCGATGTGCCCCGGCGCATCGTCGAAGGGCGCGCGGAAGCAGCGGTTCTGGTCGCGCTGCCCGGGCATGCAGCGGTGGCGGAACGGTTCCTCGTGCAGCGCGGTGTGCACCGAGGCCACCAGGCAGACCAGGTTGGTGCGCGGGCGCCGGCCCGCGAGCAGCCACTGGTGGATCGCGCGCGCGCCCGAGGGTTCGTTGCCGTGCAGCAGCGTCGCCATCGCCCGCGTGCGCTCGCGCTCCTCGCCGTCGAGCACGATCAGCGTGGGGCCGCCGAGCTTGCGCAGGAAGGCGAGGAAGTCGGCGGGTATCCGTGCCGGGTCGGGATTGCGCAGGAACTGTATCGGTCGCTTCATGCGATGTCCGGCCATTCGGCCACGGGGGTGTTGCCGAGTGCGTGGCGGGCGTAGTGCCCGACGAGCAGCGCCAGGGCGCGCGATCGCCCGTGCCGCGTTTCCAGCCTGGCGAGCTGGGCGAGCTGCCAGGCGGCACCGTTGGTGCGGCGTTCGAGCCGCGTGCGCATGATGCCCAGGTAATGCGCCGGACTCCGCGCCGTGCACGCCGAGCAGGCGCAGCCCGCGCGCGGCGACGGGCAGCAGTTCGCGCGCGATATCGGCCGCGTTGCGCCGGGCCAGCGTGCCGTTCGCGTCCGGCCACAACAGCGTGGCATCGAGGCCGTGTTCCGCCGCGCGGTAGAAATTGCTCTCGGCGATGGCGAAGGGAATGCCCGGCAGCCAGTCGTCGATGCGATCGCGCAGCCCGCGCGCCAGGCCGAGCGCGAACGCGGCGTTGGCCATCATGTCGGCGGCGCTGGGGCCCGCCGGCAGCGCGCGCAGCTCGATGCGCAGGTGACCGCCGTCCGCGGGATCGTAGACCGGGCGGTTCCACGGCCACAGCGTGCCGTGGTGCAGGCGCAGCTCGCCGAGCGCCGGGGTGCGCTGCGCGCGCAAGCGGGCGAGCGCGTTCTCGCGCGAGCAGATCGGCAGCAGCGGTTCGTGCAGGTGCACCGCGGCGGCGAACAGTTCGTACGCCCCCTGGCGCACCCAGCCGGTGCCGAAATGCACGCGCGGCGGCAGGTGCAGGTCGCGGCTGTCGCGATTGCGCCCGTCGACCGCGAGCTTGAACAGCGGCACGCGCGTCTCCTGCCAGGTGCGCCGCCCGAGCAGCAGCGGCGAGTTGCACGCGGTGGCGAGCACGACGGGCGTCACCAGCTGGATCGCGTTGAAGCTGCGCGCGAATTCCCGCGGCGGCACGCGGTAGTGGATCTGCAGCGAGGTGTTGGCGCCCTCGAGCGTCACGTGGTCGACCACCAGGCGCACCGGTTCCGGGCCGCCGATGCGGATCGTGAACCGCTCGCCGCGCGAGCGCGCCAGCGCACCCGCCAGGGCCTGGTAGCGCAGCTGCGGCGTCATCGCGTGCGGGCCGAAATCGCGCGCGCGCAGCGTCGGCAGGATGCCGATCGGGATGACGCGCGCCCGCTCGGGGGCCGCGGCCGCGTTCACGCGCGCGAGCGCGTCGCTGATTTCCGCCTCGATGCGCGAAAACGGGCGCCCGGTGGCCGGGACCGGTGTCAGGTTGTACTCCAGGTTGAAGCGGTTCAGCTCCAGCGTGAGCCGTGGATCGCCGGCGCGCGCGAGGATCTCGAGGTTGACCGGTTTCGGACGCGCGCGGGCGTCGATGATGAAGAGCTCGACCTCGGCGCCGATGGTCGACGGGCCCGCGCCGAAGCCCGGTTGCGCGAGCAGGATCTTCAGTGCGTCGAGGTTCTGCTGCAGCTTGCGGGCGAAGTCCGCGTGATCGCGCGCCGAGAAATCCGTGCGGTCGATCGCTATGCCCAAGCCTCAGCTCCAGCGCGAGTGCGGCGAGAACTGCGTGCGCAGGAATTCCATCTGGTCGCCGCGGATACGGTCGCTGTTGATCAGCGCCAGCCACTCGGCCGTGTTGGGCTGGTAGGGGACCGCGAGCATCTCCATGCCGGCTTCCTCCGGCAGGCGGTTGCCCTTGCGCTGGTTGCAGCGCTTGCAGGCCGCGACCACGTTGCGCCAGTGGTCGCGGCCGCCGCGCGATTTCGGCAGCACGTGGTCGCGCGTCAGTTCGCGTTCGCCGAAACGCACGCCGCAGTACATGCACAGGTGCAGGTCGCGGCGGAACAGCGCGCGGTTGGTCAGCGGCGGCACCAGGCGCGGCTTGCACGACACGTGGCCGGCGCAGGCGATGATGCTGTGCAGCGCGATCGAGGATTGCAGGCCGGTGAGGCGGGACATGCCGCCGAAAACGGTGCGCACCTGGTCGCCCAGCGTCCACGCCACCATGTCGCGCGCGTAGAGACAGGTTGCTTCCTGCCAGCTCAGCCATTCGACGGGCTGGCCGGCGACATTGAGGCGCAGGATCCGGGGATTCACCGTGTGCGTCCCCGCTGCGCAATTCGAGGGTTCCCGGTACGGAAAAGCCTGGCTCCTCCTGCTGAGGCGTTGCGCTGGTGCCAACGCCGGGTGCGAATTACAGTAAACCCATCACGGTCGCCTGATCAACAGCGGCGACGCCATGATCCTGTCAATGGTGCAGGTTTCAGCGTCGGCGCGGGGAGTTACAGCTTCATGACGACGACGCCTTCGACGATGCAAGCGATGGTGCTGCACGCCCCCGGCGAGCCGCTGCGCGCCGAGACGCGCGCCGTGCCGCACCCGGGGCCCGAGGGCGTACTGCTGCGGGTGCTGGCCTGCGGCATCTGCCGCACCGACCTGCACGTGGTGGACGGCGAGCTGCGCGAGCCGCGCCTGCCGCTGGTGCCCGGGCACCAGATCGTCGGCGAGGTCGTGGCCTGCGGCGCCGGCGTCACGGGCTTCGCCGCGGGCGAGCGCATCGGCGTGCCGTGGCTCGGCGGCAGCTGCGGCGACTGCGAGTTCTGCCGCGCCGGCGAGGAGAACCTCTGCGACCGCGCGGTCTACACCGGCTACCAGGTCGACGGCGGCTTCGCGCAGTACTGCGTGGCCGACGCGCGTTACTGCTTCCCGATCCCGCCCGGTTTCGACAGCGTGCAGGCCGCCCCGCTGCTGTGCGCCGGCCTGATCGGTTACCGCAGCTATCGTCCCGCGCGCGCGGCGCGGCGCATCGGCTTCTACGGTTTCGGGGCCGCGGCCCACATCCTGGTGCAGGTGGCGCGCCACCACGGGCAGGAGGTCTATGCGTTCACGCGCCCGGGCGATCACCGAGGCGCAGGACTTCGCGCGGCGGCTCGGCGCGGTGTGGGCGGGCGACAGCAGCGCGGCGGCGCCGGTCGCGCTCGATGCGGCCATCATCTTCGCGCCCGACGGCGAGCTGGTGCCGCGGGCGCTGCGCGCGGTGCGCAAGGGCGGGCGCGTGATCTGCGCCGGCATCCACATGAGCGACATTCCGTCGTTTCCGTACGCCGATCTCTGGGGCGAGCGCCACATCGAATCGGTCGCGAACCTCACGCGCCGCGACGGCGAGGAGTTCCTGCCGCTCGCCGCCGCGCTGCCGGTGCACACCGAGGTGCATCGCTACGCGCTCGCCGACGTGAACCGCGCGCTCGACGATCTGCGCGCCGGGCGCTTCACCGGGGCGGCGGTGGTGATTCCCTGACCATCCGCGCGACCTGCCGCCCGAGCGCGCGCGCCGTGGTCCACTTGCCGCCGTAGATGCTCAGCACGCGCTCCTGCCGCGCCAGCGCGTACTCGCGGCTGGCACGCCCCGGGTCGCCCTCGAAATGCAGCAGCGGGCGCACGCCGCTGAACACCTCGGTGACGTCGGCGCGCGTCTTCGCCGCGCGGAAATAGTGGTTGCGCGCCGCGAGCAGGTAGTCGATCTCCGCCTCGCTCGCCGCGATCGGCTCGGCGCGCGACTGCGCCACCTCGGTGGTGCCCACCAGGGTGCGCCCCTGCCAGGGCAGCACGAAGAAGATGCGCTTCTCGCCCGGGACCTGCAGCAGG
Organism: uncultured Gammaproteobacteria bacterium; assembly: GCA_963819895.1. GTDB lineage: Bacteria > Pseudomonadota > Gammaproteobacteria > Pseudomonadales > UBA5518 > UBA5518. Next base: position 213,308 of record CAWFXU010000021.1, read on the forward strand.
CAGGCCTGCGCGAGCGGTTCGTCGAACACGATGTGCGAGCCGCGCACCCAGTCGATGCCGTAGGCCGGTGCCAGCCCCGAGTCGCGCAGCAACACTTCGGCCCAGGGGCCGGCGGCGTTCACCACCAGGTCGAAGCGCTGCTCGCCGGAGGCGATCCGCACGCTGCCGTCCGCGTCCAGCCCCAGCACCGGCACGTGCTCGCGGATCATGACGCCGCGCGCGCGCGCCACGCCGGCCAGCCACAATCCCAGCGCGCGGTCGTCCATGCGCCCGTCGAAGAAGTAGAAGCCACCGCGCAGCCCCTCGGGCCGCAGTTCCGGGTTCAGGCGCGCGAACTCGCGCGCGCCCAGCCAGCGCGATCGTCCGAGGCCCTGCCTGCCGGCCAGCAGGCCGTAGAGCGCGAGGCCGGCGCCGAGCAGCAGCGGGGAGCGCGACACGCCGGCATACACCGGCAGCGCAAGGCGCAGCGGCTGCGCGTGCTGCGGGCAGTCCGCGAGCCAGCGCGAGCGTTCGCCGAGCGCCTCGCGCACCAGGCGCAGCTCGCCGGTCTCGAGGTAGCGCAGGCCGCCGTGCAGCAGCTTCGAGGAGCGGCTGCTGGTCTCGCCCATCAGCTCGCCGCGCTCGAACAGTTCGACGCGATGGCCGTCGGCCGCGAGTTCGGTCGCGCTGCTGATGCCATTGATGCCGCCGCCGATCACGGCGATGTCCAGACTGCCCCGCATGCCTGCCCCGGATGTCCGCGTCGTGGGTGTAGCGCGCCGATGGTGATTCGCGGCGCAAAAAAAAGCCACCCCGGGGGGTGGCTTTGAGCGGGTTGTGAGACCGTGAACGGAGATCAGGCTGCCTTGTTGACGCGAGCCGTCAGCTTCTTGACCGCCTTGGTGAAATTCGTGACGCGGGTTTCGATCGGCGCCGGAATCTCGAGCTTGTTGACGCGCTTGCGCAGGTCCTTGGTCAGGTCCTTCTGCACCTTGTCGAGGTCCTGCTGCACGCGCTCACCGCGCTTCACCAGGTCGCTCCAGCGCTTCGGGGCCTGCTTGCGCGCCTTGCGTCACGCGGGTGTTGACCTCGTCGTAGACCTTGCCGCAGATGCCCAGCTGCACGAATGCCACTTCCTTCGCGGCCTCGGACGCCTTCTTCAGCGAGATTGCCGGCTTCGCCTTGCTCGCGGCAGCGCCCTTGCGCTTGTACGCGCGCTTCGGTGCTGCGGCCTTGGGAGCGGCAGTCTTGCGTGCTGCGGGCTTGCTGGCTGCTGCCGCCTTGGCGCGGCGCACGACGCGGCGCACTGCCGGCTTCACGGTTTCTTCGATGATGTTCGCTTCGTCTGCCATGGTGATTCTCCTGTGGCTGGAATCGGGGATTGGCCGTGAACCCCTGTGTTCACGATGGCGCCAGACTAGTCCTCGCGATTAGAAAGCTCATACTAGAAAACACTGTCGCTTGACGCGTACCGGGTCGCGATGGACCGCGCGGCGCCGGCGCGATTACCATGCCCCGGCAGCGCAGCCTTCAATGTCTTCCCGGGAACCCGCCAGTGGCCGAACTCTATCTCGTCAGGCACGCGCAGGCCTCGTTCCACAGTAGCCGATTACGATTGCCTTTCCGAGCTGGGCGAGCGCCAGTCGCGGTGGCTCGGCGAATACTTCGCCTCGCGCGGCATCGGCTTCGACGTGCTGGTGACGGGCACCCTGCGCCGCCATCGCCAGACGCTGGAGGGAATACTCCGTGGCATGAATCGCGATGCGGGCAGTGACGCGATCGAGCAGCCCGGGCTCGACGAATACGATTTCCGTGCCCTGGTCGCGGCCTTTGCCGCCGCGCACGCCGACGATCCCCGCGTCGCGGCGTGGCGCGCCGATCCGGCCTCGAAGCCGGCGTTCTACCGGCTGCTGAAACTGGCGATGCTGGCGTGGGCCGCCGGGGAGCTGCCCGGGCCCCTGCCCGAGACCTGGGCCGATTTCATGCAGCGCACCGAAGCGGCTGCCGCCGCGCTGCAGGCGCTGACGGCGCAGGGGGCGCGCCTGCTGGCGATCAGCTCCGGCGGCGCGATGTCCGCCCTGCTCGGCGGTCGGCTCGGGCTCTCGCCCGCTCACATCGCGGATGTGAACATGCAGATCCGCAACAGCTCGGTGTCGCATTTCCACCTCAATCGCGAGCGCTTCCTGCTGTCGAGCTGGAACGCGGTGCCGCATCTCGAGCGCGCCGGGCGCGACGATGCGATAACCTATGGCTGAACAGGGTGTCGCAACACGCCGTGGTAACCGGCGACAACGCGACGATCAGGATGTAGGAGCGCGCCATGCGCGCGATATCGCGGCCATGGGCCGCTCCTACAACGCGTCGATCAAGGTCGCGCAACCTGTTGCGACACCCTCTGACAACCCGAGCAGCGGCACGAGGATTCTGCAGGCATGAGCAAGGCGGCAACGACGGAACTGCCCGTGGAGCGTCTGGGGCCCTGGCTGGAACGGGCCATCGCGGATTTCCGCGGCCTGCACACGGCGCGCAAGTTCGCCGGCGGACAATCGAACCCGACCTTCCTGCTCGAGGCCGACAGCGGCCGCTACGTGCTGCGGCGCAAGCCGCCCGGCGCGCTGCTGGCCTCCGCGCACGCGGTGGACCGCGAGTACCGCGTGCTGCGCGCGCTGGCAGCGCACGGATGTGCCGGTGCCGCGCGCGCTCGCGCTGTGCGACGACGACGCCGTGATCGGCAGCATGTTCTACGTGATGGAGTTCCTCGACGGGCGCATCCTGTGGGAGCCCACGCTGCCGGAACTCGATGCCGCAGCGTCGCGCGCGCATCTACGACGAGATGAACCGCGTGCTGGTGGCGCTGCACCGCGTGGACACCGCCGCGGTGGGCCTGGCCGACTACGGCCAGCCGGGCAACTACTACGCGCGGCAGCTCAACCGCTGGACCAAGCAGTACCGTGCCGCCGAGACCGGACGCATCGAGGAAATGGAAGCGCTGATCGCGTGGCTCGGCGAGCGTATGCCGTGCAGGACGACGGGCGCGTGGCGCTGGTGCACGGCGACTACCGCCTCGACAACCTGATGTTCCATGCCGCACGAGGACCGCATCATCGCGGTGCTCGACTGGGAGCTCTCGACGCTGGGTCATCCCTACGCCGACCTGGCCTACCAGTGCATGCAGTGGCGCCTGCCGCAGGGCGCGGCGGCGCTGCGCGGGCTGGGCGGCGTGGATCGCACGGCGCTCGGCATCCCCACCGAGGAGGAGTACGTCGCGCGCTACTGCGCAGCGCATGGGCATCGGCGCGATACCGGACTGGAACTTCTATCTCGCGATCAGCTTCTTCCGCCTCGCCGCGATCTGCCAGGGCGTGTACAAGCGCGGCATCGACGGCAACGCCTCCAGCCCCGAGGCCATGCGCTTTGGCGAGGCGGCGCGGATGATCGCTTCGGCCGGCGCGAGCGTAATCAGTCCGAATGAATTCGGACCCATGGTCGGCATTCATGCCGACGCCGACCCCGATCCGGAGCCCGCACCATGACCAGTACCGTTGCCGTCCCGATGCCCGCCGACCCGCTGCCCGGGCGCGCCGAGCCCCTGCCCGTGCCGGAGCTCCACTTCGTGAACGGCGCGCGCATCGTGCCGCCGTTCCCGCCCGGGCTGGAGCTGGCCGAGTTCGCGCTCGGCTGCTTCTGGGGTGCCGAGCGGCGCTTCTGGCAGCAGAAGGGCGTCTACTCCACGGCGGTGGGCTATGTCGCGGGGCTGACGCCGAACCCCACCTACCGCGAGGTCTGCTCCGGGCGCACCGGGCACACCGAGGCGGTGCTGGTGGTCTTCGATCCGGCGCAGACCAGCTACCCCGAGCTGCTGCGCGTGTTCTGGGAGAGCCACAACCCCACCCAGGGCATGCGCCAGGGCAACGACGTCGGCACCCAGTACCGCTCGGGCATCTACACGCGCTCGGACGAGCAGCTGCGCCTCGCGCTGGCCTCGCGCGAGGCCTACCAGCAGGTGCTGGGCGCGGCGGGCTTCGGCCCGATCACCACCGAGATCCGCGCGGCGGGTCCGTTCTACTACGCCGAGGAATACCACCAGCAGTACCTGGCCAAGAACCCCGGCGGCTACTGCGGCCTCGGCGGCACCGGCGTGGCGTGTTTCGTGGGTCCGCATTCATGCGGACGAATCGCCGGTGTCCGGATGAATCCGGACCCACGGGGGTTCCCGCAGCGGGGCCGGTTTGATGGGAGCCGGCCTTGGTTTACCGCGCGGGGTGCGGCCCGTATAATGCCGCGCCTTCAGTGAACAAGCCCTTGCGGAGTTGCCATGCTGCGGGTCCAGGAAGAAGCGCTTACCTTTGATGACGTGCTGCTGGTGCCCGGCGAATCGGAAGTCGTGGCGAAGGACGTCAAGCTCCAGACCCGCCTGACCCGCGAGATCACCCTCAACATCCCCCTGATGTCGGCGGCCATGGACACGGTCACCGAGTCCAAGCTCGCGATCGCGATCGCCCAGGAGGGCGGCATCGGCATCGTGCACAAGAACATGACGCCCGAGCAGCAGGCCGAAGAGGTCCGCGCCGTGAAGCGCTTCGAGAGCGGCGTGGTGCGCGAGCCGGTCACCATCGACTCCTCCCGCTCCATCCGCGACCTGATCCGCCTGACCATCGAGCGCAATTTCTCCGGCGTGCCGGTGCTGAACCGCAAGCGCGAGCTGGTCGGCATCGTCACCAGTCGCGACGTGCGCTTCGCGACCAACCTCGACGAGCCGGTCTCCTCGATCATGACGCGCAAGCGCGAGCTGGTGACGGTGCTCGAGGGCACCGACCTCGCCGACGTCAAGCAGCTGCTGCACCGCCACCGCATCGAGAAGGTGCTGGTGGTCGATGACGCCTTCCGCCTGCGCGGCATGATCACCGCGAAGGACATCTTCAAGGCCGAGCGCTACCCGAACGCCTGCAAGGACGCCGACGGGCGCCTGCGCGTCGGTGCGGCGGTCGGCGTCGGCGGCGGCGCCGCCGACGAGCGCGTGGTGCGCCTGATCGAGGCCGGCGTCGACGTGCTGGTGGTCGACACCGCGCACGGCCATTCGCGCAACGTGCGCGACACCGTGCGCAGCATCAAGGACCGGTATCCGCAGGTGCAGGTCATCGCGGGCAACATCGCCACCGCGCGAAGCCGCGAAGTACCTGCTCGATGCCGGCGTCGACGGCGTGAAGGTCGGCATCGGCCCCGGGTCGATCTGCACCACGCGCATCGTGACCGGCATCGGCGTGCCGCAGATCACCGCGGTCGCCAACGTGGCGGCGGTGCTCGAGGGCACCGGCGTGCCGCTGATCGCCGACGGCGGCATCCGCTTCTCGGGCGATCTCGCGAAGGCGGTGGCCGCCGGCGCGCACGTGATCATGGTCGGCAGCATGCTCGCCGGCACCGAGGAGGCGCCGGGCGAGATCGAGCTCTACCAGGGCCGCAGCTACAAGGCCTACCGCGGCATGGGCTCGCTGGGCGCCATGGCCAAGGGTTCCAGCGACCGCTATTTCCAGAACGCCGCCGAGGGCGTCGAGAAGCTGGTGCCGGAAGGCATCGAGGGACGCGTGCCCTACAAGGGGCCGATCTCCGCCATCGTGCACCAGCTGATGGGCGGCCTGCGCGCCGCGATGGGCTACACCGGCAGCCCGGACATCGAGACCATGCGCACGCGGCCGCACTTCGTGCGCATCACCTCGGCGGGCGTCAACGAGAGCCACGTCCACGATGTGAACATCACCAAGGAAGCCCCGAATTACCCGGTGCGCTGACGAAACATGTGGGTCGCATTCATGCGACAGCAGCGCGGCATGTGGGTCGCCATTCGATGGCCGACTGAGCCGCATCCTGCCAGGCACAAGTCGGCATGAATGCCGACCCACATGTTTGCAGGAGCGGGCCATGCCCGCGACCGCAATTGATTTCCCGCGGGGCCGCAGAGGCCCCGCGCTTGTTTCCGGCACGGAGAAAACGACCGCGATGAACACCGATATCCACGCCCAGCGCATCCTGATCCTCGACTTCGGCTCGCAGTACACGCAGCTCATCGCGCGGCGCGTGCGCGAGCTCGGCGTCTACTGCGAGATCTACAGCTGGCGCACCAATGCCGCCGCGATCAAGGCGTTCCGCCCGAGCGGCGTGATCCTCTCCGGCGGCCCCGAATCGGTCACCGGCAAGAGCACCCCGCGCGTGCCCGCGGCGCTGTTCGGCATGGGCATCCCGCTGCTCGGCATCTGCTACGGCATGCAGGCGATGGCCGCGCAGCTCGGCGGGCGCGTCGAGCCCTCGAACCGGCGCGAGTTCGGCTACGCGCAGGTGCGCGTCACGGCGTCCAGCCGGCTGCTCGACGGCATCAGCGACCACGTCGACGAGGACGGCGCGGCGCGCCTCGACGTGTGGATGAGCCACGGCGACAAGGTCGTGGCGCTGCCGCCCGGCTTCGCGCTGCTCGCGGCCACCGACAGCGCGCCGATCGCGGCGATGTGCGACGAGTCGCGCGGCTTCTACGGCATCCAGTTCCACCCCGAGGTCACGCACACGCACCAGGGCGGGCGCATCCTCGAGCACTTCGTGCGCAACATCTGCGGCTGCGAGGGGCTGTGGACGCCGGGCAGCATCATCGACGACGCGATCGCGAAGATCCGCAGCACCGTCGGCACCGACAAGGTGCTGCTGGGGCTCTCCGGCGGCGTCGATTCCTCGGTGGTCGCCGCGCTGCTCTCGCGCGCGATCGGCGACCAGCTGACCTGCGTGTTCGTCGACCACGGCCTGCTGCGCCTGAACGAGGGCGATCACGTGATGGAGATGTTCGCGAAGAACATGGGCATCAAGGTGATCCGCGTGCGCGCCGAGGGCGAGTTCCTGCGCAAGCTCAAGGGCGTGGCCGACCCCGAGCGCAAGCGCAAGATCATCGGGCGCACCTTCGTCGAGGTCTTCGACCGCAAGGCCACGCAGATCAGGGACGTGAAGTGGCTGGCGCAGGGCACGATCTACCCCGACGTCATCGAGTCCGCGGCCTCCAAGCACGGCAACGCGCACGTGATCAAGTCGCACCACAACGTCGGCGGCCTGCCCGAAGCGCATGAAGCTCTCGCTGCTCGAGCCGCTGAAGGAACTGTTCAAGGACGAGGTGCGCAAGATCGGCGTCGAGCTCGGCCTGCCCTACGACATGGTCTACCGCCACCCGTTCCCGGGCCCGGGCCTCGGCGTGCGCATCCTCGGCGAAGTGCGCAAGCCCTACGCCGAAATCCTGCGCCGCGCCGACGCGATCTTCATCGAGGAACTGCACGCCGCCGACCTCTACCACAAGGTGAGCCAGGCCTTCGCGGTGTTCCTGCCGGTGAAGTCGGTGGGCGTGACCGGCGACGGCCGCCGCTACGAGTGGGTGATCGCGCTGCGCGCCGTCGAGACCATCGACTTCATGACCGCGCGCTGGGCGCACCTGCCGCACGAGCTGCTGGAGCGCGTCTCGCGGCGCATCATCAACGAGATCGAGCAGGTCTCGCGCGTGGTCTACGACGTCTCGAGCAAGCCGCCGGCGACGATCGAGTGGGAGTGACGCGCGCCTGAGGGGCTGGCACCTGTGGGCTGGCACCTGTAGGTCGGGCTTCAGCCCGACAAGGCTTCGGCGCAGCCGAAGCCGCCGCATTTTCATCAAGGCACTCGTCGGCATGAATGCCGACCCACATTCGAATGCCGACCCACATTGAATGCCGCCCTGCAGGAGCGGGCCATGCCCGCGACCATCGCGCGCATGGCGCGCTCCTGCAACGCCCCGTCCAGCCCTGGTTCTTGCATTGCTGGTACAGAAATCTGTACCATCGACTCGTGAAGACCACCCTGGATATCAACGATCAACTTCTTGCCGATGCCAAGGCGCTTGCGGCCCGGCAGCGCACGAGCCTGACTCGCTTGATCGAGGAGGGTCTGCAGCTGCGACTTCGCGCGCAGGCAGATTCCGCGACGCGCCGTCGGGTCCGCCTGCCGGTATTCAAGGGTCGCGGTGGTCTGGTGGCGGGTGTGAACCCGCTGAGCAACAAGGCCTTGCTCGAGGCCCTGGGCGATGACGCCTGATGTCAACGTGCTGGTCGCTGCTTCGCGCACCGATCATCCACATCATGCCGTGGCTCGCGACTGGCTCGAAGAGGCGCTCAGCGCATCCGGGGCCGGCGCGGCCTTCACGCTGATGCCGATGGTGCTGGCCAGCTTTTTGCGGCTGGTCACCAGCCCGAAGATCTTCCAGCTGCCAACCCCGATCGAAGATGCCGTAGCGTTCGTCGATGCGCTGCTGGCGTCGCCCGGCGTGCAACTGGCGCCCTTGGGCCCGGAGTGGCCAAAACTGAGGCAGCTCTGCCTCGACAAACGACTGGGCGGCAACGATGTGCCGGATGCCTGGTTGTCGGCAGCCGTAGCGCACATGGGCGAGCACCTCGTAAGCTTCGATCGAGACTTCAGGAAGTTGCTCGCGCGCGGTCAGTTCACGTTGCTCGCACCCGCATAGTGGCAATCGGCGTGGGGGCAGGGCCCCTGTTGGTCGCCATTTATGGCGACAGCAGCATCCGGACAGGCGTCTGTCGGCATGCGCACGGACCAATGTCCGGCTTGCTCACTGTGCTACCATTGTGCTTACCAAACACCGATGGTGAAAATCATGGAAGTCGCGATTCGCAAGATGGGGAACTCGCGGGGCGTCTTGATCCCGAAGCCGATCCTGGCTCAGCTCGGGCTGGAAGGCACTGCCGATCTGCAGGTACGTGACGGCGTGATCGAGATCCGTCCCGTCCGACGCAATGTGCGTGAAGGTTGGGCCGAGGACGCGCAGCGTTTGGCCGAGCAGCGCGATGACGCGCTGGTCTGGCCGGAACTCGCCAACGAAGGTGACGAGCGCTGGTCTGGTGATGAAGACCGGCGACATCTGGCTGGCCCAACTGGACCCGACGGTGGGCAGCGAGATTCAGAAGACCCGCCCCTGTGTCGTGATCTCGCCCGACGAGATGAACGCCCATCTGCGTACCGTCATCGTGGCGCCGATGACCACCGGCTCGAGAGCGGCGCACTTCCGTATCCCGCTCACGTTCCAGGGCAAGCAGGGCTTGATCGTGCTGGACCAGATCAGGACGCTCGATCGTGCGCGCCTGATCAAGCGCCTGGGCGCGCTGCGCCCGTCAACCCTGGCGGCGACGCGACAGACCCTTCAGGCCATGTTCGCGCCCTGATCGGGCTATCACGGACGGAGACGGATATCTCGACGTCAGCTTCGATGTCTGAAGCAGCAGCGATGGGTACTGTCGGCAGAATGCCGTCGCCAATTTTGTGGCGTCAGCCTGCGATGACGCGACCTCGGACGGGGAGTGATCTTTACTGAACAGCAAACATTGCTGTTTCGTCGAATTTTCGAGAAGGGGTCGGAACTGCTGAGGGGCGATCACTCGGGCAGTAAGGGGTTCGAGCGCAACTGCCAGGAGCCTATTGCCTACATCGTTTTGGATGCCGCCAGGACGTTTTCCGTTCCTTATCAGCAGGTGATATGTTGCGCAACCGATGAACAGTCCCGAATCGGCCTCGAAACACTTCTCGATCTGGACGGCAGTATCCTGGAGGAAGAGGGCGGCTACTGGATCAAGATCGAGGCAAGGCGGGTCCATGCGTCGAAGGCGTGCCCTACGCGTTTGAATCGGCGTATCGGCTGCTGGAGGACTTCTTCGCAGAGGTGGATCGCGTAATCAAGGAAGCACAGCAATGAAGACCATCGTCATCGGCGTCATGCCCCGGGAGCAAATCCGGGCGAGGGCTATTGCTATCGCCAAGGGCGAGTACAAGCCCAAGCCGGGCGAGCCCAAGATCTGGTTCACCTCCATGAAGTCCGTGGCCGAGGTGCTGAGCGATCAGAATCGCGCGCTGCTGAAAGTGATCCGGGAGACCAATCCCGACTCCATGGCGGTGCTGGCGAGAATCACGGGCCGGCAACCGGGCAATCTGTCGCGCACGTTGAAGACGATGTCGCGCTACGGGTTGGTGGACCTTCAACGCGAGAAGACCCGCGTCAGGCCAGTCGTCAAGGCGACCGAGTTTCGGATTCTTGCGGCCGCTTGATCTTGTAGGAGCGGGCCATGCCCGCGACCAATCGCTCCCTTGCGGAAGAACCCTGTCGTGGTGACAACGGGTCGCAAGCGCTGTTGACGATCGGGTGGGAGTGAAGGGTGAGTAGTTACGCAGAGGGTTCGCATTCGTGAACAACAAATCGACAAAGCCACGCGGCACCAGGACGACCAAGCCGCCAAAGGAACAGAAAGTATCCCGAACGCATGCGCCGGAGGAGATTTCTCCGGTTGAATGGCAGCGTATCCTGCGCCGCCAGTTTGGTCGCGAGCAGGCGTTCGCGCTGGAAAATAGGGGCACGGAGCCGTTCTTTTCCGAGTTCCGCGTCGGCAACCCGCAATCGAAGCGCGGCTATCGCGTGGCGATACGCGGCAAACTGCCGGGCGACAACTATTGCGCCTGCCCCGATTACGCCACCAACGAACTGGGCACCTGCAAGCACATCGAGTTCGTTCTCGCCCGGCTGGAGAAGAAGCGCGGCGCCAAGGCGGCCTTCGCGCGCGGCTACCATCCGCCGTTCTCGGAACTGTACCTGCGCAATGACGGCGGGCGCGCGATCCATTTCCGCGCCGGCACGGATTGTCCGCCCGCCGTCGCGAAAGCAGCCGGGCGGCTGTTCGACGCCGCACGCGGCTGGATTGCGGGAAAAGTTCGGTGAGCTGGAACGTTTCGTCGCCACCGTGGCCAGGAGCGGTCACGAACTGCGCGCCTATGACGATGCGCTCGATTTCGTCGCCGGCCGGCGCGATGCCGATCGGCGCGCGGCGGCACTGGAGCGCATCTTTCGCCAGGGCGTCGACGACGTGTCGTGGAAGGAACTGCTCAAGGTGCCGATGTACCCGTACCAGGCGCAAGGCGCGCTGTTCGCGGTCCGGGCGCGGCCAGGGCGCGAATTCGGCGGCATTTTGGCGATCGAAAGTGCTGGTGACCTGGCTCGCCAAGACCAGTGGCAAGGCGCATTGCGCGTTTCGCCGCGATCCTGTCATGCCGGTCGTGCGCAGCGCAGAAGGACTAGCGCGGACGATTTCGGCAAGATCACGAACTACGAAAAGCTCCAGCCGGACCTCGACCTGATTGCCGCCTGGGCGCCGGAACTGGTGATCGTCGACGAGGCGCAGCGGGTGAAGAACTGGAATACGATCGCCGCCCGGGCCCTGAAGCGCATCGACAGTCCCTACGCAGTGGTGCTCACCGGCACGCCGCTGGAAAACAAGCTGGAGGAGCTCATCTCCATCGTCCAGTTCGTCGATCAGCATCGCCTGGGGCCCACCTGGAAGCTGCTGCACGAGCACCAGGTCAAGGATGAGAGCGGGCGCGTCACCGGTTACACCGGGCTGGAAAGGATCGGCCAGACGCTGGCGCCGGTCATGATCCGCCGCCGCAAGTCGGAAGTCCTGGTGCAGCTGCCGGAGCGCACCGACCAGAACCTGCTGGTGCCGATGACCGAATTGCAGATGACTTACCACCAGGAAAACGCGGAGATCGTGACCCGCATCGTCCAGCGCTGGCGCAAGACGAAATTCCTTTCCGACACGGACCAGCGACGGCTGACCTGCGCCCTGCAGAACATGCGCATGGCGTGCAACAGCACCTATCTGCTCGACCAGGAGAGCGACCACGGCGTCAAGGCGGACGAACTGGCGGCGCTGTTCGACGAGCTGTTCGCGCAGCCCGAGGCCAAGGCCGTGGTGTTCAGCCAATGGACGCGCACCCACGACATCGTGATCCGCCGGCTCGAGGCGCGCGGCATCGGCTACGTCAGCTTTCACGGCGGGGTGCCCTCGGAGAAGCGTCCGGCACTGGTGGAGCGTTTCCGGGACGATCCGGACTGCCGGGTGTTTCTGTCGACCGATGCCGGCGCCACCGGCCTCAACCTGCAACACGCTTCCATCCTGGTGAACATGGATTTGCCGTGGAATCCGGCGCTGCTCGAACAACGCATTGCCCGGATTCACCGCATGGGCCAGAAGCGGCCGGTGCAGATCGTCAATTTCGTCGCCAAGGGCACGATCGAGGAGGGCATGCTCTCGGTGCTGGCCTTCAAACGTTCGCTGTCGGCGGGAGTGCTCGATGGCGGCACGGGGGAGATATCGCTGGGTGGTTCGCGTCTCAACCGCTTCATGAAGGAAGTCGAGAACGTCACCGGCCATATGGGCGAGGGCGCGGCGATGACCCCTGCCGAAGAGGCGGTTGGCGCGCAGACTGCGGCAGAAATTCCACCCGTGCGGGAAGAGGAGGCGGAAGCAAACGCCGGCGCTGACGAGACGGCGGGCGAAGCACCGCTGCAAGTCGATGCCGATCCCTGGCCTGCCCTGGCACAGATTGGCGCCCAGCTGGTCTCCGCATTGGTGGCGGCGAACGATCCGGCCGCCCCGTCGCATCCATGGATCGAGCGGGATCCGGCAACCGGCGTACGCAACCTCAAGGTGCCGCTGCCGCCGCCCGACACGGCAAGACGGCTTGCCGATGCGTTCTCGGCGCTGGCGGGCGCCTTGCGCGGCAAGGTGTAAATGGGTGTCTGGTTCAGGAGGTGAGACTCACCTGGTTTCCCGATCGGTAAATATATGGCTGGACCACGTGCCTAAGCACACGCAACATTCCCGATCGGGAAATATGGCTTGCACAGAGACTGATTCCGGCTGATAATTTCCCGAACGGGAAATCGAGAAAGCCATGACATCCATTCGATCACCTCAACAACTCGGCGCTGCACTTCGTGCCGCTCGCAAGCAGCTCGGGCTGACGCAGCCCCAGTTGGCCCTGGCGGCAGGGGTTGGTGTGCGCTTCATCGTCGACCTCGAAGCAGGCAAGCCCACCTTGCGACTGGAAAACGTGCTGCGGGTCATCGATGCCCTGGGTGGAGAGATCCAGTTGAGCGGATTGCCATCCGTTGCGACCGACGATCAACGTGAGGGCAACGACCATGGCGCATGAGCTGGAAGTCTGGCTTTTCGCCGATCGTGTCGGCACCCTGGCGCTGGTCGATGGCCGACTGAATTTTTGCTACGCACCCGGTTGGCTGTCGCGACCAGACGCCGTTGCCTTGTCCGCCTCGCTGCCCCTGCAAGCGGAGCCGTTCGACGATCGCAAAACTCGCCCCTTCTTTGCCGGTCTGCTGCCAGAGGGGCAGATGCGCCGCCTGATTGCGCAGCAGTTCCAGGTTTCTGGCCAGAACGACTTTGCGCTGCTGGACCACATCGGTGGCGAATGCGCCGGGGCCGTGACGTTCCTGGAACCCGGGCAGGCTTTGCCCGTGCCTGCCCGCAACGATGACGTTCAATGGCTGAGCGACGAGGAAGTCGTTGCCATCCTGGATGAATTGCCGCGTCGCCCCATGCTGGCGGGCAAAGACGGCTTGCGGCTTTCACTGGCTGGCGCCCAAGACAAACTGCCGGTGGTTTTCGATGGTGCCCGTATCGGGCTGCCCCTCAACGGCACGCCCAGCTCCCACATCCTGAAGCCCGCCATCCACGCCGTTGAGGACAGCGTGATCAACGAAGGATTCTGCATGGCACTGGCTGAGGCCATGCAGCTCAAGCCGGCAAAGTCGAAAGTTCATGCTGTACTGGATCGCCCGTTCCTGCTGGTCGAGCGCTACGACCGGCTCATCGATGCCCAGGGGCACCGGCAACGCCTTCATCAGGAGGATTTCTGCCAGGCGCTGGGCGTGGTGCCTGAAATGAAATACCAGAATGAAGGTGGCCCGGATCTGGCCCAATGCTTCGATCTGGTGCGCCGTGCGACGCGCCCCAGTGCGCCGCAGATCCTGCGCTTGCTCGACTACGTGATCTTCAATGCGCTGATCGGCAATCATGATGCGCACGCCAAGAATTTCTCACTGCTGTACTCGGGCAAGACCCCCGTTCTGGCGCCGTTCTACGACACGCTATCGACAGCGGTGTATCCAACACTGACGCCGAAGATGGCGATGAAAATCGGCAGCAAGTACAAGTTCAGCGAAGTCCAGGCGCGGCACTGGGACCAGTTCGCCGAAGGCGTAGGCTTTACCAAGGCGCAGGCCAAAAGGCGCATCCTGGAGTTGGCAAAGTCATTGCCACCCACCGCGCGCAAGCTCCAGTCTGACCCCGAATCACGGCTTTGCCGGCAATGCGGTGGTTGAGCGAATCATTGCCTTGATCGAACAACGCTGCGCCCTGACGATTCGGCGGCTCACCGACCCCGCCGCGGAAGATGAAGCGGCCGCCGAACCATCTGCCTGAATCGCCGGACGGACGCGGGTCGCGATGGTTCGCAGCAGCCGCCTTGCGCGCGACCCCTGTGGGTCGCCATTGATGGCGACAGCTGCATCGGGAAAGGCACCAGTCGGCATGAATGCCGACCCACAGGGGAGTAGGAGCGGGCCATGCCCGCGACCAATCCCACGCCCGCACCACGCCATCCGGAGTGGCCGATTCTTGTCAACCCGACATCGGCCCGGTTCCGGGTCTTCGCATAGCGCCTGAGCCGAGCGGAAGGTCCCTTTCGCAGGCAGCGGGCAACCAATCTGGTCGGCATCTGCGCGAGACTTCGGCAATGCCGACTTGCCGTCCGCAGTACTGTCCGGCAAGCCGACACCAGCTGTCAGGCAGCGACACTCAGGCGCCGGCGACGCAGGCGAGCGGATCAGCGATCCGCGCTGCCGCCGCGGCCGAGAAGGCAGCCCGCCGCTGTCGGCGCTGCACGTTGACCTGTCCCGAGCCGCAGGAGGTCACGCGCCGGCATTGCGTATCTGCGCGCCGAGGGCAGGGCCGGTGGCTGCACGAGAGCGCACGGCGCGCGCAAGACCTGCTGGAGCTCGTCCCTTGCGGGCGCAGCCCAGGTGAAGCGCCGATTCTGAGGCTGCCCGTTCGGGTGCAACCGCCCCACGTCAATTGCTAGGGCTGAGCGGCGCTGGCGCGACAGCACGAGCGTCTTCGAGCCGCAGTGCCGAATGCCGCAGCCCGGACCGCGAGTGGAATCGGCGAGCGGCTGATACCCGAGCAGCGGCATCGAGACCACTGCCTGAGCCGCTGGCGGGAGCCAGCGAGGGAGCTCGGGCACTCGACCCCGCGCTCAACCCGAACGCGAGACCGTCGATCCAGCTTTCCGTGACCCTCAGCCAGGTGGCCTACACCGACGAGACGTGCTTCAGCCGCGCTCGATGAATTGAAGGCAGTTTCCGTGGTGACGGCGGCACGACGCGTTGGTCTTCGCCGGCCACGCCGATCAGTTCGTGCTGATCCGACGGCACGCCGGCTTTGCGAGGCCAGGGACGCCATCACGCCGATGATCGACTAGCGAGCTGCGAGCCTGTCCGCCTCGCTCGAGACGCGTATTGACGAGTTATCGCTGTCGGCGTAAGACGGCTGATGGGCCGCCGTGAGTTGGCGAGGACAGGCTGATTCCGCTGCAACGCCAGCGCGTAGGTGGACCTCGTGAACGCCAGGCGAAGGGCGAGACCCGGACAGCAGACGCGACAGCAGATCGTGCTGCGCTGGCGCAGCCGCCGACGTGTCATCGAGGTCGCCCCAAGGATCGCGCAGATCTGAATCGTTTTCTCGATGGCGTCGAAGCGGATCGCGCGTTCGATCCGAAGACCCTTGGGATCAACAGCAGCGTTGCCGGGATGGTCGAACGCATTGCGCAGGCCTACGGATTGAATCGGCGTCGCACGACGTGATCATGAGCTGCGCGCCTCACTGCCGGTCGACTTCGCCACCATCTACGTGGCGCCCCTCGTCACCGAGCCCTACGACGGCGGCCGCGCGCGCGGACATCGCGGGCATGGCCCGCTCCTACATTCCAGCCCGTGTAGGAGCGGGCCACGCCCGCGACCGAGCGCCGTCAGCCCGCGACAGCAGGACGCACGCCGGCCCGACTTGTCGGCATGAATGCCGACCCACGGGGCGATTGTGGGTCGCCATTCATGGCGACAGCAGCATCGGCACGGCACTCGTCGGCATGAATGCCGACCACACAGCGCGCGCCGGTCATGGCCCAAATGGGTCACGACACGCCTGCAACATTTCGGGTACAAGATCTCCGCGTGAAGAAGTTGACTGGCTACAGCTGCATGGGGCGACCCGGTTTCCGTGTGGACGCGATGAGGGTCCGGGTGCCGCGAATGTGTTGTTTTTGCCTGTTTTCTGCACGGTGATCCGGGTATCGGTTAAATTGCAGACGGAAGGTGGGTGTTGGTTTGCCCTTCCAGTTCGGTGAACAAAGGCATATCCGCCGAAAGGCGGTGACGCAAAGCTACCTGCCTAAAGGGTTCGAAGTCCCCATGGTCGAGGAGTTGCCGTCTGCAGTCTTTCCTCCCTGCCAGGGTCAGACATCTGCATTGCCTTTGCTTCACGTGCCGCACCCGGGTGCGGCACGGAGCGTGGCGTTTTTTGCATGGAACCGCGGAGCATGATGCTGCAGGATTTTCCGTATCAATACGTGGCGGCCACCGCGATGGTGGCGTTCGCGTGTGCGTATTTCAGCCACGCGGCGTCACTGAAAGCGGGGCTCGTGGACAAGCCCGACGAGCGCAAGCTGCACGACGGGCACGTCCCGCTCGCCGGCGGGCCCATGGTGTTCGCGACCTTCGTCATCGCCGTGTTCGCGTTCGGCCCGCCCGTGTCGGGCGTGGTGCCCGGCATGGCGGCGCTGGTGCTGCTGGCCGTGGTGTTCCTGGTCGGCCTATACGATGACTACGTGCACCTGCGGCCCTCGGTGCGCTTGTTCATCCAGGCGATCTGCGGATTGCTCATGCCCGTCATCGGTGGCGTCAGCCTGCACGGGGTCGGCGACCTGCTCGGTTTCGGTCCCATCGAGCTGGGATACCTGGCCGTTCCCCTCACCGCGCTCTCCTTTGCGGGGCTGGTGAATGCCTACAACATGATCGACGGCGCCGACGGGCTGTGCGCCGGCCTCGCGCTGCTGCCCGTCTTCGTGCTGGCCGTGCTGGCGTGGCATGTGGGTGAGCCGTTGTGGTTCGTGCTCGCCACCGCCGCGATAGCGCTGGGCGTGTTCCTCGTGTTCAACCTGGGCTCGGGCAGTCGCTGGCTGCCGAAGGTGTTCCTCGGCGACAGCGGCAGCGGCATGCTGGGCTTCCTGGTGTGCGCGGTCCTCGTGTACTTCTCGCAGGCGCCGCAAATGCTGGTCAAGCCGGTGACCTGCCTGTGGCTGGTGGCGGTGCCGTTGATGGACATGCTGGCCACGATGGCGATCCGGCTGCGCGAAGGGCATCACCCCATGCGCGCCGATCGTCGCCACCTGCACCACATGCTGCAGGACCTGGGGCTTGGCCGGAACTTCATGCGCCGCGTGATCTTTGGCTACGCGGTGCTGATGGCCCTCGCGGGCCTGTTGCTGATGCCCCATCGCGCCTGGGTGTCGATGGCGGCCTACCTGCTGCTGTTCGCGCTGCACCTGTACGGGGTGATGCTGGCGCGCCGGGCGATCTGCCGCCGCGAGGCGGCACGGCAGCTAGCGGTCGCGCCGCAGGAGCTGCAGCCAGCGGCCGCGGGGCCGGGCGGGTGCGGGCTGGCCGACGGGGTGCGGAGCTGATACCGCGCGTGGGTCCATGTTGTCCAGTACGGCCTGCGGGCGCCGCAGCAGCAGCTGTTCCGTTTCGTCCTCGCCCACCAGCGCGTCCAGCAGCGGGCGCACGGCGCCCAGGCGCGGCGCGCGGTTGCTCAGGTTGTGCCCGTCGCTGGCAATCACGTGCGTGAGCCCGTCGCGCAGAAAGCGTTCCGTCACGCCGCGCACCCTCGGCCCCCACACGCCCAGCAGGCTCGCGGCCGTCAGCTGCACCCAGGCGCCCATGCGCACGGCCTCGGCGAAGGTGGCGTAATGCTGTTCCACGTAGCTCAGGCGCTCGGGGTGCGTGATCACCGGCACGAATCCCGCCGCCAGCGTGCTGTGGATCAGCTCCAGCAGGCCCGGCGGCGCAATGTGGTGCGGCGGCTCGAACAGGAAGTAGCGGCTGCCGTGCAGCGTGGGCAGCGTGCCGTCCTGCAGGCCGCTCACCAGCTCGGGCACGATCTGGATGTCGGCGCCGTGGCTCACGCCGAGCGGGATTCCCGCCTCCTGCAGCGCCTGCCGGAACGCGGCGGTGGCGGCGCGGATGCCCTCGACCGTGTTCGGATAGAGTCCCGGATAGATGTGCGGCGTGCACACGGTGTGCGTGATGCCATCGGCCACGGCCACGCGCGCCATCTCCAGCGCGGTCTCCAGGTCCCTGGCGCCGTCGTCGATGCCGGGGAGCATGTGGCAATGAATGTCGATCATGAAACGGCTGCAATTGCAACGAAGCGGGCGATTGCGGCCAGAGGCTACAGAGTTGAAGTAGTGCACGCAAATGCCCGGCCTGCCGGCGCGGCAAAGCCAATATAATCTGCGCATGCCCACCGCCGTGAATTCCCTCAATACCCTCCTGCTCGGCGCGCTGCTCCTGCTGGCCCCGCTGTTCCTCAGTGGCAACGTCCCGCTGGGGCTGCTGGTGCTGGAACTGCTCGCGCTCAGCCTGCTGCTGGCGGTGCTGCGGCAGCCGCACAAGCTGGCGGTGCTGTCGCCGCTGCAGGCGCTGCGGCGTCGGCGGCCTCGTCGCTGCCGCTGCTGTACCTGCTCCGATTCCCGCGACTGTCGGCGCCGGCTTGCCGGGCCGCGAACGCTACGCCGCGGCCATGTCGCTGGCCACGGGTGGGCAATCGGTTGGGCCGTCCACGCTCAGCCTCTTCCCGCTCGAGACGCTGGCCGGCCTCACCAAGCTGCTGCTGCCGGTGGCGGTATTCCTCGCCGCGCGCACGTTGTTGACGCGGCAACTGCAATGGCTTTTCTGGCTGGTGCTCGGCATGGCGGCGTTCCAGGCCGTGACCGGGCTGGTGCAATACGGGCGGGGTGAACGGCATCGCGCTGTTCGCAGGCGCGGACGGCGCCAGCGGCACCTACAGCAGCCGCAACAATTTCGCCGGCTTCCTGCTGTCGCGCTGATGCCCACGCTGGCGCTGCTGGTGGCCACGCTGGGGCGCCGGGGCGCCGGGCCGGCCCTGCTGCGCGAGCGCCTGGTGTTCTGGTTCACGCTGCGCGGGCACCGCGCGTTCGGCTTTGGCGCGCTCGCGCTGCTGCTGCTGCTCGGCATCGTGTTCAGCCGTTCGCGCGCCGGCATCAGCCTGACCATGCTCGGCGTGGTGCTGGTGGGGCTGCTGCTCTCGCGCCGCCTCGGGGGCGGCCGCGGCCGTTTCGGCCCGGTGAGCACGGTGGCTTCCATCGCGCTCGGTTTCGCGATCGCCATCGGCCTGGCGCCGGTGCTGCAGCGCTTCACGCTGGTCGACCCGGTCGCGCTCGGCCGCGTCACCATATTCGCGGGCACGCTGGCAGGCATCCGGTAGTTCCGCTGGGCGCGGGGCCGGCAACGTTCCAGCAGGCCTTCTTTCCGTTCCAGGATCTCGGCCAGGCGATGTACCTGATCAACCAGGCGCACAACAGCTACCTCGAGTGGGTGTTCGACGGCGGCGTGTTCGCGGTGCTGCTGATCCGGGTGATGCTCTTCATCTACGTCGCGCGCTGGCCCCGGCTGTGGGCGGCGGGGGACTGGGGCGAGTTCCGCTATGTGCAGGTGGGCTGCGGTCTCGGCCTGGGCCTGATGCTGTTGCACGAGCTCGTGGACTACAACCTGTTCGTGCCCGCCAACATGGTGTATTTCGCGTTCTTCGCCGCGGTGTTCCTGGACGATTACCGCGAGCCCCCCGTGCAACTGCGCCAGCGCGACGCCGACGGCGCCCGCAGCGGGCGCCACCTGCCGCCGCTGCAGCCTCCCGTGGCAACGCAGACCACCAACCCTTTCATGGATTCAACAACACGCAGACCCATGCCGATGAGATTCACGCCTAACCCCTGTTCCGGTCTGCTCGCGCTCGCGCTGTGTGCCTCGCCGGCCTGCGCCCCGGCGCCGAGCCAGAACGTTTCGGCCAGCCTGCCCGCCACGCCGGCCGCTCCCGTCGGGCAGACCGGGCAGGCCGGGCAAAGCCTGCAACCGCTCACGGGTACGCCGTTCGCCCAGCCGCCGGAGTGGGCGCGCACCGATGCCGCGATGCCCGAGGGCGCCGCCGTGGGCAGTACCGCCATCATCCTCAGCAACGACGATTACCGCATCGGCCCCTCGGACGAGCTCGACGTCTCGGTGTTCCAGGTGAAGGAACTGTCGGGCCTGCGGCGCGTGAATTCGCGCGGCCAGATCCGCATGCCCCTGATCGGCGCCGTGTCCGTGGCCGGCAAGAGCGCGCAGGAGGTCGAGGACCTGCTGGTGGAGCGCTACGGCAAGGACTTCCTGCAGGATCCGCAGATCAGCGTCGAGGTGAAGCTGCACGCGAGCCAGCAGGTCACGGTGTTCGGCGCCGTGCAGAAGCCCGGCGTCTACCCGCTCACCGGGCGCACCACGCTGCTGCAGGCACTGTCCATTGCCGGGGGCGCCAGCCGGGTGGCGAACCAGGAAGAGGTGGTGGTGCTTCCGTACCGAGAAGTCGGGTGACGTGTACGGCTACCTGGTGAACGTGAAGAGATCGTCTCCGGCGCCAAGGCGGATCCCGAAGTCATCGGTTCGGACCGCATCGTGGTGCCGGAATTGGGCATGGCCGCGTTCTGGCGCAGCTTCAATTTCGGCATACCCGGGGTCGCCGGCTACAGCCAGTACTGAGGCGCCCGCGGCAGCCGTTGCCGCGTGGTCCTGATCACCTGACAAGATGTTTGTATGTCATGAGCAAAGAACGAGCGAACAACGACCCGGTGGCACCCGACCACCAGCTGACGATCGCCGAGATGCGCAAGCAGCTCGCCATCTACGAGCGCGCGCTGCAGCCCAATGCCGCGGAGGAGGACGACGACGTCATCGACCTGCGCGCGCTGTGGAACATGCTGATGCGCCGGCGCTGGACCGTGATCAGCACCGTGGCGGCCATCGTGGTGGCGGCCTTCGTCTACACCGCGTAGCTGCAGACCCCGATCTACCGCGCGAGCACCACGATGCAGCTCTCAGGCCAATCCGCCAAGGTGGTGGAATTCGGCGACGTGGCCGCGCAGGAAACCGACCCCTACAGTTTCTACCGAAACGCAGTACGAGCTGCTGCGCAGCCGCAACCTGGCGCGGC
>CAWFXU010000022.1:0-34862 GCA_963819895.1 uncultured Gammaproteobacteria bacterium
CGTCGAGCGTCACGGAGCAGTTGCTGCCGCAGTCGATGCCGCTGCCCGTCCGACGGTGCCCGAGCCGATCGTGCTGACGTTGAGCTGCCATTGCTGCGGGGCGGGCACCGACCTGGCAGCGTGTAGGCCCTGGTGACGGTGGCGTTGTCGGCATCCTTCACTTCCACCGTGAAGGCATAGCGCCCCGCTGCGGCCGGCGTACCCCACAGCACCCCGGGCAGCACCGGATCGTTCACGGTTTCCTGATAGTCGCCGAGCGACATGTTCTTGCGGCAGGCTGCCGGCGGTGATGCTTCATCGTATACGGCGAGTTGCCGCCCACGACGACGGTGCGCGGCGTGTACGGCGTTGCCGGTTCGGCGTCCTGCAGGTTGTCGACCAGCCCGAGCGGCGCCGCGGCATCGAAGCCGACCATCTGCGCGCCGATGTAGTCGCCGACCATCACCTGGGCAGGCGCAGTCGATGTAGTAGGTGTAGGTGTTGCCGGTGCCAGAATCGACACCGGTCACTGCGACATTGTTTTCGCTTCCCACGCCGTGCAGGTAGTTCGCGTCAGCGGGGCTCGTGGTCGGGTCGATTTCGCTGCACATCGCCTCGCCGTTTTCGCCATCGAGCGAATCGACCAGCGGATCGCCCGGATTGGCGCCGCGGCACTGACGCTTGAGGCGCACGTAGTTGTAGAACTCGTAGCGACGCGTCACGGTTTCGCTGCCGTCGCCCATGTCATTCGGGCCGCCTTCCAGGGCCTCATTGACACCGTCGCCGTCGCCACCGTAGTGCTTCTGCAGCAGCTTCCACTCCGTTTCCACTTCGGCGGGCTCGTTGTTCTGCCAGTCGGGGTCCCCGTCGCCGTCGGCATCGGCCGAGATGAGTTCTCCCAGCGCGACGTTTTCCGCGTTGTAGTGGTGGTCTTGATCACCTTGACCCACGTGGCCTCCCCGAACTCATTGCCGGCGTCGGCGGGATCGGGATTCGGCGCCTCCGGCGCCGGGATCACCGCGACGACCTGGGCGGCGGGCTGCGCGGGTGCTGGCGGGTAGTAAACAAAACTGGGCGCTCCCACGTTCACCGCGGGACCCACCATCAGGTTCCCGGCGCCGTCGTCCAGGAGCCAGTTGAACTTCATGGCCGTGGGCGTGCCGTAATAGCCCACGCCGAAATGCTCGCAGCCGAAGCTGTAGTTCGTGGTGTCCGTGCAGAAATGACCATCGGTCGGTTGCAGCGTCTGGGTCGGTACCGGCGTGGACGTCAGCGCGTTCCATGTGCCGTCGGGGTTCCTGCTCGATTCATAGCGGATGAACACCCGGGGATGCGCGGGAACACTGATGTCTTCCCTGATCTTCGGCGCTCCATAATGGTTCCAGTCGTAGGTGTAGGTGATGTCCGTGCTGCGGACACCCTCGATCTCGACTCGAATCCGTGGCAAGTCTGCCCGGTGTCATTGACGGTATCGAAGTTGTTCAGATCGCCGTAGACCGTGCTGGCAAGAGCAGCATGGCTGCCCAGCGCCATGGCCGCGACGGTCAATGCAGAACTGACGAATGATCTGACGATCGATGCCTTGGGCCAACGAGTGCTGGGCATGAGGATCCGCTCCTGAGGGTGGGGGACTTTATGACCTGTAACGGATGGAGCAGGGCAAAAATTCCCGTATTGCAGGAATGCTGTTATCACGGAAACCTTGAGCCAACCTGAAGAACCCCGAACCGCAGGGGTGGACGTCCAGGAACTGCTGCCAGGGTCACGGTATCGGGCAAGGTCAGGCGGGAGGGGCGAGGAAGGCGAGTCGGCGCTGGCCCCTGCAATGAGTTGCCACCCCGGCGTTCAGCCGGGGTGGGGACGAGAGCATTGGCGGCAGCCGGGCGGCTTGCCGCCGAAAGGGCTCAGTCGCGCCCGAGGATCAGCGCGCCGGTCGGCACGCCCACGCCGCTCGAGACCAGCACGTGCTCGACGCGTTCGGGCTGGTTGCAGGAGGTGCCGCGGATCAGTCGCGCGCCCTCGGCGATGTTGTTGATGCCGTGGATGTAGGACTCCGACAGCAGGCCGCCGTGGGTGTTGTTCGGTAGCCGGCCGCCGAGGCGCAGGTTGCCCGCGGCGACGAAATCCTTCGCCTCGCCGCGCTTGCAGAAGCCGAAGGACTCGAGCTGCATGATCACCTCCGGCGTGAAGGCGTCGTAGAGGCAGGCGGCATCGATGTCCTCGGGGCCGAGGCCGGACATCGCGTAGACGCGCCGCGCCGCGAGCTCCATTTCGGGCAGGCGGTCGAGTTCCTCGCGGTAGAAGCTGGTCATCTGCTCCTGCCCGCGCGTCGAGGCCTGGGTGACGCCGCGGATCACCGCGGGCTTCTGCTGCAGGTCACGCGCGCGCTCGGTGCTGGTGATCAGCAGTGCGACGCCGCCGTCGGTCTCCTGGCAGCAGTCGTAGATGCGCAGCCGCTCGGTGATGCGCTTGGAGCCCATGTACTCCTCCAGCGTCAACGGCTTGCCGTAGCCCGCCGCGGCCGGGTTGTTCAGCGCGAAGTTGCGCTGCGCGATGGCCACTTCCGCCAGGTGCTCGGAGGTGACGCCGAACCGGTGCATGTAGGTGTTGGCGATCATCGCCACCCAGGACGCCGGCGTCAGCATGCCGTAGGCCATGTACCACGACCAGTGGATCAGGTCGCTGCTGATGATGTTGCCCGACACGCCCTGGCCCATGCGCTGGCCCGAGCGGCCGTTCATCGCGCGCCACACCACGACGTTCTTCGCCGCGCCCGTCGCGACGGCCATCACCGCCTGCTGGATCAGGCCGACCGCCGCGCCGCCGCCGTAGTTGATCTTGGCGTACATGGTCAGGTCGCCGAGGCCCACCGCGCGCGCCACCTCGACCTCGTCGTTGGACTCGAGCGTGTAGGTCACCAGGCCGTCGACTTCCCCGGGCGCGAGTCCCGCGTCGTCGAGGCAGTTGCTGACGGCCTCGCAGGCCAGCGCGAGCTCCGACACGCCGGAGTTGCGGCTGAATTTCGTGGCACCGATGCCGGCGATGGCCGCCTCGTTCTTCATGCTGATCGGCATCTCAGTTTCCTCCCTGGGTGGCTGGCCGGAACATCGGGATCCGGAAGCCGTCTTCGTCCTCGTGAATGTAAGCGGTGACCGCCATGCCGAAATCGACGGCCTCGGGATCGCAGTCCTTGAGCTCGGCCGTGATGCGGGTGCCTTCCTCCAGGTCGACCAGCACGATGATCAGCGGGTATTCGAAGCCCGGGAACTGCGGGTGGTACAGCACCGTGTAGCTGGCCACCGTGCCCTTGCCGCTGGCCTCGAGCACGTCCCACTCCATCGAGCGGCACTCGCCGCACATCGGGCGCGGCGGGTGGCGCAGGGTCTGGCACTTCGAGCAGCGCTGGATCGCCAGCACGCCCTTGGCGGCCTGCTCCCACCACCATGCATTGTCGTGCCCCATCGGGGGTTTGATGCGACCGGGTCTGGTCATCGGCAACTCCTGGTACGGTTTTCTGGTAATGCGACGGCGGCGGCTATCGTAGCAGCCGGCCGGCGTCCCGGCACCGATTTTGCCGGGCCACGCCGGGCGCGACCTGCCAGCGCCCGGCCCCGGGCCCCGCGCATCCATCGATGCAGGGCGGCCGGTCACTTGCCGAGGCGCGCCGGGATTTACCTCAACTAACTGATTAGAAAAGAAAATGTGTGCACGATCCGCCTCTCCAAATGGCCCGGTAGCGGGGCGGTAACCGGCCACCCGGGGGCTAGGACGACTTTTGCCGCCATCGGGCGTACACTGCAGGTCCTCTAGAGGAGAAAGTTGATGGCAAAACCAAGCAGGTCGAGCACCCAAGCCAACGCGGCCGTGCCGACGGCCGAGCACCAACGCATCATCGCCGAGAAGACGGCTGCCTTTCTGGCCGGTGGCGGCGAGATCCAGCAAATTCCCAAGGGGGTCAGCGGCTACGGCAAGCTGGGTGGACCGCAGGTGCCGGTCGCCCCTGCAGCGCGCGCGGCGCGCACGACCTGACAGGCTCCTGTTTCCCGGGCGGCGGGACGTGATGTAACGCCGCGCCCCGGGCAAGCCCTTCCACCACCGCTTCCGGCAACGCCAGGCTTTCGCTCAATCCGTTTGCGCGCATCTCCGGTGCTCGCCTTGCCGGCGCGCTCACCGCGAATGATGCCTTGTGCGGGCGCGCCCTGCGCGCGACCATTCGGACAGCACGTCGACAGACACACCGAGGAGGTGGCGCATGCGCTCGATCCGGCTGCTTGTCGCGCTTGCCCTCGGTATTGCCGGCATCGCTGCGGCGGCGCCGCGCGAGGGTCGCGCGGACGTCTTCTCGCCCGACGCTTACTACCGCCTGCGCATGGACCTGTTCGCGGCGACGCCGCTGGGCGCCGGCGACATCGTGTTCCTCGGCGACAGCATCACCGAGGGCGCGGAGTGGAACGAGCTGTTCCCGGACCTGCCGGTGCGTGACCGCGGTATCAGCGGCGACACCACGGCCGGCGTGCTCGCGCGGCTCGATACGGTCACCGCGTCGCGGCCCGCGGCGGTGTTCCTGCTGATCGGCACCAACGAGCTCGCCCCGTCGCTCGATCCGGCGCCGAGCCTCGCGCGCCAGCGCGAGATCCTCGAGCGCATCCGCCGCGAGTCGCCGGACACGCGGGTCTTCGTGCAGAGCCTGCTGCCGCGCGCGGCGGCCTTTCGCGAACGCGATCGAAAGCTACAACGATGCCTTGCGCGGCATCTGCCGCGAGGCGGGAGTCGGCTTCATCGATCTCTATCCGGCCTTCCTCGCGCCCGACGGCTCGCTGCGCGACGAGCTCACCTTCGACGAGCTGCACCTCAACGGCGCGGGCTACCGTCACTGGCGCGAATTGCTGCGCCCGTACCTGCAAGCCGTGGGTCCGGCTTCAGCCGGACATTGAGACCGGCAAGAGTCCGCATGAATGCGGACCCGCAGGTGTATTTTGTCCGCATGAAAGCGGACGTGCGTGGCGCTGCGGTTATCATCCTCCCCCATGAGCGAATCCGTGCCCGATACCCTGGTGCTGCTGTGCCGTCCCGGCTTCGAGAAGGACTGCGGCGCGGAGATCATCGACAGTCTCGCGCCGCACGGGCGTCGCGGCGTGGTGTCGCGCCGAGGCGGGCACCGGGCTGGTGGAGGTGCGCTCGGGCGGGGACTCGGACGCGCGCGAGGCGCTGGCCGGGATCCGCTTCGATGAGCTGGTCTTCGCGCGCGACTGGCTCGCGGGCCGGGTGCTCGAGGACCTGCCGGTCGGCGATCGCATCACGCCGCTGCTGGCGGCGGCGCGCGCGCTCGGGCCGTTCGCGGGCTGCTGGCTGCAGCACGTCGATACGGAGGAGGGGCGCTCGGTCGGCAAGCTGTGCACCCGGCTGCAGGCGCGCGTCGAGGGAGCGCTGGTGGCGGAGCAACTGCTCGCAAGGCGCGCGACCGTGCGGCTGCACGTGCTGTTCCTCTCGGGCAGCAGGGCCTTCGTCGGGGTCTCGCCGGTGGCCAACGGCGCGCGCTGGTCGATGGGCATCCCGCGCCTGCGCCTGCCGGGGGCACCGAGCCGCTCGGCGGCCAAGCTGGAAGAGGCATTGCTCTGGTTCCTGGGTGACGAGGCCGAGCGGCTGCTGCGCAGCGGCATGAGCGCGGTGGATCTGGGTGCGGCGCCCGGCGGCTGGACCTGGATCCTGGCGCGGCGCGGGCTCGCGGTGACCGCGGTCGATCGCGGCGCGCTCAGCCCGCAGGCGCAGCACGCGGGCGCGGTGCGCCACCTCGCGCAGGACGCCTTCCGGTTTCGCCCCGCGCATCCGGTCGACTGGCTGGTCTGCGATATCGTCGACAAGCCGGCGCGCGTGGCGGAGCTGATCGAGCGCTGGTTCCTGAACGGCTGGTGCCGCCAGGCGATCTTCAACCTGAAGCTGCCGATGAAGCAGCGCTACCGCGACGCCGCGGCTGATGCTGGCGCGCATCGTCGCGGAGCTGGAGGCCGGCGGCGGCCGCGTTGCCTGCACGGCGCGCCAGCTCTACCACGACCGCGAGGAGATCACCGTCTGGCTGCGCCGGATCTGAGCGCGCGTGAAACGTTCCGTGCGTTGCGCCAGGCGGGCGCGTGGCCGATACTTGCGCCCTTTTTTGCGGAGCCAGGACCATGCAGATCGCCAACGGAACCGTCGCCAGCTTCCACTACACCCTGCGCGGCGAGGACGGCGCCGAGATCGAGAACTCGCGCGACGGCGATCCGGTCGCCTACCTGCACGGGCACGGCAACATCCTGCCGGCGCTCGAGGAGCAGCTCGCGGGCCACGCGGCCGGGGATACGCTCTCGGTCACGCTGGCACCGGAGCAGGCCTACGGCGTGCGCCGCGCCGACTCGATCCAGCGGGTGCCGCTGAAGCACCTGCACGCGCCGGGCCGGCTGCGCCCGGGCATGGTGGTCGCGGTGGAGACCGAGCACGGCGCACGCCAGGTCACGGTGCTGAAGGTCGGCAAGTTCAATGCCGACGTCGACACCAACCATCCGCTCGCCGGACGCACGCTCAGCTTCGAGATCGAGGTGCTGGAGGTGCGCGCGGCGAGCGAGGAGGAGATTGCCCATGGCCACGCGCACGGCGCGGGCGGTCATCACCACTGATTTGCGCCGTAGCGGCCGGCCCGCGGCCGCGCAGATCGATGCTCTGCACGGCGAGGTGCTCCTCATTGCGCGGGCGGGTCGTCAGCAGCCGGGTGTATTCGTCGGCGCGCAGCGCGTCCTCGAGTTCCTGCCGGTACGCGGCGTCCACGCCCAGCTCGCTCAGTGCCGCGAGGCCGAATTGCAGGCTGTACTCGATGGTCTCGGGCACCGCGCGCAGCACGCCGTGCGCGCGCAACGTGTGCGCCTGCGCGGGGTCGTGGGCGCGCGCGATCACGCGCAGCCCGCGGCACCAGCTGGCGAATCGCGATCAGGGCGCGCTCGGTCGCGCCGGCGTCGTTCAGCGTGATCAGCACCAGCGCCGCATGGTCCACGTCGAGCGCGCGCAGGATCTCCGCCCGGCTGCAGTCGCCGTAGAACACCTGCTGGCCCGCGCGGCGCGCCTGCTCGATCGCCTCGCTGTCGAGGTCGGTGGCGATCCAGCGCTGGCCCGCCGCGTCGAGCAGCCGCGCGATCTGGCGGCCCACGCGGCCGAAGCCGCAGATGATCACGTGGCCGTGCGCGGCCTCGTGATCGGCGGCGCTCGCGGCGTGGCTGGCTTCGGCCGGGCGCGGCATTGCGCCGGCGAGGCGCCGCCCGAGCAGGTCCGCCAGCGGCGTGAGCAGCATGCTGAACACCACCACCTGGTAGAGCATCTGGCGCTCGGCGGCGCTGATCAGGTTCTCGCCCGCCGCCAGCGCGAACAGGATCAGCGCGAATTCGCCGGTCTGCGACAGCAGCAGCGCGCCCTGCAGCGCGTCGCGGCCGGTGGATCCTGAACGCGCGCATGACGCCGAAGGTCACCAGGGTCTTGACGCGCCATCAGCGCCAGCGCGATCGCGAGCAGCAGTGCAGCCGTGTTCGAGCACGGCCTGGCGTTCGATGGACATGCCCACGGTCATGAAGAACAGCCCGAGCAGGATGCCGCGAAAGGGCTGGATGTCGGCGACCACCTGGTGGCGGAACGGCGAGTCCGCGAGCAGCACGCCGGCGAGGAAGGCGCCCATCGCGAGCGACATGCCGGCGTGCTCCATCAGCCAGGCCGCGCTCAGCACCAGCAGCAGCGCCACCGCGACCAGGGTGTCGGCGTTGCGTTGCGCGGCGAGGAACGGCAGCACGCGCCGCCACACCAGGCGACCGAGCAGCAGCACGGCGGCGAGCATTGCGAGCGCCTCGAGCACGCCGGCGAGGCGAGAACGCCGCGTCGGTGCCGCCCGTGCCCAGCAGGTAGACCAGCATGAGCAGCGGGGCCACGGCCACGTCCTGCAGCAACAGCACCGCGAAGCTGACGCGCCCGCGCTGGCTCGCCAGCTCGCCGCGCTCGGACAGCATCTGGACCACGATCGCGGTCGAGGAGAGCGCCAGCGCGAGCGCGGTCACGATCGCGGCCGGCAGCGCCATGCCGCCCCAGGCAGCAGGCCGGCGATGGCCGCGGCGCACAGCAGCAGCTGGCCGCTGCCCAGGCCGAACACCAGGCGACGCATCACCCAGAGGCGGGCCGGGCGCAGCTCGATGCCGATCGAGAACAGCAGGAACACCACGCCGAACTCCGCCACCTTGCCGATCAGCTCGTACTCGCGCGACCCAGCCGAGCAGCGGCGGACCCACGATCAGGCCCGGCGACCAGGTAGCCGGGCACGGAGCCGAGCCCGAGCCGGGTGAGCAGCGGCACCACGATCACGATGGCGCCGAGCAGGACCAGCGTCTGCAGCAGGAAGTCGGGGTGCATCAGCGTGTGCTTGGCGTCGAGCTCATCCGCCGCGCCGCTTGCGCCCGGGGCTGAGCAGCACCGTGGCGCGGGTCGAGGACTGGCCGAAGCGCGCCATGCGCGTGAACGCGGCACGGTCGATCGGGACGTGGGCCTTGTCGGTGTCGCTCTCGCCGCGCTCGGTCTTGATGTCGGGGTCGTGGATGTAGACGAAGTCGCTGTCGATCGCCGCGACCACCACCCAGTGGGGCGCCTTCTCGCGCGTGAGGCGCCAGGAGCTGATCAGCACGACCGGCACGATGCGCTTGGCGAGGCAGGCTCGCCATCTGCTCGACCGTGAGCGGCTGGTAGCTGATCGGGATGCCGGCTGCGAGCACCTGCTGGTGGTAGTCCTCGTGGACCACTCCGAGCACCTGGCGCTTGCGCTCGTCGCGCAGGCCGTCGATGAACAGCACGCGGTCGTCGTTCAGGAACAGCTCGGCGTTGAAGCCGCGCCGCTGCGCCGCCAGCGCCAGCCCGTGCGGCCCGCAGCCGCCGTGCCCGGAGGTCATGAAGATCGTGGTCGCCTCGCGCCACAGCCGCAATTCCTCGCGCTGGTCGACAGGCGCCTGCGGGTCGATCGCGCGCATCGCCATCAGCAGGCAGGCCGGGCCGCAGGTGAACGGCGTGGTCTGGCTGTAGTAGGGGACGAACAGGTCCGAGCGCGCGCCGCTGTAGAAGCGGATGCGCTTCTCGAAGCGCAGCGCCTCCTGGTCGTCCTCGTAGTAGTGCGGGATGGTGCCGAACAGGCGGTAGCCCAGCTTGCGGTAGAGGCGGATCGCGGGCTCGTTGTCGCGGCGCACCTCGAGGCGCAGGTAGGCGCAGCCGCGCTCGCGCACGGCCTCCTCGCCGGCGCGCATCAGCGCCTCGGCAATGCCGCGCCCGCGCGCGGACGCATCGACGCAGATCGAGTAGAGGCGGGCGAGGCGGGTGCCGCGGTGCTTCAGCAGCAGGATGTAGCCCGCCAGCCCGGTCTCGATGTCGGCGACCAGCAGGTAATCGGTGTCGTTGTGCAGGAAGCGGCGGAAGCTGCGCCGGCTGATGCGGTCGGTGTCGAAGGATGCCTCTTCGAGACGCACCAGCGCGTCGAGGTCCTCGAGCGTGGCCTCGCGCAGCCGCGGAGCGGCGCGCGGGACGCAGCGGCCGGGACGGGTATATGCTCCGGAGCCTCGGCTGTCATGCGGTCACTCCCTCGCGGCATTCACTGCGCGCAGTCTAGCGGCGTGCCGCGGTGCAGGCAAAACCGTGAATTTGATCCGCGGCCGCTGTTTCCGCCGGGCCGCTCTGCTACCATCGGCGCCACATTCCTGCTGGTCCTCCTCGCCGCCGTGCTGAAGATCGTTGTCGATGACCTCGCGGACTGGGGTCCTTTCTATCCCAGCGAACACGTCATGGCGTTCGCCGACTACCTGGCGCTTGCCGAAGGAGCCGCTGAAGCAGCCGCTGCGCATCATCAACCTGTGCCGCAGCGAGCGCTATCTCTCGCGCGGCTACTACTGTTCGCTGCTGGCCGAGGCGCGCGGACATCGCGTGCTGCCGAACGTCGCGACGCTGAACCTGCTGCGCAACCGCAAGCTCTTCATCCTCGAGTTCGACGACATCGAGGAGCGCGTCGACCAGCTGGTCGCGGAACACTCGCCCGAGCAGCTCGAGTCCTTCAGCGTCAAGAGCTATTTCGGCACCGTGCGCGAGGAGATCCTGGCGCCGCTGGCGCGCGACCTGTTCGAGCGCTTCGCCTGCCCGATCCTCGAGATCGAGTTCCGCAAGCGGGCACGCTGGGAGATCTCGGCGCTCACGCCACTGGCCCCGACGGAGCTGAGCGACGACGAGCAGACCGTCTTCGCCGCAGGCGCTGGAGCGCTATAGCCGCGCCGTGTGGCGCCGTCCGCGCGAGCGCACGCGCTACCGCTACGACATGGCGATCCTGGTCGACCCGCAGGAGCCGACGCCGCCGAGCGACGCGAAGGCGATCAAGCACTTCATGAAGGCCGGCAAGCGCCTCGGCATCGCGGTGGACCTGATCAAGCGCAGCGACTACGGCCGCCTGCAGGAGTACGACGCGCTGTTCATCCGCGCCACCACGGCGATCGACCACTTCACCTACCGCTTCGCGCAGAAGGCCGAGTCCGAGGACATGGTGGTGATCGACGACCCGACCTCGATCCTGCGCTGCACCAACAAGGTCTACCTCGCCGACCTGCTGCGCATGCGCAAGATCCCCGCGCCCGACACGCGCATCCTGCTCCGCCAGCCGCAGGCGCGCACCATGGCGTCGCTCGCCGGGCTCAGCTTCCCGATGGTGCTGAAGATTCCCGACGGCTCCTTCTCCAAGGGCGTGGTCAAGGTGCGCAACGAGGACGAGCTGCAGGAGACGCTGCGCGATCTGTTCAGGAAGTCGGCGCTGCTGCTGGCGCAGGAGTACCTCTACACGGACTACGACTGGCGCATCGGCGTGCTCAACAACCGCGCGATCTTCGCCTGCAAGTACTTCATGGTGCGCGACCACTGGCAGATCTACCGCTACGGCGCCGAGGGCGGCGTCGACAGCGGCCACTTCCAGACGCTGCCCACGCACGAGGTGCCGCGCGCGGTGATCGAGACCGCGCTGCGCGCCACGCGCCCGATCGGCAACGGCCTCTACGGCGTCGACATCAAGCAGAGCGGCGATCGCATCGCGGTGATCGAGGTCAACGACAACCCGAGCATCGAGTCCGGCGTCGAGGACCAGTACCTGGGGCTCGAGCTGTACCACCTGATCATGGAAGACTTCCTGCGCCGCCTCGACGAGCAGCGCGCCAACCGGCCGCGCTGAGGGCGCACTACCAGGCGTAACCCAGCGCGAACACCCATTCCTCGTTGGTGTTGTCGATGCCCGGGAGCTGCAGGCCCGTGCGGTCGTAGTCGAGGCGGATTTCCGCGACCAGGCGCTCGATCAGCGGGATCGACACGCCGGTGCTGGTGTCGAGATTGTTGACGTCCGTATCGTCGAACAGCCAGCCGAATTCGCCCTCGTGGAACAGCGTCAGGTCCAGGCGCAGCAGTTCCGTTTTCCAGTCCATGCGCCATTGCAGGTTGCCGCCCTTGTCGCTGCCGCGCCCGTAATCCTTGAGGTCGAAGTGCACCACGTCGGGCCCGCCCTGCAGGCGCAGGTTCACACCGTGCCAGGGATGCATCGTGCGCCCGAGACCGACGCCGGCGGTGAGCCTCTCCTGCAGCGCGCCCAGGCGGTCGCGCCTGTAGTCGAGCTTGGTGTAGCGGTACCAGCCGTCGCGGCGCAGGAAATCCAGCTGGTAGCTCAGGTCGGCCTCGTCCTCGGCGGTGTAGTCGCGCTTTTTCTCGTAATCGAGGCTGCCCTCGAACTCGTGGCGACGCTGTCCGCGGCGCAAGGTTGCGCGCGCGTCGACCTCGTAGTCGTCGGAGAAACTGTTGCCGCGCTCGCGCGTCAGCGAGGCGGTGACCTTGCCGCTGCTCTCGGCCTCGGCGGTCTCGATGTCGCGCCATTGGGCCGTGGCCGTCGTGCCCTCGGTGCAGCGCAGCGCGACGTTCTTCGCGTCGCCGCTGAGGTGGCAATCCTCCAGTGCCTCGTGGGCGCCGACCTGCAGCCGCGCCGCCGTGGTGCTGTCGACGGAGGCGATCGACTTCGTCTCTACCTTGATGTCGCCGATCAGTTCCGCCCGCCACACGATGTTCCTGCCGTCGACGCTCAGGAGTTCGCCTGGAATCCGTGCACCGTTGCGCAGGTACAGCTCCCCGGCGCCGGCCGCCGCGGAAAGCAGCGCCAGGCAAATCGTCACAATCCACGTCCCGCGCATCGCTCGTCCCCTCGCCCGCACGCTATCGGGCCATGATAACAACGCGCCGATGCGATTTCTCCAGCCGTTCACCGCCGTCGTTGACAAGCCACGGCGGCGCCTCCTACCGTGCATCC
Source organism: uncultured Gammaproteobacteria bacterium (assembly GCA_963819895.1). Classification (GTDB taxonomy): domain Bacteria; phylum Pseudomonadota; class Gammaproteobacteria; order Pseudomonadales; family UBA5518; genus UBA5518. The sequence goes on from CAWFXU010000022.1 coordinate 12,341, forward strand.
ATGCCTGATTCCAGCCATTGCGCAGCCGCCGACACGGCGCTCGAGCCCGCCGCCGGCCGGGCGTCACGTGACGGCGTGCTCGGTCACGATGCGATGGCGGCGCGCCTGGCTGCAATCAGTACCGAGCTGAACAATCACGAAGCACTGTGGCGCGCGCTCGCGTTTCGCGAGCCGGTGCTGGCGTGGGAAGCGGCGCATCCCGCTCTGGCGGCGGCGTTGCGCGCGCTGTCGCTGGAGACGGCCGAGGCCCTGCACGCCGATCCGCGCGCGGCCGGTGACTGGCTCGCCCGCTGGTTGCCGGTCGAGCGCTGGCGGCTGCTGGCCGAAGTGGGGGCCTGGCCGCGCCATGCCCTGCGGCCCTGGCCGCGCGAGTTCCAGCGCGATGTGCCGGGGCGCAAGTGGGCGCAGATCGAGGCCTTCGCGGGCGCGGTGCGCGACGGCGGGCACGCGTGCATCGACTGGTGCGCGGGCAAGGGTCACCTGGCGCGTGCCGTGTCGCAGCAGTGGAACGGGCGGGCGGTGACGTCACTGGAGCGTGACGAGGCGCTGGTCGCGGCGGGCGCGGCACTGGCGCGCCGCGCGCGGCTCCCGGTCGTGCCGCACGCCTGCGACGTGTTGTCGGAGGCGGTGCTGCCGTGGCTTCGGGCGCCGCGCCATGCGCTCGCACTGCATGCCTGCGGCGGGCTGCACCTGCGCCTGCTGCGCGCCGGCGCGGCCGCACGCTTGCCCGCGATCAGCTGCGCGCCGTGCTGCTATCACCTGGGCGCGCAAGCGGGTCGGCTGGTGGTTTCGGCCGCGGGGCACGCGCACGCGCCGCGACTGCGCCCGGAGGATCTGCGCACTGCGGTGCAGGAAACCGTGACCGCGCCGGGACATGCGCGCCGCCATCGCCGCCGCGTGCAGCAATGGCAGCTCGGCTTCGACCTGCTGCAGCGCGAAGTGCGCGGCGTCGATGCGTACCTGCCGCTGCCTGCGATCGACGCGGCGACGCTGGCGGGCGGTTTCGCCGCCTGGTGCCGAGCGCTCGCCGAGCACAAGCAGATCCGGCTGCCGGAGGACGTGGACTTCGCGCGCGTGGAGCGCGCGGGGCAGGAGCGCTTTGCCGTCGTCACCGCGCTCGACCTGGTGCGTCACCAGTTCCGGCGCCTGCTCGAGCTGTGGCTGGTGCTCGACCGCGCGCTGTACCTCTCGGAGCAGGGCTATCGCGTCGGGGTGGGCGAGTTCTGCCCGCGCGAGCTGAGCCCGCGCAACCTGCTGATCGACGCGCGCCTGTAGGTCGCCATTCATGTGGGTCGGCATTTATGCCGACAGGTGCCTGCCCCACCCCTGTTGTCGCCATGAATGGCGACCTACAGGACACACAGCCGCCCTACGCCTGGCGACGCGAGCGCCTCGCGGTGCGCGTCGACGTCAGGTAGCCCCCGAGCGCCTCGAGCAGGCGCCGGCGCTCCTCGGGCGTCTCGCGCGTGTGCCGGAACACGTGACTCGGATGCTGCTCGCGGTCGAGCCAGAACTTGCCCGTGACCTTGCCGGCCTCCGTTGCGGCGCCGAGCCACACGATGGTGTCGGCACCTTCCTCGGGACTGCGCAGGGCCGCGCGCGTGCTGCGGTAGAAGGCGGGCAGCGAGCTCTCGACGCCGGGCGTATCGGCCCAGCCGGGATGCATCGCGTTCACCACGATGCCGTCAGCGCGCCATTTTTCGGCCCATTCCTCGGTCAGGATCATCAGCCCGCGCTTGGCGCGCGCATAGGCCACCGCGCCCGAGTAGCGGCCGTTGCGGCTCTGCAGGTCGTCGACGTCGATGCGCTGCGAGTACATGCCGCCCGAGAGCACGTTCACCACGCGCGCCGAGCCGGCCTTCGCCAGCAGCGGGTGAAGGCGCTCGGTGAGCAGCCAGGGCGAGAGCAGCAGCAGCGCGAAGCTCTTTTCCAGCCCTTCCGCCGTGAGCTGGCGCGGGTTGAACAGGGCGCCGGCATTGTTGACCAGGATGTCGAGGGGCTCGCCGCGGGCCAGCAGCCGCTCGGCCAGGGCGTTTACGTCCGCCATCAGCGAGAGGTCGGCGATGTCGAACGCCACCTGCGGGTTGCCGGTGCTGTCGCGGATCGCGCGCGCGGCCTGTTCCGTCTTCGCCGGATCACGGCCCACGATGGTCACGCGAGCGCCCAGCGCGGCGAGCTCGCGTGCCGCGGCGAAGCCGATGCCCGAGGTCGCGCCGGTGACCAGCGCGTGGCGACCGCCGAGCCACGCCGACACCGGCTTCCAGCGCTTGCGCGCGGCGCGGTAGCCCAGGCGCGTGAAGCGGCACAGCCCCGGCAGCAGCAGGCGGTCGGCGAGCGCGGTGGCGCCCGATTCGCGCGGCGGCTCGAAATTGTCCTCCAGCGCACGCTGCAGGCCCTCCATGGTGCTCTTGCCGACGCGGTCCATCACCGAGGGGAAGGTGCGCGACATCGCTGCCAGCGGCGCCGGGAAATCGAAGGTCGCGATGTAGCGCAGCCGGGTGCCGCGCGCGGTGGCGCTGAACAGGATTTCCTCGCGCGCGGTGAACAGCCGCGAGTCCACGGTCATCAGCATGCGCCGCTCCGCTTCCCATTCGATGACGCGATAGTGCAGCGAGAACCCCGCCTTCATGTCGATGCGGTACTCGCTGCCGAGTCCGGGCGCACCCGGCGTCAGGCGGGTGCCACGCGCGACGGCGGGATCCCACTGTTCGATGCGCGAGAATTCCGAGACGTAGGCGAACACCTCGTGCAACGGACGGGCGACTTCGATCGTTTCGTCCAGCGTGACTTTGCGGCTCATGATTTCTCCCGGGAGCAGTGCAACAGCGCCGGTGTACGCGGCGCATCAGCCGTCGGTTCATTCGCGACCGGCGCGGTTGTGGCAATTTCACGTTCCCGGGCGAGGTCTTCGCCTGGCACTGGCCGGTAGCGGATCTCGACGGTGAGGGCCTTGCCGTCGGCACCCGTCAGGTTCGACAGGCCGCGATACAGCACGAGACGCCGCCCGCTGTCGTAGGCGAGCTCGATCGGGTCGACGAATGCCCGCAGCAATGGCTGCACCGGCACGATGCGCAGCCACAAGGCGCTGCCGGGCAGTTCCTCGGGCGCCGCGGTGCGCGCCATGCGCAGGCGCAGCGTCTGCAGCCGCGCGGGCAGCGCGAAGTCGACGTCGATGCTGTCGCCCGCGGCGAGCGCTTCCCAGTTCGCGCGCACGAAGCGGTCGAATCCCGAACTCGCCACCAGCGTGGCGGCAGGCTCGAGCGCCCGCGTTTCCCCGCCGCGAAGCAGCAGGTACTTGCCGTCCTGCCAGCGTGCGCCGATGAGTGAATTGCCGCGCAAATCGTGCTGCTCGAAGGCCGGCGCGCTCTCGCTGCAGCGGTAATCGAGCGCATTACGCGCGATCAGCGTGCCGTCCGGCGCGCGGTACTCGATGCGGTGGCCGAGCGTGCCGATCTCGTGCCGCTCGCGATAGACCTCCGCGCGCTCCGGCAGCCGCAGCGCCACCCCCTCGATGATTTCCGGCACAACGGGCTGTGCCCATGCGCTGGCCATCGTCGTTGCACATGCCAGCGCGGCGAACACGAGGTGTTTCACGACAGGACCTCCGTGGCAATGGCGCGCGGGGCGCGCGCGAGGAAAAGGAGCAGCGGCAGCAACAGCGCCCACGCCGGCGCCATCGCCAGCGCGAGCTGCCACAGCGGGAAGCGGGTGGTGGCGGCGCCCAGTTCCACGCCCGCCACGTAGCTGAGCGGGCCGAGCACGGCCCCGAGCAGCGCGCCCAGCGCCAGGCGCTCGTGCAGCCATGCCAGCGAATGCGCGAACGTGGTCGCGAACAGCAGCCACAGCACCACCAGCCAGGGCGGAATACCTGCGCCCAGCGTGCCGTGAAATTCCAGCAGTCCCAGTCGTTGCCAGCCGAGATCCATCGCGAGACCGAGCAGGGCCGCGACCGCGATAAAGGCCCAGCCGCGGGCGCTACGCTCCACGAACCACGCGTGCAGCGCCAGGATCAGTGCGCCGGCGGGCAGCGCCCACGCGTTGCCACCGGCCACGCAGGCGAGCCAGCCGCACTGGTAGGCGATGGCGTTGAGAAACCTGGCGTTGGTCATGCAATTTCTCCGAGCGCGCGGCGAGAACGGATGCTGCATGTCGGCATGAATGCCGACCCACGTGGGTCGGGCTTCAGCCCGACAGGGGGGCGGCCGGCGTCGGCACGAATGCCGACCTACGGCGCCAGCCCGCGGAACGCGAGCAGCACGCGCTCGCGGGCGCCCTTCAGTTCCACCATCGGTTCCGGGTAGCCGGCGCCGAGAAGCGCCGGGTGGCCCGGCTGCAGCAGTGCCTTGGCGGGCAGCGCGGCGAGCTGCGGCAGCCAGCGGCGCACGAAGGCGCCGTCGGCATCGAAGCGCTCGGCCTGGCGCACCGGATTCAGGATGCGGAAATAGGGCGCGGCGTCGGTGCCGGTCGAGGCCGACCACTGCCAGCCGCCGTTGTTGGCCGCGAGGTCGCACGTCGACCAGCTGCTCGCAGAAGAAGCGTTCGCCGTGGCGCCAGTCGATCAACAGGTACTTGGTCAGGAACATCGCCGTGACCATGCGCAGGCGGTTGTGCATCCAGCCGGTCGCCGCGAGTTGCCGCATGGCCGCGTCGACCAGCGGGTAGCCGGTGCGGCCCTCGCACCAGCGCGCGAAATCCTCGCCGGGTTCGCGCCAGGCGATCGCGTCGGTCTCGGGACGGAACGGCGCGGGCGCGGCTGACGCGCGGGAACTCCGCCAGGACGTGCGTGTAGAACTCGCGCCAGATCAGTTCGCTCAGCCAGGTCTGCGCGCCGCGCGAGCCGCTGTCCCATTCGCCGTGGTTGTGCGCCAGCGCGGCTTCGATGCAGCGGCGCACCGAGAGCGCGCCGATCGCCAGATAGGGCGACAGCCGCGAGGTGCCGTCCAGCGCCGGCACGTCCCGGTCCTCGTGGTAACGCGCGAGGCCATGCTCCACGAAGTCCGCCAGCCGCGCGCGCGCGGCATCCTCGCCGATCGGCCACCAGTCGGGGTCCAGCGTCGCAACGGGCGGCTCCCAGTCCGGCAGCGGCGGGCGGCTCGATCGCCGCGCGCGCCGCCGGCGCCGCGACGCAGTCCACCGGCTCGCCGCGCACCTGCGCCAGCCAGGCACGGCGGAACGGGCTGAACACCTTGAACGGCGCGCCCTGCTGCGTGCGCACGGTGCCGGGCGCGCAGCACCGTGAAGTCGTGCAGGCTGCGCCACGCGGTGCCCTGGGCGCGCAGGGCGCGCGGCGACGCGACGGTCGCGCGCCATCTCGTTGACCGCGTATTCCGCGTTGGCGTACACCGCGGTCGCGCGCCTGCTCGCGCGCGAACGTCCGCCACCGCCGCCGGAGCACCGGCGAAGTCCGGGACCAGATGCACCCACAGCGGTATGCCGAGTGCGGCGAGCCGCTGCGCGCAGCGCCAGCACGTGCCGCCACACGAACAGCTGCTTGCGCGCGCCCCAGTCGTGGCGCGCGCCACTGCGCCGGCGTGAGCAGGAACAGCCCGGTGACCGGACCGCCTCGCGCGGCAGGCCGCCGCGAGCGCGCCGTTGTCGTCGGCGCGCAGGTCCGAGCGGAACCAGACCACGGCGCTCATGCGGCCGGCGGCCGGTACGTGCGGCTTGGCCAGCAGGAGCTGCGCGGTGCCGATCGCGCGCTCGCGGAAGCCGCCCTCGCAGTAGCAGAGGTAGAAGTCCCACAGGCGCATGAAGTGCTCGTCGTAGCCGAGCGCGCGCACCTGCGTCGGCGCGGCGAGGAAGCGCTCGCGCCAGGCGGCAGCGTGCGCGCGTAGTGCGGGCGTGATGTCGAGCGTGTCGATCAGCTGCAGGTCGGTGTCGCGGCCGCGTGAGCGTCGCGATGGCGCCGATCGAGGGCAGGAAGCCGCCGGGAAAGATGTAGCGCTGGATGAAGTCCACGATTGCGGCGCGGCGCTCGTAGCGCTGGTCGGGGATCAGTGATCGCCTGCAGCAGCATCAGCCCGTCGGGCTTGAGCAGGCGGACGCAGCTCGCGAAGTAGTGTCGCAGGTACTGCGTGGCCGACCGCCTCGATCATCTCGATCGACACCAGCTTGTCGTACGTGCCGCTCGAGGTCGCGGTAGTCCTCGCAGCAGCACCGTGACGCGGTCCGCGAGCCCGGCGCGCGGCGATGCGCTGCGCGGCGTAGGCGTGCTGCTCGCGCGAGATCGTGGTGGTGGTCACGCGGCAGCCGTAGTGCGTGCGCGGCGTGCAGCGCCATGCCGCCCCAGCCGGTGCCGATCTCGAGCAGGTGGTCGCCGGGCCTGCAGCTCGAGCTTGCGGCAGATGCGGTCGAGCTTGCGCAGCGAGGCCTCCTCCAGCGTGCGTCTCGGCGTGCGGGAAGATCGCCGACGGAGTACATCATGGTCGGGTCGAGGAACAGCGCGAAGAGGTCGTTGCCGAGGTCGTAGTGCGCGGCGATGTTGCGCCGCGCGCCGGCCTCGCGTGTTGCGGTTCAGCCAGTGCAGCGCGCGCAGCGCGACGCGCTCCGAGCACGCGCCAGCGCGGCCGTCGATGGCGTCCAGCAGCGTCGCAGGTTGCCGCCGAACACGCGCACCACCGCCGTCAGGTCCGGCGAGCCCCAGTGGCCGTGCATGTAGGCCTCGCCGGCGCCGACGCTGCCGCCGCATGCGCCAGAGCTCGGGTCGAAGGCACGGTCGATCGCGACCTGCACGTGCGCCGACCAGGTCGCCGCGCGCGCTCGCCGCTGCCGAAGCGCCAGGTGGCCGTCGGCGTCCTCGACCACGCAGGCGCGCACGTGCGTGCGCAGCAGCCGCGATGCGCTCGCGGTCTTGCTGCGCAGCGAGACGCGCGCGACCAAGGCAGCGCTTGTTCATGGGCAGTCTACCTCGCGGGTTCTGAGCGGGTCATCCGGTGGACTCGCTGGACTGGTCGATGCGGGTGGATGCGGATGAAAGGGCACGCGCTTGCAGCCACAGGCGCAGCGCCTGCGCAGTAGATCGCCGGCGACGATGCTGCAGCGGTCATCCAGCGGGTAGCGCGCCAGCAGCAGGCGGCGCAGCGCGCGGCGCGTCGAGCGGCTGGCGCTGCAGGCTGAGCGTGGCGTCGAAGACGTTGGCGCCGTCCGCGGTGGTTCTCGAGGCGGAGCCGAGCCGCTCGCCGGGCGGCGGCTGAACCAGCGGTAGCGCATGTCCATCGGCAGTGAACGGCGAGACGTGGAAGCCCTTGGCGAATTCCGCGCGCAGCATGCCGTCGTCGCCGTCGACCGGCAGCACGTAGGCGTGGCGCTCGCCCCACGGCGTGTTGGTGACCTCGGCGACCACGGCCTGCGAGCGTCTCGCCGTCGGCGTCGAAGCAGTAGTAGAAGCTGACCGGGTTGATCAGCGACGCCGAAGTAGCGCAGGTTGCGTCGAGCAGCGGACCGGGCCGGCCGGGCGGCGCCCGGTGCGCGCCGCCACGCAGCTCGCGCACGCAGTCGCGCAGCGGCCGCGCCGGATCGCCGAGGAAGTCGGCGCGCCGGAACCACGCCCGGCGCAGGCCGCCGCGGCCGACCACAGCGGCGACCGCGCGAACAGCGCTCGGCAGCTTCGTCGAGGTCGAGCAGCAGCATGCACATGCCGGTAGCGGAAGGCGTGCGCGCGCCGGCGTGCGAGCGCCGGTGGCGCGACGCTCGCCGGTGTAGAGCGCGCTGGCAGTGGCGTCACCACGGCGCGCTCCGAGCGCCTCGGCCACGCGCAGCGCGCTGACCACGCCGTCCTCGTGGAAGCCGTTGCCCCAGTACGCGCCGCAGAAGTGCGTGCGGCTGCACGCCGCTGATCTCGGCCCAGCGCTGCTGCGCGGCGACGCCGTCGAGCGTGTAACACCGGATGGGCGTAGCGGATAGCGGCGCGAGGATGCTTCGCGGGTCGATCGCGGCCGTCTGGTTCAGCGTGACGCAGAAGGTGTGCGGCGCGATCGAGCCCTGCAGGATGTTCATGTTGTAGGTGAGCGCCGCCGGCTGTCCGGTCGGCCCGCGCGCAGGCGGTAGTTCCAGCTCGCCCAGGCCGCGCGGCGGCGCGGCAGCAGCGCGCGTGTCGGTGTGCAGCACCACGTCGTTGTCGCTGGTAGCGGGATCGCGCCGAGCATCTCGCGTCCTCGGCCGTGGTCGGCGTCGGCCAGCAGCGCGCAGCGCCTGGTCGCTGTGGCAGGCGAACACCACCTCGTCGAAGCGCTCGCTGCCGGCGCGCGCTGATCACCGTCACGCCATCGGCATGCGCGCGCGACGCGCTCGACCGGGTCAGCCGAGTGCGGATGCGCTCGGCGAAGCGGCGCGTCAGCGGCGCGACGTACGCGCGCGAGCCGCCCTCGATGACGCGCCATTGCGGCCGGTCGGTGACCGACAGCAGGCCGTGGTTGCGGAAGAAGCGCACGAAGAACTGCACCGGAAACTCCAGCATGTCGCGCGTGCCGGCACGACCAGATCGCCGCGCCCATCGGCACCAGGTAGCAGTCGCGGAACGCGCGCGAGTAGCCGCTGCGCGCGCAGGTAGTCGCCGAGCGGTCATGCCTCGGCGCGATGCGGCCGTCGCTGCAGGTCTGCGCGGCGCTCGCGGTTGAAGCGCAGGATGTCGCGCAGCATGCGCCAGAAGCGCCGGGCGCAGCAGGTTGCGGCGCTGCGCGAACAGGCTGTTGAGGTTGCTGCCGTCGTATTCGAGGCCGCTCGCGCTCGCTGCGCACGCTGAAGCTCATCTCGGTCGGCTGCGAGGCCACGCCGAGCTGCGTCCAGCAGGCGGATGAAGTTCGGATAGGTGCGGTCGTTGAAGACGATGAAGCCGGTGTCGATGGCATGGCGCTCCCCGTCGAGGCTGACGTCGACGGTGGCGGTGTGGCCGCCGATGCGCTGCTCGGCCTCGAACACGCGTCGACCTCGTGCCGGCGGCTCAGCAGCCATGCCGCCGAGAGCCCCGCGATGCCCGACCCTACGATACCTATCTTCACCCGAGCTCCCGCCTGACCCTTGTTGCCGCGAGTCTACGCTGGCGGGGCGGCGGTGGATCAACCCCGTAGCGCCGGCTTATGGGCCGGCTCGGGGCCGGCTTCAGCCGGACATAGTCCACATGCATGCCGACCCACGGGTGATCCGCCTCGGTAAAGCCGGCGTAGAACGGCCCATCACCCAGCCATCGAGCGGAGAGAAAGCCGATGTCAGCATCCACGGTCCTGCGCTTTCCCGGGGGGCATGGTTTACATGCCCGGTCCGAGCCCCGATCATTGCCTCCCATGAACATATCGGCATTGCCGTTGGAGCGCGAACCGGATGCATGGACCGTGCGCCTGGAGGCGGTGGCGCGCGAGCGGGACCGGCAGGCCTATGCGGAGCTGTTCCGCCACTTTGCGCCGCTGCTGAAGTCCTTCGCGCTCTCCAGCCCCGGCATGTCCTCCAACGCGCTTGCCGAGGAACTGGTGCAGGAGGTCATGCTCAAGATCTGGAACCGGGCCTCCACCTTCGACGCCGGCAAGGCCAGCGCGACCACCTGGATCTACACCCTCGCCCGGAACTGCCGCATCGACCTGCTGCGCAAGAAGTTCCGGGTGCGCGAGGAAGTCGATGTCGACGAACTGTGGGACCTGGGCACCGAGGACGACGTGCTGGAGGACGAGGTCTACCAGAAGCGCATCGAGGTCGATGTGCGCGAGTCGCTGCGGCGGGCTGCCGGCCGAACAGCGCCAGATCATCACCAAGGTCTACATGGAGGGCAAGTCGCACAGCGAAGTGGCCGAGGAACTCGGGCTGCCGCTGGGCACCGTGAAGTCGCGGGTCCGCCTCGCGATGAGCAAACTGAAAGTGATGCTGGACCGATGAGCGCTGCAACCATGACGCATTACCATCCCGACCAATTCCTGTTGAACGATTACGTGGCCGGCAGCCTGCCGGGCGCGGTGGCGCTGCCGATCGCGGTGCATCTGGAGTACTGCGCGCAGTGTCGCGAGGAAGTCGCGCAGCTCAGCCGCCTCGGCGCCGAGCTGTTCAGCGAGCTCGATCCCGTGCCGGTGGGCGACGACGCTTTCGCGCGGCTGCTGGATCGGCTGGACGGCAAGGGCGCCGTGCCGGTGGACGCCGCTCGCGCCGCGGCGCGCGCGCGCGCGCGCGATGGTCTGCCGCGTGCGCTGCGCAGCCTGGCGCCCGCGGGCGTGGAGGAGCTCGACTGGAAGCGCATCAGCACCTCGCTGCGCGCCTCGCGGCTGGGCTTCGGCGACCCGCAGCGCGAGGTCGCGCTGCACCACATCCGGGCCGGCGGCAAGGTGCTGTCGCACGGGCACGCCGGCAGCGAGATCACGGTGGTGCTGCAGGGGAGTTTCTCGGACCAGGACGGGCGTTATGCGCAGGGGGATTTCCTGGTGCGCGGGCCGGGCGACGAGCACCGTCCCGTTGCCGCCGCGGACTCCGATTGCCTGTGCCTGGCGGTGCTGGACGCGCCGATCCGCCTCGGCGGCCTGCTCGGGCGGCTCGCGAATCCTTTCCTGCGCATACATCCACGCTGAGCGGGAGGCGAGATGAGCGACGACGCCCGGACGAACGGCAACGAAATGGAGGAGGGCGCCGACGCAGGGCAGTCGCAGCAGGAGCCCGGCGCGGCACCATCCGGCGCCCCGCAGCCCGAGCGCCGCGATGCTGACAAGCGCCTGGTGCTGATCGTCAGTCACCTGCTGGTCGCCATGCTGGTACTCTCGATGTGGGCGGCGGCGGATACCTGGCAGGCGGTGACCGGCTTCGCGCTGGCCAGCCTGCTCTCGGTGCTGACGGCGTTCCTCGCCGGCTTCGTGCTCGGCACGCTGGTGCACGAGTGGGGGCATTTCCTCGGCGCGCGCCGCGCGGGCGCGAGTTACACCATTCCCGGGAAGCCGGGACTCTTCGTGTTCAATTTCGATTTCGCCCGCAACAGCGCGAGCCAGTTCCTGACCATGTCCTATGGCGGGCAACTGGGCGGCGCGCTGGCGGTGCTGCTGCTCTGGCTTGCGGTGCCGACGGATACCGCGGGGCGCGCGATGCTCGTCGCCGCGGCCGGCGGGGGGGCAGTCTTCGCGGCGGCGATCGAGTGGCCGGTCATCCGTGCGGTGCGCGCGGGGGGCGAACCCGCCGCGCAGCTTGGAAAGATCGATCGCGCAGTACTGAGCAGCAGTGCGCTGAAGGGACTCGCCGGCACCGCGCTGCTCTGGCTGATCCTGTTCTAGCGAATGGCGGCATGTGCCTCGCTCCCGGGGCTTGCTGCGCGGCCGTGGTGCTCCGTCGCCCGGTCGCGGCGGGTCCAGGCATGCTGCGGGACACGCCGTGAATACGTCCCTGTAGGCTCGACTGCGGCATCCATGCCGCAGACGGTCCCGCATCATCCCTGGCCCCGCCGCGACCTGCGCTGGCAATCCGTCGGCGCTGTTCGCGCAGGCATCTACAACGCCGGACTGTCCGGAATCAGTCCCAGCATGATCTGCGCGGCGTCGGTGTAGGTCTTCTCGCCGATGAAGGTGTGCTGCGTGCCGGTGTAGATGTCGCGGAAGGCACGCTCCAGGCGGTTGCCCTCGCGGATCGCCGCGGTGCCGGCGGCGAGGTGCGCCCATTGCACGACTTCACGGCAGGCCTCGGTGGCATAGGTCGCGGCGAGGCGCATCTCGGCGCGCATCGCCGGCGTGACCGCGGCGCCGGCGGCGACGGAGGTCTCGAAACCCTCGAAGGTGTCAGTTATCAGCAGCCTTGCCGCACGCCACATGCCCTCGTGGTGCGCGAGGCCGCGCTGGAACGTGGGCCTGTGCGCGAGCGTGCTCATGTCGCCCATGCGCACCTTCTCCAGCGCGAGCGTCCGCACATCGTCGAGCGCGCTGCGCGCCACACCCAGCGCCCAGGCCGCGTGGCCGGCCGCCGTGATCGGCATGATGCCGAAACGGTACAGCGGCCCGCCGCGCAGCGGCGCGCGCGTGAACAGCGGGAACACGCGCGCCTCGGGCACGAACAGCTCCTGCACGTTGTAGTCGTAGCTGCCCGTGGCCTTCAGTCCCTGCACGAACCAGCCGTCGGTGAAGTTCACCTGCTCGCGCGGCATCACCGCGACCAGCATCTCGGGCATGCCCAGCTCGCCCATCTGCATCTCGCTGCCGTGCATCGGGATGAAACCGCCGACCACGAAGTTCGAGTGTCCGGTGCCGCTGCCGAAGTTCCAGCTGCCGCTCAGGCGGTAGCCGCCCTCGACGCGCTGGCCGAGCCCGTTCGGCGCGAACTGCCCGCCGACCGTGCTGCGGTTGCCGTGCTGCACGAAGACCTCGTCGTAGCCGGCCTCGGGCAGGTAGGCCGCGGCGAAGGCGGCGCCGGGAAAGTTCGCGATGCCGATCCAGCCCACCGAACCGTCCTGCCACGCCAGCTCCTGCCAGGTGTCGATCAGCTCGCGAAACGAGGGCTCGTGCCCGCCGGCGCAATGCGGGTTCATGAACTGCATCAGTCCGCTGCTCCACAGCGCCTCGACCGTCTCGGTGTTCAGCGTGCGCGCCTGTTCGTTGGCGTCGGCGTTGCGCATCACGGTCTCTCGCACGGAACGGGCCATCGCGGGGCCGTCGGTTCGGGCTGCTGCGCTCATGTTCACCTCGGGTGTGTCGTTCTCGCTGCGCCGGCGAGTGTCGCAGAAGCCGGCACGGCACCGCACGTTACGCGGCGCTAATGTTTTGCGGGTTCCGCTTCAGAGGGTGTCGCAAGAGCCATCAGGTTGCGAGCGAGCGGCTTGGTGCGTCGCTGGCTGTGCTGCCCGCCATTGTCCTGCGGGGCACGCACGAGTACGTCCCTGTAGCTCCGCGCCGCGTCCTGCGGCGCAAGGCCCCGCAAGCCAACAGCGGGCAGCACAGCCGCTCGGTCGAGCGCGTGCCGCATCGGGCAAATCCGGGAATGCCGCCTTTTCGAGGGTTTCCACCACGGCGAGGGGCTCGAGCACCCATCGGTGCGGCGGACACTCTGTCGCCAGGACGGCGACAGGTAGCCTACAGGGGTGAGGCGGATTCCGGCGAAGCACTGCTTCGCCCCGCCGAACGCCCGAAATCTGCGATTTCGGGCCGGGCCCCGGAGGGGATTCACGGCGTGTCCGCGGCACCGATGGGTGCTCGAGCGCCGATGACTCGCGATACGCCGGATTGTCGGGCCGTTATCCCGAGCACAGATGGCTTTTGCTACTTCCACTTCAGCCGAACATGCCGGGCTCGGCCTCTCGCGCCAGCGTGCCGGGACTAGCCGGGGTGCGCCTTCGTTTACACTGGCGCGGAGATACACGGAGACAGCGAGCATGACGATCCATCACGGTGGCTGCCATTGCGGCGCGGTGCGCTTCGAGGTCGAGGCGCCGGCGCGCGTCACGGTGAGCGAGTGCAACTGCTCGATCTGCAGCATGACGGGCTTCCTGCACCTGATCGTGCCGGCCGCGCGCTTTCGGCTGCTCACCGGCGCCGACGCGCTCACCACTTACACCTTCGGCACCGGGGTGGCGAAGCACCTGTTCTGTCGCCACTGCGGTATCAAATCGTTCTACGTGCCGCGCTCCAACCCCGATGGCTACAGCGTGAACCTGCGCTGCCTCGACGAGGGCACGATCGAGCATGCCGACATCGAGCCCTTCGACGGGCGGAACTGGGAGCGCAGTGCGCACGCGCTGGCGCACCTGTCGCAGGACAGCGGCTGAGCCGGTGGACGCTGCGAGCGCCGTCATGAACGATCACGGCTCGCTCGCGATCCGTGCCTGCACCGCCGACGATGCCGCGGCCGCGGTACCGCTGATCCACGATTCGGGCCCGATCGCCTTTCGCTATGTCTTTTCGCATCGTCACGAGGCGCAGTCGCTGGAATTCCTGCGCGCCGCCTTTGTCGACGGCGATGGCGAGTTCGGTTTTCGCAACCACCTGGTGGCGGAGCGCGCGGGCGCGGTGATCGCCGTCGCGGCGCTGTGGGATGCGCGCGCCAACCTGCGCTTCACGGTGGCGGCGGCGCGCCAGATCCTCGGCTTCTACCGCACCGCGGCGCCCGCGGTGATCCTGCGCGGGCTGCGCATGGAACGCGTCGTGAAGCCCGCGGCGTCCGGCGTGGCCTACATCGGGCACGTCGCGGTCGCGCCGGCGCTGCGCGGGCAGGGCGTGGGCAGGGCGCTGCTCGGTCATCTGCTCGGACGCGCGCGTAACGAGGGCTACGCGCGGGCGGCGCTGGACGTGGCTGCCACCAATCCGCGCGCCCGCGCGCTTTACGAGGGGCTGGGCTTTCGCAGCGTGGCGACGCGCCGTTCGGCACTGCAGGGTCCGTGGGGCAGGGTGCCCGATCATCATTACATGGTGCTCGACCTCGGGAGCGAGCGCTGGCACGGCGGGACGCCGGGGATATAATCGCCGCGCACACTCACGAGGAGATTCCCATGCGCAAGCTGATTCACGCCACGCTGTGGCTGCTGTTGCTGAGCGGGCTGACGGGCTGCGGCTACAACACGCTGCAGACCACCGACGAGCAGATCAAGGCGAGCTGGGCCGAGGTGCTGAACCAGTACCAGCGCCGCGCCGACCTGGTGCCGAACCTGGTCAACGTGGTCAAGGGCTATGCCGCGCACGAGAAGGAGGTGCTCACGCGCGTGACCGAGGCGCGCGCCAGGGTGGGCAGCATCCAGGCCACGCCCGAGCTGATCAACGACCCGCAGGCCTTCGCCAAGTTCCAGGCGGCGCAGGGCGAGCTGACCTCGGCGCTGTCGCGCCTGCTGGTGGTGGCGGAGAACTATCCGCAACTCAAGGCCGACGCCGGCTTTCCGCGACCTGCAGGCGCAGCTCGAAGGCACCGAGAACCGCATCACCGTGGCGCGCAACCGCTACATCCAGGCGGTGCAGAGCAGTACAACGTCACGGTGCGCCCCTTCCCCGAGCAACCTGACCGCGATGCTGTTCGGCTACAAGGTGAAGCCGCAGTTCACGGTGGAGAACGAAGCAGCGAGATCGCCACGCCGCCGAAGGTCGATTTCGGCACGACACCGGCCACCGCAGGCGAACTGATCCGGTGCGAGCCGCTGCTCGCTGCGGCCTGCTGCTGGCGTTGCTGCTCGTCGGCGCGCTCGGCGGTCGCCGAGGTGCCGGTGCCGCCGCTCGAGGCGCGCGTCACCGATCTCACCGGCACGCTGACGCGCCGCAGCAGCGCGCGGCGCTCGAGGAGTCGCTGCGCGCCTTCGAGGCGCAGAAGGGCGCGCAGATCGCGGTGCTGCTGGTGCCCACCACGCGCGCCGGAGACCATCGAGCAGTACGCGCATCCGCGTGGCCGAGGCCTGGAAGCTCGGGCGCAAGGGCGTCGACGACGGCGTGCTGCTGCTGGTCGCCAAGGACGACCGCGCGCTGCGCATCGAGGTCGGCTACGGCCTCGAGGGCGCGCTGCCCGATGCGATCGCCAAGCGCGTCATCGCCGAGACCATCACGCCGTATTTCAAGCAGGGCGATTTCTCCGGCGGCATCGACGCCGGCATGCAGCAGCTGATGCGCGTGATCGACGGCGAGCCGCTGCCGCCGCCGCGCGAGCCGCGGCAGGCGGCAGGGGCGATCGCCGGATCTGCTGGTCTTCGGCTTCTTCTTCCTGGTCGTCGCGGGCACGGTGCTGCGCGCGCATCTTCGGACGGCTGCTCGGCTCGGGCATCGCGGGCGGCATCATGGGCGCGATCGTGTGGACCGTGCAGCCAGGCGCTGGCTGATCGCCGTGGGTGCGGCGCTGCTGATGTTCCTGCTCGTGCTGGTGTTCGGCGGCGGCCGCGGCGGGCGCGGCGGCTGGTCGAGCGGCGGTTTCGGCGGCGGGCGCGGCGGCTTGGCGGCGGCGGTTTCGGCGGCGGCGGCGGTTTTGGCGGCGGCGGTGGCGGCTTCGGTGGCGGTGGCGCCTCGGGAGGATGGTGATGGAGTGGCGGCGCATCCTGCGACATCTGGCGATGCCGCCGTGGCGGCTGCGACAGGCGTTGCCGCGCGCGGCGCTGCAGCGCCATCGAGGCGGCGATCCGCGACTCCGAAGCGCACGCACGGCGGGCAGATCCGCTTCGCGGTCGAGACCGCGCTGGACCTGGCGCCGCTCTGTGCGCGGACAGACGGCGCGCGAGCGCGCGCTCGAGGTGTTCTCGCAACTGCGGGTGTGGGACACCGAGCACAACAACGGCGTGCTGATCTACCTGCTGCTGGCCGACCGCGACGTGGAGATCGTGGCCGATCGCGGCATTGCCGCGCGCGTCGGGCCGGCGCAGTGGGAGGCCATCTGCCGCGGCCATGGAAACCGCTTTCCGCGAGGGGCGCTTCGAGCAGGGCGCGCTGGACGGGCATCCGCGCGGTGGGCGAGCTGCTGGCGCGGCATTACCCGGAGCGCGGTGCCGACACGCTCTCGAACGCTCCGTACCTGTTGTAGGAGCGCGCCCTGCGCGCGATAGTCGCGCGCAGGGCGCGCTCCCACAACGAAGTCCCGTGTGGGAGCTGGCCATGCCCGCGACGGCAGCGGCTCAGGTGCCCTGCCGCCGCAATTGACCGGAGCACCGCGGGCATGCGCCGCGCCTTAAGGAAAGGAGAATAGGCAATGGCATTGACGGGCTGCAGCATCCTGGTGACCGGCCCGGCCGGGCAGATTGCGTTTCCGCTGGCGGCGCGGCTCGCGCAGAAGAACGAGGTCTGGGGCATCGCGCGCTTCTCCGACGGGAAGATCGCGCGAGCGCTGCGAGTCGGCCGGCATCACGAACGCGCGTCGTCGACCTCGAGCGCGCCCGACTGGTGCGAAGACTGCCCGAGCAGTTCGACTACGTCCTGCACCTCGCGGCGGCGATCCCGCCCGGCCTCGACTTCGCAGGCGTCGATCCGCATCAACGCCTGGGGCACGGGCCACCTGATGTCGCGCTTCCGCAATGCGCAAGGCCTGTCTCGTGATGTCGACCTGCGGCGTCTACGCGCCGCCGGACGATCACGAAGCACGCGTCCTCGAGAGCGATCCGCTCGGCGGGAGCCACCAGCCCTACGCGCCGACCTACTGTGTCTCGAAGATCTCGCAGGAGGCGGTGGCGAGCTTCGCGGCCCAGGAGTTCGGGCTCCCGACGACCCTCGCGCGCATGAACGCGGCCTACGGCGACAACGGCGGACTGCCGGCGATGGTGCTCGACATGATCCTGGAAGGGCTGCCGATCCACGTGATGCCGGCGGGCCACGGCCAGATCGCGTCCCCGATCCACGAGGACGACATCTTCGACGCACACGCCCGGGCTGCTGGCCGCGGCCGCCGGTGCCCGCGACGATCACAACTGGGGCGGCGACGAGCCGGTGGACGTGCGCGACATGGCCGCACACCTCGCCGCGCTTGCCGGGCGCGACGTGCGATTCGTCGAGTCGCCCGACGGCATGACGCAGTTCCGCCTCGATGCCACGCGCCGGCGCGAGCTGGCCGGCCCCTGCCGCGTCGACTGGCGCGAGGGCATGCGGCGCATGGTGGCGGCGCGGCACCCGGAGCTTCTGCGCGCGCCACCCGCTTGAGCGCCGCCGCGCGATCCTGAGCAAACCGTAATCGCGCCCGGCCGGGCTGCGGCCGGATAATCCGTGCACCATCACCGGCGCGGGGCGCGGAACATGGACGAATTCGATGTGTGCGTGATCGGCGCGGGCTACGGCGGCGCCACGGTGGCGGCGCTGCTGGCCCAGGCCGGGCGGCGCGTGGCCTTGCTGGAGAAGACCGCGCGAGCCGGGGGCAAGACCCAGACCACCGAGCGCAAGGGCTATCACTTCGAGATGTTCGGCGCGGTCGGCATTCCGGCGCTGAACTCGCGCTTCCACGAACTCGTCGACGCGGCTCGGCATCGCCGAACGCGTACCCTTCGTGGTGCCCGAGGGCAACGCGGCCGCGGTGCGCTACAAGGCGCCCGACGGCAGCTGGCGCACGATGCATACGCCGCTGATCGCGAGCGGGTCGCCGGAGGAGATGGAGAACCTGAAGCGCGTCTACGGCGTCGACGACGAGGCGCTCGCGGCGCTCGGCAATTTCTACGGCGCGCTGTTCGCGGTCGACGATGCGCAGCTGGCGGCGCTGGAGAACGTCGGCATGCTGGCGTGGATGACGCAGTTCGGGTCTCGCCGACGCCGCTCCTGAGCCAGATCTGCATGAGCCTGAACACGCTGTTCGTGGTTGCGGTGGACCGGCTCGCGGCCTCCGAGGCGATTCCCGTGCTGCGCGCGCAGGTGCTGGGCGGCGCGGGCCGGTATCACCTCGGCGGCTATGGCAAGGTGGCCGAAGCCTGCGCCGATTACGTCGTGGAGCGCGGCGGGGCCTGGTTCACCAAGTGCCGCGCGCGGCGGATTCTCGTGGAGAACGGCCGCGCGGTAGGCGTGCTCACCGACGCGGGCACGATCCGCGCGCGCGCCGTGATCTCGAACGCCGGCATCCAGCCGACGGTGCTCGACCTCGCCGGGCGCGAGCATTTCCCGGCGGACTACGTGCGCCGCGTGGAATCGCTGGAACCCTCCTGGGCCATCGCGGGTTACCGCTACGTGCTCGACAAGCGCGTCTTCGATGCCGCGCTGATCCCGGTTTTCTCCGACCAGAGCTGGCTCGACACGGCGCGCTTCGAGGCCATGGGGCGCGGCGAGTGGCCCGAGGTGCCGCTGATCGCGATCGACGTGCCCTCGGAATTCGATCCCTCGCTGGTGCCGGTGCCGGGGCACCAGGTGGCGAACTGCCAGGTGTTCTGCTCGGCGGATCCCGGGTCCGCGCAGTGGGAGGAGGCGATACGGCGCGCCGACGCCGTGCTGGCGGAACTCTGGCCGGATCTCGAACAGCACATCCTGCGCAAGGAGCCCTACGGGCCGAAGCAGGTCTCGGGCATGAGCCGTGATTCCGCGGTGCCCGGTGCCGGCGGCGAGGCCGTGGGCATCGCGCAGGTGATCGGGCAGGTGGGGGCCTCGAAGCCCGCGGCGCGCACGCCGCTCGCGGGCCTGTACCTGGTGGGCTGCGACGCCGGCGGCACCGGCGCGGGCACGCACCAGGCGGTGGATTCCGGCTTCAGGGTGGCGGAGCTGGTGGATTCCGACCTGGCGTAGGTGCCGGCCAGGGGCCGGAGCTGCGCGATTTCCACCGGGCGAACGCGGGCCCGGATTTGATCCGGCTCAAGCACTGGCGATCGGGTGCTTGCAGGGAGCGCATCGAACTTGCGGCACGGCGAGCTTTGCTGTACCAAAGGTGTTTTGGCGCGGCACGGGACGCTCGATGTCCGGCGTCGCTGGCTGCCCGCTGCCAACCGGAGGTTTCGATGTCCTCTCTCAGCGAACGATTCGCGCTCCGTTCTCCCGTGTTCGAATCCCTCGAGCAGGACCTGGCGAGCGCCGATAGCTACGAGCAGTGGTACCAGCTGGCCGTGCGGCACGACCGGCTGAGCGGTGCCGAGGAGTGGCGCCGCGCCGACGCCTCGCGGCTGTACGACCACGAGAACATCCGCCTGCGGCTGCAGCAGCTGCGGCGCCTGCGCAAGAAGGGCGACGACCACGGCCTGCTCTTCGTGCTGAACGAGGGCATCCACGGGAACATGGAGGGCATGGGCAAGGCGCAGCTGTACAAGCGCGCCAAGTGCGGCACCAAGAGGCTGATCGAGGATTACATCACCGAGATCAGCGCCGCGCTGGAGTATCTCGCGCCGCGCGACTTCGAGGGCATCCCGTGGGCCGAGCGCGTGGAGTTCTACCAGCGTGCCAGCCACTGCTACGGACGCTCGGCGCTGATGCTGAGCGGCGGCGGTACGCTGGGCTATTTCCACCTCGGCGTGCTGAAAGCGCTGATCGAGCAGGGGCTTTGCCCGGCGGTGATTTCCGGCGCCAGTGCCGGTGCCTTCGTGGCCGCCATCGTCGGCACCCGAACCGACCAGGAGTTCCTCGCGCTGTTCGAGGACAACTTTCTTGCACGCGCACTGACGGCGAACCCCGACAACATCAAGATCGGCTTCGGCAGCAAGAAAAGCATCGACATGGAGGCCGTGAAGCGCGAGATGCAGCGGCTCATCCCGGACATGACCTTCCTCGAGGCATACCGGAAAACGGGACGCAGCATCAATATCACCATCTCGCCCTCCAGCGCCAGGCAGACCTCGCGGCTGCTCAATCACATCGCCTCGCCGAACGTGACCGTGCTCTCGGCCGTGCTCGCCAGCTCCGCGCTGCCCGGCGTGTTCGCGCCGGTGCAACTCGAGGCGCGCAACGCGATGGGCGAGATCCGGCCCTACCTGCCGTCGCGGCGCTGGATCGACGGCTCCTTCTCGCAGGACCTGCCGGCCAAGCGCCTGGGGCGTATGTACGGCATCAATCACTTCATCGTCAGCCAGGTGATGCCGGGGCTGGGCCGCGAGCCGAACCAGTCGGTGGGAATGCGCCAGATCACCCGGGACGCGTTCGTTGCGGCCACCAAGGAAGTGGTGCGCGGCAGCCTCGACTGGATCCAGCGGCGCACCTCGGTCGGCCCGCGGCTGGGCATGGCGCTGAACACGCTGAACACCCTGATCGACCAGCAGTTCGTGGGGGATATCAACATATTCCCCGGCTACGGCATGTCGAACCTGGGCATGATCCTCAGGATGCTGAGCGAGGACGAAATGGCCCACCTGTTCAAATCCGGCGAGCGTGCCACCTGGCCCAAGATTCCCGCCATCGACATGACCGGGCGCATCGGCCGCACGCTGGACGGCATCCTGCACGAGTTCGAGTTGCAGGAGGCGCACTGGCTGCGCGCATCGAGGCGCCCGCATGCGGCCGCGAAAGCCGCGCCGCGGCGCACGGGCTCCAAAGCCGCCTGATGCGCGCCGCGCGGCAAGAGCGGCCTGCTGCACTGCGGGTCGCATGAGGCAACTGCGCCAACGCCTGGATTCGCGTCCCGCACTGGCGCGCGTGGTGCCCTTTGCCGTGTTCCTGGGTCTCACGGTGCTGCAGGGGCGCCTCGGTCCGGACTCGCTGTACTGGGTCTACCTCGCGAAGACACTCGTCGGTGCGTTCCTGGTGTGGCTGGTGTGGCCGCTGGTTGCCGAGATGCGCTGGCGTTTCGGGTGGGACGCGCTGCTGACCGGCGTGTTGGTGTTCGCACTGTGGGTGACGCTCGGTCAGGGGTGGGGGACGCAGCAAGGGCTGTGGGCGGCGTTAGCCGGCCAGGTTGCGACGGCTGCACCGGCGCCGGCGTGGAACCCGTTGGCCGCCTTCGGCGACGCGCCGGTCCTTGCGTGGTTCTTCGTGGTGGTACGCGTGATCGGCTCGAGCATCGTCGTGCCCCCCATCGAGGAGGCGTTCTACCGCTCGTTCGTCTATCGCTCCCTGCTCGCCAGCGCGTTCGAGAAGGTCGCGCTCGGGCAGTTCGCGTGGCGTCCCTTCCTGTTCACCGCCCTGGTGTTCGGTTTCGCGCACCAGCAATGGTTTGTCGGCATCCTGTGTGGCGCGGCATTCCAGTGGCTGGTGATCCGTCGCGGGCGCCTCGGCGAGGCGATGACCGCGCACGCGATCACGAATTTCCTGCTGGGCATCTGGGTGGTGACGACGGGCGCCTGGCAGTTCTGGTAGTCGTTGCCCCGCTGCCCGGGTAAACGCCAGCGCGCGGCTATACTCGAGTGCACCATGACAATCGATCGGATCCCCGCGGCATGAACGCTGAACCGCAACCGCTGAGCGCGCGCTTTTCGGCACTGCACATCGACGTCGCGCGCTTCGCGACCGACGATTTCAACCCGTTCCATGACGCAACAAGTGGCAGCGCATCGAGGGCAACCCCTTCGGCGGGGCGATTGCGCTCGGCTTCCAGCTCTCGAGCTTTGCACTGCACGGCGTCTCGATGTTGCACGCAGCCGCGCCGCCCGCGCAACGCTACCTCCACGTCCGTGTCACCTTTGCCGATGCGGTGCGCGTGGACGACGACGTCGAGCTCGCGATCAAGCCGGCGCAACACGCTGCCGATGGCGCCAGTGTCGAGTCACCGCATCGTGCTGCGTACGCCGCGCAGCCTCGCGCTGACGGGTCATATCCGCTTCGTGGCGCAGGCGCCGGGCGACCTGCCCGCACCGCTGGAACCGTCGCGACTGAACGACATCCGGGATCGCAGCGACGTGCCGGGGACGGAATACTTCCTCAAGCGCAAGTTCATGAGCACGGCGAACGCCAAGAACTTCCTGCTCGGCGCGAATGTCGATCCGGCAATTTATTTCGACGAGCTCGAGGACCGCGTCCGCTTCACGGAATTGTTTCCCGTGAGCCTGGTTTCCTGCGCGCTGCTCGAGCGTGGCACCCGGCATGGCCACGATTTTCTGCGCGCACCCATGGTGTATTCCTATCACGACATCGTGGTCGACCGGGATGTCGCCCTGCGCCTGCGCAGCAACGATACGCTCAACCTGCTGGTCTCGGCTGGCCAGCTGCCGGGCGCTGCGAGCACCACCGGCCTGCGCCGCGAGCAGAGCGTGCACCGGTGCCTCGGCTACACGGGGGGCGGTGAGCGCCTGTTCAGTGCCGAGATC
>CAWFXU010000023.1:0-13595 GCA_963819895.1 uncultured Gammaproteobacteria bacterium
CGCTGACCTGGCACCTGCATCCGGACCGCGCCATGCCCATGCGCCTCGACCCGCCCGGTCGCCCCGCAGGGGCTCCTTCACCGACGCCGCCGACTTGCGCCGCAACTTCCCCGACGGCCGCATCGGCTCCAACCCCGGTCTCGCGACGATCGAGCACGGCAAGCGCATCTACGACGCCGCCGTGAACGAGCTCAGCAAGCAATTGCGCCTCTGGACCAACCCTTCGCCCTGAACAGGGGACGGAGGGATTCGATCCTGATCGGCCGCTGACAATCGGATTATTCGTCGGGGGAGCAGCGGGCGTGGGTCTGGCGTGCGAGCGCTTCGTCGCGCGCGACGATGCCGAGCGCGATGCCGGCACCAGCGACGAGCATGCCGACCAGCATGATGAACAGCGTTTGCATGAACTACCTCCACGATTTCCACGTATTGCCAGGGCTGCACCCGCGCCGCCATCCACGCGCCACAGAGGCCATTCCATGGCCCTCGGCAACACGCGACCCCCGGCCACGCGCTCCGTGCCCCGCATTCCTTGCGCAGCCGGATACGCCAACGGTGGCAGGATGGATCAGCGCGCGCGCGAGCCGGTGGAGACCCTCGAAAAGGCGGGCATCCGGATTTGCCCGATGCGGCACGCGGTCGACCGAGCGGCTGTGCTGCCCGCTCGTTGGCTTGCGGGCCTTGCGCCGCAGGACGCGGCGCGGAGCTACAGGGACGTACTCGTGCGCGCCCCCGCAGGACAATGGCGGGCAGCGCAGCCAGCGACGCGACGACGCCGCCGCTCGCAACCTGACGGCTTGCGCCCCCCTTCAGGCGCCCGCGGGGCCTATCAGCAGGTCGGCCAGCCGCGCGCGGTGGTAGGCGCCGTCGCCCAACAGCATCTGGCTGTGTTTCTGGCGCTTGAAGTAGAGGTGCACGAAACACTCCCAGGTGAAGCCGATACCGCCGTGGAACTGCACCGAGCGACCCGACGCGAAGGCCGCCGTGTCACTGGCGGAGGCCTTGGCCATGTGCGCTGCGCGCAGCGCCCGCGCGGGTCCGTGTCGATCGCGCAGGCCGCGTTGTAGACCAGCGATTTGCGCCTGGTCGATCTGCATCATGACATCGACCAGCGGGTGCTTGACCGCCTGGAAAAAGCCCAGCGGGTGATCGAACTGCTGGCGCGTCTTGACGTACTCCACGGTCGTCTGCAGCTGCCACTCGGCGGCGCCGCACATGTCGGCCGCCAGCAGCGTCAGATCGCCGGCTCGGCGGCGCGGCTGCCGCCGCCGCGCCCCTGCCGGCGCCAGCACGCTCGTCGACGGCCACGCCATCGAAGCGGACATGCGCCTGGTCGCGGGTCAGGTCGACGATCGCATCGGGCACGATGTCGACGCCCGCGGCATCGGCGCGCACCCAGTACAGGCCAGCCCGGCCGTTCTCGTGCGCCGCGACCAGCAAGCGGTCGACCTTGCGCGCGTCCTGCACGAACCAGGCGGTACCGTTCAGCGTGCCGTCCGTGACGCTGACATCGGTGTCGGCGCCATCCCAGGAACCGCGCGCGATTGGTGATCGCCAGGCTGGCCGCGCCGCCCTCGGCGATCTTCGGCCAGCACGGCTCGCCGCCGCGTGCCGCAGGCCGCCAGCACATAGGTGGCATTCAGCGTCGCCAGCAGCGGACAGGGAAACGCGGCGCGTCCCACCTCTTCCACCAGCCCGGCCACGGCGACACACCGGCATGCCCAGGCCGCCGGCGCGCTCCGGCACCGCCAGCGAGGTCCAGCCGAGCTCGACCATCTGCTGCCACAGCGCGCGATCCCAGGCGCAGCCGGGCATGCGCTCGGGATCGTGATCCGCGGCGACCAGCTTGTGCAGCGCGATCGGTGGGCAAATTGTCCGGCGAAAAACTTGCGCGCCGCATCGCGCAGCATCAGCGCTTCGTCGCCGAAGCCGAAATCTCCGGGCATGCTCATGCGTTCACTCCTGGTCTGTCGCGATGGCGTGCTGTTCGTCCGGATGATCCCCTACTTGGATTTGGCCAGGCCGAGCACACGCTCGCCGAGAATGTTGCGCTGCACCTCGCTGGTGCCGGCGGCGATGGTCATGCCGTAGGAGTTCATGTACGCCAGCGGCCACTGGCCGCCGTGCGGGCGCGTTGCGGATCGCCCAGGTACAGCGAGCTGCGCCGCGCCCTCCACTTCGAGCGCCACCGCCGCGGTGTCCTGCGCGATTTCGCTGGCCAGCAGCTTGTTCTGCAGCGGCAGGCGCATCGGGTGGTCCTGCAGCGCCGGCACCCGCGCGCGGCGCTGGTTCTGCGCGAAGCCCTCCTCGCGGATGACCAGCTGCATGATGCGATCGCGCATCAGCGGATCGTCCGCCGCGCGGCCTGCCGTGCGCGCCAGCTGTGGCGCGCCAGCTCGATCAGACTGCTCGC
The DNA here is from genome assembly GCA_963819895.1 of uncultured Gammaproteobacteria bacterium. Classification (GTDB taxonomy): domain Bacteria; phylum Pseudomonadota; class Gammaproteobacteria; order Pseudomonadales; family UBA5518; genus UBA5518. The sequence goes on from CAWFXU010000023.1 coordinate 2,414, forward strand.
GTTGCCGGTCCTGCGGTCGCCTCGCCGCGGCGCCGCCGGACTGCGGCGTCTCCAGCTCGCCGGCGCCGCGCTCGTGCAGCAGCGTGGTCATCGCCACCTGCCAGCCCTTGCCCACCTCGTCGAGCCGCAAGCTGTCGTCGACCTCGAGGTCCTCGAAGATCACCTCGTTGAAGCCGGTTTCGCCGGTGATCTTGATCAGCGGGCGCACCGTGACGCCCTTGCCCAGCGCCGACTCGATCGGCACCACGAAATAGGAGAGGCCGTCGTACTTGTTCGCGCGGTCGGTGCGCAACAGCAGGATCATCCACTCGGCGAAATGCGCCAGCGAGGTCCACACCTTGTGGCCGTTGATGACCCATTTGTCGCCGCGCGCGCTCGGCGAAGGTCTGCACGCTGGCCAGGTCGGAGCCGGCGCCCGGCTCGCTGAAGCCCTGGCACCAGATGTCCTCGCCCGAAAACAGCGCGCGGCAGCAGGCGCTCGCTTGAGCTGCTCGGTGCCGTGATAGAAGATCGTCGGCGCCGCCATGCCCAGGCCGATCACGTTGGGCAAAAACGGCGTGCCGCGCGCTGCATTTCCTCGTTGGCGATGCGCTGGCAGTCGCTGCGTCCGCCGCCGCCGTACTGCCACCGGGTAGTCGCAGCCGACCAGGCCGGCGTCGTAGGCGGACTTCTGCCAGGCGCTGCAGGTAATCGAGCTGCTCGCGCGTCATGATCTCCAGCGCCGACTGCGGCAGTCGCACCGGCGCCGGCGGCGGTACATTCGCGCCGAGCCAGCGCCGGCACCGGGCGCGGAATTCGGCTTGCTCGGGAGACTCCTTGCGGGCGGATTCGGACATGGTGATCGACCTCGGAACCGGACTGGGCGGGCGTGGCGCGGGAGGCAGCGGCGCCGCGGCGCGAGAATTATCGCGACGCCGCACCGATGCGTGAAGGGATCATCGAGGGTAGCGACGCGGCCGCGGGGCAGCCGCGTCGCGCAACTCAGTTCCTGGCCTTGTATGCCTGCAACGCGGCGTTGAAGCGGGTGGCGACATCGGTCTGTTCGTCGACGGCGGCGTTGTAGCTGGCAATGCGCGCCGCCTTGGCCTCGACCGCCTCCTCCTCGCCGGCCGCCTTGCCTTCCTCGTCCAGGCAGGCGAGGTAGGCAGTGCCGCTGGCCATGTAGGCCTTGACCACGCCCTGCGCCGCTTTCATGTCCTCGAGCGTCGCCACGGTGCCGTCGGGTATCGCCGGTGCGGCTTCACGGCTGCATTCCGCCGTCGCTGCGACGGCGAAAAGGCTGAGACTGAGGGTCAGGGTCGCCATCGGCAGACGCATCATGGTCGTGTTCTCCAGTATGTTTGTTCGGGCCGCCACGCGGCGGCGCCAAGACTCTAGCCGAGCGTGCGGCCGGCTACAACCGCCCGCCGCGGCGCAGCGAGCGCTCAGCGCTCGACCTGCCCCAGGTTGGCGTGGATGACGGCGCCGTTGATCACCGCGTTGTGTGCACAGAAGTGGATGGTGCGCGCGACCTCCCCGGGCTCGATCAGGCGCCCGAAGGTCACGTTGCCGGCCAGCGCCTCCAGCACCTCGGACGCATCGCCGACGTGGGCGCGCAGCATCTCGGTATCGGTGAAGCCCGGACAGACGCAGGCGGTGTGGATGCCGCGCCCGGCGAGATCCTGGCAGGTCGCGCGCATCAGGCCGATCAGGGCATGCTTGGACACCACGTAGGCACAGGCGCCCGCCACCGCCTTCTCGCCCAGCGTCGAGCCCACGTAGACGATCGCGGAGCCGGCTCCCATCAGCGGCAGCAGCAGCTGGTCGAGCTGCACGCAGGCGACCACGTTGACCTGCAGCACGCGGTGCAGCGCCGCCGCATCCACGTTCGCGACGCTGTCCTTGGTCAGCAGGCCGGCGTTGTGAACCAGCGCGATCCTCTCGCTGCCGGCCACCGCGGCGCGCACGGCCTCTGCGTGGCGCGCCACCCAGTCGGGTTCGGCGATGTCGATGCCGAGTTGCACCGCGCCCGGCAGCGCGATGGGGCTGCGCGAGATGTTGACGACCCGGTAGCCCTCGGCCGCGAACAGCCGCGCCGTGGCCAGCCCTATGCCCTTGCTGCCGCCCGTGATGACCAGTGTCTTCATGGCTCAGTCCCTGCGCCAGTGGCTGGTGCCCCATTGCCCGGGGCCGGAGGAAACCTTGATGCCGACCTCGCGGATATCGCGTCCGCCGATCAGCGCGCTGTCCTCGAGCAGCCGCTGCATCAGGTAGCGCGCGTATTCCTCGACCGTGGAGTTGCGCACCGGCAGCAGCAGCGTGTCGCTGCGCGGGAAGAACAGCTCCTCGCCGGCGAACTCCACGCGGTACTGCGCGCCCTGCTCGCCGATGCGCAGGTGCGGCGAGAGCGCCGGCAGCAGCATGTACTCGTCGAGCTCCTCGCACAGCCGCTCGAGCTTGTCCTTGAGGATGCGGTAGCTGAAGCACATGCCGTTGTCGCCCACCGGCGCGGTGATGCTGGCCGCCACCCTGAAGTTGTGGCCGTGCAGGCGTTCGCGCTCCGTGGCGGAGAAAATCGTGAAATGCGCGGCGGAGAACTTCATGTACTCCTTCGCCAGTTCGATCGTGGTCAGTTGTTCCAAGCCGGTGTACTCCCGCTGCTGCCTGCCCGAGCCGACACTATAGCCGAGACCGCGCCGGCGTGGCGTGGCCCGACGTGGAACGCCGGTCTTGCGCCTTGCATGGACCTGCGGGGGCGCGGTTTCGACCCGGCGCCCCGCGCGCCGGGCCCGGTCCGCGCGCGGGCGCCGGTTTGCATGAGGCGCGCCGAACGGTCACCATCGGCGCGCCAGCCAACGGGAGACCGACGCATGCGCCTGCCAGCCGCGGCCCTGGGAATCTGCGCCCTTGCCTTCTGCGCGGGCGCCGGGTCCATCGAGCTCACCGTGCGCGACAGCGCGGGTACGCCGGTCGCCAGCGCGATGGTCACGCGCAGTCCCGCCGGCACCACACCCGCCGATACCTCCGACAACGGCTACCCGGCGCCGGGGCGCCCGAACCTGGCGCCGGCGCAGACCACGCGCTTCAGCGACGCGGCCGGCAAGGTGCGTTTCGAGCCCACCGCCGAGCTGGTGAACCTGCGCGTGCGCAAGCCGGGCTACGCCGACTCGCGCGTGCAGGGCATCCGCGGCGACGAGGCGCCCGAGCTGCTGCTCGCGCCGCAGACCGATCCTCTCGCGCGGGCCGAATCCAAGCCGTCGAACCTGTGGCTCTCGCTGCTCGACTTCGACGGCGATGCCCGCGCGCGCGAGCACTTCCTGCTGCACTGCGCGTTCTGCCACCAGCAGGCGTCGCCGTTCATGCGCAGGCCCCGCTCGGGCGAGGAATGGCGCGACGCGATCGACCGCATGAACCGCTACGGCGCGCAGATGGCGCACGAGTTCCGCCAGCCGCTGGCGCGCTACCTGAACGCGCGCTTCGAGGCGATCCGCGACCGCCCCGAGCTGCTGCCGGACTTCGAGCCGTGGGAGCCGCACCTCGCCGGCGTCGAGATCACCGAGTGGCCCATCGGCGACTCGCTCTCGCAGATGCACGACTTCCTGCTCCACCCCAACGGCATGGTCTACGTCGGCGACAACCTGATGGACCGCGTCTACGAGCTCGACCCGCTGTCGGGCGAATACCGCGTCTACCCCATCCCGCACGCCGACGGCGCGCCGCTCGGCGGCATCCTCGGCAACCGTTTCGCCGCCGGCTACCCGAAGGTCGAGAACTACCTGGGCGTGCACTCCTTCGCGCTGTCGCCCGTCGACGGGCACATCTTCATCACGCCCTCGATGACGCAGGCGCTGCTCGAATTCGACCCGGTGAGCAAGCGCTTCACCGAATGGAAGATGGACGAGGGCTTCTATCCGCACACCATCCGCGTCGATGCCAGGGATCGCGTCTGGTTCACGCTGGCATTGAGCAACCAGGTGGCGATGTTCGACCGCGCGACGCAGGAGTTCAGCTACTTCGACCTGCCGCCACGCAGCCTGCGCGAGCGCGTGGTGAGCGCCGTGGTGAAGTGGCGCCTGGGGCGCGGCGACGTCAGCGAACCGCCCGAGTATGACTGGGACAACACCGGTTTCCCGATGCCCTACGGCATCGACATCGCACCCGACGGCACGGTGTGGGTGGCGCGGCTCTATGCCGGCGACATCGTGCGCATCGATCCGGCTTCGGGCGAGACGCAGGCCATTCCCGCCCCCTTCACCGGGCCACGCCGCCTGCGCTGCGACGCCGCGGGCAATCCCTGGATCTCGGGCTTCTCCTCGGGCCTCATCGCGCGCTACGACGTCTCGCAGCATCGCTTCGACACCTGGCCGCTGCCGGTCGTCAGCGAAACGCCCTACGCGCTGAACGTCGACCGCGCGCGCAACGTGGTGTGGGTCAACGGCAACCAGTCCGACACGCTGCTGCGTTTCGACATCGCGAGCGCGACCTGGAAAGTCTATCCGCTCGCGCGCTACCGCTCGTTCACGCGCGACATCGAGATCGACGAGGACGGCGCGGTCTACACCAGTGTGTCGAACTTCCCGGCGTGGCAGATCGAGGACGCGCAGCCGACCCTGATCCGCTTGCGCGAGGCAGGCGCCAAGCTTGCGAGTCCGTAATGCCCGCGCGCTTTACTCCACGCCGGGGCCGGGCGTAGATTGCGGCTCCCTTTCCACCGCGCGAAGAATCCCCTCATGGCAAGCGTAGAGCTCCCGACACCGGTAAAGATCACCGAACTCCCCGAGACCCCCCTCACCTCGGGACATATCAACCACAACGACCTGCCGTGGGTGGAGCAAGGCGGGGGCATCGAGATGAAGCTGCTGCGGGTATCCGACGATACCGGCCACTGGATCAGCATGAACCGCTTCCAGCCCGGCGCGCAGCTGCCGCCGCACCGCCACAGCGGCGGCGTGTTCGCGTTCACGATCTCGGGGACCTGGGGCTACCTCGAGAGCGACTTTCTCTCCACCGCGGGCTCGGTGGTGCGCGAGCCCGCCAACACCGCGCACACGCTGTATGTGCCCGCCGATGCGAAGGAGCCGGCCGTGGTGATCTTCTTCATCGAGGGCAGCCTGGTGCACTACCTGCCCGACGGCAGCATCTGGGGCATATCCGACGGACACACGCAGATCGCCGACTACATCGCGCTGGCGCAGGCGCAAGGGCACCCCGTCACGCGCGACATGCTGCTGAAGTGAGGCGCGCATGAGCCTGCCCGCCATCGAGCTCTACGATCCCGACGTCTACGCCGCGGGCGTGCCGCACGAGCAAGTGCGGTGGCTGCGCGCGAACGCGCCGGTGTACTGGCACCAGCACCCGGCCGGCGGCGGCTACTGGGTGTTGAGCAGGCATGCCGACGTGCTGGCGGTGTCGCGCGACCACCGTTCGTTTTCCGCCGAAACGCGGTTTCGTGATGGTGGACGACTGCGGCCGACATCCTGCGACACGCGCGCAACCAGTTGCTGGGCATGGACCCGCCGCGCCACGGCCCGCTGCGCCGCGCCGTGATCACGCGCTTCACGCCGCGCATGCTCGCGCAGCTGGAGCCGCAGGTGCGCGCCATCACGCGCGGCATCTTGCCGCGGCGCGCGGAAAACCCGAGTCAACTTCGTCGAGAGCGTGGCGGGCGACCTGCCCACCGCGGTGATCTGCTCCATGCTGGAGATCCCCGCGCATATGTGGCACCAGATGCGCGAGTGGTCGGACATGAGCACCTCGGCTTCCGACCCGGACCTCGGCTGCAGCCCGGAGGAAGCAACGCAGGCCAGGATGGAGATGGGCACTTACGGCTTTCCACTGGCCTGCGAGCGCAAGGACAAGGGCGGCGACGACCTGATCTCGCTGCTGATCAACCAGGAGGTGGAGGGCACCAGGTGTCGGAGGTGGAATTCGCCTCGCTGTTCGTGCAACTCACGGTGGCCGGCAACGAGACCACGCGCGGCCTGATCAGCAGCGGCATGCACGAACTGCTCAAGCGCCCGGCGTTGTACCGCAGCTGCGAGGCCAATCCGGAGCAACTGCCGGTGGCCATCGAGGAGATGCTGCGCTGGACCTGCCCGTTGCACTACTTTCGTCGCACCGCGACGCTGATACGCGAGATTCGCGGGCCAGGCGATCAAGGCGAGGCGACCGGGTGGTGCATGCTGTACAGCTCGGCCAATTTCGACGAGGACGGTGTTCGTCGATCCGATGACGCTTCGATATCGCACGCACCCCCAATCCGCACATGGCCTTCGGCCACGGCATCCACCTGTGCCTGGGCGCCAACCTGGCGCGGCTGGAAGCGCGGGTGTTCTTCGAGGAGTTCTTTCGGCATTTCCGCGGCATCGAGGCCACCGGCGAGGCGCGGCGCATCCGCTCCAACCTGGTGAACGGGCACAAGTACATGCCGGTGCGCCTGCACCCGCGCACCTGAGGGGAGCAACACGCCATGCGCGCCATCGTCTGCCGCGAATACGGGCCGCCCGCGAGCCTGGCCCTGCAGGAGCTGCCCGATCCGCAGCCGGGACCCGGGCAGGTGCTGGTGCGCATCCACGCCGCCGGCGTGAACTTCGTCGACGCGCTGCTGATCGGCGGCAGCTACCAGATCCGCATCCCGCCGCCCTTCGTGCCCGGCGGCGATTGCGCCGGCACGGTGATCGCGACCGGCGCGGGCGTCACGGGTTTCGCGCCGGGCGACCGCGTACTCGCGAGCCCCGGCATCGGCGCCTACGCCGAGCTGATCACGCTGGCGGGCGCGCAGCTCGCGCACATGCCCGCGAACATGGATTTCGCCGGCGCGGCGGTGTTCCTGCAGGCCAATGCCACGGCGTATTTCGCGCTGGTGAATCGTGGCGGGCTGAAGGCCGCAGAGACGCTGCTGGTGCTGGGCGCGGCCGGCGGCACCGGCGCCGCCGCGGTGCAGGTGGGCAAGGCGCTGGGCGCACGGGTGATCGCCGCCGCCTCGAGCGCGGAGAAGCTCCAGGCCTGCCGCGCGCTCGGCGCCGATGTGCTGATCGACTACGCCGCCGGGGACCTGCGCGCCGAGCTCAAGGCCGCCACCGGCGGGCGCGGCGTGGACCTCGTGTTCGACCCGGTCGGCGGCGCGCTGGCCGAGCCGGCGCTGCGTTCCTGCGCCGAGAACGGGCGCTACCTGGTGATCGGATTCGCCAGCGGCGAGATCCCGAAACTGCCGTTCAACCTGCCGCTGCTGAAGAGCTGCCAGGTGGTGGGGGTGGACTGGGCGGCTTCGCGGGACGCCATCCCGAGGGCGGCCGCGCGGTGACCGATGCAGTGCTCGCGCTGTACGCGCAGGGCCGGCTCGGCAATCCGCCGCTGGCACACTACCCGCTGGAGCGCACCGCCGAGGCCATCGCCGACCTCGCGGCGCGGCGCATCGCGGGCAAGTGCGTCATCGACGTGGACCCGGATCCATCCGGACATCGACCGTAGGTCCGGATTCATCCGGACATTGTCGTCCGATTGAAGGCGGACCCACGCGATCAGAAGCTCATCTCGGGAACGTCGCCGGGCACGACCAGCTTGCCGGCCGTCTTCGCGCGGATCTCCTCGACACTGACCCCGGGCGCGCGCTCGCGCAGCACGAAGGCGCCGTCCTCGATATCCAGCCAGGCCAGATCGGTGAGCACCCGGTGGATGCAGCCCTTGCCGGTCAGCGGCAGCGTGCAGCGGTCGAGCAGCTTGGAGTTCGCCGTCCTTGGACGCGTGCGTCATCGATCACGATGATGTTGCTCGGCGCCGGCCACCAGGTCCATCGCGCCGCCCATGCCCTTGACCATCTTGCCCGGGATCATCCAGTTGGCGATGTCGCCCTGTTCACGTCGACCTCGATCGCGCCGAGCACGGTGAGGTCGACGTGGCCGCCGCGGATCATCGCGAAGGACTCCGCCGAGGAGAAGATCGCCGCGCCCGTGCATCGCGGTGACCGTCTGCTTGCCGGCGTTGATCAGGTCCGCGTCGACCTCGTCCTCGGTCGGGAACGGGCCCATGCCGAGCAGGCCGTTCTCGGACTGCAGCATGACGTCCATGCCCTGCGGGGATGTAGTTCGCGACCAGCGTCGGGATGCCGATGCCGAGGTTGACGTAGTAGCCGTCCTGCAGCTCGCGCGCGACGCGCTGCGCCATCTGTTCGCGGGTCAGTGCCATGGCTTCATCCTCCCTTGGCGCGCACGGTGCGCTGCTCGATGCGTTTCTCGAAGCGTGCCCTGGATGATGCGCTCCACGTAGATGCCGGGCGTGTGGATGTGGTCGGGATCGAGCTCGCCCGGCTCGACGATCTCCTCGACCTCGACGATCGTGATGCGTCCCGGCGGTCGCGACCATCGGGTTGAAGTTGCTGCGCCGTCTTGCGGTAGACGAGGTTGCCGTAGCGGTCGCCCTTCCAGGCCTTCACGATCGCGAAGTCGCCGGTGATCGCCTCCTCGAGGACGTACGTGGCGCCCGTTGAACTCGCGCACCTCCTTGCCCTCGGCCACCGGCGTGCCGTAGCCGGTCGGCGTGTAGAACGCGGGAATGCCGGCGCCGCCGGCGCGCATGCTTCTCGGCGAGCGTGCCCTGCGGCGTCAGCTCGACCTCGAGCTCGCCGCGCGAGGAACTGCCGCTCGAACAGCTTGTTCTCGCCGACGTAGGAGGAGATCATCTTCCGGATCTGCCGGTCCTCGAGCAGGATGCCGAGGCCGAAGTCGTCGACGCCGCAGTTGTTCGAGACGACCGTGAGGTCGCGCACGCCCATCGCTGCGGATCTGCGCGATCAGCTTCTCCGGGATGCCGCAGAGCCCGAAGCCGCCCGCGATCACGGTCATGCCGTCGCGCAGGCCCGCGAGCGCCTCGTCGTAGGTCTTCACCACCTTGTCGAAACCTGCCATCTGCCCTGCTCCTCCTGCCTGCCGACCGATCCTCGTTGAGGATCGTGCCCCAGCTGATTATATTTAGCCAATTGATTCTTTGTAGCAATTGATAAGTTCAGCAAATGAATGCGAGCATCAAGCAGCTGAAGGCCTTCGTGACCGTGGCGCAGACGCGCAGCTTCGCGGAAGCCTGCAGCCGCGTGCGCTGCTCGCGTTCAGCCGCGACTATCCCAACATCAACATCAGCGTGCAGGACGTGGTGGCGGAGAACGTAGTGACGATGGTGCGCGAGGGCTGCGCCGAGCTCGGCGTGAGTTTCGCGCCGCCGCGCGGCGAGCTCATTTTCCAGCCGCTGTTCCTGGACCGCATCGTCGCGATGCTGCCGCGCGATCACGCGCTGGCGCACCGGCGCACGCTGCGCTGGAGCGGACTGCAGGGACGCGCGTTCATCGCGCTCGCGCACCCCTCGGGCATCCGCGAGCAGGTCGAGCAGTTCGTGCGCGAGCAGCAGCTGGATATGCCGGTGCGGCTCGAGAGCCACCAGTTGGCGACGATCGGCCGCATGGTCGCGGCCGGACTCGGGCTCAGCGTGGTACCGGCGATGTGCACCGGCCCGATGCAGGAGATGGGCAACGCGTGCCGCAAGCTGGGCGGCCCCAGCATCGCGCGCGAGGTCGGCATACTGACGCGGCGCGGGCAGCCGCTCTCGGCTGCCGCCGCGGCGATGCGTGCGGTGCTGCTCAGCCAGTTCGCGGCTCGAACAGCGCCTTGACAGCGGGTTTCAGCGGCTTGCCCATCGCGTTGCGCGGCAAGGAATCGACCACGAGCAGCACACGGAAGTACCCGCATGAGCGTGCAGCGCCGCACCAAGATAGTCGCAACCCGGGGACCGGCGAGCGGATCGGAAGCGACCATTGCCGCGCTGATCGCTGCGGGAGTCGACGTGTTCCGCCTCAACTTCTCTCTCGGCCACGTCGCCGAGCATTGCGTGCGCGCTGGACTCGTGCGTTCCCTCTCGGCACGCGCCGGCCGCGAGGGACTGAACCGACTCGGCGGCGGCCTGTCAGCGCCGGCGCTTACGGAGCGCGACCGGGACGACATCGCGCACGCGGCAGAGCTCGGCCTCGACTGTCCTTCCCGCTCAGCGCGGCCGACATCGAGCACGCGCGCATTCTGCTCGCCGCCGCGGGATGCCAGGCGCGCATCATCGCCAAGATCGAGCGCGCCGAGGTGGTGCGCGACGAGCAGGTGCTGGATGCCATGATCCTCGCCGCCGAGGGCATCATGGTGGCGCGCGCCGATCTCGGCGTGGAAGTGGGCGACGCCGAGCTGATCGTCATCCAGAAACGCCTGATCCGCAAGGCGCGCCGCGCCGACCGCGTGGTGATCACTGTCACGCAGATGATGGAATCGATGGCGCAGAGCCCGGTCCCGACGCGCGCCGAGGTCTTCGACGTGGCCAACGCGGTGCTCGACGGCACCGACGCGGTGATGCTCTCGGCGGAAACCGCGAGCGGCAGGTACCCGCTGGAAACGGTCAAGGCCATGGCCTCGACCTGCCTCGGCGCGGAGAGCTATCCAGACCTGCGCCGCTCGCAGCACCGCATGGAGCGCGAATTCGGCCGCGTCGACGAGACCATCGCGATGGCGGCCGTGTATGCCGCGAACCACCTCGCGGGCGTCGCCGCCATGGTCTGCCTGACCGAGTCGGGCACCACGGCATTGCGCATTTCGCGCCTCAGTTCGGGACTGCCGATCTACGCGCTCAGCCGCCACCCGGAGGCGGTGCGCCGCATGTGCCTGTACAGCGGCGTGCGCCCGCTGCTGTTCGACTACACCGCGTGCGCGGCGGGCGAAGTGGCGCAGGAAGCGGTGAACGAGTTGCAGCATCGCGGCCTGATCGCCGGCGGCGACCGGCTGCTCCTGACGCGCGACGACCTGCTGGGCGTCGGCGGCTCGACGACGACGCTGAAGATCGTCGAGGTCTGAGCCCCGCGGCGCCCGTGCGCCGGGACCGCGCCCGCATCGCGACATCGGAACGCGACCGCCACGGACGAAACTTCAACGCGGGCGGCAGCGCTGCGCAAAACTGTCCGATCCACTCTGCCCGAAGTCCTGTCAAGGAGCGATCCCGCAAGGCAGGATTGGAGCCGTTCCGATACGGAAGCCGCCGAGCGGATCTGAACGCTCCGCGATGGTGCGCAACAAATAACACGGGGGACACCAGGCATGACAACGAAACACTCCGGCAAAACGGCGCTGGCGCTTGCCGTTGCCGCGGCGGGCAGCCTGCTGCTGGCCGACGCGGCTATCGCACA
>CAWFXU010000024.1:0-384739 GCA_963819895.1 uncultured Gammaproteobacteria bacterium
CCCGGCGCCGATCCGGGCTAGAATACGTCCCCTTTTCCGATCCACCTGGAGCCGGGTATTCAGCGGCATGCACTGGCGCCCCCGTTCGATTCTGCAATTGATCCTGCTGGGCTTCCTGACGGTGGTCGCGCCGCTGAGCGCCGCGGTCGTGCTCGCCGTGCAGACGCTGGTGGAGCAGGCCATGGAAAACGCCAGGCTCAGCGAGCGAACCGTCACCCTGACCCGATCGACGCAGCAGTTGCAGGGCGACCTGCTCGACCTGGAGCGGCGCACGCGCCAGTACGCCACGCTCGAGGATCCGGCCCTGCTGCGCCTGGTGCTGGAGGGGTTCGAGGATCTGCAGGCAACGCTCGCCGCCATTGGCGAGCGCCTCGACGCCAGGGGCGCCCCGGTGGCCGAACGTCTGGGCGAGCAACTGCGGGAGCTGCAGCAGGAGCTGATGCTGGTGCCGGTCGATGCCGGGCGCGTGGGGACGGCTCTCGCGCTGTTCGACCCGATCAGCCGCCAGGCGCAGGCAACCGGGCAGAGCAGCCGCCTGCAGGTCGACGCGGAGCTGGCAGCGCAGCTGCTTGCAGCCGACGCGACACGCACCCGCATGATCCTCATCGCCTCCGCCCTGGCGCTGCTGACGGTGCCGCTCGCGCTGCTGTTCACCTACTGGATCAACCAGCCGATCCGCCAGCTCGAGCAGGTGATCCGTCAGCTCGGGAGCGCCCGCGCCGAGGGGCCCATTCGCATCCAGGGGCCGCGGGAAATGCAGGTGCTGGGCCGCCAGCTCTCATGGCTGCGTGACCAGCTGGCGGAGCTCGACGCGCAGAAGCAGCAGTTCCTGCGCCACATCTCGCACGAGTTGAAGACCCCGCTCGCCAGCCTGTGCGAAGGCGCCGACCTGCTGGCAGAAGGCGTCGTCGGCCCCGCGCTCAACCCGGCGCAAATCGAGATCGTCTCCATCGTGCAGCAGAACAGCAAGGAGCTGCAGCGGCTGATCGAGAACCTGCTCGACTACAACCAGCTGCTGCACCGCGACGAGGTGACGCCGCGGGCGGTGGACCTGGCGCCGCTGATTGCCGACGTGCTGGACTCGCATCGCCTGAGCTTCAAACGCCACGGCCTCGCGGCAACGCTGCGGGACGAACAGGCGCAGTGGGTGCTGGATGCGGGCAAGCTCAGGGCCGCGCTCGACAACCTGGTCTCCAACGCGGCGAACTACGCGAGCGAGGACAGCGAGGTGCTGATCCACTGGCGCGTGCACCGGAACGCGCTCGACATCGACGTGGCAAACCAGGGCTCCGTCATACCGGAGGAGGAGGTGGAGCGCATTTTCGAGCCGTTCTTCCAGGGCTCCACGAGCCGCCGCGGTGCGATCAAGGGCTCGGGCATCGGCCTGAGCGTGGCGCGCGAATGCATCGAGTCGCAGGGCGGTTCGCTGCGACTGGTGCACCGCAGAGGCTACAGCGTGTGCTTTCGCATCACCCTGCCGCGCCTGGAGGCGATCGCATGAGGCTCTTCATCCTGCTTCTCGTCGGCGCGCTGCTCGCAGGGTGCCAGGCCACGCCGCCGCTACCTGCGGCGTCTGCGCCGGTACAGCCGCAGCCGCCGGACCCGGACAGCGTGATGCTGTCCGAATGGTTGCGCGAGGCCGACAGCGCGCTGCGACTGTCGGCCCGGGACGCGCGCGCGCAGCTCGCCTCGCGCCAGGCGGAAGCGTCGGCGCCGGCGGAGCGCTATCGCGTGGCCCTGCTGCACCAGCAGCTCGGTGAGTGGAACTCGTGGGCCCTGGCACGGGACACCATGCGCGCACTGGGCGCCGACGAGACGCTGCCGCCGGACGTGCGCCGCCTGGCCGGATTGCTGGAGAGCTTCAACCAGTCCCGCATCAACGCGCAGCAGCAGCGCACGGAACTGCGCAAGACCCTGGCCGGGCAGGAAGCGCTGGTCGCGGAGAAACAAAGGGAAGTGCAGGCGCTGGAGGAAAAGATCCGCTCGCTCACGAACCTCGAAGACAGCATGCGCCAGCGCCGCGAAGCGCAGGACGGGCAGCCGTGAGCGGCGCGCGCGGAAGGATCCTGCTGGTCGACGATGATCCCAGCCTCATGCGGCTGCTGGTGCTGCGCCTGGAGGCCGAGGGCTTCGAGGTCGTCACCGCGGCCAGCGGGACCGAGGCGCTGCAGCGCCTGCGCGGGCGCCCGGTCGAGCTGATGATCTCGGACCTGCGCATGGAAGGCATGGACGGCATCGAGCTGTTCGAACACGTCCAGCACTATTACCCGGGCCTGCCGGTGATCATCATCACGGCGCAGGGATCGATCCCCGACGCGGTTGCCGCGACCCAGAAAGGGGTGTTCGGCTTCCTCACCAAGCCGATCGAGCGCGAGCAGCTGAAGAGCCTGATCGAGCGCGCGCTCGGCGTGTCGGTGGCGAGTCGCCCGCCGGCGACGCAGGGCGGCTGGCGCGATCACGTGCAGTCGCGCAGCCAGGTGATGGAGCGGCTGCTGCAAACCGCGCAGCAGGTCGCGACCAGCAGCATCAGCGTGCTGATCTCGGGCGGCAGCGGCAGCGGCAAGGAGTTGCTGGCGCTGGCGATACACCGCGCCAGCGCGCGCTGCAACGGTCCGTTCATCCCGCTCAACTGCGGCGCCCTGCCCGAAGCGCTGCTCGAATCGGAACTGTTCGGTCACGTGAAGGGCGCCTTCACCGGTGCCGTCAGCGACCACGTGGGCCTGTTCCGCGCCGCCGAGGGCGGCACGCTGTTCCTCGACGAGATCGGCGACATGCCGCTCGCGCTGCAGGTCAAGCTGCTGCGCGTGCTGCAGGAGAAAGAGGTCCGGCCGGTTGGCAGCACGCGCAGCTTTGCCATCGACGTGCGGGTGCTGTCGGCAACCCACCGTGATCTCGAGCAGGCGATGAAGGACGGCAGCTTTCGCCAGGATCTCTACTATCGGCTGAACGTGGTGAACCTGCGCGTGCCGGATCTGCGCGAGCGCCCCGAGGACATTGCGTTGCTGGCCAACCACTTCCTGCGCCGCTTTGCCGAGGAAACGGGTCAACGGCCCCGCACCCTGAGCCCCGAAGCGCTCGAGGTCCTCGCCGGGGCCGCGTGGCCGGGCAATGTGCGACAGCTCGAGAACGTCGTGCACCAGACCCTCGCACTGACGCGCTCGCCGGTGATCAGCGCCGCGCAGATTCGCGAGGCCCTGGCCGAGGAGGCCAGCTATTTGCCGAGCTTCAACGAGGCGCGCCACCAGTTCGAGCGTGACTACCTCGTGAAGGTGCTGCGCATGGCCGGCGGCAATGTCGCGCAGGCGGCGCGGATCGCCCAGCGCAACCGCACCGACCTCTACAAGCTGCTGCAGCGTCACGAGCTGCGCCCGGAGCGCTTCAAGACCGGGGACTGAAGGTGTCGCTGCCCGGCGACAGCGCGGTGCGCTCACCGCGCTGCCGATTCGCCGTGCAGCATCTCCTGGTGTCGCCGATTTGCGACCTCCAAGTCATTGAAATATCGAGTGATGTTCTCGCCGGGCCTTATCTGTCGCGTGGCGGCGACAGTATCGCGGCCGGTAGCCGCCCTCGCTGTGTCCGGCGCCCCATAAGACGCCATCAACACATTGAAACAAAACAACATTCTCGAGTTGGCCCGCTGTTCGCTTAGGTGTTTCCAGACCCCCACCCTGCAGATCCAGGTTGAGCGCCGGGCGGCCACGACATTGGCGTCCGGCGCTATTTTTTTAAGCCACTCCGGAGCACGGCGATGCTGCGCGGTTCGAGAGCGACCCCATGACGCTGACGTGCGAACTCACGAAAGATCCGGCCCTGCTGGCGCAGTACTACCGGATACGTGAGAAGTGCTTTCGGCGCGAACTGGGAATAGAAGATTTCGACGGCTCCGAGGATGCGCGGGACCGGCGCAGCCATATCCTCATCGCGCGGGTCGGGAGCCGTTGCATCGCCGGCACGCGCATCACCGGGCGTCACCCGGAATCGCTGCATCCGGTGCCCCTGGAGGATGAAGGGCTGGACCTCGTTGGCGCACTGCCCGAGCTGCGCCTGGCGGAAAAATCCTTCTGCCAGTGGGGTCGCCTGGCCGTGGCGCCCGAGTACCGCACCCCCGAGGTGCTGCGCCGCTACTGCAACGCGATGATCGACGCCTCGCGCGCGCTCGGCTACGCCTACAGCGTGGTGGTCACCGACATCAACCGCGCCCGGCTCTACAAGCGACTCTTTTCCGCGCTGGGATACCGCTACGACATCGTGCGCGGCCTGCGCATCCCGGCCGAAGCGGGTTTCGACGCACTGCCGCATCTGCTGGGCGTCGGCTATCACGACGCGGCGTGTTTCGCCGCAGATACACATTCCCCACTGCAGGCCGTGGCCTGAATGAGCGGCTCGTCCCTGCACCTGGTCATGGAGGCTGAAGTGATGGACGACTATTCCGATGCGCCAGTCGACGACCTGGTTCGCGCGATTCGCATCGCGCTCGAGTGGATCGAGGAACTGGTCGAGGAGGGTGACGATGGCAGCCGCGCCGACGAGGTGGTCGATCTCGTGCGCCCGGTGTTCGAGGAGTACCAGGCGCGCACGCGTATCCGGCACTGAGACACGCAGGACACCGTCCTGCAAACGCTATCCACGCACCGATAGCGCCCGCTCGATGCGCCGATCAGGCACCAGCCACAGCAGCGCGAGCGCGACGTAAATCCCGATGGCGCTCCAGGGATGCCAGAACGCCGCCGGGATGGCGACGAGATAGAGCGCCATCGAGAGCTTTCCCTTCCAGTCCCCGCCAATGGCCCGCGCGAGCACGGAGTCGGGCCCCTGCCGTGCAATGATCATGCGCTGCAGGAGCGCGTAGGAAACGGCGGCCATGAACAGGACAAAGCCGTACACGGCCACCGGCCAGGGGGCGATGTGATTTTCACCGATCCAGCCCGTCGTGAAGGGGAACAGCGATAACCAGAACAGCAAGTTGAGGTTGGCCCACAGGATGCCGCCACTCACCCGTGTGACCGAGTGCAGCAGGTGATGATGGTTGTTCCAGTAGATGGCCACGTAAACGAAGCTCAGCACGTAGCTGAGGAACACCGGCAACACGGGTTTCAGCGCCGCAAAGTCGACGCCGTGCGGCACTTTCAGTTCCAGCACCATGATCGTGATGATGATGGCGAGCACCCCGTCGCTGAAGGCTTCGAGGCGGTTCTTGCCCATCGCGTCCATATGACCCCAACCCCCCGGTTTACTTCGCGGTCAGCGCGTTGTAGCTCGTGATCAGGTTGCGGTAGTCGGGAATGTGGTTCGAGAACAGCGTCGCGAGCCCTTCCACGTCATTGCGCCAGTCACGGTGCAGTTCACAGGCCACGCCGAACCAGGTCATCAGCTGTGCGCCCGCCTGCGACATGCGATCCCATGCCGAGTGCCGCGTCACTTCATTGAAGGTGCCCGAGGCATCGGTGACGACGAACACATCGAAGCCTTCCTCCAGGGCCGAGAGCGCGGGAAACGCCACGCAGACTTCGGTGACTACGCCGGCGATGATGAGCTGCTTCCTGCCGGTGGCTTTCACGGCGGCCACGAAATCCGGGTTGTCCCAGGCATTGATGTTGCCGGGACGGGCGATGTAGGGCGCCTCGGGGAACTGCGCTCTCAATTCCGGCACCAGCGGCCCGTTGGGTCCGGTCTCGAAGCTGGTGGTGAGGATGGTGGGCAGCTTGAAGTACCTGGCCAGATCGCCCAGGGCCAGGACGTTGTTCTTGAACTTGTCGGGATCGATGTCGCGCACCAGCGACAGCAGGCCGGCCTGATGGTCGACCAGCAGGACGGCGGCGTTGTCCTTGTCGAGACGGACGTAGGGTCTGCTCATGGCACTCTCCTTCGTTTAATCGGTGGGACGGCGCGACATTCTTCCATAGATTGCCTTTCCCTTGTGGGTCGTGTCGTCCGCGATGATGCGTCGCGGATCTGCGAATGCGTATTGCGCTTACGCAAATGCAACGCCGTGCCTGGTCAGGTTATCCGGATCCTTTCGCGCAGCCCATTCGAATTGCGTTTTGGCCATGTGTGCAAGCGAGCACGCGGAATTGCAATTGGCCATACATTTATTTGGCTTGTTGCGGGCGTGTCTGAGTCGCAAATATTCGACGTATGCGATGCGGCGTTTCCGCGGAAACGCGGCGGAAAAAAGAATCCCCGGGTATGCCGGGGATTCTCGAAGGCAATCATGCGGTGCGGTCGCGCCGCATGGAATGTCCGGATGAATCCGGACCCACAGATCAGGCCATCACCACCTCGGTGATCTCCACCGCCGCGATGCGCTTGCCTTCCTCGGCTCCCTTGCGGAAGCTCGCGATCTGGTCGAAGTTCATGTAGCGGTAGATTTCGCTCGCCATGGCGTCGATCTTCTTCGCGTACTCCATGTACTCCGCCACGGTCGGCAGGCGGCCGAGGATCGCGCCCACGGCGGCGAGCTCCGCCGAGGTGAGATACACGTTGGCGCCTTCACCCAGGCGGTTCGGGAAGTTGCGCGTCGAGGTCGAGAGCACGGTGGAGTTCGGCGCCACGCGCGCCTGGTTGCCCATGCACAGCGAGCAGCCGGGCATCTCGGTGCGCGCGCCCACACGGCCGTAGATGTTGTAGTAGCCTTCCTCCATCAGCGTGTGCTCGTCCATGCGCGTGGGCGGCGCGATCCACATGCGCGTCGGGATGCTGCCCTTGAACTTCTCCAGCAACTTGCCGGCGGCGCGGTAGTGACCGATGTTGGTCATGCACGAGCCGATGAACACCTCGTCGACCTTGTCGCCGGCCACCTGCGACAGCAGGCGCGCGTCGTCGGGGTCGTTCGGGGCGCAGACCACGGGCTCGTTCACCTCGGCCAGATCGATCTCGATCACCGCGGCGTACTCGGCGTCCTTGTCGGCGGCCAGCAGTTCGGGCTTCGCGAGCCACTCTTCCATCTTCGCGGCGCGGCGCTCCAGGGTGCGGCGGTCGCCGTAGCCTTCGGACACCATCCAGCGCAGCAGCGTGATGTTCGAACGCAGGTATTCGGCGATCGCGCTCTCGGGCATCTTGATCGTGCAGCCTGCCGCCGAGCGCTCCGCGGAAGCATCCGACAGTTCGAAGGCCTGTTCGACGGTGAGGTTGTCGAGCCCTTCGATCTCGAGGATGCGGCCCGAGAAGATGTTCTTCTTGCCCTTCTTCTCGACGGTCAGCAGGCCCTGCTGGATCGCGTAGTAGGGGATCGCGTGCACCAGGTCGCGCAGCGTGATGCCGGGCTGCATCTTGCCCTTGAAGCGCACCAGCACGGATTCCGGCATGTCGAGCGGCATCACGCCGGTGGCGGCGGCGAAGGCCACCAGGCCCGAGCCCGCCGGGAAGGAGATGCCCATCGGGAAGCGCGTGTGCGAGTCGCCGCCGGTGCCCACGGTGTCGGGCAGCAGCATGCGGTTCAGCCAGCTGTGGATGATGCCGTCACCGGGGCGCAGCGATACGCCGCCGCGCGTCATGATGAAGTCGGGCAGGGTGTGCTGGGTCTCGATGTCCACGGGCTTGGGGTAGGCCGCGGTGTGGCAGAAGCTCTGCATCACCAGGTCGGCCGAGAAACCGAGGCAGGCCAGGTCCTTGAGCTCGTCGCGCGTCATCGGACCGGTGGTGTCCTGCGAGCCCACGGTGGTCATGTAGGGCTCGCAGTAGGTGCCGGGGCGAACGCCTTGCACGCCGCAGGCGCGGCCCACCATCTTCTGCGCCAGCGTGTAGCCCTTGCCGGTGTCGGCGGGCTGCGCGGGCACGCGGAACAGCGTCGAGGTCGGCAGGCCGAGCGACTCGCGTGCCTTCTTGGTGAGGCCGCGGCCCACGATCAGGTTGATGCGCCCGCCGGCGCGCACTTCGTCCAGCAGCACCTCGGATTTCAGTTCGAAGCGCGCGAGTTCCTCGCCGGTGGTGGCGTTTTTGATCACGCCGTCGTAGGGGCGGATCTCGATCACGTCGCCCATGTTCAGGCGCTCGACCGGCGCCTCGAACACCAGCGCGCCGGCGTCTTCCATCGTGTTGTAGAAGATCGGGGCGACCTTGCCGCCGATGCAGACACCGCCCGAGCGCTTGTTCGGCACGCCGGGCATGTCGTCGCCGAAGAACCACAGCACCGAGTTGGTGGCGGACTTGCGGCTGGATCCGGTGCCGACCACGTCGCCGACGAAGGCGATCGGGTGGCCTTTTTGCTTCAGCTCCCCGATCTGGCGGATCGGACCGATCGCGCCGTGCTCGTCGGGCTCGAGGCCTTCGCGGCGCATCTTGAACATCGCCAGCGCGTGCAGCGGGATGTCGGGGCGGCTCCACGCGTCGGGGGCGGGCGAGAGGTCATCGGTGTTGATCTCGCCGCTGACCTTGAACACGGTGTTCTTGATCGATTCGGGCACGGCGGGGCGGCTGGTGAACCACTCGCCCTCGGCCCAGGACTTCATCACCGCGGTGGCGTGCGCGTTGCCGGCCTGGTGCTTTTCCGCCACGTCGTGGAAGGCGTCGAACATCAGCAGCGTGCCCTTGAGCTGCTCGGCGGCGAGCGCGCCCAGCTCGGCGTCATCCAGCGCGGCAACCATGGTCTCGATGTTGTAGCCGCCCAGCATGTTGCCGAGCAGGGTCAGGGCGTGCTTGCGGTCGATCAGCGGCGACTTCGCCTCGCCGTTGACGATGGCGCTGAGGAAGGCGGCCTTCACGTAGGCGGCTTCGTCGACGCCCGGCGGCACGCGGTTGGTGATCAGCTCGACCAGGAAGGCTTCCTCGCCGGGGGGCGGGTTCTTCAGCAGTTCGACGAGCTGCGCGGTCCACTCGGCGCTGAGCGGCTTGGGCACGATGCCCTGGGCGGCGCGTTCCTGGACATGGCTGCGATAGGCTTCGAGCACGGCAAGACTCCTCGGTGGGTTCAACGGGACTGACACGCGCCCTGGGGGCTGCATGCCGGAAAAAGGCCGGCAGTATAGAGGATGCGGGGGGCGCTGTTAATTCGCCGATGCCCGGTATAAGGTTCGGAAATGGCTGCACCACGGGGGTGCGCGCTAACAACGGAGGTCGTTTCGATGCTGAAGCTGCACGGTTTCGCGGTGAGCAACTATTTCAACATGGTGCGCATGGCCTTGATGGAGAAGGGCGCGCCCTTCGAGATCGTCGAGACCTACCCCAGCCAGGAATCCACGTACCTGGCGCGCAGCCCCCTGGGCAAGGTGCCCTGCCTGGAGACCGGGCACGGCTTCCTCAGCGAGACCAGCGTGATGCTCGACTACATCGAGGACGTGGTGCCGACGCCTGCGTTCTACCCCGCGGACCCGTTCAAGCGCGCGCAGGTGCGCCAGGCCATCGCGATGATGGAGCTCTACATCGAGCTGCCCGCGCGCCGGCTGTATCCGGGCGTGTTCTTCGGCGGCTCGAACAGCGAGGCCACCGTGGCCGAGGTCGAGCCGGTGCTGCGCAAGGGCATGGCGGGGCTGAAGGCGCTGCTGAAGTGCAGCCCCTTCGTGATGGGCGAGCAGATGACCCACGCGGACTTCTTCGCGACCTTCACCTTCAGCCTGGCCGGCCTCGTGGCGCGCAAGGTCTACAACTGGGACCTGGTGGCGGAAGTGCCGGGGCTGGGCGAAACGCTGGCGCGGCTGAATGCGCGGGATTCGGCCAAGGTGATCAACGCCGACATGAAGGCGGCGATGGGGGCTTTCCAGGCCCAGATGGCCAGGCAGCGGGGCTGACGTCGCGGGCTGTGCCCGCCGAATATCACCGATCGCGGGCATGGCCCGCTCCTACATCCGGATCTCGGCGCGTGACGCGCGAGACCCTGGCTGCAGGAGCGGGCCATGCCCGCGACCATCCGGAGGCCGGTTTTACTCGACCGTCACGCGCTCGATGGTGACGGTTTCCTTGGGCACGTCCTGGTGGAAGCCCTTGGTGCCGGTGGCAACGGCCTTGATCTTCTCGACCACGTCCATGCCCGCGGTCACACGGCCGAACACCGCATAGCCCCAGCCCTGCGCGGTGGGGGCGGTGTGGTCGAGGAAGCCGTTGTCGGCCACGTTGATGAAGAACTGCGCGGTTGCCGAATGCGGGTCGTTGGTGCGCGCCATCGCGACCGTGCCGATCTTGTTCTTCAGGCCGTTGTTGGCCTCGTTGTCGACCGGGGCGCCGGTGGTCTTCTGCGCCATATCGGCCGTCATGCCGCCGCCCTGGATCATGAAATTGCTGATCACGCGGTGGAAGATCGTGCCGTCGTAGAAGCCGTCGCGCGCGTATTGCAGGAAGTTGGCGACCGTCTTCGGCGCTTTTTCCGCGTCGAGTTCGAGGGTGATGTCGCCCATGGAGGTGTGGAGAGTGACCATCTTGAGGTTCCGTACGGGTAAAAATGAGGCGGCATTGTAAAGGGTTTTGTTGGTTGGACCTACCCCGGCGGCTATAATCGCCGATTCATTTTTGCCGCGATGCCGCATCCGATGACCGACGCTCCCAAACCCTCGCACTTCCTGCGCACGATCATCCGCGAAGACCTCGAGGCAGGCCGCGTGAGCGGGGTCGTCACGCGCTTCCCCCCGGAGCCGAACGGCTACCTGCACATCGGGCACGCCAAGTCGATCTGCGTGAACTTCGGGTTGGCGCAGGAGTTCGGCGGCGTCTGCAACCTGCGCTTCGACGACACCAACCCCTCCACCGAGGACGTCGAGTACGTCGATTCGATCATCCGCGACGTCTCCTGGCTCGGCTACAGCTGGGACGGCGAGGTCCGCTATGCCAGCGATTATTTCGCGACGCTCTACGGCTGGGCGCAGCACCTGGTGCGCGAGCAACTGGCCTATGTCTGCGAGCTGGGCCCGGACGAGATGCGCGAATACCGCGGCACGCTGACCGAGCCCGGGCGCAACAGCCCGTGGCGCGACCGCCCGGTGGCCGAGAGCCTGGAGTTGCTCGAGCAGATGCGCCAGGGCAGCATCGAGGAAGGCCGCATGACGCTGCGCGCGCGCATCGACATGGGCTCGCCCAACCTGAACCTGCGCGACCCGGTGCTCTACCGCGTCAAGCATGCGCACCATCACCGCACCGGCAGCGCGTGGCACATCTACCCGTCCTACGACTTCGCGCACGGGCAGGAAGACGCCATCGAGCACGTCACGCATTCGATCTGCACGCTGGAGTTCGAGGACCACCGCCCGCTGTACGAGTGGTTCATCGCGAACCTGCCGGTACCGAGCCGCCCGCGGCAGTACGAGTTCGCGCGCATGAACCTCAGCTACACCGTCACCAGCAAGCGCAAGCTGCGCCAGCTGGTCGAGGAAGGGCACGTCCAGGGCTGGGACGATCCGCGCATGCCGACGATCTCGGGCCTGCGCCGCCGTGGCGTCAGCCCGACCGCGATCCGCGACTTCGTCGAGCGCACGGGAGTGAGCCGATCCGACGGACTGGTCGACCTCGGCATGTTCGACTACTGCATCCGCGACGACCTCGACAAGAACGCCCCGCGCGCGATGTGCGTGCTGCGCCCGCTGAAGGTCACGCTCACGAACTATCCCGAGGGTTCCCGCGAGGAGATCACGACCTCCTCGCATCCGCAGCGTGCCGAGCTCGGCCAGCGCGTGCTGCCGTTCTCGCGCCAGCTGTGGATCGATCGCGAGGACTTCCGCATGGAGGCCTCGAAGGACTACAAGCGCCTGGTGCCGGGTGCCGAGGTCAGGTTGCGCAATGCCTACGTGATCCGCGCCGATGACGTGGTGCGCGATGCCGCCGGCGAGATCGTCGAGCTGCTCTGCAGCTACGACCCGGATACGCTGGGCAAGAACCCCGCCGACGGACGCAAGGTCAAGGGCGTGATCCACTGGGTCGAGGCCGGACAGGCGATCGATTGCGAGGTGCGGCTGTACGACCGGCTGTTCCGCGACGCGCAGCCCGATGCCGGCGAGCGCAGTTTCCTCGACAACCTGAACCCCGACAGCCTGCAGGTGCTCACCGGCTGCAAGGCCGAGCGCAGCCTCGCCGGGGCCGCGGTGGGCCAGACCTTCCAGTTCGAGCGCGAGGGCTATTTCTGCCGCGATCCGGAGCCTGCCGCGAACGGGCAGGTGGTGTTCAACAGGACCATCGGGCTGCGCGACGTGTGGTCCGAGGCAGGGAAGGGCTGAGGCATGGCACTGCGTATCTACAATTCGCTGACCCGCCGTGCCGAGGAATTCGTGCCGATGGTGCCCGGGCGCATCGGCATGTACGTCTGCGGCATCACGGTTTACGACTACTGCCACATCGGTCATGCGCGGCTGCTGGTCGGCTTCGACGTGATCGCGCGCTACCTGCGCTTCAGCGGCTGGCAGCTCGATTACGTGCGCAACATCACCGACATCGACGACAAGATCATCCGCCGCGCCGGCGAGAACGCCGAGGCGTACGATGCGCTCACCGCGCGCATGATCGGGGCGATGCACGACGACGAGCGTGCGCTCGGCAACCTGTCGCCTGACCGCGAGCCGCGCGCCACGGCGCACATCGACGACATCCTCGCGATCGTGCAGACGCTGGTGGACACGGGCTACGCCTACGCGGCGGCCAACGGTGACGTGTACTACCGCGTCACGCGCTTTGCCGGGTACGGCAAGCTCTCGGGCAAGAACCCCGACGAGCTGCTCTCGGGCGCGCGCGTCGAGGTGGACGAGGACAAGGAAGACCCGCGCGACTTCGTGCTGTGGAAGGCCGCCAAGCCGGGCGAGCCGGCGTGGGATTCACCGTGGGGTGCCGGGCGCCCGGGTTGGCACATCGAGTGCTCGGCGATGTCGATGCGTTGCCTCGGGGAAACCTTCGATATCCACGGCGGCGGGCCGGACCTGATCTTCCCGCACCACGAGAACGAGATCGCGCAGAGCGAGGCCGCCACGGGCAAGTGCTTCGCGCACTACTGGATGCACGTCGGCGCGCTGCGCGTCGACAACGAGAAGATGTCGAAGTCGCTCGGCAACTTCTTCACGATCCGCGAGGTGCTGGCGCGCTACCGTCCCGAGGTGCTGCGCTTCCTGCTGATCTCCAGCCAGTACCGCAGCCCGATCAACTACGCCGAGGACAGCCTGCAGCTCGCGCAAGCGGGTCTCGAGCGCTTCTACGCCGCACTGCGCGACTTCGGCGACGTCGCGCCGCTGCCGGCCGCGGAGCTGGCGCTGAGTGCGTACGCCGCGCGCTTTCGCGAGGCGATGGACGATGACTTCAACACGCCCGGCGCGCTGGCGGTGATGCACGAGATCGCGCGCGAGCTGAACACGGCAGCACGCGAGGGCAGCCCGCGTGCGCGCGAGCTGGCGGCGGAGCTGCGCGGGTTCGGAGCGATCCTGGGAATCCTCGGCGACGACCCGCTGGCATTCCGTCGTGGCGGTGGCGGCGAAGCCAGCGAGGACGCCGCGATCGATGCGTTGGTGGCCGAGCGCGTGCAGGCCAAGAAGGCGAAGGACTTCGCGCGCGCCGACGCCATCCGCGAGGAACTGCGCCAGCGCGGCATCGTGATCGAGGACACCCGCGAGGGCTCCGTCTGGCGGCGCGAAAACGCGTAGACCGTTGATGCGGGTCGCGGGCATGGCCCGCTCCTACACCAGAGGCGCCGTCGCGTGGTTGTAGGAGCGGGCCATGCCCGCGACCGGTACGCCCACCCGCGCCGATTGTTTTCCGCGCCGGCGAATCGACGTCGGTCGCTACAGAGGCTGCATGTAGTTTTCGAACAGGTAGTCGGCCACGTCAGCGCAGCTTTCCAGGCTCGCGTCGATCTCGAACCGGAAATGGATGCCCCCCCAAATGCGGCTATCTCCCTCCTCCTGGGCGAGCGCCCAGAAGCTGTCGTGGTCCTGTGAGTAAACGACCGGCGGCGTCGTTGCGGGCGGCGTCACGGTGTTGCTTGCGTACCACGTCGCCGTGAACGACTGCTCATCGGTATCAAAGACCCTGGCCAACATCTGGGCCGCGCCCGCGCCAATGCAGGCCATATTGCTCGCGTGCGAAGGGTACGGCGGGAGTCGGCAGGAGCGGGACCCATCCGGCTTGCGCGGCGGTGTCCGGGTTGTCGTCCACGTCCGCCTGGTCGATGGCGGTTTCCGGTCGCCAGAGGCGATATATGAACTTGCTCGCATGCGCCGTCTGCACGCTGTCGTGAATCGAGGCCGTGAGCAAGGCAAACAGCCGCGCCGTGTCGACCAGCGACAGGTTTTCCGCCTGCGCCACGTCGCGCGCGACGTTGTGCCACAACCGAAAGGCAGTGGTGACGTTGGCATAAGGCGTTCCGGCACCTCCGGCCCAAAGCAGAGCGGTTCGCGGATTGTGCGCAATATTCGGACACGGTTCGGTTGGGAGGTGGCGGGCTTCTCTCCCTGGTCCTTGACCTCGTTGAAATCGTCTGCATATGCAATATCTTCCAGCTGCGGCGGCGGGGCTGGCAGGAACTGCGTGGACGTGAGCAAACCGAACGGTTCCACGTCGCCCAGCTTCGAGAACTGGGCAGCACCCGAGGCCGTAACGCCGCCAGATTCCCGGCAGCTCGGACGACAGGAACGCCGGCGGCTGCGGATTCGCATTCGCGAACCCGTCATCTGCGCGCCAGGCGAGTATCGCCGCAGCCACCGTCTTGCCAATCTGGACACCGGTGCGGCTCAACCCTGACGGGATCGTCGCGAGCCTGGCATGGAGCGCGCTGTCGAATGCGGTCGTCCCGCCAGGCGCGAGAACGACGAGCACGTCGTGGGCGGCCTGCGCCGCTGCAGCCTCGGCGGAAGCGCCTTGCGGCGCCTGAGTGACGACGCGAAACGGCGCGTAATCGCTTTCGATCGCGACCACGGCATCGGCCATCGCGACGTGCACCATGGCGTAGGTACGCGTTTGCGCGAACGGCGGGCCGCCGACATATTGCTGCGCGAGCTGGTTCCACTCGATGACGACTGCGGCGCCCGGCTTATGGTTCGCGTGCGCGTGCAGGGCGAATGCGCCAAGTACGACGGCCAGGAACGTGGTGGCCAATCGAGAGGCGTCGTCGCGTTGGATGCAATCGATCTTTCGGAATTTGGGGAATGAGTCGTTCATGAGGATTCTCCCGGGGTGCTTGTTCAGGTTGTCGGCACAGGAGCGTTTCGAAGCACGCGCCCAGGCCGTACACGCGATCCGCGCGGCAGGAGTTGTATCAGGGGAAACTCGCATAGTCGTCCTCCTTGGGGGAGCGAATGACTTTGCGGAAAGTGGCGGGGGTGAAACGGCGTTCGCGCCGCGCGGCAGCATATGCAGCAAATTGCATTCCGCAATTTTCAGGTTACTGAAAGTTAATGATTTGTTGGCCGGGGGCCGAGGCGAGTGTGCGTGATGTGTAAAAAACGCCGATCACCCGTTCGGGTGCGCTGTGTGTTGCACGTATCCCATATGGGCTACAGGAAATCACAGCACTGGCGCGGGTGCCTCGAAAAGCCCCGGATTCAGGCGTTTGCGGCGAATTCCCGCACGAAAGCGAGTGTCAATTAATCCGACAACGTGATGCAGTGCTTTGCGGCCGTCGGGAATTGCGCGATTCCGACAGGCGGTTGGAGAGCTCCGTTTGCGCCAGCAACTGGCCGTACCACACGAGGTAACCTGCGTCGCTGGGATGCAAGCCGTCTGCCGCGGTCAAATCCGGATCCGCCACGAAGGGATCCGTTTCGCGCTCCAGGAAGAGGTTCACGTATGCGGCCTCGTGGCTCAGGGCCGCGGCGCGAACGAGATCGTGCAGGGCGCGTGAACGCGAAGTCATCAGCGACGAGACCGGCGGCAGGAAGAATCGCGCATTGCCCACGTTGCCGGCCGGCATCAGCACCACGTAGCCGGCGCGGGCGCTGGCCATGGACGACCACGCGGTCAATGTCGGTACGTACCACATCGAGCGCGCGCAAGCGGGTTACGTCGTTGCCCCCGGCGAGCACCAGTATCACGTCATGGCACTCGTCGCCCGCCAACTGCTTCGTGACATCGGCGAACGTGGCGCCGTCGCGTGCCCGGTTGTCGATGTGCAGGTGCGGGTGGTCGCGTGCGATCAGTCCGGCCAGGCTGCTCCGCGGTGAACTGGCGCCGGTGCCCACTCCCGTGCTGTCGCCCACGATCAGCAGGCGTTGCACGGCGTCGGGTGGCGCCTGGTGCAGCGGCTCGCTGCGCTGCGCCAGCGTCGCGCGCCTCGCCGATGCGCCAGGCCGTACACCCGGCTGCGCCAATCAGCGCAGCGACAACCGCGACCCGGAGGAGCAGCACCAACCAGCGCCGTTGTGTGGTCATCGCGTACCCGTGTGACGCCTCAGGAGCGGCTCGAGGGTACCGAGGTTCACGGCGCCGGCTTGATCACGAGCTCCACAGTGGCAACCTGGAAACCCCATTTCCCGACCGACGCGTGGTTGAGGACGAGGCCGTCGGCGGTTTTCACCATCACGTCCTGGAAACGAACCTTCATGCCGGGCTCGCCGTCCTCGGTGGGCAGGCGCACATCGTATGCGAGGCGAAAGGCCGGGCCATCCTGCCAGCCTCTTGCCTCTCCGATCACATCTTCGCGCGTTCCGGCGTATTTTCCGTCGCCCTCGAGCGTCAGGACCCAGGTCTTGTGGTCCCTTTCCCCGTCGTCGTACTCGAAACGTTCCGTCAGCGTGAATGTGTCGCCGGAGCGCACCCCTTCAAGGTAGGCGGTGAAGCCGCGCCTGACACCGTTGATCGCCGAGAACTCGCCTCTCGCGACGGTGGATCCCGCGAGATCGCGCTCGATGACGAAGGCCGAGGTGGCGGTCTCCTTCGGCAACTGTGGCGCGCGCGCACATGCGCCGAGCAGTGAGCGTCAGGACGAGGGCCAGAAGCATTGTGCGGGTCATGTCGATTCTCCGGGGTGCGCTCCTTACTACGCGAACCGCCACCGGATGGACCAGCCGGGGACGTCGCTCTCGCGCGTCGGCCGATGCCGATGTGGCGTGAATTTGTGTCAAATCGAGCCGGAATCACACTTCTGCCTTGCGTAATGCCGCTCCTCTGCTCTTATAGAGACTACGTTCATTCCCGAGAGCCGCTTCGACATGTGCCGGCTCTACGCATTGATGGCAAACGAACCCACGCGCGCGGAGTGCAGCCTCGTGCGCTCGCAGAACAGCCTGATGCGCCAGAGCGAGGGGGATGCGGACGGGGTCGTGCACGGGCACGGCTGGGGCGTGGCGGATTACACGGATGGCCGGCCGGTCGTCGAGAAGCAGGCCTGGGCGGCGTACCACGGCGAACATTTCCCGATGAAGGCCGCGCGCGTCCATGCGCGTGCGGTCATTGCCCACGTCCGGCGCGCAACGGTGGGGCACACCAGCATCGAGAATACGCACCCGTTTCGCCACGGGCGCTTCACCTTTGCGCACAACGGGACCATCCCGGACTTCGACCGGGTTCGCCGGCGCATGCTCGCGGAGACCGATCCGCTGCACCGCGCCGCGATCCGCGGCCAGACGGACAGCGAGCACCTGTTCCATTACCTGCTCACGTGCTGGTCGCGCGGACCGCAGAGCGACCTGGCAGGCACGGTCCGCGCGGGCCTGGAGCGCGTGCTGGCGTGGTGTCACGAAATCGCTCCCGGCAAGCAGGTCGGGCTGAACATCGTGCTGAGCGATGGCCGTCAGATGGTGGCCTCGCGGCTGAACCGGAGCCTGTGGTATCTCTGTCGCGACGCGATCGTCCGGTGTCCCGTCTGCAAGCAGCCGCACGTACACCACGAACCGGGAGCCGCTTACCGCGCGGTGGAGGTGGCATCGGAGCCGGTGACACCGGACGAGCCGTGGCGTTTGCTGCCCGATGCCAGCGTGCTTGGCGTGGATCCCGACTATCGCCTGCGGATCGAATCGCTGCGCGTGCCGGCGCAATCGACGCCGCGCAGCGCGGATCCGGCCATGGTGCCCACGCTGGCGGTGTATCCAGCCGCCCTGTGGGCCGATGCGCTCGCCTGACGCCGCGCCGTGGGTCCGAATTCATTCGGACATGCCCTCACCGTAGGTCCGAATTTATTCGGACATTCGTCCGGCTGAAGCCGGACCCACGTTACAGGTTCACCACCGGTATGAGCTTGCCGCTGCCCGCGCGCTGCCGCCCCAGGTGCATCAGCCACGCGTAGCAGCCCAGCAGCGCCGCGGCGCAGCCGGCGATCCATGCCGCGGACGAAACCGGATGCGCGGCGAAGCTGCCGGCCTGGTAGACCGTCACCGCGAGCGTGTAGGCGATCACCGTGTTCCAGGTCGCCGAGAAGAAGGCCCAGAAGCCCCCGAGCTCCTTGTAGATCGCGCCCAGCGTGGCCACGCAGGGCATGTACAGCAGCACGAACAGCACGTAGCTGAACGCGCCGAGCTGGCCGTCGAACAGCGTGGCCATCAGGCCCAGCGTGCCGGTGTGTACCTGCTGCTCCTCGGCGATCGCCGCGCTGTCGTCCAGGTTGCCCATGCCGAGCGGGTCGCCGAGTCTCTCGCCCAACGCGCCGAGGTTGGTGCCCACCGAGTCCACGGCTTCCCGCAGCATCGCGCCGATGTCTGCCGGCGCCTGCTCTTCGGCGCCGGCCCGCGCCATGTTCGTGTACAGCGCATCCAGCGTGCCGACCACGACTTCCTTGGCGAAGATGCCGCTGAAGATGCCGACGGTCGCGGGCCAGTTCTCCTCGGTCAGGCCCATCGGCGTGAACACCGGCGTGATGCTCTTGCCGATCGCCGACAGCAGCGAGCGCTCGGTGTTCTGGTTGCCGAAGCTGCCATCGGTGCCGATGGAGTTCACGAAGTTCAGCACCAGCACCACCGCCACGATCGCCTTGCCGGCGCGCAGCACGAAACCCTGCAGGCGGAACCAGGTGTGGGTCAGCAGCCCGCGCAGCGTGGGCACATGGTAGGGCGGCAGTTCGAGCAGGAACGGGGACAGGTCGCGCGCGAGCAGGCGTCGGCGCACCAGCAGCCCGGTCACGATCGCCAGCGCGATGCCGATCAGGTACAGCGCGAACACCACGTTCTGGCCGTTGCGCGGGAACAGCGCGGCGGCGAACAGCGCATACACCGTGAGGCGTGCGCCGCAGGACATGAACGGCGCCATCATCGCGGTGAGCAGGCGGTCCTGCTGGGTGTCGAGGCTGCGCGTGGCCATTACCGCGGGCACGTTGCAGCCGAAGCCGACGATCAACGGCACGAAGGACTTGCCCGGCAGGCCGATCGCGCGCATCAGGCGGTCGAGGATGAAGGCCGCGCGTGCCATGTAGCCCGAGTCCTCGAGGAAGCTCTGGAACAGGAACAGTGTCGCGATCACCGGGATGAAGCTCGCCACCAGCTGCACGCCGCCGCCGATGCCGTCGGCGATGGCGGTCACCAGCCAGGCGGGCAGGCCGACGGCATCGAGCGCCATGCGCGGCGCCTCGACGAACAGCGCGCCGGCCGCGATATCGAAGAAATCGATGAAGGCGCCGCCCACGTTGATCGTGAACATGAACATCAGGTACATGATGCCGAGCAGCACCGGGAAGGCGAGCACGCGGTTCAGCAGCACGCGGTCGAGCGCATCCGTGAGGTTGAAGCGCCCGGAGTCCTCGGTGCGCAGCACCTGGTCCACGATCGTGCCGATGGCCTGGTAGCGCGCGGCGATCAGCGCATCGCCCGCGTTGGCGCCGAGCGTGGCTTCCACCTCGTCGACGATGGCGAGCACGCGAGCGCGTGCCGCCTCGCCGATGCGTTCCAGCACGGCCGCGTCGCGCGCGAGCAAGGCACCGGCCAGCAGGCGCCCGGCAGGGCCGGCATCCGCCGGATCGAGCGCGGCCTGCAGGCGCAGCAGCGCCGATTCGAGCGTGGCGTCCAGTGCCATGCGCTGCGGCGGCGGCTGCCGCGTCTGCAGTTCCGCGCACATTTCCTCGATCAGCGCGCGCACGCCGTCGCCGCGGCTTGCCACCAGCGGCACCACGGGGCAGCCGAGGCAGGCCGCGAGGCGGTGCGGGTCCACGTGCACGCCCTGCGACTGCGCCACGTCGACCATGTTCAGCGCGACCACCACCGGCACGCTGGCGTCGAACAGCTGCGAGCTCAGATACAGCCCGCGACCGATGCTCGAGGCGTCGATGATGTTGACGATCAGGTCGGCCTCGCGCGCCAGCACGTAGGCCTGGGCGATCTGCTGGTCGAGGGCGTCGTCGTCGCGCGAGACGTGCAGCGAGAAGGTGCCGGGCAGGTCCACCACCAGGAACTGTCGGCCCTCGTGCGTGAAGCTGCCGGTCTTGCGCTCGACCGTGACGCCCGGCCAGTTGCCCACGCTCTGGTGGGTGCCGGTCAGGCGGTTGAACAGTGTCGTCTTGCCGCAATTCGGGTTGCCGACCAGCGCGATCGTGAACGGCTTGTTCACAGCACTTCCACCCGCAGGCCCGCGGCCTCGGCGCGGCGCACGCTCAGGCGGAAGCCGCGCAGGTTGATCTGCACCGGGTCACCGAGCGGGGCGTCGCGCGCGACGGTGAATTCGGTGCCGGGCGTCAGACCCAGGCTCAGCAGCCGGTTGCGGTAGTACTCGGGCATGGGACCAAAGCCCAGCACGCGGGCTCGATCGCCGCGCTGCAGCCGGGCAAAACTGGTATCGGTGCTTTCCATGGGCCGAGTCTAGCGGAAAATGCGAATCATTCGCAAAGGGTGTGGATTACGACATATGCACGTTCCCCCGACCGCGTCGCGCGGCGCCGCCCGTACGCAGGGCTCCCGGCGCTGGCAGGGCGGCGGCGGCGCGGTTAGCATCGCAGCCCGTCAACCCGACCCAGGACCAGGCATGAGCCCCGAAATCGTCGGCCCCGAACAGTTCGGTCAGTTGCTGCGCGAGGGCGCGCACTTCATCGACGTGCGCGCCGAGATCGAGTTCGCGCGCGGCGCGATCCCGGGTGCCGTGAACCTGCCGATCCTCACCACCGGCGAGCGCGAGCAGGTCGGCACCTGCTACAAGCGCCAGGGGCAGGAGGCGGCGGTGGCGCTCGGCCACCGCCTGGTCAGCGGCGCCACCAAGGCGCAGCGCATCGCGCGCTGGTGCGCGGAGCTCGGCGAGCACCCGGACGCGCTGGTGTACTGCTGGCGCGGCGGCATGCGCTCCGGGCTCGCGGCCGGGTGGATCGCGGCCGAAGGCGTGCCGGTGCGCCTGATCAAGGGCGGCTACAAGGCGCTGCGCCACCGCTTGCTGCGCGAGCTGGAGGCGCCGGAGCCGCGCGAGCCGCTGTACGTGATCGGCGGGCGCACCGGGTCGGCGAAGACCGATCTCATCAAGGCGCTGCCGTGGAGCGTGGACCTGGAGGAGCTCGCGCACCATCGCGGCTCGAGCTTCGGCCGGCGCGTGGGCGCGACGCCGGCGCAGGTCGATTTCGAGAACCGGCTCGCGCTCGCGCTGCTGCGCCGGCGCCACGCGCGCGCCCGGCACGGCGCTGTTCCTCGAGGACGAGAGTCGCATGATCGGCTCGATCAGCGTGCCGCTCGACCTGCACCAGGCCATGAAAGCCGCGCCATTGGTGATCATCGACGCGCCCTTCGAGTCGCGCGTGGAGCAGATCCTGCGCGACTACATCTGCGAGGACCTGCGCGAGCGCGTGGCGCAGGACCCGGATCACGGCTTCGCGCACTTCGGCGCGGCGCTGCACGAGAGCCTGCAGCGCATCCAGCGACGCCTCGGCGGCGAGCGTTTCGCCATGGCCGAGGGATTGATGCGGGAAGCCCTGCACCTGCAGGGGACGCGCGGCGACCCCTCCGGGCACCGCGCCTGGATCGCGCTGCTGCTGCGCGATTACTACGACCCGATGTACGAATACCAGCTCGGCAAGTCCGCCGGGCGCGTGGTGTTCCGCGGCGACTTCGCCGCGGTGCGGGAGTGGTGCCTCAGTCGATGAGGACGCCGCCGGGGCCAACGGCGCTGCTGCAGCTGCCGATCACCGCGGCCGCGGGGTAGCCCGCCGCGCGCAGCGCCGCGACGCAACCCTGCGCCTGCGCGGCGGGAATGCCGGCCAGCAGGCCGCCCGCGGTCTGCGGGTCGAGCAGGATTTCGATCGCTTGCACGGTCGCTCCCGTCGCCGGTTCCACCAGCGCCGCGAGATTGCTGCGGTTGCTCTCGTGCAGCGAGCTGCGGTAGCCGCGCGCCAGGCAGTCGCGCGCGCCGTCCAGCACCGGTACGGCGTCGATCCGCAGCCGCGCGCCGGTGCCCGAGGCGCGCAGCATTTCCAGCAGGTGCCCGAGCAACCCGAAGCCGGTGATGTCGGTGCAGGCGGTGGCGCCGTGCCGGCGCAGGATGTCGGCCGCCGCGCGCGAGGACTGCGTCATGCCGGTGAGCGCGTCGTCGATCCAGCGCCCCGCCGCCGCGGCGGCGCCGTTGGCCGCCAGCAGCGTGCCGGTGCCGATGGCCTTGGTGAGCACCAGCGCGTGCCCGTCGCGCAGACCGCCCTTGTAGAGGATCTCGCCCGGCGCGGCGTAGCCGTTCACGCTGAGGCCGAAGGCGAGCTCGGCGCCCTCGCTGCTGTGGCCGCCGACCAGCGCGACACCCTCGGCATCCAGCGTCTTCAGCGCGCCCTGCATCAGCTGGCCGAGCGTCTGCTCCATGACGCGCGGCGCGGCGAAGGGCACCGTCGCGATCGCCAGCGCCGAGTGCGGGCGCGCGCCCATCGCGAGCAGGTCGCCGAGCGCGTGCACCGCCGCCACCTGGCCCACGAGGAACGGGTCGTCGATGAAGCCCCTGAAGTAGTCGACGCTCTGGACCAGGCGTTGTCCGGGCGGGGGCACCAGCACCGCGGCGTCGTCGCCGATCTCCATGCCGGCCTCGACGCCCTCGCGCGGCGCGCGCGCGAGATCCTCCAGCACGCGGCCCAGCGCATCGCCGCCGATCTTCGCGGCACAGCCGCCGCAGCGCATCGCGGGCGCCTCGCCGGGCTCGGGCGGCGCCGCGGGCTCGACGCGGTACATCGCCATGAAAGCGCGGTCGATGCGGTCCTTCCAGCGCCAGGCCCAGCCGCCTGCCGCGAACAGCGGGCCGCGCGAGACCACGGCGCGACGGTCGCCGGTGCTCACCAGGCTGAGGAAGCGCCGCTGCGGGCGGTAGGCCGCGGGTTCCTCGCCGAGCGCCACGCGGCGCAGGCCGAGCGCCAGCGCCTGGCCTTCGCGCACCGCATAGACGCCGCTCTTGGGGCAGGGCTCGGGCAGCGCCGCGATGTCGCCGGCCGCGAACACGTTCGGGTGCGACACGCTCTGCAGGCTGGCGTTGACGCGGATAAAACCGTCGGCGTCGCAGGCGAGGCCGGCTGCGGCGGGCCACGCGGCGGCGCCGGCCTGCGTGGCCCAGACCAGCTGGTCCGCCTCGAGGCGGCGGCCGTCCGCCAGCGTCACGCCCTGCGCGTCGGCCGCCGCGACACGCGCGTGCGCGTGGAGCTCGATGCCGCGGCGTTCCAGTTCGCGGTGGAAATAGCGGCGCACCCGCGCGTTGTGCGAGGGCAGCAGCACCGGTGCCGCGTTCACGATACCCACGCTGAACAGCGCGGCATGCGCGCCGAGCGCTTCGCGCGCGCGCCAGGCGCAGGCGAGCGCGATCTCCACACCCGCCGCGCCGCCGCCCACCACCAGCAGGCGGCAGGGGCGCGGACTCGCGCGCAGCTCCTCCAGCAGCCGCAGCCAGTGCGCGAGGAAACGGTCGATGGGCTTCACGCTGGTGCCGTGCCCGGCGGCGCCGGCTATGCCGCCCAGCGCGGGACGCGAGCCGATGTTGATCGAGGCCCAGTCGTAGCGCAGCGTCTCGCGCCCGGCGATGCGCGCGGTCTGGCGCGCGGGATCCAGCGCCTCGACCTCGCCGTGGATCAGCCGCACGCCGTTGGCCTCGCACAGCGGTCGCAGGTCGATGTGGCAGTCGTCGAAACCGTAGTGCCCTGCCACCAGCCCCGGCAGCATGCCGGAGTAGGGCGTGTGCACGTCGCGGCTCACCACCGTGACGCGCAGGCCCGGCACCGGGCGCATGCCGAAGGCGCGCACCACGGCGACGTGGCTGTGGCCGCCGCCGATCAGCAGCAGTTCCCGGCTCAGGGGTTCGGGAGGTTGGGGGGCATGGGCTTGCATATCGGGCGCGACCTTAGCCGCTGGCGGCGCGCCGATCAACGTGCGCCGCGCATCCGCTGCTAGAATGCCGCGATCTCACTTCGGCGGATGCAGCCCCGATGGACCTGGTCCCTTACGCGGTACCGTTTTTCCTGCTCGCGATCGGCATCGAGTACGCGTGGGGTCGCGCGCGCGGCAACGACACCTACCGCCTGAACGACAGCATCAACAGCCTGAGCTGCGGCATCCTCAGCACGTCGATCAAGCTGCTCGGCCTCGATATCGGCGGCCGGGTGTTCACGCAGGCCGAACAGCACTGGGCCATTGCGCGGCTCGATGCCCAGTCGCCGTGGACGTGGCTGCTGGCGCTGCTGCTGTACGACTTCTGCTATTACTGGTTCCACCGCATCAGCCACGAGCGCACGCTGTTCTGGGCCGCGCACGTGGTGCACCACCAGAGCGAGGAGTTCAACCTCACCACGGCGCTGCGCCAGACCAGCACCGGCTTTCTCGCGGGCTGGGTGTTCTACATCCCGTGCTTCCTCGCGGGCGTGCCGGCTGCCGTGTTCGTCACGGTGGCCTCGGCGCACCTGATCTACCAGTTCTGGATCCACTCGCGCCACATCCCCAAGCTGGGTCCGCTCGAGTGGTTCCTGGTCACCGCGTCGAACCACCGCGTGCACCACGCCCAGAATGCCGCCTACGTCGACAGGAACTACGGCGGGCTGCTCATCGTCTGGGACCGGCTGTTCGGCACCTTCGAGGAGGAGCGCGAGGCCGAGCCCGCGGTGTACGGCATCCTCGGTCCGCTGCAGAGCTGGAACCCGCTGTGGGCGAACCTGCACATCTACGCGCAGATGCTGCGCGATGCCTGGTATGCGCGCAGCCTCGCCGACAAGCTGCGCGTGCTGGTCTCGCGCACGGGCTGGCGCCCGGTGGACGTCGCGGCGCGCTTCCCGGTGGTGAAGCGCCCGCTGGCGGAGTTCCGCCGCTACGACCCGCCGCTGGCGCGGCCGGCGGCGTGGTACGCCGGGCTGCAGTTCGTCGCCCTGATGGCCTTCGCGCTGTGGCTGGAGCAGGCCGCCCCCGCCATGGACGCGACGGCACGCACCGCGCTGTTTGCCTACCTGCTGTTCGGACTCGTGGCGGTCGGGCTCATGCTCGAGCAGGTGGCACGGGGCAGGGCGCTGGAGCTGCTGCGCCTCGCGTTCACGCTGGCGGCGGTGCTGGGTCTCGCCGCCACCGGCATGGCCGCGTGGCCAGTTGCCGCTGCCGCGATCGCCTACCTCGCGGCCTCGATCATGCTGCTGGCGCGGGCATCCGCCCGCAGCGCTGCGCCGTACCTGGCAGGCTGACGGGCCGGGAGTTGCCGTGCCAGGGCGCGGCGATCCCGGATTACTGATCTATCCTCGTGGGTGGGGCGTCGGTGCCCGGTAAATGCGATGCGGGTGCTCAGCGGATGAAATTGCGCAGTTCCATAGCCCAGAGGCTCACTCTCTTCATGGTCTCCCTGGCCATCGTGGGGACGCTGGTTGCCGCTGCCGCCATGATCTGGCGGGAATATTCTGCCGCCAGGGAGGATGTGTTCGAGCGTGCGCTGCTGCTGGCCGAGCCGGGCGCGCGCAACGACGGGGCGGTGCGGGATCGTGACATCGCGGTGATCAGCGAGTTGCTGGCGCGTTTCATGGCCCTGCCGGGCGTTGGTTATGCGGCGGTTCGTGACGCGGACGGCAAGGAAATCCTGGCGCGACGCGGCGAGGATGCCGGCGGCTATCCCGAGGCCGACTTCGCGCGCGCGCGCCGTGGCGTGGCCGCATTCGAGCAGGGCGTGGCCACCGACCAGAGGGGCGCGGGGCTGGAGCGCTTCAGCGATCTGACGGTGCCCGTGTTCGTGACCGCGGACATGCAGCGCGGCGACGGCAGCCGCTACCTGGTCGGCTACTACCACCTGCGCATCAGCCTCGACCAGTTGTGGCGCTCGGTGCAGGGCTTCGCGCTCAGGGTTGCGCTGGCCTGCGCCCTGTTCGTGGCGTTCACGGCCCTGCTGACGCTGCGGGTCACGCGGCGCATCTCCGCCCCCCTGCGCGGACTGGAGCAACTCCTCGAGCGGGTTTCGGCGGGCAACCTGGACCAGAAACTGGTGGTCAGGGGCGGGGGCGAGGTCGACCGCATCACCTCCACGATCAACGCCCTGATATCGGAGCTGCACACCTACAAGCTGCAGACCGACACCAGCAATGTGCTGCTGAGCAGGAAGGTGGACGAGCGCACCGAGCAGCTGTCGCGGCGCAACGAGGAGCTCAACCGCGCGGTGCAGCAGGTCACGAAGAGCAAGGAGCAACTGCACCAGCTCGCGTATTACGACAGTCTCACCGCGCTGCCCAATCGCCGCCTGTTCATCGAGCAGCTGGACGTGCTGCTGCGCCTGACGAAGCGCGAGCAACGGATCGTCGCGCTGCTGTTCGTCGACCTCGACAATTTCAAGCGCATCAACGACTCGCTAGGCCATGCGGCGGGCGACGTGATGCTGAAGGAAGTGGCGGGCAGGCTCTCGCGTTGCCTGCGCAGCAGCGACTTCCTCGCCGTCGGCTCGGGCGGCGACGCGCCGTCGAGCGTCGCCCGGCTGGGTGGCGACGAGTTCACCGTGGTGCTCAGCAACATCGACCGCCCGGAGAGCGCGGGCATGGTGGCGCAGCGCCTGCTGCAGTCGCTGCGCGCGCCGATGCTGATCGAGGGCCATGAACTGGTGGTCACGCCCAGCATCGGCATTGCGCTCGCACCGGATCACGCGGATTCCGTGAGCGAGCTGCTCAAACTCGCCGATACCGCGATGTATCACGCGAAGTCGGCGGGAAGGAACAGCTACGCCTATTACTCCCCCGAGATGAGCGGCAGCGGGGTGGGGCGACTGAAACTGGAGGCGGAGCTGCGTCGCGCGCTCGAGCGCCGCGAGCTGGTCCTTTACTACCAGCCGCAGGTGAAGGTCGCCACCGGCGAAATCGTCGGCGCCGAGGCGCTGGTGCGCTGGAATCATCCCGAGCGCGGGCTGGTGCCGCCCGGGCAGTTCATCCCGCTTGCCGAGGAGATGGGCCTGATCGTGGAGCTCGGCGCCTGGGCCGTGGTCGAGGCCTGCAGCCAGATCCG
Organism: uncultured Gammaproteobacteria bacterium; assembly: GCA_963819895.1. Taxonomy (GTDB): domain Bacteria; phylum Pseudomonadota; class Gammaproteobacteria; order Pseudomonadales; family UBA5518; genus UBA5518. Next base: position 27,195 of record CAWFXU010000024.1, read on the forward strand.
CGCGTTCCTGCGCCAGGGCCTGACGCCGCCGAAGATATCCGTCAACGTGTCCAGCCTGCAGTTCAACGCGGCCTTCACCAGCCTGGTGCAGCGGACCATCGAGGAGTTCGGCATCGACCCCTGCCTGCTGGAACTGGAGCTCACGGAAGGCGTGCTGATGAGCAATGCCGAGGCCTCGATCCGCTCGCTGCACGACCTGAAGAAACTGGGCGTGAGCCTGTCGGTCGACGATTTCGGCACCGGCTATTCGTCGCTGAGCTACCTGAGCGAGTTCCCGCTGGACGAGCTCAAGATAGACCGCAGCTTCGTGATCGCCTTCGACAACGGCCCGCGCAGCGCAAGCCTCGTCAGCGCCATCATCGCGATGGGCAAGAGCCTGAACCTGCGGCTGGTTGCCGAGGGCGTGGATTCCAGCGCGCAGTACCGCTTCCTGCACGAGGCCGGCGTGGACGTGATCCAGGGATTCCTGTTCAGCAAGGCGGTCCCCGCCGACGATTTCGCGCTACTGCTGGGCAGCAACGGCTTTGCCGAGCAGATTCGCAACCTCGAGCGCGAGGCGGCCTGAGCGACGCCCTGGCGCCGCGGCCGCTCCCGGGTTCCGTGACGCACGTCGCGCAACAGGCTCTTGACGCGTTGGTGGTTCCGCGGGTGCTTGACTATATTCTGTAGCGATGCGCTGTCTGCATTGTCCACGGAATGCTTGATGTCGAAGGTGCTCAGAACGAGACCGGGCTACTTCCACGCCGCCGCGAAGCAGGCGCGTATTCCCGTGCAGGGGCTGAAAGTCGGCATGCGCGTGGTGGAGCTGGACCGCCCGTGGACCGAGACGCCCTTCGTCTTCCAGGGCTTCCGGCTCGAGAACGTGCAGCAGATCGCGGAGGTCGCGCAGTACTGCCGGGAAGTCGTGGTCGAGTTCGACGAGGACCAGTGGATCCCGCCGACCGAGCACGCGGTGCTCGGCACCCCGGTGCGCCGCCGCCACCTCGCGGCCGCGAATGCCCCGACGATCAGGGCCTACGAGAGCGCCGCCCGCCTGCAGGACGATGCGCGCGCGCTGACACGCAGCATCATGGACGACGTGCGGCTCGGGCGCGTGATCAACGTGAAGGAAGTGAGGAGCACGGTTTCCGCCGCGGTGAAGAACGTGCTCGACAGCCCCGACGCGGTGCTGTGGCTGTCGCGCATCCGCCACCGCGATGCCTACACCTCGGAGCATTGCGTCAACGTCGGGCTGCTCGCGATCAACTTCGGGCGCCACCTCGGCCACAGCGAGGAAGACCTCAACGCCATCGGCATCGCCGCGATGCTGCACGACGTGGGCAAGACGCTCACGCCGCTCGAGGTGCTGAACAAGGAAGGCGCGCTGACGCAGGAGGAGTTCGAGATCATGAAGGCCCACGCCACCGAGGGCCGCAACATCCTGATGGCGCACCGCAACCTGAGCTATGGTTCGGTCGACGTGGCCTACGGGCATCACGAGGCGCTCGACGGCACCGGCTATCCGCGCAAGCTCAAGGCCTCGGGGATCCCGGAGATGACGCGCATCGTGACGCTGTGCGACGTCTACGACGCGGTGACCTCCGATCGCTGCTACCGCAAGGGCCAGCCCTCGCTGCGCGGGCTGGACGTGCTGCAGCGCGGGCGTGGCAGCAAGTACGACGAGCGCCTGGTCGACGAATACGTGCGCTGCATCGGCCTGTACCCCACGGGCAGCGTGGTGGAGCTGGCGAACGGGGCGCACGGCATCGTGCTCAGCACCAACTACCGCAACCGTCACCTGCCGCGCGTGCTGCTGGTGCGCGACGAGCACCACCAGCCGTGCGCCGAACGCGTGCTCGACCTGCAGAAACTCTCCGGCCAGAGCGGCATGGAAGGCTGGCTGATCAGGGCCGTGGTGCCGAACGGCGCGCACGGCATCCGCGTCGAGGAGTACGTGCGCCGCGGCGTGCAGATCATGTAGGCTGCGCCCCATGGGCATCTACGAACGGCTGATCCTTCCCCGCCTCATTCATCTTGGCTGCGGCAGCTCCCCGGTCACGAAGCAGCGGCTGAAGATCGTGCCGCTGGCCTCGGGCCGGGTGCTCGACGTGGGCGCGGGCTCGGGACACAACCTGCCGCTCTACGAGCCGGAGCGCGTGCAGCTGGTGTGGGGGCTGGAGCCCAATCACGGGATGCGCGATCTCGCCGCGCACAACGTGGCGCGCTCGCGCGTCGAACTGCACTGGCTGGACCTGCCCGGCGAGAAAGTCCCGCTGCACGACCACAGCGTCGACACCGTGGTGCTCACCTACACGCTGTGCACGATCCCCGACTGGCGCGCGGCGCTGGCGCAGATGCTGCGCGTGCTGAAACCCGAGGGGCGTTTGCTGTTCCTGGAGCACGGCGCCGCGCCCGACCCCGCGGTGCGCCGCTGGCAGGAGCGGCTGAATGCGGGCTGGCGGCGCTGCGCCGGCGGCTGCAACCTCAACCGCGACATACCCGCGCTGCTGCGCGAGGCGGGTTTCGAGATCGTGCGGCTGGAGACGATGTACCTGCCGGGCTCGCCGCGGATCGCGGGCTACAACTACTGGGGCGAGGCTATTCCGCGTTCCGCGAATCGCGCGCGTACTTGCTGAGCAGGTTCTCCGTGGCGCCGGACGACGGCGTCGTCACCGGTGCCGTCGGGGTGCCGGCCGGGCGCTCGCCCGCCAGGCGGTAACCCTCCGTCATCGCGGCATCGACCCTGGCCTTGCCCGCGCCGTCACGCGCGCACTTCTGCATGTAGTCGTGCATTTTCGCCGCGGGCTTCCTGCAGCGGGTGTCGGTACGCTCGAACTGGTGGGTGCATTCGGCCCACAGGCGCGTGCGTTCGGTGAGCTTCTCGAGGCAGCTGGGTCCGAACAGCTCGAGCGCGACTGCCGGCGTCGGCGAGCGCCGCACCGAGCAGGGAGGCGGCGAGGGCTTTGCGCAGGTGTGCGTACGACATGCTGGATGGTCCGCTGTGGTGGTCCCGGGCAAGTATAGCCGACGCGTCCGCGTGCCAGCGCCGCGCGGCGCCGCCCTCGTCCGTTCGGGGGTACTAGGGTGTACCCGATCCGGGTTAAGCTTCGCGCCGGTTTTAATTCGGATCGACTGGGGTGGAAATAGGCATGGCGGCTTCCGGGAACTGGGCATACGAAACGGACGTGGTGGTGGTGGGATCCGGCGCCGGCGCGCTGACGGCAGCGGTACGGGCCCGCGATCTCGGGCTCGAGGTGCTGGTGATCGAGAAGACCGGGCAGTACGGCGGTTCCTCGGCGATGTCGGGTGGCGTGCTGTGGCTGCCCAACAGTCCGCTGGTGGCGGGCGCCGGCGGCTCGGACTCCGCCGAGGAAGGCAAGCGCTACATGAAGAGCGTGATCGACGCGCCGCACCTGGAACAGCGCATCGATGCCTACGTCGATCAGGTTCCTGCCTTCATCGACTTCCTGCACCGCAGCACCCACCTGCGCCTGGCGCCGCTGCCGCAGTTTCCCGACATGTACCCCGACAACCCGGATGCGAAGATGCACCGCTGCCACGAGGCGGTGCCGTTCCACGCGCGCGCGCTGCCGGCCGACGACGTGCTGAAGCTGCGCCCGCAACACCCGCAGACGGCGCTGTTCGGCCTGATCGGCTGGACGCCGAGCGAGTCGCTGATCCTGCAGGCGCGCGGCGAGGGCTGGCTGAAGGTGGCCTTCAGCATGGTCGCGCGCTACCTGCTCGACATTCCCTGGCGCTTCCGCTCGCGCCGTGACCGCCGCCTGGTGCTGGGCGGCGCGCTGGTGGGCGCCTTGCGCCACTCGATGCTCGACCGCGGCATCCCGCTGTGGCTGGACAGCCCCTTCGAGGATTTCATCGAGGAGGACGGTCGCGTGGCCGGCGTGCTGGCGCGCCACGACGGCGTGCGCGCACGCATCCGCGCACGCAAGGGCGTGATCCTCGCCGCCGGCGGCTTCGAGAAGAACAACGCGCTGCGCCAGCAGCACCTCGACAAGCCCACCGACGCGGCCTGGACCGCGGGCAGCCCGGGCAACACCGGCGACACCATCGCCGCCGCCACGCGCCTCGGCGCGAAGCTCGAGTTCATGGCCGAGGGCTGGTGGGGACCGACCTTCCTGGTCCCCGGCGAGCCGCAGGCGCGCATGCTGATCATCGAGAAGAACCTGCCCGGCGCGATCATCGTGAACAAGCTGGGCCAGCGCTTCGTCAACGAGAGCTCCTCGTACACCAAGGTGACGCGCGGCCTGTTCGCGGCCAACAAGCCGGGCGCGGAATCCATTCCGGCCTACATGATCTTCGATGCGACCTACCGCCAGCGCTACCCGATCGGGCCGATGCTGCCGAGCACCTTCCAGCCCGATTTCGCGGTGCCGGGGGCGATCAAGCAGGCCATTCCGAGCGCGATGGACATCCGCGAGCTCGCCCGCAAGCTCGGCGTCGATGCCGACGGCCTGGCCGCCACGGTGAGCCGTTTCAACGGTTTCGCGCGCAGCGGCAAGGACGAGGAGTTCCAGCGTGGCGACGCGAACTACGACCGCTACTACGGCGACCAGAGCGTGGGGCCGAACCCCTGCCTGGGGCCCATCGAGAAGGCGCCTTTCTACGGCGTGAAGATCTACCCCGGCGAGCTCGGCACCAAGGGCGGTTTCGCGGTCGACGAAAATGCCCGCGTGCTGCGCGAGGACGGCAGCGTGATCGAGGGCCTGTTCGCGATCGGCAACTGCTCCTCGCCCGTCACCGGCACCACCTATCCGGCGTCGGGCTCCACGCTCGGCCCGGCGATGGTCTTCGGCTACGTCGCGGCCAACTGCATCGCGTCCGCGTAGGTCCGGTTTCAACCGGACATCTGTCCGCACGAATGCGGACCTACGAGTTGCGCGGCGCGGGACAACGCGACATCAGGCGCAGGTCCGGATTGATCCGGACAATGTTCGGCTGAAGCCGAACCTACGCAGGATGCCGCTCGGCGAGATAGCGCCGGCGGTGGCTGTCGCGCAGCTGCTGCAGGTCGATCAGGATCAGTCCGTCGACGCAGCCGCCGAAGTCGGGATCGATGCCGAAGTCGAGGAAGGCCGCACCGCCGGGGAGGACGGCCTCGGTGTACTGCTTGAAGAGGGTCGGCACCTGCAGCCCGCTGGCCTGCAGGGTCGCGCGCAGGCGCGCGAAGTCGGTCTCGTAGTCATCGCCGCGTGAAGCCCTCGGTTTCCAGCAGTGGTCGTGTTGCGAAGGGACGCCGCGCGCGCGCGAGCGGCGCCGGCGCGGGGAAGTAATGGCGGTAGAAGCTCACCAGCAGCTCGCGCGCGAAGGCCGGGTAGTTGGCGCTGATGCTGACCGGCCCGAACAGGTAGCGGGTGCCGGGGCGCGTGCGCAGCCAGGCGCCGATGCCGTACCACAGGTAATCGAGACCGCGCCGGCCCCAGTAGCGCGGCTGCACGAAGCTGCGTCCCAGCTCGACGGCCTCGGGCCAGATGGCGTCCATCGCCGGCGTGAACTCGAACAGCGACTGCGTGTACAGCGCACCGTCGCCGTGCGCGGCCAGCGTGGCGCCCGCGGGCGCCAGGCGATAGGCGCCCACGATCTCGAGATCGTTGTCGTCCCACAGCACGATGTGCTCGTAGCGCGCGTCGAAGCGGTCCACGTCGCGGCGCTCGCCGCTGCCCTCGCCGACACTGCGAAAGGCGATCTCGCGCAGGCGCCCGATCTCGCGCATCACCACCGAATCGCTGGCCTGGCGGCACAGGCTGATGCGCTTGCCGTCGCGCGTGGCGCCCAGCGACCCGGCGTGGCGCAGTTCCAGGCGCAGCAGCTGGCGGTTCTCGGGATGCGCCACCGGCCTGGCCGCGGGCGGAAACAGCGCGCGGCGCTGCGGGCGTGCCAGCGCATAGACCTGGCGGCGAAAGCGTGCGGCCAGGCGCGCGTCGTCCTGCTCGGCGGCGCCGTACTGCGCCGGCGTGATCGCGTGGCCGATGCGCACGCCGACGCTGTTGCGCGCGTGGCGGAACATCTCGCGGATCAGCAGCAGCGTGGAGAGGGGCTTGGCGAGCATCGAGACGCTGTAGAAGAACGCCGAGTTGCGCCCGTCCATGAACACCGGGACGATATCGGCGCCGGCGCGGCGCGCCATGCGCACGAAGCCGCTGCGCCAGGTGCCGTCGCGCACGCCGCGCGGGCTCAGGCGCGAGACCTCGCCGGCGGGAAAGATCACCAGCGCGCCGCCGGCGCCGAGGTGCGCCTCGATGCGGCGGATGTTGTCGCGCGCGGTGCGACCGCCCATGGCGTCCACCGGCAGCAGCACCGGGTGCAGCGGCTGCGAGCGCCATCAGCAGCTCGTTGGCCACGGCCTTCACGTCGGGACGGATCTCGTTCACCAGGCGCAGCAGCGCCAGGCCGTCCAGGCTGCCGATCGGGTGGTTCGACACGATCACCACCGCGCCGTGCGCCGGGATGCGCTCGCGCTCGTTGCTGCGCACGGCGTAGCTGAAGTCGAAGTACTCCAGCACCTGGTCCACGAAGTCCATGCCGCGCAGGTGCGGGTAGTCCTCGGCGAACTGGCGGAAGCGGCTTTCGTGGAACAGCAGGCGCAGCACCGCCAGCAGCGGCGAGCGCAACCAGCGGTGCTGTTGCGCGAAACCGGGGTAGCGCGAACAGATCAGGTTCTCGACCGTGAACATCGGTTCATCTCCTGGAGGCGGCGTGCCGCGGCAGGCGCGGCGCGACGGTGGCGTGGTGATCGTTGGCCGCATCGGCACGCATGACGCGCTCGCGCAGGCGCGGCCAGTGCAGCAACTCGAGCTCGCCGCCGGCGGTCTCGGCCAGCGCGGTGCAGTTCTCGACCCAGTCGCCGTCGTTGCAGTAGACGGCGCCGTCGACCTCGCGCGTGCAGGGCTGGTGGATGTGGCCGCACACGATGCCGTCGAAGCCGTGCGCGCGGGCGTAGTCGAGCGCGGCGAGCTCGAAGGCGTCGATGGCGCGGCGCGCATTGGCGACGCGGTTCTTGATCGCGGTCGCGAGCGACCAGTAGGGCTTGCCGCGCCAGGCGCGCCAGTGGTTGTAGTGGCGGTTCAGGCGCAGCAGCGCGCTGTAGGACACGGAGCCCAGCACGCGCGTCAGCGCGCTGCAGCGGATCAGCGCCTCGAACTCGTCGCCGTGCGTGACCAGCAGGCGGCGCCCGTTCGCGGTGAGGTGCACGCACTGCTTCTCGATGGCGATCTTGCCGAAGGCATTGCCGGCGAAGTCACGGATCGCTTCGTCGTGGTTGCCCGGCACGTACACCACGCGCGTGCCGTTGTCGGCGCGCTCCAGCAGCGCGCGCAGCACCGCGCTGTGCGCCGCCGGCCAGTGCCATTGATTGCGCGAGCGACCACAGGTCGAGCACGTCACCGACGAGGAAGATGGTGTCGCAGCGGACAGTGGCGAGAAATTCGAGCAGGAAATCCGCCTTGCAGTGGCGGTAACCCAGGTGGATGTCGGACAGCCAGATGGTGCGGTAACGCAGCGAAGCCCGGGGGTCGTGCAGCATCGTTTGCTCCTGCCGTTTTCACGCATCGTGAACGCGGCAGGTGAACGGGTGTTTGCAGCGCGGCTACGGTTTTGTGACACGCTCGTGGGTCCGAATTCATTCGGACGTGTCGTGTTGTATCCAGGCAGCGTCCGGCTGAAGCCGGACCCGCAAGGTCCGGTTTCAACCCGACATCTGTCCGGCTGAAGCCGGACCCACGAGCGAGGTTCAGGCGAGGCCCTGCTCGCGCAGGAATTCGCGCAGCGCGCCGGCGAGTCCGGGACTGCTCGACGTCGGCGAACTCGTAGCGCGCGCGCAGCACCGGCTTGTTCACCACGAGCAGCGCCGCGAGGTCGATCGGCGTGCCGCTGACCACGGCGTCGGCGTCGCAGGCGTCGATGCAGTCGCGCAGCGCCTCGATCTGCGCCGCGTAGTAGCCGAGCGCGGGCAGCACGGGCCCGATGTGCGGGTAGCTGCGGTAGCACGCCTGCAGCTCGGGCCCGGCCCATGGGCGCGGGTCCACGATCTCGGCGCCGGCGTCAGTGGCCGCGCGCCAGCCCGCGCCGTGCGGCATGCCGCCGTGCGTGATCGTGGGGCCGTCCTCGATCACCAGCACGCGCTTGCCGGCGAGCGCCGCGGCGCCCTCGAGCGTCACCGGCGAGGCGCCGCGCAGGATCGTTGCGCGCGGGTTCAGTGCCCGCACGCTGTCGACGAGCTGCGCGATCTGCGCGGGTGTCGCGGTGTCGGACTTTGCGATCAGCGCGATGTCGGCCATGCGCAGCACGGCCTCGCCCGGGTGGTAACGCGGTCTCATGGCCGGCGCGCATCGGGTCGAGCAGCACGATGTGCAGGTCCGGGCGCACGAAGGGGAAGTCGTTGTTGCCGCCGTCCCAGACGATCACCTGCGCATCGCGCGCGGCCTCGGCCAGCACCGCGGCGTAATCGACGCCGGCGAACACCGTCGCGCCGCGCTCGATGTGCGGCTCGTATTCCTCGCGCTCCTCGATGGTGCAGTGCGCGCGCTCGAGGTCGGCGCGCGCGGCGAAGCGCTGCACGCGCTGGGCCTCGAGGTCGCCGTAGGGCATCGGATGGCGGATCACGGCGCTTTTCAGTCCCGCCGCGTGCAGACGCTGCACCAGCCAGCGCGCCACCTGCGACTTGCCGCACCCGGTGCGCACCGCGGAGACCGCGATCACCGGGCACTGCGCGCGCAGCATGGTGCGCGCCGGGCCGAGCAGCGCGAAGCTGGCGCCGCTGGCGAGCACGCGCGAGGCCTGGTGCATCACCTGCGAGGTGGCTGATGTCGCTGTAGGAGAACACCACCTCGTCGACGTCGTGCTCGCTGACCAGCTGCTCCAGGAACTGCTCGTCGACGATGGGGATGCCGCCGGGGTAGGCGTCGCCGGCAAGCGACGCCGGGAAGCGCCGCCCGGCGATGCCGGGGATCTGCGCCGCGGTGAAGGCCACGACCTCGACGCCGGGATCGTCGCGGAACACCTGCAGGAAATTGTGGAAATCGCGTCCGGCCGCGCCCATGATCACGACCCTGCGCCGGCTGCTGTTCATGCTGCTCGTTCTCCGCTGATGCCCGCGTGCCCTCACGCTCGGAACTTACTGGCTGCGGCAGCGCTTTTGAAGCGCCGGATGCCCTTTCCTTGACCGGGGTCAAGCGCCGGCCGCGGTCGTTGCATTGCGTTCCCGCGGCTCGGCGAAGATGCCGCTCGCATCCCCCCGCAGCATCACCGGATTACAGGCACGACGTGGAAGACAGCATCAGCATCGAAGGCGCGCGCCAGAACAACCTGCGCAACCTCAGCCTCGAGCTGCCGCTCGGGGAGCTCACGGTGATCACGGGAGTGAGCGGCTCGGGCAAGTCCTCGCTCGCCTTCGACACCATCTACGCCGAGGGCCAGCGCCGCTACGTCGAGACCTTCTCGCCCTACGCGCGGCAGTTCCTCGAGCGCATGGACAAGCCGCAGGTCGATGCGATCCGCGGCATTCCGCCGGCGATCGCCATCGAGCAGAGCAACCCGGTGCGCACCTCGCGCTCCACCGTCGGCACGATGACCGAGCTCAACGATTACCTGAAGCTGCTGTATGCGCGCGTGGCGACGCTGCACTGCCGCGGCTGCGACGCCCCGGTGAGCGCCGACAGCGCCGATGCCGTGGCCGCGGCGCTGCTCGCCGACCCGGCGCTGGCGGAGCAGGGCGCCACGGTGAGCTTTCGCGTCGAGCTGCTGCCCGGCATGGACGCCGCGCAGATGACGCAGATGCTCGCGGCGCAGGGCTACACGCGCGTGAGCGAGGCGGGCGCCGGCATGCTCGCGGTGGTGCAGGATCGCCTGCGGCTGCGCGAGGAGAACCGCTCGCGGCTCACCGAGAGCCTGGAGGCCGCGTTCCGCCTCGGCGCGCGGCAAGCTCGCGGTCGCCGTCGGCGAGCCCGCGCGCGAGCTGCGTTTCTCGAACATGCTGCACTGCGCGCGGTGCGACATCGCCTACGCCGAGGCCGCGCCGAGTGCGTTCTCGTTCAACTCGCCGCTCGGCGCCTGCGAGACCTGCCGCGGCTTCGGGCGCTCGATCGGCATCGACTACCGCCTCGTGGTGCCCGATCCCGCGCTGAGCCTGCGCCAGGGCGCGATCAAGCCGTGGCAGACCGAGAGCTTTCGCGAGTGCCAGCAGGATATGGAGCGCTACGCGAAGAAGCGCGGGGTGCCGCTGGATGTGCCGTGGCAGGATCTCGCGGATGAGCAGCGCGACTGGGTGGTGGAAGGCGAAGGCGAGATCGACACCGGCGTCTGGTACGGCGCACGGCGCTTCTTCGCGTGGCTCGAATCGAAGAGCTACAAGATGCACATCCGCGTGCTGCTGTCGAAGTACCGCAGCTACGACCTCTGCAGCGCCTGCCACGGCGCGCGCCTGAAGCCCGGCGCGCTGCTGTGGCGCATCGCCAGCGCGGCCGAGGGCGGCGAGCGCGGGCTCGATTTCCACTCCTTCTCGAAGCTGCCGGTCAGCCGCGCGCTCGCCTTCGTCGAGGGCCTGTGCCTGCCGGCGGGCGACGACGAGGCCACCGCGATGGTGCTCGCGGAGATCCGCTCGCGGCTGCGCTTCCTGGTCGAGGTCGGCGTGGGTTATCTCGCGCTCGACCGCCAGTCGCGCACGCTCTCCGGCGGCGAGGTGCAGCGCATCAACCTCACCACCGCGCTCGGCAGCTCGCTGGTCAACACCCTGTTCGTGCTCGACGAGCCCAGCATCGGGCTGCACCCGCGCGACGTGGGGCGCGTGGTCACGGTGCTCGAGCGCCTGCGTGATGCCGGCAACACGCTGCTGGTGGTCGAGCACGACCCGCAGATCATGCTGGCCGCGGACCGCCTGATCGACATGGGCCCGGGCCCGGGCAAGGCCGGTGGCGACATCGTGTTCCACGGCCCGGCGCGCGAGATCGGTGCGGTGGCGGGCTCGCTCACCGGCGCCTACCTGCGCGGCGAGCGCCGCGTCGAGCGCGCTGGCGCGGCGCACGGTGGACCCGGGCGGTCCGTGCCTCGAGCTGCTCGGCGTGAGCGCGAACAACCTCAAGCACATCGACGTGCGCTTCCCGCTGGGCGCGCTGGTCTGCGTGACCGGGGTGAGCGGCTCGGGCAAGTCGACGCTGATCGGCGACGTGCTGTACCAGGGGGCGCGCCAGCAGCTCGGCCGGCCGCTCGAGGTGCCCGGGGCGCACCGCGAGCTGCGCGGGCTGGCGCAGCTCGCGGACGTGGTGTTCGTCGACCAGTCGCCGATCGGCAAGAGCGCGCGCTCGAACCCGGCGAGCTACGTCGGCGCCTGGGGCGCGATACGCAACCTGTTCGCGCGCACGCCGCTCGCCGCCGAGCGCGGCTACACGCCGGGCACCTTCAGCTTCAACGCCGGCGACGGGCGCTGCCCGGCCTGCACCGGCAGCGGCTTCGAGCACGTCGAGATGCAGTTCCTGAGCGACGTGTACCTGCGCTGCCCGGAATGCGACGGCAAGCGTTTCCGTCCCGAGGTGCTGGAAGTGCGCCTCGAGGCGGGCTGCTCGATCGCCGAGGTGCTGGCGATGACGGTGAGCGAGGCGATCGCGCAATTCGCCGCGCACCGGGAAGTGACCGCGATGCTGGCGCCGCTGGTCGACGTGGGGCTCGACTACCTCGCGCTCGGGCAGCCGGTGCCGACGCTCTCCGGCGGCGAGGCGCAGCGTCTGAAGCTGGCCGGCCATCTCGCCGAGGCCGGCGCGCGGCGCAAGGGGGCGAAGGGCGCGCTGTTCGTGTTCGACGAGCCGACGACCGGACTGCACTTCGAGGACATCGCGCGGCTGCTGGGCGCCTTCGACAAGCTGCTGGCGGCGGGACATTCGCTGCTGGTGATCGAGCACAACCTCGACGTGATCGATTGCGCCGACTGGTTGATCGAGCTCGGCCCCGAGGGCGGCGAGGCCGGTGGCGAACTGGTGTTCTGCGGCACGCCGGACGCGATCGTCGCGGTGCCGGGCTGCCATACCGGGGTCGCGCTCGCCGACTACCGCAAGGCGCGCGGACGCATGCCGCGCGGGCGAGTGAAACGGGCGAAGCGCGCACGGCCCGCGGCGACGATAGAGATCCACCGCGCGCGCGAGCACAACCTGAAGGACATCGACCTCGCGATCCCGCGCGACGCCTTCACGGTGATCACCGGCATCAGCGGCAGCGGCAAGAGCACGGTGGCCTTCGACATCCTGTTCGCCGAGGGGCAACGGCGCTACCTCGAGTCGCTGAACGCCTACGCGCGCCAGTTCGTGCAGCCGGCGGTGCGGCCCGACGTCGACTCGATCCGCGGCATTCCGCCCGCGGTGGCCGTCGAGCAGCGCACCAGTCGCGGCGGGCGCAAGAGCACGGTCGCGACCCTGACCGAGGTGCACCACTACCTGCGCCTGCTGTTCGTGAAGCTCGGCACCCAGTACTGCCCGGACTGCGACATCCCGATCGACGCGCAACCGGCGGAGGTGATCGTGGGGCGCGTGCTGCGCGAGTTCCGCGGCCAGCGCGTGCAGGTGCTGGCGCCGCTGGTGGCGGGGCGCAAGGGCTATTACACCGAGCTCGCGAAAGCGGCGGCGAAGCGCGGGCAGACGCACCTGCGCGTGGACGGCGACATGCTGCCCACCGAGCCGTGGCCACGGCTCGACCGTTACAAGGAGCACTGGATCGAGCTGCCGCTGGCGGTGCTCGACGTGAAGGCGCGCGAGGAGCGCGCGCTGCGCGAGGCGATCATGGAGGGGCTCGCGGCCGGCAACGGCACGGTGCAGATACTCGCGCTCGGCGGCGCGCGCGCCGGACAGCTGCAGGGCTACTCGACGCGGCGCTCCTGCCCGCGCTGCGAGCGCAGCTTCGCCGAGCTCGACCCGCGGCTGTTCTCGTACAACTCCGCGCACGGCTGGTGCGCCTCGTGCTTCGGCACGGGCCTCAGCATGGCGGGCTTCGACGCCGAGCAGACCGGCGAGGAGCACTTCTGGAACGACTGGTGGCAGGGGCAGGAGCAGCCCTGCGGCGCCTGCCATGGCCAGCGCCTGCGACCCGAGGCGCTCGCGGTGCGGCTGTGGGGACGCGGACCCGCGGCCTACAACGCGATGACGGTGGATGCCGCGCAGCTGTGCTTCGCCACGCTGAAACTCGACGGGCGCGCGCGCGAGATCGCGCGCGACATCCTCCCCGAGCTGCGCTCGCGGCTGGGTTTCCTGCGCGAGGTGGGGCTGGGCTATCTCGCACTGGAGCGCTCGGCGCCGACCCTCTCGGGCGGCGAGGCGCAGCGCATCCGCCTTGCCGCACAGCTCGGATCGAACCTGCGCGGCGTGTGCTACATCCTCGACGAGCCGACCATCGGCCTGCACCCGCGCGACAACACCATGCTGCTCGACACGCTCGACAAGCTGCGCGCCAAGGGCAACACCGTGGTGGTGGTGGAGCACGACGAGGAGACCATACGGCGCGCGGATTTCGTGGTCGACCTCGGGCCGGGCGCCGGGCGCTTCGGCGGCGAGGTGGTGGCCGCGGGCAGCCTGGCCGAGCTGATGGCCTCGCCGCGCTCCGAGACCGCGCGTTTCCTGCGCGAACCGCTGCGTCACCCCTTGCGCGGCGCGCGGCGCGCGGTCACGGACGGTGATCCGCAGCTGCTGGTGCGCGGCGCCAGCCTGCACAACCTGCGCCAGCTCGACGCCGCGCTGCCGCTGGGGCGGCTGGTGTGCCTCAGCGGCGTCAGCGGCAGCGGCAAGAGCACGCTGATGCGCGAGGTGCTGGAGCCGAACCTGCGCGAGCGTCTCGCGCGCAGCGGCAAGCGCGGGTGGCAGGCCTGCGCCGGCATCGAGGGCTGGGAGTCGATCACGCGCGTGCTCGAGGTCGACCAGACCCCGATCGGCAAGACGCCGCGCTCCTGCCCGGCAACCTACGTCGGGATCTGGGACGCGATCCGCAAGCTCTATGCCGCGACCCCGGACGGGCGCGTGCGCGGCTTCAGCGCGGGCCGCTTCTCGTTCAATACCGCGGGCGGGCGCTGCGAGAGCTGCGAGGGGCAGGGGCGGCAGAAGGTCGAGATGAGCTTCCTGCCCGACGTCACCGTGATCTGCGAGCAGTGCCGCGGCGCGCGCTTCAACGCCGAGACGCTGCAGGTGCGATTCCGCGATCAGCGCATCAGCGACGTGCTCGACATGAGCGTCGCCGACGCGGCCACTTTCTTTGCCGCGCATCCCGCGATCCGCCGCCCGCTGGAGTTGCTGCTCGACGTAGGGCTCGGCTACCTGCGCCTCGGACAGGCCAGCCCCACGCTGAGCGGCGGCGAGGCGCAGCGCATCAAGCTGGTGACCGAGCTCGCGCGCGTGCGGCCCGACGACGGTCGCCGCGGCGGCAGCACGGGGCAGTCGCTGTACCTGCTCGACGAGCCCACCGTGGGGCTGCACATGGCCGACGTCGAGAAGCTGATCGGCGTGCTGCACCGCCTGGTCGACGGCGGCAACACGGTGCTGGTGATCGAGCACAACCTCGACGTGCTGGCGGAAGCGGACTGGCTCATCGACCTCGGCCCCGAGGGCGGCGCGGCCGGCGGGCGCATCGTGGCCGCCGGCACGCCGGAGCAGGTGGCGCGCGTGCGCGGCTCGCACACCGGGGCGGCGCTGGCGGCCTTCCTGCGCGAGCGCGGCGTGCAGGGCAAGCGGCGGGGAAAGGCGTGAGCACGGCGCTGCTGCGCGATGCCTGGGAGCGCGAATTGCGTGCACGCCTGGCGTACCTGCTGCGCTCGCTGGCCGATGGCGACGACGCGCCGCCGGCGCTGCGTTTCAAGGCCGAAGGCGTGGCCGAAGCGGGGCTGGCGCTGGGACTGGTGAGCGCCGCGGAGCTCGCCACCCTGCTGGATGCGATCTACCGCGAGGCTTGCGGCGCCACGATCGCCGAGCGCTTCCCGTACCCGGTGGCGGCGTGCATCGATGCCGCCCGCACGCGGGTGACGCTGCCGTTCGCGATGCGCCGCGCGCCGGTGTATCCGGGGCGGACCGCGGAGGAGGGCTGAGGGTGCTGCTGAGTGGCTTCCCGCCGGTCGCGCGCCGCGATGCGCGCGTGCTGATCCTCGGCTCGATGCCGAGCGAGGCCTCGCTGGCGGAGAACTTCTACTACGCGCACCCGGCCAACGCGTTCTGGTGGCTGCTGGCCGGGGTGCTGGGCTGCGCCGTGCCGCAGACTGTGGCGGCGAAGCGGCGTCTGCTGCGCGAGCACCGCATCGCGCTGTGGGACGTGGTGCACCGCTGCCGCCGCCGTGGCAGCCTGGATGCGGCGATCGAGGGCGGATCGGTCGAGGCCAACGACCTGTGCGCTTTCCTGCTGGGCCATCCCGGCATCACGCAGCGTGTTCTTCAACGGCGGGCGCCGCGGAGCAGCTGTTCCGCCGCCACCTGCGCGCCGCGGTACAGCGCGAGCATCCCGCGAGCTGTGCTTCGCGCGTCTGCCGTCCAGCAGCCCGGCCAACGCCTCGTGGTCGCGCGCGCGCAAGCTCGCGGCGTGGGGCGATGCCCTGCGTCCGGCTCTTGTGGGTGCGGCTCCTGTGGGTCCGGCTTCAGCCGGACGACGGCCTGCGAGCCGGAGTCTCCAGTCCGAATAAATTCGGACCCACAGGAGCCGGAGCCACAGGGATCCGGAGATACCTCAGAAATCCGCTTCGCGGTGACCGTGCGCGCGCAGCGCGGCGCGTATCTTCTGCGCTTCGGCCGCGAGCGCTGCGGCATCCGCGGTATGCGCCTTCGCGAACGACATGTCACTCATGTTGTCGAGGGGCAGCACGTGCAGGTGCGTGTGCGGCACCTCGAGGCCCGCGATCATGAGGCCCACGCGCAGCGGCGAGTAGACCTCCTTCAGCGCGCGGGCGATGCGCTGCGACACGAGCATCAGGTGTGCGCTCGTGGCTTCCGGCAGCGTGTCCCAGTGGTCGACCTCGGCGCGCGGGATCACCAGCAGGTGGCCGGGACGTATCGGCTGGATGGTCATGAAGGCGACGGCCTGATCGTCCTTCCACACGAAATGGCCGGGCAGCTCGCCGTCGATGATGCGGGTGAAAATGCTGGGCATGGCAACAGGTCTCCTGCGTGGGGTGCGCGCGATTATCGATGATGCCCGGGCGCGCGACAAACGCCACGCGGTTACAATCGCGCGCTGCGCGACACCGTGGTGCAGCTGCCGGGATGGGCCGACATGCTGACGGGTGCCGTGTGTGGCGGGGCCCGACGGGAGAGCAGGACGTGAACGGGTTTTACGAGGGCCTGGCGCAGCAACTCGCCGGGCTGATCGAGGACGAGCAGGATTTCATCGCCAATTGCGCCAACTGCAGCGCGCTGCTGATGGCCGAGCTGGAAAGTCTCAACTGGGCCGGTTTCTACTTCGCGCGCGACGGCGAGCTGGTGCTGGGCCCGTTCCAGGGCATGCCGGCCTGCACGCGCATTCCCTGGGGCGAGGGGGTCTGCGGCACGGCGGCGCAGCTCGCCGACTGCATCATCGTGCCCGACGTGCACGAGTTCCCCGGCCACATCGCCTGTGACGCGCGCTCGCGCTCGGAGCTGGTGATTCCGCTGATCTGGCAGGGCGAGGTGCTGGGCGTGCTCGACCTCGACAGTCCGGAGGTCGACCGCTTCGGCGAGGAGGACCGTGACGGGCTTCAGGCCATCGTCGAGGTGCTGCTCGGTGGCTCGGACCTCTGGAGCGCCTTCGGCACGTCCGGCTGAGCCGGCAGTTCCTCCAGCAGCGCCGCCAGCACCTCGTCGCAGGGCGCGGGAACTTTCAGCGCCAGCATGTCGTCGGCGCGGGTGCGGCCGAGGTTGAGCGCGGCGACCGGTTGACCGCGCGCGGCGGCGTGGCGGCAGAAGCGGAATCCCGAGTACACCATCAGCGAGGTGCCGACGCAGAGCAGGGCGTCGGCTTGCGCGAGCGCATCGACGCAGGTTTCGACCGCTTGCGCCGGCACCGACTCGCCGAAGAACACCACGTCCGGCTTCAGCGTGCCACCGCAGTGCGGGCAGTCCGGCACGCGGAATTGCGCCAGGCCCCTGCGCCTCCAGCCGCGCGTCGCCGTCCGGCGCGGGCGCCGCGTCCAGGTCCCTGAATCCGGGGTTGTCGCGCTCCAGCGTGCGCTGCACCGCGGCGCGCGAGCACACGGCGCCGCACGCCAGGCAGCGCACGCGCGCCAGCGAACCGTGCAGCTCGGTCACGGCCCGGCTGCCGGCGCGCTGGTGCAGACCGTCGACGTTCTGCGTAATGAGGTGCCTCACGTGGCCGCGCTGCTCGAGGCTGGCCAGCGCGCGATGTGCGGCATTGGGTTGCGCGGCCCTGGAAGCGCGGCCAGCCGTTCATGCTGCGTGCCCAGTAGCGCTGGCGGGCCGGGAGTTCGCGCACGAACTGCGCGCCCAGCACCGGCGGGCCGGGCTTCCAGTTGCCGGCCGCGTCGCGGTAATCGGGTATGCCGGAAGGCGGTGCTGCAGCCCGCGCCGGTGAGGACCACCAGCCGCGGGTGCCGGCGGACGAATGTCCGCCAGCGCCTGCGCACCCGCGCGGACGTTCACGCGGCGAAGCTGCAGGCGCCGCGGCCGCAGCCGCCGCCTCCGCAGGGCGGTTCGGGGTTGCGCAGCGCGCCGCTGCTGACCACGCCGGCGGCGCTGATCAGGCGCTCGACCGGGGAATCCGGCGGGATGTCGCCGGGCTGCGAGGTTGCCCAGCGCGCACAGCTCGCCCCAGGTCGTGGCCTTCAGGCTGAGCGAATGCTTCACTTCGTGGATGGTGTCCGGTGGCGAGGCAGCGGTAGTCGTAGCTGGGCATCGGGATCTCCGGTGGGCAGGACGTGACAATGGTGTCGCGACCGCCATTTTACGCGCGCGCCGCGCTGGCGACAGCCTCGCCGGCGTGGCAATGCGATGCGCTTGGGTTACGATGGCGGCCAGCCAGTTCAGACCAGGGAGATCCGGGACATGCAGGGCTATTGGCGCGTGGGGACGGTGGTGCTGGCCGCGATGCTGGCGGCGCTGCCGGTGGCGGCCGAGGAGGAGCGGGGGCTCGACTACAACCTGGTGCGGCTGGAGGCCGACGCGGCTGCCGAGGTGCCGAACGACCTGATGCGCGTGACGCTGGCCGTCGAGCACGATGCGCGCGACGCCGCCGCGCTGCCGCCGCTGGTGAACGCCGACATGCGCTGGGCGCTGGATCTCGCGAAGCAGCGCCCGACGGTGAAGGCGCAGAGCGGCGAGTACACCACGCAGCCCGAATACGCCGCGGGGCGCATCGTCGGCTGGCGCGCGATCCAGGTGCTGGAGCTCGAGAGCGAGGACTTCGCCGAGGTCACCGCGCTCGCCACCGAGCTGCAGCAGAAGCTGCAGGTGCGCGCCATGGAATTCGCGCCGACCCGCGCGACGCGCCTGCGCGTCGAGAACGAGCTCACCGCGGCGGCGCTGCGAGGCATTCGCGGCGAAGGCGAAGCTGATCACCGAGACGATGGGTGCTGCGCGCTACGAGGTGGTCGAGGTGAACGTCGGCGGCACGCCGGTCTACAAGTCGCAGCGTGGCGCCGAGATGGCGATGATGCGTAGCCGCGGATGCGGCGGCGCCGCCCATCGCCGTCGAGGGCGGCACCGCGACGCTGACGGTCACGGTGAACGGGCAGATCCAGCTGCGCTGAACGCTGTGCCGATGCGCGCTCAGCCGAGCGCGCGCTCGGCGGTCTGCACGGTCTGCAGGATCAGCGTGTTGATCGTCATCGGGCCGACGCCGCCGGGCACCGGGGTGTAGGCCGCGACGCGCTCCGTGAGCGGGGCGAGCTCGATGTCGCCGATGCCGCCCGGGTGGTAGCCGGCGTCGACCACCACCGCGCCGTCCCTGATCCAGTCCGCGCGGATGAATTCCGGCTTGCCCACGGCGCCCACGACGATGTCGGCCTGCTTGCACCAGTTGCGGCAGGTCCTGCGTGCGCGAGTGGCAGATGGTGACCGTGCAGTTGGCGTTCAGCAGCATCAGCGCCATCGGCTTGCCGAGGATCGGGCTGCGTCCCACCACCACGGCGTGTCGCCCGGCGAGCGGGATCTCGTAGGCCTCGAGCAGGCGCATGATGCCGGCCGGGGTGGCCGATCCCCAGGCATGCTCGCCCATCGCCATGCGGCCGAAGCCGAGGCAGGTCACGCCGTCGACGTCCTTCGCCAGCGTCGATCGCGTCGAAGCAGGCACGCTCGTCGATCTGCGCCGGCACCGGGTGCTGCAGCAGGATGCCGTGGCAGCGCGGGTTGGCATTCAGTTGCGCGATCTTCGCCAGCAGCTGTTCCGTGGTGGTGCTCGCCGGCATCTCGACGGCCATCGACTCCATGCCGACGCGCTTGCAGGCGTTCTGCTTCATGCGCACGTAGGTCGCGGAGGCCGGGTCGTCGCCGACCAGGATGGTCGCCAGGATCGGCGTCTGCCCGCCGCTGCGCTCGCGGATCGCGGCGACGCGCGTGCTCAGTTCGGCTTCGGTTTGCTGGGACAGGGTCTTTCCGTCGAGGACGATCGCAGGCATTGACTGGTATTCCGCTGGCGGTGGGTGAAACAGGGCCGCGCATTTTCGCATCGGCTCGCGGCACGGCCAAGCAAAAGGGCCAAATTCACGCCATGCTGCGATTGACGCTCGACAGGGTCGCCATTAACATTCGCGCTCCCGTGTCGGGGCCCCCGGGGTCCCGGGGATTCGGGGTATAGCGCAGTCTGGTAGCGCGCCTGCTTTGGGAGCAGGATGTCGGGGGTTCGAATCCCTCTACCCCGACCAATCCGCCGTGTCCCGGCGCGACGTTTTCGATGGTGGCCGTAGCTCAGTTGGTAGAGTACAGGATTGTGATTCCTGTTGTCGCGGGTTCGATCCCCGTCGGCCACCCCATTTATCTTCCCGTTTTTTTTCAGAGCTGTTCGCCGCAAATTGCGGCACGTACGGCGTTGCCGTGCGCGCTCGCTGCATGCACCCGGTTATCGAGGCAACGGGCGGCCCCGGGCAAGGGAATCGGCTCCAGCCCGTCGTCGGGTTCCGTCGGCAGGGGGAGAGACTCCGGCGTTGCCGGCGCAGTCGGGGCCGTGGCCGGCGCGAATGCGGGACCGAACGTGGCCTCTCCTCGGTGCCGGGACCGGCTCGGACACCATCGGGCTTGTCCGGTCGCGGGCTCGGGCGAGGCCGCGGGCAGCGCGCCGGGTTCGGGCACGGTGGTCGGCGCGGGTGCGCCCTGCGGCAAGGTCGCAGGCTGCGCACCCGGCTCGGGCACCATCGTCGGCACGGGCTCCGCCGGACCCGGTTGGGGCGTCGATTGCGGGTGCAGTCTGCACCGGCGCGGATGCCGGTGTCGTGGCCGGTGCCACCTGCACCGGGCCCGGCTCGGGCGCTGCCTGCACGGCGGCCGGTTCCGGCGCCGCCGCCGTCGGGGCGGGGCCGGGTTCCGGAATGGGCTCGGGCTCGGGCTCGGGAACCGGCTCGGCTGCCTTGGCGGCGGCGCGCATGTCGCCGAGGATGCGGTCCACCGCCGCGAAGAAGCGGTTGTAGAACTCCTTGTCGTTGATGGTCTCTTCCGAGACCTTCACCAGCGAGTCGGCGCTCTGGCCGATGGGCAGCGAGATCGAGCCCACGGCGCTCAGCCCGACACTGGCGGCGCTGCTGCTCTTTTTCAGCTCGTAGGTGCTCAGCACGCCGCTGGCGAACACCGTGCTGCCCTGGATGTCGGACGCGCAGACCACGTTCATCTCGATGAAGGTGTTGGGGTTGTCGGCGCTGTTGTAGCCCTTGCGTCCCTTGACGTTTTCACCGGTGGCTTTTTCGATCAGGTAGCCCTGGCGCAGCAGCGAGCGGCGCGCGCTCTCGCAGGCGGTGGCCGCGTCATCGACGACTTTCAGTTCGAAGGGGCTGTCGCTGGCGAAGCTCTCCGTGGTGTAGACGGCCGTCTTGCTGCAGGCGCCCAGCAGCGCGATGCTCACGCAAAGGGCAAAGGTCTTCGTTGCATGCTTCATAACAGTTCGTGGTTCCGCGCCGGATGTGCCTGATAAACCTGCAAATTTCATGACAGCAAATGATACTACGGATTCCCGCCGCTCTGGGGTGGCGTTGGCGGCTGCAGGAGAGCTCATACCATGCGGTATTCCCGCTCGAGCCTGGCGGGTTCGCCGTTGCGCGCCGCCAGCGCGCGATGCTCCGCCGCTTCCTGCGCAAAACCCAGCGCCTCGCAGCACTGTGCGAGCCTGAGGTGCACGAAGGGATTGCCCGGTATCCCGGGGCAGTGCAGCGCCGAGCGCAGCGCCTCGGCAGCGCTGCGGCTATCGCCGCTCAGCCAGTAGGCATCGCCGATCGCGGTGAGGATCCAGCCGCTCTCGATGCAGGCGTGCTGCGGCCGTGGCAGCAGCAGCCAGGCGCGGTAGAAATGGCGCAGGGCGCGCGCCGGTTCGCCGGCGTCGTAATGGGCGTAGCCGGTGCGGCAGAGCAGGCGAACGCGACGGGTCCGCTCCGACTGCCCGGTCTCCTGCGCTGTGCTCGTCGTGTCCACGCGGTCTCGCGATCCTGCGACCCTTTCCCCGCCTATAATGAAATCGTCGTGGCCGACTCGTAAAGGCGGCCTATTACCACCGCCATCACGGACGCGCAGTGCATCCCGTTATTCCCGACCTGAATTACGTGCTCGTGGCCGCGGCGGCGTTCCTGCTCGGCCTGCTGCTGGGCGCGTTCGTGCTGCAGTCGCGCGGCCTGCGCGAGCGCGCGGCGCTCGAGGGACTCGCGCGCGCCGCCCAGGCCGAGGCCGCGGCGCAGCAGGCGCGGCTCGACGGGGCGCTGCGCGAGGCGGCGCGCCGCGAGGCCGACGTGGCGCGCCACGAGACGCGCGCCGAGGAGTTGCGCCAGGCGCTGGCCGGCGCGCGCGCGGAGCTCTCGCGAGGCGGGCGCCCGGCACGCCGCGGAATCACGCGCGGCGGCGGAGAAATTGGCGCTGCTTGCCGAGGCGCGCGAGAAACTGGGACTGGAATTCGGCGCCATTGCCAACCGCCTGTTCCAGGAGAAGGCCGACCGCTTCAGCCAGGACAGCAAGACCGCGCTCGATCTCACGCTGGGTCCGCTGCGCGAGCAGCTGTCGGAATTCCGCCGCCGCGTCGACGAGGTGTACACCGGCGACACCGAGGGCCGCGCGCGGCTGCTGCACGAGATCGGGGCGCTGAAGGACCTGAACCGGCGCATGAGCGACGAGGCGCTGAACCTGACGCGCGCGCTGAAGGGCGACAGCAAGGTGCAGGGCAACTGGGGCGAGGTGATCCTCGAGCGCATTCTCGAGGACTCCGGGCTGCACAAGGGCCGTGAATACGAGACCCAGGTGGCGAGCGTGGACGCGCACGGCCAGCGGCGCATGCCGGACGTGATCGTGCGCCTGCCCGAGGGGCGCGACGTGGTGATCGATGCGAAGGTCTCGCTGACCGATTACGAACGCTTCTGCTCGGCCGACACCGAGGCCGAGCGCGAGGCGGCGCTGCGCGCGCACGTGGCCTCGCTGCAGGCCCACATCGCGGCGCTCGGCGTCAAGGATTACGCCGCGCTCGAGGGCATCCGCACGCTCGATTTCGTGCTGGTGTTCGTGCCCATCGAGGCGGCCTTCATGAAGGCGATGGAGCAGGACGCCACGCTGTTCGGGCGCGCCTTCGAGCGCAACATCATCATGGTGAGCCCGACCACGCTGCTGGCGACGCTGCGCACCATCGAGAGCATGTGGCGGCTCGAGCGGCAGAACCGCAACGCCGAGGAGATCGCGCGGCGCGCCGGCGCGCTGCACGACCAGTTCGCGCGCGTGCTCGAGTCGCTGGAAGATCTGGGGCGCCACCTGGAGCGTACCCGCGCGGCCTACGACCTGACGCTGGAGCGTTTCGCGCGCGGGCGCGGCAACCTGGTGAGCCGCGTGGTCCAGCTCGAGAAGCTGGGCGCCAAGGCGCGCAAGGCCCTGCCGGGCACGATCCTGGCCCTGGCGGACCTGGACGAACCGGAGCCGGACCCGGAGCCGGGCGACGCGGACGGCTGAGCGCGAACACACCTACACCACCTGCAACAGGAGCAGACACGCAATGGCATTTCCGAAGATCGGCAATCTGGCCCCGGCCTTTTCGTTGAAGAACCAGGACGGCAAGACCGTCAGCCTGAAGGACTTCAAGGGCAGGAGCACCGTGGTGCTGTATTTCTACCCGGCGGCGATGACGCCCGGCTGCACCGTGCAGGCCTGTGGCCTGCGCGACACCGCGAAAGCGCTGGCTGCGCTCGATGCCGTGGCGCTCGGCGTGAGCCCGGACCCGGAGAAGAAGCTGCAGAAGTTCATCGAGCGCGACCGGCTGAATTTCGACCTGCTGTCGGACCCGGAGCACGAGGTGGCGGAGAAGTATGGCGCGTGGGGCCCGAAGAAGTTCATGGGCCGCAGCTACGACGGCATCCTGCGCACCACGTTCATCATCGGCAAGGACGGTCGCCTGCTGCACGTGATGGACAAGGTCAAGACCAAGACCCATCACGACGACGTGCTGGCGCTGCTGCGCACCGCTAATTGACATTACTGCCGTGTAACGCGGGCCAGTCTGGCATGGCCCCGGGACCGCTTGATCCGTAGAATGGCGCTGCGCCGCGGGATGCGATGCGCGTCACTTCCTTCTATTGGATATTCCCGATGAAAAGGCCGATGGCCCTGATGATCGTCGCGCTCGTGCTCGTTTTCGGCGCGATATTCGGCTTTGTCGAAGGCAAGAAAATCATCATCGCGCGCTACCTCGCGAACTACGAGCCGCCGCCGGTCACGGTGTCGGCCGAGGAAGCCCGCAACGAGCGCTGGGACGTGGTCATCGGTGCGGTCGGGACGCTGAAGGCGGTGCAGGGCGATCGACATCGCGACCGAGGCTTCGGGCATCGTCACGAAGCTGCATTTCAAGCCCGGCGACAACGTGCGTGCCGGGCAGGAGCTGGTCAGCCTCGACGATCGCGTCGAGGTCGCCACGTTGAAGAGCCTGCAGGCGCAGCGCCGGCTGGCCGACATCAACTTCGAGCGCGACCAGCGGCTGATCGCCACCAAGGCCATCTCGCGCACCGACTTCGACAAGACCGATGCGCTGCTGAAGGACGTCAGCGCGCAGGTCGAGAAGACCGAGGCGGTGATCGCGCGCAAGCACCTGCGCGCGCCCTTCGACGGGCGCATCGGCATTCCGCAGCTCGATCCGGGACAGTACGCCACCGAGGGGCAGGCGATCGTGACGCTGCAGGCGCTGGACACGCTGGAAGTGGACTTCTCCCTGCCCGAGCAGGAACTGCCCCGGCTCGCCGTGGGGCAGCGCGTGCGCTGCCGCGTGCAGGCCTATCCGGAGCAGAGTTTCGACGGCCACGTGAGCGCCATCGATGCCAAGGTCGACGGCAACACGCGCAACGTGCTGGTGCGCGCGCGCGTGCCGAACACCGCGAGCACCCTGCTGCCCGGGATGTTCGTGAGCGTCGAGGTCATCGTGGGCGATGCCGACGGAGCAGGTCACGGTGCCCGAGACGGCGGTCAGCTACAACCTCTACGGGGATTCGGTGTTCGTCGTGGCCGAGCGTGCGCGCGAGGACGGGGGCAAGGAGCTTGCCGTCACGCGCCACTACGTCGAAGCTGGGGCCGCGCCGCGACGGGCGCGTCGCCGTGACCGAAGGGCGTCGCCGCCGGTGAGCTGGTCGTGACGGCCGGGGCGTTGAAGCTCGACGCCGGCACCGTCGTCACCGTCGACAACAGCGTCAAGCTCGCGCGATGAACTTCACCGACATCTTCATCCGCCGGCCCGTGCTGGCAACGGTCGTCAGCCTGCTGATCGTGTTCCTGGGCCTGCGCGCCTTCAACAGCCTGAGCCTGCGCGAGTACCCCGAGGTCACCTATCCGGTGATCAACGTGACCACGGTGTATCCCGGCGCGAACGCCGAGCTGATCCAGGGCTTCATCACCCGCCCGCTGGAGCGGGCGCTCGCCAAGGCAGAGGGCATCGACTACATCACTGCGCACAGCCAGGACGGCATGTCGCGCATTTCCGCGCACCTGCAGCCGGGCTACGACGTGGACGCCGCGTTCGCCGACATCAGCGGCAAGGTCGAGGAGGAGCGCCGCAAGCTGCCGCGCGATGCCGAGGCCCCGGTGGTGCAGAAGGAAACCGGCTCCGGCGGCAACGTGCTGATGTTCCTCTCGTTCTCCAGCGAGGTGCTGACGCCGCAGCAGATCACCGATTACCTCGACCGCGTGGTGCAGCCGTTGCTGAGCACGGTGAAGGGCGTGGGCGAGGCGCGCATCGACGGCGGGCGCAAGTTCGCGATGCGCGTGTGGCTCGACCCCGGGCGCCTCGCGGCCTTCGGGCTCTCGGCCGCCGACGTGGAGCAGGCCGTCGCGCGCAACAACGTGCAGAGCGCGGCGGGCAACATCCGCAGCGACTACGTCCAGTTCTACCTCAACCCGCAGACCGTGATCCGCGACGCCGAGGGATTCCGCCGCCTGGTGCTCAAGCGCGACGGCGCCTCGGTGGTACGCCTGGGCGACGTGGCGCGCGTCGAGATGGGCGCGGAGAACTACGACTCCCGGGTGAGCCACGACGGTCGCGTCGCGGTCTTCGTCGGGATCAACGCCGCGATCACGGCCAACCCGCTCGAGGTCGGGCGCAACGTGCACGCGATGATGCCGGGCATCGTGAGCCAGCTGCCCGAGGGCATGCGCGGCGAGGTGGTCTTCGACGGCACCAAGACCATCCGGGAATCGATCGACGAGGTCGTCAAGACACTGGTCGAGGCCAGCCTGATCGTGATCCTGATCATCTTCCTGTTCCTCGGCTCGCTGCGCTCGGTGATCGTGCCGGTGGTGACGATCCCGCTGTCGCTGATCGGCGTGCTCTCGCTGATGCTGTGGATGGGCTTCTCGGTGAACCTGCTCACGCTGCTCGCGATGGTGCTGGCGATCGGGCTGGTCGTCGACGACGCGATCGTGGTGGTCGAGAACATCCAGCGCCACATCGAGGAAGGGCTGGAGCCGCAGGCGGCGGCGCTGGTCGGCGCGCGCGAGATCGCGTTCCCGGTGATCGTGATGACGCTGACGCTGGCCGCGGTGTACGCGCCGATCGGCTTCCTCGGCGGTCTCACCGGGAAGCTCTTCATCGAGTTCGCGTTCACGCTGGCCGGCGCGGTGATCGTGTCGGGCGTGGTGGCGCTGACGCTGTCGCCGATGATGTGCAGCCGGCTGCTGCGCCACGAGAGATCGTCGTCGGCGCTTCGTGGTGCTCCTGGACCGCAACTTCGAGCGCGCTGAAGCGGCGCTACCGGCGCCTGCTCGAGCGCACGCTCGCGAACCGGCCCGTGGTGCTGGTGTTCGCGTCCGCCGTCTTCGTCAGCCTGTTCTTCCTGTTCCGCGCCGTGCCGCAGGAGCTGGCGCCGCAGGAGGACACCGGTCACGTGTACGTCGTCGGTTCCGGCCCGCTGAACAGCACGATCGAGCACACCGCTGGCCTACGTGGACGCAGGTCGAGCAGATCGTCGAGAAGCTGCCCGAAACCGTGCAGCATTTCTTCGTCAACGGTGTCGATGGGCACCAACAGCTTCTTCGGCATGGTCGAGCTCGAGCCGTTCGACGAGCGCGAGCGCGGTGCCCAGGAGGTCCAGCAGGACCTGACCGCGCAGCTCGCGGGGGTGAGCGGCCTGCGCATCAACGCCTTCAACATGCCCTCGATACCGGGCGCCTCGCCCGACCTGCCGATCAAGTTCGTGGTCTCCGGCACCGGTTCCTACGAACTGCTGTTCCAGGTGGCCCAGGACATCGAGCGCAAGGCGCGCGAGAGCGGCCTGTTCGTGTACGCCGAGTCGGAGCTCAAGTTCGACAAGCCCGAGGTGCGGCTGGACATCGACCGCGACAAGGCCGCGCAGCTCGGCATCGACGTCGCCGATATCGGCAGCACGCTCTCGACCTTCCTGAACGAGAACGAGTCCTCGCGTCTCAGCCTGGACAGCCGCAGCTACGAGGTGATCCTGCAGCTCGAGCGGGAGTACCGCCTCACCGCCGCACATGCTCGACACCTACTACCTGCGCACGGGCAGCGGCGAGCTGGTGCCGCTGTCGGCGGTGGTGTCGCAGGCGCGCGAGAACCGGCCCAACAAGCTCACCGAGTTCCAGCAGCTCAATTCCGCCACCGTCGGCGCGCTGATGGCGCCGGGGGTGTCGCTGGGGCAGGGCATCGCCTGGTTCGAGGAAACCGGCCGCAGCCTGCTGCCGGCGGGCTTTCGCGCCGATTACGTCGGCCAGTCGCGCCAGTTCATGACCGAAGGCAACGTGCTGCTGTTCACCTTCCTGTTCTCCTTCGTGCTGATCTTCCTGGTGCTGGCGGCACAGTTCGAGAGCTTCAGCGACCCGCTGACGGTGCTGGTCAGCGTGCCGCTGTCGGTGTGCGGGGCGCTGGTGCCGCTCGCGCTCGGGCATGGCCACGATGAACATCTACACCCAGGTCGGGCTGCTGACGCTGATCGGGCTGATCAGCAAGCACGGCATCCTGATCGTGGACTTCGCCAACCGCCAGCAGGAGATTCGCGACGCCGGCGCGGTGGACGCGGTGATCGAGGCGGCCTCGGTGCGGCTGCGCCCGATCCTGATGACGACCGCGGCGATGGTCTTCGGCGTCATGCCGTTGCTGTTCGCCAGTGGCGCCGGCGCGCAGGCGCGCGTCTCGATCGGCATCGTGATCACCTTCGGCATGGTGGTCGGCACGCTGTTCACGCTGTTCGTGGTGCCGGTGATCTACAGCTACGTGGCGCGGCGGCACGTGCGCATGGTCGAGGACCAGGTGGTGCGCAAGCGCGATCTTTCCTGAGCGGCCGGGCAAGCGGCGCGCATTTCGGCTATACAGGCTGGCGTCCTCCGGCGCGCGGCCCATATGGGTCGGCGCGCCGGGGGTGTGACGACAAAATGACACGCGCCACCACGCGATTGCGCTTCGGCTCACGGGAGAGGTTGTTTTTAAAAACAATGCGATACGGAACATATTTCATATCTATTCTACATGGCATCATTCTTGATTCCAGCTCCTCGCACAGCGCAAGGAGCACAACAAAATGACGCCGGACATCTTCAAGCCCCTGCACAACGCGATCATCTGGGCGCAGCACTGCGCCGATCCGCTGATCTGGCGCGAGGCGGTGCGCCGCTTCGACGCCGCTCGACCGCGCGCTCGGCGGGCTGCCCAGCCGCGAGCGCCTCGACCTCGAGGAGCGGCTGTACCGCATGCTGCCGAGCGACTGGCCGCTGTGGATGGAGAGCTGCCGCCAGTCGGTGAACGCCATGCACCGGCGCGCGCTGCACCCATTGAGCGCGCCTGCTCCACCCGCCGGGCGGGTCCGCAGGCGCTTCGCTATACTCGCCGCTCCACGGGAGGGCGCGATGCGAAAGATCACGGGAGTTCAGCGGCTGCTGCGCCGCGCGGGATTGTTCGGCGGGCCGCTGGCGGCGGCACTGTGGCTCGCCCTCGGCGGCAGCGGCATGGCGCACGATGCGCGCGTGGTGCTCGGGACTCGCGATCTGGATGGCGCTGTGGTGGATGACGGAAGCGGTGCCGCTGGCCGCCACCGCGCTGCTGCCGCTGGTCATCCTGCCGCTGTTCACCTCGATCGGCTTCGGCGCCGCCTCCGCGCCCTACGCCAACAGCATCGTGTTCCTGTTCATGGGCGGCTTCATGCTCGGGCTGGCGCTGCAGCGCTGCGGGCTGCACCGGCGCATCGCGCTGGCGATGCTGGTCACGGTGGGCTCGGGGCAGCGCCGCCTGGTCGGCGGCTTCATGCTGGTCACCGCGCTGCTGTCGATGTGGCTGTCGAACACCGCCACGATGATGATGCTGGCCCCGATCGGGATCAGCGTGCTCGCAGACCTGCCGCGAGCAGCGCGCCGGCGCCGACGGCGGACGCCACGCGGCGCCTTTGGCGCGGCACTGATGCTCGGCATCGCCTACGCGGCCTCGATCGGCGGCATGGGCACCCCGATCGGCACGCCGCCGAACCTCATCATGTCCGGCTACCTGCGGAGCGCACTACGGCATCGACCTCACGATGCTCGAGTGGATGCGCGTCGGCGTGCCGGTGATCCTGCTGTTGCTGCCGCTCACCTGGCTCTGGCTGTGCTTCGGCGCCTTCCGCCTGCCGGCGGCGCGGCTTCGCCGGCGGCGAGGCGCAGCTGCGCGGCCCAGCGCGCGCGGCTGGGCGCGGCGAGCGGCGCGGAGAAGCGCACCGGCGCGGTGTTCCTGCTGGTGGCGCTGGGCTGGGTGCTGCGCCCGCAACTGGTGGCGTGGTTCGGGCTGCGCCGGCCTCGACGACGGCGTGATCGCGCTGATCGGGGCGCTGCTGCTGTTCGTGCTGCCGGCGCAGGGCGCGGAAGGAGAGCGCCTGCTCGACTGGAACACCGCGCGCGGCATTCCCTGGGACATCCTGCTGCTGTTCGGCGGCGGCCTGAGCCTGGCCGCGGCGGTCACGGCCTCGGGCGCCGATGCGCCGATCGCGCAGTGGGTGTCGGGGCTCGGGTCCGTGCCGGTCGCGCTGATCGTGGGCGTGCTCGCCGTCGCGATCGTGTTCAGCGGGGAGCTGACCAGCAATACCGCGGCCGCCACGGCGATCATGCCGGTGCTCGCGGGGCTGGCCAGCGCGCGCGGCATCGAGCCCTTGCCGCTGTTCATGGTCGCCACGCTGGCGGGCAGCTGCGGCTTCATGCTGCCGGTGGCGACGCCGCCGAACGCGATTGCCTACGGCACGGGCTGCGTGCCGCTGCCGGCGATGCTGCGCGCGGGTTTCGGCGCTGAACCTGATCGCGATCGCGGTGGTGGTCGGTTTCGTGTGGTTCCTGGCGTTCTGAAGGAGATCCGATGACTCGGATGCCCGGTTGGGAGACGCTCCCCGCGCCTTCGTGTTCGATGCCGCGCGCTGCGCGCTGTCCGTGCTCGACCAGGCGCACCTGCCGTTCGAGCAGCGCTACCTGCAGCCCGCGCTCGGTGGCGGATTGCGCGCGCGTGATCCGCGACATGAACGTGCGCGGCGCGCCGCTGATCGGGCTGGTGGCGGCGGCCGGCATGGCCTTCGCCGCGCGCGCCGACGCGAGCGACGCCGCGCTCGAGGCGGCGGCGGCGCTGCTGATCGCGAGCCGGCCGACCGCGGTGAACCTGCGCTGGGCCGTGCAGGACCTGCAGGCCGTGCTGCGCGCCGCGCCGCTGGCGGCGCGCGCCGACGCGCGCCGCACGCGCGCGTGCTGGCCCTGCAGCACTCCGAATACGCCTGCTGCGCGCGCATCGGCGAGCACGGCCTCGGCATCATGCGCGCGCTCGCGGACACGCCGCGGGTGCGCGAACGCGGCGTGCTGAACGTGCTGACGCACTGCAACGCCGGCTGGCTCGCGACCGGCGCCTGGGGCACGGCGCTGGCGCCGGTGTACCGCGCCGCGGCCGCCGGGATCGCGGTGCACGTCTGGGTCGACGAGACGCGCCCGCGCAACCAGGGCGCGCGGCTCACCGCGTGGGAGCTCGGCGAGGGCGGCATCGCGCACAGCATCGTGGTGGACAATTGCGCCGGGCACCTGATGCAGCGCGGACTGGTGGACGTCTGCATCGTCGGCAGCGACCGCACCACGCGCGCGGGCGACGTGTGCAACAAGATCGGCACCTACCAGAAGGCGCTGGCCGCCGCCGACAACGGCGTGCCGTTCTACGTGGCGCTGCCGTGCTCGACCATCGACTGGACGATCGCCGACGGCGTGCGCGAGATCGAGATCGAGGAGCGCGACGCGAGCGAGGTGCTGCAGCTCGAGGGCGCGGGCGCCGACGGCGTGCTGCGCAGCGTGCGCCACGCGCCGCTCGGCGAGCCGGGCGGCGAACTTCGCCTTCGACGTGACGCCGGCGCGCCTGGTGACCGGGCTGATCTGCGAGCACGGCGTGTTCGCGGCCGATGCGGCGGCGCTGGCGCAGCTGCGCGCCGTGGCCGGCGCTGCGTCGCAGCGGGTATAGTTGCGCCCCAGTTGAAACCTCCGGGGAGCGGCATGGAGAACAGCAGCGGACTGGCGGACCTGATCGGCAACACGCCGCTGGTGCGCCTGCGGCAGGTGTCGGAACTGACGGGGTGCGAGATCCTCGGCAAGGCGGAATTCATGAACCCGGGCGGTTCGGTCAAGGATCGCACCGCGCTCGGCATCATCCGCGACGCCGAGCGCCGCGGCGTGCTGCGCCCGGGCGGGCGCATCGTCGAGGGCACGGCGGGCAACACCGGCATCGGGCTGAGCCTGCTGGGCAACGCGCTCGGCTATCGCACCACGATCGTGATTCCCGAGACGCAGAGCCCCGAGAAGATCGAGATGCTGATGCTCTGCGGCGCGGAGCTGCAAGCTCGGTGCCCGCGGTGCCCGCCAGCGATCCCAACCATTACGTGAAGATCTCCGGACGGATCGCGGCGGACTACGCGACGCGCGAGCCGCAGGGGGCGGTCTGGGCCAACCAGTTCGACAACACCGCCAACCGCGACGATCCACCGCGACACCACCGGGCGCGAGATCTGGGAGCAGACGGGCGGGCGTGTCGACGGCTTCATCTGCTCGGTGGGCACCGGCGGCACGCTCGCCGGCGTGGCCGCGTACCTGCGCGCGCAGAAACCGGGTGTGCGCATCGGCCTCGCCGACCCGGGCGGCGCGGCGCTCTACAACCACTACGCGCACGGCGAGTTGCGCGTGACGGGGGAGTCGATCACCGAGGGTATCGGGCAGTCGCGCCTCACCGGCAATCTCGAGGGTTTCACGCCCGATTTCGCCTGCCAGGTGACGGACGCCGAGGCGCTGCCCTACGTCTTCGACCTGCTGCAGCACGAGGGGCTCTGCCTCGGCGGCTCCTCGGCGATCAACATCGCCGGCGCCGTGCGGCTGGCACGCGAGCTGGGGCCGGGCCACACCATCGTGACCATCCTGTGCGACAACGGCACGCGCTACCAGAGCAAGCTGTTCAACCCGTCGTTCCTGCGACGCAAGAAGCTGCCGGTGCCGGCGTGGCTCGACTGAGGGTAGAATGCGGGGAAAGAATCGGCGGATCGGGAGGACCGTGCCCGGATTGCCCGGAGCGGGAGAGATCGGGGCCGGAGCGCTGGCAGCGCCCCGGCCCCCGGCGGCTTACTTCGCGGGGCCGTCGTGCTCGAAGGAGCTCAGCGTGCCGTCGCGTGCCACTTCGCATTTCGCGGTGAAGGGCTTCTCGGCAACGCCGGACACCTTGATTTCCACGATGAAGTTGCCGCGCTCCTTGATGCGCTTGAGCTTGGTGCGGACTTCCTCGCCGAAGGTCGCGCGAACCTTGTCCCTGCAGATGCCGAACGCATCGCCGGAGGTGGTCGAGGCACTGGCGCTGCCGGGGGCGGCGAGCAGTGCGGCGGCGGCCAGGGCCGGTGCGAGTTTCAGTGCATGACGGAGGGTAGCGGAGACGGTCATTGGCAGGTATTCCTCAAGTTACTGGGCAAAAGCGCCCGTTGGCATGGGCAACAGTGCCCCGGGCTCACAAGGTTAGGGGGCGCGCGCGCAAAACGCACTCAAAGAATGGCGTACTTTTCAACAATTCTGGGTATTTTCGTAACAGGGCACGCCCCGTTTGGGGGCAGATTACTCAACTTTAATGAACAAGCCCGTCGCTGAATGACCGACGCCGGCCTGGCTGCCGCGCTAGACCCCCGGCAGGCACAGGCACGGCGACTTGATGCGGATGTCGGCCTTCGCCCACACGCGATCGAAATCACGCTCGACCGCGTCGGCTTCTTCCTGCTTGCCCTGCAGTTCCAGCGCGCGCATCAGGCCGTAGAGTCCCCAGCCGTTGCCCGGTTGGCGTCGCTGATCCTCGCGAAACACCGCCTCGGCCTCGGCGATCCGTCCCGCCTGCAACAGCGCCGCGCCGTAGGGGTGGCGCACCGGCTGGATCCAGCCCGGCGGCTCGTCGTAGCGCAGGCGATCCTCGTGCGCCACGGCGTCGGCGAGCATCGCGAGCCCGGCGTCGACCTGGCCCGAGCGGTACAGCAGTTCGCCGCCCATCAGGCGCTCGGCCACGTCGAGCAGGGCCACGGCGGTGTTGTTGCCGAAGGTGGTGGTATCCGGCACGGCCGCGCGCGCGGCCTGGAACGCCGCTTGCTCGCGCCGGGCGCCGTCCATGTCGTCGCTGGCGGCAAGGGCGACGGCGCGCGCGTAATGGCGCAGCGCGCGCGAGAACGGCGCGTACTCGGGGAATTCGGGCTCGGCAAGAATCGCCTGCCACTGGCCGAAGCGCATCATCACCTCCAGCGGCATCGCCATCATCCCGTCGGCCCAGGGATTGGCGCGGAAGAAGTCCGCGGGGATGTCGGCAACCATCTCGCGCATGGTTTCCAGCGCGAGCCCGCTCTGCCCGTTCATCATCGCCGCGTAGGCCAGCATGTGGTGATTGTGCGCCATGTACAGCCGGTAGAACTGCTGCTGCGGCGAGCGCGCGGTGTAGCGGCGGTCGGCCTCGATGGCGCGTGCGTTGGCCTCGATCGCCTGCTGCCAGCGGCCGCGGCGCACATCGATGTGCGAGGGCATGTGCACCATGTGGCCGAGCCCCGGCTGCAGCTCGCGCAGGCGGTCGGCGGCGGCATCGGCGCGGCCCGGTTCGGGCGAGGCCTCGACGGCATGGATGTAGAGGTGGTTGGCGAGCGGGTGGGCGGGTTGCAGCGCGATCACCTGGTCCAGCGTCACGATCAGCTCCTCGGTGCCGGGCTGCGGCTGCCCGTCCGGCGTCCACAGGTCCCAGGGTCGCAGGTCGGCCAGCGATTCGGCGAACAGCGCGCCGACATCGGGGTCGCCGGGAAAGGCCTGCCACACGCCGCGCATCGCCTCGGCGTAGGCGCGCTCCAGCGGCGCGCGGTCGGCGGGCTGCGGGTCGGCGTAGCGCGCGGCGAGCGCCTCGATCAGTGCGCGCTCCACCGCGCTCGCGCCGGCACTGGCGGCGCGGGCCCGGCCGAGCGCGGCCCAGGCCGCCGCCGCGCGCTCGGGCGGCACGGCGGTGTTGTTGATGTGCGGGCCGTTGGCGATCGCGACACCCCAGTGCGCCATCGCGCAGTCGGGGTCGAGCTCGGCGGCGCGCGTGAAGGCGCGGATCGCCTCGTCGTGGTTGAAGGCGTACATGAACGCCAGCCCCTGGTCGAAATAGCGCTGCGCCTCGGGCGAAGCCGTGGAGACGCGTGCGCGAGTACGAGCCGAGGCCGTCGAACAGCGGCACCGGCGCCGGATCGGCGGCGGAGGCGGGCGGAGCGACCAGGACGAGCAGCAGCAGGAACAGGGCAACAGGGGACTTCATGGCAGCGTTCCTCCGTGTGCGGGCGAGGGATCGTGCGCGGGAAATGCATCAAAGATACGCCCGCCGCCGCCGCGATGCCAGCGCATCGCGCCGCCGTCACCAGCGCTGCAGCGCCAGCGGCTCCTCGTCCAGGGCGGCCAGCTGCTCGCGCAGCTCCAGGATGTGCTCGGACCAGTAGCGCGGCGTGTTGAACCACGGGAAGTAGCGCGGGAAGGCCGGGTCGTGCCAGCGCGCCGCCAGCCAGGCGGCGTAGTGCATCAGGCGCAGGGTGCGCAGCGATTCGACCAGCGGCAGCTGGGCGCTCGGGAAGTCGTTGAATTCCTCGTAGCCGTCGACGATCTCGGCGAGCTGCGCGAGGCGCGCGTGGCGATCCCCGGAGAGCAGCATCCACAGGTCCTGCATCGCCGGCGCGCTGCGGCAGTCGTCGAGATCCACCAGGCACAGCGCGCCGTCGCGGGCCAGGATGTTGCCCGGGTGCAGGTCGCCGTGGGTGCGGATCAGCGTGGCGTCGTCGGGGCGGTAGCGTTCGCGCAGTTTCTGGACCAGCGCCTCGCACAGGCTGCGGTAGGCGGTGGCGAGGTCCGGCGGGATGAAGTGCGCGTCGATCAGGCGCCAGCTCGTCTCGGCGTAGCTCTCGATGTCGACGCGCGGGCGATGCGCGAAAGGGCGGCTCGCGCCGATGGCGTGCATGCGCCCGAGGATGCGCCCCAGCGACAGCAGCTGCTCGGGCTGGTCGAGGTCGGGCACGTGGCCGCCGACGCGCGGGAACAGCGCGAAGCGGAACTCGCCGAAGTGGAGCAGGGTGTTGCCGCTGTCGTCGGCCATCGGTGCCACCACGGGCAGTTCGGCCTCGAGCAGCTCGCGCGTGAAGTCGTGCTCTTCGCGGATTGCCGCTTCGCTCCAGCGCTCCGGGCGGTAGAACTTCACGATCAGCGGCGCGCCGCCTTCGATCCCGACCTGGTAGACGCGGTTCTCGTAGCTGTTCAGCGGGAAGATGCGCAGGTCCGACGTGCGCCCCGTGCTCTCGATGGCATCGATCACGGCATCGGGCGTCAGCGTGTCGAACGGGTGCCCGGTGTGGTCGGTCGTCTCGTTGCTCATGGCGGGCCGGGGCTGCTCAGGGCTGGACAGGGTACGGGCCCGCAGGCCGGCCCACAAGGGCGGGCGCCAGATTACAAAACCGTCGTATTGCAATCTTTTTTTGACACTGCCGCGGCGCGCTCCCTAGAATGCGGGCAGACAGGGGGCGCTGCGCTTCGGCGCGCCGCTCCACCACGCACCGAAGAGGGCACACGCATGAGCCGCTTTCCGTTTCCGATTCCCTATGGCTGGTTCCACGTCGGCTATTCGGCGGAGCTCTCGTCCGGCGAAGTCCGCGCGGTGCGCTATTTCGGGCGCGACCTCGCGCTGTGGCGCGACCAGGACGGCAACGCACACCTGCAGGACGCCTATTGCCCGCATCTGGGCGCCAACATCGCGGTCGGCGGCAAGGTGGTCGGCAACCTGATCGAGTGCCCGTTCCACCAGTGGCGCTTCACCGGCGAGGGGCGTGTGGCGGAGATCGACTACGCCCAGCGCCTGAACGACAAGGCCTGCCTGCCGACCTACCCGGTGCTGGAGCGTCACGGCGTGGTGATGGCGTGGTATCACCCGCAGGGCGTGGCGCCGCTCTACCAGCTGCCGGACGTACCGGAATGCAGCAATCCCGAGTTCGTCGGGCCGTTCAGCACCGGCCACACGATCCGCACCTGCCTGCAGGAGATGGCGGAGAACACCGCCGACGCCGCGCACTTCGTGACCATCCACCGGCATCCGGGGCAGGCGCACTACGACGAGTTCAGCTTCGACGGCCCGTCGATGATCATGAAGAGCACGCAGAAGTTCCCGAGCTCGCACGGACCGGTGGAAGGGACGCTCAACACCGACACCGCGGGCTTCGGCTTCGCGATCGTGCGCTACCGCACGCTGGTCGAGATCTGCATGGTCACCACCACGGCGCCGGTCGACGCGGAGACCTCGCAGCAGCACAACCACGTCTGGTACCGCAATCCGGCGCGCGATCCGAAGATCGACCGCATCGGCCAGGCCTTCGTGAAGGAGGTGAACCGCCAGTTCACCGACGACATCCCGATCTGGGAGAACAAGATCTACGTCGACAAGCCGAACCTCTGCGACGGCGACGGTCCGATCGCGCGCTTTCGCAAGTGGGCGCAGC
Organism: uncultured Gammaproteobacteria bacterium; assembly: GCA_963819895.1. GTDB lineage: Bacteria > Pseudomonadota > Gammaproteobacteria > Pseudomonadales > UBA5518 > UBA5518. The sequence goes on from CAWFXU010000024.1 coordinate 63,769, forward strand.
AGTTCTACGTCGGCGCGGCCTGATCGCTCTCCTGAACGCATACGCGGTTGCGACCCTCGCTCCCGGCACCGTAAACGCGGCGTCGGCGCGCTGAACACGCGCTGATCCAAGCCGCCGTCCCTGATGCTGGCGGCTGCCGGCCGAGCCGCCTAGAATGGTCGCCCTTTAGCGATGCGCCGTACCGCCCGGACCTGACATCCGATCGCAGCAGTGCGCGAATCAGCCGGCCCTGGAGGTTCATGGCATGCGGGTATGTCCCGGATTTCGCGACGCCACGCGCGAGCGGACGGCACGGCGATGCAGCGCTGCATTCGGCGCGCTCCTCGTGCTGGTCCTGTCCGCCTGCGCGACGCTGCCGACCGAGCCGGCGCCACGTGCCGATGCGTTGCCGCTCGACGTGACCGGCACGACCACGCTGGGGTTGCGCGCGCGCGCGGCCACCGCGCCGCACGGCAGTGACAGCGGCATCCGCCTGCTCGACACCGGACACGATGCGTTCCTGGAGCGCGTCGGCGCTGATCGAGGCGGCCGAGCGCTCGATCGACGCGCAGTACTACATCTGGAACAGCGACACCACCGGACGCTACATGGCCGCACGGCTCTACGCGGCAGCCGAACGCGGCGTGCGCGTGCGCCTGCTGCTGGACGACATCAACGTGGGCGGGCGCGACGACGTGCTCGCGCTGCTCGACCAGCACCCGAACATCGAGATCCGCATCTACAATCCCGGCGCTGGAGCGCGAGCGGCCTGCGCTGGGCGTTCGGGTTCCTGCGCGAGTTCTCGCGGCTGAACCGCCGCATGCACAACAAGTCCTTCACGGTCGACGGCAGCGTCACCATCCTCGGCGGGCGCAACATCGGCGACGAGTATTTCGACGCGCACGCGGAGCTCAATTTCCGCGACCGCGACGTGGTCGCCGATCGGACCCGTGGTGGCCGACACCGGGGACATGTTCGATGCGTTCTGGAACTCGGTGCTGGCGCGTCCCGTGACCGAGTTCGGCAACGCCGTGCGTGCCGGTGACATCGCAGTCGCGCGCGACGCAGGCCGCCGCCGACAGCGCGCGGCTCGCGCAGCTCTACGGGGCGCTGCCGCAGGATGCGGCGGCCGGCCTCGCGCACGTCGACGGACAGCATCGAGCGCGATGCGCTGGGCGCCGGCGCGGCTGGTGCACGACGACCCGCCGAGCGACGCGGCGCTCGCCGACACCTCGATCACGCAGGCAAGCGCGGCGGCGCTGGGGCAGGTGGCCGCCGGCGCGCGCGAGGAGATCCTGATCGAGTCCGCCTACCTGGTGCTGGACCAGCAGTCCGTCGACGCGATGCGCGCGCTGCACGCGCGCGGGGTGCGCCTGCGCGCGCTGACCAATTCGCTCGCCTCGAACGACGTCACGGCCAATCACGCCGCCTATGCGCGGCGGCGCGACGCCATCCTGGCCAGCGGGGTGGAGCTGCACGAGATGCGACCCGATGCGGCCTCGTGCCGCGAGCCTGGTGCTGAACGGTTCCGCCTGCGGCAAGGAGCACGTATTCGGGCTGCATGCGAAGACCTTCGTCTTCGACCGTCGCACGGTCTACGTGGGGTCGCTCAACCTGAACCTGCGCTCGCGCTTCCTCAACGCGGAATCGGGACTGGTGATCGAGAGCCCCGAGCTGGCGGCGCAGATCGCCGCCGATATCGAGCTGAACATGGCGCCGGCGAACAGCTGGCGTGTCGTGGCCGATCGCGCGTGGCCGCGCGCAGTGGCTGGAGGGCGAGGGCAGCGCGGCGGTCACGCTGACCCAGGAACCCCGGGCCTCGTGGTCGCGCCGGGCGAGCGCGGCGATGATCGCCGCGTTGCCGCTCGAGAAATACCTGTGATGTGATCGAATTGAGGCAATAGAACATGCGCTCCTCGAGCCCGCTGTCTTCTCTCGTGCCTGCCGCAGGCTGGCTTGCCCGTTACCAGCGCGCCTGGCTGGCGCCCGATGTGGTCGCCGGACTCACGACCGCGGCCGTGGTGATTCCCAAGGCCATGGCCTACGCCACCATCGCCGGCCTGCCATTGCAGGTCGGGCTCTACACCGCGTTCGTGCCGCTGATCGTCTACGCGGTGCTCGGTACCTCGGCCACGCTCAGCGTCAGCACGACGACGACCATCGCGATCCTCACGGCGGCGGCGCTCGGCGAGGCGCTGGCAGCTCATCCCGGCGTGCCGCTGGCCACGGCCGCCGCGACCCTGACCGTGCTGGTCGGCTTGATGCTGATGCTGGCGCGCGTGCTGCGCCTCGGCGGGATCGCCAAGTTCATTTCCGATCCGGTGCTGACCGGATTCAAGGCCGGCATCGGTCTCGTGATCGTGGTGGACCAGTTGCCGAAACTGCTGGGGCTGCACATCGACAAGAGCGGATTCCTGCGCGACCTGCTGGCGATTGCCGGGCACATCCCCGAGGCATCGCTGCCGACGGTGCTGGTCGCGGCGGCGAGCTTCGCGGCCATCGGGCTGATGCATGCGTTCACCCCGCGGGCACCGGCGCCGCTGGTCGTGGTTGCCGGCGCGATCGCGGCGTCGCTGCTGCTCGGACTGGCGGATGCCGGGGTGAGCGTCGTCGGCGCGATCCCGGCCGGCTTTCCGGAGTTCACGCTGCCGGACCGCTCGCTGCTGTTGCCGTTGTGGCCCGCCGCCGCCGGCATTGCCCTGATGAGTTTCACCGAATCCATTGCCGCCGGGCGCGCCTTCCACCGTCGCGGCGAGTCGCGCATCGATCCCGACCAGGAACTGCTCGCCACCGGCGCGGCGAGCGTCGCCGCGGGCTTCTTCGGCGCCATGCCCTGCGGCGGCGGCACCTCGCAGACCGCGGTGAATGCCAATGCGGGGGCGCGCACCCAGGTTGCCGGGCTGGTCACGGCCGCGGGCGCGCTGGCCACGATGCTGTTTCTCGCGCCCGCCATGGGCGCGTTGCCCTACGCCACGCTCGCGGCGGTCGTGGTTGCCTATTCGATCGGTCTCATCGATCCCGCCGAGATCGCGGCGATCCGGCGCGTGCGGCTGCCCGAGTTCCGCTGGGCGATCGTGGCGCTCGCCGGGGTGGTCCTGCTCGGCACGCTGAAGGGCATCCTGGTCGCCGTCGTCATCTCGCTGCTCAGCCTGCTCTACCAGTCGAGCAATCCACCGGTCTACGCCGTGCGCCGCCGTCCGGGTTCGAGCGACTTCGAGCCCGTCGGCGATGCGCCAACGACCGACCCGGCGTTGCCGGGGCTGCTGATCGCGCGCGCCGAGGGTCGGCTGTATTTCGGCAATGCGGAGAACATCGGCGACAAGCTGCGCGCGCTGATCGAGGCGTCGGCGCCGAAGGTCATGATCCTGGATTGTCGCGCCATCCTCGATTTCGAGTACACGGCGCTGAAGGGGCTGGTGGATTGGGAGGCGTCGCTGCGCGAGCAGGGCGTCGAGGTGTGGTTCGCGGCACTCAACCCCGAGGCGCTGGCGCAGGTGCGGCGCACCAGGCTGGCGGAGATACTCGGTGAGCGGCGCTTGTTCCCGAGCCTGCATTCGGCGGTGGCGGCGTACGAATCGGACACGAACCAGCGTGAGCCAGGCGGCGACGGTGGCGGGCAGCGAGGGCCAGCACTGATGTTGAAACTGTTCCAGTCGATCTTCGGGCGGGAATCGAAGACAGGCAGCGCCTGGCCCGAGACCCTGGTCGAGGCGGTGATCGAGCGCGCGGTCGACGGCACCGATCCGCGCCTGCGGGCGCTCGGCGGCTACCGCAAGCGGCTGCGCGAACCGGCCCTTGCAACGATCGATCACGTGATGCGCCTGGTCGACGAACTGCCGGCGCCGCTGGCGGCGACGGCGGAGAACTACCGCAACGACGCCTGCCTGCGCTCGATGTTCGCCTCGCCCGAGCGCATGTTCGAGGTGATCGGGCGCGACCAGAACCTCGAGGCGGCGCTGCGTGCGGGGACGCCTGCCGGCAAGCCGTTGACGGCGCTGCTGATGATGCGCATGAGCGAGAAGCACACGCTCGGCATCGACCTCGAGGACGAGGTGCTGAAGCGCGACGTGCAGCAGACCATCGTCAGCTTCGACGGGCATCGGCTGGTCGATCCGTGCGCGGACGCGGCCGAGACGCGGCGCCTGCTGAAACGTCGCGCCTACGACCACATCCTGGCGCAGGTGCTCGAGGCGATGGCCAGGCGGCGCACCACGCGCACCGGGCTCGCCGGGCAGCGTGAATTGCTGCAGCGCAAGTCCGCCGCGCTGCAGGGGGCGGGCTGGAGCTTCGAGGCGGGCGGCGACAAAGCACCGCCGGATGCGGCGGCGCTCGAGAGCGAGCTCGCGCGCATCGAGGAAGAGCTCGGCAAGCTCGGTCCCGACTCGGTCACGCTCGATGCGCACCTCGACATGCTGGCCGAGGCGCTGGCCGCACCCGCGAAGCGCCTGTGGGTGGAGGAGCGCTCGATGATCCTCGATCATCGCAACGTGCTGCGCATGCAAGCCGATTCGGTGGCGCGTGAGCTGCAGCTGCGCGAACTGCACGACGGGCGCGGCACCCGGATGGTAGCACTGCTGCTGGACATAGATCCGGCGCTGCTGCCGCGCACGGATTTCTTCAAGGCGGCGACGCCGCTACACGGGCTGAGAGCCGCTGGCATCGACACACCTCGACCGGAGGGACACCCATGGCCAATTTCCGCCTGCTGACCCGGACCCGCCAGATCACCGAATACTCCTGCGGCGCCTCGGCGCTGCAGGCGGTGCTGAGCTACTGGGGCCACGATCTCGACGAGACCGCGATCATGCAGATCATCGGCACCTCGGAGGACGTGGGCACCTATCCGCGAGAACATCGTGCGCGGGGTGCGCGCACTGGGGCTCGAAGTCGAGGCGCGCGACAACCTCACGCTCGACGAGGTGCGGCGCTTCGGCCACCCGATGATCGCGCTGTGCCAGGTCTGGCGCAGCCAGCGCAGCTCGGCGCCGCGTCCGGAAGACGACTGGGACAACGGGCACTACATCGTGGTGCTCGGCGTGGACGACGAGTACGTCTACTTCCAGGATCCCTACCTGCGCATGGGCAAGGCCTTCGTCACGCGCGCAGACCTTCGAGCGGCACTGGCACCAGATCATGGGCGGGGAGGCCGCGGGCAACCCGAAACTGGTGCACCTCGGCATCCTGATCCGCGGGGACAGGCCCGCGCGGGCCGCGGAGCCGGGCCCGACCGCGACCGGAGCACTGGATTTCGCCAGGCTGGGCTCGCTGAACCTGATGGTCACCGAGTTCCCGCGCGTGTTGCTGCCCTTCGATTTTCTGGACGAGGTACGCGATCTCTGGGCCGGCAGCGAGGTCAGGCCGGACGCCTTCGTGCTGGTGTGCAAGGACGCCGACGGCAAGCTCTCGGCCATGGAAGGCGGGAGGCTGGAGCACGCCGAGGACGCGCCGGAGATCAATGCGCTGCTGGCTGCGATCGTGAGCCGCAGCGTCGGTGCGCCCGCAGCGGCGAGCGCCAGTGCCGACGCGGCGATGCGGGCGGCTGCGGCCGGCGATTTCGGCCTGTCGGTGGCGCATATCCGCGCGATCGCGGCGAAGATGCCACCCGATCACACCGTGCTGATCGTGCTGTTCGAGAACGTCTGGGAACGGCGGTTCAAGGAGATCGTGGGCAGGTACGGCGGCTCGCTGCGCGCCCAGAGTTTCATGTCGCCCGAGGAACTGGCGAAGCAGGCGCGGGAGCTGGATATTTCGTAGGTCCGGCTTCAGCCGGACAATTGTCCGAATGAATTCGGACCTACGGGCGGACAATCGTCCGAATGAATTCGGACCCGACAATCGTCCGCATGCAATGCGGACCTACGGCCGCGCAGCGCGCGGCCAGGTCACAGGCGGATCTCACTTCACGGGCGTGTAGGAAAACTTCTGCCCGCCGATCGAGGCTTCGTACATCAGGCCGCCCTTGGCGACGGTGAACACGGCCATGCCCTTGTAGTAGCCGCCGATCTCCTTGGTCGATGCATCGTGCTGGCCGCCGCTGGCACCCGCCGAGCTGCCGGTCGTGGAGGCCGTGGCCGAGGCGCCGGCGGTGATGGCTGCGGCACTGGCCTGGGCGCCGAACTCGAAGTTGCCGCTGGTGAACTCGTCGAAGGCGCGCTTGTCCTCGAAGAAGATGATCTGGCTGTAGGCCTGGCCACCGAGCTGGAGCCCGACCGTCAGCTGCGTCATCGAGGTGTCGCCGACGTAGCTTCCCTGCTTGTACACGCGGCCCTTGCCATGCGCGCCGCCGATGCCGATGCCACCCTTGCCGACGGTCGGGAACAGCGCGTAGCCGTAGCTCTTCTTGAAGAAGGTGCTGCTCTCGCCGGCGGACTTGAATACCTCGATGGCCTCCGAGTACTTGTCGGCATGGGCCTGTGCCGCCCCGAACAGCAGCGCCAGCAGGATCATGGGAATGCGGATTGCAGATTTCATGTGTGCCTCACTCGAGTGATGAAGGCGCAGGTGGCGCCCGACCAGGAACCCGCTGAATGATATCCAATGCAGCGGCCGCTGTCTTTCCTTCATCTCTTTGATGCCGGACCAAACCGGTGTGCTGCAGGATGGCGAATACCAGTTCCAGCGGGCTGTCCATGGCCGGGTGCAAGGGGCGCAGGGCAGGGCGTGGGCGCGGCGCTCAGCTGCCCTGCTCGTTGGCGAGCGCCTTCGAGGTGATCTCCTTGTAGAGCGTGGAAATCTTGCCCGCGAGCTCCGCCAGCTCCGGGTGGCGAGCGAGAATCGGGGTCACGTCGCGCAAGTCGTCGAATACCTGCGCCAGGAAATCGAGGTCCGAGTCGCCCAGTTTCTCGCCGCTGTCCACCTTGTCCTTCAGTGCCAGTGTGGCGGGCAGGCGTTGCAGGCGGAATCTCTCGAGCAGTGCGACGATGGTGCCCTGATCGTCTGTGGTAGTGGACATGGTGGGTGATCTCCTGTCGGGAAAGGTGCGGGTGGTCGTCAAGGGGTTCCGTGCGGGCGGCCGCGATTCAATAGCCATTCGTGCCCGGTTGTCAATCTCGCACAGGCGGCTTCGCAGCGTGCGGGCGTGTCGGCGGTGGCCCGCTTGTCGCGAAATGGCAACCCGCCAGCCATTGGATCCGGTGGATCATGACGGTGTCATCGATTACGATGTGGCGCGCAGATTGCATTGAAATCGATTAGCCCATCGCCGGAGTGGTCAGCACATGAACGACAAGGTCCGCACCCACCGTACGTCCGTCACTGCGCAAGCCGCGCCTCCCGGGAAGCTGAAGCGCAAGGAATACGACGAGGAGCTCGCGAAGCTGCACGTCGAACTGGTCAAGGTGCAGGAGTGGGTCAAGGCCACCGGCGCCAAGGTCTGCATCGTGTTCGAGGGCCGCGACGGCGCCGGCAAGGGCGGCACCATCAAGGCCATCACGGAGCGCGTGAGCCCGCGCGTGTTCCGCGTCATCGCGCTGCCGGCACCCAGCGACCGCGAGAAGAGCCAGATGTACGGGCAGCGCTACCTGCCGCACCTGCCGGCGGCAGGCGAGGTCGTCATCTGGGACCGCAGCTGGTACAACCGCGCCGGTGTCGAGCGCGTGATGGGCTTCTGCACCGAGGAGCAGGCGAAGAACTTCCTGGAAGTCGTGCCGCTGTTCGAGAAGCTGATGACTCAAGTCGGGGATCATCCTGCTGAAGTACTGGCTCGAGGTGAGCCCCGACGAGCAGACGCGGCGCCTGAAGGACCGCATCGAGGACGGCCGCAAGATCTGGAAACTCTCGCCGATGGACGTCAAGTCCTACACGCGCTGGGACGACTACACCCGCGCGCGCGACGACATGTTCCGCGCCACCGACACCAGGGAGGCGCCGTGGTTCGTGGCCAATTCGAACGACAAGAAGCGGCTGCGCCTGAACCTGATCACGCACCTGCTGCAGCAGATCCCGTACAAGGAATGAAGCGCGACAAGGTGACGCTGCCCAAGCGCAAGGTCAGCGAGCAGAGCCCGGCCGCGCGGCGGCGGATGCGCTTCATCAAGGAAGTGTACTGAGCGGGTCTGTCGGCATGAATGCCGACCTACGGGGCATGAATGCCGACCTACGGGGCATGAATGCCGACCTGCGGGGCATGAATGCCGACCTGCGGGGACGCGCGGAGCGCACGATGAATTCCAAGGAGACCAGCTCGATGAAATGCCCCCTGTTCGCGGTCCTGTCGGGCTTGCTGTTGACCGCGATGGTTGGCTGCGGCAAGAAGGAGGCGCCGGCCCCCCCGCCGACCGAGGTCAAGGTGGCGACGGTCCTCCAGAAGGACGTCCCGGTCTACGTCGAGGCGATCGGCCAGACGCGCGGCTCGACCGAGATCGAGGTCCGCGCCCGCGTCGAGGGCTTCCTCGCAGACGGTCGACTTCAAGGAAGGGACCCCCGTCACGAAGGGGCAGCTCCTCTACACGATCGACCCGCGGCCCTTCGAGGCCGACGCTCGCGCAGGCGCAAGGGCGCGCTCGCCGAGGCCGAGGCCGCAGCTCGCCCGCGCCCGGCAGGACGTCGTGCGCTACGAGCCGCTGGTCGCCAAGAACGCGATCTCGCGCCAGGAGTACGAGACGGCGGTGGCGGTCCAGCGGGCGGCCGAGGCCGCCGTGGAGGCCGCCAAGGCCGCCGTCGCAGGGCGCCGAGATCGACCTCGGCTACACGAAGGTGGTGGCGCCCGAGGACGGCCTGGTCGGCAAGACCGAGGTCTATCCGGGCACGCTGGTGGGGCGCGGGCAGAGCACGCTGCTGACGCAGATCTCGCAGATCGACGACCATCCACGTCCGCTTCACGCTCCCGGAGCAGGACTACCTGTACTTCGCGCGCCGGCGCGCAGGAGCGCGCAGGCCGCGGGCGTCGCCACCGCCGATCTGCCGTTCGAGCTCATCCTCGCCGACGGCACGGTCCATCCCGAGACAGGGCACGCTCGTCTTCGTCGATCGCAACGTCGACCCGACGACCGGCACGATCCTGCTCGAGGCGGCCTTCCCGAACCCGGCAGGCATCGTGCGGCCCGGGCAGTACGCCCGCGTGCGGGCGGCCGTGGACCTGAAGAAGGGCGCGATCCTCGTGCCGCAGCGCGCGGTCTCCGAGACTGCAGGGGATCTACAACGTCGCGGTCGTCGGCGAGCGACGACACGATCGAGATCCGCATGGTCACGCCGGCCGAGCGGATCGGCACCCTCTGGGTCATCGACTCGGGCCTCAAGGCCGGCGACCGGATCGTCGTCGAGGGCCTGCAGAAGGTCCGGCCCGGGCATGAAGGTCAAGCCCGAGACCGGTGACGATCGAGGACAGCAGCCGGCGCGGCCCCGCTGCCGTCGCGCCCGCCGCGGCGAGGCGAAGGGCGCCAAGGGGTAGACCGCCATGGCCAACTTCTTCATCCGGCGGCCGATCGTCGCCATCGTCATCTCGATCATCATCGTCCTGCTCGGGCTCAACACGCTGCGCGGGCTGAGCTTCGAGCAGTACCCCTTCCTCGCGCCGCCGACCATCCGCGTCACCGCCACCTACCCCGGCGCCGTCGGCCGTCGCGGTCGAGCAGTCGGTGGCGACGCCGATCGAGCAGGAGGTCAACGGCGTCGAGGGCATGATCTACATGAAGTCGTCGAACACCAGCGACGGCCGCATGCTGCTCGACGTCAACTTCCAGGTGGGCACGAACCAGGACATGGCCAACGTGCTCACCCAGAACCGGGTCTCGTCGGCCCAGGCGCGCCTGCCCCAGGAGGTGATCCAGCAGGGGATCACGGTCAAGAAGCAGAGCCCCAGCATCCTGATGCTGATCTCGCTCTACTCGCCCGAGGGGACCTACGACGCCAACTTCCTGATCAACTACTGCGGCATCAACCTGCGCGACCAGCTCCTGCGCATCCCCGGCATCGCCCAGGTCGACCTCTTCGGCGGCACCGACTACGGCATGCGGATCTGGCTGCGGCCCGACAAGCTGGCCAAGCTCGGCCTCACGCCGGCCGACGTCATGTCGGCGATCAAGGAGCAGAACCTGCAGGCGCCGGCCGGCCGGATCGGCATGCGCCCGTCGCCCGACGGACCAGGAGTTCACCTACACGGTGAGCGCTCCCGGCCGCCTCATCACGGAGGAGGAGTTCGCGAACATCATCGTCCGCGAGACGGAGACGGGCGGCCAGGTCCGCATCAAGGACGTCGGCCGCGTCGAGCTCGGCTCGCAGGACTACAACGCCTTCGGGCGGCTCGAACGGCAAGCCCGCCGGCGCCATGGCCGTCTACCTGCTGCCCGGCGCCAACCAGCTCGCAGGCCGCCGAGGCGATCTACGAGACGATGCGCGAGGCGAAGGAGCTTCTTCCCCTCCGACCTCGACTACAAGATCGTCTACGACACGACGCCCGCGGTCGAGGCCTCGATCGAGTCGATCTTCCACACCTTCCTCGAGGCGGTCATCCTCGTCACGCTCGTGGTCTTCATCTTCCTGCAGAACTTCCGGGCCACGATCATCCCGCTGCTGACCGTGCCCGGTGTCGCTCATCGGGACGTTCATCTTCTTCCCGCTGCTCGGCTTCTCGGTGAACACGCTGTCGATGTTCGGCCTCGTCCTCGCCATCGGCATCGTCGTCGACGACGCGATCGTCGTCGTCGAGGCGGTGATGCACCACATCGAGCACGGGCATGGCGCCCGAAGGAGGCGACGATCCAGGCGATGAAGGAGGTGTCGGCGCCGGTCGATCGGCATCGCCCTCATCCTCTCCGCGGTCTTCGTCCCGGTGGCCTTCATCCCCGGCCTGACCGGGCAGATGTACCAGCAGTTCGCGCTGACCATCGCGATCTCGGTGCTGCTCTCGGCCTTCAGCGCGCTGTCGCTCTCGCCGGCCCTCGCGGCGATGCTGCTCAAGCCCGCCAAGCCCGCGCGCGGGCCGCTCGGCAAGTTCTTCGGCGGCTTCAACAAGGTCTTCGACGCTACGACGAACGGCTACGTCAAGGGCGCACAGATGCTGGTGCGCCGCTCGATCCTCACCATCGGCATCGTCGCCGTCGTCGGCGTCGGGCGCGGGCTTCTTCGGCGGGCAGCTGCCCGCCGGCTTCATTCCCGACGAGGACCAGGGCATCCTCGGCGTCAACGTGACGCTGCCGCCCGGGCGCCTCGCTCGAGCGCACCGAGCGCCGTGCTCGGCAAGGTCGAGGAGATCCTCGGCAAGACCGAGGGCGTCGAGTCGTACCAGACGATCGGCGGCTTCGGCGTCGTCACGAACACCTTCCAGCCGAACTTCGGGACGATCTTCATGCGCCTCAAGCCCTGGGAGGAGCGCAAGGGCGGAGCTGCACGCGCAGGAGCATCATGGCCAAGCTGCAGGGCCAGGTCGCGCCGCATCCCCGAGGCCGTCATCTTCCCGTTCAACATCCCGACCATCTCGGGCTTCGGCGCCTCGGCCGGCTTCAACTTCATCCTCCAGGACCGCAGCGGCCGCCTCGAGCGTCGAGCGACTCGGCGAGCTCAGCCGCGCAGTTCGCGGAGGCGGCGCGCAAGCGGCCGGAGATCGGGAACATCTTCACCTCGTTCGACCCGCGCTATCCGCAGGTCAAGGTGGAGCTCGACCGGGAGAAGGCGCGCAAGCTGGGCGTGCCGGTCAACGAGGCCTTCCAGGCGCTGGCCTCGAGCCTCGGCGGCAGCTACGTGAACGACTTCAACCGGTTCGGGCGCCTCTTCCGCGTCTACGTCCAGGCGGAGGCGGAGTACCGGCGCAAGCCCGAGGACATCGGCAACATCTGGGTGCGCAGCAAGACGACGAACGACATGATTCCCGCTCTCGACGCTGGTGACGATCACGTCCGTCAGGGCGGCACCGAGCTGACGAACCGCTTCAACCTGCTGCGCTCGGTCGAGTTCAACGGCGTGCCGGCGCGCGGCTACGCCTCGGGCCAGGCGCTCGCCGCGCTCGAGGACGTCTTCAAGGAGACGATGCCTGCCGAGATGGGCTTCACCTACGCCCAGCTCTCCTACCAGGAGAAGATCGCCCCGCCCGCCGGCCCGACGTTCGTGGCGGCGATCGTGTTCGTCTTCCTGCTGCTCGCCGCCATGTACGAGAGCTGGCGCCTGCCGTGGGCCGTGCTGCTCGGCTCGCCGCTCGTCGTGCTCGGCGCCTTCTTCGGCGTCTGGCTCACGGGCTACGACAACAACGTCTACGTCCAGATCGGCAACATCATGCTCATCGGTCTCGCGGCCAAGAACGCGATCCTGATCGTCGAGTTCGCGAAGGCGAAGCAGGAGGAGGGCATGAGCGTCGAGGAGGCGGCGCTCACGTCGGCCCGCCTGCGCTTCCGCCCCATCCTCATGACCGCCTTCGCCTTCATCCTCGGCGTCGTCCCGCTGATGAGGGCGAGCGGCGCCGGCGCCGGCGCCCAGAACGTCATGGGCACCGCCGTCTTCTGGGGCATGCTCGTCGCCACGGCGCTCGGCGTCTTCCTGATCCCGGGCAACTTCGCCTTCGTCGAGTCGCTGGGGCGCAAGAAGAAGTCGGGCACGGAGGAGACCGTCAAGATGCCGGTTCCGTCCCACGGGGGAGGTCACTGACATGACTCGCCGACTCTTGAGCCTCTTCCTCGCCGCGGCGGCCACCGGCTGCGCCCTCGGCCCCAACTACCAGCGCCCCGCGGTGCCCGCCCCGGCAACCTGGCGGGAGATTCCCGCGGCCGAGGCCCAGAGCCTCGCCAACACGCCCTGGTGGGAGCTCTTCGACGACCCGCAGCTCCAGGAGCTGATCCGCATCGCCCTGGTCGAGAACAAGGACCTGAAGATCGCCGTCGAGCGCATCGAGGAGGCGCGGGCGCGCTACGGCTTCGCCAAGGCCGACTTCTGGCCGCAGGTGAGCGCCAGTGGGGCCGCGGGTCGCGTCAAGATCCGCGAGAACGGCGTCGCGGGTGAGCTTCCGACCACCAGCGACGGTTCCGATTCGGCGGTCTACAGCGTCTCCGCGGACGTCTCCTGGGAGATCGACTTCTTCGGCCGCGTCCGTCGCACGACACGAGGCGCAGCAGGCGCTCTTCCTCGGCACCGAGGAGGCACGGCGCGCGGCGGTGCTGACGCTGGTCGCGGACGTGGCCCGGGCCTACTTCGAGCTGCGCGACCTCGACCGCCGGCTCGAGATCTCGCGGCGCACGATCGAGTCGCGGCGCGAGTACGTCGAGCTCGCCAAGGACCGCTTCGAGGGCGGCCTCACCCCCGAGATCGACTTCCGCCAGGCCGAGGCCGAGCTGCATCGGGTGGAGGCCGTGGTCTTCGATCTCGAGCGCCTCATCGCGCTCAAGGAGAACGAGCTGTCGGTCCTGCTCGGCCGCAACCCGGGCTCGGTCATCCGCGGCCGCGCCATCGACGAGCAGAAGCTCCCGGCGGCGGTCCCCGCCGGCCTGCCGTCGGAGCTGCTCGACCGCCGGCCCGACGTCCGCGAGGCCGAGCAGTCGCTCGCCGCCGCCACGGCCAACATCGGCGCCGCCAAGGCCCTGCTCTTCCCGCGCATCGCCCTCACCGGCTCCTTCGGCTTCGCCAGCACCGACATCGACACTCTCTTCGAAGGACCGAGCCAAGTCGTGGAACCTCCTCGGCGGCCTGCTCCAGCCGATCTTCCACGCCGGACAGAACAGGCGGCGGGTCGAGATCACCGAGTCGCAGCAGCGACAGGCGCTCTACGCCTACGAGCGGACGGTCCTCCAGGCCTTCCGCGAGACCGAGGACGCCCTCGTCGCCTACCGGAAGCTGGGCGAGCAACGCGGCGGCCCAGGCGGGACGGGTCCAGGCCGAGCGCAAGGTGCTCGAGCTCGCCGAGCTGCGCTACCGCGGCGGCGTCGCCGCCTACCTCGAGGTCCTCGACGCCCAGCGCTCGCTGTTCGACGCCGAGCTCGACGAGGCCCAGACGATCGGCAGCCACCTCACGTCGCTCGTGCGGCTCTACAAGGCGCTCGGCGGCGGCTGGCCCACGGAGCCCGGGGCCTGAAGCGCGGCGGATCCGGCGCGAGGCGGATAATGTCCTGCCCCGCATCGATTTCCCTGTCCGGGTGGCGCGTCACTGCGTCCCGCCCAGGAAATTCCGTCCGAACGCCCAGAATATCGCGGCTATCAGGCCGGCGGCGGGAATGGTCACGATCCAGGCAAACACCAGGTTGAAGGTCACGGCCCAGCGCACGGCCTTCACGTCCTGTGCCATGCCCACGCCGACGATGGCACCGGTGATCGTGTGCGTGGTGGACACCGGCACGCCGCCCAGCGTCGCCAGGGCCAGGCTCAATGCGCCGCTCATCGAGGCGCAGGAACCGCTGACCGGCGTCAGCCGGGTGATCTTCGAACCCATGGTCTTCGACGATGCGCCAGCCGCCCAGGTACGTGCCCCAGGCAATGGCGCCGTAGCACGAATAGATCACCCAGTTGGGAAGCGTGCTGACGTCGGTGGTGGCGGCGCCGGCAGTGATCAGCAGCAGCCAGATGATGCCGATGGTCTTCTGCGCATCGTTGCCGCCGTGGCCGAGGCTGTAGGCCGCGGCGGCAACGAGTTGTGCCTTGTTGAACCAGCGCCCGGCCTGCTTCTGCGACGTGTTGCGGAAGACCCACGCCACCGCGACCATGAGCAGGCCGCCGATCAGGAATCCCACCAGCGGCGAGATGATGATGAAGATCAGTATCTTGCCGAAGCCCGACCAGATGATCGGCGCGACGCCGCCGGCATTGGCCACGGTCGCGCCGACCAGTCCGCCGATCAGGGCGTGCGAGGACGACGACGGGATGCCGTAGTACCAGGTGATGATGTTCCAGGCCAGCGCGCCGCACAGGGCGCCGAATATCACGTAATGGTCGACGAACTGCGGGTCCACCGTGCCCTTGCCGATGGTGGCCGCGACCTTGAGATGGAAGATCCACAGCGCGGCGAAGTTGAAGAAGGCGGCGAAGGCCACGGCCTGCCGCGGTGTCAGCGCGCCGGTGGCGACGATGGTCGATATGGAGTTGGCGCCGTCGTGGAAGCCGTTCATGAAATCGAAGGCGAGCGCCACGAAGATGAGCAGGGCCAGCGTCCAGACGCTGATGGTCAGTACTTCCATGTCAGTGCGCCGCTCAGGAGTTCTCGATCAGGATTTCTTCGATGGTCTTGGCGGCATCCTCGCAATAGTCGATGACCGCCTCCTGCAGCACGTAGAACTCCTTCAGCTTCATCGCCGCCCAGACATCGCCGCCTTCCTTGAACAGCTTGGTGATGGCCTTGCGCATGATCTTGTCGCCCGTCGATTCGATCTGGTCGATGGCCTTGCACAGGTCCATGGTTTCCTTGCTGCGCTCGCTTTCGCCGAGCGCGATGACGGCGCGGTTCAGGCGCAGGCAGGCGTCGGCGGCGAGCGAGGCGAGTTCGCGCATCTCGCTCGTCGAATCCGTGATGTTGTACATGTCGATCGCGTTGGCCACATGACGCAGGGCATGCAGCACGCGGTCGAGGTCGATGGTCAGCGTGTGGATCTGGTCGCGGTTGATCGGGGTCGTGAACGACTTGTGCAGCAGGGTGATCAGGTCGGTCTTGATCTTGTCGGCGCTGTTCTCGTTGTGGGCGACTTCCTTGACCAGCGTGGCGATGTCGGCATCGTGCGTGCCCAGGGCCTGGATCAGGCGCAGGCCGGCGTTGGCGGCCGCGACCACGCGATCGGAATGGGCGGCGAGCAGGTCGAAGAACTCGCGGCGCTGCGGCATGAGGGCTTTGAACATGGGTTGTCCTTGATCGAAATCGGCGTAGCGGGTCGGATGCGCCCGGCACACGCTTGCCCGGGAGGGGCGATTCTCGCGGCGCGAGTTTACCCGACGCCGCTGCTCGAGGTAAGCGGCGCATGTCGTGAACAGTACGTCGGCCATCGCGGATTCCGTGGCCGTATAGCCGGATTCTGGCGTGACCAGTCTGCTGCCTGATCGACCGCGTGCGAGGGGGAGCGGTGGCGGGCCGTCCTGCTGACCTGGTGCAGCCGGTTCGGTACGAACTGTCGAGGTTGAGGTCGATGGCAACGATCGAGCGGGTGATGCGCTTGCGAAGCGAGCTCGAGGCACGGCTGCTGTGGACCTCGTTGTCCGCGACCTTGCTGATCGCCGGCCTCGGCATCCTGTTCGGGCTGCTCGCCCGCTCGACAGCGATCCTCTTCGACGGCTTCTTCTCGCTGCTGGATGTCGCGGTGACCTGGCTCACGCTCAGGGTCGCGCGGCTGGTGGCAAGCCAGGGCAACCAGCGATTCCAGTACGGCTTCTGGCACCTGGAGCCGCTGGTCATCGCGTTGAGGGCCTCGGTACTCATCTTCCTCGTCGCCTATGCCCTCCTGAGTTCGGTGAACAGCCTGTTCAAGGGCGGCTATGAACCGGAATTCGGGATCGCCCTCGCGTACGCGGTGGGCGCGGCCGTGATCTCTTTCGGCATGTGGTGGTGGATGCGCCAGCAGGCCGAGCGCATCGATTCGGGACTGGTGCGCCTGGACGTGAAGGCCTGGCTGATGACGGCACTGATCAACGTCGCGCTGCTCGTCGCCTTCGGTGCCGCGTTGGCAATGGAAGGCACGGGGGCCGCGCGGTGGATCGCCTATGTCGACCCGGCAGTGCTGGCGCTGCTGTCGCTGGTGCTGCTGCCCTTGCCGTTCCGGGAGGCCCGTGAGTCGCTGGGCGAGATCCTGATGATCAGCCCGCCGGAGTGAGCGACAGTGTGCGCAGCGGTGATGGCTGACTTCGTGGCGCGCCACGGGTTCGTGGATTACCGAAGCTACATCTCCAAGACGGGCCGTGCCCGGTTCATCGAGGTCTCGGTGCTGGTGCCGTCCGACCTTCGGATATCGATTGGCGAGTTCGACACGCTGAGGACGGAGATCGGGGATGCGATCGGCGGGAGCGGGGCCGGACCGGTGGTTGACCATTACCTTCACCGCCGATCCGGCACATCTATGACTGGGTGGCGCGCGTCCCGCGGGCCGCACCACCCGGCTTTTCAGGGCTTGGCTGCGGCCGGCGTGACCTGGATTGCCAGGGCCTCGACGTAGGTAGCCTCGACGCGATCGCCGACCGCGATGTTGGCGAGTTGCGCGGGATCCTCGACCGCCAGGTCGATCGAGCGGTTCGGTCCCTTCAGCGTCACGGTCCGGTTGGCCGCGTCGACGGCGGTCACTTCCGCCATGATCTTCGTGCGCGTGCCGACCGCTCCGCCCGGCGCTTCGCCGGCCGCGGCGCTCACCTTGCCGGCTTCGTCCTGGCGCGACACCTCCGCGGTGCTGCCCTTGCGCAGTTCCAGCGCCAGCGCCCGCGTGAACTCGATCGTGACACGATCGCCGACCTTCAGTTGCGCGAAGTTCTTCACTTCGGGCCCGGCGATGATTTCCGCCTTCTTGCCGCCTTCACCCGTGATGGTGACGATACGTGTTTCGGGGTCGATTTGAGTGATGGTGCCGGTGTGGCTCTCGGTTTCGGCGGCCGCCGCCACCCCGGGTGCCGTTCCGCCGACGAGCGTCGTGGTCTGGGCCAGGATGTTGCCCGAGCCGAGGGCTGCGAGCAGGGCGATACTGAGGGTCAACTTGCGCATGGTGTTCTTCCTTGGTCGAACGGTTGTGGAAAAGGGGTAATGGTGTGTACTCATGGTGACGGTGCCGCTTCGCCGTCGTCCGCGGCCGTATCCACCGAATCTGCGGTCGGTGCCCAGCTCAGGTCCGGGTCGAAGCTGTCGATGGCCTTCACGACAGATTCCGTCTCAGGCCCGAGGTCCTTCTGGAACACGATGTCGCGTTCATTGACGATGAAGCTCATGACCCCGGAGTTGCCGTACTTGGCCGGCCAGGCGATCACGGCGAAGCCGCGTGTCATCAGCCCCTGATCGTCCACGTACGATGCCTTGCCGCCGGGTGCTGCAGGGCCCTGGGCCCTGAGGATGCGGTAGTAGTAGCCGTGATAGGGGTTTGGGCACCGCTCGCATGCACGTCGGCATCGGCAAGCAGGTCGCCGAGCGGGCTCAGTTCCTCGCCGTCGACGGGCGGCCAGTACAGCCCGTCGCTTGCGTCCCTCGGAACTCAGGAATTTCTGGGCGAAGGCTGGGCGTCTGGCCGTCGCGCGCTTCACTCATGTACTCGCGCTGGGCATCGACGACCTCGTGCAGGGCGGCGAGCGTGTGCAATTCGTTGCGCCCGATGCGGCGATTCAGCAGTTCCTCGCGGCCGGTCGTCATGTCGAACCGCCAGCCCTTGCCGTCGTTCACGAGCGGTATGGGCCACGGCCATTCGTCCTCGCCGAATAAGGGCGACCTTGGTCTGCGCGTCGAGGTCACTGAACTCCGACCCGGGTCTCGATCATCGCCTTGACCCGCTGGAAGTCCTCGGCGTCCGCATCTCGGATCGCCGGAGGCGAAGATCGTCCATGCTGTCCGGCACCGAACACCCGCTCGACCGCCGCCGGATCGTGCGCTGCCGATCAGGCTGGCCATCGCCTGCACCGCCTGCTCGGGGGTATCGAAGCGCTGCGCCTGCGGCTCGGTTGCCGTCGGGCTGCTGCCGCGAGCCCCCGCCGCCGCCAGCAGCACAAGGCTGCAGATGCCGAACCAGCACGCCAATCTCGTCGTCATGTTGCTGCCCATTGCGAATTACTCCTTAACGCCGTCTGCCGCCGCCACCGGAGCGGCCACCGGCGCGGCTACCACCACCGTACGAGCGCGTGCCGCGGCTGGCCGAGCCACGCGAACTCGCAGCGCGGTCCATGCTCGGGCTGCGCGAGCCACTGTATGCGCTGCTGCGATCGCTCCTGGATGGGGTGTCGGCGCGAGGCGGACCTTGCTGCCTGCTGCGGTCATACTGGCCGGCGCTCGCGCCTCGCGTTGTCCGGCCGTCGCGCGATCACGCTGCTGTGCTGCAGCCTGGCTGCGGTCACGCTGCTGCGCGCCTGCTGCACGATCACGCTGTTGTGTTCCAGCCTGCGGCGCGGTCACGCTGCTGCGTGCCGGCCGCCGTGCGGTTTCCCGCCTGTCCCTGCGACCAGCCCCGCGCCTGGTCACGCGATACGCGGCTGGTGCCTGCGCGCGCGCCGTACTTCCCGGCCACATCCTGGGTGCGGTAGTTCACGCCCTTGCGGTGCGAGGGGTCGTGCTGCCAGCTGCTCCTGTTGCCGCTGCGGTTCGAGATCTGGTTGTTCTCCCAGTTCACGTTGGTGTTGCGGTTGAAGTTGTTGTAGCGGTCGATGTCGATGTCGACGTCGCCGTGGCCCCAGCCCCAGTTCGGAATCGCCCCAGAACGCGGCGCCCACGGCCATGCCGACGCCGAATGCCATCAGCCCGTAGCCGGCCGGCGGCGGCGCGTACATCGGGGGATAGTAGTACGTAGGGTAGGACCATGCGCCGTAGACCACGGTCGGTGAATAGCTCGGCACGTAGACCACCTGGGGTGATGCCTGCTCGATCACGATGATCTTTTCCGGCTCCTGCGTCACCACCTGTTGTTCGGTGGTCTTCAGGTTGCCCGCGTCATAGGCCTTGCCGCGCATGCGCTGCACGGAATCCATGAGTTGCGTCTTCTGGCCGAGGAAGGCGTCACCGAGATCCTGCGTCCAGTCGAGGTTCTCGCTCATTTTCGCGAGCACGTCGGGCACGGTGCACAGCGACTTGACCGAGGGATCCCAGCTCTTGTCCTTCAGCGCCGAATCGAGAGCGGAGCCCTTCAGGCTCTTGTTCTGCTTCACCCAGCGATCGGCCTCCACGATCTCCAGCGGGTAGGTCGAAGCCATCATCACCTGCGTCAGCAGCGAGTCGGGGTAGAGCGCGATCGGCGCCACGATCTGCTCGAGCTGCTCGTTCGAGAAGGTCGCCGCCTTACCCTCCTGGGCGGCGGCCGGCAGCGCGGCAGCGCACAGTGACAGCAGCAGTGCCAGTACGGAACGTATCGTCGCCTTCATCGAAGTCCTCCCCGGGCCTTGCCGGCCGCGCCCGCACGGCTCGCCTGAAATTGCGCCGCATTCTAGGCCTGCCGGCGCGAAGTGTCGATTGTTTGCGTTCGTTTCATCGACGCGCATTGCGATGCATCAAGCGCATCGATTACAGCCCTGCGCCCCAGCGGTGTTGCCACATGACGGCGATCGCGTCGTAATCGCGCTGCAGCCGGACAATGTCCGCATGATTGCGGATCTACGCACAATCGTCCGAATGAATTCGGACCTACGGGCACCGCGGTATCTGCACCGACCTATGTGATCAGCCCGGATGGAATCGCGTTTCAGTGCCCGTGGGCACGATCGTGGTGCCCGCCTCGCCGGCGATGATCCGGCCCAGGTCGGCGAGCGAGCCGATGGCCGCGCTCTTGCCGGTCGCGGCCGCGAAGCGGCATGCCGCCTCGACCTTCGGACCCATCGAGCCCGCCGCGAACGGCACGCCGGCCAGCGCCGCCGGCGTGCTGCGGCGGATGGCCTGCTGCGTCGGCTTGCCCCAGTCCATGTACACCGCGTCCACGTCGGTGAGCATCACGAAGAGATCCGCATCGAGCTCGCGCGCGAGCAGTTCGGAGCAGAGATCCTTGTCGATCACGGCCTCGACACCGACCAGTTTGCGATCCGCGCCCGGCTGGTACATGGTCGGGATGCCGCCGCCGCCGGCGCAGATCACGATGGTGCCGTGCTCGAGCAGCCACTTGATCGGGCGGATCTCGAAGATGCGCTTGGGCAGCGGCGAGGGCACCACGCGGCGCCACTTCGCGCCGTCCGCCTTGACCACCCAGCCTTTCTCGGCGGCCAGGCGGTCGGCCTCGGCCTTCTCGTAGACCGGGCCGACGAACTTGGTCGGGATTGCGGAAGCCCGGATCGTCGGGGTCCACCTCGACCATCGTGAGCACCGTGGCGAAGGGCACCTCGAAGGGCAGCAGGTTGCCGAGCTCCTGCTCGATGATGTAGCCGATCATGCCCTCGGTCTCGGCGCCGAGCACGTCGAGCGGATAGGCCTCTTCGGGCTTGTAGGCCGCGCCCTGCAGCGCGAGCAGGCCGACCTGCGGCCCGTTGCCGTGGCTGATGACCAGCTGGTGCGCGCTGGCGACGGGCGCCAGCGCCTGCGCCGCGACGCGGATGTTCGCGCGCTGCACCTCCGCGGTCATCGGCTCACCGCGCTTCAGCAGGGCGTTGCCGCCCAGGGCGACCACGATGCGCACGGCTTCAGTCTCCCGGCGTTGTTTCAGTACGAATAAGAAACGTAGAGCATCGAGTAAAGCCAGTCCTCGTCGCCACCCGTCCACTCCTTCGCGGCGTCACCGGGCGAGAGGTTGCCGAGCACGCCGATCACGTAGATCTGCTCGGTGGCTGCCCAGTCGACCGTGAAGTTCAGTTCCTGGCCCCAGTCGTCGCTGCTCACCGGGTCGCCCCAGATCTGCTTCTGGTCCAGCGTGAAGTCGTAGTACATCACGTTCAGCGTCACCGACTCGCTGGGCTGCATCTTCACGCGCAAGCGGTGCGTGTTGGTGTTGCCATTGGCCAGCGGGTAGTTGCCGGTGATCTCGCCCTGGAACCACGAGCCGTAGTCGTCGAAGCCGTAGGCGATCTCGCGGAACTGCTCGTCCTCGGGGGTGTTCGGGTCGTCGCCGTCGAAGTGCGCGTAGCGATAGCTGAAGGTCGGGGACCAGCAGATCGCCTTCGTGCCGCCAGCTCGCCTCGCGCGAACCAGCCGTCGGCCTCGATCTGGTCGCTCTCCTCGCGCGCGAACTCGCCGCTCAGTCCGAAACCTTCGAGTGCGCCCTTGCCGCTCCAGTCGAGGCGTGCGTCGTAGACGTCCAGCTCGTCGAAGCCGGGCGATTTCGGCATCGACGACCATCCAGGTGCCACCGAGCTTCGTGGTCTCGAAGAAGGTGTACTCGAGGTTGCCGCCGTAGGCCTTGCCGCGGGTGCCGCCGCGACGCGGGCGGTTCTCGATGCGGAAGGCTTCCGGCCAGCAGGCCGTTGCCCTCGATGCGCGCGATCGCCGACTCCATGAAGGCCTTGCGCATTCCCAGGTACCAGCCGCCGAACTCGCCGCCGTCGCTGCCGCCGTCGGCGATCAGCATGCCGCTGCCGATCTTGTAGTCCTGGCGGCCGACGCTGAACGAGGTGGTGTAGCCCTCGCCGAACAGCTCCCCGGTCTTCCAGCCGAGATGGCCCTGCTCGAGCTGCGCGTCGTCCGAATCGCTGTCGATGGTCAGCCCCGATGCGTCGTCGCTGAACGTCGCCGTGTAGACGCCGCTCACCTGGCCGAAGACCGTGCCGCCGCCGAGCGGAGTTTCCAGCGACAGGCGCGGTTCCACGCCGAACTCGCCCCATTGGTTGGTGGGCTCGCCGAGGAAGGACGAGGACTCGCCGAACCACGAGTCCTCGCCCTGGAAACTGGCCGCAGCCACGTCCAGGTTGAACGTGAGCGTGGTGTCGTCGTGGCTGTAGACGTCGTAACCGGCCATCGTCGACGCCGCGCCGAGGCTCAATGCGACGAAAAGGGCGATGTGGCCACCGAATTGCGCGTTTCTGCCTGCCATGCGTGGTCACTCCGGTAACGCGCTGCCGATGCTCTGGCTGCCGGCATCCAGCAGCAGGGTGCGCTCGCCGAACAAGACATCGGCCTCAGGGGCTTTTCAGCACACCGACGAGCTTCCGATGCGGGACGATACCACGCGGCAGGCGGGCAAGATCGTCCACAGCCTCCAGGTCCTGCCGAGTCAGCGCGTCTTTGCGCTCGCTTCGCAACCCACGCTCTTACGCTTCGAGAATCGGCTTTGCTTCACATCGTGCGACAGGCACTTTTCATTTCACGACGCGCAGTATAGTGTCCTGCCCCGGGCCGGTTGCGAGCTTGTCGTGGCCGTGGCCCGGCATACGCCGCAGAGGAACACGCACCATGACATTCCTGGTCCGCGCCGCCGCGCTCACGAACTACACCGAGGTTGCGCGGCACCTGGGGCTCGATCCGGCTGCCCTGTTGCGCAAGCATCGGTTGAGCCTGAGGCTGATCGCGGATCCCGAGCAGCGCATTCCGCTCCAGTCGGTGGTGGCGCTGCTCGAGGAGTCCGCGCAACTCGCGGATTGCCCGACCTTCGGCCTGCGGATGGCGGAATCGCGCTCGATCGCGGACTTCGGCGCCATCAGCCTGCTGCTGACGCATCAGCGCACGCTGCGCGACGCGCTGAACGTCTTGATCCAGTACCAGCACCTGCTGAACGAGTCGCTGGCATTGTACGTGGAAGAGGCCGGCACGACGGTGATCCTGCGCGAGGAAGGCGCCGCGGGGGGTGCGGCGCAATCGCGGCAGGCGACCGAGCTCGCGCTCGGCGTGCTCTGCCGCATGTGCAGCGCGCTGCTGGGGGCGCAGTGGCGCGCGCGCAGCGTGAAGTTCACCCATGAGGCGCCGCCGGACCCGAGCGTGCACCGGCGCGTGTTCGGCTGCACCCCGGAGTTCGGCCGCGAGTTCAACGGCATCGTGTGCCGCGCCGCTGACCTGGACCGCCCCAACCCGACTGCCGATCCGGCGATGGCACGCTATGCCGAGCGCTTGCTGCAGTCATTGCCCGGGGCGAAGAAGCAGGCGCCGTCCGTGCTGCTCGAGGTGCGCAAGGCGATCTACCTCATGCTGCCCATGGGGCGTGCGACCATCGAGCAGATTGCGCAGGGCATGGGGGTCAATGTACGCACCCTGCAGCGCCAGCTGGAGGATGCCGGCGTGACCTTCTCCGACCTGCTGCACGAGGTGCGCAGCGAGCTCGTGCTGCGCTACATGGAGAATCCGGACTTCTCGCTGGCGCGCATCGCGGAGCTGCTCGGCTACGGCATGCCGAGCTCGTTCACGCGCTGGTTCAGCGGGCAGTTCGGCATGGCGCCGATCGCCTGGCGCAGGACTCTCGGCAGCGGAAGCGAGGGAACGAGGAATGCCTCTTCGCGCCGTCTCTCTGGACAGCAGCCGCGCTAGCGACCACTATTCGCGCCTTCCGTTCCACATCAACCGCCATCACGGGAGCACCACGATGTCCGACGAAGTCCTGCTGCACGAGGCAGACGGCATACTCACGATCACCATCAACCGCCCGGCCGCGAAAAACGCGGTCAACCTGGCCGTGGCCACCGGCATAGCGGAGGCGATCGACCGCCTCGACGGCAGCCCGGCGCTGCGCGTGGGCATCCTGACCGGCGCCGGGAGTGCGTTCTGTTCCGGCATGGACCTGAAGGCCTTCCTGACCGGCGAGATGCCGATGCTGCCGGGGCGCGGATTTGGCGGCCTGGTCGAAGCGCCGCCGCAGAAGCCGCTGATCGCGGCCATCGAGGGCTACGCGCTGGCCGGCGGTTTGGAGCTGATGCTGGCCTGCGATCTCGCGGTGGCCGGCGAGAACGCGCGCTTCGGCATTCCCGAGGCCAAGCGCGGGCTGGTCGCCGCCGCCGGCGGGCTGGTGCGCCTGCCGCGCATGGTGCCGTACCGTCTCGCGCTGGAACTGGCGCTCACCGGGGAGATGATTCCGGCCTCACGCGCCTACGAGCTCGGCCTGCTCAACCGCATCGTACCCGCGGGGGAGGCGCTCGAAGGCGCGCTTGCGCTGGCGCGATCCATCGTGGCCAACGGCCCGCTGGCGGTCGCCACCAGCAAGCGCGTCATGCGCGATTCGGCCGGCTGGAGCGATGCCGAGATATGGCCGAAGCAGAATGCCGCGACGGCGGCGATATTCGACAGCGAGGACGCCCGCGAGGGCGCTGCCGCCTTCGCCGAGAAGCGCGCGCCGGTGTGGAAGGGCAAATAGGTTTTCTGGCGGGCTCGGTGTTGCCCGCGCTTCACTCTCATCGACAACAGGAGATCAGCGATGGAAATTGCAGGAAAGGTAGCCGTGATCACGGGCGGCGCCTCGGGCCTCGGCGAAGGCACGGTGCGCCGCCTTGCGCGCATGGGTGCGAAGGTCGCGATATTCGACATGAACGAGAGTCGCGGCAACGAGGTGGCTGCGGAGCTCGGCGCGAACGTCAGCTACCACAATGTCAACGTCACCAGCGAGGAGTCGGTGCAGGCCGCGATCGCCGCGGTCATGGCAAAGCACGCTGCGCTGCACATCTGCTGCAACTACGCCGGGATCGCCAACGCGATCAAGACGCTGGGCAAGCAGGGCGCTTTTCCGCTGGCCGAGTTCAACAAGGTCATCCAGGTGAACCTGGTCGGCACCTTCAACGTGTTGCGCCTTGCCGCCGAGCAGATGGCGAAGAACGAGCCGGTCAATCGCGACGGCGGGCGCGGCGTGATCATCAACACCGCCTCGGTCGCGGCCTACGAGGGCCAGATCGGGCAGGCCGCCTACAGCGCCAGCAAGGGCGGCGTCGTGGGCATGACGCTGCCGATCGCGCGCGATCTCGCCTCCTACGGCATCCGCGTCAATACCATCGTGCCGGGCCTGATCAACACGCCGCTGTTCCAGTCGCTGCCCGAGCCCGCCGTCAAGGCGCTGGGCCAGCAGGTGCTGTTCCCGCAGCGTCTCGGGCGAGCCCGACGAGATCGCGCACCTCGCGGTCGCGATCATCGAGAACGACTACATCAACGGCGAGTGCATCCGCATGGACGGCGGCATCCGCATGCCGCCGCGCTGAGCGGCATACGGCGTCCGGCCTGCGCGGCGGGACGTTTGGCGTGCGTCGCTGGCTTTGCTGCCCGCTCTTGCCATGCGGGGCACGCGCAAGTACATCCATGTAGCTCAGCGTCGCATCCCTGCGACGCACGGCCCCGCACGTCAAGTGCGGGCAGCAAACCCGCTCGGTGAGCGTGCCCCCAAGCTTGCCGAGCGGCCTCGTTGTCCGGTCGGCGCATAAGGGGCCGTGCGCCGCAGGGATGCGGCGCCAGAGCCTACAGGGATGTACTTGCCGCGGGCCCCGTTGCGGCGGCCGGACAGCGAGGCCAGCGACGTGCCCTTCGAGCGCGTCGGCATTTCAACGCGTAGCGGGCGGTTCCTTCAGCGCGGCTGGTTGCAGCGAGGCGAGGGTGCGGCCGGCGTGGCGCTCGGCGCTGGCGCGGAACATCTCCAGGGTGACGGCCTTCGGTTGCGCGGCGAGATCCGCGACCACGTTGTCGAGGCTCTGGCGGCCGCCGCTGGCGGCGCGGATTTCGGCATCGACCTTGCGCAGCACGCCCACCGCGCGCGCGGTGGTCGCGCCCGAGGAACTCGGGGCGTCGAGCGGGCCGGCTTCGCGCGCGGCCCAGTCGGCGAGTGTGCGGTGCGCCTGCTCGAAGCGCGCGGTGCTCACCGTGCCGGAGCGGTGCAGCGCCTCCAGCGAGTAGTACTCGGCGAGGCCTTCCACGATCCAGTCCGCCTGCGGGCCGCTCCTGGCGCGCATCGCGACGTGCACCAGTTCGTGGATGAAGGTGCTGGTGGCGTTCTCGCTGATCATCGGGCGGTCGGAGTGCACGAACAGCGAGCCCGGACCCGACAGCGCGCCGCGCCACATCGGGTCGTCGGCGCCGACGACCAGGAGGCGCTCGGGGAACTGCGGGAATACCTGCTGCAGCGTCGGCAGGGTCCAGCGGAAGAAGGCCATGATGTCCATGCGCCGCAGGCCCTGGCCGGTGGGCGCGCCGACCGCGACGCGGGTATTGCCGATCTTCTCGCGGCGCACGCCGAGGTCGCCGAGCAGCAGCCAGCCGGTGGGGCGGTCGAAATTGCCGCGCGGATCGTCGATCTTCAGCCGGCCGCTGCGGTGGCGCGGAAACGGCGATTCGATCGACCAGCCCTCGGGGACGTTGAGGCGCAGTTTCGCCTGCGACTGGGTGCCGTCCTGGAAGTCGATGCGCTTCACCGGCACCAGGTCCTCGGCGCGGAACAGCGCCCAGGTGTCGGTGACGAGGCCGTCATAGCGTCCGGACTCGCGCTTGCTCTCGAGCAGCACCTTGTACTGCAGCCAGGCGTCGTTCGGCGGGCGGCTTCCACAGCACGGTGTTGTCCGTCCTGCGTGATCTCGCCCTCGCCCTTGAAGCCCTTGTAGCGCGCCGGGTCGATCTCGAAGCGCATCCAGCGCACCCACTCGGGGTGGCGCGTGAGGCGGATGCGCACCGTGGCCCATGGGTCGCCGGCCTTGATCCAGGCCGTGTAGAGCACGCCGTACTGCGGGCGCTCGGCGGCCGGGGCCGGCTCGGCGGCGGCCGGTCGGGTGCCGGCCAGGGCCATGCCGGCCGCCAGCAGGCTGAAGCAGATCGCGCGCAGCATCGAACTTCCTCCGGAGGCATCGGGTCGAAGCGCGGCGTGCACGTTCACGCCGGCGCCGCGTCGAGATCACTATAAGCAGCGCCGTTGCGCGCAACAATGCATTAGTCCCGCGCGCGGCGCGCGCCGGCGGTTGCTGGAGGGCAGGGGCATGGGTATAGTTCGGCGCCATTTGGGATCGATCGACACAGCGGGAGCGCGGGCATGATCGAAGTCACGCAGCTCGGCAAGAGCTTCGGCAAACTGGCCGCGGTGCGCGGCATCGACTTCACCGTTCGCCCCGGCGAGGTGCTGGGCTTCCTCGGCCCCAACGGCGCCGGCAAGTCGACCACGATGAAGATGATCGCCGGCTTCCTCGCGCCGACCACCGGCAGCGTGCGCGTCTGCGGCTGCGACGTGCAGGAAGACACCCTCGCGGCGCGGCGCCTGATCGGCTACCTGCCCGAGGGCGCGCCGGGCTACGGCGACATGACGGTGCTCGAGTTCCTGCGCTTCATCGCCGAGGTGCGCGGCTTCGCGGGCGCGGCGCGCGAGGCAGCGCGTGGCGCGCGTGCTGGAGCAGATGGATCTCGGCGCCGTGCTCCACCAGCGCATCGAGACGCTGTCCAAGGGCTTCAAGCGCCGCGTCGGCCTGGCGCAGGCGATCCTGCACGATCCGCAGGTGCTGATCCTCGACGAGCCCACCGACGGCCTCGATCCGAACCAGAAGCACCAGGTGCGCGAGCTGATCCGCGGGCTGTCCGGCGAGAAGATCGTGATCATCTCCACGCACATCCTCGAGGAGGTCGACGCCGTGTGCACCCGCGCGATCATCATCGCGCGCGGGCGCATCGTGGCCGACGGCACGCCGCGCGAGCTCGAGGCGCGCTCGCGCTACCACCACGCGGTGCACATCCATTTCGCGGCCGACGTGCGCGCGGTCGACGCTCGCGGCGCGCGAGGCGCTGGCGGCGTTGCCGGGCGTGGCCGAGGTCGAGATCGTCACGCGAACGGGCGCCGCCTGCGTGGTGCTCGCGGCGCCGGGCGCAGCATCCGCTGCCGGCGGTCGCGCGCCTGGTGCACGACAGCGGCTGGCGAAGTCGACGAGCTGCACGTCGAGCGCGGCCGGCTCGACGAAGTGTTCCGCGACATCACGCGGGAGGTGGCGATGATGCGGCATGACCGGCATCATCGCCCGGCGCGAGCTGGCGGCCTATTTCGCCACGCCGCTCGCCTACGTGTTCATCCTGATCTTCCTGGTGCTGACCGGCGTGTTCACGTTCTACATCGGCGGCTTCTTCGAGCGCGGGCAGGCCGATCTCGCGCCGTTCTTCAATTTCCATCCCTGGCTCTACCTGTTCCTGGTGCCGGCGATCGCGATGCGGCTGTGGGCCGAGGAGCGCAAGAGCGGCACCATCGAGCTGCTGCTGACGCTGCCGGTCACGCGCTGGCAGGCGGTGCTCGGCAAGTTCCTCGCCGCGTGGCTGTTCACCGGCCTCGCGCTGGTGCTGACCTTCCCGCTGTGGATCACGGTCAACTTGCTCGGCAGCCCCGACAACGGCGTGATCCTGTCGAGCTACGTCGGCAGCTGGCTGATGGCCGGCAGCTTCCTCGCGATCGGCTCGTGCATGTCGGCGCTGACGCGCAACCAGGTGATCGCCTTCATCCTCACCGTGGTGGTCTGCTTCCTGTTCATCCTGAGCGGTTTCCCGCTGGTGCTCGACGCGGTGAGCGCCTGGGCGCCGCGCGTGCTGGTCGACGCGATCGCCTCGATGAGCTTCCTCACCCAGTTCAACGCGATCAGCAAGGGCGTGATCGCGCTGCAGGACCTGCTGTTCTTCGTGGCGCTGGCCGCGGCGTGGCTGGCGGCGACGGCGGTGGTGATCGAAATGAAGCAGGCGGATTGAGAGCATGGCGATGAATCGCAGGATCTACCCGCGCCTGGCGCTGGCGCTGCTGGCGGTCGGCTTCGTGAGCTTCATGGCGCTGAACAACCTGCTGTTCGGCGGGCTGCGCGTCGACCTCACGGAGAACCGCATGTACACGGTCTCCGCGGGCACGCGCGAGATCATCGACAGCATCGAGGAGCCGATCGACCTCTACTTCTTCTTCTCCGACAAGGCGACGCGCGACGTGGCGCCGCTGCGCAGCTACGCGCGGCGCGTGCGCGAGCTGCTCGAGGAGTACGCGCTGCGCGCCGACGGGCGCATCCGGCTGCAGGTGATCGATCCGGTGGCCTTCTCCGAGGCCGAGGACCAGGCCGCGGAGTTCGGCCTGCAGGCGGTGCCGCTCGATGCCGGCGGCGAGCAGGTGTATTTCGGGCTCGCCGGCAGCAATGCCTGGGGCGAGCACCAGGTGATCCCGTTCTTCCAGCCCGAGCGCGAGGAGTTCCTCGAGTACGAGCTCAGCAAGATGCTCGCTGGCCTGGTCGCGGCGAAGAAGCCGGTGGTCGGCGTGGTCTCCGGGCTGCAGATCAACGGCGGCTTCGACATGATGACATCGCAGCCGACACCGCCCTGGGTGGTGATGGAGCAGTTGCAGCAGGGCTTCGAGGTGCGCAGCCTCCCGCTCACGGGCGACGCCATCGACGAGGACGTCACCACGCTGATGGTGGTGCATCCGGCCGGCATCCCCGACAGCATGCAGTACGCGATCGACCAGTTCGTGCTGAAGGGCGGCAAGGCGATCGTCTACGTCGATCCGTACTGCGAATCCAGCCGTGCTTCGGGCAACCCGATGCTGGATCAGGGCGCGCCGGAGTCCGCGTCCAGCCTGCCGCGGCTGTTCAAGGCCTGGGGCGTGGACTTCACGGCCGACAAGGTGGTCGGTGATGCCGCGCACAGCGCTGCAGATCAGCGTGGCTGCCGACCAGCCGCCGGTCGCGCATCTCGGCTTCCTCGGCCTCGGAGTCGAACAGATCACCCGCGAGGACGTGGTCACCGGCAGCCTGGAGTCGATCAACCTCGGCATGGCCGGCGCGCTGAAGCCGGCCGCGGGAGCGAGCACGCATTTCGAGCCGCTGCTGCAGTCGAGCGCGCAGTCCGCGCTGCTGGACGCGATGCAGGTACAGATGAACCGCGATCCCGCGGCGCTGCTGAAGGACTTCGCGCCGACGGGCGAGCGCTACACCCTGGCCGCGCGCATCGGCGGTCCGGCGAAGTCCGCCTTCGACGGGCCGCAGGTCGAGGGACGCGAGCACGTCGCCGAGGCGAAGGACATCAACGTGATCGTGGTGGCCGACGCCGACCTGCTGGCCGACCGCTTCTGGGTGCAGGTGCAGGATTTCTTCGGCCAGCGCACGGCCACGGCGTGGGCCGACAACGCGGCCTTCGCGCAGAACGCGCTCGAGAACCTGAGCGGCAGCTCGGCGCTGATCGGCATCCGCAGCCGCGGGCGCTACTCGCGCCCCTTCGAGCTGGTGCAGCAGATCCGTCTCGGCGCCGACGCCAAGTACCGCGAGAGCGCCGAGCTGCTGCAGCAGCGCCTCGACGAGACCGAGCAGCAGCTCGCCGAACTGCAGCGCAACCGCCAGGAGAGCAACCAGCTCGCGCTGTCGCCGGAGCAGGAGCAGGCGCTGGCGCGCTTCCAGGACGAGAAGCTGCGCATCCGCAAGCAGTTGCGCGAGGTGCGCCTGAAGCTCGACCAGGACATCGAGCGCCTGGGGATGGTCCTGAAAGTGCTGAACATCGTGGTGATGCCGCTGGTGCTGACGCTGGCGCTGTTCGGCTGGCATCGCTGGCGCGTGCGTCGCCGCCGCGCCGCCGATCAACGCTAGCGGGGAGAGCGAATCCGCATGCAGATGAACCAGAAGAGCCGGCTCGGTCTGGCCGCGGCGATCGTCGCCGTGATGGTGTTGCTGGTGGCCGTGTTCGGCTACCGCGAACGGCCCGGCACGGTGGCGGGCGCCGAGTCGCCGTGGCTGCCCGAATTGAAGCAGCAGCTCGGCGAGGTGCGCCGGCTGCGGCTGCAGTCGAGCGCCGAGACCGTCACGCTGGCGCGCACCGACGCGGGCTGGGGCGTCGAGGAACGCGCCGGCTACCCGGCGGACTTCCGCCAGCTCGAGACACTGCTCGAGGCGCTCGCCAGCGCGCGGCTCGTGGAGCAGAAGACCGCGAAGCCCGAGTTTTTCGACCGCCTCGGGCTGGTCGACATCGAGCAGCCGGCGAGCGAGGCGGTGCAGCTCGAGATCTGGAACGCGGGCGAGCAGCCGTTCGTGCGCGTGCTGCTGGGCAAGGCGGCGGAGGGTCGCAACGGGCGCTACGTGCGCGCGGTGTCGGAGCAGCAGACGTGGCTGATCGACACCGCGCCCGAACCGATGACCAACCCCGCGGACTGGCTCGAGCGCAAGCTGCTCGACGTCGATTTCTCGCGCGTCGCCTCGGTGAGCCGCGCGCTCGGCGGCACCCTCGAGTTCAGCGCGGCGCGTGCCGCGGCCGGCGACGCGCCGCTCGCCGTCGCGGCGCTGCCGGCGGGCAAGGCGCCGCGCTACCAGAGCGTCTTCGACGCCGCGGCGCGCGCGATCCTGAGCGCCGAACCGGAGGACGTGCGCAAGGCGACCGAGCTCGATTTCACGGGCGCGGCCGAAACGGTGGTCGGCTGTTTCGACGGGCTGAATCTCACCGTGCGGGCGATCAAGGCGAAGGACGGCAACTGGGTGGCGCTCGGCGCCGCCGCGGGCGCCCCGGTGCCGCGCGCGGACGCGCCCGCAACGGAGCTGGCCAGCGACGAGGAGCTGACGCCGGCAAAGGACGAGGCCGGCGCGAAACCCGCCGACGCGGCCGCGGACGCCGAGCGCCTGAACCGCCGCCTCGACGGCTGGGCCTTCAGGGTGTCGGACTATGTCTACGGCGAGCTCGTCAAGGGCCTCGCCGATTACGTGCAGGACGAGAAGCCGGCGGCCGCGGCAGCGGGTACGCCGGCACAGCCGCCAGCGGCCGGGCAGGCCAGGGAGTCGCGCGATGAATGATTCCGACATCCTCGGCTCGCGCCGGGCGATCTTCGCGTGGTTGTGGCTGCTGATCGGCATGGTGTTCGGCATGGTCGTGGTCGGCGGCGTCACCCGCCTGACCGGTTCGGGGCTGTCGATCGTCGAGTGGGCGCCGATCATGGGCACGCTGCCGCCGCTGAACCACGCCGACTGGCTGGCGGCGTTCGAGAAGTACCAGCAGTATCCGCAGTACCGCATCACGCATCCCGACATGACGCTCGGGGAATTCCAGGGCATCTTCTTCTGGGAATACGTGCACCGCCTGCTCGGGCGCCTGATCGGCATGGTGTTCCTGCTGCCGTTCCTGTGGTTCTGGCTGCGCGGCTGCCTGACGGGCAGGTTGCGCGGTCGGCTGTTGGTGGCCCTCGGCCTTGGCGGGCTGCAGGGCCTGATGGGCTGGCTGATGGTCAAGAGCGGGCTGGTCGACGAGCCGCGCGTGAGTCATTTCCGGCTGGCGGCGCATCTCGGCCTCGCCTTCACGATCATGTCCTACCTGTTCTGGCTGGTGCTGCAATTGCGCGGCGACGATGGCCGCGCCGCCGCGAGGGCGGCGCCACCGCGCGTGCTCATCGCGAGCGTGGCCGCGCTGACCGTGCTGCAGATCGTCTACGGCGCCTTCGTCGCCGGCCTGCGCGCGGGACTGGTCTACAACACGTTTCCGAAGATGAACGGCCGCTGGATCGCCGATGGCGTGATGGGCATGGACCCGCGCTGGCTCAGCCTGCTCGAGCATGACGTGACGATCCAGTTCGTGCACCGCTGGCTCGGCACGCTGCTGCTGGTGCTGGTCGCGACGCTGTGGCTGCGCGTGCGCGCCGGGCGCTTCGCGCTGGTGCAGCGCGCCAGCGCCGCCGTGCTGATGGGCCTGGTGGCGCTGCAGTACGGGCTGGGTGTCTACACGCTGCTCGAGCAGGTCCCGATCGTGCCGGCGGTGATGCACCAGGGCTGCGCGAGCCTGGTGCTGCTCGCGCTGGTGTGGGTGCTGCACAGTTTTCGTCGCACGCCGGCACAGTTCGCGCGCTGATCAGCGGCCCGCCTTGCCGCGCAGCAGGTAGCGCAGCACGCGGTCGTCGTTCACGGTCCAGCGCAGCCGCCCGCGCGCTACATCCTGGCCGCACAGCAGCAGGCGGTCACCGATCGCCAGCGGCTCCGCGTCGCCGGGCAGCAGGCTCTTGCCCTCGCGCCGCTGCAGCAGCAGGGGCACGGCACTCAGCGGGAGGTCGCGGTTATCGGGGGCGCGCATCAGGGCGCCGACGCTGACGTCGCGGCCGCGGCGCAGCGCCGCCGCCACGGCCGGGGTGGTGGCCGCATCGATGCTGATCGACCAGGTCTCCGCCACTTCGTCACCGATGCGCTCGCGCATGCGTCCGAGCAGTCCGCGCACCCAGGCCTCGTCCTGCTGGCGCGCGAGGCGCAGGAAGTACGACAGCTGCGGCGCGCGGATGATGCGCAGCACCTCGGCGGCCACGATGTAGCCCGACAGCGTGCGTGATGTCGGCGCCGATGGCGCGGAACAGCGGCGTGTTGCGCCGCTCCGACTGGCGCAGGACCATGAACAGTCGCGGATTCAGCTCGCGCGCGAGCATCGCGATCGCGAGGCTCGTGGTGTCGCTCGGCGTGGCCACCACGATCGCGTCGGCGCTCTCGATGCGCGCGCGCCGCAGCGTGGCGCCGTCGATCGCGCTGCCGGTGACGTGATCGACGGTGGCGTCCGCGGGCGCGAGCAGGTCGACCACCGTGACCTCGATGCCGACCTGCTGCAGGTGGCGGTGCACCGTGCGCCCGAAGCGCCCGTAGCCGCACACCAGCCAGCGTCCGTGCGGGAACGCCGGCGGCTCGGCCATCGGCGTGCTGGTCTGCGTGGTGAGGCTTTCGTAGATCACGTGCAGGCTGGGCTTGATCAGCGCCTGCGCGAGACGTTCGGCGAAGGTGTCGTGCGGATTGATCAGGTGCTCGGCGCCGACGCGCGCCATCGCGGCCTGGTGCTCGTGGTGGTGCGCGACACAGATCACCTGGCGTTCGGGCGCGAGGATCTTGGCGTTGAGCGACACCGAGAGGTTGGCCGCGTCGTCGCCGGTCAGGGCCAGCGTGGCGATGCAGGCCGGGTGGTCGACGCCGGCGGTGAGCAGCGTGCCCGGGTGCATCGCGTTCGCCTGCAGGGCGGGGACCGACATCGGCAGCTCGTCGGTCTCCACCGAGTCGACGCGCTCCTGCACGCGATCGACCACCACCACCCCGATGCCTTCCTCGCACAGTTCGCGCGCAATCAGCTTGCCGGCGTCGTCGTAGCCGCACAGCAGCACGAAGGGCTCGCGCAGCCCGCGCACCGCGGCGGCGAAGCGGTTCTCGTGGATGACGCGGCGGAACAGCGGATCCTGCAGGGTCGAGAGCAGCGCGCCGATGCCGTAGAGCCAGGCGGTGACCGTGGCGTAGATCGAGGCGGTGGCCCACAGGCGCTGCGCGTCGGAGAAGGGCTGCGGTATCTCGCCGAGGCCGATCGTGGTGCCGAGGAAGCTCACGAAGTAGAAGGCGTGCAGGAAGCTCATGCGCCAGGGCTCGCCCGCGGCGTCGATGCCCGGCACCAGCGTGAAGCCGAACACCGCGACGGCGTAGACCACGATCAGGATGATCAGCGGCTGGCGCAGCCGCCTGAGCAGCAGGAACAGCCCCGGCTGGATGCGCCGTACTTCCCTGGTCATCGGCGCAGGCTGGCGGTCTCGATCATGAGCAGCACCACCGAGATCACGTTCGCCACCATCGCGCCGATGGCCAGCGACACGACGATGACGGTGTCGTGCTCGGAAATGGCCGCACCGTTCAGCGTGGCGCTCGCCCACACCACGGCGGCCGCGATCAGCTGCACGTCGGCGACCAGGCTGGTCGCCAGCATCGTCGAGCCGAGCAGCGAGCGGTCGCCGAACTTCATCACCGTGGCGATCAGGCTCACGACGATCGCCAGCGCGAGCTCGTACTTGTCGTGGTGCGTGATGTCGTCGATGTCGCCGACCACGAAGCCCACGTTCAGCGTGAGCGCCAGCACGATCACGAACGCAAACAGGATCTTGTCGAAACTCATCGGCCTCTCCGAGCGCTACGGGTCACCGTTGCGAGGCTAACCGGGAACGCGGCGGCGGGCAACGGTGCCGCGACCCTGCCGCACGCTCATTCGCTGTGCAGCGCCTCGATCGGATCGAGGTTTGCCGCATTGAGCGCGGGGACGATGCCGGCGAGCAGCCCGATGCCGCAGCTGAGCGCGAGCGACAGCAGCAGGTAGAGGGGTTCGATCGCGATCGGCAGCCCGGGCAGGGCGGCGCGCCCGAGCAGCACCAGGGCGAGCACCGCGAGGAGTCCCAGCGCCCCGCCGAGTGCCGCCAGCAGCACGGCCTCGCCGAGGAACAGCAGCAGCACCTGCCGGCGCGTGGCGCCGAGCGCCCGCAGCAGGCCGATTTCCTCGATGCGCTCGCCGAGCGCCGTGCTCATGATCGTGAGCACGCCCACCCCGCCGACCACCAGCGCCACGCTGCCGATCGCGCCGATCGCGAACTTCAGCATGGTGAGGATCTTGTCCAGGCTCGCGAGCATGTCCTCCTGCGTGAACAGCGTGAAGTCCTCCTCGCCGTGGCGCTCGACGAGGTGCGCGCGGATGCGCTCGCTGTACTGCTTCGAGGTGGTGGAGGCGCGGAAGACCAGGTCGATCTCCATCAATCCCTCGCGGTTGAACATGGCCTGGCCGAGGTCGGTCGGGATATAGATCGCGTCGTCGAGATCGAAACCGAGCAGCTGCCCCTTGGGCTCCATGACGCCGATGACCTGGAAGCGGCTGCCGCCGATGCGCACGTACTCCCCGAGCGCGTTGCGCCCCTGGAAGAGCTCCTCCTTCACTTTCGCGCCCAGCGCGGCGAAATAGCGTGAATTGCGCAGCCCGTCGTCGGGCAGGAAACGGCCCTGCGCGACGCCAAAGCGCCAGGCCATCGGCATGTCGGGCCCCACGGCATAGACGTCGGTGTCGCGCTGGTAGCGCCCGGCCTCGATCTTGCTCGTGCCGAGGATCACGGGCACCACGGCCTCGGTGTGCGCCAGCCGCTGCAGCGAGAGCGCGTCCTCGAGCGACAGCGGGCGCACCGTGGCGAGCATGCCCGCGCCGCCGAGGGTCTCGGTGCGCCCGGGTGTCACGGTGACGATGCGGGTGCCGAATTGCGAGAAGCTGTCGAGCAGGTAGACCCGGATGCCTTCGCCGATCGAGGTGAGCAGCGTCACGGCGCAGATGCCGATGGCGATGCCGGTGGCGGTCAGCAGGCTGCGCATGCGGCTGCTGTCGAGCGCGCGCAGGATCCAGCGGGTCCAGTCGAGCGGGTGCATCGCCTCAGCGCCTTCCGAGCGCGAGCACGGGTTCGAGCCGCGCGGCCTTCCCGGCGGGCAGCCACGCGAACAGCAGCGCGGTCGCGAGCGCCAGCGCGCTGGCCGCAACCAGCGCCCAGAGCGGCGAGCGGAACGGAATGGCGGGGTAGAGCGCCGCGATCAGCGCGATGGCGGCGCGCCCGGTCAGCATGCCCGCGAGCGCGCCGGCGGCGGCGAGCACCCCGGCCTCGGCGAGGAATATGGCGCGCACCTGCGCGTCGGTGGCGCCCAGCGCCTTCAGCAGCCCGATCTCCGGGGTGCGCTGGCTGACCGACATCAGCGTGAGGTTCATCACCAGGATGCCGGCCACCACCAGGCTGATCGCGGCGATGCCGCTGACGCCGAGCGTGAGCACGCGCAGCACGCCGTCGAAGGTGCTGAGCATCGCGTCCGGGCTGGTCACGGTCACGTCCTCCTCGCCCTCGTGCAGTTCCTTCATGCGCGCGAGCAGCTCGTGCTTCAGCGGCTCGATCGCCACCCCCTCGCGCGCCTTCAGCACCACGCGGAACAGGCCGTTGGTGTTGAACACCGCCTGCGCCGAGGCCACCGGGATGAAGATCGCCTCGCTCAGATCCATGCCGAAGGAGTCGCCGCGGCCCTCGAGCACGCCGATGACGCGAAAGCGATAGTCGCGCAGGCGCACCCACTGGCCGATCGCGCGGCGGTTGCCGAACAGCTCGCCCTTCAGTTTCTGCCCGATGACGGCCACCGGCGTGCCGATGTCGAGCGCGAGCGCGGGCAGCATGCTGCCCTGGGCGATGCGCAGCTTGCGCACCGCGAAGAAGTCGGCGCTGGTGCCGATCACGGTGCTGTCGCGCTCCAGGCTGCCGTGCGAGACCGGGGCGGTGCCGACCACCACCGGCGCGATCGACTCGATCCCCGCGACGGTGCGCTGGATCGTGAGCATGTCGGCGAGCGTGATGTCGCGCGCGGCCACCCCGGTCACCGGCGGCATGCCGCCGGTGGTGCTCTTGCGCCCGGGGAACATCACCACGGTGTCCTTGCCGATGAACGAGAACTCGCCGAGGACGTAGCGGCGCGCGCCCTCGCCGAGCGCGACCAGCACCACCACCGAGGCCACGCCGATCGCCACCGACAGCAGCTGCATCAGGCTGCGAAAGCGCTGGCGCCGCAGCGCGAGCAGCGTGAAGCGCAGCAGGTCAGCGGGGCGCATCGGGGCTCTCCGTCGCGCCGCGCGCGCCGCGCTCCCCGGGTTTGCGGCCAGTGCGTCGCCGCTGATGGCGCCGTCGAGCATGCTGAGGTGACGCGCCGCGCGCCGTCCCAGCGTGGCGTCGTGGGTCACGACCAGCAGCGTGATGCCGTCGCGGTTCAGTTCCTCGAGCAGCGCCGTCACCTCGGCGCCGGCGCGGCTGTCGAGGTTGCCGGTGGGCTCGTCGGCGAGCAGCAGGTCGGGCTTCATCACGATGCTGCGCCCGATGGCGACGCGCTGGCGCTCGCCGCCGGAGAGCTGGTTCGGCAGGTGGCCGGCGCGCTCCCCGATGCCGAGGCGCTCGAGCACCCCGTCGATGGCATGCGCCGGCGCTCGCGCGGCGCGCTGCCGGCCAGCATCAGCGGCAGCTCGATGTTCTCGCGCGCGGTGAGCCGCGACACCAGGTGATAGGACTGGAACACGAAACCCACGTGCTCGCGGCGCAGCCGCGCGCGGGCTTCCTCGCCGAGCGCGGCCGTGGGCGCGCCGTTCAGCAGGTATTCGCCGCTGTCGGGGCGGTCGAGCAGGCCGAGGATGTTCAGCAGCGTCGACTTGCCCGAGCCGGACGGGCCCATCACCGAGACGTATTCGCCGCGCCCGATGCGCAGGTCCACCTCGCGCAGCGCGCGCACCTCGCTGTCGCCCAGCCTGAAGGTGCGGCTGAGCGCGCGCAGCTCAATCATCGGCCGGCGCCGCCAGCACGCCCTCGGCGAGTCCCTGCTGGTCGAGCGAGGTCACGACGCGGTCGCCCGGCGCGAGCCCGGCGGTGATCTCGGTGAAGTTCCAGTTGCGGATGCCGGTCTGCACCGCAACGCGCTCGAGCCGGCTGCTCGCGGGATCCAGGCGGTAGACGGTGTCGTTGTCCATCAGCGCCTCGGAGGGAATGCGGATGGCGTCCTCGTGCGCTTCGAGCACCAGGTCGATGTCGGCGCTGTAGCCCACCAGCAGGCGCTCGCGGTCGGCGGCGTTGGTGAACAGCACGTCCACGTCCACGGTGCGCGCCTGCTTCTCGATCTCGATCACGTAGGGTGCGATGCGATCGAGGCGGCCGGCGAACTGCTCGCCGCGGAAGGCATCGAGGCTGATGCGCGCGGGCAGGCCGGTTTTCAGGCGTCCCGCATCGACCTCGTCGATGGGCGCCGTGACGTACAGGCAGGAATAATCGATGAGATCCACGGCCGGCGGCATGGGAATGCCGGGCGGCGAGGGCGTCACGAACTCGCCCACCTCGCCGTTGATCTCCGCGACGATGCCGGCGAAGGGGGCGCGCAGCTGCGTCTCGGCGAGCAGCGCGCGGTTCATCTGCAGGCTCGACGCCGCGGTCTGCTGCTCGTCGCCGGCGGCGCGGCAGGCGAAGGCCGCGGAGCGGGCACGCGTGTCGGCGGCTTCCGCGAGTTCCTGGGCGACGAGCTTGCGTTGCTGCAGCGTGACGAGGCGACGCGCTTCGCGCGCGGCGTTGTCCGCTTCCACGCAAAGCTGCTCGCGCCGGTGCGAGGCCGCGGCGAGCTGCGATTCGGCCTGTGCCGCCATCGCCTTGCGGTCCTCGTTCCACAGTTCCAGCAGCAACTCGCCGGCGGCCACTTCCTGGCCCTCCTTCACGTGCAGCACCTCGACCCGGCCGCCGCCGGGCATCGACAGCGCGGAGCGACGGCAGGCCTTGATGGTGCCGGCGCGCGTGTTCGCGACCGTGCGCTCGACGACGCCGCGCTCCACGGTATGCAGCGTGACGGGCAGGGGTTCTTCGCGCCGTGTATACCAGATGGCGCCGAGCAGCAGCGCGGCTGCCACGATCAGGATCAGGATTCGCTTCATCGCTGCATGCGCTGTCTCGGTCCGTCGCGCGGAGGTGGGTTGCGGCGCGATTATGGCACAATGCCGCCGGGCTAAAGGAGGCGCAGGCGACGATGGAAATAGCGGAAAAGACGGTGCTGATCACGGGCGGCAGCGCGGGCGTAGGCCTTGCCGCGGCGCAGCGCTTCCTGCAGTTCGGGGCCAACGTCGCCATCACCGGTCGCGACGCGGCGCGGCTGCAGCAGGCGGCGGCGCGCCTCGGCGCGGGCGCTCGCGTGGCGACGATCGCGTGGGACGCGGCCGATATCGCGCGCGCCGGGGCGGTGTTTGCCGAGGTGGAGCAGCGCTTCGGCGCGCTGCACGTGCTGGTGAACAACGCCGGCTGCAATCACCGTGGCGTGCTGGAAGCGCTGTCGGAGCAGGAGATGCTGCGCGTCGTCGATACCAATTTCCGCGCGCCGCTCGCGCTGTCGCGCGCGGTGCTGCCGTTCATGCGCCGTGCCGGGCAGGGCGCGATCGTCAACGTGGCCTCGCTGGCCGGGCGGGTGCCGCTGGCGCACGAGTCGATCTACAGCGCCACCAAGTTCGGGCTGCGCGCCTTCACGCTGGCGATTGCCCAGGAACTGGAGGGCAGCGGGATCAGTGCGTCCGTGGTGTCGCCGGGGCCGATCAGCACGGGATTCATCCTCGATGACATCGACGGTGTTCCCGACATGGTGTTCTCGCAGCCCATGTCGAGCGCGGAGGAGGTGGCCGAACTGATCGTGCGCTGCGCGCGCGACGGCAAGGCGGAACGCGCGCTGCCGGTGCTCTCGGGATGGCTCGCCAACATCGCGTATCTGTGCCCGCCGCTGGCGCGCGCGCTGCGCCCGGCGCTGGAACGCCGCGGACGGCGGGCCAAGGCGGTGTATCGCGCACGGCGCACGGGGAGCTGAAACGGATGGATACGATGCGATTCGTGGAGATCACCGCCTTCGGCGGACCGCAGGTGCTGCGCGAGACCCGCGGCCCGGTCCCGGTGCCGCAGGCGGGCGAGGTGCTGGTCAGGGTCGCGTGCGCGGGCGTGAACCGCCCGGACGTGGCGCAGCGCCAGGGTTTCTACCCGCCGCCGCCGGGCGCATCCCCGGTGCTCGGGCTGGAGATCGCCGGCGAGGTCGTGGCCACGGGCCCGGGCTGCGTGCGCTGGCGAGCGGGTGATGCGGTGTGCGCGCTGGTTGCCGGCGGCGGCTACGCCGAATACGCCACGGCGCCGGAGGCGCAATGCCTGCCGCTGCCGCGCGGCCTGTCGGTGTGCGAGGCCGCAGCACTCCCCGAGACCGCGTTCACCGTGTGGAGCAATGTGTTCGAGCGCGGTGCGCTCGCGCGCGGCGAACTCCTGCTGGTGCACGGCGGCACCAGTGGCATCGGCACGCTGGCGATCCAGCTCGCGAAGGCGCGCGGCGCCCGCGTCGTCGCGACCGCCGGCAGCGAGGAGAAGTGTGCCGCCTGCCGCGAGCTCGGCGCCGACGTGGCGGTGAACTACCGTGAAACGGATTTCGTCGCGGCGGTGAAGGAATTCAGCGGGGGGCGCGGCGCCGACGTGATTCTCGACATGGTCGGCGGCGATTACACGCAGCGCAACATCCGCGCCGCCGCCGAGCAGGGGCGCATCGTGCAGATCGCCTTCCTGCACGGCGCGAGGGCCGAGCTCGACCTGATGCCGCTGATGCTCAAGCGCCTGGTGCTCACCGGCTCCACGCTGCGCGCGCGCTCGCTGGACTTCAAGGCTGCGCTCGCGCGCGCGGTGGAGCAGAACGTGTGGCCACTGGTGGAGAGCGCCCGGGTGCGTCCGCGCGTCGCGCGCGTGTTTGCGCTCGCCGAGGCGGCCGCCGCGCATGCGCTGATGGAATCCAGCGCGCACATCGGCAAGATCGTGCTGCGGGTCGATTGAGCAGACGGCGGGCGCCTGCCGAGGTCGGGAAAGGCAGCGCCTCGCGGCGCTGCGATTACCAGCCGTCGCTGGCCTTGGCCGGTTGCTCCGGTGTGGCAGTGTCAGGCGCGCTTGCCCCGGTTTCCCGCGTCACGGTGCCGGCGCGCATTGCCTCGACCGAGACGTCCGCCGGTGTCGCAGTCGGCACGTCCGGTGCCACCAGGTGCTGCAGTTCGCCCTGCTTGCGGATCGCCTCGCGGTAGATGGCGTCCTTGTCGATCAGCGGCGCCACGTCGGGTTCGGGCGGACACACGGCTGCCATGTCCGGCGTCTCCTCGTCCGTGCTCGGTTTTTCCATCGGGTGCAGGTCGTTGCCGAGCTCCAGTGCGCTGACGAGCGCGCCGGTCCCGGCCAGCGCACGCGTGTAGGAGATGGCGTTCAGCCGCCTGGCGTTCACGTAGGCGCGCCGCGACATGAAGTACTCGTTTTCGGTGTCGAGCATGTCGAGCAGGGTGCGCTGGCCGATGTCGAACTGACGCCGGTAGGCCGTGCGGGCCTTGTCTATGGACGTCTGGTGACGGTCCAGGAAGATCAGCTGCTCATCGGTTGCACGCATTTCGTTGAAGGCGATCGAGACTTCCTGGCGCACGTTGCGGCAGGTCTGCGTGCGCATGTCCTCCGCCTGGTTGGCCTTGTACAGCAGACGCCTGCGCTCGGCGCGATCCGAACCGCCGTTGTACAGGTTGTAGGTCATCGCCAGCTCGATGACGCCCTCCTCATAGCGCCCGTTGATGTCGTCCTTGTCGTGCCAGACGTCCTGGCGTGCGCGGATGTCGAAGCGCGGCAGCATCGTGGCCTTCTGCACGTCGGCGGCGCTGTCGGCGGACCAGACGTTGGCGATCATCGCATTCATCCGCGGGTTCGAGGCGTAGGCGAGTGCGAGCGTGTCGTTCACCGTGCCCGGCAGCAGGTTCGGCGCGAGCTCGGGTTCCTGCAGCGATTCTGCGGGCGTCTCGCCGACGATGCGCTGGTAGCGCATGCTGGCGTCGTGCAGGTTCGTGACGTCCGTCAGCAGGTTCGATTCCGAGAGCGCAAGCCGCCCGAAGGCCTGCTCCAGGTCGACGCCGCGGCTGACGCCCGCTCTCGTGCGACGCTCGATCTGTTCGTAGATCAGGCGGTGGGCCGCGTAGTTGTCCTTCGACAGTTCGACCAGCTCGCGATGGCGCAGCACGTCGTAGTACGCGCGGGCCACTTCCGCGCTCAGCCTTTCCGAAGCATCCAGGACCTCGAAATAGCGCATGCGCGCCGCGAAGTCGAAGCTCCGCACGCGGTTCCGTGTCGCGAATCCGTCGTAGATCATCTGGTTGAGCATCAGCGACACGCGGTCGCGGGTGAAGTCGTAGTCGTCGAAGCGCGGGTCGTCGATGCGCTCCGCGCCGACGGCTGCTTCCAGGTCCACGCGAGGCAGGTAGCCTCCCTGGGCTACCCGCGTCTGCTGCTCGGCCGCCTGGAACTCGTGGAAGGCGGAGAGCACCTCGGGGTTGTTCAGCACGGTCTGTCGCGCCGCATCGCGCAGGGTGTTCAGTGTGCCGCCGTGTGCGGCGGCCGCGACGACCAGGCACGCGATGGCCATCGAAATGCGGTATCGGCTGCTCTTCATCAGGGTTCCGTGTCGCTGCGAATCGGAGGTGCAAGGAGAAACAGTATTCATTCTAGGCACTATATCGAGCCTCCAGCGGGCAATCCAGCCGACGAATTGCCGCCTTGCTGCTACTGTTTGACCTGCATCACAACGGAGCGGGCGGACACAGTGGCGTGGCGGGACGGGAGCGGCGGGCAGTGGGCAGCGGATCACCCGGGCGCTTGAGGGCGCGGGCGCTGGCGCGCCGCGTAATCGGTGCGCTGCTCGGCGTGCTCGGCGTGATCGCGGCATGCCTGGCCAACCCGGATCTCGACCGCATCACGCAGATCGCGCTGGAGCGCTACGGCGTGGACGCCGGCGAGACGGTAGGACTGTGGCGCGCGCTGGTCGAGGAGAACCGCGACCTGCCGGAGCTCGAGAAACTCGAGCTCGTGAACACCTTCTTCAACCACAGCGTGGATTTCGAACCGGATCCGGTGGTCTGGGGCAGGATCGGATTACTGGGCCACGCCCCTCGAGACGCTGGGACGCGGGCAGGGC
Source organism: uncultured Gammaproteobacteria bacterium (assembly GCA_963819895.1). Taxonomy (GTDB): domain Bacteria; phylum Pseudomonadota; class Gammaproteobacteria; order Pseudomonadales; family UBA5518; genus UBA5518. Next base: position 107,395 of record CAWFXU010000024.1, read on the forward strand.
GACTGCGAGGATTTCAGCATCGCCAAATACGTGACGCTCGGGCTGCTCGGCGTGCCGCTCGAACGCCTGCGCATCACCTACGTGCGCGCCGAGACCGGGCTCCCGGGCAGCGGCATCGTCCAGGCGCACATGGTGCTGGCCTACTACCCGGCGCCCGGCGTGGAGCCGCTGATCCTCGACAACCTCATCGGCGAGCTGCGCCCGGCCTCGCGCCGCCCCGACCTGAAGCCGGTGTTCGGCTTCAACAGCCAGGGACTCTGGGTCGCCGGGAAGAAAGCGTCGGCGGACCCGACGGCGCGGCTGTCGCGCTGGCGCGATCTGCTTCGCCGGATGAACGAAGAGGGCCTAAACTGATGGCCGCGTCGCAATTCCGCCAACCGGCCAGTTCGTGGGAGCCGTCAACATGTCGCTCGTAAAGCAGCTCTGGCTGGCGATCGCGCTGGTGATGCTGATCGCCTTTGGCGGCAGTTTCCTCGTCAGCACGCTGTCGGCCAGAACCTACCTCGAGGAGCAGCTCAGGCTGAAGAATTTCGACAATGCGACGTCACTGGCGGCCACTTTGTCACAAACCCTGGAGCAGATGCCTGACGACGAGGTGACCATCGAGCTGCAGATTGCCGCGCAATTCGACCTCGGGCATTACGAGAGCATCCGTCTCGTCGATCCCTCGGGCAAGGCGCTGGTGGAACTCGCGAGCGATGCCGGCGTGGACGGCGCGCCGGAGTGGTTCGTGCGCTTGTTCCGCATCGAGGCCGAACCGGGCCTGGCGCAGGTGCAGGACGGCTGGCAACCGTACGGGACGCTGAGCGTGAGCAGCCAGGCCAGCTTCGCGTATCGCGAGCTCTGGAACAGCATGCTGCGCCTGCTGGGCTGGTTCCTCGCCGCCGCGGTGCTCACCGGCGTGGCCGGCACGGTGCTGCTGCGCCTCATCCTGCGTCCGCTCGGCGCGGTGGTGGATCAGGCCGAGGCTATCGGCGCACGGCGCTTCATCACCATCGCCGAGCCCGCCACCCGGGAGTTCCGTGCCGTCGTGCGCTCCATGAACGCGCTGGCGATGCGCGTGCGGCAGATGCTCGAGGACGAGTCCTCGCGTCTCGACCAGCTGCGCCGCGAGGCGCACCACGACCCTGTCACCGGTCTGCTCAACCGCAGCCACTTCCTGGCGCGGGTGCAGACCACGCTGGCGCGAGAGGACGCCGGCGCCGAAGGGATCCTCGTCATCGCCCGGCTGCTCGATCTGCACGAGCTGAACCGGGGGCAGGGTTGGGCCGTGATGGACACGCTGATCAAGCGGTTCGCCGAGGCGCTGCGCGCCATGGCGCCGAAGGAGGCCGAGTGGATCTTCGGCCGCCTGAACGGTTCGGATTTCGCCGTGCTGGCGCCGGGGGAGGACGATGCCGGCGCGCTGGCGCGACGCGTGCAGGAGGCGCTGCAGATGCTGGCCCGCGAACTCGACCTGCAGGCCGTCTGTCACTTGCCGGCGGCTGCGACACCCTACCAGCACGGCGACCAGCTCTCGCGCGTACTCGCGCGGGTCGACGTGGCGCTGGCGAATGCGGTCACAGAGGGCGGTGACACGGTGCAGGTGGCGGGAGTCGAACAGGAGGGAGTCGAGACCGGCAAGCGCATGGATCTCGCGACCTGGCGCCAGCGCTTCGACTCGGCACTCACCATGGGGCAGGTGAAACTGCACAGCTACCCGGTGGTCGATGCCGCCGGCGAGCTGCTGCACGGCGAATGCGTGGCGCGGTTGCGACTGGATGCGGACAGCAACTGGCTGCACGCGGGCGAATTCGTGCCCTGGCTCGCGCGTCTGGGCGATCTCGCGCGGCTGGACGAGATGGTCCTCGACCTCGCGATCGCGTGGCTGCTCAACTGCAGCGAAAACCTATGCATCAATCTCTCGGCGCAATCGATGAACGATGCCGTGCTGATGCATCGCCTGGCATCCCGTCTTGGCGAGACGCCCGAGCTCGCGAAGCGGCTCTGGCTGGAAGTTCCGGAGTACGGCGTGTTCCAGAACCTGGAGAACTTCCGCATCCTCAGCGCGCTGCTGAAACCCGTGGGTTGCCGCATAGGGATCGAGCACGTGGGGCACCAGGTCGCGCATATCGGCGAGCTGCACGACCTGGGACTCGACTATCTGAAGATCGACGCATCCTTCGTGCATGGCATCGACCAGAACCAGGCCAACCAGGTGTTCCTGCGCGGGCTCGCGATGATCGCGCACTCGATCGGTCTTTCCGCGATGGCCGAGGGAGTGGGTACCGAGGCGGAGTTCCGCACGCTGGTCGAGCTCGGCTTCGATGGCGCCACCGGACCTGCCGTTACCGCGCGCGCCGGCTGAGGTCTCCTACAGCAGGCCGGAATCGTCGCCGAGCAGCCCGAGGTGCGAACCGGTCTCGCGCAGGCCGCGCCGCTCGATCAGCTTGCGCTGCGCCGCCGCCGGCAGGTCGGTGAAGCGGATCAGGTTCTTGTCGATGAGCAGGTTCACCAGGTCGTCCAGGACCCGGACCACGTCGCGGTCCGATTCCTGCAACCGCGCCTTCGCGTCGCCGAGCCGAAGCTCGAACTCGGCGAATTCGGCCGCATCCAGCTGCGCTTCCTCGAATCCCTCCAGCGCTTCGCTGCTCAGCGCAATGACCTGTCCGGTCGCGTCGCGTCGCACATAGGGCATCGCTCGTTCTCCTCGGCCGGGACCCTGCCCGGCGCCAGGCCGGACAGGGTCGCAGCCAGCGTCACTCGGTGATCAGCTTGCCGTGGTTGATCAGCATGTCGATGATCTGCTGGTCGGTGCCAAGGCTCAGCAGGTCGACGTTCTGCAACTCGATCGTCTGGTAGGCAACGTTCGCGTCGTGGGCGACATCGCCGGTGAACTCGCCCGCCGGGCTGATTTTCACCAGCGTGCCACCGGTGCCGGAGTCCTCGAAGTGCAGGTAACTGTCGAGACTTGCGGCGCTCTCCGGCGGTAGCAGGTCCCTGAGGTCGAGCACGTCGCCGCCGCTTGCCGGCGCGTTCATGTCGAAGTTGCTGATCGTGTCGTGAGCGCCGGGTTCAGCCAGCGTCCACTTGAACACGTCGGCGCCTTCGCTGCCCGCGAGCAGGCTGTCACCGCTGTCGTCCGGCAACACGTCGCCATCTCCGCCAGGAGCATCGTCCTTGCCGGAGGCTCCGTGACCGCGTTCCCTGGGCTCGTCTTCCTTCGCCTGGCGGTTGTCGTCATCGATGGCGGTGGTGTCGAGTACGTCGCTCACGCTCAGCGTCGCCGCTGGCTGCCCCAGCTCGATCGGATCGAGGCTCGCGATCTCGGCCGGGTTGATATTCACCGAACCGTCATAGGTGCCCGACGCCAGCGCGGGGTTGCCCCCCGTGTTCTGGATGAGATCGGTGTAGGTGGTGCCGAAGGTGTGAATCTCCAGCCCCGCCTTGATCGCATATCCGACGACTGCATAGCCCTCGAGGACGGGATCTGCGTTTACGGCGGCCGCCACCGCAGCGGCCAGGCTTGCCGGCTGCGCGTAGTCGTTGATGTCCAGCGATGAGCTGTAGTTCAGCTTGACCGCGACCAGGTTGTCCCCGCTGGTCAGGTAGAAGACCACATTGGAGATGTCCTTGGGGGACGGGGTCGGTGCAGGCGTCGGGGTCGGCGCAGGCGTCGGGGTCGGCGCAGGCGTCGGGGTCGGTGCCGGCGTCGGGGTCGGCGCGGGCGTCGGGGTCGGCGCAGGCGTCGGCGTTGGCGCAGGCGTCGGGGTCGGCGCAGGCGTCGGGGTCGGCGCCGGCGTCGGGGTCGGCGCAGGCGTCGGCGTCGGCGCAGGCGTCGGGGTCGGCGCGGGCGTCGGGGTCGGCGCAGGCGTCGGAGTCGGCGCGGGCGTCGGCGTTGGCGCAGGCGTCGGAGTCGGCGCGGGCGTCGGCGTTGGCGCAGGCGTCGGGGTCGGCGCAGGCGTCGGCGTCGGCGCAGGCGTCGGAGTCGGCGCAGGCGTCGGGGTCGGCGCAGGCGTCGGGGTTGGCGCGGGCGTCGGCGTCGGGGTCGGCGCAGGCGTCGGCGTCGGCGCAGGCGTCGGGGTCGGCGCGGCGTCGGGGTCGGCGCAGGCGTCGGAGTCGGCGCAGGCGTCGGCGTTGGCGCAGGCGTCGGTGTCGGCGCAGGCGTCGGGGTCGGCGCAGGCGTCGGCGTCGGTGCGGCGCGGGCGTCGGCGTCGGCGCAGGCGTCGGCGTTGGCGCAGGCGTCGGTGTCGGCGCGGGCGTCGGGCGTCGGGCGCAGGCGTCGGCGTCGGCGCAGGCGTCGGGGTCGGCGCGGGCGTCGGGGTCGGCGCCGGCGTCGGCGTCGGCGCAGGCGTCGGTGTCGGCGCGGGCGTCGGTGTGGGCGCAGGCGTCGGCGTTGGCGCAGGCGTCGGAGTCGGCGCAGGCGTCGGGGTCGGCGCAGGCGTCGGGGTCGGCGCAGGCGTCGGTGTGGGCGCAGGCGTCGGTGTCGGCGCCGGCGTCGGTGTCGGCGCGGGCGTCGGCGTCGGCGCAGGCGTCGGGGTCGGCGCAGGCGTCGGGGTCGGCGCAGGCGTCGGTGTCGGCGCAGGCGTCGGCGTCGGCGCAGGCGTCGGGGTCGGCGCGGGCGTCGGTGTGGCGCGGCGTCGGCGTCGGCGCAGGCGTCGGGGTCGGCGCAGGCGTCGGGGTCGGCGCAGGCGTCGGAGTCGGCGCGGGCGTCGGCGTTGGCGCGGGCGTCGGGGTCGGCGCAGGCGTCGGTGTGGGCGCGGGCGTCGGGGTCGGCGCAGGCGTCGGGTCGGCGCGGGCGTCGGAGTCGGCGCAGGCGTCGGGGTCGGCGCAGGCGTCGGCGTCGGCGCAGGCGTCGGCGTTGGCGCAGGCGTCGGGGTCGGCGCAGGCGTCGGCGTGGGCGCAGGCGTCGGCGTCGGCGCAGGCGTCGGGGTCGGCGCAGGCGTCGGCGTTGGCGCGGGCGTCGGCGTTGGCGCAGGCGTCGGGGTCGGCGCAGGCGTCGGTGTGGGCGCCGGCGTCGGGGTTGGCGCAGGCGTCGGAGTCGGCGCAGGCGTCGGTGTGGGCGCGGGCGTCGGCGTCGGCGCAGGCGTCGGAGTCGGCGCGGGCGTCGGGGTCGGCGCAGGCGTCGGTGTGGGCGCAGGCGTCGGAGTCGGCGCAGGCGTCGGTGTCGGCGCGGGCGTCGGTGTCGGCGCAGGCGTCGGGGTCGGCGCGGGCGTCGGCGTCGGCGCAGGCGTCGGAGTCGGCGCGGGCGTCGGGGTCGGCGCAGGCGTCGGGGTCGGCGCAGGCGTCGGCGTCGGCGCAGGCGTCGGTGTCGGCGCGGGCGTCGGCGTCGGCGCGGGCGTCGGGGTCGGCGCAGGCGTCGGTGTGGGCGCCGGCGTCGGGGTCGGCGCAGGCGTCGGTGTGGGCGCGGGCGTCGGGGTCGGCGCAGGCGTCGGTGTCGGCGCAGGCGTCGGAGTCGGCGCAGGCGTCGGTGTCGGCGCAGGCGTCGGAGTCGGTGCGGCGTCGGCGTTGGCGCAGGCGTCGGGTCGGCGCAGGCGTCGGTGTGGGCGCGGGCGTCGGGGTCGGCGCAGGCGTCGGTGTGGGCGCAGGCGTCGGTGTGGGTGCCGGCGTCGGGGTCGGCGCAGGCGTCGGTGTCGGCGCGGGCGTCGGCGTCGGCGCAGGCGTCGGGGTCGGCGCGGGCGTCGGGGTCGGCGCAGGCGTCGGCGTTGGCGCAGGCGTCGGGGTCGGCGCAGGCGTCGGCGTCGGTGCAGGCGTCGGCGTTGGCGCAGGCGTCGGGGTGGGCGCCGGCGTCGGCGTGGGCGCGGGCGTCGGCGTTGGCGCAGGCGTCGGAGTCGGCGCAGGCGTCGGTGTCGGCGCGGGCGTCGGGGTCGGCGCAGGCGTCGGCGTTGGCGCAGGCGTCGGCGTCGGCGCGGGCGTCGGAGTCGGCGCAGGCGTCGGAGTCGGCGCAGGCGTCGGGGTCGGCGCAGGCGTCGGGGTCGGCGCAGGCGTCGGGGTCGGCGCAGGCGTCGGTGTCGGCGCAGGCGTCGGTGTGGGCGCCGGCGTCGGTGTGGGCGCGGGCGTCGGCGTCGGCGCAGGCGTCGGTGTGGGCGCGGGCGTCGGTGTGGGCGCAGGCGTCGGGGTCGGCGCAGGCGTCGGGGTCGGCGCAGGCGTCGGCGTCGGTGCAGGCGTCGGCGTCGGCGCAGGCGTCGGCGTCGGGGTCGGCGCAGGCGTCGGGGTCGGCGCAGGCGTCGGTGTCGGCGCGGGCGTCGGAGTCGGCGCAGGCGTCGGAGTCGGCGCGGGCGTCGGGGTCGGCGCAGGCGTCGGGGTCGGCGCAGGCGTCGGGGTCGGCGCAGGCGTCGGGTCGGCGCGGCGTCGGTGTGGGCGCGGGCGTCGGCGTCGGCGCAGGCGTCGGGGTCGGCGCAGGCGTCGGTGTGGGTGCCGGCGTCGGGGTCGGCGCAGGCGTCGGTGTGGGCGCAGGCGTCGGGGTCGGCGCAGGCGTCGGTGTGGGCGCGGGCGTCGGTGTCGGCGCGGGCGTCGGTGTCGGCGCGGGCGTCGGTGTGGGCGCAGGCGTCGGGGTCGGCGCGGGCGTCGGAGTCGGCGCGGGCGTCGGAGTCGGCGCGGGCGTCGGTGTGGGCGCAGGCGTCGGAGTCGGCGCGGGCGTCGGGGTGGGCGCCGGCGTCGGCGTCGGCGCAGGCGTCGGGGTTGGCGCAGGCGTCGGCGTTGGCGCGGGCGTCGGTGTGGGCGCTACTTCCTCCGCGATCCGGAGGACCCGGACGAAATCGTGCCCTTCACCCGGCGTACCACCATCGAAACCGGCACTCGTCGCCGGCAACTTGTCCAGGACATCGCCGTCATTTTCCAGCGACTGCAGCAGGCGTTCGACGCTGGCTGCATCGACTGCGCTCTCAGTGGCATCGGGGGCGCCTGCCGGCAACAATTCAGGGCTTATAGCGATAGTGCGGCTCTCACCGATGGTCATGGTACCGCCGGTGGAAAATTCGATCTCGACGCGCGCGCCACTCTCCGTGACTACTTCGTCGCCCTCGAGAATGACCTCGCCGACCCGCAGCCTGCGGAGGTTTCCGTCTGCATCCCGTGCAAAAGCGCTTCCGGTGACAGTGACGACGGTAGCGATGGGCTGGCCATTGGGCATTTCTTCTGCGCTCCCCTTTCTGCGGCGGGTTACAAATTGGTTCTATGCGCAGAAAGTCTAGGCGGGGTTCTGCAGATGCGAAACTGTACTGAAGACCAGTTGGATGCAACCAAACAGCCTCTCCGGCCGCGGCAAATCGGCGAAACTTGACCTGGCCACGGAAGATGGCTGTTAGTTGGCCGCGGGCGAGGAGGCATACAATCACTTGCTCCGGGTGATCGCTGGAGCTACTTTTTCAATGGCGCGAGTACAGCAACCGCGTCGCAACGGCTAAATTGCGCGCGAACCGGGTGCCCCCGGACACGGGAAATTCGCTTTTTCAGGTGGGGCAATGATCTGTCACGAAAGAAAATTTATCTTCATTCACATGTGTCGGTGCGCTGGCTCCAGCATTGAAGTGTACTTCGGCAAAGATCTCAACGAGCTCAACCTCTCGGGGGAGCGTCACGCAACCCCCGCGCGTTACAAGGCATACTGGCATGAGTATTTCACGTTCACGATCGCAAGAAATCCGTGGGACCGCGCTTACTCGGCATTTCAGTACACGTTGCAGCGCAATCTCAGAGACACGCCGCTCAAGGAGCGTCTCCATAATGATTCGGCCGGTGACTTCAAGACTTTCATCAGATCGGTCCTGAGCGACAAGCGTCAGTTTGATGATTCGGATGACCGTCTTTTCTGGCCTCAATGCCGCTGGCTGATGGAGGGTGGGAAGCCTGTAGCATTCGACAAGATCTTGCGGTTGGAGACACTTGATCGGGACTTGAACAGCGTCGCCGGGCCGTTGGGACTCAGTTCATTCAATCTGCCAAGGACAAACGAATCGGCCCGTCATGACTATCGCTCTGCCTACGACAAGAAAACCGCTGACATCGTGGGCAGGATCTACGCAGACGACATCAGCTTGCTTGGCTACCAGTTCGATTGATCAAGGGGTCACGAATGCTCTATTGAGCATCCGACTGTTCAGTTTTCAGCCGGGCATGGGCCAAATTGCAATCAGTCCAGCGATGCTTGGCAGGCGATCAGTAACTGAAAGCCCATTGAGGCTCAGTCGTCTTGTGCGATCTCGCGCGCGTAATCACGGGGCTGGACGAAAATTTCGACCTGTTGGAGATGCAAGGCCGTGCGTTCGTGCAATTGGAGGCGCACGAAACGTGCGCGCCGGCCACCGAGCGTGACTACCAGAGGCGTCCCCGGGGGTATTCCCACAAAGCTGTCCCTGCTGCTGTACACCATCGATTCCGACGCTTCTGCGTCCGCTCGGAGCGAGATCGACAATGTGCGCGCTCGCTCGAAACATCCCTGCTGGCGGTTATAAACCACGATACGGTCGACCGGAAATGCCCTTCCCAGATCGACCTCCCACCATGGCGCATCCTCGAAATCCGTGTGGAACATGAATGAGCCGTTGCGCCAACCGCTGACGGCACGGTTCGCGTCGTATGCATTGGACCACTGTGAAACGGTGCTCTGTCGCGCCTGCCGACCCAGGGCCACATTGACCATCTGGCGCGGATCGTGGGTAGGAAGGGTTTCAGTGTCGAGAGCCACGCGGCGCGGATCGATCGATTCGGGCCATTCGCGCACCCAGGACTTCTGGCCGTCGCTCACTGGCATCCGCACCCGGTTCCAACTGTAAGGTCCATCTTCGCATTCAACGTAAACTCCGCGATCGAATGCCGCCGCACCGTCGGCAAACCCGCTGAAAGTGAATTTGAACGGCTTGCTGCGCAGTGTCGGCCGTGCATGGACGGCGCGATGGATCAGGCCAGAAAAGGTGCTGCGTGGCGTGCCTACAAAGTCTTCCGCCTCGAACAGGATAGCTTGGCAAATTGCAGCGAAAGTTACCTCGTCCCTGAAGGGAAGTGCCTTGAAGGCATCGGCGAATCTTTCCGTCAGGAGGCTGTCGACCATCATGCAGCGGGGGAAATTCTTTCTGATCGGATCGAAAATCTCCTTCGACCAGGGTTCGTCCGTACAAATCAGGAGCAGATGCGCGGGCGAAAAATGTTCGCGCAGCGTGTTCGCGATGACCCGACCGTATTCGGCGTCGTCAGGGAAGATCTTCGCCACATCCATCGCCTTGCGGAAATCGGCCAGGCGAACGTGGAGGGCGTTGAACGGCTTGACGGTTTCCGCCGCTGCCCGTGCCAAGGCGCGGTAGGGGTCGCGCAAACGGACGGCTGCGATCTTTTCGGTCAGCTCGGGACTCGGGTTATAAAAAATGCGCGAAAAATACCCGAGATTCGAACGAAACAGATGGAAAACGTCTTCCACCGGATCGGTGAGCGCAAAGCGACCCGCGGAAAACGCTTCGATGTCCTGACTCGGACCCAGCCGATCGATAAAGGTCGTATCGAACAGCGCGAAGGGACACTCGAAACGCGACAGCGCGCGATCGCGGGCGATCTCCAGGAATGCGCGGTAGTCCAGTCGCGGTACGGGTAGATCGTCGATCAGATCGAGTATGGTGGGCACTCGCCTGTTGTCTATGATCCCGGCGCGTTCGGCGGGGACGTGCCACGAATGTCCGCCCATGATGGGCCGCGGCCCGCCTCGCGAGTCCCAGGTGCCGTATAGCACCAGAGTTCGGCCCGTCGCGTGAGCCAGGCCCACCGCCAGTTCCGTCGACATCACCTGGTTGCTGAGCCCGGACTGGTAGTCCTTGTAAAGCAGAAAGCGTGGACGATCGTTGCTCATGTCGTCGGGTGCTTCAACCCGGCAATTCGACGCCATTCCTGCCTGGACCCTGGCGGTTTCATTCCTGCCATTCCGCAAGACATTCCCCTATCGACGAATACCGGGATTTCAGACCATGACAACTCGTCGCATTCCAGTTCTCGGGACGCCAGTGCACATACATGTTGCGGTAATACTCGCCGGCGAACGGCGTCAGGCGAGCGTGGGGGCAGAGGCTCTCGTAGAACAGCGTTTCGCCGCGCTCGAACGTGACCTGGTGCAGCACGCCATCATGATCGATGAAATCGAGCGGCCACGGCTCCTCCGACCGGTCATCGACGTGGATGATGCAGCTGATCACGTGGGTGTCGATGCGGTCACGGTGCAGATGCAACACTGAACCGCGCCCATAGCTTCGTATTCCGTAGCCCCAGCTGCGTGTGAGCTTGCAGCCCGTCCATTCCTCGAGAAGAGGCGTCAGGATTTGGTAGCAGGCTTCGAACAACTCGGGGCTTGCGCCCGCGTAGCCGACATTGGGCTCTCCTTCTCCCAGCATGGAAATGCCGGCGAGCTGCTTGGCCTTGTATTCCGAGTCATAGACGGTTTCGCCGGCTGCGGGACTGAACGTCATTGTCGAGTACTCCGCCCAGACCTTTTCCTGAAGCGCAGCAGGGGTGGCGATCTTGCGAAAAGCGGACTGTGCGATCCGGGGCGCACGAACAGCGGGCATAAGATGCTACTCCGTCTGATTTGGCCTGCGAGAATGAAATCAGTTGTTGCGGCCGGTCTGTTCGCGGAACCACTTGGTGATTACGTACTTGGTACCCTTGATCACCGGCATTGCCTCGTGCAGTGTGTAGTGGTTGGGCATGCCGTCGATGTCGCAGTTGTTCCACGCCACTGCGGCGCCGGGCACCGGGAAGAAATCACGCCCGATGCGCTCGAAGCGCGTGGCACCGCCTTCCGCTACGCGGTTCAGCCAGATCATCACGGTCCAGGCGCGCTGGCCCCCCGGATTCGTGTGCTGCTCGAATTCTTCGGTGTCGGGTGCGAACCAGTCGGTGTGCGCCTTGAAGTACTGCCCCTCGTCGTAGCGCTGGCCCTGGATCGGTTCGGAGTAGGCCGGATCGACACCGATCAATTCCGCGATACGCGAATCGATCTGCTGCATGAGCCCCGGATCCGCCCTGCGCATGTGGCAAGTGCGGCTGGTGCGGTAATCCGCCGGTCCGCGGGTGACAGTCGAAGGCTGCAGCGAGGTGTCGATGACCCTCATCAATATTTCGCATTCCTGCGGCGTCAGAAGGTTCGGGATCTCGTAGATCTGGGCGAGATCGGTATCAAGGCGCCAAGCCCTCGGCTTGTGCTCCGGGCGCGTCAACGGCGCATGGAACAGGCTGTACCACGGTTCCTTGTGTCCGGCGGTGTGGTTGGATACTGCGTCGGGCGGAGGTGCCACCGGTTCCACCGGCTTCGCGGGACTGTAGCCTCCCAACTCGCCGGAAATGTCGTCCGCGGAAAAGCCCTGACTTGCCGCGCTCTGATACAGGTCGCTCAGTGCACAGCCGCGTTCGCGGTTCAGGCGCAGCCATTCCCTCCAGTCGTCGGAAAGCGGGCGCGCCATGGTGCCTTGTCCTCGCATGGAGTTGTTGTGTGCGATAGTCGTCGTGGATACCGCTCCATATACCGCATGGATCATACGGAGCTCTTCACTCTCATAGCACACGATGAAGCCCCCGCAAGGCGACTTGACGTCGCAGTTGGTGTGAAGCGCCGATTTCTTGCGTCTGATCAAAGGTCTCTCGCAGGGCGGCGGTTGCGCGCTACAGCGACAGCAAGCAGTCTCAGGAGCCCTGGGAGCGCATCATCAGCGCCAGATGCAGCCGGTCGCGCACGCCGAGTTTGAGGAAGATGGCGCTCAGATGCGCCTTGACCGTGCGCTCGGTGATCACCAGCTCGCGCGCGATTTCCTTGTTGCTCGCGCCCCGGCTCACCGCGATGGCTACCTCGTGTTCCCGCGCGGACAGGGTGCTAACGGGTCCGGAGAGCGCGGGCTTCCGGGGCAGCTTGGACACCGTTGAGGTGATCAGCCGCCGCAACAGGCTCGGCCCCACCCACAGGCCGTGGTTGCTCACCACGGTCTCGACCTGGCGGAGCATTGCCGCTCCCCCATGGGAGTGGCAGTAGCCCGCGGCTCCGCGCTCCATCAACTCGAGTGCCTGCTCATCGGAAGGTGTGTCCGAGAGAGCGACGATGCGCGCCGGCGCAAGCAGTGAAGCGGCGCTCCAGACGAGCTCGGCCGCGCTGGCAGCGTGCGCTGGCAGATGTAGCCATACAATGGTTTCGGTAACGACGCTGTCCTGCGCATCTGCTGGCGATGCGAAGCAAGGCGCGTCCGGGAAAGCCCCGGACCAGCGCTCCCGCACCTCGGGGTCGGTCGTGATCAGAAGGCTCTGCGTCATCGTTCGGTGAGTGCGTACTGCTTGGCGCGCAAGACGGGTTTGAGCAGGTAGCTTAGCACGCTTTTCCGGCCGGTCATGATGTCCACTTCGGCCACCATGCCGGGAATGATCGGCAGCTTGTCGCCGAGCATCGCCTTGTGCGTGCGCACGCGCACCAGGTAGAACGCGTTGCCCTCATCGTCGGCGATCGTGTCGGCGCCGATGCTCTCGACCTCGGCCTCGAGCCCGCCGTAGACCACGAAATCGTAGGCGGTGAACTTCACCAGCGCATGCTGGCCGGGGCTGAGAAAGGCAATGTCGCGCGGCGCGATCTTCGCCTCGAGCAGCAGCGTGTCGTCGAGCGGCACGATCTCGACGATGTCGCGCCCCGGCAGCACCACGCCGCCCTCGGTGTTGACCAGCAGCCGCTTGATGGTGCCGCGCACCGGCGAGCGGACCTCGGCCTGCTTCACGCGGTCGGACAGGCCGACGCTGCCCTCGGACAGGCTGTTGAGCGTTGCAGTGGCGTCCGCGAGCTCGTTGCGCTTGGCGTTGCGAAAGTCGAGCGCAACCTGCTCGACCTTGCGCTCGGATTCATCGATGGCCGCCCTGGCGCGGGTCATCTGTGCGGCGGACTGCTCGCGCTCGCCACGCAGGCGCGAGACGTCGCGCTTGAGGCGCAGGATCTCGACCTCCGAGACGGCGCCGGAGGCGAGCAGGGGTTCGGTCTGGCTGAGTTCCTGCGCGGCGAGTTCGTAGTTGCGCGACGACTGCTGGTAGAACGCCGTGGTCTCCTGCAGTTCCTGACGGCGCTGGGCGAGCTGCTGCCTGGCGATGCCGGTCTGGCCCTCCAGCTCGGCGAGGCTCGACTGGTACAGGCGGGTTTCGGCCGCGGCGAGCTCGGGCGCCTCGGCGAGCACCTCCGGCGGCACGTCGAAGGGCTTGCCCTCGGCAAGCGCCGCCAGGCGTGCGGTCTTGGCGAGCAGTGACAGGCGCTGCGCGCGGTTTTCGCCGAGCGCCGAGGCGAAGCGCGTGGCGTCGATGCGTACCAGCAGTTGCCCGGCGTCGACGATCTGTCCCTCGCGCGCGTGGATCTCGGAGACGATGCCGCCGTCGAGCGACTGGATGACCTGCAGCTGGCGTGAAGGTACCACCTTGGCCTCGCCGCGCGTGACCTCGTCGATGCGCGCGAGGGCGGCCCACAGGATGAGCAGCAGCACCACCAGGACGATCACGTGCAGCAGCGTGCGGGCGCGCAGGGGATCGCGCGCGAGGCGCGCGGCGTGCGCATCGGCGGCCCAGTCGACGCTGTCCATCGGGGTGGGGCGGCTCCAGCGCTCGAGTGCCCGCTCGAGCCACGGTGAGCTGAGCGCGATCCAGCGCCGCGCCATGCGCGTGAGCATGTCGGCGAGGCGCGATCCGCTCATACGCCCCTCCCGACGCGCCCCTGGCGCAGCGCCTCGACCACGCTCTCCTTCGGACCGTCGGCCACGATCCTGCCGTTGTCGGTGACGATGATGCGATCGACCATGTCGAGCAGCGAGGTGCGGTGGGTGACGATCACCACGGTGCGGTTCGTGCGCGAACTCGCGCAGCTTGCGCCTTGACGGCTTCCTCGCCCGAGTGGTCCATGGAACCGGTGGGTTCGTCGAGCAGCAGGATAGGCGGGTCGTTGATCACCGCGCGCGCGATCGCGACACCCTCGCGCTGGCCGCCGGAAAGCGACTCGCCGCGCTCGCCGACGGGCATGTCGATGCCCTTCGGATGCTGGTTCACGAACTCGGCGATGTTGCCGATCTGCGTGGCGCGCACGATCGCGGCGTCCTCGATCTGCGGCGCCCCGATGGTGATGTTCTCGCGCAGCGTGCCGTAGAAGAGCATGACATCCTGCGGCACGTAGCCGATGTTGCGGCGCAGCTCGCCGGGGTCGAGCTGGCGCAGATCGATGCCGTCGACCAGCACCGCGCCGGAGCTCGGGCGGTAGAGCCCGAGGATGAGTCGCAGCAGCGTGCTCTTGCCCGATCCGGTGCGACCGAGAATCGCGACCTTGTCGCCGGCGTTGATGCGCAGGCTCACGCCGCGCAGCGCGTTCATGTCGGTTCCGGGGTAGGCGAAGCTCACGTCGCGGAACTCGATGTCGCCGCGAAAGGACTGGCGGCTGAGGAAGTGCGCGCCGCGCGGACGCTCGACCGGGCATCTCCACGATCTGGTCGAGCGCCGCCAGCGAGGTGATCGCGTTGTGGTACTGCGTCATCAGGCCCGCGACCTGTCCCATCGGTGCGAGTGCGCGCGCGGCCAGCATCGAGCACGCGATGAGCCCGCCCATCGTGAGCTTGCCGGCCGATATCAGGTAGACGCCGATCACGATCGTGCACACCGAGGCGAGCTGCTGGGCGAGCATCGCGGCGTTCAGCGTGGAGTTCGCGAGCAGGCGCAGCTGCGCGCCGCGATCGGCGAGGTAGGCGGCGCTGCGCTCCCAGCGGCTCTGCATCACGCCCTCGGCGCCGAGCGCCTTGACCGACTCGAGTCCCACCAGGCTCTCGATCAGCGTGGCGTTGCGCATCGCGCCGGCCCGGTAGGTGGTCTCGGAGAGCTCGTGCATGCGCGCCCCGACCGTGGCCGCGTAGCCGACGACGAGCAGCATCGCGACCAGCACCGGCAGCAGCATCGGCCACGCGATCCAGCCGATCACGATCACGAACGTCAGCGCGAAGGGCAGATCGATGAACGCCGTGACCGTGGCGGAGGTGATGAAGTCGCGCGCCGATTCGAAGGATCGCAGGTTCGAGGCGAACGAACCGACCGAGGCCGGGCGCTGCTCGAGGCGCATGCCGAGCACGCGCTCCATGATGTAGCCCGAGAGCTTCAGGTCGATGCGCTTGCTGGCCAGATCGAGAAAATAGCCGCGCATCGAGCGCAGCGTGAAATCGGCGCCGAGCACGATGACGACGCCCGCCGCGAGCATCCACAGCGTCTCCGTCGCGCGGTTGGGGACCACGCGGTCGTAGACGTTCATCGTGAACAGCGGCAGCGCCAGCGCGAACAGGCTGACCATGGCGGCGGCGAGCAGCACATCGCGGTAGAGCGCGCGATGTTCCAGCACGGCGCCCCAGAACCAGTGGCGCTGCGCAGCTGCCGCCGAGCTCGGGCGCGCGCTCGTCGAAGCCGTAGGCCACGCGCGCGAGGATCGCGTTGCCGAGGTAGCGCTCGTCGAGCGCCTGCGCGGTGACGCGCGTCTCGGTGCCGTCTGCCTCGATCACGCGCAGATGCCCGTCGTCGCGCCCGAGCAGCACGCAGGCCTGATCTTCGCGCAGCAGCAGTATCGCGGGCAGCGCCTCGCCGTCGAGCGCCTCCGGTGCCGCATTCGACGATGCGCGTCTCGAGCCCGGCGCGCTCGGCGGCGCGTTCGACCAGCGAGGGCACCATGCGGTTCTCGTGCAGCGGCAGCCCGGCGGTCAGGCTCTCGCGCGAGACCTGCTTGCCGTGGAAGCGCGCCACGTAGACGAGGGCTTCCAGCAGCGGATCCCGTGAGGGCAGCTCGGAAGCGGGACGTTGTGGCATCTGCGCAGGTGTCCGTGCGGTGTCGGCGCCCCCAGCGGCGCCTGTCGACTGCACAGTATAGTCGGCCTCAGTCGCCCGCGCGGCGGTGCAGGAAGGCCTGCAGCTTCTGCGTGTCCTCGGCGAACTTGCGGATGCCCTCGGCGAGCTTTTCCGTCGCCATCGCGTCCTCGTTCATCTGCCAGCGGAAGCCGGACTCCGAGGGAACGGCCTTCGCTTCACCGCGCTCCATCGCCAGGCGCGGATCCAGCATGCGCTCCAGCGGGGCGTTTGCCGCGGCGAGCTCGGCCATCAGCGCCGGCGCGATGGTCAGCAGGTCGCAGCCGGCCAGCGCGCGGATCTGGTCGCTGTTGCGAAAGCTCGCCCCCATGATCTGGGTGCCGTAGCCGTTGCGCTTGAAATAATTGTAGATGCGCGTCACCGAGCGCACGCCCGGATCCTCGGCGGCGGGGTAGGCATCGCGCCCCTCGTGCTTGCGGTACCAGTCGAGTATGCGTCCCACGAAGGGCGATATCAGGGTCACGCCGGCATCGGCGCAGGCCGCGGCCTGGGCGAAGCCGAACAGCAGGGTCAGGTTGCAGTGAATGCCGCGGCGCTCGAGCGCCGCCGCCGCGCGGATCCCCTCCCAGGTCGAGGCAATCTTGATCAGCACGCGCTCGCGACCGATGCCGGCGTCCTGGTAAAGCCCGATCAGGCGCTCCGCGCGCGCCACGGTCGCGTCGCTGTCGAAGGACAGCCGCGCGTCGACTTCGGTGGACACGCGCCCGGGAATCAGCGCCAGGATCTCGCGGCCGAAATTGACGGCGAGCCTGTCCATGATGGCGTCGTCGCGCGCGCCGGCGTCGAAGCGGGCACCATAGGCCAGCGCGTCGTCCAGCAGGTGGGCGTAGGCCGGCTTCTGCGCCGCCTGCAGCAGCAGCGAGGGATTCGTGGTGGTGTCGGTGGGCGCAAATTCCGCCAGCGATTCGATGTCGCCGGTGTCGGCGACCACGGTGGTGAAGGCGCGGAGCTGTTCGAGCTGGTTCATCGGGTTTCAACCTGTTGCGTGTGCTGCCGGTCACGCAGGATAGTGCAGCTTGCGCGCGCTTTCACGAATCTTCGAGGCTGTCACGCGACTCGGGGTCCACGTCGGGGCGCTCCTCGTCGTCCTCCTCGTCCTTGGCCGGCACCAGGGCGCGCGGTTCGTAGAGGTCCTCCGTGCGGGTCTCGATGCCGATGTGGAAGGCGGCGAATCCGGGCAGCACCACCTGGTCGACGGCCTTGCCGATCACGCGGCCGTCGTAGGGCGAGACGATGTCGGCGCGCATGTTGGTGATCGGGTCGGTGACGCTGCCGAGCAGATCGCCCTCGGCCACCTGCTGTCCGAGCTCGGCCTTGCCGAACAGGATGCCGCCGGTGTCCGTCCGGACCCAGCGCGACTGGTAGTGCACCGCTACCGGGTTGCCCCACACCCGCAGCTTGCGGTACATGCCGAGCTGGTCGATCAGCGCGAAGATGCCGCGGACACCGTGCTCCACCTCCTCGACCTGCAGGCGCATCGGTTCGCCCGCCTCCAGGGTGACGGCGGGAATGCCGCGCTCGACCGCCGCACGGCGCAGGCTGCCCGCGGCGCCGGGGCTGTGGATGATCGCGGTGGAGGTGAAGGCCTCGGCGACGCGCACCACTTCCGGGCGGCGCAGGTCGCCGCGTATCTGCGGCAGGTTGCTGCGGTAGAAGGATCCGGTGTGCAGGTCGACCAGCATGGTGCAGTGCGAGATGACCTCGGTGAAGAAGGAGTGTGCGATGCGCGAGGCCGAGCTGCCGCGCGGGTTGCCGGGGAAGTGCCGGTTCAGGTCGCGGCGGTCCGAGAGGTAGCGCGAAGCGCGCTTGAAGCCGATGAGGTTCACGATCGGCACGCCGACCACGGTGCCGTGCAGCTGCTGCGGATCGATGTCGTAGAGCACGCGACGCACCATCTCGATGCCGTTCAGTTCGTCGCCGTGCACCGCTGCCGTCAGGCACAGCACCGGACCCTCGGCGGCCCCGTTCACCACCAGCACCGGCGTCGCCACCTCGATGCCCTCGAAGGATTCGTCCGGCTGCCATGCCAGGCGTGCCGAGGTACCGGGGGCCACCTCGGCCTCGAGCATCACGAACGGCGCGACCGGCCCTTGCGGCAGACGCGTGACGTCGACATCGTCGATGGTCCGCATCGCCTCGTCCTGGGCCTGATCGGAGCGGGTCTCGAGGTCGCGGCGCAACTGCCTGGTGTAGGCCTGGCCCGGCCGCTCCATCACCGGGGCGTCGAGGTCCACGTTGCGAGCGCGCCGCCGCGGAGGCGGTGTGTCGGACACCGTCTTTTCCGATGCGGATGCGGGAGCGTCAGGTACAGGAGGCGCCTCGTCCGCGGCGCGGGCGAAGCAGGCCGCTGCCAGTGCCAGCACGAGGCTGGCGATGGCAGCGGCGGGGGGGCTCAGCCGCACTTCGAGTCGCCGCAGTTCAGACAGGTCATGCAGCCGTCCATCATGATCATGGCCTTGGTCATGCACTTGTTGCAGAGCTGCGCGCCAGCGGGGTAGGGGTTGCGCTCCTGGGTGGCGGCCGGGGCGTTCACACTGCGCGCCTCGAACTGTGCCCGCTTCTCTTCCATGATCCGCTTGGTGTGCTCGGGGATCTCCGCCGGCTGGATCATCCCGATGTCCATCAGGTGCTTCTCGATGCACTCGCCGATCTCGGCCACCAGCGAGGGCATGAAACGGCCGCCTTTCTTGAAGTAGCCGCCCTTGGGGTCGAATACCGCCTTGAGCTCCTCGACCAGGAAGGTGCAGTCGCCGCCCTTGCGGAACACCGCCGAGACCACGCGCGTCAGCGCCAGTACCCACTGGAAGTGGTCCATGTTCTTCGAGTTGATGAAGATCTCGTAGGGGCGGCGCTGCTCGTGCGCGGTGCCCGGGTTCAGCACGATGTCGTTGATCGTGACGTACAGCGCGTGCTCCGAGAGCGGCGTCTTGAGCTTGTAGGTGGCGCCCGGGCAGCGTCTCGGGGCGCGAGACGTTCTCGTTCATGCTCTCGATCGCGCGCTCGAGCTCCTCGGCTACCGCCGGCTTCTCCGGCACGGCTTCGAGGACCTTGTAGCCCACGATGCGTTTGGCAATCTTGACGGTCATGTTGCAGGTACTCCTCAGAATTTACCGTAGTAGCCTTCTTTCATGGCTTCGAAGAGATTCGCGGCGGTGTGCATCTCGCCGTCGTATTCCACCTCCTCGTTGCCCTTCAGCTCCACGGTGGTGCCGTCCTCGAGCTTGAACTGGTAGGTCGTCTTCTCGAGATCCTTTTCCTTGACCAGCACGCCCTGGAACGCCTCGGGGTTGAAGCGGAAGGTGGTGCAGCCCTTCAGGCCGTTCTGGTAGGCGTAGAAATAGATGTCCTTGAAGTCCTCGAACGGGATGTCCGTCGGCACGTTGATGGTCTTGGAGATCGACGAGTCGATCCACTTCTGCGAGGCGGCCTGGATGTCGACGTGCTGCTTCGGCGCGATGTCCTCGCTGGTGAGGAAGTATTCGGGCAGCTGCTCGTCGGGATCGGTCGAGTACGGCGTGGCGCGCGTGTTCACCAGCTCGCGGTAGGCCAGCAGCTCGTAGGAGAACACGTCGATCTTTTCCTTCGACTTCTTGCCCTCGCGGATGACGTTGCGCGAGTACTGGTGCGCGAAGCTCGGCTCGATGCCGTTCGAGGCGTTGTTGGCGAGCGACAGCGAGATCGTGCCGGTCGGCGCGATCGAGGAGTGGTGCGTGAAGCGGCAGCCCTCCTCGGCGAGTGCTTCCACCAGTTCCGGCTCCACCGAGGCGACGCGCTGCATGTAGCGGCTGTAGCGCGCGTGCAGGATGCGACCGGGCACGAGATCGCCGACCTTGAAGCCGTCACGCACCATTTCCGGGCGGCTGGCCAGCATTTCCGCGGTAACCGTGAACGCCTCGTTCATGATCGGCGCGGGTCCTTTCTCGCGCGCCAGCTCGAGGCCCGTGCGCCAGCCCGTCAGCGCGAGCTCGCGCGAGACGCGCTCGGTGAACTCCACCGCCTCGGTGCTGCCGTACTTCATGCGCAGCATCGTGAGCGTGGAGCCGAGGCCGAGGAAGCCCATGCCGTGGCGGCGCTTGTGCTCGATCTCGTGGCGCTGCTGCTCGAGCGGCAGGCCGCTCATCTCGACCACGTTGTCGAGCATGCGCGTGAACACCGCCACCACTTCGCGGAACGTGGCCCAGTCGAAGCGGGCTTCCTCGCGAAACGGCGCCTGCACGAAGCGGGTCAGGTTCACCGAGCCCAGCAGGCAGCTGCCGTAGGGCGGCAGGGGCTGCTCGCCGCAGGGGTTGGTGGCACGGATGTTCTCGCAGAACCAGTTGTTGTTCTGCTCGTTGACCTTGTCGATCAGGATGAATCCCGGCTCGGCGAAGTCGTAGGTCGAGATCATGATGACGTTCCAGAGCTTGCGCGCCTTCACGCTCTTGTAGACGCGGCAGGCGACGCGCCCCTCGGCGTCGCTGACGTAACCTTTGGTGTGCGGGAAATGCCGCCAGATCACCTCTTCGCTGTTGCCGATGTCGTAGTCGCCGTCGTTCAGCTCCTTGGCGGAGATCGGGAAGGACAGCGGCCAGTCCTCGTCGCGCGCGACCGCCTGCATGAACTCCTCGGTCACCAGCAGCGACAGGTTGAACTGGCGCAGGCGGCCGTTCTCGCGCTTGGCGCGGATGAACTCGACCACGTCGGGGTGGCTGATGTCGAAGGTGCCCATCTGCGCGCCGCGGCGCCCGCCGGCCGAGGACACGGTGAAACACATCTTGTCGAAGATGTCCATGAACGACAGCGGGCCGCTGGTGTAGGCCCCGGCGCCCGAGACATAGGCGCCCTTGGGACGCAGCGTCGAGAATTCGTAGCCGATGCCGCAGCCGGCCTTCAATGTCAGGCCCGCCTCGAGGTTCTTCTCGAGGATGCCGAGCATCGAGTCCTCGATGGTGCCGGAGACGGTGCAGTTGATGGTCGAGGTCGCGGGCTTGTGCTCCTGGGCGCCGGCGTTGGAAATGATGCGCCCGGCCGGGATCGCGCCATTGCGCAGGGCCCACACGAAACGCTCGTACCAGTGCTGGCGCTGCTCCTCGGATTCGACCTCGGCCAGGGCCTCGGCCACCCGGCGGTAGGTGCCGTCGATGGTTTCGTCGAGCGGGTTGCCCGCCTTGTCCTTCAGCCGGTACTTGCGGTCCCAGATGTCTTCCGAGGCCGGTTGCAGGGCAGCGGGGACCTCCGCGCTGCGGTTCGGGGTTCTGACCTTGAGTGCTTCTATGGACATGTGCGCCTCGCTTGTGTTCTTGGCCGGTTGATTTTGCGAGAGTTTTTTTTCGGTTGGCCGCTCCCGACGCATGAAAATACCCTCATCAGCGGACGACGAGATGGTGCGTGCGGGGAATCAAAACTCAAGATGCAGTGTAATGGAGGTGAGTCAAAACACAACATGTAGTGGTAAAGTTTTTTGGCCCACCTGCCATTGGCAGGGACTTTGCAGGGCCGCGGCGCTGCGCCTGCCCCCCGCGCGAGGGGCCGCATGTTGCCTGCGCGAGGCCCTTTTCGCTAGCATCCACCGGGTTTGCTTCAACGGGAATTTCGCCATGCGCGCACCGGCCCTGGGCCTTCTTCTGCTGCTGTGCTGCTGCATTGCGGGCGCGCGCGCCATCGAGCCCGGCCAGCGGGCGGAATCGTGGTCGCTGCTGAGCAGCGAGGGCATGGAGATCGATTTTCCGCGCATCGCCGAGGGCCGGGCAGCGCTGTTGCTGCTGCTGGGACCGCAATGCGGCGACTGCGCCGCGATGGTTGCCGCGCTGCAGGGCCTGCGCGACGAGTTCGCGAGCCACCAGGTCGAGGTCTACGTGGTCGGCGCGGCCGATGCCGCGGGCCTGGAGGCGATGGTCGGGCCGGGGCACGACTTCGTGCTGGTTCCGGACGGTGCCGAGGTCGGCGTACAGTACGGCGCGACGGTGCCGGCAACGCTGGTGGTGCTCGACCAGCTCGGCAAGGCGAGCATGGTCGCGCAACCGCTGCGTGAGCCGGACTGGGCCGCCGCGGTGCGCGCCGCGCTCGGGCGCCTGGTCGCGCCGGAATAGCCCCCCCTTGCGAGGCACGCCCCTGGACACCGACGCTTGACGCGACAGCTGCGCATACTCACCTACAACATCCACAAGGGCTATTGCTCCGGCAACCGCCGTTTCGTCCTCGAGGGCATGCGGGCGCTGATCGCCGAAACGGGCGCCGACCTGGTGTTCCTGCAGGAGATCCATGGCCGCCACAGCGGACACGCCGCCCACGAGGGGCGCTACACCTATCCCGACCGGCCGCATTTCGAGTATCTCGCCGACCAGTCGTGGCCGCACTACGCCTACGGACGCAACGCCATCTACCGCAAGGGTGATCACGGCAACGCGATCCTCAGCAAGTTTCCCTTCGTGCGCTGGGAGAACATCAATGTTGCGCTGTTTCCCCGCTCCAGCCGCAGCATCCTGCACGGGGTGATCGAGATCCCCGAGAGCGGCTTTCGCCTGCACACGCTGTGCGTGCACCTCGGGCTGCTCGAGCAGGAGCGCCGCGGCCAGCTCGAGATACTCGCCGAGCGCATCGAGTCGCACGTGCCGCACGACGAGCCGCTGATCATCGCCGGCGACTTCAACGACTGGCGCCGCCGAGCCGGGCGCCACCTGCATGCCAGTCTCGGGGTCGACGAACTGTTCCTCGAGCTCGAAGGGCGGCATGCCCGCAGCTTTCCGGTCTGGCGGCCGCTGCTCGCGATGGACCGCATCTACTATCGCGGGGTGCGTCCGGTCTCGTGCCAGCGTCTCAGCACCGGGCCCTGGCGCGAGCTGTCGGACCACGCGGCGCTGATGGGCGTGTTCAGCATTCCGCGCAAGCGCCGCTGATCTTCAGTGAAAGTCGCGCGAGCGCGTCTGCAGCGCGCCGAGCGCCGCGCTGTGGTCGAGGATCTCGCCCGCGATCACGTGGATCACGCTGTCGCGGCTCTCCATCACGCCCTTGACCAGCAGCAGCTGCCCGCGCAGCAGCGCCTTGCGAAAGCGCTCCTGGCGGTCGCGCCAGACCACGACGTTGATGTTGCCGGTCTCGTCCTCCAGCGTGAGGAACAGCACCCCGCTCGCGGTGCCGGGGCGCTGGCGGCCGGTCACGAGCCCGGCCACGCGCACGAAACGGCCGCTGTTAAGCGCCTGCAGCTGCTGCGCGCTGCGGCAGCCCGCGAAGGGCGCTCGCGCGCGCAGCAGCGCCAGCGGATGGCGTCCCAGCGTGAGCCCGGTGCTGCGGTAGTCCTCGACCAGGTCCGCGGCCTCGTCGGGCGCGGGCAGCTCGACCGCATCGTGCAGCGGCTGCGTGGCCGCGCTCCCGGCGCGCTCGAACAGGGGGCGCGGCTCCTCGATCGCCGCGGCCTGCCAGTGCGCCTGGTGGCGGTGGCCGCCGAGGCGCCCCAGCGCGCCGGCGCCTGCCAGCAGGTCCAGCTCGCCGCGATCGAGCAGCGCGCGGCGCGCGAGATCGTGCAGGTTGTCGAAGGCGCGGCGCCGGCGCGCGGCGATGATGCGCTCGGCCGCGGCGGCGTTGAATCCGCTGATCTGGCGCAGGCCGAGGCGCAGCGCGGGCATGTCGCGCTCCCGGCTCTCCAGCGTGCAGTCCCACTCGCTGTGGTCCACGTCGACCGGCAGCACCGCGACACCGTGGCGACGCAGGTCCTGCACCAGCTGCGAGGGCGAGTAGAAACCCATCGGCTGGCTGTTCAGCAGCGCGCAGCAGAAGGCGGCGGGGTAGTGGCACTTCAGCCAGGCGGAAGCGTAGGCCAGCAGCGCGAAGCTCGCCGCATGCGACTCGGGAAAGCCGTAGTCGCCGAAACCCTTCATCTGGTTGAACAGGCGCTGGGCGAAGTCGAGGCCGTGGCCGCGCGCCAGCATGCCGTCGATGACCTTGCGCTCGAAGGCCTCCAGCGAGCCGTTGCGCTTCCACGCCGCCATGGCGCGGCGCAGCTGGTCGGCCTCGCCGCCCGAGAAGCCGGCCGCAACCATCGCGAGCTTGATCACCTGCTCCTGGAAGATCGGCACGCCCAGGGTGCGTTCCAGCACCGCGCGGATCTCCTCGTTGGGGTAGGTGACGGGCTCCAGCCCCTGGCGCCGCTTCAGGTAGGGGTGGACCATGTCGCCCTGGATCGGCCCCGGGCGCACGATCGCGACTTCGATCACCAGGTCGTAGAAGGTGCGCGGCTTCAGTCGCGGCAGCATTGCCATCTGCGCGCGCGATTCGACCTGGAACACGCCCACGCTGTCGGCGCGCGCGAGCATTGCGAAGGTGCAGGGGTCCTCGGCCGGGATGCGGCTCATGTCGATCTCCACGCCGTGGGCGGCGCGGATCAGCGCGAAGCTGCGGCGCAGCGCGCTCAGCATGCCGAGCGCGAGGATGTCGACCTTCAGCAGCCCCAGCGCCTCGATGTCGTTCTTGTCCCACTGGATCACGGTGCGATCGGCCATCGCGGCGTTCTCCACCGGCACCAGCGCCGAGATGGGACTGCGCGTGATGATGAAGCCGCCGACGTGCTGGGACAGGTGGCGCGGGAAACCGAGGATCTCGTGCACCAGGCGCATGAAATGCCCGGCCATGCTGCTCGCGGCGGCGAGATTCTCCTCGGCGAAGCGCCGCGCGAGATCGCCGTGGCGGTCCCACCACGACAGCGATTTCGCCAGCTGCTCGACGAACAGCGGGTCCAGCCCCAGCGCCTTGCCCACGTCGCGCACCGCGCTGCGCGGGCGGTAGCTGATGACGGTCGCGGCCAGCGCGGCGCGCTCGCGCGTGTACTTGCGGTAGATGTACTGGATCACCTCCTCGCGCCGTTCGTGCTCGAAGTCGACGTCGATGTCGGGCGGCTCGTTGCGCTCCTTCGAGATGAAGCGCTCGAACAGCATGGCGCTGCGGTCGGGGTCGACCTCGGTGATGAACAGGCAGTAGCACACGGCGGAATTGGCCGCCGAGCCGCGGCCCTGGCACAGGATGCCGTTGCCGCGCGCGAACTGCACGATGTCGTGCACGGTCAGGAAATAGTATTCGTAGGCGAGCTCGCCGATCAGCGCGAGCTCCTTTTCGATCAGTTCCCGCGCGCGCGGCGGCACGCCGTCGGGCCAGCGCTGCTGCGCGCCCGCGAGCACCAGCCGGCGCAGCCAGGCCGCCGGCGTCATCCCCGGCGGCACGACCTCCTCGGGGTATTCGTAGCGCAGCTCCCCGAGCGTGAAGGAGCAGCGCTGCGCGATGCGCACGCTTTCGGCCAGCAGCGCCGCCGGGTAGAGGCGGCGCAGCCGCTCGAGCGGGCGCAGGTGGCGCTCGGCATTGGCCGCAAGGCGCGTGCCCAGCTGCTGCACCGGGGTGTTCAGGCGGATCGCGCACAGCGTGTCGGCGAGCGCCTTGCGCTCGGCGACGTGCATCTCGACGCCGCCGCAGGCGACCATCGGCAGCCCGAGCCGGGTGGCGAGCTGGTAGAGCCACAGGTAACGCTGCTGTTCGTCGGCGAGGAGCAGCAGTTCGACCCCGAGCCAGAGCCGCCCGGCGAACAACGCGCGCAGCGCCTCGCCCCGGGCGAGCAGTGTCTGCGTGGTGCCGGCGCCCGGCAGCCAGATCGCCAGGCAGTGGCGCGCGTTCAGCTCGAAGTCGCGCAGCCCCAGCGCGTACTCGCCCTTGGGGCTGCGCCGGCGCGCCAGCGTGATCAGCCCCGAGAGCTCGGCGTAGGCGCGCCGGTCGGGCGCCAGCAGCACCAGCAGCAGTTCGCCCTCGAGGCGGAACTCGGCGCCGACGATCAGTTGCAGGCCGTGCTCGCGCGCCGCCACGTGGGCCTTGACCACGCCGGCCAGCGAGCATTCGTCGGTGATCGCGAGCGCACGGTAGCCCTGCCGCGCGGCCTCGGCGACCAGCTCCTCGGGGTGCGAGGCGCCACGCAGGAAGCTGAAATTGCTGATGCAGTGCAGTTCGGCGTAGGACATCTTTGGCAGGCGAGGCGGATATGTACTGTATTTACATACAGTACATAAAGCCTTTGCGGCTGCCAACCGCTAACATGCGAACCTCGATACCGCAGATGGATCCCCCGATGGCCGCCCGCGCCGAACCGTTCTGGAGCAGGAAAACCCTCGATCAGCTGAATCGGGAAGAATGGGAGTCGCTGTGCGACGGCTGCGGGCTGTGCTGCCTGCAGAAGCTCGAGGACGAGTACACGCGGCGGATCTACTACACCAACGTGGCCTGCAAGCTGCTCGACCTGAAAACCTGCCAGTGCAGCAACTACGCGCGGCGCCAGGAATTCGTGCCCGACTGCATCGCGCTCACGCCCGGCGATGCCGACGCCTACCGCTGGCTGCCCGAGACCTGCGCCTACCGCCTGGTCGCCCAGGGCGATGAGCTGCCGCCGTGGCACCACCTGGTCTGCGGCGACCGTGGCGCGGTGCATCGAGCCGGTATCTCGCGCGCGGAGCAGATGCTGCCCGAGGCCGCCGTGCCGGAGGAACGCTGGGAAGAGCACATCATCTTCCGGATCGGCTGAGGCCAACGCGCGACCGCAACCACGCCATGAAATTCCGTTCCGTGCCTGTACGAGGAAGCTGAACCATGTCTCTGGATTTCGACAGCGCGCGCCTGCGCGACCCCAACCTTCGCCCCGAGCACGAGGAGTGGCGCACGCAGCTGCGCCGCTTCATCGACCGCGAGATCATGCCCCACGTCGACGACTGGGACGAAGCCTGCCGCATTCCCGACGAGCTGTGGCCGAAGGCCGCCGCAATCGGGCTGCTCGGGCTCGGCTACCCGGAGGCCTACGGCGGCACCGCCGAGGGCATCGACATCTACCACCTGAACATCGTCGCCGAGGAGCTCGCGCGCACCAGCCTCGGCGGCATCAACAGCACGCTGCTGGTGCACGGCATCGGGCTGCCGCCGGTGGTGCATTTCGCCAGCGACGCGACAAAAGAGGCGGTGATCCCGCCGATCCTGCGCGGCGAGAAGCGTATCTCGCTCGCGATCACCGAGCCCTCGGGCGGGTCGGACGTCGCGAACATCCAGACCACGGCCCGGCGCGACGGCGATCATTACATCGTCAGCGGCTCCAAGACTTTCATCTCCGGGGGCATGGGTGCGAACTGGTTCACCACGGCGGTGCGCACGGGGGGCGAGGGTTCGCGCGGCATCTCGGTGCTGCTGATACCGGCCGACAGCGCCGGCGTGGCGCGCACACCGCTCGCACGCAAGCAGGGCTGGTGGTGCTCGGACACCGCGACCATCCATTTCGACGAGGTGCGCGTGCCGGCGGCGAACCTGGTCGGCCCCGAGAACATGGGCTTCCTGGTGCTGATGGCGAACTTCAACAACGAGCGCATGGCGATGGCCGTGGGCATGGAGGCCTTCGCGCGCGTGTGCCTGGAGGAAGCCGTGAACTGGGCGCGCGAGCGGCGCACCTTCGGCAAGCGCCTCGCGGACCACCAGGTCATCCGCCACAAGATCGCGATGATGAAGCAGCGCATCAACGCCACGCAGGCCTACATCCAGATGTGCTCGCGCCAGATCGTCGATGGCACGGTGCAGCCGGGCGACATCGCGCTGCTGAAAGTGCAGGCCAGCGAGACCATGGAGTTCTGCGCGCGCGAGGCGATGCAGGTTCTCGGCGGCGCGGGCTACCTGCGCGGCAACCGCGTCGAGCGCATCTACCGCGAGGTGCGCGTGAACGCGATCGGCGGCGGCTCCGAGGAGATCATGCGCGATCTCGCGGCGCGCCAGTTCGGATTCTGAGGCTGCGGGACCCGTAGGTCGGGCTTCAGCCCGACAAGGGCTCGGCCAAGCCGAGCCCGCCACGCAAAATCAACGGCAGTTGTCGGCATGAATGCCGACCCACAATGGCAGAGCAAGGGTACACAGATGCGTTTCACCGAGGAACATCAGGCGATTCGCGCGATCACGGCGAAATTCATCGACGCGGAAATCAACCCGCACGCCGACGAGTGGGAGGCGGCGGGGATATTTCCCGCGCACGAAGTGTTCCGCAGGATGGGCGCGCTCGGGCTGCTCGGCATCGCGAAGCCCCCGGAATACGGCGGCCTGGGGCTCGACTACAGCTACCAGATAGTCTTCTCCGAGGAGCTCGGGCGCATCAGGTCGGGCGGGGTCGGCATGGGCATCGGCGTGCAGACCGACATGGCCACGCCCGCATTGGCCAAGTTCGGCAGCGACGAACTCAGGCGCGAATTCCTCGCGCCGGCGATCAGCGGCGACTACGTCGCCTCGATCGCGGTGAGCGAGCCGGGGGCGGGCTCCGACGTCGCGGCGATCACGACGCGCGCCGTGAAGGACGGTGACGACTACGTGATCAACGGCAGCAAGATGTGGATCACCAATTCCACGCAGGCCGACTTCCTGTGCCTGCTCGCGAACACCAGCGAGGGCAAGCCGCATCTGAACAAGTCGCTGATCATCGTGCCGACGAAGACGCAGGGCATCAGCTTCTCGCCGCGGCTGGACAAGCTGGGCATGCGCTCTTCAGACACCGCGCAGATCTTCTTCGACAACGTGCGCGTGCCGCAGCGCTACCGCATCGGGGAGGAGGGCGCGGGCTTCGTCTACCAGATGCTCCAGTTCCAGGAGGAGCGGCTGTTCGCGGCAGCCGGTGGCCTGAAGGGGATGGAGGCCTGCATCGACGCGACCATCGCGTACACGCGCGAGCGCAAGGCGTTCGGCCAGTCCATCCTCGACAACCAGGTGGTGCACTACCGCCTGGCGGAGCTGCAGACCGAGGTCGAGGCGCTGCGGGCGCTCACCTATGACGCGGTCGAGGGATACATCCACGGCGAGGACGTCACGATGAAGGCCTCGATGGCGAAGCTGAAGGTCGGGCGCCTGGCGCGCGAGGTCACCGATGGTTGCCTGCAGTACTGGGGCGGCATGGGTTTCATGTGGGACAATCCGGTCGCGCGCGCCTACCGCGATTCGCGCCTGACCTCGATCGGCGGCGGCGCCGACGAGGTGATGCTCGGCATCATCTGCAAGCAGATGAACATCCTTCCCGGCAAGAGGAAACCCGCGTCATGAGTCTGTCCACCCGGTTCAGCGATCGCTACGGCCCCTGGGCGCTGGTCGCGGGCGCCTCGGACGGTATCGGCGAGGCCTTCGCACACCGCCTGGCGAGCGCCGGTATCAACGTGGTGCTGGTCGCACGGCGCGCCGCCGTGCTGGCGACGCTCGCCGACGAGCTGCGCCGCAGCTACGGCGTCGATGCGCGCTGCGTCGTGGAGGACCTCACCTCCGAGGCGATGATGGGCGAGATCCGCCAGGCGACGGACGACATCGAGGTCGGCCTGCTGGTCTACAACGCCGGTGCCGCGCACGGAGCCGTGCATTTTCTCGACCGTCCCGCGGAAGCGGCGATCGGCATGATTTCCCTCAATTGCCGCGGCCCGGTGCTGCTGGCGCATCACTTCGGCAAGCGCATGCGCGAGCGACGCCGCGGCGGCATCATGCTGCTGTCCTCGATGGCCGCGATGTCCGGCGGCTCGTACATCGCGGTCTACAACGCCACCAAGTCCTTCGACATGGTGCTCGCCGAGGGCCTGTGGCACGAACTGAAGCCGGTAGGCGTCGATGCGATGTGCCTGGTGGTCGGCGCGACACTGACCCCGAGCATGCTTGCCAGCCGCGACAGCTTTCGCAGCTATCCGAACATCATGCAACCCCTGGACGTGGCCGACGAGGGGCTGGCATTTCTCGGGCGCGGGCCGCTGTGGGTCGCCGGTGATCACAACCGCGCGGTGGTTGCCGCCATGCGTCCGGGCTCTCGCGTCGACGCCATCAACGGCCTCAGCCACGCGACAGCGTCCATATACGGCCTGCCTCCGGTGACGGTCGCCGGCGAGGACTTCAACGCCTGAGCGCTGGCCCGTTCAGTTTTCCGAGGGCACCGCGAAGTAGCCCTGGTAGTCGCTGACCTTTTGCCGTTCCTGCACGGGATCGAGCCCGGTGTCGGCGAAGGCATGGCGGTGCCCGCCGTGCTTGCTCGCGGGGTTTTGCGCGAGGTAAAGCCGGATTGCCGCTTCAAGGCCCGGGCGGAAGGGAATGTCGAACTGCGCGTACAGGCGCCGCACTTCGCCCACCGGATCCTGCATGAACTCGCGGAACTGGATATCGCAGACCTGAGACGGGCTGATCGCACCGGCGCGGCGCGAGGCCACCGACGCATCCAGCGCGCTGGCGCAGTTCTGCGACCACTCGCGCGCCACGGCCTGCGGATCGGCGACGCGCGAATAGGCGCTGCGCAGCGTCGGCAGCATGCTGCCCAGCGAGGACACGATGCGCAGCGGATCGCGGTGCGTCTGTACCAGGCGCGCGTCGGGGTAGACCTGCAGCAGGGCTTCCAGCGTCCACAGGTGCGCCGGCGACTTCAGCACCCAGCGCTCGCCGCGGTGACGCCATTGCAGGTACTGCAGGAAACGCCGGTGGTAGCGGTAGATCCGCACGTGGTCGGCGTCGTGCTCCAGCCAGCGGGTGTAGGAGGGGACGCGGAATATGGTGTTGTACTGCATGCTGACGAAGACCTGCGCCGTGATCGCCACGCATTCCTGCGGCAGCGCGGCGCCCATGCGGTGCATGTTCTGCACGCCGGGCATGAGGTACTCCGAGAGGCGCAGCTCGCGCGCATGGCGCGCGATGCGGGGATCGCCGGCGTAGCTCGCGGTCTCGGGTGGCGGGAAGGGATGCGCCACCTCCCATGTCAACGGGCAGCGGTTCGACGGATCCAGTGCCAGCAACTCGTGCAGTATCGTGGTGCCGGTACGCGGCATGCCCACGATCACGAGCGGACACTCGATCGCCGCCTCGAGAATCGTCGGCTCGCGCGCGAGCCAGTCCTGCAACTGGAGCTGGCAGGCGAGCGCCTGCACCAGCATCTGCCGCGCCAGCAGCCGCCCGAGCGGCGTCAGGTCTGCCTCTTCCTCCAGCGCGCGACACAGGACCGTGAGGCCTTCCTCGTACGGACCCTCGGGGCCGAAGTCGGCGAGCCCGGTCCTGCGCCGGGCGCGGTCGATCAGCGTCGCGGGAGACAGTGATGCGCGCGGCAGCAGGCCGAGCAGGCCGTTCAGCGCCCGGATTGGCGCATGCGCCCGGGGTACGACGATCATCGCGAGGTGGCGCGGCAATCGAGGGCGCGACTTTCCCGTTTCATGCCCGCGCGATTGCCGCGAACTTCACCACGCGCG
Organism: uncultured Gammaproteobacteria bacterium; assembly: GCA_963819895.1. Classification (GTDB taxonomy): domain Bacteria; phylum Pseudomonadota; class Gammaproteobacteria; order Pseudomonadales; family UBA5518; genus UBA5518. The sequence goes on from CAWFXU010000024.1 coordinate 138,465, forward strand.
CACGCGGCGTGGGCACGGTGCCGGTGGCGAGCAGGAACCGCCAGTACATGATCCCGCTCGCGCGGCCCTCGGTATCGAGCCAGTTCGGGAGCCCGGGGTCGCGGTGCGCCAGCACCAGCGTGTAGCCCCCGTTCGCATCGAACGCCATCTGCGCGCGGTTCACCGAGACCTGGCGCCGCGTGTAGTCGAAGGTCTGCATGTAGCGGTTCCACAGCACCAGGTTCGCGAACCGGCACTGCGGCAACTCGCCCTCGATCACCAGCGCCTCGTCGGGCATCAGCACGAAGGGGGCTGCGGCGTAGTGTGCATGCAGGTTGCCGTAACCGGTTTCGCTGACCCATTTGCCGGGGGCGTTGAACGTGTTGGGCACCGTCGAGAACCACCCCGGGGCGGCATTTCCCGACGCGGAGCTCGCCAGCGTCATCGCCAGCATCGCGCCGGTGAAACGGCTCACGGTGTCGATGCGCCGCGCGATCTCCGCATCGTCAGGCGCCGGCGCCAGCGGCACCGGGTCGATCGCCTCGATGCGCAGCGGCACCTGGAAGGCGGTCTGGTTGACGATGTTGTTGTGCGTCTCGAAATAGTGTCGCGTCGTGATCTGCCCCGAGTCGCTCGCGAGCGGCAGCCAGTTGCCTCTGGCCGGTCGCGTCGCGCTGGCGATGATCTCGTAGTTGCCGTCCTGGTCCACCTGCATGTCCATGTCGTCGAGCGCCGCGGTGGACTTGCCCGCCGCGTTGCCCTCGCCGCTGCCGCCCTCGACGGTGAAGGAGGTGAATGTCGCACCGGCCAGGTTGCCGTGGATGCGGTAGCTGCGATCGCCGCGCACCGGTGCGAAGTAATACAGCGCATCCGGGTTGTCGCCGAGCAGCTTGCGCGAGGGCAGGGTGTAGGGCGTCCACACGGGGTGCTCCGGATCGGCCTCGAGCCAGAAGTTGAGCGCGGTGTTCAGCAGGTGCAGCACCAGGCGCTGGCCTTCGGCGACGTCGCGGGCCGAGGTGATGCCGTAGGCGGGGGCCAGATACCGCGCCTGCAGCTCGCCGAGGTTGCGCAGCAGCGCCTGCATGGCCGCGGTGCTGGCCGTCGCGGTTGCGGCTGGCACGGCCTGTGAGCCCAGCGCCGCGTTAGCCATCAGTGCGGAGGCACCGCCAATTGCCGCCGCGCCGAGCATGAAGTCCCTGCGATCCATTTGTTATTCTCCATTCAGGGGATGGGATGTCGCGGGCACTATAAGGCGCGGCAGCGCCGAATCCCCATTACAGGCTTGTCAGGTAAACGGTTGCCATGACGTTGACGAACGCTGAGGTGATGCGCGCGCTGCGCGACGTGGTCGGCGCGGCCTACGTGCTCGAGGACGAGGAAGCGCGCGCACGCTACGGTGTCGATCGCACCACGCTGGCACCGCCCGCGCCGTGCTGCGTGGTGCGGCCGGGCAGTACCGCGCAAGTGCAGGCCATCGTGCGGCTGGCGCGCGAGCACGGGGTCGCGCTGGTGCCCTCGGGCGGGCGCACGGGGCTCAGCGGTGGCGCGGTGGCGGCGCGCGGCGAGGTCGTGGTTGCGCTGGAGCGGATGAACCGGCTGGTGGAATTCAACGCCGAGGAGCGCGCGATCACGGTCGAGGCGGGCATGATCACGGCCCGGTTGCAGGAACACGCGGCGGCGCGCGGCCTGCTGTACGCGGTCGACTTCGCGTCGGCGGGATCGAGCCACATCGGCGGCAACATCGCGACCAACGCCGGCGGCATCAAGGTGATCCGCTACGGCATGACGCGCGACCAGGTGCTGGGGCTCAAGGTCGTCGACGGGCGGGGAGAGGTGCTCGACCTGAACCGCGGGCTGGTGAAGAACAACACCGGTCCGGACCTGCGCCACCTGTTCATCGGCTCCGAGGGCATACTCGGCATCATCACCGAGGCCACGCTGGCGCTGCGCAACGCCCCGGGCCCGCAGGACGTGATGCTGCTCGCGGTGCGCGACTTCGTGTCGATCATCGACGTGCTGCGCGTGTTCACGCGCGGCTCGACGCTCGGCGCCTTCGAGTTCTTCGGCCACAACGGGCTCGAACGCGTGCTCGAGCGCCTGCAGCGCAAGGCGCCGCTGGCGGTCGCGGCGCCGTTCTACGTGCTGCTCGAATTCGAGCACGAGGGCGCCGACGCCACGGACCGGGCCATGCGGCTGTTCGAGCAGTGCGTCGAGGCGGGCTGGGTGACGGACGGCGTGCTCAGCCAGAGCGTGGCGCAGGCGCGTGAACTGTGGCTGCTGCGCGAATCGATGTCCGAGACGCTGGCGCGCTGGCAGCCCTACAAGAACGACATCGGGCTGCGGGTCTCTGCGCTGCCGGCATTTATCGAGCGCGCGCAGGCGCTGGTCGCGCGCGAGTACCGCGGACTGGAGGTCGTGTGGTACGGCCACGTCGGCGACGGCAACCTGCACCTCAACGTGCTCAAGCCCGAGACCATGCCCGGCGCCGAGTTCGCCGGGTTCTGTGCGCGCGCGACGCGCGAGATCGCCGCGCTGGTGCGCGACTGCGGCGGCAGCGTCTCTGCCGAGCACGGCGTCGGCCTGCTGAAGAAGCACATCCTGGAATACACGCGCAGCCGGGCCGAGATCGAGGCAATGCGGCAGATCAAGCGCGTGTTCGATCCGGCGGGGATCATGAACCCCGGCAAGGTCTTCGACCCGTGACGGCGCGCCGTCTGCGAGCGCCGGCGCCGCGGGCGATCAGGCAAAGCTCAGGATCCTGTTCGCACGATCCTTTTTTTCCATCACGACGCGGCCGTTGATCCGCACGATGCCGTCCATCGTCGGCTCGTTGTCGATGCCGCGGTGGATCAGGCAGGGCGTGCAGACGTTGAGGATGCCGCCTCCTTCCATGAACAGGCGCATGCGCGTCGCCAGGTCGTGCGTCTCGAACGGCGCGCCGATGCTGAAACCGTCGGCCGCGCCTTTGACGGCGAGCGGCGCCGCATCGAACATCAGCACCACTTCGACCCGCTTGCTCCTGTCCTCGATCTCGATGTTGGCGAGCACGAAGGCAATCGTCGCCTTCTCGCCGTTGTTCCTGCCGTAACCGGCGATGATGAGGGTGTCGATGGCGTCGCTCATGGAAGGTCTCCCGGTGCTCTGTTCACGAGTTGCGAGTTTACGCGCCACGGGCGCCCGTCGTCATCGCGGAGTGTTGGTTGACACCGACGGTTGCCCAATATACTTTACGATGCAAAGTATAATCGTGGAGCCGTCCGTGAGAGATGTCGATCTAGCGCTGTCCGAGGTTGCCAGCATCCGTGCCCAACTTGCCGCGAGCACCCGGTTCCTGGGTCTCGCGCCGGGGTTCAACCTGCTGATGGGCCTCGTGGCCTTCGTGGTGGCCGCAGCTGCAGAGCTTGCAGGTGCAGGACCACGCGGGCTTTGTCGCGGTGTGGGCGGCCACCATTGTCGCCTGCAGCGGCATTGCCGCGCTCGAAGCCGTTTCCCGCGCGCGTCGGCTGCACGGTGGGATGGCTCGCGCCATGCTCGGTGTGGCACTGCAAAAGGGGCTGCCATTCGCCGTGGCGGCGGTCGTCATCACGTGGACGATCTGCCGGTTTTCGATCGGGAGTGCCTGGATGCTGCCGGGTCTATGGCAGATTCTGCTCGCATTGCTGGGCTTTTCCGTTTTGTCGAACCTGCCGCGCGAGATGGCGTGGGTTGCGGGGTGGTACTTCTGTTGCGGTGCCGTGGTTCTGGCACTGGCGGGGCAGGCAGGAACCCTTTCACCCTGGATGATGGGCGTTCCGTTTGCCGTCGGGCAAATAGCTGTCGCGGTGATTCTGCTGCGCGCCGATGGAGAGGGCCGTGCGGGTGACTAAGTTCGAGGCGCCGTTTGCCTATCATGGACTGGATCGGGTATTTCACGAAAAGGCGCGCCTGGGCATCGTGAGTTCGCTGATCGGGCATGCCGATGGTCTCGCCTTCTCGGACCTGAAATCGCTGTGCGATCTCACCGACGGAAACCTGAGCCGTCATCTCCAGGTCCTGCAGGAAGCGGGCTATATCGAGATCGAAAAGGGATTCGACGGCAAGCGCCCCTGTACGCGCTGCCGCCTGTCCCGTAAAGGGCGCGTGCGGTTTTCGGATTACCTCTGCGTGCTCGAGCAGGTGCTGCGCAAGGCGGCTTCTGCGCGCGATAGCGACGACCAGCGAGCATCCGGCACGTTGCAGCAGTCGAGTTGAGGCGTGGTGTTTTTTTTGAAGCATGGCTTTGCAATGCAAAGCTATCGTGACCAGCAAGCCTGCGGTACGACCCACGGGCCGTGCCGGTGCTACCGACGAGGAAGCCAATGTCGAAACTGAAAGTGGTCGATGGCAAGGGCGAGGAGACCGTGCTCGAGGCTCAAATCGGGCAAACGCTGATGGAGGTCATGCGCAATAACGGCGTCGATGACCTGCAGGCGCTCTGCGGCGGTGCCTGCTCCTGCGCCACCTGCCACGTGTGGGTCGATCCGGCGTTCATGGGCAAGCTGCCGGAAATGGGCAGCCAGGAGAACGATATGCTCGATTGCGCTGAAGGTCGGCGCGAGAACTCGCGCCTGTCGTGCCAGTTGAAAATGACGGACATGCTGGATGGTATACGGGTCACCGTTGCCCCGGTTTGAACGCTGCGCACTTCCTGCACGGCTTGGCGAACGATTTTCGGAAACTGGATTGCTCCAGGCCAGCCAGGCGATCTTTGCTCACACGAGGTGATAACAGATGAGTGTTTCGCAAGCCACCGAACAGCGGATACCCGAGCATGTGCCGCAAGAACTGGTGAGGGATATCGACATTCAGAAGTTCAGCAGCGAACTTGATGATCCGTACCTCGCCGGCGCTCGACTGCACGACGGCCCCGATATCTTCTGGGCGACGATGGCCGCCAACGGCCATCCGGGGTGGGTGTTGACGCGCCATGCCTTGTTGCAGGAGGCCTACGCCGACCCTGAGCATTTCTCGAGTGAAAGAGCTGACCTCGCTGCAATGGGCATCAATTTGAAGCTCAATCCGCTGGAATTCGATCCGCCGGAGCACCACAAGTACCGCAGGCTTCTCAATCCACTTTTCTCTCCTCGTGCAGTGCTTGCGTTCGACGAGCCCGTAAAGCAGGTCTGTCATGACCTGATTGCCGAATTCGCTGATCGCGGATCGTGCGAATTCGTCAGCGAGTTCGCCGAGAAATTTCCTTCGTATATCTTTCTCGATTTGATGGGGATGCCGCACGATATGTTGCCCGATTTCCTCGAGTGGGAGCGTCAGCTCCTGCGGGCAGAGGATCCCCGTGAGAAGGTGGGTGCCCTGAAGTCCGTGATCGAATATCTGGAGAATTTTCTCGACGGGCAGCGCGCGAATCCGACAACGGAGCTGATGAAGAATATTGTCACGGCGCAATACGAAGGAGAACGCCCGCTTACCAAAGATGAAATGATGGGCATGATCACGTTGCTGTACATCGGCGGCCTGGATACCGTCTATAGCAGCCTGGGCTGGATTTTCCGGCATCTCGCCGCGGACCAGGCGCTGCAGGAAAGGCTGCGCGCCAACCCGGAGCAGATTCCCTGGGCCATGGAAGAGTTTTTGCGTGTCTATCCGGTCGCTCAGCCGCATCGCAAGATCAAGCAGGATATCGTGTTTCATGGTGTGCCGATGCGCAAGGGCGATCACGTGCTGATGGCCACGTTCGCGGCCCACCGCGACCCACGCGCGTATGAAAATCCGCATCAGGTAGATATCGACCGGAAGCCACGTCATCTGACTTTTGCCGCCGGACCGCACCTCTGTCTGGGGATTCATCTTGCCAAGCGCGAGTTGAAGACCGTGGTTGAAGCCTTTCTTTCGCGGTTCAAGAACATCCGTATGCGTACGGGTGAAGGGTATGAATACCACACCGGTGGCACCTGGGGTGTCGACCGGCTGGTGCTCGAGTGGGATCGGGCAAGCGTATAGAGGTCAGAGACCATGGTATTTGCGCAAGCCCCGGGCAAGCCAGCGCCTGCACACGTGCCCGATGAACTGTTCTGGGGCCATGGTTACGAGGAGTTCGCACTCGAAGGAGACGATCCGTATCTGGCCATCAGTCGCCTGCACGAGGGGCCGGGTATGGTCTGGTCACCGAACGTCCAGTTCGGTGAGCCCGGATGGCTGGTAACGCGCCACGCCTATGTCCAGGAAGTGTTTGGCGATTGTCGGAAGATTCTCAATCCCTTCTTTGCCCCCGCCAGGATCAGGGAACTGGATGGATCGGTGAAGCAGGCCTGCGAATCGCTGATAGCCGGGTTCGAAGACCGTGGCTCGTGCGAGTTCATCAGTGAATTCGGAGAAATGTTTCCGTCCCACGTTTTTCTCGATCTGATGGGCATGCCAAAAGAGAGGCTGCCGGACTTTCTGGAATGGGAGCGTGGCATGCTGCGCGAGAACGATCCGGTCAAACGCGGGCAAGCGATGCTGGCCGTCCTCGAGTACATGGAGGATTTCGTCCAGGACCAGAAGAAGAACCCGACGACGCAATTGCTGAAAGGTATGGTGACTGCCCGTTATAACGACGAGCGTCCGCTCGACGACGGTGAACTTCTGGGCATGTGCTTTCTCTTCTACATCGGTGGACTCGACACCGTTTACAGCGTGCTGGGCTGGATCTTCCGCTACCTTGCCGGCGACACGGTAAAGCCTTCGACGGCCGCAGCGGGACGAGATCCTCTGGCGTATGACAACCCGCACACGATCGACATCGATCGAAACGCACGGCACGTTTCCTTTGCCACCGGACCTCACATCTGCCTCGGCATGCACCTTGCCCGACGCGAAATCAGGACCGTGCTCGAGGCCTTTCTCTCGCGTTTCAGGAATATCCGCATTCCGGAAGGCGAGACCTGTCAATACCATACCGGCGGTGTGTTCGGCATAGACAGGCTTCCCCTGGCATGGGATCGCATCTAGCGAGAATTCGGGAGCAGGCATGTCAGGCATTTCCTTCAAGGATCAGGTGGTGATCGTAACCGGCGCCGGTGGCGGGCTGGGTCGAACCTACGCACTGGACATCGCCCGGCGAGGCGGTGCCGTTGTCGTCAATGACCTGGGCGGCAGCGTCGAAGGGCCCGGCGGCTCATCCGGAATGGCCGACCGGGTGGTTGCAGAGATCAGGGCTGCGGGGGGACGTGCGATTGCCAACTACGATAGCGTGGCGACCTGGGATGGTGCGAAGCGGATCGCAGACGCGGCGATGAACGGATTCGGACGCGTCGACGCCCTTGTCAACAATGCCGGCACTATGCGCGTGAATTTGTTCGAGGATTTTTCGGACGAGGATCTGGGTGCGATCCTTTCGGTACACCTGGTCGGAACTTTCAATGTGACGAAAGCGGTCTGGCCGCACATGAAGGCGCAGGGCTACGGTCGCGTGGTGTTCACCTCCTCCAGCACGGGGATGTATGGCGACAGGCTGTATGCGTGCTATGCCTCGGCAAAAGCGGGAATCACCGGGCTGATGAACGTGTTGTCGCTGGAGGGAGAGCCCCATGGCATCCTCTGCAATGCGCTGATGCCCAATGCGTTGAGCCGGATGACCGATAGGGTGGTATCGGAGCAGGCGCGACTGGGCAACAACATCGCGGAAAATTCGGCTGCCGCCATGTCGGCCGTGAAAAGCTCCATGGATCCGACCTTCACCACCGGCCTGGCCGTCTATCTGGCGAGCGACGCGTGCACATCGACCCATTCCATTTATTCATCCTGTGCGGGCCGGATGGCCCGGGTATTCGTCGGCGTCACGGACGGCTGGCACGGATCACTGGAAACGCCCGCCACCGCGGAGGACATCGCCGAACATATCGAAGAGATCCGGGATTTGTCGAGGGGCGTCCACGTTCCGGTTGGACCCGGTGATGAATTCCGTATCGCACTGGCCAGGCCAGAACCCGTAACGCCACGATAATCGAGAGGTCCAGGATGAATATCGCAGAACGAGTCGCCCATCATCGCCGGATGGCCGAAAGCTACCGTAACGCCTACCTGAGAAAAGGGGTGGAAGAAGGCGAGACGTATGACGCATGGACGTTCGCAGACGACGCCGTGTACGCGTCGCCGTATTTCACGGGCGAAGAAGTCATTCCGATGAGCCGGTTCGCGATAAGCGCGGGTCAAAGTGCCACCAATGAGGCGAAGGCTTACTCGCTCAGATTTCCTGACTGGGCGCCCGCAAGCTTCAAGTACTGGCCGGCCGAGAATGGTTTTGTCATGAAAACCCGGTGGGAGGGGTGCATGAAAGACGGCACCAGGATGGGCTTCTACTCGTATGGTTTCGTCGAGACGAATGAGCGGGGAGAGATCGCGCGTTGGGAAACCCATGTCAACGAGGAGTACGGTGCCTTCCTCGAAGTGGCCATCGGCGTGCGCGGCCCGTTCCGTGGCAGCGACGAATACAACGAGGCAGTCGCCCGGGTCCTCAGGGAGGCTGGTGTGTCTGCCTGATGTGAAGGCAATGCGTTGATGGTGTTGATAACAAGTCAGAGGAAAGCGCGATGAAGCAGAAGAATGGAAACGGCGTAAATCACCTGTTCCGCGCAGCGGCCATGTTGCCGACGGCGATGCTCAGTGTTGGCCTGGTGGCTCCGGTGCCTCTGGCGCACGCGCAGGGGGCCCTCGAAGAGGTTATCGTCACCGCACAACGCCGCGAGGAGAGTCTGCAGGACGTGCCTATCTCCGTGGCAGCTTTCTCCCGGGAGGCACTCGCCAGGAGCGGCGTCAACGCCACCATCGCACTCCCTCAGCTCGTGCCGAGTGTGCAGTTGGTCCGCTCGGGTCCGTCTGCGATGTTCTTCGTGCGCGGTGTCGGCAATTCCAGCGGCGGAACCGGAGAGGAGGGGACGAACGCGTTCTACGTCGACGGCGTATTCCTGCCGGACGTGAAGCAGACCGCGCTGAAGTTCAACAACATCGAGCGTGTCGAGGTGCTGAAGGGGCCGCAGGGTACGCTGTTCGGGCGCAACTCCTCCGGCGGTCTCGTCAATGTGATCACGCATGAACCCGGCGACACGGTCGAGGCGAAGGTGAATGTGGGTGTCGCCAATTACGATACCTATACCAGCCAGGCCTATCTGGCCGGTCCGGTGACGGACACGCTGAGTGCCGATATTGCGCTGACCGGGACCGATCAGGGGGACGGTTGGGGCCAGGACCGGATCACCGGAGACGATGTGGGGCGGGGATGGGATTGGGGAATGCGCTCGAAGTGGGTGTGGCTGCCGAGCGATATGACCAAGATCACGGTCGCGGGTGAATATGGTGAATCGTCCGATGACTTCACGACAGCGTTCCGCCTGGCGCAGGGCTCGGTGGGTATTTTCGGCACACGTCCTCCCGCCGATCCGTACGATACCAACACGCCTGACGATCAGTTCACCGACATGGAATCCTGGGGTTTGACCCTGACCGCGGAGTTCGACCTCGATTGGGCGACGCTGACCAGCATTACGGGAGCCCGCAGGAACGAGAATCACAGCGGATTCGACGCGGACACCGGGCCGGCGACGTTCGCCGGCAACGATCTGGCGTATATCGAACTGGAGGATTCGTCGCAGTCGTTCCAGCAGGAGATCCGCCTGGCATCGGACTCGGACGGACGGTTGAGCTGGCAAACGGGCCTGTTTCTTCTGAGTACCGAGGCAGAGCTCGACCCGCAAACCTCCACCGGGTTTGCCTTCGTGAGTAATCCGGATCCCAGGGCGGGTGGCGAGAACTCCGTGTTCTCGACGCTGGACACGACCTCCTATGCAGCATTCGGCGAGGTGTCCTACGATCTCACCGCCAGCACGATACTGACGGCAGGTGTGCGCTACACGCACGACGAGCTGGAATTCGAGGCCGAGCAGGTTCCGATTGGCGCCAATCTTCGCCCACCACTGTTCGTCGATGACTCGGTGACCGCAGAGGAGCCTACCTATCGCCTGGCGCTGCAGCAGGACATCAGCGAAAACCTCAATCTTTATGCGTCGTACAACCGTGGATTCAAGTCCGGCACCTATTCGATGTCGTCCATCCTGGTGGAGCCGGTCGAACCGCAGAAGATCGATGCCTATGAAGTGGGCATGAAATCCCAGCTCCTCGAGGACAGGTTGCGGTTGAACCTTGCGGCCTTCCGCTACGAGATCAGTGATTACCAGGTTCGTTCGGCAACGGGTGGCAGTCCCACGGCGATCCTGTTGAACGCGGCGGAAGTCGAAATCGATGGCCTCGAGCTCGAGTTCGAAGCGGCACCTGCGGATAACCTGCGGCTGTTCGGCGCAGTCACGTGGCTCGATGCGGAGTTCGCGGACTTCCCGTATGCGCCTTTCACCTATCCGCGGCCTGCAGTCTGCACACCCGGCGGTTCCGCACCGGGTATGAGCACGGGGTCGCCCACTGGTGGACTCACCACCTGTATCGGTAGCGGAGACGGCAACGAGACGCCGCTGGCGCCCGAGTACGCGGGGAATCTGGGCGCCACGTACACCCTGGCGATGGGTTCGGCCGGGGAGATGGACTTCTCGGTGTTGTACACCTACAACGACGGCTACTATTTCGAGGCCGACAATCGCCTCGAGCAGCCGGACTTCAGCACGGTCAACGCGTCGATCAGCTATCGCCCGACACCGAACTGGGCCGTCGAACTGTGGGGACGTAACCTGGATGACGAGACCTATTATGTCCAGAAGCTGGCCCTGTCCTCGCTTGGCGACAACGGGATTCCGGCCGCGCCGCGCACTTATGGCCTCAACCTCAAGTACACTTACTGACGCGTAAAAGGGTCGGCGGCGCCTGCTCACGGTGCCGCCGATGTTTTTGGCGTTGGCTATTGGGGGAGGGTGAATGAGCGATTTTGACGAGGTTGCGGACCTTGTTGTGGTGGGAAGTGGCGGCGGCTCCATGTGTGCCGGGTTGCTGATGCGCTCCTCGGGCAAGAGTGTCGTCATCCTGGAAAAGACCGATCTGGTCGGCGGCACTACAGCCCGCTCCGGCGGTGTGATGTGGATTCCCGACAATCCGTTCATGCGCCGCGACGGCGTGGAAGACAGCTACGAGAAGGCAGCCACCTACCTCGATACGCTCGTCGGCGACCACGACGATGCGCCCGGGGCCACGCGCGTGCGGCGCCACACCTATCTGCGTGAAGGGCCGGAGATGGTCGATTTCCTGCTGGGTCAGGGGATCAGGCTCACGCGCGCAGCATATTGGCCGGATTACTATGACGAGATGCCCGGAGGCTCGGTGCCCGGGCGCACCGTGATTGCCGAGTTGTTCGACCTGAACCAGCTCGGTCCGTGGAAGAAGAAATTGCGTCCCGGTTTCCTGATGTTGCCTGCGAGGCTGGAAGAGGCAATGCTGATGCCGCGCATCAGGGTCATGGGCGCGGGCGCGCCTCGTCATGCTCAGGATCGCCTTGCGCGTCATTGCCGGATTGATCACCCGCAAGCGCCTGGTGGGGGCCGGCATGGGCTTGCAGGGGTGGATGCTGCAGGCATCGTTGCGCGCGGGCGTCGATGTGCGCACCGAAGCACCGGTAACCGGGTTGATTGTCGACGACGGCGCGGTCAAGGGCGTGCTGACGGTCAGGGACGGGAAGCCCTGGCGCATCGGCGCGCGTCTCGGCGTGCTGGTCAATGCCGGTGGTTTTGCTCACAACCAGCGCATGCGCGACCAGTACATTCCCGGCACGTCGACTGCCTGGAGTGCCGCGGCACCCGGTGATACGGGCGAGATGATCGAGGAAATGATGCGCCATGGCGCGGCCATTGCGCAGATGGACGAGCGGGTGGGGAATCAGAACACCCTGGCGCCGGGCAGCGAGCAGGCTTTCATGCGGCCCGGTGCACAGGGGATGACGGCGGCACCTCACGCCATCCTGGTCGATCAGAGCGGTGTGCGTTACATGAACGAAGGCGGCTCTTACGCCGCGTACTGCAAGGCCATGCTGGAGCGGAACAAGGTGGTTCCGGCGGTGCCGAGCTGGATGATTTTCGACAGTCAGTACACGCGCAAGTACATGCTGGCCGGAACGATGCCCAGCAGGAAGAAACTGCAACGCTGGCACGACGAAGGCTATCTCAAGCGTGGTGACACCCTCGAGGCACTGGCGGCGGAAACCGGAATTGATCCGAGGGTCCTGGCGGCGACGGTCGCACGCTTCAACGGCTTTGTTGCCGCGAATCGCGACGCGGATTTTCAGCGCGGTGCGCGCGCGTATGATCGCTGGCTTGGCGATCCCACCCATCGACCATCGGAAACGCTTGGCACGATCGAGCATGGACCGTTTTACGCGGTGCCAATCCATCCGGGCGATGTCGGCACCTACGGCGGTGTCGTGACCGACGAGCACGCCCGCGTGCTGCGCGAGGATGGCTCCGTGATCGAGGGACTCTACGCCACGGGCGTGTCGACGGCTTCCGTGATGGGGCGGGTCTATCCGGGCGCCGGCGCCAGCGTGGGGCCTTCGTTCGTCTGGGGCTATGTGGCCGCCAAACATGCTGCGGGTCGCGACGCCGAATGGTCGTCGCCAGGCGTGAATCGCTGAACAATTTACAGGATCGACGGGAGAGGAAGATGTCCGAACACGGAACACACGAAGGCGCGCAGCTTGACCTCAGCGACGTCGAGCATCGCGTCGGCAAGCTCATTGGCGGCGGCATGCTCTGGGAACCTTGCGCACCCAGCGATATCCGCCGCTGGGTCATGGCGATGGACTATGTGAACCCGCTTCACTGGGACAAGAGGTTCGCCAGAACACCAGGTTCGGCGAGATCATCGCGCCGCAGTCGATGGCGGTCGCACTGGACTATGGCCATGGCTGCCAGCCGGCCTGCGTCGGCCGGATCCCCGGCTCGCACCTCATCTTCGGCGGCGAGGAATGGTGGTGGTACGGCACCCACATTCGCCCCGGCGATCAGCTGATACAGGAACGCCGCTTCCACGACTACAAGGTGACCGAGACGAAGTTCGCCGGGCCGACCATGTTCTCGCGCGGCGATACGCTGCACCGCAACCAGCACGGCAACCTCGTCGCCAAGGCGCGCTCGACGGCCATTCGCTACCTCGCCGCCGAAGCCGAAAAGCGCGGCATGTATGAAAGCCAGCTGGGCGCGGTCAAGCGCTGGACCCAGGCCGAGATCGTCGAAATCGACAAGATCCGCTCCGACTGGTACATGTCGAACCGTGAAGGCAAATCCCCGCATTTCGAGGAGGTGAAGGTCGGTGACAAGCTGCCGCGCCGCGTGATCGGTCCGCACAGCATCGCCAGCTTCACCACCGAATATCGCGCCTTCGTGTTCAGCATCTGGGGCACGATGTACTGGTATGCGCCCGCGGGCATCGAGGATCCGTGGGTGAACCAGGATCCGGGCTGGGTCGAAGGCTTCGGCTTCGACGAGGAGCTCGCCCTGATCGATCCGCGCGCGCGCGACGGCCTCTATCTCGGACCTTCACGCGGCCATATCGATGCCGACAAGGCGGGTGAGGTCGGCATGGCCCGCGCCTATGGCTATGGCGCGACCATGGCTGCGTGGAACACCGACTACCTGGCCTTCTGGGCCGGACATGACGGCATGGTCCGCCACGCCAAGTCCGACTTCCGCGGACCGGCGTTCGAGGGCGATGTCACCTTCATCGAAGGCGAGGTCGTCGAAAAGATCGAGAACTCCGAATGGGGCGTCCCGCTGGTGCGCATCAAGGTCGCGCATGACCAACCAGGACGGCACCACGGTCGTCACTTCCGTGAACGAAGTCGAACTGCCCTATTGATCGCTGAGGCCCGGCGGCAACAAGTAGCGACTCAACGTTTCCCGCCACTCCTGCGGGATAGGTGCGGGGCCGTTCTCGTCGCTGTTGACCAGTACGACTTTGGCCAGCCCCGCACATCGCCCCTCGCTGAACAGAGCGATCGCCAGCGTATGCGAGGTCCGGCCAATATGCGCCACGCCAACTTTCATCGTGACCGGTTGCGGATAATTGACCTCCGCGAGATAGTCGATGGCGATGTGGGCAACGAGATAGCGGCTCCCGGCCGGGCGTCGAGAGGCGCGTTCCTGATCGAGTCGGGTATAGAACAGGACGCGCGCTTCCTGATAGAACTCCGTCAGGCGTGCATTGTTCAGATGCTGCTGCGCATCGACATCGCTGAAGCGCGGCGTGATTTCGCTGCTGTGGCGATAGCTGGCGGGATCGAGCAGGCGCGGGTTGATCTTCATCGATGATCCGGTATGCCTCCGTGGCGGCTCGGGAATGAATGAGCAGGGTCGCCAGCCAGGCCGGAATTTTCCGGCATCCGCACCAGACCGTCCAGCCCTGGATCTGTATGGGGGCAGGTCACCAGTACCCGAGCTTCACTGGTGTGCAGGGTTGACGGTATAGTGTTTTCCAGGCAGATGATTGGGCAACTGGCTGAATTCCGGTCGCCCCCAAAACGCGGAGATCCTCATGAGCAATGCACCTCGACACAGCCAATCGCAATCCGCCGCTGGAGGAACGGAGTGGCCATCGAGCTGGAACACCATGCCGCATGGCATAAGCGTCGGCCGCTACATCGATCCGGCCTTCCAGCAACTGGAGTACGAACGGCTGTGGAGTCGTGTATGGCAGGTCGCGGCCCGGATTGACGAGATTCCGCACGTGAACGACTTCACGACCTATGAAATCGGGGATCAATCGGTTCTGCTGGTGAGGGTCGATCAGGGACACCATCAAGGCGTATCACAATGTCTGTCCGCATCGCGGCACAGCGCTCGGCGAAGGAGCCGGAACGTTCGAGGGCGGGCGGATCATCTGTCCGTTCCACGGCTGGCGCTGGGATGTCAACGGCAACAACCAGTATGTGCTCGAGCGCCAGGAGTTTCGCGACGGCAAGCTGTGCGACAGCGATGTGGCGTTGAAAGAGCTCAAGTGCGTCGAATTCGCGGGCTTCGTGTTCATCAACTTCGATCGCGATCCGGTGCCATTCGACGAGTTCATCGCACCGGTGCGCTCGTTTCTCGACGATCTCGCGATTGGCGAAATGCGTCACTACTGGTGGAAATCGATTCCCATTCCGTCGAACTGGAAGGTGGCGCAGGAAGCCTTCTTCGAGACCTATCACGTCCCGGCCACGCATCCGCAGCTGGAGAAGCCAGCGGCAGAGTTCATCTACCGCGCCAGCGAACAGAAGGATTTCCAGTTCAGCCATCGCCATGTCGCGTACGATGCATTTCCCCACGGCCACGGACGCTTCTATGCCGGCGAGAAGACGCCGATGGCCGGAAATGTCCAGCCGCAAGGCGGCGATCCGGTGGAGGCAATGGCTGCTCGCCTGCAGCTGCTCGTCGACGGCATGGATGCGCAGGTGCTGCAGGGCGATATCGACGTGCTGCTGACGCTGCGCGGAAAGCCGGTACCATCGGGATCGAGCCTGGGTGCGGAGTACATCAAGGCGCTGTACGCGCGAGCCGCGGCCGAACAGCGACCGATGCCCAAGCCAACACCCGAGACGCTGGGGATGTGGGGTGGCGAGATCTTCATTTTTCCGAATGTCATGATCCTTCCGCACGCTGGCAACGCCATGATCTACCGGGTGCGGCCGGCCGGGAGCGATCCCGATCGTTGCACTTTCGAGATCTTCTCCACAAGAAGCTATCCGGCCGCCGTGAAACCGCCGCGCGCGACGTTGCAACGCGTGACCGATCTCGGGGATCCTGAGCAGGTGCTGCTGATCCCGCGCCAGGATCTGGGCAACATACCGCGCATGCAGAAAGGGTTGCACTCGCGCGCCATGCGCCAGACGTGGCTTGCGAGTCACCACGAAAAGATGATCCTCAACATGCACCAGGCAATGGATCGGTATCTGCGGGCGTGAAAGGGTGCAGCCGGGGCGTTTGCCCGATTGTCTTTCCGGTCGCGTCAGCGGAATAGCGAATGGAACTCGTGGTCTTCGATCTCGACGGGACGCTGCTGAACCGCGACTCGGCACTGTCCGGGCGCACGGCCGAGACACTGCGCCGGCTCGCGGAGCGGGGCATCGCCTACACGGTGGCTACGGGCAGGATGCTGCATGGCTCGCGCGAGCTACTGGAGGGACATGGATTCAGGCTGCCGCTGGTGTTGAAGAACGGCGTGATGATCTGGAATCCGGGGTCCGGGCACTACAGCCATGTGAGCATCCTGGCGCAGGGTGAAATCCAGAACGTTCTGGAAGCGGTGATGGCGCAGCACATCACGCCGTTCATCTTCACGCTGGAGCCGGGCAACAGGCACGCGGTCTACCACGCGCCACTGCAAAGTCCTGTCGAGGAAGGGCTGGTCAGTCACTACCTGAAGCAGGCTGGCCTCGAGGTCAGGCCGGTTGCCGAGTTGCCGGCGGCTGCTGACATCACCAACATCAGCGCCATCGGCGATATGACGACCATCCAGAAGATCGAACGGTTGATCGATGCAGAGGAACACCTGGTCGCCTATGCGGGTGCCGCGCTTGAAGGGGAACACCTGGGCTGGATCGACATACATCACAGCGAGGCAAGCAAGGGGGGTGCAATTCTCCAGCTGAAGCGCGATCTCGGAGCCAGCCGCGTGATCTGCTTCGGGGACAGCGACAACGATCTCAGCATGTTCGCGATGGCGGACGAGTGCTACGCACCCGCCAATGCCAAGCCGGTGGTGAAGGCTGCCGCGACCGCGATAATCGGGCATCACGACGAGAACGGGATAGCGGAATTTCTGCGCGAGCGGTTCAAGCTGTAACGCGCAGCACCGGCATGCGGCAACGCACAACCACGACGGTCACTGGCCCGGCCGGTATTGATTTAACATAATATACATTATGCGCACTCTCGGGATTTGGCCTGCGGTTCGACGCTTGCCCCCACGCCCGCCAAAACTGCCCGCTGATCAGGCCGAGGACCGCGCACTGCAATTCGAGCCGGGGTCAGGCACCGCCCGCCCGGTTCGGTGCGGCTCCGCGCCGATGGGATCCTTTGCGTGGCAGGCTGGCTGGTTGAGTTGATGTATGTCAACGCTCTGGTTCGCCGACGCCTCGACTCCCTTGACATGCGGACAGGCAGAGAATTAAATGCGCGAGAACGGCGTTCTCTTCGGCAACGAACCGGGCTGCGGCAGACGCTCAAGGGTTTCTGACCGACATTCAACACACGGTACAGCAGCAGACTTCGTGGCCTCGCGCCACGGTCAAGTGCCATCACACAGGGTAAGCAATAATGGACTCGTCGCTGTTTTCTTCGATCCTGGAACACTATCAGTGGTTGCTGTCCCTCTATGCGGCCGTCGGGATCATGGCTGTTACCGTCATTGGCAAACGTGTGCTGTTGCTGATCCCTGCGATCCGGCAAACCCAGGCGCTCAACAAGCAGGCTGCCGAAGAACGAATCACGCGCAGTTTCTACCCTCCGGTTCAAAAGAGAGTCCGTGTCTGGGGCCTGCTGACTGACGTGGTGATCTTTGCCCTGGTATTGCCCTTTTGTCTTACGCTCGAAGCTCAGCCCTGGTGGAAGTTTCTGCTGGATGTCTTCGTGATCCTGATGGTCTACGACTTTTTCTACTATCTGACGCATCGCTTCCTGTTTCACGATGGCCCGCTGGGCGGCCCGCTGATCTGGGTCCACGCTGTACATCATCAGCAAAGAAATCCCTGCCGGATGGATTCCAGTTATCTTCACCCGTTGGAACCCGTGATGGGGCTTGCCCTGTACGCCGGTACCATTGCTGCACTGGCGGCAGTCATGGGTCCTTTCCACGTCGCGACCATTGTCATCACATGGGTCGCATTTTCGGAGATCAACCTGCACAACCATGATCTGATGGAAGTGGATCGCTCCCCCTACAAATACCTGAAGTACATGTCGTTCATGCACCACGTCCACCACGCCAGGTTCACCGCGGGCAACTTCGCCACGATATCGCTGTTCTACGATTGGCTGTTCGGCACTTACGACACCGGCGCAGGCTACAAGAAGAAATAATGGTCATCATGGCGCCGGCGGATCTGTTGCCCATGGACGAGATCAACGAATCAGGTGTGCTCGGTATCGGCAAACGCCTTCGAGGCTGTCTGCTGGTGGCCGCGGCGGCGATTGTGCAGGCTGCCGGCGCTACCGAAGCGGTCGTGGATCAACATCAGCTCGGCACGAAGTATTCGCCGCTGACGCAGATCAACAAGGACAATGTGACCAATCTCGAACTGGCGTGGGAGTACCACACCGGCGATCTCCCGCCCGCGGATCTGAAGAACCTGCTGATCGCCTTCGAGGACCAGCCGAGCCTGATCGAGGGCAACCTCGTGGTCTGCTCCACCACCCGCCGGGTGATCGCGCTGGATCCGCAGACCGGCAAGGAGCGCTGGGTCTATGACCCGCAGGATCCGCTGGAGAGCAAGAAGATCGGCATGCGCAAATGCCGCGGCATCTCGAACTGGATCGACCGCCAGGCCGCTGACGGCGCCAGCTGCAAATCGCGCATTTTCCTCGGCACCGCCGATTACCGGCTGGTCGCCATCGACGCCAGGAGCGGCAAGCCCTGTGAAGACTTCGGCGACCACGGCGTCGTCAGGATGCCCTCGAGCAAACCGGAGCTGTTTCCCGGCGAGCTGGTGGCAACCTCGCATCCTGCCGTCGTCAACGATGTGCTCGTCGTCGGCTCCGCGGTTGCCGACAACCAGCGCGTGGATGCCCCGAGCGGACGCGTGCTGGCCTTCGATGCGCGCACCGGCAAGCAGCTGTGGGAGTTCGACCCCGTACCCCGCGACCCGGCCGATCCCGCAGCCAGGAGCTGGGCCAGGGGCACCGGAGAGGGCTATGGCGGCGGCAACGTCTGGTCGTCGATGGCTGTCGATCAGAAGCTCGATCTCGTCTACCTGCCGACCACCAGCCCTTCCGGCGATTTCTACGGCGGGGATCGCGCCGGCGACAACAATTACACGACCTCGGTCGTCGCGCTGCGCGGCGCAACCGGCGAAGTGGCCTGGCACTTCCAGGTCGTGCACCACAACGTGTTCGATTACGACGTGCCGTCACAACCGATGCTGATCGACTTTCCGCACAACGGCGAGATGGTTCCGGCGCTGGTACAGAACACCAAGATGGGGCTGATCTTCGTCTTCGACCGCGCGACCGGCGCGCCGCTGGTCCCGATCGAAGAGCGACCGGTGCCCCAGGACGTCAAGGTCGACGGCGAGACGCTGTCGCCGACACAGCCGTTTCCCGTCGGCATGCCTGCCCTCGGGCCGCTGGGCTTTTCTCCCGACGACGCCTGGGGATTCACGCCGGTCGACAAATGGCTGTGTCGCCAAAAGATCGCGGAGCTCAACTACGGGCCGATCTACACGCCCCCCAGCGAGAAGGGAACCGTCTTTTCGCCCTCCGTCGGCGGCGGCCCCAACTGGGGCGGCGGTGCCTATGACCCCGTGAGCCACATCATGGTGGTTCCGTCCAATCGCGTGCCGGTAATCGTGACGATGATCCGTCGGGAAAACGCCAGGCTCGACGCCGCCCAGACCATTGAAGCCGGTGGCGCCATGACGTTCGCCAATGCGGGGGCTCCCTACGTTCCCAGGGTCGAGCCACTGCTGTCTCCCCTTGGCGCCCCCTGCTCCGAGCCTCCATGGGCAGCGCTGACCGCCGTGGACCTGGCCAGGGGAGAAATCGTCTGGGAAGCCCCGCTGGGCAGCATCGAGAAGTTGATGCCGGTGCCCATTCCGTGGGAGGCCGGCACCCCCGGTGCCGGCGGCCCGCTGCGTCACCGCAGGCGGCCTGGTCTTCATAGGCTTCACGCTCGACGACAAGCTCCGTGCGTTCAGCCTGGATACGGGTGAGGTCCTGTGGAGCGCCGACCTCCCCGCAGCCGGCACCGCGATACCCGTCACCTACGAAGCGGGTGGCGAGCAGTATGTAGTCATCGCCGCCGGTGGCCACAGCATGTTCGGCACCACGCTGGGTGATTCCGTGGTGGCCTACAAGTTGAAGCGCTGATCGCCGCCCGCTCCTATCCAGCCACCTCGAACGTCATCGGCATCTCCTTGATGCCGTGAATGAAGTTCGAGCGCAGCCACTTGATCTCGCCGCCGAGGCGCGGATTGCGGATGCGCTTCGTCAGCTCCTCGAACACGATGCTGAGCTGCAACCTTGCGAGGTGGCTGCCGAGGCAGAAATGCTCGCCGATGCCGAAGGCACGATGGTTGTTGCGCACGTCCTCGCGCCGCGGGCGCGTGATGTCGAAGCAATCGGGATTCTCGAACACCGCCTCGTCGCGGCTGGCGGCCTGGTAGAACACCACGACCTTGTCGCCGGCCGCAAGCGCCTGGCCGCCGACTTCCGTGGCTGCGGTGACGGTGCGCCGGAAATTGATCACGGCCGGGTTGAAGCGCAGGATCTCCTCGACCGCGTCCGGGATCAGCGACGGATCATCGACCATCATCCGGTACTGCTCCGGGTGTTCCAGCAGCAGCCGCATGCCCTGGCTGGTCATGGTGCGCGTGGTCTCGTTGCCGGCCACGATCAGCAGCAGCATGAAGCTGCGGAATTCGTCCTCGTTCAGGCGCTCGCCGCCGACGCTGCCGCGCAGCAGCGCGCCGACGATGTCGTCCTGCGGGTTGTCGCGATGCCGCGCCATGATGTTGTCGGCATACATGTAGAGCTCGGCAGCGGCCATCTGCCCGTCGAACTCGCTGAGGTTGAGATCCGGGTCGTCGGCCCCGAGCATCGTGTTGGTCCAGTCGAAGAACTTCGAGCGGTCCTCGATCGGCACGCCAAGGATCTCGCAGATCGCGATCAGCGGCAGCACGCAGGCGATATCGGTCACGAACTCGCACTCGCCGCGCGCCGCGATGGCGTCCACCGCCTCGCGCACCACCTGGCGGAAGCGCGGCTCGTAGGAGTCCACCTTCGACGGCGTGAAGGCGTTGCGCACGATGCGCCGGTACTTCACGTGCTCGGGCGGATCCATGTTCAGGATCATCGTGCGCATCAGCGGCAGCTGGTCCTCGGCTACGTCGTTCAGGAAAGCGCTCTTCAGCGCCGACGAAAATTGCCCCGGGTTCTTCGAGATGCGGTCGACGTCTTCCTGGCGGAAAAAGCCCCAGAAGCCCTCGCCTCCCCGCATCGGCGCGTCCTGGCGCACCACGCGCGCCTCGCGCAGCTGGCGGTACAGCTCGGCGGGCACACCGCCGCGGTGCAGATCGGGATCGGTGAGGTCGGCAAAGGGACAGCTGGACATGGGGATACCTCGAAACTAACGCCTGGTAGTCTCCGTGGAGTCTGGTCCCCTGCCCCCTCCACTGTCAATCTCGTGTCGCCAATTGCACATGACGAATTGGTAAACCGCCCGCGCCTGCCGCGATACGCGCAGCTCGCCATGCAAGCCGGTTAAACTCGGCCGAAATCGTTCCGGAGAGCCCCATGAGATACCTGCATACGATGGTCCGCGTCGCCAGGCTCGACGACGCGCTGGATTTCTATTGCGCGCAAGCTGGGACTGGTGCAGCAGCGTCGCTACGACAACGAAGCCGGCCGCTTCACGCTGGTCTACCTCGCGGCGCCGCAGGATGCGGACGCCGCCGAGAAGGCCAGCGCCCCGCAACTGGAACTGACGTGGAACTGGGATCCGGAGGTCTACACCGGCGGGCGCAATTTCGGCCACCTCGCCTACGAGGTCGCGGACATCTACGCGGTGTGCCAGCGGCTCGCCGACGCGGGTGTCACGATCAACCGTCCGCCCCGCGACGGCCGCATGGCCTTCGTGCGCTCGCCCGACGGCATCTCGATCGAGTTACTGCAGCGCGGCGATGCGCTGCCGCCGCGGGAGCCCTGGTTGTCGATGCCCAACACCGGCAGCTGGTGAGCGCGGCCGCGACACCCCCGGCTGGAGTTGACGTTCTTTGCGCCCATGCGGGTTACACTGCGCCGCAGGGACAGTCGTGTACGGGGACAGATCACGATGGCTTACTGGTACTGGCTCGCATTCGGCATGGCGCTGATGGCCGTGGAGATCTTCCTGCCGAGTTTCACGGCGTTGTGGTTCGGCGTCGGCGCCATCATCGTGGGCGTGCTGCTGCTCGCGATGCCCGGCATGATCGCTCACCTGGCAGGTGCTGATCTGGGCGCATTGCCTCCGCCACGTTCACCTTCGCGTGGTTCCGCTTCTTCCGCAACAGGTCACCGGACCGCACCAAGGCGGGCCTGGGACGCGAGGCCGTGCTCGGCGAAACCGCGATGGTGGTCCACGCGCCGGTCGGCGAAAAGCGCGGCATGCTGCGCTTCGCCACGCCGAAGCTCGGCTCCGACGAATGGCAGTTCATCTGCAGGCAACCCGTCACGGAGGGCGATCGCGTGATCGTCGACGACGTGTCGGGCAACACCCTGATCGTCAGCAAGCGCTGAGCGAATCCGCTACCCGTTTCATCCCAGGAGGTTTCATGGACAGTCTGTTCCCGGTCGTGGTGTTCTTCGTGCTGGTCTTCGTCACCATCGCCAAGGGCGCACGCATCGTGCCGCAGGGCAGCAAGTGGGTGGTGCAGCGCCTCGGCAAGTACCACACCACGCTGAATCCCGGGCTGAACATCATCGTGCCCTTCGTCGACAGCGTCGCCTACAAGGTCACGACCAAGGACATCGTGCTCGACATCCCGTCGCAGGAAGTCATCACGCGCGACAACGTCGTGATCATCGTCAACGCGGTGGCCTACATCAACATCCTGCAGCCCGAGAAGTCGGTCTACGGCGTCGAGGACTTCCGTCTCGCGATCCAGAACCTGGTGCAGACCTCGCTGCGCTCGATCATCGGCGAAATGGACCTCGACGACGCGCTGTCCTCGCGCGACCAGATCAAGGCACGCCTGAAGGAAGCCATCTCCGATGACATCTCCGACTGGGGTATCACGCTGAAGACCGTCGAGATCCAGGACATCAACCCGTCGGACCGCATGCAGGCGGCAATGGAGGAACAGGCGGCAGCCGAGCGCCAGCGCCGTGCCACGGTGACGCGCGCCGAGGGCAGCAAGTCGGCGGCGATCCTCGAAGCCGACGGACGCCTCGAAGCCTCGCGCCGCGATGCCGAAGCGCAGGTCGTGCTGGCCGAGGCGAGCCAGCGCGCCATCGAGATGGTCACGACCGCGGTGCAGGACAAGGAATTGCCGGTGATGTACCTGCTCGGCGAGCGCTACATCCAGTCGGTCAAGGACATGGCCGTCTCGCCGAACGCCAAGCTGGTGCTCATCCCTGCCGACCTCCCCGCCTCGATTCGCGGCATGATCGGCAAGTAGCTAGACCGGCCGGCTCAGGCGGTTCTCGCCGGTGCGCACCGTTTCGCGGTGCGCGAACTCCACGCGGCTCTGCGGATCGGTGGGCGCGGCCACGAAATGCCAGCTCGCCTCCACCCGCTGTGCGTTCACCTCGAGGCTGACGAAACCCCGGTTCGTGTAGTCGGCGAAACGCAGGTGCGGCTGCTGCCCTATGCCATCGACCATGCGGGCGTGGGCCTCGGGGTCGCGCCGCGCCAGGTAGTGGCCGAGCGGCTCCGAGGCGATGCCCGGCGTGACGAATTCCACCGCCTGCGCACCGCGGCCCGATTGCCCGTCGTAGCTCGCGCGATCGTAGGGGTCGGGCGCGACGTCGAGCGCCCAGGAACTGTGGATGTCCCCGGTCAGGAACACCACGTTGTCGATCCCCGCGCTGCGCAGGTGTTCGAGGATGCGCCCGCGCGCCTGTGGATAGCCGTCCCACTGGTCGGGGTTGAAGTTGCCGAGCGGCGCGAACACGACCTGCTGCCCGAGCAGGCGCCAGCGTGCGCCGCGGGCCTGCGAGGCATCCAGTTCGCCGAGCAGCCATGCTTCCTGCGCGGGTCCCAGCAGCTCGCGCGCCGGATCCGCCGCGATATCCCGCGGCGATGCCGCCGGCTGCTCGCGCCCCTCGAGCCGCGTGTCGAGCATCACCAGGTCCGCGAGATCGCCGAAACGGAAACTGCGATGGATCGGCGCGTCCGCTGCGCCGTCGCGCACCGGCATCCATTCGTGCCAGGCCTGTATCGCCGCGGCGCGGCGCTCGCCCCAGGGGCCTTCGCGCGCCGGGTCGTGGTTGCCGGCACCGTCGCGCCAGGCATTGTTCGCGCTCTCGTGATCGTCCCATACCGCGATGAACGGGTGCGCGCGATGGCAGGCCTGCAGCGCGGGGTCGCGCCGGTAGAACGCGTAGCGGCGACGGTAATCCGCGAGCGCCAGGATTTCGTGCGACGGATCGAGCGGCAGGCGCCCGTCGGTCTGGTCACCGTACTCGTAGATGTAGTCACCGAGGTGCAGCACGGCATCGAGCGACTCCAGCTCCGCGATGCGCGCGTACGCGGCGAAGCTGCCCTGCTGGTAGTTCGCGCAGGCCGCGATGGCGAAGCGCAGGCTCTCGACCGCGTGCCGCGGCAGCGTGCGCGTGCGCCCCACCACCGAGCGCTCGCCGCGGATGCGAAACGCGTAGTGGTACGTGGTGCCCGGCTCGAGCCCGCCCACATCGACCTTGCAGCAGAAATCACGCGCGGGATCCGCCACGACGCGCCCGCGCCGCACGACACGACGCAGTCCCGGCTCCAGGGCGACCAGCCACTCGAGCTCCTCGGCCGCCGCGGCGCCCTCGAGACGCGTCCAGATCACGACGCGATCCGGCCCCGGATCGCCGCTGGCCACGCCGTGCGCAAAGCGCGGCTCCCCGCGACCGCCCCGCGTCCCGGCGCAGCCACCCGCAGCGAGCGCGGCGGCAAGTCCGGCGCCGGCGAGGAAGCCGCGGCGATCGAGCGGCGGCATCAGGCCACCGTGCCCGCCGCGCGCATCCGGGCGATCTGCTCGGCGCTGAAGCCGGCCTCGGCGAGTAGCGCATCGGTGTCGGCGCCGATCGCCACCGCGGGGATGGGCCGTTCGGGCGCGGTACGGCTGAAGCGCGGCGCGGGCGCGGGCTGCCACACGCCGTCGTCCTCGATGAAGGTGCCGCGCGCCTGGATGTGCGGATGGCTGGTGATCTCGTCGAAGCCGAGCACCGGAGCGAAGCAGATATCGGTGCCCTCCATGATGCGGCACCATTCGTCGCGCGTGCGGCTGCGGAAGATGGCGGCGAAGCGTTCCTTCAGCGCGTCCCAGTGGCGCGAGTCGTGCTGGTGCGGCAGTTCCTCGCCGGCCAGCCCGAGCTTTTCGAGCAGCAGCGCGTAGAACTGCGGCTCGATCGAGCCGATCGAGACGTACTTGCCGTCGGCCGTTGCGTAGACACCGTAGAAATGCGCACCGCCGTCGAGCATGTTGCTGCCGCGGCTGTTCTGCCAGAAGCCCGACTGGAACGCTCCGTACATCATGGTCATCAGCGCCGATGCGCCGTCGACCATCGCTGCGTCCACCACCTGCCCCTTGCCCGAGGACTGCGCCTCGAGCATCGCGCACACGACGCCGAAGGCGAGCAGCATGCCGCCACCGCCGAAATCACCGATCAGGTTGAGCGGCACCACGGGTTTCTGGCCCTTCTCCCCGATTGCGTGCAGCGCCCCGGTAAGAGCGATGTAGTTGAGGTCGTGACCCGCGGCATTGCCGAGCGGGCCGTCCTGGCCCCAGCCGGTCATGCGCCCGAACACGAGGCGCGGATTGCGCGCGAGGCAGACCTCGGGGCCGAGGCCGAGCTTCTCCATCACGCCGGGTCGATAGCCCTCGACTATCGCATCGGCGGACTCGACGAGGCGCAGCACCACGTCCGCCGCGTGCGGATCCTTCAGGTTCAGCGCGATGCAGCGCTTGCCGCGGTTGCCGAAATCGAGCTTCTCGTTCTGCGCCATGCTGAGCATGGAGCCCGAGGGGCGCGACACGCGGATCACCTCGGCGCCCATGTCCGCCAGCATCATCGCGGCAAACGGTCCGGGGCCGATCCCCGCAATCTCGACAATCTTCTTCCCGCTCAATGGCCCCATCGCAAACCTCGACGTTTCACTGGCAAAAACAGCGCGCGAGTCTACTGCAGGCGCCGCCGCCGCGGCTACTCGTCGTTGCCCGACCCCTTGAGCAGGCAGTGCTTCGCGTAGCTCGCCGCCTCGTCGGCGCTCCAGTCGCCCTTGGGCTTGTCGGCCAGCCTGCGGCACCAGCGCTCGCTGCCGATTTCCGTCGATTCCAGCAGGCAATGCTTCGCGTAGTCCGCGGCCTCGCCGAGGCTCCAGTCGGTCTTCGGCCTTTGCGACAGTGCCTCGCACCAGCGCGAACTGCCCACTTCGGGCGCGCAGCCGGCGGCGAGCGCCGCGAGCAGGACAAGAGCGCCCGCCTTGATCGTGATATTCGGCCTCATCGGGTTTCTCCCTGTGGGAATTGCGTCTGTTACCGCGCAGCGAATACGTCTCCCACGCCGAGCGATGTGCCCTCGCCCTGCCAGGTCGCGTTGATGCCGAACAGCGGCTTTGCCGTGCCCGGCAGCGGGTTCATCGCGGCGAGCGCCGCGAACGCCGCCTTGCCGGTCTCGTCGCGCACGCCACGCGCCGGATCGACGGTGATCACCGCGCAGCGTTCGCACGGATAGCATAGCCGGAATGATCCGCCATCCCCCTGCAGGGCAGCCAGCGCGTGCTCGCGAAACGCGTCCAGGCCCTCGATCACGATGTTGGGACGAAAGCGCTCGATACCGACGGCGGGCTGGCCGCGCCGCCCGAGCTCCGCATTGAGCGCTTGCAGCGAGGCGAGATTCACGACGAGGAACGGCGCGGCGTCGGCGAAGGCGGTGGTCGTCTCGTCGCCCAGCAGCGGCGCGCGCGCCAGGCGGCGACGGAAGCCGTGGCGCATGCGCACGAGGCGCAGCGGTCGAGCCGGCTGCACTGCTGCATCGAGCCAGCGCGCGGCCTGCGCTCCGGCATCCAGCACCTCGCAATCATCGGCCCACACCTGCGCCGTAAAGGCCTCGCCGTCGCGGTACGCAAGCGGCACGCGCAGCGCATCCTGGCCCGGCGCCTCGATGCAGAGTGACTCGCCCTCGAAGCGGGGCGCGAGCAACGCGAGCCGCGGCAGTTCGCGTTGCGACACGAAACGCCCGTCCTCGCGCACGATCATCCACTCGCGATCGCCGGCAAGGCCGCGCGCACCGACTCCGGATCGGGCCAGCGCGATGCCGCGCAGCGCCTTGACCGGGTAGATGAAGAGTCCCGTGACACGGCAGGTGCCGGTCGGCAGGTTCATGCGCAATCTCCTTTCCCGCTCGCGAGCCGGGCTTCGGCCAGCGCGAGATCGTCGGGCGTGTTGATATTGAAGAACGGATCGAAGGGCGTTGCCGGCCAGTCCACCGCGACATGGCGTCGCGTGCGGAGGAATGCGCCCGCACCACGCATGTCGCGACGCACCAGCGCATCGCGCAGGGCCGCGGCGAGATCGCAGGACCACAACGCGAACACCGGATGCAGGCGTCCCGCGGAGCGCGCGATGGCGACTTCGCAACCGTCCTGCCGCGCGTGCTGCCACAGGCGCTGCACCAGGTCGCGCGGGAACCACGGGCAATCACAGGCGAAGCTGGCGAGCCAGCGCATTCCGGGCTCGTGCGCACGCAGGTATTCGAGCCCCGCGAGCACGCCTGCCAGCGGCCCGGCGAAATCCGGCACGGTGTCGGGGACCACGGGCAGCCTGTATTGCGGCAGGCCGCGCGCGTCGCCATTGAAGCTGAGCAGCAGTGTCCCGGTCTGCGGCGCGGCGCGCCCGACCGCGTGCTCCAGCAGGCTGCGCCCGCCGAGCTGGCACAGGCACTTCTCGCCCTGCCCCAGCCGCTGCCCGCGTCCGCCCGCGAGCACGATGCCGGCGATGACTGCGCTGCCCGCCATGGGAGGCGTTGCCTGCCTGCTCATGGCTGCCTCATCGCGCGCCGGCGCGTGCGGCGCTTGACAGCGGCACGGAGCGCGCGGTTTGATTGACACCGGTTTCCACGGAGGGAATTCCCATGCAACGGATATGCACCGCCATCGTCCTGATCGTCGCCATTTACGCCTGCCCGTCCGCCTCACGCGCCGCCGATGACTGCGCGCGCTGGGAACAGCAGGTCCAGACCGTGCACCAGCAGATGCGCCGCTTGCACACCGCGGCGCAGGGCAACCGCCTGCGAGCACGGCTGCGCGACCTGCGCGAGCGGATCGCGCACAACTGCCGCTGAGGACGCGCGGGACTGCCCGCGCGGGTTCAACGCAGCCAGTCGCCGCGCCCGTCGAGGCGCTCGGCGGCGCGGGCAACGCCGCGCTCCACCGCTCCCTCGATCGTGAGGCCGAGGCGCTCGCCCAGCCCCTTGCGCTCGACGTAGCGGATCTCGAGCACGTCGGAGGCGCGCGCCGCCTCCTGCAGCAGCGCATCGCTGGTGCCGAGCGCATCGACAAGGCCGAGCGCGAGCGCGCGCTCGCCGAACCAGGCCTCGCCCGTCGCGACCGCCGCCATGTCGAGCGCGGGCCGGTAGCGCGCGACGAATTCCTTGAACAGCGCGTGCGTGTCCTCGAGTTCCTCGGTGAATTTCTCCCGGGCGGCGTCGGTGTTGTGCCCGAACACCGTGAGGGTGCGCTTGTACTGCCCGGCCGTGACCATCTCGTAATCGATGTCGTGCTTCTGCAGCAGGCGATGGAAGTTGGGGATCTGCGCCACCACCCCGATGCTGCCGAGCATCGCGAACGGTGCCGCAACCACGCGCTCCGCGACGCAGGCCATCAGGTAGCCGCCGCTCGCGGCGACCTTGTCGACGCACACGGTGAGCGGAATGCCGCGCTCGCGGATGCGCGCCAGCTGCGCGGCGGCGAGTCCGTAGGAATGCACCATGCCCCCGCCGCTCTCCAGCCGCACGACCACCCGATCCGCGGGCTCGGCGAGCGTGAGCAGCGCCGTGATCTCCTCGCGCAGGTTCTGCACGGCCTGCGCGCGGATGTCGCCGTGGAAATTGAGCACGTAGATGCGCCGCGGTGGCGCCGGTTCAGTGTCGGGCGGCGCGGGCCGGGACTTGTGGCGCGCCTTCTCCGCCTTGCGGTCGGCCTTGCGCAGTTTCCTGAACTCCTTGCTGTCCAGCGTCGCGGCGCGCAGCGCATCGCGCATCATGTCCAGGCGCTCGTTCAGCTTGCGCACTTCGATGTGGCCTTCCCCGCCCCCGCCCCCACCGCCGCTGCGCGCGCGGCCGACTGCCGCGACGATGCCGACCGCGCAGAAGACGACCGCGATCACCACGGTGACAGCCTTGGCGAGGAACAATCCGTACTGCACTAGAAAATCCCACACACCCTGAGTCTCCGGTCGCTGGCGGGTGCGCGAGCCTACCATATTTGCCGGCGCGCGATGGCCGGCGAAAAGCTCTCAGGCTTTCAGGTCTCAGGCCGATTGCAGCTGTGCGAGGCTCTGCTGCGCCAGCGCGACCATGCCCGGATCTGGCGCCTCGCCATTCTCCAGCGCTGCCAGGTAGTACTCGAGGCAGATCAGCACGTCGGCGAGCACCTCAGCGATACGCTCGTGCACACCGGCGGCGTGCTCCGGGCTGGCCTGGCTCAGGGCTTCGATCATGCCGGCGGCGATCGCTGCGGCCTGCGGGTGCTCCAGCATCAGCAGGGCGCCACGCACCGCGTTCAGCTGCGCCGTCGCGCCCGCAAGCGTCTGCACGTCGTAACGGCTGTCCACATACGCGTTCACGTCGCGCTTGACGGTGTCGAGGCAGTCGCGCGCGCTGCGCAGCAGCATCAACCGCGCCTCGTCGGCGATATCGCGCGCCGCCGCCGGTGCCGCGGACGACGCCGCGTTGCGCTGCGCGCCGCTACCGCGCTGACTGCGCAGGAATGCGCCCAGCGCGGCCTCGGTCTGCACGATGACATCGGCCACGTTCAGCAGATCGTCCTTGCCGAGCAATGCGCCGGCGGCACGCCGGCCGTCCAGCGTCTCCACTTCACGACCGAGCAGGACCGCCGCGCCGGGCAGCCCGCCGGCTTGCACCTGCGCCTGCACGCGAGCCAGGGCATCGCGCACACCGTCGAGCGCCGCAGCGCGCACCTCGTCCTGCCCTGCCAGCTGCTCGAGCTCCTCGCGGGTGCCGCGGAATTCGGCCTCGATCGCTGTGACCATCGCCTCCAGCGCCTCGGTCGAGACCCCGAGCAGTCGCGCGCGTTCCTCCTCGAGCTGCGCATCGTCGAGTACCACCCCGATCATTCCGGCGCGTGCGCGGATTTCGCTGGCACGCGCGCCGGCGCCGGCCCGTGCCACCAGTCCCAGCATTTCCTCGCGCAGCTCCGGCGACACCAGTTCATCGCGCAGCTCCGGATGCCGCAGGTAGTCGCGGAAGATGGCGTCGCCGCGGCTGAGCGCCCGCAGGCGCGCGCGCGCCGGCAGCAGCGCGCCGTTGGCAAAACCCTCGAGCACGCCGCGCAGCAGCCACCAGTATTCGCCCGCGGCGCCGCCGCCCGTGAGGGCGAGCATCCGCTCGGCCGCGCGCTGCATCAGGCTGACGTGGATCGGGTCGCTGTGCCCGCGGATCACGCCGAGCAGACCGACCTGGTAGAGGTGACGCAGGCGGCGCGGCAACCCGTCGTCGGCCGCGCGCGCTTGACCGGCAGGCTGCACGGGGCATTTGCATGCGGTCGCCCCGCATTCCGGCTGGAAAAAAGTCTCGGCCAGCGCGGGCAGCGACTGCAGCGCGCGCATCGCGTTGATGTCTTCCAGCAGCAGCTCCGGCACCGCGTGCGCCGCAGCCCGCCAGGTAATCGGGATAACGCGCCAGCACGTGCAGCGCGCGTGACACCGCTTCGGGCGCCGCGGCATCGCCGCCGGGCAATGCGGCGACTGCAGCCGCTATCTCGCGTGCCAGTTGCGCGGCGTCCGTCAGTTCCAGCAGCCGGAGCACGCCGTCGGCCTGCTGCAGCACGGCCGTGCAGGCCTCGAGGCCGTGGCCTTCGCTCCCCGGCTGGATCGCAAGCGCGTAATCGGCCTGCGCCTGGCGCAACAGCCGCGACAGCTCCGGTCGCACGATATTGAGCGAGGCAGGATTCAATTGTGGCTTGACGGACACCCGGTCACCTCTCAGGAGTTCTGCGCGCACGACAGCCCCGCCGGCGGCACCGGCTCAGTATAGACGCTGATGATTCGACGCGATCGGGCGCGCTATTCCTCGCCCGCGGCGGCCCAAAGGCACTTGCCGCCGCTCGCCTTGGCGATGGCGGCGAGGCGCTGGCGGTGGCTCTCGAGCTCCTGCGCGGAGGGCTGCAGCACGCGCAGTGGCGCGCGCGCGGTGGGCAGGCGCACGATCCGGATCTCGCCCGAGAAGCCCTGCGCCGAGCTGTCGCTGTCGCCGCCCAGCGCGAGCGCGGTCTGCCCGCCGGTCATGTGCAGGTAGACGTCGGCGAGGATCTCCGCATCCAGCAGCGCGCCGTGCAGGTCGCGCTGCGAGTTGTCGACGAAGTAGCGCTTGCACAGCGCGTCGAGGTTGTTCTTCTGACCCGGATGGCGGGCGCGCGCGAGAGCCAGCGTATCGGTGTGGGTGCAGCGGTCCGCGATGCGGCCGTAGCCGGGACCGAGCAATGCGAGCTCGTTGTCGAGGAAGCCGAGATCGAAGGGGGCGTTGTGGATCACCAGCTCGGCACCGTCGATGAACGCCAGGAACTCGTCGACGATCAGCGCGAACGCGGGCTTGTCGACGAGGAACTCGGTGGTGATGCCGTGCACCTCGACGGCGCCTTCGTCGACCGGGCGCCCGGGGTTGATGTACTGGTGGAAATGCCGTCCGGTCAGGCGCCGGTCGAGCAGCTCCACGCAGCCGATCTCGATGATGCGGTGGCCCTGGCTGTATTCGAGGCCGGTGGTTTCGGTGTCCAGCACGATCTGGCGCATCAGCCGCCCTCCACCGCGAGGCGGTCGGCGAGCTCGTCGATGCCGCGGTTCGCCAGCGCGTCCGCGCGCTCGTTCTCGGGATGGCCGCTGTGCCCGCGCACCCAATGCCACTGCACCGAGTGGCGCGCGGCCTGCTCGTCGAGCGCCTGCCACAGGTCGGCGTTCTTCACGGGCTGGCGATCCGCGGTGCGCCAGCCGCGCTTCTTCCAGTTCTTCATCCACTCGGTGATGCCGCTGCGCACGTACTGCGAGTCGGTGTAGAGATCGATGCGGCAGGGCTCGCGCAGCGCCGCGAGCGCGCGGATCGCGGCGGTGAGCTCCATGCGGTTGTTCGTGGTATGCGGCTCGCCGCCGTGCAGTTCGCGCTCTGTTCCGGCGTAGCGCAACAGCGCGCCCCAGCCCCCCGGACCGGGGTTGCCGCGACAGGCGCCGTCCGTGAAAATCTCGACGTGTTTCATTCGGCTCCGGAATCAGTGGATCGTGTTGTCGCGCGCGCTCGGAGTCGCGAGCGGCACCCCCGCGAGGCGCGGACGCATGCGGCGCAGCAGGGGCTTCACCGGCGTCAGCGGGCTCTGCTGCTTGCGCGCATGGATGAGGTAGACCCCGCCGCAGGGCAGCGACCAGCGCGCGGCGGCACGATCGAGCCGTGCCAGGCGCGACAGGGTCGGCGCGTGATCGATCGGGATCGAGTGGAAGCCGCACTGCACGTCATCGACCGCGAAATCGAGCAGCGCCAGCCAGTCCTTCACGCGCTTTGGCGCCAGCGTCGCGCCCCCCCACACTGGATGGCCGACGCGACGCGTCGCGGCCGCACGCAGCCCGAACAGGCTCCACGGATTGAAGCCCACGATCAGCAGGTGGCCGTGCGGCACCACCACGCGCGCCGCTTCGCGCAGCAGCTGGTGCGGTTGCTCGCTGTATTCCAGCACGTGGTGCAGGATTGCCACATCGACGCTGTCGGGCTCGATCGGCAGGTGTTCCGGTTCGGCGCAGGCGCTGGGACCACGGGCATCGGCGAAGCGCCCGAGCGTGAACCTGTGGCGGATCATGCTGCTGTCGTAGAGGCGCACGCGGTCGCTGATGCCCAGCTGCATCAGGTGGAAGCCGTACAGACCGGGCAGCTTGCTCTCGAGCAAGGCCCGCTCGGCCGCCAGCACGTGCGCGCCGAGGTCGCCGTCGAGCCAGTCGGCGAGCGCCATCCAGCGCCGCTGCGGGTCATCGATGAATCGTCGATTTGCCATGCTGATCAATCGCTTGGCCGCCGGCGGCACAGGCCGCCGCGGGTTGGCTATATGGTCCGGGCAATATATCATGCGCGGCCCGGTCACGGATTCACTCCCCGACAATGCTCCAGGCGCATCCGGTACAGGCGTTCAGCGACAACTACATCTGGCTACTCGAGGCAGGCGCGGAACGGGCTTTCGTGGTCGATCCCGGTGATGCCGCGCCGGTTCTGCTGGCGCTGAAGGCACGCGGCCTGGCGCTGGCGGGCATCCTCGTCACGCACCACCATCCGGACCACGTCGGCGGCGTCGCGCAGCTGCTGCGTCGGTGCGGCCCGGTGCCGGTATACGGTCCGCGGGGATCGCCGGCCAGCGACATCACGCACCCGCTCGACGACGGTGACAGGATCTCCGTGCTGGACTTTGCGGCCGACGTGCTCGCGGTACCGGGTCACACGCTGGACCACATCGCCTACTTCTTCGCCGCGCCCGCGGCCGCGCCACCCCTGCTCTTCTGCGGCGACACGCTGTTCGCCGGCGGCTGCGGGCGCGTTTTCGAGGGCAATCCGCGCATGATGCACGCCTCGCTCGCGCGTCTCGCGGCGCTGCCGGCGGCAACGCGCGTGTTCTGCGCGCACGAATACACGCTGTCGAACCTGCGTTTCGCGCGCGCGGTGGAGCCGCAGAACGCGGAACTGCTGCGCCGCCAGCAGGACGCCGAGGCTCTGCGCGAACGTGGCGAACCCAC
The DNA here is from genome assembly GCA_963819895.1 of uncultured Gammaproteobacteria bacterium. Classification (GTDB taxonomy): domain Bacteria; phylum Pseudomonadota; class Gammaproteobacteria; order Pseudomonadales; family UBA5518; genus UBA5518. The sequence continues at coordinate 172,258 of CAWFXU010000024.1, forward strand.
CGTGCCGTCGACGATCGCGCTGGAACTGGCGACCAATCCCTTCCTGCGTTGCGGCCATCCGGCGGTACGTGCGGCGGCCGTGGAACGGGCCGGCATGGAACTTGCGGGCGATCCGGAGGTCTTTGCCCTGGTCCGCTCCTGGAAAGACGACTATCGCTGATGCCACCACACGGTCCCACCGGCAAGCTGCCGTATGCGCGTTCCATGCGCCACCGCCTGTGGCGCGTCGCGCTGACAGCGCTGGTTCTCAGCGGCTGCGAAACCCCGAACATCCATCTGCCCGGCGCTGGCGAGTCCGTCCGCGACGGCGCCAGCATCTACGACCAGCTGCAGTACTGGCCCGTGCAGGAGGCCGCGCAGGACGACGGCGAACTCTGCATGCCGGCGTCGCTGATCGGCCTGTACGACGACTCCTACGGGGACGGGCACGATGACCTGTGGTCGCGGGTGCGGGCCGGTTATGGCCTCGGTGGCAGCGTCGACGAAGGTCGGATCGACCAGTACATCGATACCTATGCGGACAAGCAGCGCCTGTTCGACAGGCTCGGGTCGGATGCCTCGCCATTCCTGCACTACGTGGTCCAGGAGCTCGAGCAGCGCAACATGCCGCTCGAGATCGCGCTGCTGCCGATCATCGAGAGCGGCTACAACCCCCAGGCCGTCAGCCCGGGCAAGGCTGCGGGACTGTGGCAGATCGTCCCCGGCACGGCTTCGACCATGGGGCTGGAGCGCAACGGCTGGTACGACGGGCGCAAGGACGTGGTCGCCTCGACCGAGGCGGCGCTCGACTATCTCGAGGAATTGCACAAGCGCTTCGACGGCGACTGGTACCTCGCGCTGGCCGCCTACAACACCGGCGAAGGCAACGTGCAGCGCGCCATCGACCACAACAGGCGCCTCGGCAAGCCGACCGATTACTGGTCCCTGCCGTTGTCGAAACAGGCCTGCAACTACGTGCCAAAACTGCTCGCGCTGTCGCGCGTGCTGGACGCGCCGCAGGATCACGGCATCTCGCTGTCCCCGATGCCGAACCAGGTTGCGGTGGTCCCCGTCGAGGTGAACAGGCAGGTCGACCTGCACAGTGCCGCGGCGCGCGCGGGCATGGACAGCCGCGAACTGCTGAGCCTGAACCCCGCCTACACGCGCGGTTTCACCGCTCCCGGGACCAGCAGCACGCTGCTGGTCCCGGCAGACGACAAAACAAGCTTCCTGGCCGCGGTATCGGGGCAGACGGCACGCGATGCCCCGGTCCTGGGCGCGCATCCCGAGCACTACCGCGTGCGCTCCGGCGACACCCTGCGCGCCGTCGCGCGACTGCACCAGACTACCCCGGAAGCGCTGCGCAGCCTGAACCGCCTGGAGGGCGACCGCATCGCGGCAGGACAGGAGCTGCTGATTCCGGCCGACGCGGTCGTGCCGCCACGCCGCTTCCCCACGGCCGAGAGCGTGGCGTTGAAGAATCATGGCCTGTACACCGTCAAGCCCGGCGACAGCCTGTCGGTGATCGCCAAGCGCTTCGGCACCAGCACGCAGCAGCTCGCCGCGCTGAACGCCATCGGCACCGGCTCCACGCTGCGCGTCGGGCAGAAACTCAAGGTCCGCGACGGCGTGGCGCACGGTGCCGCCGCCGCCATGGGCGCCGCGGACGGTCGTCGCAGGATGAGCTACACGGTGCAGGGCGGCGATTCGGTCGCGCGCATCGCGGATCGCTTCAATGTCGAGGCGAGCCAGGTACTGGCGTGGAACGGCATGAATCCCGCACGCCCCCTGATCCGACCGGGCCAGATACTGGTACTCTACGTCGAGCAGAAACTGGCCGACGCGCGCAACCCGGGCTGACACGGCAGCGCGCCGACGCCGCGATCAACGTCCACGCGACCGGGAGAAGCCAGATGAGCGAGCGCGGAACTCCGAAGAAACGCGGCGCCGGTCGTCCCGCGGCGCGCAGGGCCTCGTCGCGCACTCCGCGCGAGGAGGCGCCGTCGCGCAGCGAATCGCCACTGGGCACGCTGTTCGACAGCCTCACCGACCTCACCACCGACCTCACCAGTTCCGCGCTGAAGCTCGCTTCGCGCACGCGCGAGAGCGCGGCGCGCGCCATCGCGCGCTCGCCCGAGCAGCTGCGCATGATGGCTTCGGCCGGCGAATCGCTGCGCGATATGCGCGAGGTCGCCGGGCTGACCGTGCTCGAGATCTCCGACGCGCTGAACCTGCGCGACAAGAGCATGTGGGAAGCCGTCGAGGACGGGCGCGAGGCGCTGTCCTTCGAGCTGATCCTGCGGCTCGCCTCGCTGGTGGCGCGCAACGATCCGCTGCCCTTCGTGCTCAAGTACACGCGCACCTATCACCCGCGGCTGTGGGAGATCCTGCACGAGCTGAAGATCGACCAGCTGCCGATCCAGTTCGAGCGCGAGCGCAACTTCATCAACATCTACCGTCGCCACGACACCGCGCGCAGGCTCTCCGACGAGGGCTTCGAGCGCGTACTCAAGTTCACCCAGCATGCCTTCGACATGGCGATCCATTTCGTCGACGAAGGAGAAGCCGCCGCAACGGACGACGCCGAGGGCACTGACAGCGCGGGACAGGCGCGAGACGGCGCACGCAAGCGCAGAGTCAGGCGCACGCGCCGCTGACCTCGAGGCGCCGGAAGCAGTCGCGGGAATGGTCGTTGACCATGCCGGTCGCCTGCATGTGCGCGTAGATCACCGTCGATCCCACGAAGCGGAAGCCGCGCCGCTTGAGGTCGCGGCTGAGCGCATCCGATTCGGGGCTGGTCACGCGATAGTCCGCCACGGTGACCGGCGCGCCGGCACGCACGGTGCCGCCGACAAAACTCCACAGGTAGTCGCTGAACGAACCCCGCTCCTCGCACAGCGCGAGGAAGCAGCGCGCATTGCCGCGCGCGGCCTGGATCTTCAGGCGGTTGCGGATGATGCCGGGATCGCGCAGCAGGGACTCGATTTTTGCATCGTCCCAGGCCGCCATCCTCACCGGATCGAAACCGTCGAAGGCGCGCCGGTAGTTCTCGCGCTTGCTGAGCACCGTGTACCAGCTCAGGCCCGCCTGCGCGCCCTCGAGCACGAGGTACTCGAACATGCGGCGGTCGTCGTGGACCGGCACACCCCACTCCGTGTCATGATAGGCAACATACAAGGGCTTGCGCAGATCGACCCATGGACAGCGTTGCGGCTCGGCCACATCCCTTCTCCGGCGATGACTTCACGCTGCACTGTAGCAGCGCCGCCGCCGCGCTCCAATCAGCCTGCCGGACGCTCGCGCGAGCCCGCGTGGCATCGTCCCGGTTGGTCCTCCTGCTGATCCTGTCCTTCGCCGCAACCCTGGCCCACGGCGAATTGCGCGTGTTCGAACCGCGTCACGCCGACCCCGAAGCGCTGCTGCCGGTGGTGCAGCCGCTGCTGGGTTCCGGGGAGTCGGTCAGTGTCTTTGGCAACACGCTGGTGGTGAATGCCGGTGCCGGGACACTGCGCAGGATCGACGAACTTCTCGGGCAGCTCGACCGCCCGCAGCGCAACCTGCTGATCAGCGTGCGGCGCGGCGGTGCGGCCGTGCAGCAGGCGCAGGGTGCAGCCGTAGACGGAACGCTGCAGCGTGGCGATGTGCGCATTGGTTCAGGTGGCAACACGCGAACCGGCAGCACGGTGCAGATCCGCGGCGGCAGGCAGATCACGACGCGAAGCGGCAGCGGCGAAAGCAGCGCCCGCACCCTCGAGGGGCGCCCCGTGCTGATTCGTGACGGAGCCCTCGTCCCGCTCGCGGGCGACGGTTTCTGGGGCACCGGCGTGCGGTACGAGGACGTGAGCCAGGGCTTCGTGGTGCGCGCGCGCCTCGCGGGCGATCAGGTGCGGCTGGACATCGAGACGCGCAACGACCGTGTCGAGGGTGGCACGATCCGCACCGGCGCACTCAACAGCAGCGTCAGCGGACGCCTCGGCGAGTGGATCCCGCTCGGCGGCTCCAGCGCCGGCAGCGCGAGCACCGGCAGCGGCCTCACCACGCGCTATCGCACCCGCGGCAGCTCGGAGGAACTGATCGAGGTGCGCGTGGAGGCCATCGACGCCCCGTAGGTCCGGCTTCAGCCGGACATTGATTTCGCCCGGACAATTGTCCGGATGAATCCGGACCCACGAACCGAGCGTCCGGATGCATCCGGACCTACGCCGGGTGCAGCTTCGCCAGCGCGGTCCAGGTATCGACGATCACGTCGGGGTTCAGCGACATGCTTTGAATCCCCTGCTCCACCAGCCAGGCCGCGAGGTCCGGATGGTCCGAGGGACCCTGGCCGCAGATGCCGATGTAGCGCCCGTTGCGGTTGCAGGCGTCGATCGCGAGCTTCAGCAGTATCTTCACCGCCTCGTCGCGCTCGTCGAAGATGCCGGCGACCAGGCCCGAGTCGCGATCGAGCCCCAGCGTGAGCTGCGTGAGGTCGTTCGAGCCGATCGAGAAGCCGTCGAAATGCTGCAGGAACTTGTCCGCGAGCAGCGCATTGCTGGGGATCTCGCACATCATGATCACGCGCAGCCCGTTCTCGCCGCGCGTGAGACCGTTGGCCGCGAGCAGTTCCACCACCTGGCGTCCCTCCTCCACCGTCCGCACGAAGGGGACCATGACCTCGACGTTGTCGAGACCCATGTCCTCGCGCACGAAGCGCAGCGCGCGGCATTCGAGCTCGAAGCAGTCGCGAAAGCCGCGGTCGACGTAGCGCGAGGCGCCGCGAAAGCCGAGCATGGGATTTTCCTCGACCGGCTCGTACTGCTGGCCGCCGACGAGGTGCGCGTACTCGTTGGACTTGAAATCCGACATGCGCACGATCACCGGCTTGGGATAGAACGCCGCGGCGATCGTCGCCACGCCCTCGGCGAGCTTGTCGACGAAGTAACCGGTGGGCGAGGCATAGCCGTGCACGCGCCGCGCCACGGCCTGGCGCAGGTCGCCGGCCAGCGCATCGAAGTTCAGCAGCGCCTTGGGATGCACGCCGATCATGCGGTTGATGATGAATTCCAGCCGCGCGAGCCCCACGCCGTCGTTCGGCAGCTGGCAGAAGTCGAAGGCGCGGTCGGGATTGCCCACGTTCATCATCAGCTTGAACGGCAGCGGCGGCATCGCGGTGAGGTCATCGGCGTTGACCTCGTAGTCGAGGCGCCCGTCGTAGACATGCCCCACGTCACCCTCGGCGCACGAGACCGTGACCAGCGCGTCCTCGGGGATCGACTCGGTCGCGTTGCCGCAGCCGACGACCGCCGGGATGCCCAGTTCGCGCGCGATGATCGCCGCGTGGCAGGTGCGCCCGCCGCGGTTGGTCACGACCGCGGCGGCGCGCTTCATGATCGGCTCCCAGTCGGGGTCGGTCATGTCGGTGACCAGCACGTCGCCCTCGCGCACGTTCTCCATCGCCGAGACGTCGCGGATGACGCGCACCGTGCCCGAGCCGATCTTGTGGCCGATGGCGCGTCCCTCGCAGAGCACCTTGCCCTTTTCCTTCAGCAGGTAGCGCTCGACGCTGCCCGGTCCCTGCTGGCTGCGCACGGTCTCGGGACGCGCCTGCAGCACGTAGAGCCTGCCGTCGTCGCCGTCGCGCGCCCACTCGATGTCCATCGGGCGGCCGTAGTGCTCCTCGATGCGCAGCGCGATGCGACCGAGCTCCGTCACTTCCTCGTCGGTGATGCAGAACCGGCGCTGCAGTTCTTCGGGTACCGGCTCGGTCACCGTGGTCGCGCCGACCGCGGATTCGGCGGTGTAGACCATGCGGATCTTCTTGTCGCCGAGGTTGCGCCGCAGTATCGCCGCCTTGCCTTCGCGCAGGCCGTGCTTGAACACGTAGAACTCGTCGGGGTTCACGGCGCCCTGCACCACGGTCTCGCCGAGTCCGTAGGCCGCGGTGATGAATACCGTGCCGTCGAAGCCCGACTCGGTGTCCAGCGTGAACATCACGCCGCTCGCCCCGGTCTCGCTGCGCACCATGCGCTGCACCCCGGCCGACAGCGCGACCTGGCCGTGGTCGAAGCCCTTGTGCACGCGATACGAGATCGCGCGGTCGTTGAACAGCGAGGCGAACACCTCGTGCACGGCCTCGATCACGCGGTCGAGGCCGCTGATGTTGAGGTAGGTCTCCTGCTGCCCCGCGAAGGAGGCATCGGGCAGGTCCTCGGCCGTCGCCGAGGAGCGCACGGCGACCGCGACGTCCTTGCCCGCGCCGAGGCGCGCATACGCTTCGGCCACCGCATCGCGCAATGCAGCCGGTAGCGGGGTGGCGCGAATCCAGCCGCGGATCTCCGCCCCGGCGCGCGCCAGCTCGGCCACGTCGTCGACGTCGAGCGGTGCGAGACGCGCGGCGATGCGCGCGGCGAGGCCCTCGTGTGCGAGGAATTCGCGGTAGGCATCGGCCGTGGTGGCGAAGCCATCGGGCACGCGCACGCCGGCGTGCGCGAGGCCGCCGATCATCTCGCCGAGCGAGGCGTTCTTGCCACCCACGCGCGGCACATCGTGCATGCCGAGTTGTTCGAACCAGATCAGGTGCTGCGTCACGATGAATTCTCCCGGGGATCTCGAAGCGGCCTACATGTTACCTGAGCGCTGTGACAAAATCCGCCCGCCACACAGCGGGAAACCAGCCATGAACCGAACCGCCTTCTTCATCTCCGACGGCACCGGCATCACGGCCGAGACCCTCGGCGAGGCGCTGCTCGCGCAGTTCGAGGACGTGCACTTCGAGTTCGTGCGCCTGCCCTATGTCGACACCGAGGAACGCGCGCGCCACGCGGTGGCGCAGATCGACGCCGCCTTCGCGCGCGACGGCCACCGCCCGATCATCTTCGACACCATCATCGACCAACGCCTGCGCCAGATCCTCGCCGCCTCGGCCGGCAGCATGTTCGACATCTTCACGACCTTCCTCGCCCCGCTGGAACGCGCCATCGGGACGCAGTCGAGCTTCACCGTCGGGCGCTTCCACGGGCCGCAGAGCAGCCTCTACCACGCACGCATCGACGCCGTGCACTACGCGATGGCCAACGACGACGGCGCCAGCGGCAGCGAGTACCAGAAAGCCGACGTGATCCTGATCGGCGTCTCGCGCAGCGGCAAGACGCCCTCGTGCATCTACCTGGCGATGCAGTTCGGCGTGCACGCGGCCAATTACCCCATCACCGACGACGACCTGCAGTCGAACCGGCTGCCGGCATCGCTCAGCGCCCACCACAACCGCCTGTTCGGGCTCACGATCGACCCGGTGCGCCTGGCGGAGATCCGCCACGAGCGCCGCCCGGGCAGCAAATACGCGTCGCTGCGCCAATGCGAGGACGAGGTGCGCCAGGTCGAGGGGATGCTGCGGCGCAACCGCATCCCGTACCTGAACACCACGCGCATGTCGGTGGAGGAGATCGCGACGCGGATCATGATGGAAAAGGGCCTGCGCGGGCGCAAGGGATGAGGCTTTGTCAGCCGAGCAGGCGCATCGCCGCGGCGTAGGGGGTGATCTCGCCGCGCACCACGCGCGCTTCCAGCCGTGGCAGTTCGGCGCGCACGTGCGGGTCGGCACGAAAGCGCTGTTCCAGCAATTCGCCGATCAGCTTGCGCAGCCACTCGCCGTTCTGTCGCGCGCGCCGCGCCGCGAGCTCGCCGCTCGCCTCCCCTCCCTGGCGGTATTCCCCGATCATCTGCCACACCTCGGCGATGCCGCGCTTCTCGGCGGCCGAGCAGGTCGTGACGCGCGGCACCCAGAAGCCGCCGTGCGAGAGCAGGTTCATCGCGTTCTGGTAATGCTGACGGGTGCGATTGGCGAGTCCGAGGCTCTCGCCGTCGGCCTTGTTGATCACCAGCGCGTCGGCCAGTTCCATGATGCCGCGCTTGATGCCCTGCAGTTCGTCGCCCGCGTTCGGCAGCATCAGCACCAGGAAGAAGTCGACCATGCTGGCGACCTCGTACTCCGACTGCCCGACGCCCACGGTCTCGACGATGATCACGTCGTAGCCCGCGGCCTCGCAGAGCAGCATGGTCTCGCGCGTCTTCTGCGCCACGCCGCCCAGCGCGCCCTGCGACGGCGAGGGTCGGATGAACGCCCCGTCCTCGCGCGACAGCGTCTCCATGCGCGTCTTGTCGCCGAGGATGCTGCCGCCGGCCACCGGCGAGCTGGGATCGACGGCGAGCACCGCGACGCGGTGCCCCGCCCCGACCAGGTGCATGCCGAAGGCCTCGATGAAGGTCGACTTGCCCACTCCCGGGATGCCGCTGATGCCGACGCGAATGCTCCTGCCCGTGTGCGGCAGCAACTCCTCCAGCAGCCCCTGCGCCTCGGCACGGTGCTCGGGGCGCGAGCTCTCGACCAGCGTGATGGCCTTGGCCAGCGCGCGCCGGTTGCCCGCGCGCAGGCCGGCTGTATCGATGGCGCCCACGTCGTCGTGCCTCAGCCCGCCGTTGCCTCGATCGCGGCGAGCACCTGCCGCGCCGCCAGCGGGATGCGCGTGCCGGGCCCGAAGACGCACTTGACCCCGGCCTCGAACAGGAACTCGTAGTCCTGGCGCGGGATCACGCCGCCGGCGATCACCACGATGTCGCCCGCGCCCTGCTTGCGCAGCTCCTCGATCAGCTCGGGCACCAGGGTCTTGTGGCCCGCGGCGAGTGACGAGGCGCCCACCACGTGCACGTCGTTCTCGATGGCCTGGCGCGCGACCTCGGCCGGCGTGGAGAACATCGGCGAGAGGTCGATATCGAAGCCGACGTCGGCGAAGGCCGTCGCCACCACCTTGGCGCCGCGGTCGTGGCCGTCCTGGCCCATCTTGCACACCAGCATGCGCGGCCGGCGCCCGTGGCGTTCGACGAAATCGTCGATGTCGGCGCGCAGCGCCGCCCAGTCCTCGTCCTTCTCGTAGGCGCTGCCGTAGACACCGGAGATGGTGTTCGAGCTGCGCGCTGTAGCGGCCCCATTCCTTCTCGAGCGCGGAGGAGATCTCGCCCACGGTGGCGCGCAGGCGCGTGGCATTGACGGCAAGCTCGAGCACGTTGCCCTCGCCGGACTTGGCGGCCTGCGTGAGCGCATCCAGCGCCGCCTGCACCGCTTTCCCGTCGCGGCGCGCGCGGATGTCGGCAAGGCGCCTGAGCTGCGCCTCGCGCACCGCGCGGTTGTCGATCTCGAGGATCTCCACCGCATCCTCGGTGGCGAGGCGGTACTTGTTGACGCCGACGATCACGTCCTCGCCGCGGTCGATGCGCGCCTGCTTGCGCGCGGCCGATTCCTCGATGCGCATCTTCGGCATCCCGGTCTCGATGGCGCGTGCCATGCCGCCCTGCTCCTCGACTTCGCCGATGAGCTCCCAGGCGCGGTCGGCGATCTGCTGCGTCAGCGACTCCATCAGGTAGGAGCCGCCCCAGGGATCGATCGTGTTGGTGATCCCGGTTTCCTCCTGGATGATCAGCTGCGTGTTGCGCGCGATGCGGGCCGAGAAGTCCGTCGGCAGCGCGATGGCCTCGTCGAGGGCGTTGGTGTGCAGCGACTGCGTGCCGCCGAAGACCGCCGCCATGGCCTCGATCGTGGTGCGCACCACGTTGTTGTAGGGATCCTGCTCGGTGAGCGACCAGCCCGAGGTCTGGCAGTGCGTGCGCAGCATCTTCGACTTCGCGCTCTTCGGGTTGAAGCCGTCGACGATCCGCGCCCACAGCAGGCGCGCGGCGCGCAGCTTGGCCACTTCCATGTAGAAGTTCATGCCGATGCCGAAGAAGAACGACAGCCTCGGCGCGAATTCGTCGATCTCCAGACCCGCGGCGATCGCGGTGCGCACGTATTCCTTGCCGTCGGCCAGCGTATAGGCGAGCTCGAGCGCGGCGTCGGCGCCGGCTTCCTGGATGTGGTAGCCGGATATCGAGATCGAGTTGAAGCGCGGCATGTTGCGCGAGGTGTAGGCGATGATGTCGCCGATGATCCGCATCGAGGGCGCCGGCGGATAGATGTAGGTGTTGCGGACCATGAACTCCTTGAGGATGTCGTTCTGGATCGTGCCCGAGAGCTGATCCGGCGCCACGCCCTGCTCTTCGGCCGCAACGATGTAGCCGGCCAGCACCGGCAGCACCGCGCCGTTCATCGTCATCGACACCGAGACCTTGTCGAGCGGGATGCCGTCGAAGAGGATCTTCATGTCCTCGACGCTGTCGACCGCCACGCCTGCCTTGCCCACGTCACCGACCACGCGCGGGTGGTCCGAGTCGTAGCCGCGGTGCGTGGCGAGGTCGAAGGCCACCGAGACGCCCTGGCCGCCGGCGGCGAGCGCCTTGCGGTAGAACGCGTTCGATTCCTCGGCGGTCGAGAAGCCGGCGTACTGGCGGATCGTCCACGGACGGCCCACGTACATCGTGGCCTGCGGGCCGCGCACGAAGGGCTCGATGCCGGGAAAGCGTGTTCGCGAACGGCAGCGCCTGCCGTGTCCTCGGCCGTGTAGAGCGCCTTCAGCGGGATGCCCTCGGGCGTCAGGGTGTTCAGCGTGTCGGGCGAAGCGCCACCGAGTTGCTTGCTGACGAGCTTTTCCCAATCCGCACGCGTGCCCGCATCGGGACGATAGGCCGAATCCGCCATTCTCTGTTGCTCCGTGACTCCGATGCCCGGACGGCATCGCCTAGGGGGCGGAGTTTAGCCGCGCAACGTAGGCGGTCTCAACGGCAAATGGGATGCACGATGCACGGCACGCGCGCGGACCTCAGGCAGCCCCGGCCTGCTGGCGCAGGTTGCCGGCGATGCGCTCCATGGTGCGCTCGATCAGCGCACTCTCCTCGATGACGCGCCACTCGCCGCTCTGCAGTGCGTAGGCGAACACCTTGCGAGACTGCTCGCGCACGAGCCTTCCCTGGCGGTCGCAGAAAAGGAACATCCGGGTGTCGTCGACGCGGACCGACAGCTTGCAGCGCCGCGCCGTCCCGCTCTTTTTGTCCGTGTACTCGAACCATGTGCCGATCGGCATGTTCATCGACGCGCTCGAGGGACTCGAACATCAGCACTCCGGGCGGCGGTTCGGCGACCGGTTCGGACGCGGGCGCTGGCGCAGGGTTGCGCGGCGGGATCATCGGGGGCGGCTGGATCCTCGCGCGCTCGATGGGTACCACCGGCGTCGCGGGGTCCTTGCACCGGCGGCGCCAGAAGCTTGCGGTGCACGTCGCGGATGACGTCGACCCGCGCCTGCGCTTCCTCGGTATGACTCTGCGTCAGTGCCAGGGCCGTCTCGAGGCGCTGGTAGAGCTCCGGAAGCCCTTGCGCCAGCGCGCCACGGGCGACGGCGTCGGCCGGCGCGGCAACCGACCGGACGAGATCCTCCATCAGGCTGACTGCATCGCTCCATTCGGCGCTGTCTGTCCCCTTGCGCAGATACAGGAGCTGCAGCACGCGCTGCCAGTCGCTGGCGAAGAAGTCGAGCACCGCTACGGGCAGCTCGGTACCGTCCAGGCGCTGCTTCATGAGCTCGTGCACGGTGTCGCGCGCAGCCGCGAGTCGGCCATCGGCAACCGCCTTTTCGCGGGTGCGACGCTCGATCTTCACTGCGCGCAGTTCGGCGAGCGCGATGCACTCTGTCAGCTGCTGCGAGCGCGCTGGCGAACGCCTCGGTGCCCGCGGTCGCGTTCGCCGCCAGCCCCTCGACCAGCCCCGTCATCTGGTCGAGCAGCGAATCCTGCGCATCCGCGTTGTGAGAGTCCCAGCCCTTGCCCGCGCGCGCTATCGCATTGATCAGCCGCCGCGCCGGGTGGTCAGGCTGTCCGCGAAGAATCCCCGGTCGAGCAGCGCGATCTTGAGGATCGGCAACTGCAGCCTGGATATCAGCGCCTGGATCTCGGGCGGAAGATCACGTGTCCTGCGCGATCGTATCGAAGATCAGCGTGACGATGTCCAGGATGTCACCCTCGAGCGCGTCGAGGCTGAGCCGCCCGCGAGCTGGCGGCAATCATGCCGATGGCGCCGCGGATGTCGGCCGGCGGCCGGCTCGCCGCGTCCAGCCACCCCGTTTCAGCCTGCAGGTCGGAAATCATCGCGACCAGCTGGCTGCCGGTTACCGGCGTGGAGCCCTCCTCGACCGGGCATCGGCACGCCCGCCGCGAACAGCAGTGGCGTCGCGCCGCCCCTCACGCGGTGCAGCAATCCGGAAAGCTCGCTGAACGCGGTGCCGGCATTCACGCTCGCATCATCCGGGCCCGCGATACCGGTCCGGGTGCTGCCGTGGCCGGCAGATGGCGCTGACGACAGCTGCGGCGAGCGCTGCGCCAGCGGCGGTCGTTTGCCTTTGGCGCGCGTGCACGGCCGCGAGCTCCGGCAGCACCCGGGCGTCGATCAGCACCTGGTTGGAGTTGCGGTAAAAACCATCGAGGTGCCCGAGCACGTGCACGTCGAACTGCCGGCAAAGGAGCTGCAGGCACTTCATGTCCGCTTCGAGCTGTTCGCAGGCGCCGAGGAAGGTCTGCGCGATGCGTCCCGGATCGAGCGGGTTGTCCTGTGCGCTGAATTCACGAGGCGCGATCGCCAGCATGCGCTCGTGCAGCTGCTCCAGCGCCGTGCGCCACTCGTTGCGCACCCGCGCAGACGCCACCGGAGACCAGCAGCTGCTTCTCGATCTGTTCCTGCGCGACAAGCTCCAGCGCGCTCCGCGTCGCCGGGAGGATCGCCGGGTTCCGGCTGCCGCAGGCGGGTGAATTCGGTCGTGATGCGGGCCGCGAAGTCCGCCATTACCGCCGATTTCTTTGACGCCAGCGCGCGCCGGAACTCGAGCAGGCGCTGCTCGTCATACGTGCTGGAGGCATTGTTCGCGAGCTCGAGAAACACGGTCTCGCAGGCGCCGAATGTGCTCTCGAGCAGCGGCGCGAGCGCTTCGCAGCTCAATGCCGCCAGCGACCCCAGCAGCGATGAGCGCTCCGGCGACTCCCGGCTGGTCGCCGTCCAATCCAGCCGACCATCCATGCGATCGCGTGCTCCTGTGCCCGGGCCGGAAAATTCTAGACCGGGGCGGATGCCCGAAGCGTGCAGGGCATCACAGCGTGCGCAATCCCTGCGCCCGAACGGGCGCCTCAATGGCCGGCGGGCGGCTGGCTCAGCTCGATCAGCACGCCATCGCAGCTCTTCGGGTGGATGAAGATCACGCGGCAGTCGTGCGCGCCCGGCCCCGGCTCCTCGCTGAGGAACTGGTAGCCCTTGGCCTTGAGCCGGGCGACATCGGCATCGATGTCGTCGCTGCGAAAGCACAGGTGGTGGATGCCGCCGGGCTTCTTCTCCAGGTACTTCGCGATCGGCCCCTCGCCGCGCAGCGGGTGCACCAGCTCGATGCTGGTCGGCGGCAGCGGGAAGAAGGCCGTGGTGGTGCGCGCGGATTCGACGTCCTCGGTGCCCTCGTATTGCAGGCCGAAGTCCTCGAGGAAGCGGCGGATCGCGCGCTCGAGGTCGGGCACCGCGATCGCGATATGGTCCAGTCCGGTAATCATGCCTGCACCTCCAGCGTGGCCAGGAACTCGGCGGTCGCGGCAACCCGGCGCTCGCGCACCTCTTCCGGCGTCTCCTCGACGATGCGCTCGTCGGGCACCACCTTGAACAGCGGCTGCCCCTTCTTGATGATCACGCCCTCGCCCGCGACCAGCACCTTCTCGATGGTGCCGCTGAACGGCGCGTAGACCTTGTTGAACATCTTCATGACTTCGACGATGTAGAGCGGATCGCCCTGCTCGAAGTGCTGCCCCTCGCACACGAATTCGGGCGAGGCCGGCGATTCGCGCGGGTAGAACATGCCGCCGACTGACCGCGAGGATCTCGTCGGACTTGGCCGCCGGCGGCGGCACCAGCACCTTGGCCATCTCGGCCTGAGTGCTCGGCGTGCGAGCAGTTCCTCCGGGATGTGGATGCTGAGGTCGGGATTCACGCTGAGCGCGAAGAAATCCGTCTGCTGCGCCACGAAGGGCAGCACCAGCAGCAGTTCGGTCGCGGCCTGGTAGCCCGCGTGCGCGGCGCGTGCCGCCGCCCAGGTCTCGGCAGTCACGCCGGCCGGGCGCGCTGGCCGACGCGAGGAAGCGCCGGGTCGCAGCCCAGTCCGAGGTGCCCGAGAGCTCGCGCACGGAGCCGTAGAACGCCAGCGCGGCCTCGAGCACGGCGTTGTCGTGGTCCCAGATCATGTACGCGGGCGGCGTGGACTCGCTGTAGTCCATGTTCAGGTAGTGATAGGTCTCCGACAGCACCTCGATCGGGTTGCGCCGGAACGTCACCTTGCCCTCGGCGATGCCGAAGCTGTCGCGCCAGCGGCTGAGCCAGCCGGCGAAGCATGTGCGGCTCGGCGAAGAGCTTCTGGATCGGGCGCAGCAGCAGCGTCTGCTTGCGGTCGATGCACTCGGCCAGGGCCTTGCGCTCGCCGGCGTCCTTCACGCGCCGCCAGCAAGTGCCTGCGCACCTGCGCCAGCGCGTGATCGAGGTCGATGCGCACGGCCTTCTCGCGCAGTCGCCCCACCGCCGTGAGGTACGGCAGGATGAAACGCGTGGTCGGCCGCGCGTTGATGTTGGCGCCGATGAACCAGTTCACCAGGCCGTAGTGGAATTCGAGGTTGGTCGCGAGATCCTTGCCCGAGCAGCTGCGTCACGCGCAGGATCTCCGCGAGGCGCTGGTAGCTGTCGAGGCGGTCGTTGCCCACCGTGAGCAGCAGCGCGATGTTCGAGTCGTAGGCCCCGGCCAGCGTGTAGTTCATGAACACGTCGGTGTCGGGGTTGTGCAGGCTGATGCCCTGGTCGTCGCGGATCTCGCCCTCGATGGCGTTCGCACCAGTTGCGATGATGCCGCCGGCGTGCGGGTGCAGCGCCTGGTTGGTGGCGTTGAGGCGCGCCTCGACGCAGTCGTTGTTGCGGTGCACGCGCTCGGGCTTCGGCAGGCGCGTCTTGTGCGCGCGCCAGCAGCACCATCGCCTCCACCAGCGACTCCACCACGAAACTGTCCTTCGGCGTCGTCGGGATTGGTGAAGCTGCAGGGCGTAGCAGAGCTCGGTGACGCGGTGCTCCACCTGGATGCGCGTGTTCATCTCCATGAAGAAATGGTTGTCGCGATCGACGATGCACTCGAAGGTCGATACGGAATCGAGCCCACCGCCGCACCGAAGCGCGCGGCCTCGTCCTCCATGCGGCGCAGGATCGCGAGGTCGCTGCTTCAGCACCTTCGCCTCCTCGGCGCGGCCGCCGCGCCTCGGCGCGCTCGATGGCGAGCTCGCAGCTCCTCCTCGGTCACCGAGACTTCGAGCAGCTTCTGTTCGTGCATCTGCAGCGAACAGTCACGACCGCCGAGCGTGGTCGCACCAGACGCCGTTGCCGATCACCTGGATCTCCTGGTGGCGCGTGGTCTCGATGTTCAGCTCGATCAGGACGTTCTTGTTGTCGCCGACGCCGGTCGTCTTCACCTCGGTGAGGATCTCGCGCACCGTTCCGGCGCGTGCCGCGGCCTTGGCGATGCGTTCCTCGAGCGTCGGCCCTCGAAGGTCTCCGGGGAGGCCAGGATGCGCTGGCCCTTGCCGCCGCCGCCGCCGATCGCCTTCAGGCGCATGCGGTTCTGCGGGTATCTGCGCGTACATCTCCGCGACGCGCTTCGTCGAGCGTGGCGCACATCTCCTCGACGGTGAACAGGTCGATGCCCTTGCGGTAGGCGGCGGCCAGCACCACGTCGGCCTTGTCCTCGAGCGGGTTGGCGTCCGCGAAGACCGCGGCGTCCAGCCCGAGCTTCTCGGCCTCGACCAGCGCGCTGCAGCGCCGCCACGTCGGGATACTTCGCGAGCAGGGTCAGCGCGGTGCCGTTGTCGATGCCCGGCGTGACGCTGACACGCCGCACTTCGAGCGCCGTGCGCTTGGCCTCGTCCTTCAAGCCGGCGCCGTGCACGGTGCGGGAGCAGGGACCGATGAAGTTGAGCCCGGCCTCCTCCATCGGCGCACCAGCTCCTCGTCCTCGGCCATGAAGCCGTAGCCGGCGAAGATCGCGTTGTAGTTGTTGTCCCGCGCGATCGCGATGATCTGGCGGATGCGCTGCGTCGCGCTCCTCCTTGTTGGCGCCGCTGTAGTCGGGCACGCGGTGCACGCGGTCCGGGTCGGTCAGCGAGCGCAGCTCGGGCGCCAGCGCATTGCGGTAGACGATGGAGTCCTTCTCCGAGAGCAGGATGCCGTAGCCGTGGATGCCCATCTCGTCGAAGACGTCCATCGCCTCCTTGCGGATCGGGCCGCGGCAGATGATCAGCGGGCGCATGTCCGCGCAGTCGAAGCTGCGTACCCAGCTCGAGGCGCCTGTGCCCGAGCCTGCGGTCGCGATGGACCAGCGGATTGTTCAGGTAGTATTCGTTGCTGCTGCGCACTGGTTGTCTTCCGCGAAGATGGCTGGAAAGTGGCTCAATGGAACTCGCGCTGCACGCCTGCAGGGTTCCGGCGCGTAGTGCCGCAGGTGGAACAGGCAGGTTCTCCGCCAGCACCTGGCGCAGGTCCGAGGGCATGACGATCTGCGAGATCGAGCCGAGGCTGAGCGCCTCGTTCGGGTTCATCAGCTCGCGCTCGTAGCGCGTCGCCAGCACGGCCTCCTCGGCCTTGACCCAGGCATCGACGTGGCGCTTCGCCACGACGCTTGCCTCTTCCTCGGCCATGCCCGGCTGCGCGCAGGTTCTTCAGCTCTGCCGCGTGGCGCTCCTGGCGCTGGCCGCGGATCTTGCGCAGCTCGTCCTTGTAGACGAACTCCACGCCCGCCGGCCCCATCACGGCCACGCGCGTCGTGGGCAGCGCGATCACGAAGTCGGCGCCGGTCGGGTAGTTGTTGTACGAGGCGTAGGCGCCGCCGAAGGCATTGCGCACGATCACCAGGAAGCGCGGCGTGCGCAGGTCGACGATCGCATCGAGCATCGCGCGGCCGGCCTGCACGATGCCGCCGGTCTCCTGCTCGCGCCCGGGCAGGAAGCCGGTGGTGTCCTCCAGGAAGATGACCGGGATGTTGTACAGGTTGCAGAAGCGGATGAAGCGCGCGTTCTTGTACGCCGCGGCGATGTCGATCTGCCCCGAGGCCACGGCGCAGTTGTTGGCGACGAAGCCGATGACCTGGCCGCCCATGCGACCCAGCGCCGTGATCGTGTTGCGCGCGCGCTCGGGCTGCATTTCCAGGAAGTCGCCGTGGTCGCAGATCTGCTGGATGATGATGGTGACGTCGAACGGGCGTGTTGAAGCCGGTCGGCGAGTTGAAGGCCTTCTTCAGCAGGATGTCGATGTCCCAGGTCTTGCGGTCGATCGGGTCCGAGCTGGGCTGGTAGGGCGCCAGCTTCGCCGTTGTTGCTCGGCAGGTAGTTGAGCATCTCGCGCACCTTGCGCAGCGCGCTCACCTCGTCCTTGACCACGAAATCCGTCACGCCCGACTGCGAGTGCACGTCCGGGCCGCCCAGTTCATCCGGCGTGACGTCCTCGCCGAGCACCGACTTGACCACGCCGGGACCGGTCAGGCCGAAGAAGGTGTCGCGCGGCTGGATCAGGAAGCTGCCCTGGCGCGGCAGGTAGGAGCCGCCGCCGGCGTTGAAGCCGAACATGCACATGATGCTGGGCACCACGCCGCTGATCTTGCGCAGCGCGGCGAAGGCCTCGGCATAGCCGTCGAGGCCGCCGACGCCGGCCGGTATGTAGGCGCCGGCACTGTCGTTGATGCCCGACCAGCGGGATGCGGCGCTTGCCGGCGAGTTCGAACAGGCGCGCGAGCTTGGCGCCGTTGGTGGCGTCCATGGAGCCGGCGCGCACCGTGAAGTCGTGGCCGTAGAGCGCCACGTCGCGGCCCTTGACCTTGATGATCGCCGTGACCAGCGAGGCGCCGTCGAGGTTCGGGCCCCAGTTCTGGTACAGCACCGTGGGTTCGCCGTCGCCGAGCAGCGGATGCGCTCCCAGATGGTCATGCGGTTCTTCTGGTGCTGGCGCTCGATGTTCACCACCCCGGCGGCGCGGCGCGGGCGCTGCTGCAGCGCGTAGCCCGCGGCCAGCGTCTGCTCGTACAGCCCGGGCTGGTAGCCGATCTGCCCGGGCACCACGAACTCGAGGCTCGTCCTCCTTGCCGAAGGGGTTCGCCAGGGCGTAGCCCGCGCTGTTCTCGTCACTCATCTAGCAGTGCCTCTCGGGTGTCTGTATCGGGCACACCACACCGCGCGCGGGGCCGGGAAGCCTCACGCACGGCGATACGCCGCAAGTTTGCCATGCGTCGCCCCGCGGCGCTTACCCCATTTGCCGGGAAATGCCGCGGCGCGACGCGCCTGCGGGGTGAAAAAACCGCGACATATTAATGACTTAGCGTTATGATATCAATAGTTTCGACAGGTGGCGGCACGGGAATATTCGAGCGTGGGCGCAATTTCTTTCTTCCCGCTGCCGTACCGCAGCGACGGCTGCGACTATTTCGCGCAATTGCGGCCCCTTGCCGGCGCGGTATTCCTCGACAGCGCGCGCGTGCACGGCACCGGCGGGCGCTTCGACCTGATGTCGGCGCTGCCCCTGTGCGAACTGAGCACGCACGGCGCGATCACCCGCATCACGCGCCGCGGCACGAGCGTGCCCAGCACCGCCGATCCCTTCGACCTGGTGGCGCAGGCACTCGCGGAGCACCTGCCGCGCGCCTCGCCGCCCGGGGGCGACTGGCCCTTCGCCGGGGGCGCGATCGGCTGGTTCGGCTACGACCTGGGCCGACGCATGGCGCGCCTCGCGCCGCGCGATCCGGCCCCGGTGGTCGCCGACATGCAGATCGGGATCTATGGCTGGGCGCTGCTGCAGGATCACGCGCGTGCCGAGAGCGTGGCGCTGTTCACGGAGGCGGTCGACGCGCCGACCCGGCGCCGCCTGATCGATCGCCTGCTCGCGCTGCCGGAACCCGCGCCGGCAGCCGTTGCATGCTGGAATCCCCCTTCGTCACGAACTTCGATCGCGCCACCTACGCCGGGGCTTTCGCGCGGGTGCAGCGCTACATCCGCGACGGTGACTGCTACCAGGTGAACCTGGCGCAGCGGCTGAGCGCGCTGGTGCGCGGCGATCCCTGGTCGGCCTACCTGCAGCTGCGCTCGCGCATGGCCTCGCCCTACTCGGCGTTCCTGTCCCGGGATTCAGGCCAGCGTGCTCAGCTTCTCGCCGGAGCGTTTCCTGCACCTGGCGGGCGGTCGCGTCGAGACGCGGCCCATCAAGGGCACGCGGCGCCGCGGCGCCACGCCCGAGGCCGACCGCGAGCAGGCGCGGCAGCTGCTCGCCTCGGAGAAGGACCGCGCGGAGAACGTGATGATCGTCGACCTGATGCGCAACGATCTCGGCAAGTCGTGCCGCACCGGGAGCGTGCGGGTGGAGCAACTGTGCGCGCTGGAGAGCTACGCCAACGTGCATCACCTGGTCAGCGTGGTGAGCGGCGAGCCCGATCCGGCGCGCGGCCCGGCGCGACTGCTTGCCGACTGTTTCCCCGGCGGCTCGATCACCGGCGCGCCGAAGATCCGCGCGATGCAGATCATCGACGAGCTGGAGCCCGACCCGCGCAGCGTGTACTGCGGCTCGATCGGCTACATCTCGGCGCACGGCACGATGGACACCAGCATCGCGATACGCACGCTGGTCTGTGACGGCACGCGGGTGCACGCCTGGGGCGGCGGCGGCATCGTCGCGGACTCCGACGCGCAGACGGAGTACCGCGAGTCGCTCACCAAGATCGAACCGATGCTCGAGGGCCTGCGCGGCATGAGCGCCGCGGCGGCGCTCAGATCTCCCTGATGCTGGCGCGGCGGAAGGCTTCGCTTCAGCGCCTCGTAGCCCTCGACGGCCGGGAACTGCGGGAACTCCTCGATCACGTTGGCCGGCGCGTTGAACAGGATGCCCGCGTCGGCCTCGGCAAGCATGGTGGTGTCGTTGTAGGAATCACCGGCCGCGATCACGCGGAAGTTCAGCGACTTGATCGCCTTCACCGACTGGCGCTTCTGGTCCTTCTGGCGCAGCACGTAGTCCGTTACGCGCCCGGTCTCGTCGACCTCAGGCGGTGGCAGAACAGCGTCGGCCAGCCCAGCTGGCGCATCAGCGGCTCCGAGAACTGGTAGTAGGTGTCCGAGAGGATGATCACCTGGAAGCGCTCGCGCAGCCAGTCGAGGAACTCGTGCGCGCCGGGCAGCGGCTCCATGGTGTCGATCACGGCCTGGATGTCGGGCAGGCGCAGCCCGTGCTGGTCCAGCAGGCGCAGGCGCTGCTTCATCAGCACGTCGTAGTCGGGAATGTCGCGGGTGGTGGCGCGCAGTTCGGCGATGCCGGTGCGCTCGGCGAATTCGATCCAGATCTCCGGGATCAGTACACCTTCGAGGTCGAGACAGGCCATTTCCACGTGGGTCTCCAGGCAGGACTAAACAACAACATCCGGTCGCGGGCATGGCCCGCTCCAGACAGAACCCGCCGCTCCTCGGGTTCGTCAGTAGGTCGGCAGCTCGACGTTCTCGAACAGGGCCTCGACCTCGGTCTTGCCCTGCAGGTGCCACGCCTTGTCGACGACCTCGCGCGTCAGGTGCGGCGCGAACAGCTCGATGAATTCGTACATGTAGCCGCGCAGGAAGGTGCCGCGGCGGAAACCGATCTTGGTGACGCTGGCTTGAACAGGTGGCTGGCATCGAGCACCACCAGTTCGCTGTCGAGCTGCTCGTCGATCGCCATGCGCGCGATGATGCCGATGCCGAGCCCGAGGCGCACGTAGGTCTTGATCACGTCGGCATCGGTGGCCGTGAACACCACGCGCGGCGTCAGCCGCCTGGCGTGGAAGGCCTCGTCGAGGCGCGAGCGCCCGGTGAAGCCGAACACGTAGGTCACGATCGGGTACGCGGCGACATCTTCTAGGGTGAGACGCTTCACGCTCGCCAGCGGATGGCCCTCGGGCACGATCATGCAGCGGTTCCACGGTAGCAGGGCATCATCACCAGGTCGCTGAACAGCTCCAGCGCCTCGGTGGCGATGGCGAAATCGACCGTGCCGTCGGCGGCCATCTCGGAGATCTGCATCGGCGTGCCCTGGTGCATGTGCAGCGACACCTCCGGGTAGCGCTCCATGAACACCTTGATCGCGGGCGGCAGCGCGTAGCGCGCCTGCGTGTGCGTGGTGGCGATGGAGAGCGTGCCCTTCTTGTCGTTGCGGAACTCCTGCGCCACCTGCTTGATCGCTTCGACCTTGCGCAGGATTTCGCCGGCGCGCTCCAGGATCGCCTCGCCGGCCGGCGTCACGCGGGTGAGGTGCTTGCCGCTGCGCTCGAAGATCTCGACGCCCAGTTCGTCCTCGAGCAGGCGCATCTGCTTGCTGATGCCGGGCTGCGAGGTATACAGGCTCTGCGCCGTCGCGGAGACGTTGAGGTCGTGGTGGGCGACCTCCCAGATGTAGCGAAGCTGCTGCAGTTTCATGCGGGTTCGGGGTCAGCGCGGGGGCGGAGCCGGGAGGCGCGCAGGATACCGGCATTCCGGCGCGATCGCCACCACGGCACGGCCTCAGCGGTTCGCCACGCCATGCGGCACGTGGCCGGTGGCGACGTGCTGGCTGGCGGAGTCGCAATGCCCGCGCTGGTCGTCGAAGAACACGTCGGCGCCGTAGGCACGCAGGAACTCCGCCTTGTCGAGACCGCCGAGGAACAGCGATTCGTCGATACGGATATTCCAGGCGCGCAGCGTGCGCACCACGCGTTCGTGCGCCGGCGCCGAGCGCGCCGTCACCAGCGCCGTGCGGATCGGGCAGTTGTCCTGCGGGAACTCGTGCTGCAGCCGCTGCAGCGCCGCGAGGAAGGCCTTGAAGGGACCGCCGCTCAGCGGCTGGCGCGCCGCCGCCGTCTCGCTGCGCGTGAAGGCGTCGAGGCCCTGGCTCTTGAACACCTGCTCGGCCTCGTCGGAGAACAGCACCGCGTCGCCGTCGAAGGCAAAGCGCAGCTGCTCGCTGGCGCCGCTGCTCGAGCGCGAGGGCAGGAAGGTCGCGGCGGCGACGCCCTGCTCCAGCGCCTGGCGCACGTCCTCGGCCTCGGTCGAGAGGAACAGGTGGCAGCCGAAGGCGCTCACGTAGCGCCACGGACTCTGGCCGCCGCAAAAGGCCGCGCGCGAGATCGCGAGCCCGTGGTGCTGGATGCTGTTGAACACCCGCAGGCCGGTGTCGGCGCTGTTGCGCGAGAGCAGGATCACCTCGACGCGCGCCTCGCCGGGCAGGCGCTGGTTGAGCCCGAGCAGCTTGTGCACCAGCGGGAAGGCATCGCCCGGCGCGAGGATCTGCTCCTCGTGCTCGATCTGGTAGCGCTGGTAGGCCTCGAGCCCGTCGCGCTCGAAGATCTCGTGGCTTTCGTCGAGGTCGAACAGGGCGCGCGAGGAGATCGCGACGACGAGTTTATTTCCCAATTCTGTTGGCATAACCTGCGCGCGATCCCGCGTGAATGTGGGGCATTGTAACCAGCGGAAGCGCCATGCGAACAGACAACGAACGCGCGTGCGAGTGGCTGGAGGCCAACGGCCACGGCACCGTGGAGCACTGCGTGGCACGCAGCGGCGGCGATACCTGCGACAGCTGGGAGCTGACGCTGGTCTCGGGCGCGCGGGTGTTCCTGAAGACACACGCCGCACCGCCGGCGGAAATGTTCGCGGCCGAAGCCGCGGGGCTCACCGAGCTGCGGCGC
This sequence comes from uncultured Gammaproteobacteria bacterium, assembly GCA_963819895.1. GTDB lineage: Bacteria > Pseudomonadota > Gammaproteobacteria > Pseudomonadales > UBA5518 > UBA5518. The sequence goes on from CAWFXU010000024.1 coordinate 194,907, forward strand.
TCGGGCACGGTGCGGGTTCCGGCCGTGATCCACGCCGATCCCTCGTTCCTGCTGCTGGAGTTCATCGCGCCGGGCGTCGCCGGCAACGCCTGCTCGCGCCGGCTCGGCCACGCGCTGGCGCGCCTGCACCGCATCGAGGCGCCGTGTTTCGGCTTCCTGATGGACAACTGGTGTGGCACCACGCCGCAGCCGAACCCGCGCGACACCGACGGGCACGCCTTCTTCGCCAACCACCGGCTGCTGTTCCAGGCCGGGCGCGCCCACGCCGCTGGCCTGCTCGGGGTTTCGGACCTGCGACGCGTCGATGCCATCGCCGCACGGCTGGAGAACCTGGTGCCTGTCCAGGCGCCCGCGCTGCTGCACGGCGACCTGTGGCACGGCAACGTGTTCGCCGACACGCGTGGCGAGGCCGTGCTGGTCGATCCGGCGGCCTACTGGGGCTGGCCCGAGGCGGACCTGGCGATGACGCGCCTGTTCGGCGGCTTCGACGAGGCCTTCTACGACGCCTACCGGGAACTGCGTCCGCTCGAGCCCGGCTGGGAACAGCGCGTGCCGCTCTACAACCTCTACCACCTGCTCAACCACCTGAACCTGTTCGGCAGCGCGTGGCTGCCGCGGGTGCGGGAGGTTCTGGATGCCTACGCCTAGGCTCTGGCCGACCCGGCGCGACGGATCGGATCCGGTCACAGGAAGGCGAGCATCGCCTCGGGGCAGTCGGTGAAATCGCGCACGGTGCCCTGGGTCGGCAGCGCGGTATCGATGCGTTCCGCCTGGTAGGCATAACAGGCATTCACGCGCTCGCGCGAAACCAGGGGAACGTCGGGACGCAGCCGGCGCATGGCGTCGAGGTCGATACGCTGCGAGCCCGAGATGATGATGCCCATCTGCAGCACCGCGGCCGCCTCCAGGGCGTCGCCGCTCCAGCGCGCGGCGGACCACGGGCCGAAGCCACGGAAGAACGTCCCGCCGCGGGCCGCTTCGGGATCGAGGATCTGTTGCAGGTCGGTGCGCCAGCGGTGCAGCAGCCGACCATCGACGCGGATTTCCGCGATCGTCACGCCGTCGCGTGGATCCGGCACCGTCACGTCGAACTCCCGCCGCGGCGTCGCGCGCAGGGCCTGCGCGCAGGCAAGACCCAGCAGGTCGTGCAGATGGGTGCAATGGCGGCGTGGATCGTCGTGGGCGCGAAACGCAGCTCGGCTCGCCGTGAGCTCATGACCGGCAAGCAGGCCCAGTTGCGCAATTGCCCCGCCGCAGTTGCGGTTGGGCTGGCGCAGCCACTCGGCCTCCACCGCCACGATGCGGCTGCCGTCGTGGTGCAGCCACAGCCGGCAGGCGTGCAGGTTGTCCTCCAGCCCGGCGATCACGGCTGCGTCGTGATTCTCGAGGCGGATGCGGCGGCGGAATACGCGGCTGCCGTACTCGGGATGCGGTATCGGCGGTTGCGAGAATGTCACGGCTCAGCCTGCGACTGACAGCGCGCCGCCCGCCAGCGCCTGCTCGCGCTGCGCGAACAGGCCGAACAGCCCGCCCGTGTGCAGGAACACGATGTCCTTCTCGTCGCGGAAACGCCCGTGGCGCATTTCGTGCAGCATGCCGTGGAATGCCTTGCCGGTGTAGACGGGATCCAGGATCAGCCCTTGCGTGCGCGCCGCGAGGCCGATGGTCTGGAACACTTCCTGGCTGGCCTGCGCGTAGCCCGCCCCGATAAAGTCATCGAGCACGTTCACCGTGAGCGCCGCTGTATCCAGCGCCACGCCGTAGCGCTGCTGCCATGCCGCGAGGTCCGCGTGCACCTTGTTGCGAAACCACGCCGCATCGTCGCAGACGGCCATGCCCCAGGCTTCGGCCCGCAGCCCGTGCAGGCGCAGCCCGGCCGTGAGCCCCGCTTGCGTGCCGCCCGAGCCGGTGGCGCAGACCACCACGCGCGGATCGATGTCCGCCTGCGCGAAGTCCGCGGCCAGCTCTGCCGAGGCCGCCACGTAACCCCACACGCCGATGGCGTCGCTGGCTCCCGTGGGGATCACGAACGGGTGGCGCCCCTGATCGAGCAATCGGCTGGCGTGCGCCGCGAGCAGCGCCTCGTGCTCCTGCTGGTACTGCCGCGCCGGGTAGCAATGCACCGTGGCGCCCGCGAGGCGGTCGAGGAACAGGTTGCCGTCGGGAGTGCCCGAGGGCTCGCCGCGCAGCACCAGTTCGACCCCGAGGCCCAGGCGCGCGCCGAGCAGCGCGGTCGCGCGGCAATGGTTGGACTGCAGGCCGCCGCAGGTGATCAGGGTGTCCGCCCCCTCCTGCAGCGCCTGCGCGATCGTGAACTCGAGCTTGCGCACCTTGTTGCCGCTCACGGCGCAGTCGCTGAGGTCGTCGCGCTTGACCCAGATGCGCGGTCCGCCGACCAGCGCGCTCAGCCGGTCGAGCGGCTCGAACGGCGTCGGGAGGCGGGCCAGCCGCAGCCGTGGCGGCTGCGCCGGCGCCCGCGGATCCGGGGATGGCTGCAGGCGAGGACCGGGCCGGCATGCCGCTGTGCCTCTTATTTCTTCTCGCCTGCCGCACCGACGCCCTTCAGCGTGCCCTTGGGCAGCACGTTCTGCACCGCCCACTTCTGCAGCTTGATTTCGACGTTCTCGGCCACTTTCACCACCACGAAGTCCGGCTCGACCGCGGTGACCCGCCCCAGGATGCCGCTCGAGGTGACCACCTCGTCCTTGACCGCGAGCTTGTTGACCAGCTCCTGGTGCTCCTTCTGGCGCTTGCGCTGCGGGCGGATCGCGATGAAGTAGAACAGCGCGAAGATGCCGATCATGAAGGCGAACGAGATCATCGGGTCGCCGCCCGCGGGTGCGGCGGCGGACTGGGCGTGGGCAGCTGGGATGAAAAACATAAAAACTCCTGAAATCAGTGAAATACAAACACAACCTAAACGAAATACTTACGCAACATCAGGTTCAGGGCGGGACTGTAAAGGCTTTGCCGCACGCTCACAACTCCCGGGTGGCGCCCGCGGTGTTCGACGTAGGCGGTCACCGGCATGTCAGCCGGACCAATTGTCCGGCTGAAGCCGGACCTACGAACCCCTGTCCGGCTGAAGCCGGACCTACAACTCCCACTCGAAATCCATCGTGAGCGGAGCATGGTCTGAAAAGCGCTCGTCACGGTAGACCGACTCGGCCCGCACCTTCGGCTGCAAGCCAGGCGTCACGGCCATGTAGTCCAGCCGCCACCCGACGTTGTTCTCGCGCGCGCGGCCGCGGTTGGACCACCAGGTGTACTGGTCCGCGTGCGGGTTCACGACGCGAAAGGCGTCCACGTAGCCCACCGGCCCGAACAGATCGTCGAGCCAGGCGCGCTCCTCGGGCAGGAAACCGGAGTTCTTGCGGTTGCCGCGCCAGTTCTTGAGGTCGATCTCGCGGTGGCAGATGTTCCAGTCGGCACAGATGATGTACTCGCGCTTCTTGCGCCTGAGCGCCCTGAGGTGCGGCATCAGTTTATCCATCAGCGCGAACTTGATCGCCTGGCGCTCCTCGCCCGAACTGCCCGAGGGCATGTACAGCGAGACCACGCTCAGCCCCGCGTAGTCGGCCTGGATCCAGCGCCCCTCGCTGTCGATCGGCTCCCAGCCGAGCCCCTTCTGCACGTTGTCGGGCTCGATGCGGCTGAAGATCGCCGTGCCCGCGTAACCCGGGCGCTCGGCGTCGAAGTAATGGCAGTGGTAACCCGGCGGAAAGAAATGGTCGTCGCTCAGCTGGTGGATGCGCGCGCGGGTCTCCTGCAGGCAGACCACGTCGGCGTTCTGCGCCGCCAGCCAGCGGAAGAAACCCTTGTCGGCGGCCGAGCGGATGCCGTTGGCGTTGAAGGTGATGACTCTCATGCGCGTTGCGTGTCTCCCCGTGTGTCTTCTGGCGGCATAAATTGTGTAGCTGAGCCTGTGGGTCGCCATTCATGGCGACAGCAGCATTCGGCGGCGCACCAGTCGGCATGAATGCCGACCTACGTGCCGCTCATCTCGGCGCGCGACACGATCATGAAACTGCCGGTGGCCTTGACCTGCATGACGTCGTCGACCCAGATCTCGCCCTCGGCGACCGCGGTGCGCCGCCCCACGTGCACCGCGCGCGCCGTGGCACGCAGCACGCCGGCGCGCGCGGCACGCAGGTAGCGGCAGCTGAGATCCAGCGTGACCACCATCTGGCCCGGCGGCACCTGGCCGTGGATCGCGGCGGCGAGCGCGCAGTCGGCCAGCGTCGCATAGACGCCGCCGTGCACCATCGCGGCGCTGTTCAGCAGCTCGGGCGTGACGGGCAGCCGCACCTCGACGCCCGCGGCGCCGAGGCGGAAGAACTGGATACCCAGGTGCTCGATGAACGGGCTCTTGATCGGCGAATCGATCTGCTCGATCGTCTCGGTTTGCGCCTGGCTCATGCGTTCTCCCAGTCGAGGATGATCTTGCCGGATTGCCCCGAGGCCATGATCTCGAAGCCGGCGTGGAAATCCGCCAGCGGCAGGCGGTGCGTGATCACGGGGTCCAGGTCCAGCCCGGAATGGATCAGCCCGGCCATGCGGTACCAGGTCTCGAACATCTCGCGCCCGTAGATGCCCTTCACCGTCAGCCCCTTGAACACGATCTTCGTCCAGTCGACGCGCATGTCCGGCGGCGGAATGCCGAGCACCGCCACGCGCCCGCCATGGTTCATGGTGTCGAGCATGGCGGCGAAGGCACTGGGCACGCCCGACATCTCCAGCCCGACGTCGAAGCCCTCCGTCATGCCGAGCTCCTGCATCACGCTCTCGAGGCTGCGCTCGTTGACGTTGACCGCCAGCGTGGCGCCCATCCTGCGGGCCAGGCCGAGGCGGTAGTCGTTGACGTCGGTTATCACCACGTGACGCGCACCGCAGTGGCGCGCCACCGCCACCGCCATGATGCCGATGGGCCCGGCGCCGGTGATCAGCACGTCCTCGGCCACCAGGTCGAAGGACAGCGCCGTGTGCACCGCGTTGCCGAAGGGATCGAATATCGCGGCGAGGTCATCGCTGATCTCGTCGCTCAGCTTGAAGGCATTGAACGCGGGGATCACCAGGTATTCGGCGAAGGCGCCGGGACGGTTCACGCCGACGCCGATCGTGTTGCGGCACAGGTGACGCCGCCCGGCACGGCAGTTGCGGCAGTAGCCGCAGGTGATGTGCCCTTCGCCGGTGACGCGATCGCCGATGCAAAAGCCGCTCACTTCCTGCCCGATCTCGACGATCTCGCCCACGTATTCGTGACCGATCACCATCGGCACCCTGATGGTGTCCTGCGACCACCGGTCCCAGCGGAAGATGTGCGTGTCGGTGCCGCAAATGGCGGTCTTGCGGATGCGGATCTTGACGTCGTTGTGGCCGACCGGTGGCTCCGGAACGTCGGTCATCCAGATGCCGGGTTCGGCTTTGAGCTTGGCCAGTGCTTTCACGCGGCGGGTCTCGGTGGGCGGCGCGCAGATCATACCTGCAAGCGCCGTCACAGCGTAGGTTCGGCTTCAGCCGAACACTGTCCGGATGAATCCGGACCTACGCGGACACGAAGTTCGCCGCCCTCAACCGTTCATCTCCGGATGCGGCTGCACCATCACCTTGATCGCGCGGCCATTGCCTTGCGTGCGAAAAGCCTCGTCCGCCTGCGCGAGCGGGAAACGGTCCGAGATCAGCTCGCGACGGTCCACCTTGCCCTCGGCCATCAGTGCCAGGGCCTGCGTCAGCTCCTCGGGCAGGTAGCCCAGCGAGCCCATGATCAGCGGCTGCTTGTGGATGAGGTTTGTCAGGTTCAGTGTCACCTCGTCCTCGAAGGCACCGAAGCACACGATCCGCCCGCCCTGCGGGCGCAGCAGATCCAGCGCCGTCTGCAGCGGCGGAGCGCCTTTCATGTGCCTGATGTAGCCGGCGCAGTCGATCACGACCGCGACGTCCGGCGTGTCCATGCGCGGATACTCGGTGCGCAATACCCCGCAGGCCCGCCCGGCCGCTTCCACCACGTCCTCGGCGGCTGCATCGATCGCATCGCTGGCGCCGACTTCCAGCGCTTTCGCCAGCCGCGACGCGGACACATCCACCGCGACGATGCGGCCGACCTGCGGCGCCACCGCACGCAGCGCCTGGATCACGCCGAGGCCGATGATGCCCACGCCAAAAACCACGACGTTCTCGCCGGGGGCGATCGCCGCCTTGCGCACGAGTTGCAGGCTGTCTGCCATCGGCTCCGTGGTCGCGGCCTCCTCGAAGGAAACTCCCTCGGGTATACGCGCCAGCTGGAACGGGTTTGCCGGCACCGGCACGTACTCCGCCATGCCACCACCACCGGTCACGCCCACCACGCGCTCGCCCAATGCATAGCCCTCGACTCCCGGGCCGATCTCCGCGATCACGCCCGCGTACTCGTGCCCGATGATGCGCTGCCCGTCGGCATCGACGCGCAGCGTGCCCGCGTACATCTCGCGCGCCGACGGCGAGTCGACGCGGTAGATATGCATGTCGCTGCCGCAGATGCCGCAGGACGCGACCCGGATCAGCACCTCGCCGGGGCCCGGCACCGGTCGCGCCAGGTCGGTGCGGGTCTCGATGCGACCGACACCGTGAAAAACTGCTGCCTTCATGCGGGACTCCTGGGCTGCATGGGTATCTCTGCTTCGCCCTGCCGTGGGTCCGCATTCATGCGGACATTGCTCGCGGCGGATCCGGCGATGCCGGCGATGCCGGCGTCCAGCGCCGTTGTCCGGATGAATCCGGACCTACAACCTGCATCGCCAGATCGAAGCCGGCGCGAATCGAGCCGTCGATATAGGCCATGCCCGCGCAATCGCCGATCTCGTGCACCGGCACGCCGGCGCTGCGCATGCGCTCGGCCGGGCCGGGATTGGCCGTCGCACCCGAGGTGATGATCACCTGGTCGGCCGCGATGCGCCGCTCCTGCCCATGGGCGTTGCGGTACACGAGACTGTCGGCGTCGATGCGCACTAGCGTGGCCTCGGCCAGCATCGTCACGCCGAGCTTTTTGCAGTCGGCGATATTGCGCCAGCGCCGCACCAGCATGAGCCCGGCACCGAAGACCTTGCCTTCCTCGAGGATCGTGACCTGGCGGCCGCGCTCGGCGAGGAATTCCGCGAGCTCGATGGCAACGAGGCCGCCACCGATCATCACGATGCGCCTGCCCATCGGCATCCAGACGCGGCTCAGTTCGCGCATCCAGTCGGGCCTGCCCAGGATGCCGAACAGCTTGCCGAGTTTCAGCAGCGTGCCGACCACGGGGCCGAGCGTCGGTCCGCCGCCCTCGCCGCCTTCCCCGGTGATCATCGCGCGGATGTCGTCGCCGTCAGCACGTGTGGCAGTTCGATGCCGGGCAGCGCGGGCGATTCGCGCCGTGCGCCGACCGCGGCCACGACTGCATCCGGCTTCTCGCGCGCGATCAGCTCGGGCGTGACCTCGGTGTTCAGCCGCACATCGACGCCGAGCCGGCTCATCTCGCCTTCCAGGTAGCGCACCAGGCCACCGTTCGGGCGGATACGAGGCCGCGCTGAAGAACACCGTACCGCCGAGCCGCGAGGCCTTGTCGCAGAGCGTCACGGCATGCCCGCGCAGCCGCGCGACACGCGCGGCCTCCATGCCGGCGGGACCACCGCCGGCGATCAGGATGCGCTTCGGCCGCTCGGCCGGCGTGATCACGGTCTCGAACTCGCGCCCGGTGCGCGCGTTCACCGCGCAGATCACGCTGCGGTTCACGAAGATCTGGCTGATGCAGGTGTAGCAGTAGATGCAGGGACGGATTTCCTGCGCGCGCCCTTCCCGGATCTTGCGCGGCAGTTCGGGGTCGGCGAGCAGCTTGCGCCCCATGGTCACGAAATCGATCCTGCCCTGGCGGATCAGCCTGTCGCCGATCTCCGGCTCGATGCGCCCGGCCGTTATCACGGGAATGTTCACCACCGACTTGATGCCGGCCGCGTAATCCACGAAGCCGCAGGGCTTGTGCGTGGTATGCGCCGCGGTGAAGCTCTCGCCCTTCGAGGCATCGGCGTAGGAACTCACGTGGATCGCGTCGGCGCCGGCGGCCTCGGCCATGCGCGCGGTGTCCCTGGCATCCTCGTGCGTGATGCCGCCCTCGGTCAGGAACTCGATGCCGTCGATGCGGCACCACGCCGGGTAATCCTTGCCGCAGCGCTGCTTGATCGCCCTGATCACCTCGACCAGCAGCCGCGCGCGGTTTTCCAGCGAGCCGCCCCAGCGATCGGTGCGCTGGTTGACCGACGGGTTCAGGAAACTGTGGATCACGTAGCCGTGCCCCGCGTGAATTTCCACCGCGTCGATGCCGGCGCGCTTCGCGCGATCGGCCGCATCGGCGAACTGGCCGATCAGCCATGCAATGTCCTCTTCGGTCGCCACCTGGTACGCGACCTTGGCATGCGGGTTGGCGTAAGGCGTGGACATCGCCGCCGCCTCTTCCGGGAACAGGTAGGGCCCCATGTCGCCCTCCTTTTCCTTCGGCACGGACGGCGTCAGCATCGGCCGGCCGTCGCGGATGTCGTTCATCGCGGTGAGTCCTGCGTGCTGCAACTGCACCGCGAGCTTTGCGCCATGCCCGTGCACCACGTCCGCCACCGACTTCAACCCCGGAATGAAGCGCTCGTCGGATATCGCGACCTGGCGCCAGTTCGCCGAACCCACCGGCCAGCTGATCGCCACCGAGCCCATGATCAGCAGTGCCGCACCACCCTCGGCGCGCGCGCCGTAGTACTGGCGCAGGCGCTCGCCACAGTAACCCTCGTCGTCGGCGGTGTTGGAGCCCATCGGGGTCATGAAGATGCGGTTGCGCAGTTCCATGGCGCCGATGCGGCCCGGGGACATCAGGTGTTCGAATGCGCTCATATGCTGGTGTTCCGTCTCGCTTGGTCCATGCTCAGGTCATCTGCCCGCCGTCGATGCTGAACGCCACGCCGGTGACGTAGCGCGCCTCGTCCGAGGCGAGATAGGCCACTGCGGCGGCGATCTCCTCGGGCTCGGCCGCCGGCAACAGCGGGAACAGTCGCTGCACCAGCGCGGTGTCCACATCGGGGGGCACGCTGTAGGTCGTGGCCAGCGTGGTGTTCACGCCGCCCGGGCACACCGCGTTGACGCGCACGCCTTTTCCGGAGAACTCCACCGCGAGGCATTTGCTCAGGGACGCCACCGCCGCCTTCGATGCCGCATAGGCGCTCCAGTACGCCGCGCCGCACAGCGCCGATGCCGAGGACATGTTCACGATGTTGCCGCGCGACTCGCACAGATGCGGCAGCGCTTCCTGGCAGATCGCCACCAGGCTGGTGACGTTGATCGCGAACATGCGATCCCAGTCGCCGAGCCTTATGTCGAGGAAGTGATCCGCGCGGCAGGCGCCCGCGATGTTGCACAGCACGTCGAGGCGCCCGAACGCCTCCACCGCGCGGTGCACCAGCGCGCGGTTCGAGGCCTCCTCGAGCGCGTTGAACGGGATCACCCTGCAGGGCGTACCCATTTCCTCGAGCTCGACTGCCAGGCTCTGCAGGCCCGCCTCGTTGATGTCGCCCGCGGCAATGGAAGCGCCCTCGGCGGCGAGCCTGAGCGCGGTGGCGCGTCCGATGCCCGAAGCCGCACCCGTGACCAGGCAAACCTTGTTGTCGAATCTGCGCATCGTGAAATCCCTTGCGTGTGTCATTTGAGAATGGAATAGCCGCCGTCGACCACCAGCGTGTGACCGGAGACGAAGCTCGCCGCCGGACTGGCGAGGAACAGCACCGCGCCCGCCATTTCCTCGGGCGTGCCCCAGCGTGCCAGCGGCGTGGCATTGCTCACCATCGCGTGCACGCCGGGATCGTCGGCGAAGGCATTGGTCATCGGGGTGGGCACCGATCCGGGCAGCACGGCGTTCACGCGCACGCGCGGGGCGAGCTGCGCGCAGAAGGTGCGCGTGAGCTGCACGACGCCCGCCTTGGCGGCACCGTAGCCGGCGAAATAAGGGCTGGCGAACAGCGACATCTCGGAGGCGAGGTTCACCACCGCGGCGCCGCCCTCGAGCGTGCTCGCGCCCAGCGCGTCGGCCAGCGCGCTGGTCAGGTGATACACCGCGCCCAGGTTCACGGCGAGGGCGGTATCGAAATCGTAGGGGGTCGCGGCGCCGCCGGTGCCGCCGGCGTTGTTGACCAGCACATCGAGACGCGGCAGCGATTGCGCGAGGCGCGCGATGTCCGCGCGCTCGGTGAGCCTGAGCTGGCGGTAGGCAACGCCCGGCGGCAACTCCGCATACGCGGAGGCCTCTGCGGCGCTGCCGGTGATCGTCACCTCGGCGCCGGCCGCGACAAACGCCGCCGCGATCGCGTGCCCTATGCCCTTGGTGCCGCCGGTCACCAGCACCGAGGTGCCGGTGAAATCGAAGGCCACGCGGGCGAAGCCTCCCTGCGTCGGTGTCATGTCGTCGTGCTCCGAAGACTGCCTGTTGTCGCGTCGCAGCGTAGCCCCGGGCGGCGCTCCCGGGCATCATCTAAACGGAGGAGCGCAGCGGCTCCATTTCCGCCAGCAGCGGCCCGAAGATCACGCGGAAGAACTCGATGTCGGCGTAGATGCGCTCGCCGCGCAACGCCGTCCTGCCATAGGGAAACACCGTCATGGTGCGGAAGTCGCGCCGGCTGCCGTCGGGATAGGCCACCGTCACGGTGATCTCGACGGTGAGGGAGGTCTCCCCGAACGCCTGCCCGTGCACGGTGTAGCCGGTGCAGCGCGGCCGCGCCAGCGCGAAGAACTGCTCGTAGTAGCGCCGGATGCGCTCGCGTCCGGACAATCGCAGCCCGCAGGGGTAGAGCTCGAAGCTTGCGTCGTCCTCGAAGGTCGCGAGCGTGGCCTCGATGTCGCCACGGTCCTCCGCCTCGATGTGCCGAAAAGCCATCTGCGCCAGTGCATCCAGCCCCGCGGGGACGCCCCCGATCTGCTCAGTGCGTGTCATCGCAATACCCTCCGTTGGTCGAGAAAAATCGGCAGTCGAACTGATCCGGCGCTCGCGCATGCAAAGCCGCTCGCGCCATAATGCGGCACCTCCGTTCAATGGTGTGACGACAATGAAATTCTGGCAAATGCTGCCGTGGATGGAACCGGAGCAGATCATCGCGGCGGCGCGTTTCGCCGAGGACGTGGGCTTCCACGGCGTGATGCTGGCCGATCACGGCATTTATCCGCTCGAGCTGAAGGCGCCCTACCCCTACTCCGCCGACGGCAAGCCGCCGATGGGCTCCGGACTCCTGGTACCCGGACGTCTGGGCCACGCTCGGCGCGATCACGGCATCGACCACGCGCCTGCACATGTCGATCTCGGTTTACGTGCTGCCGCTGCGCAATCCCTTCGAGGTCGCGCGCGCGACCGGCACGCTCGACATCCTCAGCGGCGGCCGCGTGGCGCTCGGCGCCGGTACCGGCTGGATGAAGGACGAGTACGATCTGTACGGCGTCGATTTCGCGACACGCGGCCAGCGCATGGACGAGATGATCGAGATCCTGCGCGGCTTCTGGACCGACGGCATCGTCGAATACCACGGCAGGCACTTCGATTTTCCGCGCGTGGAGATATCCCCGGCGCCCAGGCGCAACGTCCCGATCTACATCGGCGGCGCGGCACCGGTGGCGCTGCGCCGCGCGGCGCGCTGCGAGGGCTGGATCGGCGCCGGCAACGCGCCCGGGGAAGTGCCGGCCCTGCTGGCGCAGATCCGTGGCTACCGCGCCGAGCTCGGCAAGACGATGGACGGCTTCGAGACGGTGATCGGTCTCACCACGCCGTTTGACCCCGCGCAGTTGGCAAGCCTCGAGGAACACGGCATGAGCTCCGCCGTGAACCTGCCGTTCCGCTTCTCGCTGGGCGAGCGTTCCTCGCTCGATGCGAAGAAACGCAACATGGAAGACTTCGCGAATCGCTTCATCCGCCCGTAGTTCCCGATTCATCGGGACATTCTTCCGCTACTACCGCCAACAATTGTCCGGAGGAATCCGGACCTACGCCGGACAATGTCCGGAGTCATCCGGACCTACAGCCACGGCGGGCTGTCATGCCCCGCGTGTCGCGCGAAGGCGTTTGGCACACCCTCCAGACCAAGCACCGCGGGATTGCCTTCCCACCAGACCGCGTTGCCGGTGCGCGCCGATATCAGCCACTTGCCGTCGACGCGCCGCAGCTCGTCGTTGTACCAGGCGCCTATCTTCAGCGTGCCGTTCGGCGCCAGCGCATTGACGGCGTGCTGCGCGAGCAGGTAACTGCGCGCCCAGGCGCGGTCGCCCTCGATCCTGAGTAGCGGCTGCCCGACGAAGTGCTGCGTGGCGTCGAGCCTACCCAGGCCAGCCTCCGACGCCGCGCGGTAACCGGCGGGGTCGAATACGCCGGCGGCCGGAATGTCGATCCGCGCATCCGGCGTGAACAGCGACTCGAGCAGAGCGAAGTCGCGTGAATCCAGCGCCACGGGGTATTTCAGCAGGCACTGCCCGATCTCGGTGCGCATCGAGCAGGTACTGTGCGTTGTCCATCCGGTTTTCATCCTCTGCGGGACTCAGCCCGCTTTGTTGATCGTCTCGGGTCCGAAGGGCTGCAGCATGTGCCGGCTCAGGTTCCCGAAGTGCTCGGAAACGATCTCGCGCTCGCTGTAGCGCCACGCCTCCCCCACCTTCTCGAAACGGTCGAGGTTGCGCCCGGCAACGACGGGCTGCAGCGCAAAGTCCTCGACTCCCTGGAATACCACGATATACGAACGGCACGTGGCACTGCGTCCATCCGGCGCGATGTCGATGATCGGGTTGCCCACCATGTGCTTGGTGCCAGGCGTGCCGGTATGCGGGTAGAGCCGCGTGTAGGACTCGTACATGGCAACGATCGCCGCCGGATCGTTCACGACCGCCGGGCCGCCACCCGGCGTGACGAAGCGCGCGTGGCGGAACAGTTCCGCCATGCCGGCGAAGTCGCCGCTGTCGAGGCGGTCGCAATAGAGATAGAGCAGCTTCTGTATTGCGTAAATGTCATCGGTCATGTCGTTTCTCCATGGGATCGTTGCCGCGACAAACAGTGGCCGCCACGCCGGAACGCTCAGATCTTCGCGATCACGTCGTCCGCGAAGCGCTTGATTGCATCGATCTTCTGCGCCACCGGCGCCTTCATGTCGACACCGTAGAACGCACCGGGCATGGTCGACACCACGTCGAGGCCGATGTCGCGCATAGCGCGGAAGCCATCCGGGCCCCACGCGTCGCTGCAACTGAAGCCGAGGATCCTGAACGGTTCGGAGCCTTTGCCGGCCTCGGCCCGGTACCCCCGCACCTCCTTGATCAGCGCCTCGAGCTCTTTCAGCGTGTGCAGGTCCGAGATCCAGCCGTCGTTGCGCGCGGCACGCCGCAACGCGGCCTTGGAGAAGCCGCCGACGTAGATCGGAATCGGTTTCGCGGGCACCGGGCGCATCTTCACCGGCGCGAAGTCGTAGAACTCGCCGTGGTGCTCCACCCAGTCGCCGGTCCAGAGCTTGCGCATCACCTCGATCATCTCGTCGGCGCGCTTGCCGCGCTGCTCGAAAGGCTGCTCGCCGATCCTGAACTCCTCCGGCATCCAGCCCATGCCGGCACCCAGCGCGATGCGGTTGCCGGTCAGGCAGGCTGCGCTCGCGAGGATCTTCGCCACGTGCACGGGATTGCGCGCCGGCAGCACGAACACGCTGGTGTAAAACCACAGCTTGCGCGTGGCCGTGGCCATCGCTACCGCGCAGACCCAGGGATCCGGGAACGGATCGTCGGGCGCGAAACGCGGCACGCCGTCCTCGGTGTAGGGATAGGGCTTCGACAGCTGCTGCGGATAGATCAGGTGATCGGGCAGCGTGATCGCCGAAAAACCGTTCTCCTCGGCCGCGACCGCCAGCGGCACGTAGTCGGCGGGATCGGTGAACGCGATGGACATGCCGAATTCCATGGGCAATCTCTCCGGGATGAAAGGACACGCGTGATCGTGCGCCAGGGCGGGCTGAAGCGCATCACCCGATGGCATGAACAGCGGCGCCTTCATCCGCGCGGATGAATCGCGCCGGACCCGCCCCGGGGAATACTGACAGCCCCCGCCGCGGCTGGCCAGCGGCGCCGGCGTGCGGCACGCTTCGACCCGCAACAACAAGGAACACGCCCATGAACACCAGTGACGCCGTGCAGCAACTGCTCGACCTCGAAGCCATCAAGACGCTCAAGCACCGCTACATCCGCTGCATGACGCAATCGCGCTGGGACGAGCTCGAGACCCTGCTCGCTCCCGAGGTCGAAGCCTCGTATTCGGACGGCAAGTACGTGTTCTCCGATCGCGCAACCCTGATGGGCTTCCTGCGCCAGCAGGATCCTGCCGGCGTCCCCCAGCTCAGCTACTGGCACGTGACCATGCCCGAGATCACGCTGCACGCGCCGGATCGCGCCAGCGGCATCTGGGCCATGTACCACTTCCACCTGCGAAGAAGCGAGCAGCAGCAACTGGAGATGTTCGCCTACTACAGCGACGAGTACCGCAAGGTCGACGGGCGCTGGCTGATCGCCCGCACCGGCTACGAGCGCGTGATGGAGCAGTCGCTGGACCGCAGTTCGCTGCCCGGCCTGCAATTGCTGGTCGGCTGAGGCGATGCAATGAAGCAGGCCTTCGGCTTCGGGCTTCCTCGGCTGGCGCATGGTCGCGCTGGCCTTCCTGGCGCAGAATCTCGCCATCGGCCTGACCTTCGGCAGCTTCGGCGTGCTGATCAAGCCGGTGGCAGCGGAACTGCGATGCCTCGCGCGCCATGGCCTCGCTGGGCATCGCGGTGATCATGCTGCTGATGGGGCTCTCCGGCCCGGTGCTGGGCGTCCTGCTCGCGCGCTACCCGATACGGCGCGTGATGAGCGCCGGCGCGGTGCTGATGGCGGCGGTTTCGCGCTCGCGGCCCGCGCGGAGAGCTTTCCCGTGTTCCTGCTCGGCTTCAGCGTGATCGGTGGCGCCGGATGCGCCGCCCTGGGCGTGATCCCCGCGACCACGCTGGCCAGCAACTGGTTCGTCGCGCGCGCAGGGCTGGCGATCGGGCTGGTCAGCATTCCGCTGTTCATCGCGCTCACACCGCCACTGGTCGCCTGGATCGTGGACGGCTACGGCTGGCGCGCGGCGCTCTACGCGCTGGCCGCGGCATTCATCGTCGCGTGCTGCCGCTGCTCCGGCTGGTCGTGAGCCGGCCGGAGGACGTGGGCCAGCGCGCACTCGGCGCCGATACCGCGGCGCGAGCCGGGCGCGCGGACGTGCCGCGCCGAGGCGCCGCGCCAACTCGCCGCCTTCGTGCGCAGCCGCCTGGTACTGGGGCGCGTTGCTGGCCGCCGGGCTGCTGAGCTGCGGCGGAATCGTGCTGATGAGCCACCTGGTGCCCTTCGCGACCGATCGCGGCATTCCCACGACCTCGGCCGCCCTGCTGCTGTCGGTGAACGGCGTTTTCTCGATGGCCGGCGCGCTGTTGTTCGGCCAGGTCGCCGATCGCATCGGCGCGCGCGCGACGCTGGGACTGATCGGGCTGGTCCAGGCCGCGTGCTGGAGCGGGATCATTTTCGCCGACCGCTTCATGCTGTTCGTGCCGTTGCTGGTCGGCATCGGCCTTTGCGGCGGCGGCACCCATACCGCCTTCAGCGCGCTGCTGAACGCCGCCTACGGTCGCGCCTCCTTCGCCAATGCGCTCGGTCTGGCGACGCTGCTGATGCTGCCCTTCACCTTCGCGGCCGCACCGCTCGCCGGCTGGATCTTCGACAGCACCGGCAGCTACGTCATTGCCTTCCAGGTCCAGATCGCCGCGTTCCTCACCGCGGCCCTGGTCTACCTGGTGATCTACCGCAGGCGGCCCGCCCCGTCCTGAGGCCCGGGATCAGAGCAGCCGCGCCGTGGAATGGTTGAGGCGTGCGACGACCTGGGCCTGCTTGTTGGTGCCCATCTTCTCGTAGACGCCGCGCAGGTGGGTCTTCACGGTGTTGATGCTGACGCCGAGACTGCTCGGCGGCGTCGCTCAGGTTGGTGCCGCGCGCGAGCAGCGCAGCCAGCTGGCTCTCGCAGTTGGTGAAACCGTACATCCCGACCAGCACGGCCGGATCGAGCTCGATGCCGGGCTGGCGGCAATCGTTGATGTAGACCACGGCGGCCGGCTTGTCGCGCGACTCCAGCAGGCGATCGCTGATCAGCGGCTTGACCACGATGTCGAGCACCCCGTTGCCCGGGCTGGTCTCGAGCTGCAGCCCGACGCCGCGCTGGGAGCGGCAACGGTTGCGGTGCGCCGCCAGCGCCAGCTCGATGGCCTTGGCCAGCGGCTTGCCGTCAACGCCACCCGAGCAGCGCAGCACGTCGCCGCGCACGCCCAGGAACTCCGAGCTGCGCCAGCAACTGCTCGCGCGCAATGGTTCATGGAGAACACGCGCCCGTGACCGTCGAGCAGCACGCAGGCGATCGACAGCTTCGCCATCGCCTCCTCGAAGAAACGCTGCAGGTAGCTGCCCTGCGTGTGCTGCTCGCGCAGGCGCATCGCGCGCCGGATGTGCGGCGTGATCAGCTCGAGCAGCTCCTTCTCCTTGGCGCTGAAGGGCTCCTGGTCGGCATTGCGCTCCAGCGTGAGCATCGCGCAGAGCATCTCGTCGCGCAGCACGTCGCGCGACAGCAGGTAGCGGATGTTCAGCGGCTTGAGGAAGCGCAGGTAGAGCGGGCTGCGCAGGAAGGCCCCGTTGGGCATCAGCTCGTCGAGCGTGATCGCCCGCGGCAGCGGCTGCTCGAGCAACGGATTGACCGACATCACGCCATCGACGTGCGTGCGACCGGTGGCGACAGGATCCTCGTTGTCGGTGATCAGCACGTAGGCGCCCGGCGTCGCGGGCGAGGCGATCACCAGGTTGGCGTCGCGCGAGGCGGTCTGCTCGCTGAGGCGCGACATCAGCGTCCGCCAGGGCTGCGGCCTCCTCGACGCCGTCGTAGACCAGTCCGACCAGGTCGCTGTAGCCACGGATTCGCTGTGCAGCGCCCATGATCGAACCTCTCGGAGATGTATGTTCGACTTATTGCGAGGCACGCCCCGAAGCGGGGCGGGCCGCGGGCAATGGTAGGTCTCCCGCGCGATGTTTTGAAAGCCCCCCGCCCCGCCGGCCGGGCCGCCGGGGCAGCGGCGCCGCCACGCTTCACCCGCCAGCATGAATACAGCGCGCGCACCGCGCCGCCTAGACTCGACACCCGGCACAGCGGCGGCCCTGCCGAGGCATCGGCCGTCCGCCTGCCGATCGTCACCGTGGAGGATCGAATCGATGAACCAGCAACTGCGCGAGCGCAACCGCGCCGTATTCCTGCAGATGATGAACGCGCTGGGGCGCAAGGACTGGGATGCCGGCTTCGCCTGCATGACCGAGGACGTCTACTGCGACTGGCCGTACCGCCCCATTCCCGAGATGGACGAGGCCATGATCGGCCGCGACGTGGTCCGCGCGCTTCTTCGACGCCGGCCAGGCGGCGCTGGCCGGCCTCGAACTACCGCATCGACCAGATCTACGACCTGCGTCGATCCCGAGACGCTGATCGCGGAATACCACTCCGACTCGCGCCATCTCGCCACCGGGGTTCCCTACAGCAACCGCTACCTCGGCATCCTGCGCTTTCGCGACGGCAAGGTGTGCTACTGGCGCGAGTACATCAACCCGCTGGCGATCAAGGAGATGTTCGAGCGCGTGGCTGCGGCGCCGCAGCCCTGAAGCGGCAGGCCCGACGCGGCGTTCCTCCGGGGAAACGCCACGCCGGCCCCGCGCCTGCGTTACTCGCCGGTGCCGACACGCCAGAGCGTGACGGTGCCCGACACCTCGTTGGCCACGACCAGCATCGGCTCGCCGTTCGGGCTCCTGTCGGCCGGCACGAAGCGCACGATTTCCGGGCCGCTGTCCGGTGCCGGCACCCCACCCGCAACGAACTCGCGGTTGTTCGCGTAAGCCACCATCTGCGGCGCCGCAACATCGTTCAGGTCGAACACCGCCACGCCGCCGATGCGCTCCAGGCCCACGAAGGCGTAGCGATTCGCGCCGATCATGCCGATCGCCACGCCTTCGGGCTCCGGTCCCTTGTTGTCGGAACGGTTGTCGAAGTTGTCTTCGTCGTTGTTGCTGTTGAAGAAGGCCGGATTGACCTGCGGCCGTCCACTGCTCCAGCTGGTCGCCGGAATCGCCGACCAGTTCGCCGCTGGCGCCGTTCCAGATCGAGATCGAGCGCGCGCCGAAGACGTACACGTTCCCGTCGGCAAAGGGCGGCGTTCGGGTGACGGTCAGACGGCCGAGTTTCTTGTTGTCCCGGATCCCGTCGATGCTGGCGCAGCCGAGCTAGCTTGCCGTGGTACACAGACGCCGCGCGCGCGACTCTTCCGCGAAGCCCGTGTAGTCCCGCGCATCGCCCTCGTTGGCCGACACGACAAAGGTCTCGCCATCGACGCGTGAACGATGCCAGCGCGTCGGGCTGGTACATGCCCTTGACTCGCGACCACGGCTGGATGTTGATCGCACCCAGCGAGCTACTTATCTCGCGATCGCTGGCATCGAGCCCCGCACCGGCCACGCCGTGATCCTTGTAGCCCAGCGCGAACACCTCGCGCACCGCGTTGGCCTCGAGGTCCAGCGCCGCGATGGCATTGTTCTCCTGCAGGCTCACCCAGGCGCTGCGGCCGTCCGCGCTCACGGTGATGTATTCCGGCTCCAGGTCCTGCGCCGCGCTCGCACCCGGTCCGAACACGCGCACGCCCGCGGGCAGTTCGACGCCGTCGAAGCCGATGGTGGCCACCGGCAGTGTCGGGCGCATCGGCACCACGGTCACCACGCTGACGCTGCCGACCGGGTCGGTGCACCCTTCGCCGTAGCAATCGGGCTCGCCCTCGTTGGCGACCAGCAGCCTGCGACCGTCGGGGGTGAAGGTGACCATGTCGGGCAGCGCGCCGACCTCGGCCGTGCGGATCACCTTGCCGGCGGGCGTGAGGAAGGCGATCGTGCCCGGGTCGGTCTTGTCTTCCGCCTCCAGCGCCACCGCAATCAGGTTGTGCGCGGACACGTCGATGCTGTTGATGCCCGCGCCGTGGCGCGAGAGATCCACGCGCTTCACCAGCCGCGGACTGGCGGGATCCTCGATATCGACGATGTCGACCGAGACGTCCGAGGCATTGGCCACGTACATGCGCTCGCCGCGTACGGCGACCACCTCGCCCGCGGTCAGTTCTTCGCCGATGTCCGCGAGCCCGGTGTCGTAGCTCCCCAGCACGTCGAGGCGTGAGGGCGTTGACGCTCGCGCTTTGCGCGGCGCCGCAGAGTGCCAGCGCGATGGCAGCGGAAAGAACCTGGCGTTTCATGGGGTTACCTCGTCGAATGGTTGGGGAATCGAACATCCGCCCGAGCATCCCCTGCGCACATGACAGTGCGATGACAGTCGCATGCCGAAGGCGACGATGCGGCTTGTGGCGGCCGCTCATCTCTCCTAGCATTCGCCCCGGAGCGATCGGCAGCTGGCGGGTCGCGATAAGCGGACAAGCGTGATGGCAAACGGCAATTCTTCCGGCGGCTTCATAGCGCCGCCACGGCCCGAGTGGGTGCAGCGCATCATCGACGAAGGCAGCCACATGGACATCCGCAGCCTGGTGCCGCTGCAGGCCGACGAGCTGATGGCCACCGCGCGCCGCAACACGGGGTTCTCCGATTTCGGCGGCGGCCAGTGGGAAGAAGGCTTCCGCATTTTTCTGCAGTCGCTCGAACAGGACGCCGAACTGCACCTGCTGGGCCGGCTGATGACGCGCTCGGACATACTGATCTGGCTGGAGGCGCGCCTGGGCATCGAGGCGGCCTACGCCGCGCATCCCGAGATCGACGACGAGGTCGTGGATCGCCCCGTGATCGTGACCGGCCTGCCGCGCTCGGGCACCTCGATCACGTTCGAGCTGCTGGCGCAGGATCCGCAGTTCGGCTCGCCGCGCCAGTGGGAAATCATGTTCCCCTTCCCGCCGCCCGAACGCGCGAGCTACCTCACGGACCCGCGCATCGCGCGCTGCGAGCAGCTGGTGACGCAGTGGAACCGCGTGGTGCCGAGCTACGCCGCGATGCACGAGATGGGCGCCACCATCCCGAACGAATGCATCGTCGCGATGAGTTGCACCTTCATGACGGAGAACCTGCCCGGGCAGTTCCAGATACCCTCCTACAACGAGTGGTTCTTCCGGCAGGCGCTCGACGAGCCCTACGCCTACTACAAGCGCATGCTGAAGCTGTTGCAGTGGCGCAACCCGCGCCGCCACTGGCTGCTGAAATCGCCCTCGCACCTGGGCACGCTGCCGGTGCTGTTCCGCACCTTTCCCGACGCGCGCGTCGTGGTGACGCACCGCGACCCGGTGGTGGCGCAGGCCTCGGTGACCAACCTGCTCGGCACGCTGTACTGGATGCGATCCGGCAAGGCCTTCGACGCCGGCGCCTTCGAGAGCCTGATGACCCCGCAGAGCGGCGCGGCGCGCCTGGACGGCGTGATCGACCTGATCGAATCGGGCGCGGTGCCGCGCGCGCAGATCCACAATTTCCGCTACGTCGACATGATCAGCGATCCGCTCGCCGCGCTGCGCACGCTCTATCGCGACGTCGGCCTCGAGCTTTCCGACGCGGCCCTGGCGGGCATGCACGACTACCTCGCCCACAAGCCGCAGGGCAAGTTCGGCAAGCACCGCTACAGCGTGGGCGAGCAGGAGGAGAACGCGCGCAAGCGCGCCCTCTTCCGCCGCTACCAGGAATACTTCGACTGCCCCGACGAAACCTGAGCCCCGGAGGACAAAGCACATGTACAAGTCGATTGCGCTGCTCAAATCCAGGCCGGGGCTCTCGCGCGAGGATTTCGTCGCGTACTACGAGAACAACCACGTGCCGCTGATCCGCCGGCTGCTGCCCGGGATCTGCGGCTACCGCCGCAATTTCATCGATCCCGAGGGCGCGTTCATCAACACCGGCGCCGCGGCGCGCGACTTCGACGTGATCACCGAGATCTGGTTTGCCGACCGCGCGGCCTACGACGCCGCGATGGCGCGCCACGCGCAACCGGAAGTGGCCAACGCGATCGCCGCCGACGAGGAGAATTTCCTCGACCGCTCGAAGACGCGCATGTTCGTCGTCGACGAGCGCATCTCGACCTTCAGCTGAACCCGGACCGCCGCGGCGGAAGGAGGCTCGCGCATGCTCACGCTAGAGATCAACGGCCGCGAGCATGTGCTCGACGGCGTCGACGCCGACACGCCGCTGCTGTGGGTGCTGCGCGACGAGCTGCGCCTGGTGGGCGCTAAATACGGCTGCGGCATCGCGCAGTGCGGCAGCTGCACCGTCCTGCTCGACGGCGAGCCGGTGCGCTCCTGCGTGCTGCCCGCCGCGGCGGCCGCCGGCCGCGCGGTCCGCACCATCGAGGGACTCGCCGCCGCAGACGGCACGCTGCACCCGCTGCAGGAAGCCTGGATCCGCGAGGACGTCGCGCAGTGCGGCTACTGCCAGAGCGGACAGATCATGGCCGCCGCGGCGCTGCTCGAGGCCAATCCCGCACCCACCGACGCCGACATCGATCGCGCGCTGGACGGCAACCTGTGCCGTTGCGGCACGTACCTGCGCATCCGTCGCGCGATCCACGCCGCGGCGGCCGCGCCGGCAAGCCGGGAGGATGCGACATGAGCCACGAACAAGGCTGGCGCTTCGATGACGACTTCCTGCGCGAGCTCGCCGCGCCCGAACGTCCCGCGCTGCACACGGCCGTCGCGGTGCGCCGCATCGGGCGCCGCCGCTTCCTGCAGCTGAGCGGCATTTCCGGCGCCGTACTGGTGCTCGGCGCGGCGGCCGTTCCGCGGGCGCGCGCGGGCTCCGCTGCCGCTGCTGCTGGCCCTGCCGCGTTCGCGCCCAATGCCTGGCTCGCGATCGGCGAGCGCGACATCCTGATCTTCGCCGTGAACCCGGAACTGGGCCAGGGCGTGAAGACCAGCCTGCCGATGATCGTCGCCGAGGAGCTCGACGCGGCCTGGGGCGATGTCCGCATCGAGCAGGCCGCGATCGACGCGGCGCGTTACGGCGAGCAGTTCGCCGGCGGCTCGCGCTCGGTGCCCACCCACTGGAAAGCCCTGCGCCACGCCGGTGCCGCCGCGCGCACCATGCTGGTGGCCGCGGCCGCGGCACGCTGGGGTGTGCGCGGCCGCCGAGTGCAGCACCGCGGACAGCCACGTGCTGCATGCGGCCAGCGGCAGGCGCCTGTCCTACTTCGAGCTCGCCGCCGAAGCCGCGCGCCAGCCCGTGCCGCACGGCGATGCACTGAAGCTGAAGTCCCGCGACGCGTTCCGCCTGCTCGGCCAGCGCATCGGCGGCGTGGACAACCGCGCGATCGTGACCGGCGCACCGCTGTTTGCCGGCGACCTGGAGCTGCCGGGGCTGCTCACGGCGGTGTACCAGAAGGGCCCCGCCACGGGCGCGCAGGCGCGTGCGGCGAACCTCGACGAGATCAGGCGCCTGCCCGGCGTGGTCGATGCCTTCATCCTCGACGGCAACGGCCTGGTGAACGAACTGATGCCCGGCGTCGCCATCGTCGCGAGGAGCACCTGGGCGGCGTTCAAGGCCAGGGCGGCGCTGCGCGTGGAGTGGGACGAATCGGACGCCGCAACGGACAGCTGGAGCGGCGCGATCCGCGCGGCCGAGGACATCCTCGGCAAGGACGGCGCCATCGAGGTCTCGGCGCGCGGCGACGTCGAGGCGGCGCTAGCCGGTGCCGCGCGCACCCTGGAAGCCGACTACCGCTACGCCTTCGTCAGCCACGCGCAGCTCGAGCCGCAGTGCTGCGTGGCCTGGCATCGCGAC
Source organism: uncultured Gammaproteobacteria bacterium (assembly GCA_963819895.1). Lineage (GTDB taxonomy): Bacteria > Pseudomonadota > Gammaproteobacteria > Pseudomonadales > UBA5518 > UBA5518. The sequence continues at coordinate 217,791 of CAWFXU010000024.1, forward strand.
GGCGGCCTCGAACTGTGGGCCCCCACGCAGGCCCCGCAGCGCGCCCTGCCGCTGCTCGCGCACGTGAGTGGACTGGCGCCGGAGCGCATCACGGTCAACCAGTCGCGCGGCGGCGGCGGCTTCGGGCGCCGGCTGGTCAACGAGTGGATGTGCGAGGCCGCGGCGATCGCGCAGCGCGTCGCCGCACCGGTGCGCCTGCAGTGGACGCGCGAGGACGACATGCAGCACGACTTCTTCCGGGCCGGCGGCTTCCACCGGCTGACGGCGGGCCTGGATGCGGACGGTCGTCTCGCGGGCTGGCGGCATCGGCTGGTGACATTCAGCGCCGACGGCAGCAACGCGGTCTCGGGCGGACAGCTCTCGGCCCAGACCTTCCCCGGTCCCCTGCCCGCGCAGCACCGCTTGAGCCAGACCCTGCTGCCCTGGCGCACGCCCTGCGGCCCGTGGCGCGCGCCCGGCTCCAACGTGTTCGCCTTCGTGGTGCAGAGCTTCCTGCACGAGCTGGCGGTCGCGGCGAAGCGCGACCATCTCGAGTTCCTGCTCGAACAGCTCGGTCCGCCGCGCTGGCTGCAGGACGGCAATGCGGGCGCGCTGCACACCGGCCGTGCCGCGGGAGTGCTGCGCCTCGCGGCGGAAAAGGCCGGCTGGGGCCGCGCGCTGGCGCCGGGACGCGGCCTGGGGCTCGCGTTCTATTTCAGCCACGCCGGACACGTGGCGGAGGTGGCCGAGGTGAGCGTGGACGCGAGCAAGCGCGTCATCGTGCATCGCGTGACGGTCGCGGCCGACGTGGGTCCGATCGTGAACCGCTCCGGCGCCGAGGCCCAGTGCGAGGGCTCCGTCATCGACGGCGTGTCGACGCTGCTGGCGCTGGCCGTGACCCACGAGAACGGGCGGGTGCAGGAAACCAACTTCCACCGCTACCCGCTACTGCGCATGGCGCAGGCGCCGGCCGTGGACGTGCACTTCATCGAGAGCGACTTCCCGCCCACCGGCCTCGGCGAGCCGGCGCTGCCGCCAGTCGCCGCGGCGGTGTGCAACGCGATCTTCGCCGCCTGCGGTCAGCGCATACGCAAGCTGCCGATCCGCGAGGAAGGTTTCACGGCGTAGGCGCCGGCGGCTCAGAACCGCAGCGTTTCACCGATGGCGGGAATTTCCGGCTGCGACGGTGCGCGCTGTTGCTGTTGCCATATCTCGCGCAGCAGTTGGGGTGGCTCGCGCAGGTCCTCGTCGGTGAGCTTGAAGGTGCCCCAGTGCATCGCGACAAAGCGCCGCGCACCGAGGGCGGCAAATGCCCTGACCGCATCGTCGGGATTCATGTGCTGATGGCGCATGAACCAGCGCGGCGCATACGCACCGATCGGCAGCATGGCCGCGTCGATTTCGCCGCAGCGCTGGCCGATCTCGGCAAAGCCTTCGAACCATGCGGTATCGCCCGAGTGATACACCCGGATGCCGCCGCGCTCGATGACGAAACCGCCCCACCAGCTGGCGTTGATGTCGGTGAGACCGCGCCGGCTCCAGTGCTGCGCCGGCACGAAGGTGATGTCGAGACCTGCGATGGATTCGCGTTGCCACCATTGCATCTCGACGACGCGTCCGAGGCCGGCGCGCCGGAACCATTTACCCAGACCGTGCGGCACACAGTACACCGGGTCCGGTCCCAGTCGTCTCAGCGTGGGCGCATCCATGTGATCGAGGTGATTGTGGGTCACCAGCACCACGTCGATTTTTCGCGGCAGGGCGTTCCAGTCGAGCCCGGGCGGCACGTTGCGCCTGATCACGCCGCCGAGCGTGGGCGACAGCACCGGATCGATCAGCGCACTGCTGCCACCGAGCTGCAGCAGAAACGAGGCATGGCCGATCCAGGTCAGCGTGTCATGGCGGGCGGCGCGCAGCAGCGAGCCATCGTTGCCGACGAATGGCACCGGCACGCCGGTGGCCGGCGTGCGCTGGCGTTTTTCATCATGCAGCCCCAGCTGCCAGCGCAGCACTTCGCCGAGGCCTGCGGCATGCTGCTTGCCGTCACGATTCGCGTATCGCATACATCTCGATATCCGGGATTTCGATCACCCATCGGCACAACGGCACGTCGTGCCCCACGGCCGGGGCACCAGCCACGTCACGCGACAGGTCGATCATTCCGGGATATTGTACGGGCTGGCGCCGCGCCTGGACTTGCGGCATCTGCCGTGGAGAGGAATCCCGGAACGTGGTAGAGGAACAAACATGGCAGTGCAACCGCAAGCCCCCTTCGCCGGGGCGAACGCGCTGATCTACGGCGCGGCCAAGGGCATCGGCCGGGCCGTCGCGCTCGAATTCGCGCGACGCGGCGCGAAGGTCGCCGTCGCCGATATCGACGAGGCTGCGGCCAGCGACACCGCGGCGGCAATCGTCGCCACCGGCGGCGAGGCCATCGCGCTTGCCGCCAATGTCCTGTCCGACGAATCCGTGCGCGCCGCGGCCGATGCGGCCGAGGCCGCGTTCGGCGCGATCGACATCGTCATGAACAATGTCGGCGGTCTGCTGAACGGCCATCCCGAGGATATCCCGATGTCCGAATGGCAGCGGATGATGGACCTCAACTATTTTGCCGCGGTGCGCAGCGTATCGCTGTTCCTGCCGAAGATGCAGGCGCGCGGCAGCGGCCATATCGTCAACACCGCCTCCTTTGCCGGGCTCTACCCCTATGCCGCCAGCCGCATTCCGTATGCCGCGGCCAAGGCGGCGGTCATCGCGATGACGGAATCGCTGGCGATCTACCTCCAGCCGCAGGGCATCAGGGTGAGCTGCCTGATCCCCGGCCCGGTGCTGACCGGCGTGCTCGATACGATGACGTCCTGGACGCCCGATTGCCCGATGCGCGGCCCGGGCTCGGAGCTGGAGATCAAACAGGTCGACGATGTCGCCGACACGCTCGCCAACGGCATGCGCGACGGCAAGGTGCTGATCCCCACGGACGAGATGGCGTGGGACATCGTCAGGCGCTGGGCCGCTTCGCCCGACGCCTTCATCCAGGCGAAGATCGACCAGTTCGCCAGCGGCGACAGTGGTCGGCCGATCGTGCCGCAAGCACTGCGTCGCTGATTCAAGCTGGAGGCCTGATCATGAATCGCCTTGGTATCGAAATGCTCACCCTGCTCGGCATGCCGCCGGTGGAGCACGTGAAGCTGGCCGCCGCGCTTGGCTGCGTGTCGATCTCGACCGGGCTCACGGGCCTACCGCTCGGGCCCTTCGGCTACCCGGACGTCACGCTCTATCCCGAGTGGTCGCTCGAAAGCGATCCCGCCATGCGCCGCGAAATGAAGGCAGCGCTGCGCGATACCGGCGTGCACATCGGTCTTGGCGAAGGTTTCCGTGTCCGCCCGGATGGCGACGTCCGCGATCGCGGCGCGGGGCTCGACATCATGGCGGAGCTTGGCGCCCTGCGGATCAACGCGGTCAGCATGGAAACCGACATGGCCCGCACCCATGACCAGCTGGCCGCGCTTGCCGACATGGTGGTCGAGCGGGGAATGATGTTCACCCTGGAATTCGCCCCACCCAATGCGATCGACTCGCTGCAAAGCGCGCTGGCGGCGGTGGAGCATGTCGGCCGCGGGCGTTGCCGCATCCTGCTCGATGCCATGCATTTCTTCCGTTGCGGCGCGACGGTGGAAGACCTCGAGGCGCTCGATCCGGAGCTCGTCGGCTATGCGCAGCTGTGCGACGCGCCGCTGGTGTCGAAGGGGGGAACCTACATGCAGGAGGCGATGTTCGAACGCATGGTGCCGGGTAGCGGCGAACTGCCCCTGCGCCAATGGATCGCCGCGCTGCCCGCCGATGTGGAAATCGGCCTCGAGGTGCCACGGATCCGGACCTGCAGGGCGGCATGAGTCCCCGCGACCATGCCGCGCGCTGTGTTGCGGCGGCGCGGGAGCTGGGTGCCTGACACCCCGGCGCCGGAACTGCGCCGCATGCACCGGCGCTCCTACCTGTTCCTCCTACGCCTGAGACCTCCCAATGTCTGACAAGGAACTGACGATGTTCGAAGCCGAACCTCTGGTCAGCTGATCACGCGCCGCAGTCTCATCGAGGGACGAGATAAGTTGCCGGTGTTCACTGCGATGCTCGTGCACGTGGCGACGGTAGCTGGGCATCCGCCGCCAACCCGAGTGCTCAGCGAGATGCCCGGCAGCAGCGCGGCCCGTGATCGGCTTCGATGATCTCCGTCCGGCCGCGTGCAGGTCTTCGGCCTGCGCGCCGGTGAAGCTGCGGCGCGCACCACGGTGCAGGTGGAAGGACTCCCCGTCCCGGGCGCGCTGGTTCAGATCGAGGTTGTCGCCGCGCGGCACGCGGCGCACTGAGCCTTGCTGCCTACGGGAGGTCGCCCGCCGGCAGGTAGCCTTCCCACCAGCCCGGGAAGTCGGGGTTCACCTCGGTGGCGTCGGTGTTGCCGGTGAGAACGCCGATGGCGTTCATCATGTCCTGGGCGATGTCCCAGCCCGCGGAATTCGTCTCCTCGTAATGGCCGTCCGCCTCGCCGAGCGCCTGCCCGTAGCGGCAACTCCCGGCGATGAGCGGGGCGTAGTCGCCATAAGGCGCAAGCTGGCTCGGGTCCTCGGTGATGCGTTTGCACGTCGCGCCGGCGATGGCGTCCGGGTACTCGATCACCCCCCCTTCGTTCAATGCCTGACACGTGCCGGGACCCACGAACTTGTCCGCGACACAGAGCACGCGGTAGTTCGAGAGCGGCACGAAGTAGCCGATCTGGTCGCTGCCGAGGCCGACCATCCATTCGTAACGGTCGGACATGCGGCGGGCGGCGTAGCCGGGCACCTTGTACGCGGGACCAAAGGCTTGCTGACCGTTCGCATCCGTCTGGTCTTCGTACCAGTTCTCCGGCGTCACCCGGAAATCGGCCGGCAGCCCGACGGTGAGCTCGCCTGGAATCTCGCCGGGCAGGAACATCATGCCCAAGGGCCCAATGCGCACATATTCGACCGCGCTGAGCAGGTGATCGCCGAGCCGATATTCCTCGCCCACGTTCGCGTCCAGGCCGCTCTCGAAGTCGTCGGGCGTGCAGGTCGCGGGCGTCTTCGGCCCTGTGAGGGGGCAGTTGTAAAGCATCACCGGTTCGTGCCCGAGACTCCCGCGCTGCGTCGCGGGATCCAGCACCAGCAACACGCGGAAGCCGAAGTTGCTCAGGTAGGTGTAGAAGGGCTGCACCGCGTAGGACACGCGCGGCGCCGCGATCTTCTCGGTCTTGTCCAGCAGCCGCATCGCAGCGAGCGCGAGCTGCTCGCCGATGATCTCGGTGCGACGAAAGTTCCTCGTAGTGTAGATGCCGTCACCCGCGGGACCAACCGCCCCCGCCGGCGCGATCATCTGGTTGCCGAGCGGGTGATCCTGATCCACCTCCCAGACATCCGCGCCGCCCGGGCCGATCAGCACGCCCAGCGCACCGTTCAGGAACAGCACCTCGCCGCCGTAACGCGCGTGCAGATCCTCGCGCAGGATGCCGGGGAAATCCGCAGTGAAATAGCGGCCCTTGGCATCGCAGTCGTTCCCCGTGAGGCCGAGCGTGACGCAGTCGCTCGCTATCTCACTGAGCGGAGGGGCCCAATTGAGGGTCCCTCCGGGTGGTTGTTCCACTGCACTGTGGTGGCGATCACCTTGCCTTTCGTGTCGATCGCCTGCAGCACGTTGAGCCGCGGATCGAAGATCTGCGGATCCGTGCCGTCGTTCATGCCGAACCAGTGCTCGCCGGCCGCGACCTGCAACCGGCCCGGGCGACGGTTCTTCACCGCTTCCGCAACCGTGGCCGCAGCCTGGCCGACCATGTATTCGTACCAGTCGTGGTTAACGTCGAAGGCAGTGTCGGGGCCGTGGTGGTTGTGCGTCGCGGAGACCACGATCTTCAGCTTCTTCGCGACGCCCGGCGGCAGCAGCGCCTTCGCGCGGGTACGGATCGTCTCGGCATCGTTGCGAAAGACCATGTACAGGTCGGATGCGACGATCACGACGATGTGCGGGCTGCGCGGATCGTCGATGGCCAATGCCGTCGCCCGGATGTCATCGCGGACCCAGTAGGATGCATCCTCGCCGTTGCCCACGGCGATGCGGCCATCGTCCCACTTTGGCACCGGTATGCCTGGATCGTAGGCATTCCTGCGCTCGGGGAAGCCGGCCTTCAGATAGTTGTAGCTGCCGTTGACCAGCGGCAGCACCGAGGCGGATGCGGCGCCCACGAGCAGCGTGCCCTGGCCCGGCGCAGTCGTCGGTGCCGCGTTGGCCGGAGTCTGCCGCTGCTGGGACGCAGCCGAACACAGGATGCCGAGCGCGAATATCGAAGCGAGGAATCGACCGTGCCGCATGGCAACGCCCTCCCTGATTCTTTTCTGTTTCAAACGGGGACCGCGTTCCGGCAGACTGCTACCAACCCGCTGGCCTGTCAAGCAACCAAAACGCGCAGCGCATCCGCAAGTGGATGCTCTGCGGTTCATATCAGTGGCATTGCAAGGGGTCGCTCCTGGCCGAACCCGCACCTTTGCTGATCGCCGGCGCTCTGTCGTTCGACCGTGCGCGCAACCCGGCGACGAGCCATTTTTGACCGCGGAGATCGGCGCATTGTCCGGCTGAAGCCGGACCTACACGATGCCGAGCGCTTTGCCGACGCGGGTGAAGGCATCCACCGCGCGCTCGAGGTGCTCGCGCGTGTGCGCCGCCGAGATCTGCGTGCGGATGCGCGCCGCATCGCGCGGCACCACCGGGTACGAGAAAGCGACCACGTAGATGCCCTCGGCGAGCAGCCGCTCCGCCATCTGCGCCGCGAGCCGCGCATCGCCGATCATCACCGGCACGATCGGGTGCCCGGCGCCGGCGAGGCGGAATCCCGCCGCCGCCATCGCGGCCCTGAACCAGGCGCTGTTCTCGCGCAGGCGTTCGCGCAGCGCGTTGCCGGACTCGAGCATCTCGAGCACCTTCAGCGAGGCCGCGACGATGGGCGGCGCCAGCGAGTTCGAGAACAGGTACGGCCGGCTGCGCTGGCGCAGCAGCTCGCACGATCTCGCGCCGGCCCGAGGTGTAGCCGCCCGAGGCGCCGCCGAGCGCCTTGCCCAGCGTGCCGGTGATGATGTCCACGCGCCCCGTCACGCCGCAGTGCTCGGGCGTGCCGCGCCCGCGTGCGCCGACCACGCCGACCGCGTGCGAATCGTCGACCATCACCAGCGCATCGAAGCGCGCGGCGATGTCGCAGATCGCGTCGAGGCGCGCGATGATGCCGTCCATCGAGAACACGCCGTCGGTGGCGATCAGCTTGAAGCGCGCGCCGTCGGCATCGGCCTGGCGCAGCTGGCGCTCGAGATCCTCGAGGTCGTTGTTGGCGTAGCGGTAGCGCCGCGCCTTGCAGAGGCGGATGCCGTCGATGATCGAGGCGTGGTTCAGCGCGTCGGAGATCACCGCGTCCTGCTCGCCGAGGATGGTCTCGAACAGGCCGCCGTTGGCGTCGAAGCACGAGGAATACAGGATCGTGTCCTCGGTGCCGAGGAAGGCGCTCAGCCGCTCCTCCAGCTCGCGGTGCAGCGTCTGCGTGCCGCAGATGAAGCGCACCGAGGCCATGCCGAAGCCGAAGCGTTCCAGCCCCTCGCGCGCGGCGGCGATCAGCGCGGGATGGTTCGCGAGCCCGAGGTAGTTGTTGGCGCAGAAGTTGATCGACCTCGCCCGCCGCCGGCCACGCGTATCACCGCGTCCTGCGGCGTCGCGATCTGGCGCTCGTGCCTGGTCAGGCCCTCGCGCTCGATCTGCGCGAGCTCGCCTGCCAGGTGATCGAGGAAGGCGCGCGACATGTCCTAGCCTCCGTAGCTGCGGCGCAGTTCGTCGCCGATGATCGCGATGCCGGCCCGCACGCGCTCCTCGTCCTGCGCATAGCTCAGGCGCAGGCACTCGTCGCGGTGCTCCCAGGGGCCGACGAGGCCGGGAAAGAAGTCGCGCCCCGGCACCACCAGCACGCCGCGCTGCTTCAGGCGCTGGTACAGCGCGTGGCTGCCGCCGGGAATGCCCTCGCACCACAGCCACAGGAACATCGCGCCCTCGGGCTTGTGGATGCGGCACGGCAAGCCGGCGATCTCGTGGCGCAGTGCCTCGAGCGCGCGCGCGGCCTTGTCGCGGTAGAACGGGCCGATGTGCTCGCGCGCCAGCGCCAGCAGCTCGCCGTGATCGAGCAGCGCCGTCGCCAGCGCGGGCCCCGCGTTGCCGCAGGCGAGGCTCAGGATCGTGTTCGCGCGCGCATACGCCGCGACGATCTCCTCGCGCGCCACGATGATCCCGGTGCGCAGCCCCGGCAGCCCGAGCTTCGACAGGCTGAGCACCACCACCGTGTTGTCGTTCCAGTGCGGCGTCGCCGTCCGTGAACAGCATGTGCGGGAACGGCGTGCCGTAGGCGCCGTCGATGATCAGCGGTATGCCGTGCGCGCGCGCCAGCGCGTCGAGCCGCGCGATCTCCGCGTCGCCGAGCACGTTGCCCGTGGGATTGGTCGGGCGCGACACGCAGATCGCGCCGGCCGAGGCATCGGGCGCGAGCTGCCCGAAGTCGACGCGGTACTTGAACAGCTGCCCGGGAAGACGCTCGATCGCGGGCCGCTCGGCATGGAACATGCCGTCGCTCAGTCCCACCTCGCGGTAGCCGATGTATTCCGGCACCAGCGGCAGCAGGATGTGCTTGCGCCGCCCGCCGTCGAATTCGCCGGCGAACAGGTTGAACAGCACGAAGAAGGCCGACTGGCTGCCGTTGGCGACCGCGATGTTCTCCGGACCCACCGCCCAGCCGCACTCCTCGCGCAGCATGCGCGCCAGCGCCGCGCGAAAGCGCTCGTCGCCCTGCGGCGACTGGTACACGCCGAGCATGCGCGTGCGCGAGCGCGGGGTCGTCCAGGAGCGCGCGCAGGCGCTCGCGGTAGAGCCGCTCCGCGGCCGGCACGCGACCGGGATTGCCGCCGCCCATCATGATCATGTCGGGATGGATCGAGACCGCCTCGCCGAGGTCGCGCATCAGGTCGACCACGCCCGAGTCGCCGCCGAAGCGCCGGGCAAACAGCGAGAGCTCCATCGCTCAGCCCGTGCCGGCGACCATGCGCGCGTCGGCACGCGCGATGCGCTCCGCCATCCAGCGCGGGCGCTCCATCGGGATGAAATGCGAGCAGTCGGCGAGTTGCTCGTCGGTCGCGTCCGGGAACTGCTCGCGCCAGGCGATCCCAGGTCGGTGACGCCGAAAAATCGAAGAGACTCTCCTCGGGACGGCGCGCCCGTGCGCGGATGATCTCCACCGGCACGCGCACGCGCGGCAGCAGCGCGTAGATGTCGCTGGTCCCGGCGCCGGCGTAGACCTCGGCCTCCAGGTCGGGCGGGCACGCGAGCACGTAGCCGCCCCCCTCGGCCGGCTCCAGCCCGTAGCGGCAGTAGTCCATCAGCACGCGCGGATCCCAGCGCGAATAGGGTTCCTTCGCCCTGAAGGAGTCGAACATCTCCTGCGGCGAGTCCCAGCGGTTGCGGCGCTTGCGGATCGGGTGCGATTCGGCCGACACGCCGCCGGCCACGAGCGCCCCGATTTCCGGCGCCACGATCACGGGGTCGACCAGCAGCAGCCCGCGGAATCGATCCGGCCGTGCCGCGGCGGCGAGCACCACGGCATGCCCGCCCATCGAGTGCCCGACGCCGAGCACGCGCTCCAGCCCCAGGGCTTCGATGACGCCGCACACGTCGTCACCGAAGTGCAGCCAGTTGTAGGGCGGCGGCTTGCGAGCGCTCGTGCCATGGCTGGGCATGTCCAGCGCGAAGACGTGCTTGCCCGGCAGCGCCTCGCACCACCGCCTGCCAGCAGCGCGCGTGAAAGCCGGTGGCGTGCACCAGCAGGATCGGGTCGCCCTCGCCCGGCCACTCGTAGACCGCCAGCTCGAGCCCGTTCACCGCGAGCTTGTGCCGGATCGGCTGCTCCGTGAATGCATGGCCCGTCGCTGCGGCGCCGCGGTGCCTGCGCTCATCCGCGCTTGATCGCCCGCACCAGGCGCTCGCTCACCTCGAGGTCGCCGGCGTAGATCACCGGGCTCGCGCGGCCGCACCAGTCGCCCGCCCGCGCGCGCAGGCGCTCGCCGACTTCCTCGGGCGAGCCGTGGATCACGACCTCGTCGACCAGTTCGTCGCTGAGCAGCGCGGTCATCTCGGCCCACTTGCCCTCTTTGGACAGCGCGTTCAGGCGCGGCTGCAGATCGCCCCAGCCGTGGCAGTCGAGCACCGGCTTGTAGGCCGGCGTCGAGGCGTAGAAGGCGACCTGCCCGCGCGCCAGGGCGAGGTTGCGCTCGCGCTCCTCGCGATCGAGCCCCGTGGCCACGATGAATTGCGCCGACACGTCGCAGTCCGCCCGCGTAGCGCCCCGCATTCGCCAGCCCGCGATCGAGCGCGGGCAGCACGTCGCTCGCCACGAAGCGCGCGGTGTTGAAGGGATGCACCAGCAGCCCGTCGGCCACTTCGCCCGCGACCTCGATCATGCGCGGACCGACGCCGGCGAGGTAGATCGGCGGCAGGCCGTGCGGATTGGGCCCCGGCATGAATATCGGCGTCATCAGCGTGTGGGTGTAGAACTCGCCGCGGAAATCGAGCGGCGTGCCGTCCTGCCAGCAGGCCCAGATCGCGCGGATCGCGCGCACCATCTCGTGCATGCGCGCCGCCGGGTGCGACCACGTCGCGCTGAAGCGCTTCTCGATGTGCGGCTTGATCTGCGAGCCCAGCCCGAGCATGAAGCGCCCGCCCGACATCAGCTGCAGGTCGTAGCCGAGGTTCGCGAGCAGCATGGGATTGCGCGCGAAGGCGACCGCGATGCCGGTGGCGAGCTTCAGCCGGCTGGTGCTGCCGGCGGCCACCGCCAGCGGCAGGAAGGGATCGTGGCGCCCCTCGAAGGTGTAGACGCCGTCGTAGCCGACGTCCTCGAGCTCGCGCGCGAGCGGCCCGGCCTCGGCGGGGTTGGAAACCAGCAGGCTGCCGTCGACCTGGAGTGTGCGGGTGTTGCGTGTGTTCATACGATGCGTGACTCGTGTCCTGTCCAGTAGCGATCGCGCAGCAGGCGCTTGTAGAGTTTGCCGGTCGGGTGACGCGGCAGCTCGGGCTCGAAATCGACCGAGTGCGGGCACTTGATGTGGCTGAGGTGTTCGCGGCAGTAGTCGATCAGTTCCTGCTCGAGCTCGGGGCCCGCCTCGCCCATGTCGACCGGCTGCACCACCGCCTTCACCGCCTCGCCGAATTCCTCGTCGGGCACGCCGAACACCGCCACGTCCATCACCTTCGGGTGCGTGACCAGCAGGTTCTCGGCCTCCTGCGGGTAGATGTTCACGCCGCCCGAGATGATCATGTTGGCCTTGCGGTCGGTCAGGTACAGGAAGCCCTCCGCGTCGAGGTAGCCGATGTCGCCGAGCGTGGTCCAGCCGAGCGCGTTGCGGCTCTCCGCGGTCTTCTCGGGATCGTTGTGGTAGACGAACTCGACGCCGTCGGAGAAATAGATCGTGCCCTCCTGCCCCGGCGGCAGCTCGCGCCCTTCCGCGTCCAGGATGTGCGGCACGCCGAAGACCGGCCGTCCGACCGAGCCCTCGTGCGCGAGCCAGTCGGCGCTGTTGATCGCGCACAGGCCGTTGCCCTCGCTGCCGGCGTAGTACTCCTGCACGATCGGGCCCCACCATTCGATCATCGCGCGCTTGACCTGGCGCGGGCACGGCGCGGCGGCGTGGATCGCGACGCGATGGCGTCGACAGGTCGTGGCGAGCGCGCGCCTCCTCGGGCAGCTTCAGCATGCGCACGAACATCGTCGGCACCCACTGCGAGTGCGTGACGCGGTACTGCTCGATCAGCGCCAGCGCCCACTCCGGGTCGAATTTCTCCATCACGATCACGGTGCCGCCGCAGCGCTGCACGGTCATGCAGAAGCGCAGCGGCGCGGCGTGATACAGCGGCGCCGGCGACAGGTACACCGTGTCCTCGCCGAAGCCGTAATAGCCGCCGATGATATGCAGCAGCGGCGAGGGCGCATCGATCGGCAGTCCGCTCAGCGCGACGCGGATGCCCTTGGGGCGGCCCGTGGTGCCCGAGGAATACAGCATGTCGGCGCCCGCGGTCTCGTCGGCGACCGGCTCGGCGGGAAAGCGGTCGCGCGTGCTCTCGTAGTCGAGGTAGCCGTTGATGCTGCCGTCGACCGAGAAGCGCTCGATATCGCCGAGCGAATGCGCCAGCTCGGCGGCGATCGCGCGCTGCGACACCGAGAGGAACAGCACGCGCGCGCCGCTGTCGCGCACGATGTATTCGACCTCGGGCGCGGTGAGCCGGTTGGACACGCAGGTGTAGTACAGCCCGCTGCGCTGCGCCGCCCAGCACAGCTCGAAATAGCGCGGGTTGTTGTCCATGCAGATCGCGATGGTGTCGCCTGCCATCGAGCCCCAGCCCGCGCAGCAGCTGCGCGCAGCGCCGGCTGCGTTCCTCCAGTTGCCCGTAGCTGACCACCGTACCGCTGCCGGCCATGATGTAGGCCGCCTTGTCGGGCTGGCTTCGCGCGTGCACGGATGGATGCATGGCTCAGTCCTTCTTTTCCGTTGGCGCGGGGCCGAACCACGTCTGCAGGCGGTGCCGCGCCTTTGCCTTGACCTCGTCGTCGACGTAGCGCGCCAGCGTCAGCAGCGCTGCGGACAGGGCGCCCAGGTCGTCGTTGTAGCCGATCAGCGGCGTGAAGTCGGGGATCGCGTCCAGCGGCAGGATGAAATACGCCAGCGCCGCGTAGATCGTGACCTTGGCCCAGCGCGGCACGTCGGGGCGGCGCGAGGCGTAGTAGAGCCACAGCACCTTCTCGACGACTTCGCGTCCGGCAGCAACCGCGTGGCGCGCGAGCTTGCCGCGCAGGCGCTGGTCGGAGTACTCCGGCACCGAGCGCCCGAGGAATTCGGCTTTCGGGGGCTTGCGCGCTGCCATCAGCTTACGGTCTGGCCGCCGTCGATGGTGAGCGAATCGCCGGTGATGAAGCGCGCCTCCGCGCTGGCGAGATACGCCACCGCGCCGGCGATCTCGCCCGCCTCGGCCATCGGCTGCACCAGCGACGACAGGCGCGAGAACAGCGCGCCGTCCGGGTTCTCGGGGACGCGGAAGTTTTGCGTCAGCGGCGTGTTGACGCCGCCCGGGCACACCGCGTTCACGCGCACGCCGCGCGAGGCGAACTCCACGGCGAGCGCCTTGGTGAGCAGGTTCACGCCGCCCTTGCTGGCGCAGTACGCGGTGTTGTACACCTGACCGACGATCGCGGCACTGGAGGCCATGTTCACGATGTTGCCCTTTGTTTCGAGCAGGTGCGGCATCGCGGCCTGGCACATGAAAAACACGCCCGAGAGGTTCACCGCGATCATGCGCTGCCAGAACTCCTCGGTGACCTCGTGCAGGTGATAGGCGCCGGCGAAGCCCGCGATGTTGCACAGCACGTCGAGACGCCCGCAGGCGGCGACCGTCGCCGCCACGGCGTCGCGGCAGGCCTGTGCCTGCGAGACGTCGAGGATCTGCGAGTGATGGCCCGAGCCCTCCAGCATGCCCATGGTCCCGGCGAGTCCCTCGGCATTCACGTCGCTCGCCGACACCCGCGCGCCCTCGGACGCGAAACGCAGCGCCGTGGCACGCCCTATTCCCGAGCCCGCTCCCGTCACCATCACCACCTTGCCTTCGAAACGCCGCATCCGCCTGCTTCTCCTCTCGGGTTTTGATCAACGTGACCGTGCAATGATTTCGTCGCCGAAGCGCGCCACGGCATCGAGCCGCTCGCGCAAGCCGGCCTCCACCCCGTGCGTCTCGAGCCACGGCGCGCAGATCAGGTCCGTCACGCCCGCATCAGCCAGGCGCAGCCGGGTATCCGTCGCGGCGACGTAGGGCATGAACTTGTACTCGAAGGCGCCGGCGCGATCGTAGTCGCGGCGATAGCCCTCGATGCGGCGGATCATCTGCGCCAGGTCCTCGAGCGAGCAGCGCGGATTCTCCCAGCCGATGTAGCCGTCCCCGATCCGGGCGGCGCGCTTGAGCACCGGCTCGACGAGCCCGCCGATGTAGACCGGCACCGGCGCGCGCGGCACCGGCGCGATCTGCAGCCGCGGGAAGTCGTAGAAGCGGCCGTGGTATTCGTACATGCCGCCGCCGAGCAGACCGCGGATGATCTCGATCATCTCCGCCGAGCGCGGCCCGCGCTGCGCCCACTCCTCGCGCAGCACCTCGAAGTCCTCCGGCCACGGGCTGAGCCCCACGCCGAGACCCACACGCTCGCCTGCCAGTACCGCGCAGGAGCTCAATTCCTTGGCCACCAGCAGCGGGTCGCGCACCGCGAGCTTCAGCACCGAGGGATAGAAGCGGATGCGCTCGGTGGCGCCCGCCATCGTCGCGATCACCACCCACGGATCCAGGAAGGGCGTGTCGGCGGCCCAGAAGCGGCGCCCGTCGGCGCTGTAGGGATACGGCGTGGAGGTCTTCTCGTGGTAGAACAGCCCGTCGGGCACCGCGATCGAGTCCCAGCCCGCGGCCTCTGCGGCGCGCGCCAGCGGGACGTACCAGTCGGCCGGGCAGAAGCCGACCGAAAGCGTGAACTGCATATCGCCTCCGATGCGCGCGGCCTACTGGTCGAACGACTTGAACCTGGCGGGCACGTTGAAATCGTAGCTGCGCTCCTCGACGCGCTCGGCGATGCGCCAGCCCTGCGGGCGTGCGCACCAGGCGGTCGACATACCACAGCCCGTAGAACGCGATCTGCGTGCCGCTCCCGGGCAGCGGGATCTCCATCGGGTTGTGGCACATCGTGCGCGCACGCGCCGTGTCGCCGTCCAGCCACACGCGGCTGTTGGCGATCAGGTGCTGCGTGGCGCCGAAATGCGGCATCACGCGCCCCAGGTACTCCTTGATCTCGGCGACGCTGCCGCGAATGCCGCCCAGCGCCGTGTAATCGATGAGCGCATCGGCGGTGAAGATCCGGTCGAATTCGGCGAAGTTCTTGGCGTCGACCGCGCTGCAGTAGTCGATCAGCAGGTTGTTGATCTCCAGCCGGTCGGAAATTTCCTGGATATCCATCGCCACCCGAACCTCCCGTTTATCGTTGAATCGTGGCACGCACAGGGAAGGCCGACTATAGCAGATGCCCCCCGCAACCGGACAAATGTGTCACGCGAAGGTTTGTCCCGCTGACACGGCTCCTTATAATGCGCCCTCCCGCGAATCCCCGGAGACCCCAGTGGACCCTATCAAGCAGAAGTTCGACGCCGCCTATGCCCAGCTCACCCAGGCCGGCGCGCCCTACGAACTGGTCACCGAGACCGTCGGCGGCCACACCCTGCGCGTGTTCCGCAACACGCCGCGCAACATGCGCGAGCTGTTTGCACCGGCCTACGGGCACGGCGACAAGGAATTCGTGGTTTTCGAGGGCGAGCGCTGGAGCTTTGCCCGCCTGCTCCGGCTGGCCGACTCGATCGCGCACCAGCTGGTCCATCGCAGCGGCGTGCGCAAAGGGGACCGTGTCGCGATCGCGATGCGCAACTATCCCGAGTGGATGGCCGCCTACATCGGCATCACGAGCGCGGGCGCCACCGTGGTGCCCCTGAACAGCTGGGGCCGTGCCGAGGAGCTCGAGTTCGCGCTGTCCGACGCCGGCGCGAAGACCGTGTTCTGCGACCGCCAGCGCCACGACTACCTCGCGCCTCGCGCGGCGGCGCTGGGACTGGAGCTGATCGTGGCACGTGCCGGCGACGCGCCGCTGCCGCAGGGCTCGCTCGGCGTGGAGCATTACATCGCGGGCGCCGAGAACGCGCCGCTGCCGCCCGTCGATATCGAGCCCGATGACATCGCGGTCATCGCCTACACCTCGGGCACCACGGGCAAGCCCAAGGGCGCCGTCTCCACGCATCGGGCGGTGTGCCAGGCGATCATGTGCTTCGAGTGCTCGGGCATCGCCACCGCGATGGCCAACCAGGAGCTGTTCGGCGCGATGATGCAGAAGGGCTTTGCGCCCGCCAGCCTGCTCGCGGTGCCGCTGTTCCACGTGAGCGGCTGCTACGCGGTATTCCTGACTTCGCTGCGCGGGGGACGGCGCATCGTCATCATGTACAAGTGGGACGTGGAACCCGCGCTGCGCCTGATCCAGGACGAGCGCATCACCGTCCTGACCGGCGCCCCCTCGATGATCATGGAGCTGCTCGAATCGCCGCTGTTCGAACAGTTCGACACGGGCAGCCTGTTCAATATCGGGGCCGGCGGCGCGGCCACGCCCCCGAAGATCGGCCTGCTGATGCAGAGACGGATCGACAATTCCTGCCCCGGCACCGGCTGGGGCATGACCGAGACCAACGCCCTCGGCAGTTCCTTCGCGGGCAGTGCCTTCCACGAGCACATGGGCAGTTCGGGCTTCGTGCAGCCCCTGATCGATCTCAGCTTCCGTGACGACGACGGCAACGAGGTGCCGCCCGGCGAACCGGGTCATATCTGGGTGCGCAGCGTCACGCTGATCCGGGAGTACTGGAACCGTCCCGATGCCAATGCCAGTGAGTTCCGCGACGGCTGGTTCAACAGCGGCGACATCGGCTTCCTCGATGCCGACGGCTACCTCTATCTCACCGACCGCGCCAAGGACATGGTGATTCGCGGCGGCGAGAACATCTACCCGCTGGAAGTCGAGAAGACGATGATGGACATGCCCGGGGTGATCGAAAACGTCGTCTTCGGCGTGCCCGACGACCAGTGGGGCGAGGAGCTCGCGATGGTCGTGCGCCTGAAGCGGCCCGGGAGCATCGACGAGGCCGCCGTGCGGGAATTCCTGTCCGCCCGTCTCGCCGCGTTCAAGGTGCCCCGCTACGTCAGCTTCACCGAGCAGCCCCTGCCGCGCAACGCGACCGAGAAGGTCCTGAAGAAGGACGTGCGCCACGCCTTCATCACCACGCACGACCTGCACGGATGAGCGGCCGCGACATCCCGCCGGACTGGGCGCCGCTGCTCGAGGAATTCCGCGTCCGCGTCGAGGCGGGCCGCGCCATGGGCGGCGAGGCGCGCCTGGCGAAACTGCGCGCGGCCGGACGCCTGAACGCCCGCGAGCAGCTCGCCGCGCTGTGCGACCCGGACAGTTTCGTGGAGCTCGGCACGCTGGCCGGCGGGCAAGCGCACGGCGAGGCGCCCGCGGCCCCTGCCGACGCCCTCGTCGGCGGGCTCGCGCGCATCGACGGCCGCCCGGTGGTGGTCGGCGCCGAGGACTTCTCGGTGCAAGGCGGCTCGATCGGTTTCGCCACTCATGCCAAGCGCTTGCGCTACGCGCGCATCGCGCAGCAGGAGCGCGTGCCGCTGATCATGCTGCTCGACGGTGCCGGCGAGCGCGCCAGCAACGCGCTGTCGCGCCATCCCTACGCGCCCAACGACATGCAGGAGCTCGCGCGGCTCTCGGGCCAGGTGCCCAGCATCGCGGTGGTCACCGGCTCCTCGGCGGGACACGGCGCGATCACGGCGCTGCTCAGTGACCTCGTGATCATGCTCGAGAAGGCCACGATCTTCGCCGCCGGCCCGGCGCTGGTCGCCGCCGCCACCGGCGAGATGGTGAGCAAGGAGGACCTGGGCGGCGCGCGCATCCACGCCGCCCAGAGCGGTGTCGCGCACAACATCGTGCCCGACGAAGCGGCAGCCTTTGCGCTGATCCGTTCCTACCTCGCGCTGCTGCCCTCGAGTGCCTGGGCCTGGCCGCCCTCACGCAGCGGCAGCGACACCGGACCGCGCCGGCTCGACGGCATCCTGGAGCGGGTGCCGCGCGACGCGCAAAAGCCCTACGACATGCGCGCCGTGGTGCGCGAGTTGCTCGACGACGGCGAGACCCTCGAGATTGCAGCCGCAGTTCGGCCGCTCGCTGCTGACCATGCTCGGGCGCCTCGGCGGCGAGACGGTCGCGGTGGTCGCGAACCAGCCGACGTTCCTGGCCGGCTCCATCGACCGCGACGCCGCCGACAAGGCCGCGCGCTTCCTGCAGCTCGCCGATGCCTTCCACGTGCCGGTGATCTTCCTCGCCGACAACCCCGGGATCCTCTCCGGCAGCAAGGCCGAGCGTGCCGGCACGCTGCGCGCCGCGGCGCGCATGTTCATGGCGCAGTCGCGGCTGCGCGTGCCGAAGCTGCACGTGACGCTGCGCAAGGCCTACGGCTTCGGCAGCTCGATCATGGCGATGAACCCGTTCGACGGGCAGACGCTGTACGCTCGCCTTCCCCGGCATCTCGCTCGGCGGGCATGCCGGCTGCCGGCGGCGCCGAGGCCGCCGGGCTGGACGCCGAAGGCGCGCAGGCGCATGGCCGGAGGCGCAATCGAGCGGCGCGTGGAGCGCGGGCGACACGCTGGCCTATGACGAGATCATCGACCCGCGCGAGATGCGCAACGTGCTGCTCGCAGGGTTGCAGACGGCGCTGTCACGACGCACGGCGGGCGCCATTCCCGTGGCACACAGGGGCATCTGGCCGTAGGAGCGGGCCATGCCCGCGATTGGCCGCGGTCACGCGGCTCTTGGTCGCGGACATGGCCCGCTCCTACATCGCACTGCGCAGCATGTCGATATGCGGGATACCATCCTCGTCGTAGGTCTCGCCCACGGCAACGAAACCGAGCGAACCGTAGAAATCCGCGAGGTGCGCCTGCGCGGCGATGCGAATCGGCACGGCGCCGAATTGTTCCGCTACACGCGCCAGCCCGCGCAGCATCAGCTCGCGCCCCAGCCCCTGGCCCCGGAACGGCGCCGTCGTGAGCACGCGGCCGATGGAATGCTCGGCAAAGCGGGCGCCCGGCAGCAGCACGCGCAGGTAGGCCACCACTTCCCGCTCGCAGCGCTCGCCGCCCCAGCCGACCAGGTGCCAGGCCGCGGTATCGCGTCCGTCGGCATCGCGATAGGCGCAGTGCTGCTCGACCACGAAGACTTCCTGGCGCGCGGCCATGATCCCGTACAGCGCGGTGGTATCGAGCGCGGCGAAAGGCAGCCATTCCCAGTGGATCATCAGCGTCGTCTGGCGATCACGGTGCGGGCGGCAACTGGCGCCGCAGGAATTCGCGCGCATTGCCGCCCATGACCCTGGCGATGCGGCTTTCGTCCATCCCGCGCGCGCGCAGCGCCGCGGTAATTGCCGACAGGCCGGCGGCATCGATGGTGGTGGTCACCGCGCCGTCGAAATCCGAGCCCAGTGCGACCGCCTCCTCGCCGAGCAGATCCACCGCGGCATCGAGCGCCGCGGCGATCCCCGCCGGACTCGCGTCGCAGATCGCCTCGGCCCAGAAACCGATGCCGACCAGGCCGCCGCGCGCCGCGATGCGCTGCATCAGCGCATCGGGAATGTTGCGCGGGCCCGGGCAATGCCCGTAGGTGCCCGTGTGGCTGACCAGCAGCGGCGCGTCGGTCGCGGCCAGCACGTCCTCGACCACCGCGGGCGAGGAATGCGCCACGTCGATGATGATGCGCCGGCGCAGCATCTCGGCGAGCGCCGCCCGACCGAACTCGCTCAGCCCCGCGCGGGAGGTGCCATGCAGCGAGCCGCCGAGCTCGTTGTCGAAGAAGTGCTGCAGACCCATGATGCGAAAGCCCGCATCGTGCAGGCGGCCGATGTTTTCCAGCTTCCCGTCGAGTGCGTGCGATCCCTCGGTGCCGAGCACGACGCCGACGGCCTGTTCGCCGGCGCCACGGCGTGCAATCAGCACGTCCAGGTCCGCGCGGTTGCGGATCATGAGCAGGCGACCCTGCGATCGTGCAACGAAGCCGTCGAGCCGTTCGGCCTGGTACAACGCCCGTTCGGTGAGCGAATTCCACGTGCGCGGCGGCCAGCGCTGCACCAGCGCCAGCAGCGTGATGTCGTCGCGCGCATCGGCCGCGTTGCTTTCGTAGTTCAGACCGTGCGGCGAACGCGTCACCGTGGTCAGCACCTGCAGCGCCACGTTGCCCTCGACGAGTCGCGGCAGGTCGACGTGTCCGCGATCGCCGCGTTGCAGGAAATCGCGGGCCCACATGAGCGTGTCGGCGTGCAGGTCGGCCACGAACAGCGAGCGGTGCAGCGCCGCCGCACGCGCATCGGGCGTCGCGCCGGCAGCCGCAGGCTCGATGCGGTTCAGGTTGCGCTCGACCCGGCCTGGTCCGATCGCGAGCAACGCGGCGACGGCCGCAACCAGCAGCAGCGCCACGATCATCCCGGTTCTCTTCATGCCGTATCGCCGCTCCCCGTGTTCGTCGGCCGTCGACCCGCTACGCCGCGGGCGCGCGATCTGCTACGCTCACTGCGCCCTTCAACAATAATCTTTCCGAGGCAACCCCCGTGTCCAATACCCAATGCGCCCTGCTCGGACTCGCCAGCTGGCATGTGCTCGTGCTGTTCCTGCTCGCAGGCTTCAGACTCTACACCAGCATCACGCAGAAGAAAGCCGCCAACACCTTTGCCGCCGACGGCAGCGACGTGCCCGGCTTCGGCCAGCGCCTGGTGCGCGTCCACGCGAACTGCTACGAGAACATCCCGCTGTACCTGGCGCTGCTGCTGTTCGCACTGGTGAGCAACCAGACCGCGGTGACCGATCCCACTGCAATGATCCTTCTCGGCGCGCGCGTCGGGCAGAGCGTGGTGCACATGATATCCACCAGCCTGCCGGCGGTGCTGCTGCGCTTCACGCTGTTCCTGGTGCAGGTGCTGACGGTGGTGTGCTGGCTGTACCAGTTCCTTGCCTGACGGCGCCTCTTCCGTGGGTTCGGCTTCACCCGAACGTGAGAGCGTAGGTCCGGATTCAGACCGCACGAACACGCTGGTTCGCGGTGGGAGCGGCCCATGCGGCATATCGCGGGCATGGCCCGCTCCTACGCGCGTCGGTGAGGTCGCGCATTTTGCGGACATCCGTTGAAACCGGACCTACACCGTGGGCAGGAAATCCATCGGCAGGCCGATATGCTCGGCGAACACGAAGTCGCGGTGCTCCAGCAGTATCGGTTTGACCGCTGCCGCGACTACCGGCCCGATATCGGCGTACGAGCCGCGCAGCCAATCGGGCATCGGGCACTTGTCCGCGGGCATCGGGCTGATGATGTTCGAGAACGCGGCCCAGTAGATGTCCGCGGCCGACAGCGTGTCGCCGACGAAATAGCGACTGCCGCGCGCCTGCTGCCGCTCCAGCGTCTCGGCGAGGAAGCCGAGGATGCGCGCCACATCGGCCGGCGCGCTGTCGGCCAGCTCGTCGCGATAGCCGTAGCGCCCGGCCATGTTGCGGATCCCCTCGGGTGGCTGGCCGGAACGCATCATCGGCGTGAAGATCATGATGCGCCGCATCCAGCCCAGGCCGCGGCGGCCGATGATCTCGCGCGTGATGCCGAACATGCGCACGCGCTGCTCCATGTCCTCGGGAATGAGTCGAGGCCTGGACGAGAGACGCTCGGCGAGGAACAGGATGTCGAGCGAATCGGTGCGCGGCGGCTCGTCCTCCCAGACCGCGACCGGTGCCGACGTCTGCCCGGTCCATTCGCGCAGCGCCGCGTTCTCGCCGCCGCCCTGCTGCGCGATCGCGAGGTAGTCGAGCCCCTTTACGCGGAATATCGCCTTCGCGGCCTCGCCCCAGGGACCGGGCACGCCCGGCTGAGCACAAGGCGCAGGCCACGGGCGTTGATGGCTTCTTCCACTGACACATATTTCATCGTCGTCTCCCGTTCAGTTTGAAAACCCGTATCGCGTTTTCCCGCAGGAATTTCGGCCACACCTCATCGCGCAACGGCACCTCCGGCATTTCACTGAAGATACGGTCCAGCGAGAGGCCCATCGGGAAATAGCCCGCGTACATGATCTGGCCGCGAACCGCGCTTGTTGGCGAAGTCGATGATATCCGGCGGATAGTGCTTCGGCGCGAAGGCGCTGGTCATGTAGTACAGGTTGGGGTACTTCAGCATCATCTTCCCGCGACGTCGGTCCACGGCTCGCAGCCGTGGCGCGTGACCACGCGCAGCTCGGGAAAAAACCACAGCACCTCGTCGAGCAACTCGACCTTCTGCGGCCCGAACGGCACGCGCGGGCCCGGCACGCCCATGCAGGGACAGAACGGAATGTCCAGCTCCACCAGGTTGGCGTAGATCGGATACCACTTCTTGTCGTTGACCGGCACCGGCGGGCAGATCATGGCCGGGCGCCGCGGTCACCGCCTTGATATCGAACTCCTCGTGCATCGCGACGATCTTGCGCACCTCGTCCATGCCCCGGTTGGGATTGGCCTCGTAGGAGCAGAAAAAGCGATCGGGATGCGCCGCAGCGCCTTTTTCCTGCAGCTCGCTGAAGCCGAGGCCGAGCATCGCGCGCTCGATGCCGTGCTTGTCCATCTGCTGCCAGTGTGTAGGCGATGCAGTCCTCCTTGCCCTCGATCGGGAATGTCCTTGAACATGTACTGCGCGGGCATGGTGAACTGCTCATGGCTTTCCTGGTCCATCAGCAGCGGGCTTCATCCAGTCGTAGAACTTGTCCGTGTCTTCGCCGGGGATGTTCAGCATCAGGTCGATGACACCGATATCGGTTGGCATGCTCATGGTTTCAGCAGATCTCCCAGCAGTTTTTCACTCGTCACCCACAGCCGCCCGGCGGCATTGGTGTCCAGCGCCCACGGCTTCGGATCCACGGGCTTCGAATCGTAGAAATATTTTCCCGTGACGCCGTCGATCTCGGCGGCCGAGGCGAGATAGACCGTGGTCGCGGCCCCCTTCGCGGGAGAACGGAAGAACGGTTTCAGCAGCATCGGCACCACCCGCCCGGCGATGCCGTTGTTGGTGCCCATACCGGTGGCGACCGCGCCGGGGTGCAGCGCGTTGGAGGTCACGCCGGTGCCGCGCAGGCGCCGCGCGAGCTCGCTGGAGAACAGGATGTTCGCGAGCTTCGAGTGACCGTAGGCCGGGAACGCAGAAAACTCGCGCTCGTGCGAGAGATCGTGCCAACGGATCCCCTTGCAGAACGCATGGGCGTTGGAGGCCACGTGCACGATGCGCGACGGCGCGCACTCCTGCAGCCGCGCCAGCAGCAGGCGCGTGAGCAGGAAGTGCGCGAGGTAGTTGACCGCGAACATCTCCTCGAAGCCGTCGACGGTGAGCTTGCGCGAGGTGTTCATCATGCCTGCATTGTTCACCAGCACGTGCAGCGGCCGGTCCTCGGCCACGAACGCGAGCGCAAGGCGCCGCACTTCCGCGAGCGAGGAAAAATCCGCGCGCAGGAACTCGGCTC
Organism: uncultured Gammaproteobacteria bacterium; assembly: GCA_963819895.1. Lineage (GTDB taxonomy): Bacteria > Pseudomonadota > Gammaproteobacteria > Pseudomonadales > UBA5518 > UBA5518. The sequence continues at coordinate 241,043 of CAWFXU010000024.1, forward strand.
GGTCGCTGCCGGCGCGACGGCGGATCTCCGAGATCGCGTCCAGGCCACGCGCCTGGTTGCGCCCGACCAGCACGAGATGCGCGCCCTGGCGCGCCATCGCGACGGCGGCCGCGAGCCCTATGCCCCCGGTGGCGCCGGTGATCAGCACCGTCTTCCCTTCCAGCGTCCAGTCAGTCACGGCAACTCCTCGTGGCGCACTCCCCGGCACGGAACCCGCTCACCGCGGACGGATGAACAGGCCCTCGGCCGATGCCATCAACTCCCCGTCACAGCGGATCTCGGCGCGGCTCTTCACCTTGCGGCCATCGGCTTCCACCATCTCGCCGAGGAACGTGAGCTCGCGCTCGATCGGCGTCGGGCGGTGGTAGCGCACCGTCATCGTGCCGGTGAAGGCGCCCGCGCCGTTCAGGAAGTTCACCAGCCCCATGAGCTCGTCCAGCGCCATCGCGACCATGCCGCCGTGGACCGTCGCCGGCGCACCCACGAAACGTACCGGGAACACGCCGCGCCCCTCGATGCGGTTGCCGACGGCGTGGAACTCGAGCCGCGGGGATACCGGATTGAGGCGCCCGATGATCGGGCTGTAGGGCATCACCTCATGGGGGGCGAGCATGTGGGTACTGAAGAATTCGGCCGTGTGCTGGTTCATCACGGCCTGCGAGTGCGGCCCCGGGCGGGCGTGTGCCCCCAGCAGACCGACCGCGCTCTCGATGCGCGCACGCACCTCCTCGAGCACTTCGTCGGGTGCGTCGCTGATGCGCAGCGCGTCGGCCAGGCGAGAGCAGCTCTCGATGGTTTCTTCCAGCGCCAGGGCTACGATCTTCGGGGATTTCGCGGATGTCATCTCATGCGTCGGTTTTACTGCTTATGCCGCGCATTATGACCGTCATCGGCGGGGGCCGCTATCGGCCTCTCCTGCCGCCGAAAAATCTTTCGAAATTGACGTATCGCCGCAGCAGCCACCACCGGTTGGACTTGGAACTGTCGCGTTCGGCGCGCCGGTCCGACTGCTTGCGTTGGTCCTCTTCCGCTCCCGCTGCCGCGTCATCACGCGATGCCCTGCGATCGGCGCCACTGCGGGGGTCATCGAACATTCCGCACTCCGGGAATCTGGGTGGTTGTATCGGCAGCTCGGCGCACCAAGCCGTAGCCCATTTGGGCTACGAGAACGGGTGTGCGAAGTTCAAATTAGAAGGTTTCGATGCAATTGCAAGGGCAAATGAATCTTTTGGTGCAAGGCCGACGAGTCGATGGCCGCTGAAAGCGACCTGGCCTGAGGCGATGGATCACTTGGGGCGCGCACGCTCCCGTCGAGGAATCAAAGACACGCGCGCTCAGGTGCATCCGGCGCGCGCGCTCCTCGAACAGCGCGGGCAACCGGGCCGCGAGGGCGTCGATCTCATCCTCCGGGACGTCCTGATTCAGCATGCGCTCGATCTCCCCCATGGTGTGGAGGATCTCGGCGACGATCTCGCCGAGGGTCATTTCGTGTGGTCGTTTCATCGGTGAAGGATGGACGACTGGAGGGGGCTTTTTGTCATTGGTATTCCGCGTGAACCAGATTGGTGCAGCGGCAACTCTAGTTCAGATTTCGATGAAATCCAGAAAAATTGACCCAAATGGGTCAATTCTGTTCGCGCGCGCATGCAAGCCTTGATCCCGGTCATGCCGCTCGGCAATTCGGCGAGCTACCTTCGATTGCCCGGATCGCCCGAACAAAGGACAAAAGCAATGTGGACGCATTCGAAGAATCGGCCGCTATTTTCCATTTGGCCGATCCTGAAAATCGATGAGGCAAGGCCGGAATCTCCCGACGTACCTGAGGTGCCCGGCACGGGCCAGCAGTCCGCGGAAAGTATCGGTGAGCACCATTGCAGGCGGCGGGGCCGCCTGGACGACAGGACGCCTGCCCATGGCGCTCGGGCCGATCAGTAGCTGCAAGCCCGTCCCGTCGATCCTGACCATCCTGTCCGCGTCAGCGTGGACCATCCATGGGCCATAGAGCGGCGGGGAATGGCGCTGATCGACTAACCCCCGCAGCCTAGTACCTGGCGCTGGTCTGCGCCTGGAATTCCTCGATCAGCGGCACCAGCCGTTTGATCGCATCGTCTGCGGCATCGTCTTCCTGCGCGGCGGTGTGCTGGCGTATCTCGGCGAGCAAGGCTTTCATCAAGGCGACGATTTCGTCCGTGGTCATGGCACATCCTCCCGGTGATGGGCGGACCCTACCAAAGGGACGTGACCTCATTGTGACGGGCCGGCGTGGGTGCCGGCTGCACTCTGCTGTCACCGTGTTAGCGGTCGCTTTGGCTGAATGCTGCTGTAGTACCCGAGACATCGCTTACAGACTGTACCGGAGACATCGTTTACACAGATGCGCATTTGAGGGGGACCCTCAGATGCCGTGGAGAGAGTGTAAGCGTATGGACGAACGGCTCAGATTCGTGGCTACGGGCTATCAGGCGGCGGGCTATGGCGCTGCTCGCCTAACTCAATACGATGCATCAGCCGCGCCAGTTCGTCCTCGATCAGTTCGAGCAGGTAATCCACATCAATCAGCCTCCCAATCCGTAGCTGCTCGCGGCAATCCCTGATCAGCTCCAACGCTTTAGTCGAGCTCGGCATGGCGCATTCCCCTGACGAAGGTTCGAAACGTTATCGACGCGAGGAGGCCCAATTGTGACGGGCGGACGCCACCGGGTCGGCGGCGGGCTCCTGCGCTGATCGGGTGATCCTCGCACCGCACTCTCTGGCACCGGTCTGCGCCTGGTGTTCCTCATCATCCTGCACGGCCGTGTGCTGGCGGATCTCGGCGACCAAAGCGTTCATCAAGGCGACGACTTCGTCCGTGGTCATGGCGGAACCCCCCGGTCGAATGAGGAGAGCACGTTACCTAAGCGACGTGACTACTTCGTGAAGGGCGAATGCTACCCCCCGCGCGCGGCGTGACGGGCGCTCAAACTGTGCGCTGTCGCACAGTTTTGCGGTAACACCCCCGCGCGCGTGGGCGTGACCCTGTTACGCGGTGCGTGAGGTGGCGGCGTAAGTGCGCTGATCGGGCACTTATCCATCCGTTGCACTTCGAAAGCACTTGCGGGAATCGTATCAGCTCGCTGATTCACCGTAACTACTTGATTTGATTGGTACGCCCGGAGGGACTCGAACCCCCGACCATCCGCTTAGAAGGCGGATGCTCTATCCAGCTGAGCTACGGGCGCAAAACTCTGTGAATCCGCCTGCCAGCGGAGTCTCGTCCACCAGCAGGACCGGCAGTCCTGCCGATGCGTTGGGCCGCGAAGTATAGGGATCCGGACCCCGGCCAGACAACCCGCCAAAGGCGGCGCAGCTTCCGGTGGGCCTGCCAACGGCGGCCAGTTCAGCCCGGATCCGTTTGTTGGCCCCGCCCGGTCCGCAGCTGACAAATTTTGTCCGGCTTCCTTTACATTCGCGCAAGCCATTTGAACTGGCGACAACTTACCTGGCTGTTTTTACGTCTATTTTGTAGTTGGGCGCAGTGATTGCTTGGAACCATTGCAGCGCACTAACCCTGAAGCTGGAGTCGTTATGCGAAAGACAATCACGCGGCTGATCGCCACCGTGGCATGCACAGGTGCGTTCGCCACGGCATCACCGGCGGGTGCGCTGCCGATCACCCTATCGGGAGGATCCTTTGCCCCCGGCGCCGGTTACGGTGTTGATACCGGGCAGAACCCAGAAAATGGCGGCACATTGCTGGACGTGTTGTTTACACCGTCGATGGCGGCACCGCAGTTCGATTTGCTGAACGTAGGTGCGCGATCCACTTTCGACTTCGGGACTATCCAGCTGCGCGAACCCGACACCGGCAACGGCGGGAACGCGGGCATTCGCAACCAGGAGCAGGATTCGCTCACCGTCGGGGCATCGTTGAGCTTCAGCGGCCCGCTGGCCGGTTTGCTGTCGATTACGGGCACCGGCACCGCCTACGCAGGCATCATCGGCGATGCCGGAATCGATTACATGCTGACATGGAACCTCGCATCACTCGATCTCGACAACGGTGGCTGGCTCGATATCCAGCTGGCGCCCCTCACCTTCTACCGCGGCGGCGTGCTCACACAAACTGCAACGGCCACGCTGCGCAGCCTGCCGCAACCGCGCAACGACGCGGCTGCCAACGGCGTGAATGGAGTTCCGGAGCCCGCCACCCTCGCGCTGTTCGGCCTCGGCCTTGCCGGCGTTGGCCTGACGCGGGCGCGGCGAGCCGCGCGTAAAGCAGCGGACGCAACTACCGGGAACGCGATAACCTGACACGGGCGCACCTCGAGGTCGGTGCGGCCCGCAAAGATACCGCGACCTCACCAACCCGGGAGCCCGATCATGCGCCAATCCATCGCCATCGCCCTCTTCGCCGCCGGCCTGCTTGCCGGCGTCATCGGTTCCACCATGGCCTCCGATCCGGGCAACCGCCAGATCAGCGCCGCCGGCGAAGGCGCGTGGATCCTCGGCGCCGATGCGCGCGTGACCTATTGCTGGACGCGCTCGAATCCCACGGGCAGCAAGGAAATCGACTGCACGGTTGCTGCGTCCCCCTGAGAGTCGCCCGCAAACCGGCGCCGGGGCGCGAGGCGCTTGCTCAGTCCTTGAACTCGGGCTTGCGCTTTTCCTTGCGCGCCTTGATGGCTTCCTCGAAGTTGCGTGTGGTCATGCGCACGAAGAGCTGCGCGTGCCCCTCGTGGTTCATGTGCGAATGCATGCTGCCGGCCTCGAGGCCCGCCCACAGCATCTGCTTGGTGAGCTCGACGCCGACCTGGCTGTAGCCGGCGATGCGCTCGGCCATCGCGTAGCAGGTGTCCAGCAGTTCCTCGCGCGGGCAGCGTTGCGACACGATGCCGATGCGCTCGGCTTCCTCGGCGCCCACGTCGCGCCCGCTCAGCATGATCTCGAAGGCACGCGAGGAACCGATCGCACGCGGCAGCGTGAAGCTGAGCCCCAGTTCGGCGGCGGTGAGCCCGTTGTTGATGCCGGCGGCGCGGAAATAGGCCTCGTGCGCCGCGACGCGGATATCGGTCGCCATCGCCAGGCAGAAGCCGCCGCCGATCGCCGGGCCGTTGATCGCGGCGATCACGGGCTGGTGCATCTCGCGCAGCGACTTCACCACGTCGTCGAGCACCTTCATCGCGCGGCGCGAGATGCCGGGCATCGTGAGGCCGTCGAAGATCGAGAGGTAACCGGGGTCGACCAGGTCGGCGCCCGAGCAGAAGCCCTCGCCGGCGCCGGTCAGCACGACCACGCGCACGCTGTTGTCGAAGCTGAGCTCCTCCAGCGCCTCGCGCAGCGGCACCATCACGTCGAAGGCCATCGCGTTCATGCGCTCGGGCCGGTCGAGCGTGACCAGCGCGACTTGCGGACGGGGACGGGTGATCTTGACGAAGGACATGGGCAGGGCTCCGGTAGCGGTTCGCCCTAGCCTAGCCGTTGCGCGCACGCGCGGCGGTTACGGCACTGTCATGATCAGCGGCAGGCCGCGGCCCCAGTCGCCGGGGCGCAGCGTGGCGTTGTGCACGGGAAACACGCCGTGGCGACGGTCGGCGAAGAAGCGCTTCAGCGTGGCGTTCACCACCGGAAATGCGAGCTCGCCCCAGGGAATCGCGTCCTCGTCGAACAGCGCGACCTCCAGGCTCTCGGGGCCGGCCGCGAACGCGGAGCCACTGAGGCGCGCAAGGTAGAACATGTAGACCTGGCTGATGTGCGGCAGGTCGAAGATCGTGTACAGCGATTCGTCCTCGACCCGTGCCCGCGCCTCCTCCCAGGTCTCGCGCCGCGCGCCTTCCAGCGTGGTTTCCCCGTTCTCCATGAAGCCCGCGGGAAGGGTCCAGTAATCGCGCCTCGGCTGGATCGCGCGCCGGCACAGCAGCACCTGCTCGCCGCATACGGGCAGGCAGCCCACCACGATACGCGGGTTCTGGTAGTGGACCGTCTCGCAGCTGTCGCAGACGTGCCGCTCGCGATCGTCGTTGGCGGGAATGCGCCGCGAGATCACGCCACCACAGCTGCTGCAGAACTTCATCGGGGTCAGGCGAGCTCGCGGTAGCCGCCTTCGTAGAACACCAGCGGGCGCCCGCCCGTGCTCACCGACATGTGCGTCACGCGGCCGACCAGGATGACGTGGTCACCGCCGTCGTGGCGCGCGTCCATGGCGCACTCGAAGGAGGCCAGCGCGTGCGTGAGCACCGGCAGCCCGCTTTCGCCGATGGTGAAATCGTCCTCGCGCAGCGCGTGATCGCCCTTCTTCGCGTAGCGCCCCGACAGCGCCTTCTGCTCCTGCGACAGGATGTTCGCGCAGTAGTGCTTCGCGACGCGGAACGCCTCCATCGTGTCCGAGTTCTTCTGCAGGCTCCACAGCACCAGCGGGGGTGTCAGCGACAGCGAGGAAAAGGAATTCACCGTCATGCCGAAGGGCGCGTGGCCCTCGGGATTCGCGGTGATCACGCAGACGCCGGTGGCGAAGCGCCCCAGCGCGTTGCGGAACTGCAGACTGTCGAAACTCATGTCGTCTCCTCGTTGGTATCAGATTCCCGCCAGCGCGCGGCGGCCTGTGCGTCACTGTCCCGGCTCTCGACCCAGCAGGCCGCGGTCGCGCCGATTTCCTTCTTCCAGATCGGGGCGCGCGTCTTCAGGTAGTCCATGATGAACTCGCACGCCGCGAACGCGTCATGGCGATGCGCGCTGGTGACGCCCACCAGCACGATCTGCTCGCCCGGCGCCAGCCGCCCGACGCGGTGGATCACGCGCACCGCGCCGAGCTGCCAGCGCGCGCGCGCATCGCCCACGATCGCGGCGATGCTCGCCTCGGTCATGCCCGGGTAGTGCTCGAGCTCCAGCGCCTGCGTGCCCGCTCCATCCGCCCATTCGCGCACCAGCCCGGTGAACAGCACGCAGGCCCCGGCGTTCCCCGGCTCGCCGCGCAGCCGCGCATACTCCTCGTCGATGCCGAAGTCCGCCTCGCGGACCTCCACCTCGGACTGCATCGCGCCGCCTCCCGTCAACCGCCGGTGACCGGCGGGTAGAACGCGATCTCGTCGCCGTCGCGCAGCGCCTGCTCGCGCGTGACGACTTCGCGATTGACCGCGACGATGGTTTTCTCGGCCAGCAGCAGCGCCGCGCAGCCCGGCAGTTCGCTTTCCAGGCGCGCCACCAGGCCCGCGATGGTGGTGCACGCCGCGTCACAGGCCAGCGCCAGCTCGCGACGGCCGAGCCGCTCGCGGATGCTGGCGAAGAACAGCACGCGCAGCATCGCTCAGGCCTCGGCTCGCCACGGACCCGAGCGGCCGCCGCGTTTTTCCAGCAGCCGCACGCCATCGACGACCATGCCCTTGTCCACCGCCTTGCACATGTCGTAAACGGTGAGTGCCGCCACCGCGGCCGCCGTCAGCGCCTCCATCTCGACGCCGGTGCGCCCGTGCAGGCGGCACTCGGCGCGGATGCGCACCGCGGACTGCTCCGCCACCGCTTCGAGCCGTACTTCAACGGCATCGAGGCCGAGCGGATGGCACAGGGGAATCAGTTCGGCGCAGCGCTTGGCCGCCTGGATGCCGGCGATGCGCGCAACCGCGAACACGTCGCCCTTGTGGTGTCCGCCCTCGACAATCAGCCGCAGCGTATCGGCCCGCATCCGGACCCACGCCTCGGCCACCGCCGCGCGCGCGGTCTCGGGCTTGGCGCCAATATCGACCATGCGCGCCTCACCGGCATCACTGATATGGGTTAGTCCGGAATTCACGCCTGCCACCGTCCGCTACTGCCTGTTGTTCCCGCGCCGGGGCTGGCCGGCATCGCCACGGAACACTACCATAGCGGCGCCTGCCAGGGGAGTGAGATAAGACCATGCGCGCCGCCCCGATGTTGCTCATCGCGCTCGCGCTGCTCGGCGGCTGCGGCGAGAAGTTCCCGCCCGTCAACGGCTGCGTGCCCGCGGGCGGAATGAAACCGACCTGCAGCTTCAGCAGCCCCGAGGACATGGAACTGCTGCCCGACGGGCACACGCTGCTGATCAGCCAGATGGGCACCCCGGACGGGCGCCGGCCGGGCTCTTTCGCGCTGTTCGACACCAGGAGCGAAACCATCACGCGGCTGCCGCAGTTCAGTGCCTCCGACGAGCCGCCGTGGGGGGATGCCGCCTGCACCAAGCCGCCCGGTCCGGCGTTCTCGCCGCATGGCATCGACCTCGGTCGTCGCGCCGACGGCCAGTGGCAGGTGCTCGCGGTGAACCACGGCGGGCGCGAGAGCGTCGAATTCTTCCAGCTGCTCGAGGAAAGCGAGGGCTACCGGCTGGCGTGGCGGGGCTGCGCGCTGCCGCCGGCCGACAGCCACATGAACGACGTGTCGGCACTGCCAGGAGGCGGCTTCGTCGCGACCCACATGTTCGCGCGCAGCACCCCGTCGATAGGGCCGGTGAGCCTGGCGCTGCTCAAAGGCATGCTCGGCTTCGACACCGGCCACGTGCTGCACTGGGACGGCCAGCGCTTCGCGGTCGCCGCCGGCACCCGCATGCCCTTCCCCAACGGCATCCAGGTCAGCCCCGACGGCAAGGCGCTGTTCGTCAATGCGTACATCGCCGGCGAGGTGCGCAAGATCGGGTTTCCCGACGGAGAGCTGCTCGGCAAGGTCAGCGTGAAAGGCCCCGACAACAGCCAGTGGGATGCCGAGGGCCGCCTGCTGGTGGCCTCGCACACCGCGGGCATCGTGGAACTGGGCGCCTGCTTCGGCATTACCGAGGGAGCCTGCGGGGCGGCGTTCGCGATCGTTGCCGTGGATCCGCGCAGCGTGACGGCGCAGACCATCCTCGAACACCGCGGCGCGCCGATGGGCGCGGCCACGGTGGCCCAGCAGGTCGGTGACGATCTCTATCTCGGATCCTTCGTCGGGGACCGCATCGTGCGCGCCCCGATGCCCGCGCCGGCGCGCTGAGCGGCGCTCGCGCGCTGTCGCCGCGGCCTGAACGGCTCGCCTAGACCATCACCGGATCGTCGTCGCGCTGGTGCGCGACGGTGCCCGCGCGCGCGGCCACCGCCGGATCGAGCGCGATGTAGCGGTGCAGGCCGTCGCCGCCGAGCTCGCGGCGCACGCGCCCGGCGTGCAGCAGGAAGTTCAGGTGCGCGATGCACTCGCCCAGCGCCATGGCGGTCTGCTCCGCGTCGAGCTTGCGCCTGAAGATCACCGGCAGCAGTTCGCGCGCGGTGCTGGGCGTGACGCACGCCTCCTCCAGCGCCGCAAGGTGATCCTCGTGGTGCGCGATCAGGTAGCGCAGCCGCCGGTGCAGGCCATGGAACGGCGTGTTGTGCGCGGGGAGCACCAGCACGTCGTCCGGGAGCGCGAGGAAGCGCCGGTGCGAGTCCAGCCAGTCGGCGAGCGGATTGCCCTCGGGCTCGATCGCCATCACGCTGACATTGGACGTGATGAGCGGAATCACCTGGTCGCCGGAGATCAGCAGCTTGCGCTCGCGGTTCAGCAGGCACAGGTGCTCCGGCGAATGGCCGTGCCCGACGACCGCTTCCCAGCGCGAGCCGCCGATGACGAAACCGTCGCCGGCGTTGACGCGATGGAACGAGCGCGGCAGCGGCTCGACCATGCCCGAGAAGCCGCTCATGCGCAGGCGCATGTTCTCGAAGAATTCCGGCGCCGCGCCGGCGCGCCGGTAGAAATCCATGCCCTCCCAGAACGGCCCGTCCATGCCGGTCTGCGCGAACACCCGCGCCGACATAGTATTCGCCGTGCGTCATCCACAGCGGCGCCTTCCAGCGCTCGCTGAGCCAGCCCGCCTGGCCGATGTGATCCGGATGGCAGTGGGTGCAGAACATGCCGATCACCGGCTTGCCGCCCAGGTGCTCGGCGAACACACGCTCCCAGTGCGCGCGCGTTTCCTCGCCGCGCAGCCCGGTATCGACAATCCACCAGCCGGCATCGTCCTCCAGGACGTACAGGTTGATGTGGTCGAGCTTCATCGGCAGCGTCATGCGCACCCACAGCACGCCGGGCTGGATGGTGGTCACGCTGCCCGGCGCGGGTGGCGCGTCGAAGGGGTACTGCAGGGCGGTATTCACATCCTGTTCCTTGTTCACTCCGGCGGCAGCGGCGGCGCCCACTGGACGCCGTTGATGTGGCCGCCGCCGTCGGCGAACAGCGTGTTGCCGGTCAGGTAGCGCGCATCGTCCGAGGCCAGGAACAGCGCGACGCCGCCGATGTCCTGCTCCGGGTCGCCCATGTAGCCCATCGGGTTCTGCTCCAGCATCTTCGCGGCCAGCTCGGGTGCGAGCGTGCGAAAGCGCTCGAAGGCGGGCGTCACTGCCGCCGGGCAGATCACGTTGACGGTGATGCCGCAGGCCGCCCACTCGCGCGCCGCCGTGCGGCTGAGCGCGCGCAGCGCTTCCTTGGAGCTGTTGTAGTCCGCCGAGTAGGGATGCGCATTCACGCCGTTCAGCGTGCACATGTTTATGATGCGCCCGCGCCCCTTGGCGCGCATGTGCGGGAAGGCCGCCTGCATCGACCACAGCGCGCCGAACAGGCAGGCCTCGAAGGCGAGGCGGAAGTCGCTCTCGGGCTTGGCCTGCAGGCGGTTCGCGGGCCCGGCGGCGTAGGCATTGTTGACGAGGATGTCGATGCCGCCGCAGGTCTCGACGGTGTGGCGGATCAGTCCCTCGACCGATTCGCGCTGCGTCACGTCGGTGTGCACGAAGATGCCGCGTCCCCCGAGCTCCTCGCATTCGCCCGCGACGCGCTTGCCGTTCTCGCTGTCGATCTCCCCGACGACCACCGTGGCGCCTTCGATGGCCATGCGCCGCGCCACACCGCGCCCCACGCCCTGCCCCGCGCCGGTGACCACCGCGACCTGTCCCTGCAGACGCTTGCTCATGTGCCCTCCCTCCTGCTCTTGCCGAGCGCTGTGTGCGGATAAACCTTTTCCTCGAACAGCCGCAGGCTGCGCCACGCGAGCTCGGGATCCATGCCGCCGGCGAGCGGATGGAACAGCACGGTGTCCCAGGGCCCCGCGGCCTCGATGTGCTCCAGCAGCTCTCGTGGCGTCAGCACCGGGTAGGTGCCGGTGTCGCGCAGTGCCTGCGCGTTCGCATGGCGCTGGTACGAGGTCGCCACGCCCTGTGCCTCGGCCCAGGCCGCGTAGGCGTTGTTCTCGTGCATCAGGTACGGGGCGATCTCCTCCCATGCGGCATCGGGATCCTCGGCCAGGTACAGGAAGCGCCCGAGGCTGGCCGGACGCGGGCCCGGATCGGGCTTGCCGAGCTTCGCGAGCTCCTCGCGGTACATGTCGAAGAACTCCGGGCTGGAGGGCACGAAGTTGTCGGCCTCGCGCGCCGCGCGCGCGGCGGCGGCGCGCGAACTGCCACCCATCCAGATCGGCGGGTGCGCCTGCGCCGGGCGCGGCGTCACGCACACCGTGCGTCCCTCGTACTGGAAGGGCTCGCCGGTCCAGGCCTGGCGCAGGAAGCCGGCGATGCCGTCCATCGCTTTCTTGCGGTCCGCCGAGGCGCTTGCCGAAGCTCTCGAACTCCGAGGCCACGTAGCCCGCGCTCAGCACCGGCAGGATGCGCCCGTTGCTGAGGTTGTCGAGCACCGCGAAATCCTCCGCGAGGCGCACCGGGTCGTAGAGCGTCGCGACCAGCGTGGAAATCATGATGCGCACGTGCTCGGTGCGCGCCGCGATCGCCGCGGCCATCACCAGCGGCGAGGGCAGGTAACCGTCGGGCGAACCGTGGTGCTCGGAGAGCGTGACCAGCGCAAAGCCGAGCCGGTCGGCCCAGGCGCACTGATCGAGCGCCGCGCGGTAAAGCGCCGGCTTGGCAATGGCGCTGCCGGGCGCGGAGCGCAGGTCGTAGCGCAGCCCGAACAAGGCCATGTCAGCAGCCCCCCGTGGGTCGGCATTCATGCCGACAGGTGTCTTGCCGAGCGCTGCAGTCGCCATAAATGGCGACCCACAGAATGGCGACCCGCGCGGCCGTCATCTCAGGAAACCCTCAACGGCAATTCACGCAACCGCTTGCCCGTGGCCGCGAAGATCGCGTTCGCGAGTGCCGGCGCCAGCGGCGGCACACCGGGCTCGCCGATGCCGCTCGGCGCCCGTTCGCTGGCCACCAGGTGCACCTCGACCTCGGGGCAGGCGTCGATGCGCACCAGCGGATAGTCGTCGAAATTGCCCTGCACCACCGCGCCGTCGCGGATCGTGATCTCGCCGTGCAGTGCGGCGGACAGCGCGAACACCACCGCGCTCTCGAGCTGCATGCGCACCACGTCCGGGTTCACCACGACGCCGCAGTCGACCGCGCAGACCACGCGGCGCACGACCGGTGCGCCATTCTCCAGTGCAACGTCCACCTGCTCGGCCACCACCGTGCCGAAGCTCTCGTGCACCGCGATACCCTGGTAAACGCCTGCGGGCGCGCTGCCCCAGCCGCCGCGGGCGACCAGCAGTTCCAGCGCCCCGCGCACGCGCGAATCCGCCGGCAGGCGCTCGAGCCGGAAGCGCACCGGATCCTCGCCCAGCGCGTGCGCGACCTCGTCGACGAAGCTCTCGCTGAAAAAGGCGTTCTGCGAATGGCCCACCGAGCGCCACACCCCGACCGGTATGCCGGGATCGGACACCAGCCCCTCGACCCGGACATACGGCATCGCGTACGGGATCGAGTCGACGCCCTCGGTCAGGTTGGGGTCGTACTTCGCGACCAGCGGCTCGATGACGGAACCCACGCCGAGCGGCGCCCACTGCGGCAGCATCACCGGCAGCACGACGCCGACCATCGTGGTCATCACCGGGGGTGCCACGACCCGCGCGTCCCAGCCGAGCAGGCTGCCATCGGCGCCGATATCGGCGCGCATGGACGCCATCGCCGCGGGCCGGTAGTGATCGTGCCGGGTATCGTCCTCGCGCGACCAGATCACCTTGACCGGGACGCCCAGTTCGCGCGACAACGCGACCGCCTCGAGCGCGAATTCCATGTAGGTGCGCCGCCCGAAGGCGCCGCCGATATACGTCGAATGCACCCTGACCTGCTGCGGCGCAATCTCCAGCAGCCGCGCCACCAGGCTCTTCAGCACGTCGGGCGCCTGGTTGCCCGCCCAGACCTCGGCGCCGGCCGCCGTGACGGAAGCCACCGCGTTCATCGGTTCCAGTGCCGCATGCGCCAGGTAGGGCACGCGGTATTCGGCGGCCACCGAGCGGGCCACCGTCCCCGCGGCCGGCGCCTCGCCATCCTCGCGTACCACGCGCCCGCTCTCCTCGGCCAGCGCGCGGCGCTGGCCCGCGGTGATCGCGGCGGAATCCAGGCCCGCGAGCGGCCCCTTGTCCCAGTCGATCTCGAGCAGCGCGGCGGCGCTGCGCGCCTGCCAGTAGCCCTGCGCGACCACCGCAACGGCGCCGTTCATCTCCAGCACCCGGCTCACCCCCGGCACGGCCTGCGCCTTGTCTGCCTTGAAGCCCTTCAGCGTGCCGCCGAAATGCGGGCAGCGCACCAGCACCGCCGTGAGCATGCCGGGCAGGCTGAGGTCGAGCGCGAACGGCGCGCTGCCGTCCACCTTGGCCACGGCGTCGACGCGTGCATCGTGCTTGCCGATGCGCCGCCACTCGGCCGGCGGCTTCAGTGCCACAGCGGTCGGCACCGGCAGCTTCGCCGCGGGGGCGGCGAGCTCGCCGTAGCTCGCGCTGCGCGAACCGTCGCGCAGGCTGACAGCGCCGTCGGCCGCGATGCAGTCCGCGAGCGCCACGCCCCAGGTCGCGGCAGCGGCCTGGCGCAGCATCTCGCGCAACGACGCGCCCGCCTCGCGCATGACGTCGAAGTTGTTGCGTATCGAGGCGCTGCCGCCCGTTATCATCGAGCGGTATTCCTTGTCGTTGTAGTCCGGATGCGGTTCGGCGAATTCCAGCTGCAGCCGCAACGGATCGATCTCGAGCTCCTCGGCCACCAGCGTCGCGAGCCCCGTCGCCACGCCCTGCCCCATCTCGGCCTTGGGAATCGCGAGCACCACGCTGCCGTCCGGGCGCACCTGCAGGAATGCGTTCGGTTGCAGCACGCCAGACTGCTGGTTCGGCCAGGGGGCCACGTCCCCGCCGCAGCCCCCGAGCGTGACACCGAGCATGACGCCACCGCCGGCCACCGAGACGTTGCGCAGGAATGCGCGCCGGTTCATCTGCATCATGGCTCCACCTCCTCGGCGGGGGGCACGGTTTCTTCGGCCGATTCGGCCTGCTCCGCCGCGAGCAGTTCGGCGGCGCGGTGTATAGCCCGGCGGATGCGGGGATAGGTGCCGCAACGGCACAGGTTGCCCGCCATCGCGACGTCGATGTCGGCGTCGCTCGGCGCGGCATTGACCGCGAGCAGCGCCGCGGCCGACATGATCTGCCCGGGCTGGCAGTAGCCGCACTGCGGCGTGTTGAGCTCGACCCAGGCCTGCTGCACCGCGTGCAGGCCGTCGCGCCCCAGGCCCTCGATGGTGGTCACGGACTTGCCCGCGGCGAGCGCGAGCGGAAACGAACAGGAACGCACCGCCACACCGTCGACCTGCACGGTGCAGGCGCCGCACAGTCCCTTGCCGCAGCCGAACTTGGCGCCGGTGAGCGCGAGATCCTCGCGCAGCACCCACAGCAGCGGCTTCTGCGTGTCACCCTCCACGGTGACGCGCTCGCCGTTGAGGCTGAACTCTGTCGTCATGATCATTCCTCGTTGCGATTCCCTGTGGCGGGCGCATCGGCAGGCACCCTGCCGATGTCGTCGCGCACGTTCCCGTCGAAGAGCAGCTTCGCCTGCGCGGGCGAAACGGGCCGGACCGCGCTGATCGCGCAGCGGTTCTCGCGCCACACCACGATGTCGCCCGGGTCCCCGCAGATCCAGTCGGTGCCGGCGGCGCGAAAGCCCAGCGTCTCGGTGAAACGCAGGCCCTGGCAGGGCGCGAACAGCCGCAGGTGCCATGCCGCGCTGCGCCCCGGTCCGTACACCACGAGCTGGCGCTCGTCGATCACGCGCCAGTTGTCGATGGTCGATACGCGAAAACAGCGTGCGGCACGCGACTGCGCGAGCGCACCATCGGCATCGCCACCGGAAGCTTCATCCTGTCTCGCTGTCGGCGCGCAGCCGACGCACGCGAAGCATAGCAGCATCGCCAACGAGGCCTTCCCCATCATGACGATATCCTCATGTTCTGCCGGGCGTGCAACGCTCAGCCGACGATCAGCCACGCCGCGAGGCCGAGGAACACCAGGAACCCCATCGCATCGGTGACGAAGGTCAGCAGCACCGAGGAGCCCATCACCGGGTCGCGCCCCGTACTCTTCAGCGTCAGCGGGATGAACACGCCGGCGAGCGAGGCGATCAGCAGGTTCGCCGCCACCGCGACCCCCATCACCAGCGACAGCGCCGGCTGGCGGTAGAACGCGAGCGCAACCAGGCCGATCACGCTGCCCCAGAGCAGGCCGTTGACGAGCGCGATCGCGAGCTCCTTGCGCACCACCACCCACAGGCTGCTCGCGACGATCTGCTCCAGCGCCATCCCGCGGATCATCAGCGCGACGGTCTGGTTGCCGGTATTGCCGCCAATGCTGGCGACGATCGGCATCAGCGCGGCCAGCGCCACCTGCTGCTGGATCGTCGCCTCGAAAGCGCCGATCACGCGCGAGGCGACGACCGCGGTCAGCAGGTTCAGGCCGAGCCAGGGCCAGCGGTTGCGCGCGCTGTCGAGCACCGGGGCGAACAGGTCCTCGTCCTCCGTGAGGCCGACCTGCTTGAGCTGCTGGCTCTCGGCCTGCTCGCTGATGAAGTCCATCACCGCCGCGAAGTGCAGCACCCCGGTGAGCCGGTGATGCAGGTTCACCACCGGCGCCGAGACGAGGTCGTAGCGCTCGAACACGCCGACCGCGTCGCGAGGCCGGGTCGTGCGTGCTGAAGGTCAGCGGATCGCGCAGCATCACCTCGGCGACCGGGCGGTCCGGATCGTGGGTGAGCAGGTCCTTCAGGCGCAGGATGCCGACCAGCACCCCGTCGCGGTCCACCACGAAGACCTGGTCGAAGGGATCCGGCAGTTCCTCGTGGCGGCGCAGGTAGCGCAGCACCACCTCGATCACGACGTCGTCGCGCACCGTGACCATCTCGATGTCCATCAGCGCGCCCACCGTCCCGTCGGGGAAGGCGAGCATCTCGCGCACCTTGTGCCGTTCGCGCTGGTCGAGCGAGGACAGCAACGCCGCCACGGTGTCCTGCGGCAGGCTGGGCACCAGGTAGGCGATCTCGTCGGTCTCGAGGTGCTCGGCCGCGTCGACGATCTCGCGCTGCGGCATCGCCGCGATCAGGCTGTCGCGCACGCCGTCGGCGAGCTCGAGCAGCACGCCGCCGCGGCGCTCGGCGGCCACCAGCGCCCACAGCTCCAGGCGATCGTCGGTGGGCAGGCGCTCCAGCACGAAGGCGATGTCGGCCGGGTGCATGCGCGCCAGGCGGCGCTGGAATTCGCCCTTGTGCTGGCGCGCCAGCAGCGCGTCGACCAGTTCGCGCTGGCCCGAGGCCTGGCGCAGGCTCAGCTCGCGCTCGAGCCGGTGCTTTTCCAGCAGGTCGAGAATCTCGACCAGCGTGGCTTCGAGGCTGCGGTGGTACTGCTCGCGCTGTTCCTGGTCCATGGACTAGCCCGCGCCTATGCGTGCCACGAAGATCACCTCGCTGTCCGTGCCGATCGGCTCCAGCCAGGGGCGGTTCACGATCTCGCCGTCGATCGCGACGCTGCAGCCGAGCAGCTCCGCTTCGGGAAAGTCCGGGTAGCGCGCGCGCACCGCGTCCAGCACGCCGCGAAAGTCGCTCACCTCGGCGTGCATCTCGTGGCTGCCGCCGGTGAAGCGCCGCTGCGCCGCCAGGAACACGATCCTGGCCACGTCAGTCGCGCGCGCCGATCGCCGCGAGCACGCGCGACGGCGTCAGCGGCAGATCGCGAACACGGGTGTTCACCGCTTGGTTGAGCGCGGTGGTCACCGCCGCCATCGGCCCGCAGATCGGCGTCTCGCCGACACCGCGCACGCCGAGCGGATGGCCCGGATTGCGGCACCTCGACGATCACGGTGTCGATCATCGGCAGGTCCGAGGCCACCGGCATGCGGTAGTCGAGGAAGCCGGGGTTCTCCAGCACGCCGCGCGCGTCGAAGCGGTACTCCTCGTTGAGCGCCCAGCCGATGCGCCTGCACCGCGCCGCCCTGCATCTGGCCCTCGACGTAATCCGGATGGATGGCCTTGCCCGCGTCCTGGATCGCCGTGTAGCGCACGACGCGGCTGGCCGGTTTCGGGATCGACCTCGACATCGGCGATGTTCACCGCGAAACCCGGCGCACCTGCCTTGAGATTCACCGCGCCGCTACCGCTCAACGGGCCCGTGGTGCGCGCCGCGAGCCGTGCCAGCGTGGCGATACCCAGGCTGGTTTGGGCGTTCGTCGGCGTGCCAGGCGGCACCGTCGCGCCAGCTCACGCGCCCGGGCGCGACGTTCCATTCCGCCGCAGCGCGCGCGCACAGCTTCGCGATCAGCTCGCCGCAGGCCTCGATCACCGCCGTAACCGGTCGCGTAGGTCGTGCGACTGCCCGCCGTGAGATCGTTGTAGCCGACGCTGTCGGTGTCGACGACCACGGGCTTGACGCTCGTCGTAGGGAACGCCCAGCGTCTCGGCGGCGATCAGCGCCATCGAGGCGCGCGAGCCGCCGATGTCGGGGTTGCCCTCCTCGAGCAGCAGCGTGCCGTTCTCGGTCAGGTGCACCGCGACACTGGACTGCAATGCCCGCGTTGAACCAGAAACCGGCGGCGACGCCGCGCCCCTGGTTCGCGCCGAGCGGCGCCGCGTAGTGCGGATGCCGGCGCGCTTCCTCCAGGCATTCGACGAGGCCGATGCGCCTTGAACGTCGGCACCGTAGATGGTGCGCGAGCCTTCGCGCACCGCGTTGCTTGCAGGCGCAGCTCGATCGGATCGATGCCCAGCCTCACGGCGAGCTCGTCGAGCGCGCACTCCACCGCGAACTGCGCCTGCGGCGCGCCCGGGAGCACGGTAGGCCGCGACCTTCGGCTTGTTGATCAGCACGTCGCAGCGCCAGGGCACGCAGGTGCGGCACGTCGTAGCAGCGTGAACATCGTCATCGCGCCCGGTCAGCACCGGCGAGCCGCGGAAGGCGCCGGCCTCGTACTCGAGCCGGGCGTCCATCGCGGTGATGGTGCCGTCGGATTTCGCGCCGACCTTCAGCCACACCCGTGTCGCCGCGCGCCGGACCCGTCGCGCGGAACACCTCCTCGCGTGTCATCTGCATCTTCACCGGCCGGCCGCACTTGCGCGACAGCACGACGGCGAGCGGCTCGAGGTAGACCACGGTCTTGCCGCCGAAGCCGCCGCCGATCTCGGTGGGAATCACGCGCACGTCGGCGATGTCGAGGCCGAGCAGCAGCGCGACGCTGCGAGCGCACCGAGAACGGTCCCTGCGTGCTGCACCAGACCTCGACCTCGCCGCCCGGCGCCCGCGGAGGCGAGACAGGCATGCGGCTCGATGTAGCCCTGGTGCACCATCGGGCAGCGTCAGGTGTCCTCGATGACCACGTCGGCCTCCGCGAAGCCCGGCATCGAGGTCGCCACGCTGGAAGGTCGTGATCGCGGCCACGTTGGAGGCGGTCACGCGGTTCGGGATCCACGCCGCGCGTGAACATGTCCTCGTGCAGCAGCGGCGCATCGGGTGCCATCGCGCCGTCGAGGTCCAGCACCGCCGGCAGCACGTCGTAGTCGACCTGATCGCCGCCAGCGCCGCGCCGCGATGCGCGGCGTGGTCGCCGCCACGGCCGCCACCGCGTGGCCGTGGTACAGCACCTTGTCGCGCGCCATCACGTTGCGGCTGAGGTCGCCGCTCGCGATCTCGGACTCGCCGCTCGCGACATCGCCCTGCGGCGCCGCCGGGAAATCCTCCGCGGTCACCACCGCGAGCACGCCGGGCAGCGCGAGCGCGGCGCTCGTGTCGATGCCGCAGGATGCGCGCGTGCGCGTGCGGGCTGCGCAGCACGCGGCCCGTACACCATGCCCGGCAGCGTGTAGTCGGCGCCGTAGCGCGCGCGCCCGGTGACCTTGTCGACGCCGTCGGGACGCGGCGGGCGCGTGCCGATGCTGGCGAAACGCCTGCTCGCTTCGCGCTCATGCCGCACCTCCCGCCGCGCGCATCGTGGCGGCCGCATCGAGCACCGCGCGGATGATCTTGTCGTAGCCGGTGCAGCGGCAGAGATTCCCGGCCAGCCAGTAGCGCACCGCGGTTTCGTCGGGTTCGGGTTCGTGGTCGAGCAGCGCCTTCGCCGCGACGACGAAGCCGGGCGTGCAGATGCCGCACTGCAGCGCGTCGTGCTCGAGGAGCTTCTGCTGCATCGGGTGCAGCCGGCCGCCCTCGGCTATGCCTTCGATGGTGGTGAGGCTGCGCCCCTCGAGCTCGGCGCCGAGCACCAGGCACGCGCACACCAGCGTGCCGTCGAGCAGCACCGAGCAGGCGCCGCAGTCGCCCGAGTTGCAGCCCTCTTTCGATGCCGGTCAGCCCGAGCGTGTCACGCAGCACCTCGAGCAGCGCTCTGGTCCGGCTCGCAGAGAAATTCCTGCGGCTCGCCGTTGATCTGCGTACGTACGTGTATCGACATCTGGTTTTCTCGTCTTCAGAATTGCCCGTGCGGTCGCGCGAGGCGCGATCCGAAATCAAAGCGGGCCAGTGCAAGCCGGCACTCGGTACGCCGACGTCGCCGCTGCGCGACCGGCTTGCTGGCTGCGCAGACCGTTTGCCGCCTGGATGGCGGCAATCGAGCCTACAGGGACGTATTTACGGCGGTCGACGCGGACAGCGAGCGGTCGCGCGACGGCGGCTTGAGCCATCGTCCCGGTCGACCAACGGTCCACGCTCAATCTACGCGCGCCCGCGCGCGCTCCAACGCCACCAGCACGGCCCGGCGCACCAGCACGCCGATCACCTGCCGGCGGAACTCCGCGGTGCCGCGGCGATCGGTGATGGGTCGCGACGCGGCGCGCGCGGCAGCGGCACACGCATCCAGCGCCGCGTCGTCGCAGCGCGAACCGATCAGCGCCGCCGCGGCCTCCCGCACCAGCAGCACGGTGGGCGCGACCGCGCCGAGCGCGATGCGCGCATCGGTGCAGACGCCGCTTTCATCCAGCGTCACGGATACTGCCGCGCCCGCCACCGCGATATCCATCTCGGTGCGCGGCGTGAAGCGAAGGTAGGCATCCGCGGTGCGCGGCGCCGGACGCGGCAACTCGATGGCGTGCACGAACTCGCCGCTCGCGAGCACGGTGCGGCCCGGCGCGAGCGCAAAGTCCTCGGCCGCAACGCTGCGCTCGCCAGCGGGTCCCGCGATCAGCACCCGCGCGCGACTGGCCACCAGCGCGGGGACCGAGTCCGCGGCGGGCGAGGCGTTGCACAGGTTGCCGCCGACGCTGGCGCGACCCTGCACCTGCGTGGAACCGATCAGGCCGGCGGCCTCGAGCAGGCCCGGCCACAGCGCGCGCAGGGACTCGTTCCTCGTCAGCTCGCAGCAGCGCGTCGCGGCGCCGATGCGCACCGCATCGCGCGCAAACTCCACTCCGGCCAGGCCGGGAATACGCTTGAGATCGACAACGGTTGCGGGTGAACGCGCCGCGACGCGCATCTGCACCAGCAGGTCGGTGCCGCCGGCCAGCGCCGCGGCCCTATCGCCCGACGCGAGCAGCGCCACTGCTTCCGCCACCGATTCCGGGGCGCAGTATCGTTCTACCGCCACGTGGGATCTCCCCTGCCTGAATGCCTGCTGTCCGCGGCGGAGCATAGCCGCTCGCCCGGGCAAAAAAAACCGCCAACCGGCGCAAGGCCAATCGGCCCGCTGCGGCGCTTCGGCAATTTGCACGCTGGCATACGTGGTGACCCGCACGCGAATCGTTTTAAATTGGCCCGCTTGTCAGTCATCAATTACGCCGTACCGGAACGAACCCATGCCATTACCGCTGATCGCCATCATCGCCATCTTCTGCATCGGCTATCTCTGCATCATCTTCGAGCACAGCATCAACGTCGACAAGGCCGCCTCGGCGGTGCTGACCGGCGTGGTGTGCTGGGCCGTCTACATCCTTGCGGCCCCGGCGTTGATCGACGTCGCCAGCCTGCCGCAGGCCTTCCTGGACATGCACGCGGCCAAGCCCGCCGAGGCGATCGTCAAGGCCTGGGTCGGCGAGCACCAGATGCTCGAGGGCTTCGCCGAGACCGCCAGCATCCTGTTCTTCCTGCTCGGCGCGATGACCATCGTCGAGATGGTCGACGTCTACGGCGGCTTCACGATCATCACCGACCGCATCCGCTCGACCAGCATGGTCAAGCTGCTGTGGATCATCGGCTTCGTGACCTTCTTCCTGTCCGCGGCGCTCGACAACCTGACCACCACGATCGTGATGATCTCGCTGATCCGCAAGCTGATCGACGACAAGGCACGACCGCCTGTTCTTCGCCGGGATCATCGTGATCGCGGCCAACGCGGGTGGCGCCTGGACGCCGATCGGCGACGTCACGACCACGATGCTGTGGATCGGCGGGCAGATCACCACGCTGAACATCATGAAGGGAATCTTCCTGCCCAGCCTGGTGTGCCTGACGATTCCGCTGCTGTTCCTCACCTTCCGCCTGCGCGGCCGGCAGATCACCAGCCCCGTGCAGATCCAGCAACGAGGCCCACCACGCGGTGCCCGACTCGCATGCGCAACGCGATCTTCCTGGTCGGCATGGGCGGGCTGCTGTTCGTGCCGGTGTTCAAGACCGTGACGCACCTGCCGCCGTTCATGGGCATGCTGTTCAGCCTCGGCGTGCTGTGGGTGGTTTCCGAATTGCTGCACAAGGACCGCGACGAGGCGATGGAATCCGGCATGCACATCCTCACGGTGGTGCGCCGCATCGACACGCCCAGCGTGCTGTTCTTCCTCGGCATCCTGACCGCCGTTTCCTCGCTGCAGGCCACCGGCCTGCTGGCGCAGGCGGCCGGCTTCCTCGACCGCACCGTCGGCAACCTCGACCTGATCGTGTTCCTGATCGGCCTGCTTTCCGCGGTGATCGACAACGTGCCGCTGGTCGCCGCGAGCATGGGCATGTACGACCTGGCCACGTATCCGACCGATTCGCCGATGTGGGAGTTCCTGGCCTTCGCGGCGGGCACCGGCGGCAGCTGCCTGATCATCGGCTCGGCGGCCGGCGTGGCCGCGATGGGCATGGAGCGCATCAACTTCTTCTGGTACGTGCGCAATATCAGCGGCCTGGCGCTGCTGGGCTACGTGGCAGGATGCGCCGTGATCATGCTCGAGAAAACCTGGTTCTGAGCCAGCCTGGCCGGGACGGCGCCGATCGACACGGCCGGCGCCGCTCCCTGACCCTCGCTGCGCCCTAGGCGTCGATCGAGGCACCCAGCGTGGCGTTCACCAGGCCGCCGTCGACGGTGAGCGTCTCCCCGACCACGTAATCGCCGGCGCGACTCGCGAGAAAGATCGCCGCGCCCGCCATGTCCTCGTCCGTGCCGATCCGTCCCGACGGTATCGCCAGCGCCGCGACATCGCCATGGTCGCGCGCCGCGCGGTTCATGTCCGAGGCGAAAGCACCCGGCGCGATCGCGCTGACCACGATGTGGTCGCTGATCAGCCGCGCCGCCAGGCGCCGCGTCAGGTGGATCAGCCCCGCCTTCGAGGCCTGGTAGCTGTAGGTGTGCCAGGGATTGGGACGCATGCCGTCGACCGAGGCGATGTTGATCACCTTGGCCGGGCGCTGCGCCGAGGCCGCGGCCCGCAGCGCGCCGTGCAGCGCCTGGGTCAGGAAGAACGGCGACTTGAGATTCAGGTCCATGACCTTGTCCCAGCCGGATTCGGGGAAGCTCTCGAAGGGCGCGCCCCAGGCCACGCCGGCGTTGTTCACGAGGATGTCGAGCGCGGGCTCGCGCTCGGCGTAGGCCGCCGCCAGCGCGCGGCAGCCCTCGACCGTGGAGACGTCCTGCGCCAGCGCGATGCAGTTCGGGCCCAGCTCCTGCGCGAGCGCCACACAGGCGTCGCGCTTGCGCGAGGAGATGTAGACGCGCGCGCCCTGGGCGATGAAGCCCGCCGCGATCATGCGCCCGATGCCGCGCGAGCCGCCGGTGACCAGCGCGGTGCGCCCGGCGAGCGAGAACAGGGTCGTGGTATCCATGTGCAGTTCCTCCGTCTTGCATACAAATCGCCTGCTGCGGCGACCGCAGCAGGCCGGCGACAAATTCCCGGGCTTTCAGCGCAGGCGCCGCGCCAGCGCGCCGTAAGCGCGGACCGCGGCCAGCACGATCGCGCCCGCAACGATGCCAACGCCGGCGTTCAGCAGCGCCGGCGTCAGACCGGCCAGCACCGCGCCCACCCCGGGCACGCCGCCCGCCGCGTGCTCGGCGCCGTGCAGCCACTGCGCCAGCAGCGGCAAGCCGTGCACCAGGATGCCACCGCCGACCAGGAACATCGCCGCCGTGCCGAGCACCGACAGCACCTTCATCAGGCGCGGCGCGATCCACAGCAGCGCGTTGCCGAGGGCGCGCTTCAGCCCGCCCGCCGTACCGCGTCGATGCGTCGCGCAACAGCAGCATGCCGGCGTCGTCCATCTTCACGATGCCGGCCACGAAGCCGTAAACGCCCACCGTCATCGCCGCCGCGACCACCGTGACCACGGCGGCCTGGTGCGCAAAGGACGCCGCCTGCACCGTGCCCAGCGCGATCACGATGATCTCGGCCGAGAGGATGAAGTCGGTGCGGATGGCGCCGCGTATCTTGTCCTTCTCGAAGGCGACCAGGTCGATGCCGGGATCGAGCAGCGCGTGCTCCAGTGCCTCGCGCGCGACGGCGTCTTCGCCGGCGCTGTGCAGGAAACGGTGCGCGAGCTTCTCGAAGCCCTCGTAGCACAGGTAGGCGCCGCCGATCATCAGCACCGGCGTCACGGCCCATGGCGCCAGCGCGCTCAGCGCGAGCGCCAGCGGCACCAGGATCAGCTTGTTGCGCGTCGAGCCCTTTGCCACCGCCCAGACCACCGGCAGCTCGCGCTCGGCGCGCACGCCCGCGACCTGCTGCGCGTTCAGCGCGAGATCGTCCCCGAGCACGCCGGCGGTCTTCTTCGCGGCGACCTTGGTCATCACCGCGACATCGTCGAGCACCGTCGCGATGTCGTCGAGCAGTGCGAGCAGGCTGGCGCCAGCCATCGTGTATGTCCCCGTCCGTCCAAGGCGCGCATCTGACCACAATCGCGCGTCGCGGCGCCACCCGCCGCTTACCAAAGCGTAATCAGGCGGGCGTGGAGCCATGCGCCGCTATCGCGGACAATGAGCCGCTTCCGCAGTACCGGAGCGCACCCGCTTGAGCACCACCCCGCGCGGCATCGACGCCAGCTACGACTACATCATCATCGGCGCCGGCTCGGCCGGCTGCGCGCTCGCCTCGCGCCTCAGCCGCGAGGCGAGCCGACGCGTGCTGTTGCTCGAGGCCGGCGGGCCGGACCGCCACCCGATGATCCACGTCCCGCTCGGCTTCGCCTTCCTGATGAAGGACAAGAGCGTCAACTGGTGCTACCAGACCGAGCCCGAGCCCGAGCTCAACTACCGCAAGATCGCCTGGCCGCGCGGCAAGGTGGTGGGCGGCACCAGCGCCATCAACGGCATGGTCTACATCCGCGGCCAGCGCGAGGACTACGCGGCGTGGGCCGCGGCGGGCAATCCCGGCTGGTCCTGGGACGAGATCCTCCCCTTTTTCAGGGCCAGCGAGCACAACGCGCGCGGCGCCGATGAACTGCACGGCAGCGGCGGCGGGCTGTGGGTCGACGAGGTCGGTCCCCCGCTCGAATGCACCGACCTGTTCATCCAGGCGGGCGTGAGCATCGGCCTGCCCTGCAACACCGACTTCAACGGCCCGAGCCAGGAAGGCATCGGCCGCTACCAGGTCAACGTGCGCAACGGCGTGCGCCAGACCGCGGCGACCAGTTTCCTCAAGCCCGCACTGAAGCGCGCCAGCCTCGAGCTGGTGACGCATGCCCTCGCCGAAAAGCTGCTGCTGGACGGCGAGCGCGTCACCGGCGTGCAGTACCGCCACAAGGACAAGGTGCTGCGCGTGGCCGCGCGCCGCTGCGTGATCCTCTGCGGCGGCGCGATCAACAGCCCGCAACTGCTGGAGCTCTCCGGGATCGGCAATCCCGACGTGCTGGGCCCGCTCGGCCTCGCCACGCAGCACGCGCTGCCCGGCGTGGGCGAGAACCTGCAGGACCACCTGACGATCAACGTGCAGCAGGGCCTGCGCAACGTAAGGACCTTCGCCGACGAGACCACGCCGCTCGGCCTGCTGCGCAACGCGCTGCGCTGGGTCATCAGGCGCGAGGGCCTGCTGATCCATCCGGCCTGCCAGGCGGGCGCCTTCCTGCGCAGCTCGCCCGGCGTCGAGCGCCCCGACGCGCAGATCCACTTCACGCCTGCCGCGGGCCGCCTGAACGCGCACGGCAATCTCACCACCGTGCCCGGCACCACCGCCACCGTCTGCAACCTGCGCCCCACCAGCCGCGGCAGCGTGCACGTGCGCACGCCCTTCCCCGACTATCCGCCCGCGATCCGCGCCAACTACCTGGCCACCGAGGCGGACCGGCGCGTGATGATCGATGCCGTGAAGCGCGTGCGCGAGATCTTCGCCTCCAGCGTGTTCGACGGTTACCGCGATGCCGAGATCAAGCCGGGCGTGAACTGCAGCAGCGACGCGCAGATCCTCGAGTTCATCCGCCGCGAGGCCGAGTCGGTCTATCACCCGGTCGGCACCTGCGCGATGGGCGCGGGCGAGGACGCCGTGGTCGACCACCGCCTGCGCGTGCACGGCCTCGAGGGCCTGCGCATCGCCGATGCCTCCGTCATCCCCAACATCATCAGCGGCAACACCAACGCGCTCTGCGTCGCCATCGGCCTCAAGGCCGCCGGGATGCTGATCGAGGACGAGGCGTGAGTTCCGTGCTCAGCTCGCAGCGTAGTGGTCCCGATGCGTCGCGCCCTGCGCGGGCTCGGCATGCCGCTGCGAACACGCCGTGAATACGTCCCTGTAGGCTCGCGTGTCGCCGTCCAGGCGACACACGGTTCGCCGCGGCATGCCCGACCCGCCGAGCGCAGCGCTGTGCCGCCTGCGAGCTTGGGTGCGCGGAACGTTGCGCACCGAGAATCGCCGAGCGGCCTCGCAGTGCGGCGGCGCCATAAGGGGCCGTGCGCCGCAGGGATGCGGCGCCAGAGCCTACAGGGATGTACTTGCCGCGGGCCCCGTTGCGGCGGCCGCAGTGCGAGGCCAGCGACGCACCAAGTCTGGACTCACCGAGCCGATACACGAACATCTTCCGCACAAGGAGCAATGAGATGACCACCGCAGCAGAACAGGCAGGCGCCGTGATCGACGCGCGCGGCGCGATGCTGGAGACGCTGGAGCTGCAGCGCAAGGCGTTCAGGGCCGAGGGCTTCCCGGAATACGGCACGCGCATCGACCGCATCGACCGCTGTATCGCGCTGCTGGTCGACAACCAGAAGGCGATCTGCGACGCGCTGTCGGCCGACTACGGCTGCCGCTCGCCGTACATCACGCGCATGGCCGAGATCATGACCTCGGTGGGCAATCTCAAGCACGTGAAGAAGAAGCTGAAGTCGTGGATGAAGCCCGAGCGGCGCAGCGCCCCGGTGCCGATGAACCTGTTCGGCGCGCGCGCGCTCGTCTACCACCAGCCCAAGGGCGTGGTCGGCAACATGACGCCGTGGAACATCCCGGTCGGCATGGTGTTCAGCCCGATGGCGGACATCCTCGGCGCCGGCAACCGCGTGATGATCAAGCCCTCGGAGTTCACGCCGCAGACCTCCGAGCTCACGCGCGAACTGATCAGGCGCTACTTCGACCGCAGCGAGATCGCCGTGATGACCGGCGGCCCCGAGGTGGGTGCGGCCTTCGCCTCGCTGCCTTTCGACCACCTGCTGTTCACCGGCGCCACCTCGATCGGGCGCATGGTGATGCGCGCCGCGGCCGAGAACCTGACCCCGGTCACGCTGGAGCTGGGCGGCAAATCGCCGGTGATCGTGAGCGCCAGCGCCGACATCGAGGAAACGGCCGGGAAGATCGTCACCGGCAAGGGGCAGAACGCCGGGCAGCTGTGCATCGCGCCGGACTATGCCTTCGTCCCCGAATCGCGGCTCGAGGTCTTCCTCGAGAGCTGCCGGAAGAATTTCGTGGCGCAGTATCCCACCACGGTGCTGAACCCCGACTACAACGCGATGATCAACGCGCGCCACTACGATCGCGTGCTCGGCTACATCGAGGAGGCCCGCGCGGCGGGCGCGCGCATCATCGAGCTCAACCCCGGGCGCGAGGATTTCACCGACCGCACGCAGCACAAGATCCCGCTGCACATCGTGGTGAACCCCGACGACGGATTGAAGGTGATGCAGGAGGAGATCTTCGGCCCGGTGCTGGTGGTGAAGACCTACCGCGATGTCGGCGAGTGCATCGCCTACGTGAACGCGCGCGCGCGGCCGCTGGCGCTGTACTGGTTCGGCAAGGACGATGCCGAGCGCGAGCGCGTGCTGCGCGAGACCATCTCCGGCGGCGTCAGCGTGAACAACGTGATGATGCACTTCGCCTGCGACGACCTGCCCTTCGGCGGCGTGGGCGGCAGCGGCATGGGCCACTACCACGGCCGCGACGGCTTCCGCACCTTCAGCCACGCCAAGGGCGTGTTCCGCGACGGCAAGCTGAACCTGTCGAAGCTCGCGGGCACGCTGCCGCCGTTCGGGCCGAAGCTCGCGAAGATGCTCGACGGCCAGATCAGGAAGTAGCGGCGAGGAATTCGCGCGCCAGGCGCAGGAAGATCGCGGGCTTCTCCGCGTGCAGCCAGTGCCCCGCGCCCGCGATCACCTTGAGCCGGGCCTGCGGGAACAGCGCGCGCGTGGCCGCGTTCGCCGACGGCAGGATGTACTCGGACAGCTCGCCCTTGATGAACAGCACGGGCCCCGCATAGGGGCGCGCGCCGCGCGGTGCCGCGAGGATCTCGGCATAGCCCTGCTCGATCGCGTCGAGGTCGAAGCGCCAGTGCCAGCTGCGGTCCTCGTGCTGTGCGCGGTTCATCAGCATGAACGCCACCACGCCGGGCTCGGCGATGTGGCGCTCGAGGATGCGCTGGGTCGCGCGACGGTCCGCGATGCGTATCGGCCGCCGCCTCGCGCAGCGCCGCGAGCAGGCGCTCGTGGTGCGGCACGTACTCGACCGGCGCGATGTCGCCGACCAGCACGCGCTCGATGCGTTCGGGATGGTCGAGCGCGGCCTGCATCGCCACCTTGCCGCCCATCGAGTGCCCGACCAGCGCCGCCGTCGCGATCCCGTGCGCGTCCATGAGGCGCAGCACGTCCTGCCGCCATCAGCGCATAGCCCATGCCGGGCGCGTGGAACGAGCGGCCGTGGTTGCGCAGGTCGGGCAGCAGCACGCGGTAGTCGCGCGCGAGTTCCCGCGCCAGCGGGCCGAGGTTCGCCGACAGTCCGAACAGGCCGTGCAGCAGGATCACCGCGCGTCCGGCGGTTCCGTGGGTCTGGCAATGGAGCAGTTCGGTCACGGTGGCTCGCGTCCGGCGTGGCACATGGAAGCCCGATGGGAGCACAGCGCGGTTCTCATTGGCAATAGCGGTTGCTAGAATCCGCGCGCACCCCGTCCCACAAGGTATTCACCATGCGCGCGCTCCTGCTGATCCTCACGACCCTGTGCCTCGTCGCCTGCGGCAGCACGCCGAGTGGCGACGGCGGCGGCACCGCCTACCAGGCGACCTACGACGCGCGCCTGGCCGACAAGTCGCAGTTCGGGCGCGTGGTGATCGCGCCGGTCAACTTCGGCAAGCCGAGCCGCAACTACCTCGCCGAGCACGAGGCGCGCATCGACCGCATGGTGGCGGAGCGCCTGACGGCGGCCGGCTACGAAGTGCTGCCGTCGGAGCTGTTCGACAAGGCGTGGAAGGAAGGCGTGCGCAACTGGGGCGAGCCCTATAACCCGACCACCGGCAAGCTGAACGACACCGTGTTCCAGTACGTGCTCAGCGAGACCGTCAAGGCACTGGCGGCCGAGGGCCGGGTGCAGGCCATCGTGTTCACCAATCTCGAGGAGTTGCAGGTCTATTTCTCCCCGAGCGGCAACCACCAGGCGCACTTCCTCGGCGTGACCCGCCGCCCGTCCAGCCGCGGCGGCGAAGGCATCACGGCGGACTTCGACTGGGTGCAGGGCGTGGACGCCGTCGGCCTCTACGTGAACGTGTTCGACCTCACGCTCAAGCGCCTCTACAACGGCGCCGGCGGCATCGAGGTGACGGAATACCTGAACCTGAAGCCATCCACCCCGCGCTGGACGCGCGAGAAGACGGTGCTGGACAACGAGAGCTTCATCAACGAAGGCCTGGATCTCGCGCTGAAGCCCTGGCTGCAACCGTAGGTCCGGATTCATCCGGACGGGTGCTTCGACTGGCTCCATCCGGCAACCGCAATCTCATCTTCTGTGGACTGCCGGTGCACTAGTCCGCGTGTCGCAAGCCCACGGCGCCCGAGCGTCCCTCGGCGCCGCGGACACGCCGTGAATACATCCCTGTAGGCTACCTGTCGCCGTCCTGGCGACAGAGTGTCCGCCGCGCCGAGGGACGCCCCGGGCGCCTCGCGCTGGTGGAACGC
The DNA here is from genome assembly GCA_963819895.1 of uncultured Gammaproteobacteria bacterium. Taxonomy (GTDB): domain Bacteria; phylum Pseudomonadota; class Gammaproteobacteria; order Pseudomonadales; family UBA5518; genus UBA5518. The sequence goes on from CAWFXU010000024.1 coordinate 270,784, forward strand.
CCCCGAAAAGCGCGCTCCTGGAGTATTCTCGAAGCGGGTATGGCGTCGAGCCGAGCGGATGTGCTGCCCGCTGTTGGCTTGCGGGGCCGTGCGTCGCATGGATGCGACGCTGAGCCTACATGGACGTACTTGCGCGTGCCCCGCAGGGCAATAGCGGGCAGCGCAGCCAGCGACGCACCAGGCTGCACGTTCGACACGCCAATGGCTTTTGCGACGCTGGCTGAAGCCGGACCCACGTGCCGAGCGGCAGCTGTCCGGCTGAAGCCGGACCTACAAGCCGGACCTACAGGCCGGACGTGAATTTCAGCGCAGACCGGCGTTGATGCTGTCGAGCACCTTGGTGCCCGGGCACAGTTCCTTTTCGGTCAGCGTGTTCAGCGGACGGCGCGTGGTCTCGAGGATCTCGTGCAGTTCCTGGGCATCGCGATCCATGTAGAGCAGCCCGGTCAGCACGCGTCCCGACTTCTGGTGATGCGCGATCGCCTGCAGCGCCGACTGCGGATCCTCGATGTCGTACTCGTCGCTCTGCTTGTGCAGGCGGATCACCGAGCCGTCGTGCAGGCACACGTCCTGCGTCGTGCCCGCGGCGTAGCTGGTGCGGATCTCGTCGCGCATCGGCACGAAATCGATCGGGGTGGGATCGATGTGCTCGCGCACGAAGTCGTAACTCTTGGTCGAGCCTTCGTGGTTGTTGAAGGTCACGCAGGGCGAGATCACGTCGAGGAACGCGAAACCCTTGTGGCTGAGCGCGGCCTTGATCAGCGGCACCAGTTGCTGGCTGTCGCCGGAGAAGCTGCGACCGACAAAGGTGGCGCCGAGCTGGATCGCCACGCTGACCAGGTCGATCGGCTCGTAGGGATTCGCGTTGCCCTTCTTGCTCTTCGAACCGACGTCGGCGGTGGCCGAGTCCTGGCCCTTGGTCAGTCCGTAGCAGCCGTTGTTCTCGACGATGTAGATCATGTTCAGGTTGCGGCGCACCACGTGGGCGAACTGCCCCATGCCGATCGAGGCCGTGTCGCCGTCGCCGGAGACGCCGATGTAGACCAGCTCGCGGTTCGCCAGGTTGGCGCCGGTCGTCACCGAGGGCATGCGACCGTGCACCGAGTTGAAGCCGTGGGAGTTGCCGAGGAAGTAGGTCGGCGTCTTCGAGGAGCAGCCGATGCCGGACATCTTCGCGATGTGGTGCGGCTCGATCGACAGCGTGAACGCGGCCTCGATGATCGCCGCGCTGATCGAATCGTGGCCGCAGCCCGCGCACAGCGTGGAAATCGAGCCCTCGTAGTCGCGGCGCGTGTAGCCCAGCTCGTTGACGGGCGCTTCGGGATGGCGGAAAGACGGTCTCTGGTAGGTCATGACTTTTTCCTCGCGCTTTCACGCTTGCGGTGATCGGCGTCACGTTGTCGCTGCCGCCGAGCGTGGCGCGGATGACGCCTGCGATCTGGCGCGCAGTGATCGGCAGGCCGTCGTAATTCAGCACCGGCACCAGCTTCTCGTTGGCCGGCACGTCGATCTCGTTGATCAGCAGGCGGCGCATCTGCCCGTCGCGGTTCTGCTCGATCACGAACACCGTCTCGTGGCTGGCGATGAACTCCTCCACCGCTCCGATGAACGGGAAGGCGCGCACGCGCAGCGTGTCGATCTCGATGCCTTCCTCGGCCAGCATGTCGACGGCCTCTAGGCGGGCGAGGCCGTGGTGCCGAAAAACAGCACGCCGTAGGGCGTCGCCCTGCCGGCCGGCTTGATCTTGGGCTCGGGCACGTACTGCTTCGCGGTCTCCAACTTCCTCAGCAGCCGCTCCATGTTGCGCTCGTACGCCTCGCCGTCCTCGGTGTAGACCGCGTACTCGTCGCGCGAGGTGCCGCGATCGTGAAGGCGCCCTTCTTCGGGTGCGTGCCGGGATAGGTGCGGTAGCAGATGCCGTCGCCGTCGACATCGAGGTAGCGCCCGAAACGCTCCTTCAGGTTCTCCAGCTGCTCGGCGTCGAGCACCTTGCCGCGATCGTAGGCGCGCTTGTCGTCCAAGACGAGCGGCTGCGACATGTTGTCGTTCATGCCGAGATCGAGATCCGTCAGCATGATGATCGGCGTCTGCAGGCGCTCGGCGAGATCGAAGGCCTTGACGGTCAAACTGAAACACTCCTTGGGCGTCGACGGGAACAGCAGCACGTGCTTGGTGTCGCCGTGCGAGGCATAGGCCGCGGCCAGGATGTCGGACTGCTGGGTGCGCGTGGGCATGCCGGTCGAGGGGCCGGCGCGCTGCACGTCGAACAGCACCGTGGGAATTTCGGCGAAATACGCCAGCCCCAGGAACTCGCTCATCAGCGACACGCCGGGACCGCTGGTCGCGGTGAAGGAGCGCGCACCATTCCAGCTCGCGCCGATCACCATGCCGATGGCCGACAGCTCATCCTCTGCCTGCACGATGGCGTAGTTGTTCTTGCCCGTGCCCGGATCGATGCGCACGCGCTGGCAGTATTTCTCAAACGCATCGACCACCGAGGTGGAGGGCGTGATCGGATACCACGCGGCCACGGTGGCACCACCATAGAGTGCACCCAGGCCGGGGCGGTATTGCCATCGAGCAGGATCTTGTCGGTCTCGAGCATGTGCCGGCGATGTTGTCGCCGCGCTCCACGCGAATGCCGATCGGACACTCGAAGTTCTTCCGCGCGTACTGATGCCCGAGCTCCAGCGCGTGGATATTGGGCGCGACCAGGTTTTTCTTGCCCTTGAACTGATCGTCGACCAGACCCGTCAGCACCTTGAAAAGTCCATGTCGAGCAGCGCCGCCAGCGCGCCGACGTAGATCACGTTCTTGAACAGTTGCCGCTGCCGCGGATCGTTGTACTGCTCATTGCAGATGACGGGTCAGCGGCATGCCGATGATAGTGATGTCGTCGCGCACGCAGGCGAAGGTCCAGCGGCTTGGTGCTGTCGTAGATGAAGTAGCCGCCCGGTTCCACCTCGCGAATGTCCTGGGCCATGCTCTGCGGATTCACCGACAGCATCAATATCGATACCGCCGCGACGCCCCAGGTAGCCCTTGTCGTTGACCCTGACCTCGTACCAGGTCGGCAGTCCCTGGATATTGGAGGGAAAAATATTCTTCGGGCTGACCGGCACGCCCATGCGGAACATCGCCTTGGCGAACAGGTTGTTGGCGCTGGCCGAGCCGGTGCCGTTGACATTGGCAAACTTGATGACAAAATCGTTGACGGACTCGATTGGCGCTGTCATGCCTGTCCCGCCTTCGTACATTGTAGAGAAACTTCTGCATATCCCAGGCGCTGGTCGGGCAGCGCTCCGCGCACAGGCCGCAGTGCAGGCACACGTCCTCGTCCTTGACCATGACCCGCTGGTCGGCAGCTCGGCGGAAACGTAGAGGTCCTGGGCCAGATTGCCCGCCGGCGCCGCAGCGTCTGCGCAGCGTCCGGCTCCTCGTCATTGACGATGAAACTGATGCAATCCGTCGGACAGATGTCGACGCAGGCATCGCACTCGATACAGCGCAACTCGTCAAACACTGTCTGCACGTCACAGTTCAGGCAGCGCTCTGCCTCCTTGTAGCCGGTGCGCGCGTCAAAGCCCAGCTCGACCTCGACCTTGCGATCCTTCAGCGTGTTCTCCATCGGCGCCTGCGGCACCGTGTAACGCTGGTCGTCGGCGACGCGTTGTCGTAGCTCCACTCGTGCACGCCCATTTTCTGGCTGACCAGCGTCACGTGGGGCGGCGGGCGCTTGCGCACATCCTCGCCACGGCAGAACAGGTCGATACTGACGGCAGCCTGATGACCGTGCGCAACCGCAGTGATGATATTTTCCGGACCGAAGGCGGCGTCACCGCCAAAGAACACCTTCGGCATTGCGTGGACTGGAAGGTGACCGTGTCCACCACCGGCATGTCCCACTTGTCGAATTCGATCCCCGAGGTCGCGCTCGATCCAGGGGAAGGAATTCTCCTGGCCGATCGCCATCAGCACGTCGTCGGCTTCCATGAACACCAGGTCTTCGCCGGTGGGCACCAGGGTGCGCTTGCCCTTCTCGTCGTAGACGCGCCTCGACCTTCTCGAACGGTCATGCCCTTGAGCTTGCCGTCCTCGACCCACAAATTCCTTCGGCACATGGTTGTTGTAAATCGGGATGCCCTCGGCCTCGGCATCCTCCTTCTCCCAGGGCGAGGCTTTCATATCCGTCGAAGGGGCTGCGCACTACGACCCGCACGTCCTCACCGCCCATGCGCCGGGCGGTGCGGCAGCAGTCCATGGCGGTGTTGCCGCCGCCGAGCACCAGCACGCGCTTGCCGATCGCTGTCGTGTGTTCGAAGGCCACGCTGGACAACCAGTCGATGCCGAGAAGATGTTCGCCGCGCGCTTCCTCGAGGCCGGGCAGATTCAGGCCCCTGCCGCGCGGCGCGCCGGTGCCGACAAATACCGCGTCGTACTTCTTCTCGAGCACCTCCTTCAGGCTGTCGACCTGGGTATTGAAGTGCGTGTTCACACCCATGCTCGAGGATGTAGTTCACTTCCTCGTCCAGCACCGACAGCGGCAAGCGGAACGACGGTATCTGGCTGCGCATCATGCCGCCGCCGGCGAACTGGTTGTCGTAGATGTCGATGCTGTAACCCAGCGGCGCGAGGTCGCGGGCCACGGTGAGCGAGGCCGGACCAGCGCCGATCAGCGCAATACGCTTGCCGTTTTTCGCCTCGGCACCTTCGGCATGCGCTCGGTGATATCGATCCTTGTTGTCGGCGGCGACGCGCTTGAGGCGGCAGATCGCCACCGGCTCCTCCTCCACCCGGCCGCGCCGACAGGCGGGTTCGCAGGGTCGGTCGCAGGTGCGCCCGAGAATGCCCGGAAACACGTTGGAGTCCCAGTTGACCATGTAGGCGTCGGTGTAGCGCTCCGCGGCGATCAGGCGGATGTACTCCGGCACCGGCGTGTGCGCCGGACAGGCGTACTGGCAGTCGACTACCTTGTGGAAATACTCGGGATCGTTGATGTCGGTGGGTTTCAAGGTCTTTTCACCGTGATTGTTGTGGGCTTTATCCGGCGCCGGAACACGTGCCGGAGCACTGCAATTAGCCACTCATCGTAAACCACGGATGATACCGGGACGTCCCCCGTTTGGGCTAAAGAATGCGTAAATTTGACGCAATCACCCGCGCTTCAACCGGCGCCGTTGCGGCGCAGGAAATCGAGCAGTTGCGCCTCGTCCCAGACCTCGATTCCCAGCGCCTCGGCGCGCGCCAGCTTCGAGCCCGCGCCGGGCCCGGCGACCACGATATGGGTGCGCGCGCTGACGCTGCCGGCCACCTTGGCGCCGAGCCGCGCGAGCCGCTCGCCGGCCTCGTCGCGCGTCATCGCCTCCAGCGTCCCGGTGAGCACCACGGTCCTGCCGGCCAGCGGCGCCGAGGCCGCGGGCTTCTCCACCGCCGGCCACACGATGCCGGCCTCCAGCAGCCGGCCGATCAGCGCGCGGTTCTCGGGCACCGCGAAGAACGCGACCACGTGTGCGGCGACCACCGGGCCCACGTCGGGCACCTGTTGCAGCACCTCGGCGTCGGCCGCCATCAGCGCCTCCAGCGTGCCGAAGTGCCGCGCCAGCGCGAGCGCCGTGGCCTCGCCCACTTCGCGCATGCCGAGCGCGTAGAGGAAGCGCTCGAAGGTCGTGGTCGCTTGCTGCGCGCGATCGCGTCGAGCAGGTTGTGCGCCGACTTCTCGCCCATGCGCTCCAGCCCCGCCAGCGTCGCTTCGTCCAGCGCGTAGATGTCCGCGACGTTGCGCACCACGCCCTGGTCGACCAGTTGCTCGATCAGCTTCTCGCCCAGGCCCTCGATGTCCAGCGCGCGGCGCGAGGCGAAGTGCCGGATGGTCTCCTTCTGCTGGGCGGCGCACACCAGCCCGCCCGAGCAGCGCGCCACCGCCTCGCCCTCGCCCTGCTCGATCGGCGAGCCGCACACCGGGCAGTGCGCGGGCAGCGCGATCGGGCGCGCATCGCGGCGGGCGCCGGTCCTCCACCACGCGCACCACCTGCGGGATCACGTCGCCGGCGCGGCGCACGATCACGGTGTCGCCGGCCATCAGGCCGAGGCGGCGCACCTCGTCCATGTTGTGCAGCGTGGCATTGCTGACGGTGACGCCGCCGACGAACACCGGCGCCAGCCGCGCCACCGGCGTGATCGCGCCGGTGCGGCCGACCTGGAACTCCACGTCGAGCAGCCGGGTCAGCTCCTCCTGCGCCGGGAACTTGTGCGCGATCGCCCAGCGCGGCGCCCGCGACACGAAGCCGAGCCGCTGCTGCAGCGCCACGCTGTCGACCTTGAACACGATGCCGTCGATGTCGTAGCGCAGCGCGGCGCGCCGCGCCTGCAGCTGCGCGTAGTAGCTCCAGGCACTCCTCGACACCACGCGCGACACGCAGCTCGCGGGCTGGTGCGGATGCCGAGCTCGCGCAGCCACGCCAGCGCCCCCGACTGCGTGTCCGGCGCCGCGGCACCGCTCAGCACGCCCAGCGCCGTAGGCACAGAACTCCAGCGGGCGCGCCGCGGTGATGCGCGGGTCGAGCTGGCGCAGGCTGCCGGCGGCGGCGTTGCGCGGATTCACGAAGGTCTTCTCGCCGCGCTCCCGCGGCGCGCCGGTTCATCGCCTCGAAGCCCGCGTGCGGCATGTACACCTCGCCGCGCACCTCGAGCCGCTGCGGCGGGGCCGCCACCGGCAGGCGCAACGGCACCGAGGCGATGGTGCGCACGTTCGCGGTGATGTCCTCGCCGGTGGTGCCGTCGCCGCGCGTCGCGGCGCGCACCAGCACGCCGTGCTCGTAGAGCATGCTCACCGCCACACCGTCGAGCTTGGGCTCGCAGCAGTAGTCGACGCCGGCTTCGTCGCCAAGGCGCTCGCGCACGCGACGATCGAAGGCGCGCAGCTCGTCCTCGCTGAAGACATTGTCCAGCGACAGCATCGGGATCTCGTGGCGCACCGCGGCGAAGGCCGCCAGCGGCTCGGCGCCGACCCGCTGCGTCGGGGAATCGGCGCTGACCAGTTCGGGATGGGCGAGCTCGAGCTCCTGCAGCCGGTGCAACAGGCGGTCGTACTCGCTGTCGGGGATCAGCGGGTCGTCGAGGACGTAGTAGCGGCGGTTGTGCTGGCGGATCTGCTCGCGCAGCCGCTCGATCTCCGCGGCGACAGCGGGGTTACGGTGCATCGCGGCAGCTCCGCAACCGCACGGCCCCGCCCGGGCGGGGCACGGCTAGCGCCGCGCGCGCGAGTTGCGGTGCACGAACTCGCGGATGCGCTGGCGGCAATGCTCGGCGGTCTGCGTGGTGAACACGCTGTGGCTCTGGTCCTGCAACTCGCCGTCGAGGTTGCGCGCCACGACGCGCGCGGTCTCCAGCATGCAGTCGAAGGCCTCGAGCGGGCGCGCCGGCCCCGGCAGGCGCAGGAAGAAACTGAGTCCGGGCGGGTGCAGCTCGTCCATGGCCGCGATGTCGAAGGTCCCGGGTCGCGTCACGTTGGCCACGCTGAACTGCACCGGCCCCTGGCCCTTTTCCTGTTCGTGGCGGTGGAAGATATCCATCTCGCCGTGACGGACATCGCAGGCGTGGAAGATCTTCACCAGCGCCTCCCCGGGGAAGCCCTCGGGCTGGCGCGCCAGCACGTGGATGACCACGACTTCGGTGTCCGTCTCCTGGGGCGGCGCCGCGGAAGCCTTCCCTCGCTTCTCGCGCTTCTCGCGCACGGGTGCCGCGATCGGCTCGGTGCCGGGAAGCACCGCCTGCTCGGGCGGCGTATCGCGGCGCGGCCGCGGCGGAGCGGAAACGTGCGCGACCTCCGGCTCGGGCTCGGGCTGGATCACCGGCTCGACGCGCGGTGCCCCCCGCGGCGCCGGCGCCTCGAGCTCGTCCATGTCGCGGTTGTCGTAGCCGTTGCCGCCGCGCCGGTCGCGCACGCGCGCGCCGCCTCCCGGCAGCTCGGCATTGGACAGCGTCGGGGGTTCGGCGTCGTCGCGGAAACCGTCACCCAGTTTCCAGAAACCGGGCTTGCGCCCCATGCGGATCGGGTTGCGGCTTTCGTTGCGATAGCGCCTGAACGCATCGAGCAGCACGCCCACGATGAGCAGCGCGCCAATGACGATCAACCAGTCCTGTACACTCAACTCCATGCCGCTAGCAGATCCTGTGAACCGGGTGGTGTGGCCTGTATGTTCCCGCGCTGCCGCGGCATTCTATAACCAAATGTCACTATAGAACATCGCGGCGGCAACGCGCGCTTCACGCCGTGTGCGCGAGCGCGACGGCCTCGTCGACATCCACGCTGACCAGTCGCGACACGCCCGGCTCCTGCATCGTGACGCCCATCAGGTGGTGCGCCATTTCCATCGTGATCTTGTTGTGGGTGATCACGATGAACTGCACCGTCTCGGCCATCTCCTTCACCAGCCGCGCGAAACGGCCGACGTTCGCGTCGTCGAGCGGGGCATCGACCTCGTCGAGCATGCAGAACGGCGACGGGTTCAGGCGGAAGATGGAGAACACCAGCGAGATCGCCGTGAGTGCCTTCTCCCCGCCCGAGAGCAGGTGGATGGTCGCATTGCGCTTGCCCGGGGGGCGCGCCATGATCGCGACCCCGGTGTCCAGCAGGTCCTCGCCGGTGAGCTCGAGGTAGGCGTGCCCGCCGCCGAAGACGCGCGGGAACAGGTCCTGCAGGCCGCTGTTGACCTTGTCGAACGTGTCCTTGAAGCGCGTGCGCGTCTCGCGGTCGATCTTGCGAATCGCGTTCTCCAGCGTCTCCAGCGCCTCGACCAGGTCCGCGTTCTGCGCATCCAGGTAATTCTTGCGCTCCGACTGCTGGCGATGCTCCTCGATGGCCGCGAGGTTGATCGGACCGAGCCGCGCCAACTGGCTCCCCAGGCGCTCGAGCTGCGCCTGCCACGCCGACTCCTCCGCGTCGTCCGGCAGGCTTGCCAGCACGGTCTCGAGATCCGCGTGTCCCTTGTGCAGCTGCTCGAGGATGGCGCCCAGGCGCACCTGCACGCCCTGCGCGGCGATGCGCTCCTGCTCCAGCGCGCTGCGCACGGCCTCGGTCTCCTGCTCGATGGCGTGGCGGCTGCGCTCGGCCTCGCGCAGCTCGTGCTCGACCTGCTGCACGCGGGTGCGCGCCGCGGTCAGCTCGCCCTCGACGGCAAGGCGATCCTGCAGCTGCGTCTCGAGCAGCTCGCGCCCCGCGGCGATCGGCTCCTCGGTGGCCTCGATCTGCGCGGCCAGCGCCCCGGTGCGCGCCTCGAGCTGGGCGAACTGGCCCTGGATGCGCGCGATCGCCGCGCGCAGGCTCTCGGTCTGCGAGCCCAGCGACTGGCGACGCATCGCGAGCTGGTGCGCCGAGTCCTTGTCCTGGCGCGCCTTCTGCCGGGCCGCGTCGAGCGCCTGGCGGGCCATGTCGCGGGCGAGCTGCAGCGTTTCGCGCTGCTGGCTGTCGCGGTGCATGGCGTCGAGCGCGGCCTCGAGCAGGCTGCGCGCGGTGTGCAGCTCGGCGCGCTGCGCGTCGCGGCGCTCGCGGGTCTGTTGCTGCTCGGAGCGGTTGCGCTCGTCGCGCAGCAGCATCTGTTCCAGGCGCGCGTTGCAGGCGCTGAGCGCGGAACGCGCCTCGGTGTAGCGCGCGGTCGCGGCGCGCAGCTCCTGCTGCTGCTGCAGCATCCCGGCCTCGAGCTCGCGCAGTTCCTCGCGCGAGCCCTCCAGCGTCTCCAGCAGCATGGCCTCGCGCTCGCGTGCGGCGTCCATCGCGGCCTCGAGCTGGGCGAGCTCGCGGCTGCGCTGGATCACGCCGGCGCGCGCATCGGTATCGCGCGCGAGCCGCAGCCAGTCGCGGCCGAGCCAGATGCCCTCGGGCGTGACCACCGACTCGCCCGGCGCGAGCCGGCCCTGCAGCGCCAGCGCCTGCGCCAGCGAGTCCGCGACGAAAATCCCGGCCAGCAATCCGCCGACGTCGAATGGCGCGCGCACCTTCGCCGCGAGGCTCTGCGGCACCGCCACGGCGCCCGCCGCGGCGCGCGGGCTGAACAGCCCCAGCGTGCCGGCGCCGAAGCGCTCCAGCGCCGCGCTCAGCGGATTCATGTCGTCCACGCACACCGCCTGCAGGTGGCTGCCGAGCACGGTTTCCACCGCGGTCTCCCAGCCGGCATCCACCGCCAGGCGCTCGGCCACGCGCTGGTTGCCCGCTATGCCCTGCGCCTGCAGCCACCCGGTGACGACCTCGTCGGTCTGTCCCAGCGCGGCCTGCTGCAGCGCCTGCAGCGAGGCGAAGCGCCCGCGCTGCTCCTGCAGCGCGCCGCGCACCTCGTCGAGCTGCCCGGTGAACTGCGTGATGCTCGCGCGCGCCACGTCGATCTGCTCGCGCACCGTGTCGGCGCGCTCCTGCCAGCCGTGGCTGATCTCCTCGAGCTCCTGCACGCGCGCGTCCAGCGTCTCGCGCTCCGTCTCGACGGCCGTGGTGTCGAGCTCGGCCGCCTCGTGCTCCAGCCGTTCCAGGCGCTGTTGCGCCTGCGCCAGCGCCTCCTCGAGATGGCGGATGCGCGACTGCTGCACGCCGACTTCCTGGCGCGGCTTCTCGGAGGCCGAGCTGAACTCCTCCCACTCGAGCTGCCACTGCTGCATGGCCTCGTCGGCCAGCGCCAGCGTCTCCTGCCCGCTCGCCTCGGCGGCCTCGGCCTCGGCGAGCGCCGGCATCACCTCCTCGAGCTCGGCGCCGAAGCGCGCGAGCCGGGCCTCGTCGTCGCGCAGGTGGCGCTCGGCCTCCTCGCGCGAGCGCCGCGTCTGCTCGAGATCCGCGCGCAGCTGCCGCGCGCGTTCCTGCTGCAGCTGCACCGACTGTTCGGTGCGCGCGATATCGGCGCCGATGGCGTAGTAGCGCTCCTGCACCCCGCCGAGCGCCTCGTTCAGCCCGGAATGCCGGTCGCGCGCCTTCTCGATGTCGGCGTCCACGCGCGTGTGCCGGGCGTTGACCGCCGCGAGCTCGACTTCGCGGCGCAGCACGCTCTCGCGCAGCCCCGCGCCCTGGGCATCGAGCTGGCGCCATTGCAGGGCCAGCAGCTCGGCGGTGATGCGCCGCTCCTCGGTCTTCAGCTCCGAGTAGCGCTCGGCGGCCGACGCCTGGCGCTTGAGGTGCTGCAGCTGGCGCTCGAGCTCCTCGCGAAAGTCGGTGAGGCGCTCGAGGTTCTCGCGCGTGCGACGGATGCGGTTCTCGGTGTCCTTGCGCCGCTCCTTGTACTTGGAGATGCCCGCGGCTTCCTCGATGTAGACGCGCAGGTCCTCGGGCCTGGCCTCGATCAGGCGCGAGATCATGCCCTGCTCGATGATCGCGTAGCTGCGCGGCCCGAGCCCGGTGCCGAGGAAGATGTCGGTGATGTCGCGGCGGCGGCAGCGCGTGCCGTTCAGGTAGTAGTGCGAGAGCCCGTCGCGGCTCACGGTGCGGCGGATCGCGATCTCGGCATAGCTGGCGTACTCGCCGCCGAGCGTGCCGTCGCTGTTGTCGAAGACCAGCTCGATCGCGGCCTGCCCCACCGGCTTGCGGCCGGTCGAGCCGTTGAAGATGACGTCGGCCATGGACTCGCCGCGCAGGTGCTTCGCGGAGGTCTCCCCCAGCACCCAGCGCACGGCATCGATGATGTTGGACTTGCCGCAGCCGTTGGGGCCCACCACCCCGCACAGGTTGCTGGGCAACTTGACGGTCGTGGGGTCGACGAAGGACTTGAACCCCGCCAGCTTGATGGTCTTGAGTCGCATTGCGGATCCGCCGGACAGATGGCCACCGGGCGGACCCGGCGCACGAGGAAAGCGCGCAAGTCTACCGGTTTTGACCGTGGATCACTACCGCCGCACGCGCGCGCGCCGCGCGCACGGCTGCGCTCAGATCGTGCGGTCGATGAGCACCCGGACGCTCTGCTCGCCCCCGGTCAGTGTCAGCGGCTCGCCGCCGCCCTCGAGGTCGCCGGGCTGCGCGCTGACGCCGCCCTGGCGCGAAATGCGCGCGGTCACGCGTGACTTGCGGGAACCCGGAAAGCTTCATCCCGGGCGCCATGGCCATCGCGTCGTTCAGCTCCACCTGTTTGCGGCAGTTCGGTGGCCGGAAAACGCGCCACGGCCAGGGGCATCGGCGGGCCGCCGACAGCGCGCGCGAACACGAACACGGTGTCCCCGGGGCGCAGTTGCAGCCCCGGCGCGAGGCTGACTGCGACCTGCAGGCGCGGACCGGGGGCCGCAGCCGGCGTGGCGGTGCTGTCGCTGCCCGCGGCGGGCGGCGCCTGCTCGGCGCTCTCGCCGAGGCGCGAGCGCGCCATCGCGATGCCGTCGCGAATGACGCCCGCGTCGGGCGCGCCCGGGGGCAGATGGTCCAGCAGCTTCTGCCAGTAATCGACCGCGCCGCGGTAATCGCCGGCCTGGAAGCGGTCCATGCCGACCAGCCCCAGCAGCGTGACCTGCGCCGGGTCGATGGCGAAGGCGCGATCGATCAGGGCCTGCACCGCGGGCGTGAGCGTGCGCCCGCCCGCGAGGTACAGCGCCTGCGCCGACTGCGCGATCATCGCCGCGTCCTCGGGATAGAGATCGACCAGTTCCGCGTAGAGCGCCGCCGCCTGCGGATAACGCTCCCCGGCGGTGTAGAGGCGCGCCAGCAGGAAGCGGTAGTCGCCGTGCGGATCGCCACGGCTGACCTGCGCCTCGAGCCTGGGCTGCAGCCGCGCGAGGAGCTCGGCGCGCTGCTCCGCGGGCATCTCCTGCTCGAGCTGCGCGATCAGGCCGCCCAGTTCGATCTCGGAGGTCGCGCCGAGGTGGCGATACAGCCCCAGCGCGAGCACGGGCACCGCGAGCGCGCACGCGAGCAAGGCCAGGCGACCGTTGCCCGCGCCGCTCGCGGGCGCAGCGGGGGCGGCCGTGTCTTCCAGCACGCGGCGGTCGAGCTCGAGACGCGCGGCGGCAAACTGCGTTTCATCGAGCGCGCCGCCGGCGCGCGCGGCCTCGAGCTCCGCGAGCTGCTGCCGGTAGGCCGCAAGGTTTTGCGCGCGGCGCGCATCGGCCGCCTCGTCGGCCTCGGCGGGCCGGGCCGCACGGCGCAGCGGCAGCAGCACCAGCAGCCCCGCCAGCACGCCGAGCAGCGCCACCGCAGTCCAGAACATGCTCATCCCTGCCTTCCGTCGTCATCCAGGAGTTCTTCGAGGCGGCGGCGCTCGGCATCGCTGAGCGCCGCCGCGCGCGCGGCGCCGGCCCGTCGCGCGCGGCGCACGATGCCGGCCAGCACCAGCAGGCCGGCGCAGAGCATCAGCACCGGTGCGCCCCACAGCAGCAGGGTCTTCGTTTCCAGCGGCGGCTCGTAGAGCACGTACTCGCCGTAGCGCGTGACCATGAAGTCGACGATTTCCGCGTCGGTCTTCCCTTCCAGCAGCAGCCGGTGCAGTTCCAGGCGCAGGTCCTGCGCGATCGGCGCGTTGGAGTCGGCGAGGTTCTGGTTCTGGCACTTCGGGCAGCGCAGCTCGCGCGCGAACTCGAGATAGCGCTGACGCTGCTCCTCGGTCGCGAAATCGAAGGTCTCGACGGCCGCGTGCAGCGGAGCGCCGAGCAGCACCAGCAGCAGGAACAGCAACCTCATGGCGTGCCGCCGCCCAGCCGCGCGATCAGCGGCTCGAACTGCGCGCGCCAGACGCGCGCATCGAGCGGCCCCTGGTAGCGCAGGCGCACGATGCCGGCGGCGTCGATCAGGTAGGTCTCGGGCGCGCCGGTCACACCGAGGTCGATGCCGAGCCGGCCGCTGTCGTCGACGATGTTGAGCCGGTACGGATCACCCTTGGTCTCGATCCAGCGCCGCGCCGCTTCGGTGTCGTCCTTGTAGTTGATGCCGAAGATCGTCACGCCCGTGCGCGCGAGCTCGTTCAGGTAGGCGTGCTCGGCCGCGCACGAGGGGCACCACGTGGCCCAGACGTTCACCAGCGCGAAGCCGCCCAGCAGGTCGGCACGGCTCACCGCGTCCCCGGTGAGCGTGCGCGCCGTGAATTCGGGAAACGGCCGGTCCTCGAGCGCCGAGGGCATGTGATTGGGATCCAGCGACAGGCCGCGCCACAGCAGCAGCGCCAGCACGGCGAAGGCGATCAGCGGCAGGAACAGGCGCAGGCGCTGCATCGCTCAGGCTCCCGCGACCGCGCCGGCGGCCGCAACGCGCGCCCGCGCACGCACCACGCGATAGCGCCGGTCGGCCAGCGTCAGCGCGCCGCCCAGGCCCATCAGCACGCCACCCAGCCAGAGCCAGCGCACGAAGGGCTTGTGGTGCACGCGCACGGCCCAGGCGCCCTCGCCCACCGGTTCGCCGAGCGAGATGTAGAGGTCGCGCAGGAAACCGGGATCGATCGCGGCCTCGGTCATCACGTTGCCCATCTGGCTGCGGTAATTGCGCTTCTGCGCGTGCAGCTCGATGCTGCTGCCCTCGCGGCGCACGAGGAAGGTGCCCTCCTCGGCGCTGAAGTTCGGCCCCTCGGCATGACGCGTGCCGAGGAAGGTGAAGCCGTAGCCGGCGAGCTGCACTTCGTCGCCGGGCGCCATGCGCACGTCGCGCTCGTCGCTGTAGACGGTGGTGAGGCCGACTCCCGCGATGCACATCGCCATGCCGAGATGCGCCAGCCACATGCCCCAGTAACTGGCGCCGAGACCGCCCAGCGCACGCGCGCCGCCGCGTTCGGCGAGCCGCGCCGACAAGCCGCTCAGCAGCGTCGCGACGATCCACGTCGCCAGCGCCACCGTGAGCGCGACCCCGGCATGCCACGCGCCGCCGTAGAGGAACGGGAACGCCACGCCCAACGCGAGGCTCGCACCCGCCGGCAGCAGCACGCGCCGGCCGAGCCAGCGGCTGTCGCCACCGCGCCAGCGCAGCAGCGGGCCCACGCCCATGACCAGCGTCAGCACCACCATCAGCGGCACGAAGGTCATGTTGAAATACGGCGGGCCGACCGACATGCGTCCGAGCTCCAGCGCCGAGATCAGCAGCGGGTACAGGGTGCCGATCAGCACCGTCGCCATCGCGATCACCAGCACGATGTTGTTGCCGAGCAGCGCGGTCTCGCGCGACCACAACCCGATCTCGCCCTTCGCCGAAACCGCGGGCGCACGCAACGCGTAGAGCGTGAGCGAGCAGCCGACCACGAGCCCGAGGAAGGCCAGCACGAACAGGCCGCGCTCGGGATCGGTGGCGAAGGCATGCACCGAGGTGAGCACGCCGGAGCGCACCAGGAAGGTGCCCAGCAGGCTCAGCGAGAAGGCCGTGATCGCGAGCAGCACCGTCCAGCTGCGGAACAGCCCGCGCTTCTCGGTGACCGCGAGCGAATGGATCAGCGCCGTGCCCACCAGCCAGGGCATGAAGGAGGCATTCTCCACCGGGTCCCAGAACCACCAGCCGCCCCAGCCGAGCTCGTAGTAGGCCCACCAGCTGCCGAGCGTGATGCCGAGCGTCAGGAACACCCAGGCCGCGTTGGTCCAGGGCCGGCTCCAGCGCGCCCACGCCGCGTCGAGCCGCCCGGTCGACAGGGCCGCGATGGCGAAGGCGAAGGCGACCGAAAAGCCCACATAGCCGAGGTAGAGCATCGGCGGGTGCAGCACCAGCCCGATGTCCTGCAGCAGCGGATTGAGGTCGCGGCCCTCGGCCGGCACCTCGGGGAAGGAGCGTGCGAACGGATTCGAGGTGAACAGCACGAACAGGTAGAAGCCGACCGCGATCATGCCCATCACCGACAGCACGCGCGCGCGCATGTCGCGCGGCAGCGAGGCGCTGAAGACCGCCACCGCCGCGCTCCACCCGGCGAGGATGAACACCCACAGCAGCATCGAGCCTTCGTGGTTGCCCCACAACGCGCTCAGCTTGTACCAGGCCGGCAGCGCGGTGTTCGAATGCTGCGCCACCAGGCGCACCGAGAAATCGTCCTGCAGGAAGGCGCGCGCGAGGCAGGCGAAGGCGATGCCCACGAAGAGCAGCTGCGCCAGCGCCAGCACCGGCGCGCTGTCCATCCACGAACGCACGCCGCGCAGCACACCGGCCAGCGGCAGCGCCGCCTGCACCAGCGCCATGCACAGCGCGAGGATCAGCGCGAAATGCCCCAGCTCAACCACCATCGCTGCGTCCTCCTGCCTTGGCCTCATCCATGGTCTGGCCCGATTTCAGCGCCTCGTGCACTTCCGGCGGCATGTAGTTCTCGTCGTGCTTGGCCAGCACCTGTGTGGCGCGAAAGCTGCCGTCGGCGCGCATTTCCCCGATGGCGACGATGCCCTGTCCCTCGGCGAACAGGTCCGGCAGGATGCCCTGGTAGGCGATCTTCAGCTGCGGCCTGGTTGTCGGTCACCGTGAAGCCCACTTCGAGCCCCGAATCCGAGCGCGTCAGGCTGCCCGGAACCACGAGTCCGCCGACGCGGATCGTCTTGCCCGCCGGCGCCTCGCCGGCGGCAACCTGCGCCGGGGCGTAGAAGAAGTTCATGTTGTCGCGCAGGCCCCAGAACACCAGCCCCGCGGCGATGCTGGCCCCGACCACGATGAACAGCACGATGTACAGGCGCTGCTTGCGCAGGGGATGCATGGTGTTTCAGCCTCCGGTGGATGAGGGGCGAGCGGCGCGCAGCCGCCCGCGCACGCGCTCGAGCGCGCGGCGCCGGCGCACCAGCGGGGCGCGCACCAGCCCGATCAGCACGAGCAGCACGATGGCATAGGCTCCCCAGACGTAGGGGCCGTGACCGTCCATGTGCCAGAGCTGCGCGAGACTGTCGAAATACATGCGGTTCACGCGGAGACCTTGCCCGTCGTCGCGAGTTCCTCGACCCAGCGCGATTTCTCCTCGCGCTCGAGGATCTCGCTGCGCAGGCTGAGCAGGACCGCCAGCGCGTAGAAGCAGTAGAAACCCGCGATCATCACGAACAGCGGCTTCCACATGTCGGGGTGCATGCTCGGGGCGCCGGTGATCTTGATGGTTGCCGGCTGGTGCAGGCTGTACCACCAGTCGACCGACTTGTAGATGATCGGGATGTTCACGGTGCCGACCAGCGCGAGCACCGCGCAGGCCCGGGCGGCGATGTCGCGGTCCTCGAAGGCCTGGTGCAGCGCGACCACGCCGAGGTAGAGGAAGAACAGCACCAGCATCGAGGTGATGCGCGCATCCCACACCCACCACGTGCCCCAGGTCGGCTTGCCCCAGATCGCGCCGGTCACCAGCGCCACGAAGGTCATCGCCGCGCCGATGCCGGCACAGGACTTCAGCACCATGTCCGAGACCTTGATCTTCCAGATCAGGCTGACTGCGCCCGCCGCGGCCATCAGGTAGTAACCGGCCAGCGAGATGAAGGCCGCCGGCACGTGAATGAAGATGATGCGGTAGCTGTTGCCCTGGCGGAAATCCGGCGGCGCGAATGCCAGCCCCCAGACGGCGCCGGTCAGCAGCAGCGCGCCCGACACCAGCCCGAGCCACGGCAGCCATGGCGTCGTGATCCGGTAGCACCAGCGGGGAGATCCGAGTTTGTGAATGAAGGACCACACGTGTCGTGTACAACCATTGCCAGTGTGCAAGGAACCGCGGGCGGGCGCGGCGGGCGGCAGTATATCCGATATGCATCCGCGCGGATCACGCCGCGAATCGCTGCGCGCCGCTTGATTCAGATCAAATGCCCCTGCGCGGCCCGCGGCTAATCTACGCTAGCCCGTCGTGAAACGGATGACCGTCAGGGTGCCGCTTCGGGTGACGGGTTGTTGTTTCTGTTCTCTCCTCCTTCAATCCCGGCCTCGCGCCGGGATTTTTTTCAGTGGTCCAGGCTGATGCGCAGCGCGGCGGCGACGGCGAGCGGCGCCAGCGTGAGCGCCATCAGCGCGAAGGCGCCGAGGATCGCGAGCGGCGGCAGGTAATCCGCGCCGAGCGCCGCGGCGTCGACCGCGGCGGTACCGAACACCAGCACCGGGATGTAGAACGGCAGGATCAGCAGCGACAGCAGGATGCCGCCCTTGCGCAGGCCCACCGTCAGCGCCGCACCGATGCCGCCCACCAGGCTGAGCGTCAGCGTGCCCAGCAACAACGACAGCAGCAGCGCCGGCGCCGCCGCCCCCGGCAGGTAGAGCATCCCCCCCATCAGCGGCGAGAGCAGCGTGAGCGGCAGCCCGGTGACCAGCCAGTGCACCGCGATCTTCGCGATCGCCAGCAGGTACAGCGGATCGGGGCTGCGCACCAGTTGCTCCAGCGAGCCGTCGTCGTGGTCGGCGCGAAAGACCATGTCCGTCGACAGCAGCGAGGCCAGCAGCGCGACGACCCACAGCACGCCGGGCGCGATGCGCGCCAGATCCTCCGGTGTCGGTCCGATGCCGAGCGGGAACAGCGCGATCACGATCACGAAGAACACCAGCGGGTTGGCGATGTCGCCGCGCCGGCGCAGCGCGATCAGCAGGTCCCGCCGCAGGGTTTCGGCAAAGGCGCCACGGATGTCCATCAATCCACCATCTGCTGGCCGAGCGTGAGCCGCCGCAACCCGTCCGCGATCGCGAGGCGGTGATGCGTGGTGAGCAGCACCGCGCCGCCGGCCGCGGCATGGGCCGCGATCAGCGATTCGAGCTCGGCCACGCCCGCGAGGTCGATCGCGGTGAAGGGCTCGTCGAGGATCCACAGCGTCGCGGGGCTCAGCAGCAGCCGCGCCAGCGCGATGCGCCGCTTCTGGCCGGCGGACAGTCGCTGCGCCGGCGTGTGCAGATAGCCGGCCAGGCCGGTACGCGCCAGGGCCTCCTCGATGGCGAGCGGCCGCACCCGCCCCCACAGCGAGGCGTGCCAGCGCAGGCTCTCGACCGGCGTCAGCGCCGGGTTGATCGCCGCCTCGTGACCGAGGTACAGCGACTCGCGCAGGTAGTCGTAGCGCGCGCGCCCGATGTCCTCGCCGCGCCACGTGACGCGGCCCGTGCAGCGCTGCGAGAGACCCGCGATGGTGCGCAGCATCGTGGTCTTGCCGCAGCCGTTGGGGCCCGCGACCTGCATGACCTCGCCCGCGCGCAACTCGAACTGCACGTCCTCGAACAGCAGGCGCTCGTCGCGTTCGCAGCGCAGCGCGCGAACCTCGAGCAACGGAACCGAGGCCTGATGCGCCATGACGGGGATTTCCGGGGGGGTGTGGTGCGGTGCGCCGGCAGCCGTTCGGGCTCAACTTCGGGCGGGCGCCGCCGCTATACTCGCAATGATCGCCGCGATTATAAGTGAAGCTCCCACCCCGCTGGCAACGAGCATGGACATAACCCCGAGCGGCCAGTCTGCCGCGCGCACTGCAGGCCCAGCCTGGCCTGCTCGCGCCGCCCGCGGGAGTCGCTCTGGCGCCGTGGACGGGCGCGATCGAGGCGCTGGTGGTGGCCGCGCGCCCGGTTGCGACCCCGTCCGCTGGCTGGAACCTGGAAATCGACATCGGTGGCGAACGCGTGCAGATGAGCAGCGCGACGCTGCTCGCCGCGGGCACGCGCCTGCTGCTGCGCGCGCTGTCGCCCGAACGCGTCCGCGTCGAACAGGTGCTGGGCGAACCGGCGCAACTGCAGCTGCTGCGCAACGCGCTGCGCAGCGACCTGCCCATCCAGGTCCCGCTGCGTGAGGCCATCGGCGGCCTCGCGACGCTGGCCGCCGACCCCGCGCTCCCCGCGCCGTTGCGCGAGCGCATCGGGGAGTTGCTTGCGCAGCTGGCGCATCCGCGCACAGCTGCAGCAGGCCGCGGGCCTGCGCGCGGCGGTGCTGAACAGCGGCAGTTTTCTGGAACCGCGCCTGCGCGAGTTGCTGATGGCGGCCAGCGCCACGGCAGCGCCTGCGGCGGCCGCGCCGCCAGCACCCGGTCCGCGCGCGGCCCTGGCCGCACTGCTGCGCCTGCTGCTACCGGCTCGCCCGGGCCCGTCACCGCGAATGCGCCCGTCACCGCGGGCCCGGCAGTCGCGGCGGCAGCGTCTGCCGCCGCCGCGGCCACGCAACCCGCGCCGCCAGGCTCCTCGCCGGGCAGCGCGGCGACATCGGCAGCCGTTTCCACCGGCATCGCCGCGGACCTGAAAGGCCAGCTGTTCGTGCTGCTCGACGCGACTTCGGGCTGGCTGCGCGCGCGCCCGGACGCGAGCCGCGGGCCGCCGGGCGGCGGCAACCCGGCTGCGCCCGGCCTGCCGCTGTACACGGCGCGCGGCCTTGTTTCCGGCGACCCGGCTCCCGCGCAAGCCGACGCCGAGTCACTCCCCGCGGCTGACCCGATGGTGGCCCGGCTGGCGCAACAGCTCGCAGCGACCGAGCCCGCCCGCCCGCGCGACCCGGCGGATCTCGTGGAAACCCTGCTGCGCTACGTGGTCGGCGCACTGGCCCGCACCCGCGTGCACCAGCTGGGCGTGCACCCGGAAATTCGCCGCCAGGGCGACAGCAGCCCGCTCCAGGCGTGGAGCGTCGAGATCCCGATCGCGCACGGCGGGCGGATGGATGCGCTGGAGCTGCGGGTCGAGGACCACGGCCGGCGCGAGGAGTCCGCGCGGCGGCGCCCAACGCGTGTGGCAGGTGCTGATGAGCCTGGAGCTCGAACGGATCGGTCCGCTGCACGCGCTGCTGCGGCTGAGCGGCACACGGCTGGCCACCACGCTGTGGGTCGAGAACCCCGGCCGCGCTGGCGTCGGCGCGCGACACGCTCGCCGAGCTCGGCGACTGCCTGCGCGCCGAGGGTGTGGACGTCACCCGCCTCGAGTGCCTGCCCGGCGCGCCGCCGCCGCGCGCGCGCGGCCACGACAACCTGCTGGACGTGAGCACCTGATGGACGCGCCGCAACCACCGGCGCGCCGCGCGATCGCGCTCGAGTACGACGGCGCGAGCGCGCCGCGGATATCGGCCCTGGGACGGGATGCGGTGGCGCGAGGAGATCATCGCGCTGGCGCGCGAACACGGCGTGCCGCTGCTGGAGAATGCCGAGCTGGCCGCACTGCTGGCGCAACTCGATCTGGGTGACGAGATCCCCGAGACCCTCTATCGCTGCGTGGCGCAGATCATCGCCTTCGCCTACCGGTTGCGCGGGCGCTTCCCGCGCGACTGGAACGCGCCGGACGGCGGCGCCGATGCGGGCGCGGCGGCGCCCTCCGACTGGCCGGCGCTGCCCTCAGCCGGGCCGCAGTCCGCCGAGCCGTGAACGGATCAGCAACGACAGACGCTGCTCGGCGACACCGGATTCCTCCGGCTGCGGCTGCGCCGGTCTCGCGCAGCCGTGCCCGCAGGCCGGCGCCCTCCATCGCCGCGAGCCGCTGGCGCATCTCGCGCAGCTCCGTCTCCAGTGCCGTGACGTGCCGCCCCATCGCGACGTTGGCGCCGCTGTAGACCCGCAGCGCCTCCTCGAGCGGCGCGCACCGCGCGCGCAACAGCCGCCGGACATGGCGAATGCCGGCCCATGCGACCAGCAGCGCCAGCACCGCGCCCAGGGGCGCCGCCAGCATGGTCAGCGAATCGATTGTCATCATGAGCACGCCCCCGCCGCGGCAAGACCGTCGGAAAATTGTCGCCTGCCGCTGTACTAGCAGCAAGTGTGCCACGCTCGGGGCAGCAAACGTGTCACGCTTTCAGGCGGCGGGACCGAGGCGGCGTTGCGGCTCCTCGACCTCCAGCGCCCCGAGGCTGGCGAGCAGCGCGCGGTAGGAACGTACCCCGCGGCTACCGGGCGCGATCTGCGAGGGCAGCGCGCCCTGCAGGCTCGCTTCGCGGAAGATGTTGTCGAGCGGTATCACGGTGTCGCCGACGCGCTCCTCGAAGGCGCGCAACAAGGCGCGCAGGCCGCTGGCCGCGGCCTCGCTGGCGGCGTCGAACATGGTCGGCAGGACCGTCCAGGCGAGCTCGCGACCGCGGGCGCGCACCACCATCGCCAGCGTGTGCGCCATGCGCTCCAGCCCCTTGATCGCCAGGTAATCGGTCTGCACCGGCAGCACCAGGCGCTGGCTCGCCGCCAGCGCATTGATCATCAGCACGCCGAGCACCGGCGGGGTGTCGATCAGGACGTAGTCGAACCGCCCGCGCAGCGAGGCCAGCGCGCGCGCCAGCCGCAATCCCACACCCTCCTCGGCGCGGAACTGCCGCTCCACCGTCGCCAGTCCCGGGCCAGCCGGAAAC
Source organism: uncultured Gammaproteobacteria bacterium (assembly GCA_963819895.1). Taxonomy (GTDB): domain Bacteria; phylum Pseudomonadota; class Gammaproteobacteria; order Pseudomonadales; family UBA5518; genus UBA5518. Next base: position 292,914 of record CAWFXU010000024.1, read on the forward strand.
AGCTGCAGGCCCGGATGCGACGTGGGCAGGAACATCGCCGTGAGCACGACGGGCGGCGGCAGGCGGTGCTCGCGGAACAGTTCGTAGGTGCCGTGCGCCAGCGTCGCGGGGTCGTGGCGGAAATAGCAGGTCAGCGATCCCTGCGGATCGAGGTCGACCATCAGCACGCGCTTGCCCGACTCGGCCAGCAGCCCGGCGCAGCTCACCACCGTGGTGGTCTTGCCCACCCCGCCTTTCTGGTTCGCGACTGCCCAGATTTCCACACCCTGGTCCTCGTTCGATGGCTATGCACTGGCACTTCCGGCCGTGATACTAAAGCAACCCGTTCGTCCATACTTGTCTGCCCGTGTTACGGCTTCGATCCGGCGCACCGAGGACCGGGCTCGCACCGCGCGCGGCCGCCGCCTCGCACGTCCATGTGCCGGCGGCTACGCGTGTTGCCGAAATCGCTCCCGGCGATTTCGGCATCCACATGTCCGCTCACGGTGCGGGCCCGCCCCTCGGCGCGCCTCAGGTCGGCAGTTCGCGGCTCGTGGGCAGTTTCGACCGCCGCAGGACGGCGCGACAAGCTCTTACGGTTGCTGCGGTGCCTCAGCCGCGGCCTCGGCACTCTCGCCCTCCGCACCGCTCGTTGTACCACCCGTGCTGCCGCCTCGCGCCGGATCATTGGTGTACAGGATACCCCCACCTTCGAGCTCGACGCGAACCACGCCCGGTTCAGCGGGCGCGGCCGGCGTGACTGCTGCAGCCGGTTCGTCCGGCGCAGCCGGCGCTTCGACCGGCTCGGCCGCGGGCGCTGCCGCCTCCGCCACGGCAGCCGGCGGTACGGCGGCTGCGCAGGCGCTGTACCGGCCTGTGGCTCTGCCGCCGCCGGCAGCGGCGTGCGCGTGAGCTCGGGGCGCAGCCGCGCACTGCGCGAGAGCATCAGCACCACGCGCCGGTTGGCCGCGCGACCCTCCTCGCTGTCATTGCCCGCCACGGGCTGGAACTCACCATATCCGATGGCGGCAAGGCGCGTGGGCCCGACACCGAATTCTGTGAGCAGCTTCACGATGGTCGCGGCGCGCGCCGAGGACAACTCCCAGTTCGACGGGTAGATGCTGGTGGCGATCGGGAGGTCGTCGGTGAAACCCTCGACGCGGATCGGCAGCTCGCTGTCGCGCACCACCGCGGCCATCTCCTGCATGATCGGGCGCGCGGCGGCGCTCGCGGTGGCCTCGCCGCTGGCGAACAGCAGGCTGGACTTCAGTTCGATCTCGAGCCACTCCTCGTTGCCCTGCACCGAGATCAGGTCGCGGGCGACAAGGTCCGCGAACTGCTCCTCGACACGCTGCGAGATGCGGTGGAATTCATCCGGCAGCTGCGGCTCCGACGTGGTCGCCTTCGGTTCGTCCTCGTCGACGCGCCCGGAGCCGGGCAGCTGCTCCGGCGATTCGATCGCGTCGGGCACGTTGCCGGGATTCACCGCGGTCACCGGCTCGCCGACCTGGATCGGGTTGATGCTGCGCTCGGGCATGTTGAACGCTTCGCTCAGCGTGCGCGAGAGCACGCGGAACTTGTCCTCGTTGCGCTGTGACACCGCGTACATCACGACGAAGAAGGCGAGCAGCAGCGTGAGGAAATCCGCGTAGGACACCATCCAGCGCTCGTGGCTGACCGTGTCCTCCCGGATGATCCGCTTGGCCATGCCGGCGTTGCCCCGCCTACTCGAGGTAGCCGTTCAGGCGCAATTCGATCGCTCGCGGATTCTCGCCGTCGGCGATCGCGATGATGCCCTCGATGATCATTTCGCGGTACTGCGCCGCTTCGCGCACGCAGCTGCGCAGCTTGCCGGCGATCGGCAGGAAGAACAGGTTCGCCAGCGCCACGCCGTAGATCGTCGCGACGAAGGCCACCGCGATGCCCGGCCCCACGCGCGCCGGATCCGCAAGGTTGCCCATCACGTGGATCAGGCCGACCACGGCGCCGATGATGCCGATCGTGGGCGCGTAGCCGCCCATGCTCTCGTAGAACTTCGCCGCGTCCACGTCGCGCTGCTCGCGCAGGCCCGATTCCGACTCGAGCACGCTGCGTATCGCCTCGGGCTCGTTGCCATCGACCAGCAACTGCAGGCCGCGGCGCGCGAAGGCGTCGGGCTCCATCTCGGCGACCGCCTCCAGCCCCAGCAGCCCCTCGCGGCGCGCGGTGGTGGCCCAGCGCACCACCTGATCCACCCCCTCGCCGAAGGCGTTGCGTGGCGGCACGAAGACCCAGCGCATCATGGCCAGCGCGCGCCTCAGGCCCGCCAGCGGCATCTGCAGCAGCCCGGCGCCCACGGTGCCGCCGATGACCAGCAGTGCGGCAGGCAGGTTCGCCAGCGCGGACAGCTCGCCGCCCTCGAGCAGGTTGCCCCCGACCACGGCGAAGAACGCGAGCGCGATGCCGATGATGCTCAGTACGTCCATGGTTCCTCGCTAGTCCCGCCCTGCCGCGCGCTCACCAGTGCCGCAAGCGGGCACGCAGCCGCTTCGTCGCCTGGCTCAGGATCTGGCTCACGCGCGATTCGCTGACCTCGAGCACGAGGCCAATCTCCTTCAGGTTCAGTTCGTCGTCGTAGTACATCGAGAGCACCAGCCGCTCGCGCTCGGGCAGGCGGGCGATTTCGGCGGCTATCGCCTGCACCATGCGCTCGCGCGCGGCCAGCATCGCGGGGTTGTACGCGGCGCTGCCGAAACTCGCCTGTTCGCCGTGCTCCTCGTCCATCAGCTCGTCGAGGCTGAACAGGCGGCTGCAAAGCGTGTCCTGCAGCATCGCGTGGTACTCCTCGATCCCCACGCCCAGTTCGCGCGCCACCGCGGCGTCGCTGGCATCGCCGCCGCTGCGCAACTCCACGGTGCGCATGCTCTCGGCGACGCGGCGCGCGTTGCGGTGCACCGAGCGCGGCGCCCAGTCGCCGCGGCGCACCTCGTCGATCATCGCGCCGCGGATGCGGATGCCGGCGAAGGTCTCGAAGCTGGCGCCGCGCGAGGCGTCGTAGTTCGCGCCAGCCTCCAGCAAACCGATCATCCCCGACTGGATCAGGTCCTCGACGTTCACCGTGGACGGCAGCCGCGCCAGCAGATGGTGGGCGATGCGCCGCACCAGCGGCCCGTACTGCTCGACCAGCGCGTGCGCCGGCGGCCGCTCGGCTGTCTTCGCGTACATGGCGGGCCCCGGTGACACCGCCGCTCAGCCCGCGGCGGCGCGATCGAGCAGCTGCTCGACGAAGAACTGCAGGTGACCGCTGGGGCCGGCCGGTATGGGCCAGCGCTCGACCCGTTCGGCGAGCTCGCGGAAGGCATTGGCCGCGCGCGACTGCGGCGCGCCGAGCAGCACCGGCCGCTGGCGCTGGATGCACTTGCGCACCATGTCGTCGTAGGGAATGTGCCCCGCGTCGAGCAGCGTGATATCGAGGAAACGGTCGCAGACCTGCGCCAGCTTGCGGTAGAGGTTCGCGCCTTCCTGCGCACTCCTGACCATGTTGCCGAGCAGCCGGAAGTGCTGCATGCCGTGGTCGCGATGCAGCAGCTTCATCAGCGCGTAGGCATCGGCGATCGACGACGGTTCGTCGCACACCACGACCAGGCACTCCTGCGCGGCGCGCACGAAACTCAGCACCGAATCGGCGATGCCGGCCGCGGTGTCGATCACCAGCACGTCCATGCCGGAACCGATCGCGCTGAAGGCGTGGATCAGTCCGGCGTGTTCGAGGCGGCTCAGCGAGGCCATCGCCTGCGTGCCGGACGACGCCGGGATGATGCGGATGCCGCCGGGCCCGTCGAGCATGATGTCCTCGAGGCCGCAGTCGCCCGCGAGCACGTCGGCGAGATTGCGCTTGGGCCGCAGGCCGAGCAGCACATCGACATTGGCCAGCCCGAGGTCGGCGTCGAGGAGCACGACGCGCCGCCCGCGCCCGGCCAGCGCGATGCTGAGGTTGATGGAGACGCTGGTCTTGCCCACACCGCCCTTGCCGCCGGTGACGGCGACGACCTGGACCGGCCTGCCGGCCCCGTGAGCGGAATTCATTCGCCGTTCCTCGCGCTGGGCATGATCACGCTATTCTAGCTGCATTGACGCCCGCCGCACCGGGCACGCCAAGCGCGCCGCCCGCCGGGACGGGCGGCGCGTCCTCCCGGCCCGGTTCCTCGTCGGGGTCGAGCGCGAGTGCGTGCGCCACCAGATCCGCGGCGTCCGCCACGCGCAGGTCGTCCGGGATCTCCGGTCCGTCGGTGCTGTAGGCCAGCGGCAGGCGCTCGCGTCGCAGCGCGCCGATCAGCTCGCCGAGGCTCGCCGTTTCGTCGAGCTTGGTCACGATGGCGCCCACCGGCGCGCACGCCGCGTAATCGGCCAGCGCCGCATGGAGCCAGGACAGCTGCGCGTTCGCCGGCAGCACCAGCAGCGTGCGCACGCCGTCGCGCAGCGCCCCCAGCTCGTCGAGTTGCCGACTGCGCGCGGGCGAGCGCCGGCTCACTCCCGCGGTATCCACCAGCACCAGCGTACTCGCGGGCACGCGGCGCAGCGCCTCCTCCACCGATTCGCTGCTGTCGGCGGCATGGAACGGCACGTCGAGCAGGCGTGCCACTGCGCGCAGCATGTCGGCACCGCCAAGCCGCGCGGCATCCATGCTGAGCAGCGCCAGCCCCTCGGGACCGTGTTCCAGCGCGTGGCGCACCGCGAGCTTGCAGATGGTCGTGGTCTTGCCCGCGCCGGTGGGACCGGCGAACGCCCAGACCCCGCCCGACGCCACCACGTCGCCGGCCGTTCCGAGCCCTTCGACCAGCCGCGCCAGCGTGGCGCGCCACGCCGCCTCCCAGCCCGCCTCGGCATCCACGCCGGCCACCAGTTCGCACACCAGCTCGTTGGGCAGGCCGATGCGCGTCAGCCGGCGCCAGATTCGCCCCTCGGCGCCAGGCGCTAGCAGCGGACGCTCGGCGTGCGCCCCGGGCAGGCGCTCCTCCAGCAGCGTGCGCATGCTGCGCAACTCCGATTGCATTTCCAGCCACTGCGCCGGCACGGTCGGCCCATCGCCGTCTGCGACGCTCGCGCACGCGAGCCCCGCGGGCGGCGGGGCGGCAGGCGATACTGCGGGCGCCGGTGCGACTGCGGATGCCGGTGCGCGCTCGGGCGCCGGCGTTCGCGGCCGCGCCGCCGGGGCTCCCGCGGCAAGGTCGAACGCCCGCAGCATCGACTCCCCGGCGCTCGCGCGCGGCGCCTGCACCTGCGGCCGGGGCCAGGGTCGGCGCGGCAGTATCCGCTTCGGGGGCGGCGACGATCTCGACGCCGCCGGGCACGCGCCGGTTCGACAGGATCATGGCGTCGGGACCGAGCTGCTCGCGCACGAGCCGCAACGCCGTCTTCACGTCCGGGCCGATGATTCGTTTCAGTTCCATGTCCTTGCTCTCCCGCGGTGGCGCCCGCGCGGGCGCCGAAAAGGTCTTGTCAGCCGACGGTCGCCTCGATGGTGACCTGCTTGTTGCCGGGCACTTCCTGGTACGAGATCACCTTGGTGGCGCGATTGGTGTGGCGCATGAAGCGCGCCAGCACCGCGCGCAGCGGCGCCGGCACCAGCAGCACGGGCGCCTTGCCCTGCACTTCCTGGCGCTGTGCCGCCTCGTTCATCGAGCGCTGCAGCCGCTCGGCCAGGCCGGGCTCGAGCACGATGTCCTCGGACTCCGCCCCCGCCGCGCCGCCGCGCTGCAGCGACTTCATCAACACCTGTTCCATCTGCGGCTCCAGCGTGATCACCGGCAGGCTCGTGGCGTTGCCGCTGATCTGCTGGAAGATCGTGCGACCGAGCGCCACGCGCGCCGCGGCGCTCAGGGCCGCGGGATCCTTGCTGCGCACGGCCTGCGCGGCAATCGCCTCGGCGATGCTGCGGATGTCACGGATGGGCACGCCCTCGCTCAGCAGGTTCTTCAGCACGCCGAGCAGCTGGTTGATGGTGAGCGTCCCGGGCACCAGTTCCTCGGCGAGTTTCGGGGACATCTTCGCGAGCTTCTGCAGCAGCTGCTCGACCTCTTCATGGCCGATCAGCTCGTCGATGTGCTCGAGCAACACCTGGTTCAGGTGCGTCGCGACCACGGTGCTGGCGTCCACCACGGTGTAGCCGAGCGTCTGCGCGCGCTCGTGCTGGTTGCGCTCGATCCACGCCGCCTCGAGACCGAAGGCCGGATCGCGGCATTCCACGCCGTCCACGCGACCGAACACCTGGCCCGGATTGATCGCGAGCTCGCGTTCCGGAAACACTTCCGCCTCGCCCATCGCCACGCCCATCAGCAGGATGCGGTAGGCGTTGGGCAGCAGCTCCAGGTTGTCGCGGATGTGCACCGGCGGCACCAGGAAGCCCATCTCCTGCGACAGCTTCTTGCGCACGCCCTTGATGCGCCCGAGCAGCGCGCCGCCCTGCGCCTTGTCGACCATCGGGATCAGCCGGTAGCCGACCTCCAGCCCGATCACGTCGACCGACGCCACGTCGTCCCAGCCGAGCTCGGCCGGCGGCGCCGGCGCCGCGCGCGCGAGCTCGGCCGCCGCGGGCTGCACGCCTGCCGCCGCGCGCAGGCGCCGGCGGATCAGCCAGGCGCCGCCGCCGGCCATGGCGGCGAGCCCGAGGAACGCCACGTGCGGCATCCCCGGCACCAGCCCCATGATCGCCAGCAGCGCCGCCGCCACGGCCAGCGCGCGCGGCGAATCGAACATCTGCCCGAGTATCTGGTCGCCCATGTCGTTCGACGTGGTCACGCGCGTGACCATGATCGCGGCCGTGGTCGAGAGCAGCAGCGCGGGAATCTGCGCCACCAGGCCGTCGCCGATCGTGAGCAGCGAATAGATCTGCATCGCATCGGCGAAGTCGAGATCGTGCTGCAGCGTGCCGATCGCCAGCCCCCCGATCAGGTTGATCGCGAGGATCAGCACGCCGGCGACCGCATCGCCGCGCACGAACTTGCTGGCGCCGTCCATCGCGCCGTAGAAATCGGCCTCCTGCGCGACCTCCTCGCGGCGCCGGCGCGCGTCGTCCTGGTTGATCAGCCCGGCGTTCAGGTCGGCGTCGATCGCCATCTGCTTGCCCGGCATCGCGTCCAGGGTGAAGCGCGCGCTGACTTCCGAGATGCGCCCGGCGCCCTTGGTCACGACCACGAAATTGATGATGATCAGGATCAGGAACACCACCAGGCCGACGACGTAGTTGCCGCCGATCACGACCGTGCCGAAGGCCTCGATCACGTGACCCGCGGCATCCGGCCCGGTGTGGCCCTCGAGCAGCACCACGCGGGTCGAGGCCACGTTGAGCGCCAGGCGCAGCAGCGTGGTCACCAGCAGGATGGTCGGGAACACCGCGAAATCGAGCGGCCGCAGCGCGTACACCGCCACCAGCAGCACCACCAGCGACAGCGCGATGTTGAACGAGAACAGGGCGTCCAGCAGCAGCGGCGGTATCGGCAGCGTCATCATCGCGAGCACGGTGAGCAGCAGCAACGGGATCCCGAAGCTGCCCTGCGCGAGCACGCGCAGCTGCCGCAGCATGCCCGCGCGGCTGATGCGCCCGCTGCCGGTCGCCATCTCAGTCACCGTCCGGCCGACAGCGCCGGTCTGTATCGCTGTTCAATTTCTTGACGCTCCTGCCCTGTCATGCCCCATTCCAGGCAAGCTGAGCAAGAATCGCTCCAGCCGGGAACACGCGGACGATCAGGCGCGCGCCGCACCGCCCGGGCGGTCCATGCCCTCGGGGATGGGCAACTCGTCCGGCAGCACCGGCGCCGAGCCGCCACTGCGGCGGTGATTGCGCAGGTGGAACACGTAGGCCAGCACCTGCGCCACGGCGAGATAGAGGCCGGCCGGGATCTCGGCCTCGAGCTCGGTGGTGAACCAGATCGCTCGCGCAAGGCGCGGCGAGCTCACCACGGGCACCGCGTTGGCCTCGGCGATCTCGCGGATCTTCAGGGCGAGCAGGTCGCTGCCCTTGGCGAGCAGCACCGGCGCGGCGGCGCGCCCGGCGTCGTAGCGCAGGGCCACCGCGTAGTGCGTGGGGTTGGTGATCACCACGTCGGCCCTGGGCACCGCCGCCATCATGCGGCTGCGCGCGAACTGGCGCTGCAGCTGGCGGATCCGGCTCTTGACCTCGGGGCGGCCCTCGGACTCCTTCATCTCGTCGCGCACCTGCTGCATGGTCATGCGCAGCTTCTGCGCGTGGTCGAACAGCTGGAACGGGACGTCGACCGCCGCGATCAGCAGCGTCGAGGCGCTGAGCGCGAGCGCCGACCAGCCCAGCATCGTCACGGCATGGTGGATCGCCGGTTCCAGCGGCTGCATCGCCATCGCGGCGAGCTCGCCGCGCAGCGCCCACAACAGCAGCAGCGTGATCGCCCCGACCAGCAGCACCTTGGCGATCGCCTTCAGCAACTCGACGAGGGAGCGCACCGAGAACATCCGCTGCAGCCCGCGCACCGGATCCAGCCGCTCGAACTTCGGCACCAGCGAGCGCGTGCTGAAAATCCAGCCACCGAGCGCCGCCGGGCCGAGCACTGCGGCAAGCAGCAGCAGGATGAACACCGGCGCCAGCAGCAGCAGCGTCTCCGAGCTGGCGGAGCCGAGCTGCATCAGCATCGCGTCGGGATCCTGGATCGCACGGCGCTCGAAGCGGAAGGCATCGCGGCCTATCCCGAGCAGGCCCGAGCCCAGCACGTTGCCGAAGGCCAGCAGCGAGACCGAACCGGCCAGCAGGATCGCGGCCGTGCCCAGCTCGCGCGAACGCGGCACCTGCCCTTCCTCGCGCGCACGCTCGAGCCGGCGCGGGGTGGCCTCCTCGGTTTTCTCCTGACCGGTATCTTCCTCGGCCATCCGCGCGCCCGAAAATTGACGGTGCACCCGCGTTGCAAGATCCGTGCACGAAGACCGTCGGTGCAATTGCGTCGCTCCCGGCGAAGGATTCGCGCGGCAGCAGGCGTCTCACGGATACTGCACCGCGACACCCCGATCGCGACGCATCGACAAGCAACGGAGGAACCATGAATACGCTGCATCAAGACCCTGCCCCTCGCCCTGCTGCTCGCGCTGGCGGGCGGCGCCGCTGCCGCCGATCCACCCACAGAGCCCGCGGCGACCCCGGCGCCGGCGCCGCGCATGGCCGCGCGGCACATGGATCCCGCCGCGATGACCGAGCGCATGACAAGCGCACCTTGGGCTGTCGCCGGAACAGGCGAGGGAGGTGGAGCAGATCAACGAGCGTTTCGCCACCCAGGTCGAGGAGCATCGCAAGCAGGCCGAATCCATGCGCGCGGCGCACCGGGAAGCCGTGCAGCAAGATCGGCGCGCAACGCGATGCGGAACTGAAGAAAGTGCTTAGCGAGGAGCAGTTCCGCAAGCACGCCGAGCAGAAGCAGATGATGCAGCGAGCGGCGCCGCGAGCACGGCGGCCCAGGCGGCAAGGGTCCGCGCCCGCCCGCCGGGGCCGCACCCCCGCCGCCCGCGCAGTAATCACGCGCGCGTCGTTGGACAGCCGCCGGGCCGCTCGTCTATATAGACCCTTTTTTCCCGGCGGCCCGCGATGGATGAATTCAAGTTCGATTTGCTGGTGATCGGCAGCGGACCGGCGGGGGAATCCGCGGCCCTGAACGCAGCCAAGCACGGCCTGCGCGCCGCGGTGATCGAGGATCGTCGCATGGTCGGCGGCAGCTGCACCCACAGCGGCACCATCCCGTCGAAGGCGCTGCGACACGCGGTGAAGGACCTGACGCGCTACAACACCAACGCCATATTCCGCGCCATCGGCGAGCCCAGCCGCATCTCGTTCCAGACCCTGCTGCAGAACGCCGGCACCGTGATCCGCCGCCAGGTCGCGATGCGCTCGCAGTACTACGCGAAGAACCGCATCGCGATGTATTTCGGGGTCGCCTCGTTCATCGATGCCAACACGGTGCGCGTGACGCTGCCCGACGGCGCCATCGAGATCCTGCGGGCACCGAAAGTCGTGATCGCCACCGGCTCGCGTCCCTACCGCCCCGCGGACATCGACTTCGCGCACCCGGCGGTGTTCGACAGCGACACCATTCTCGCCATGCCGCACACGCCGCGTCGCCTGCTGATCTACGGCGCGGGCGTCATCGGCTGCGAATACGCCTCGATCTTCTCCGCGCTGGGCGTCAAGGTCGACCTGGTGAACACGCGCGACCAGCTGCTCTCCTATCTCGACGACGAGATCTCCGACGCGCTCTCGTATCACCTGCGCACACAGGGCGCGGTGATCCGCCACGGCGAGGAATACGAGCGGCTCGAGCCCTCGGCGCAGGGCGTGACGCTGCACCTGCGCTCCGGGAAGCGCCTGCAGGGCGAGGCGCTGCTGTGGTGCAACGGGCGCACCGGCAATACCGACCGCCTGGAACTGCACAATATCGGCCTGCAGCCCGATTCGCGCGGCCTGCTGAGCGTGGACACGCGCTACGAGACCGCAGTGGCCGGCGTGTTCGCGGTCGGCGACGTCATCGGCGCCCCCAGCCTCGCGAGCGCGGCCTACGACCAGGGCCGCTCGGCCGCCGCAGCCGCGCGCGGCAAGGAGCACACGCGCCACGTCGACGACACACCCACCGGCATCTACACGCTGCCCGAGATCAGCTCGGTGGGCGCCAGCGAGCGCGAGCTCACGGCGGCGCGCATCCCCTACGAGATCGGCCGTGCCTTCTTCAAGGAGACGGCGCGCGCGCAGATCAGCGGCGAGGACGTGGGCATGCTGAAGCTGCTTTTCCACATCGACACGCTCGAGATACTGGGTGTGCACTGCTTCGGCGCCGAAGCCACCGAGATCATCCACATCGGCCAGGCGATCATGAAGCAGCGGGCACCGGCAAACACCGTGCGCTACTTCATCGAGACCACGTTCAACTACCCGACGATGGCCGAGGCCTACCGGATCGCCGCACTGAACGGCCTGAACCGCCTGACCAGCTACTGAGCGCGACAGCGGCCCTTCAGGGTACGCCGGCGAGCTGGCGCATCAGCGCGAAGGCCTGCGCCGACAGCGTGTCGAAGCGCGGCATGAACTCGCGCATGCTGGCCCAGACGATGAACAGCCCGAACACCATCGAGACCGGGAAGCCGAGCGAGAAGACGTTCAGCTGTGGTGCGGCGCGTGTCATCACGCCGAAGGCGAGGTTCACGAGCAGCAGCGCCGTCACCGCCGGCAGCGCGAGCAGCAAGCCGCTCAGGAACAGCCACGAGGCGGCGGATGCCAGGGTCCAGCTCTGCTCGGGGCCGAATGCCCCGGACCCTGCCGGCAGGTAGCGGAAGCTCTCCAGCAGCACCTCGAGCATCGCGAGGTGGCCGTTGCTGGCGAGAAACACCAGCGTCAGCAGCACCGTGAAATATTGCGCCAGCACCGTGACGCTGATGCCGTTGGCCGGATCCACCATCGAGGCGAAACCCAGCGACATCTGCATCGCCATCAGCTGCGCGCCCATCACGAAGGCCTGGAAGAACAGCTGCATCGCGAAGCCCAGCCCGAGGCCGATCAGCAGCTCCTGCGCGATCAGCAGCATCGCCGCCGGCGACAGCGGGTCGACCGCCGGCACCGCGGGAAGCAGCGGCACCAGCAGCGCGGTCACCAGCAACGCGAGCCCCAGGCGGATGCGCGCCGGCACCAGCTGCATGCCGAACACCGGCGCGACCAGGAAGAAGCCGCTCAGGCGGAACAGCGGGAACAGCCACGCGCCCAGCCACTGTGACAGCGCGGGAAGGCTGAGCTCGATCATGGGCTCAGCTGAGCACCAGCGCGAAGGTGTCGGTGATGCGCCGCGTGAACTCGATCAGCCGCGCGAGCAGCCAGGGCCCGGCCACCATCACCGTGATCAGCGTGGTCAGCAGGCGCGGCAGGAAGCTCAGCGTCTGCTCGTTGATCTGCGTGGCGGCCTGGAACACGCTGACCACCAGGCCCACCACGAGGCTCGGCACTATCAGCACGCTCACCATCAGCACGATCAGCAGGAAGCCCTCGCCGAGCAGCTGCACCATCATGTCGGGAGTCATCGCGCCGCCACCCTAGAGCGCGAAGCTCGAGGCCAGCGAGCCGATGATCAGCGCCCAGCCATCGACCAGCACGAACAGCATGATCTTGAACGGCAGCGAGATGATCATCGGCGAGAGCATCATCATGCCCATCGCCATCAGCACGCTGGCGACCACGAGGTCGATCACCAGGAACGGGACGAACAGCAGGAAGCCGATCTGGAACGCGGTCTTCAGTTCGCTGGTCACGAAGGCCGGCGCCAGCACCATGAACGGCACCGCCTCGGGACCGGCCACCGGGCCGGTGCCCGAGATGCGCAGGAACATGTCGAGGTCGCTCTCGCGGGTCTGCGCCAGCATGAACGTCGCGAAGGGTTCGCGCACGCGCTCCAGCGCCTCGCGCGCACCGATCTCCTCGCGCAGGTAGGGCTGCAGCGCCTGCTCGTCGGCGACATCGAGCACGGGCTGCATCACGAACAGCGTGAGGAACAGCGCCAGTCCCAGCAGGATCTGGTTCGAGGGCGTCTGCTGCAGCCCGAGCGCCTGGCGCAGGATCGCGAACACCACGATGATGCGCGTGAACGCCGTCACCATCATCAGCAGCGCCGGCAGCAGCGTCAGCGCCGTCATCAGCGCCAGGATCTGGATCGTGACCGTGTAGTCCTGGCTGCCGTCGGGATTCGTGGTGACCGTCATCGCCGGCACGCCGAGCGCGCCGCCGGCATCGAGAATCGAGGCAGCGCCGGGCTGCGCCAGCGCGAGTCCCGGCAGCAGCAACAGCGCGGCCAGCAGCCAGGCTGCGGCCCCGGGCCGCCACACGCAACCCGCCCGGCGCCTCACGACGACTCGCCCCGGCCGAGCGCCTGGCGCAAGCGCAGCGCGAAGTCGCCGCCGCCGGGCTGGACCTTGATCACCGGGTCGGGGAATTCGTGCAGGCGCGTGATCTGCGTCGGCGTGACCCCGAGCAGCAGCTGCGTGCCGCCGACATCGACCACCAGCACCCGCTCGCGCGGCCCGAGCGCAAGCCCGGCCACCACTTTCATCTGCCCGCCCCCGGCCACGCCCCCGGCCTGCAGCCGGCGCAGCACCCAGGCGATGGCGAATATCACCACCACCACGAACGCAAGCGCCGCGGCAACCTCGGCCAGGGGCGCCAGGCCGATACCCTCGCCCACGGGGGTGGATGCCGCTGAAGCTGCCATGCGTATGCGCGCCAATTTTCCGTCGCGTTACTGAACAGAACGGCTCCAGCAAGGTGCGTGCCACCGCAGCCTGGCGCTTCGCGGTCCCAAAAAAAACGGGCCCCTCGCGGGGCCCGTTGCGGTGACCGGGTACGCAACCGGTTCAGAAGTCGAACTTGGCGCCGAACTCCAGTCCGTAGTAGCGCGGCATGCCGTAGGCCGACATGGTCCATATCGTCGCGACGGCCAGCACGCCGGTGCGGTAACGCTGGTCCGTGAGGTTCTTGCCCACCGCGCGCACGAAGTACTTGTCATCGGTGCTGGTCCAGCCGATCGCCGCGTCCCACAGCGTCTTCGGATCCAGCGTCGTGTCGTACTGGGAACCGATGTCCGAGTAGCTGTAGATCGACTCGTCCTCGTAGGACACGCGCAGGTTGGCGGCGAGGTCGCCCGCGTCGCCGAGCGGGTAGACGTATTCGGCTTCGGCGCCGCCCATCCACTCCGGTGCCCGCGTCGGCTCCTGGTCGCTCAGGTCCACGTCGGCGATGCCGTCGTAGTTGGTGTCGGCCTCGAACTCGTTGAACTCGGCGTCCATCCAGGCGGCGTTGACACGGAAGGTCAGGTTCTCGGTCGCGCGCAAGGTGCTCTCGAATTCGAGTCCCATGACTTCCATTTCCGCCGCGTTGAAGAACAGCGTCTCCTGCTGGCCACCGGGGAAGCTGACGTTGAAGGTGCGCTGCGCGTCCTCGTAGACCACCCAGTAGCCGGTCAGCGCCATGTTGGCACGCCCGTCCAGCATGTCGCCCTTGACGCCGATTTCGAAGGAGTCTGCCGTTTCCGGGTCCACCGGCGCGGTGGCGATCGGCGTGAGCGGATCGAGCGTGGTGCCGACCTGGTCGTTGTAGCCACCGCTGCGAAAGCCCCGCGCATAGCCGGCGTAGCCGAACCAGGAATCGGAGATGTCATACGCCAGGGTCACGCGGTAGGTCGGATCGGACCAGGAATGGTCGTCCTCGACCACGCCGGCCGGATACTTGCCCCACTTCGCGAGCTCGAGCGGCTCGCTGATGTCGTAGATGTCGATGCTGCCGTTGAACTCGCCGTCGTCGATCGCGTCGATGTTGCGCCGCGGCCGCCCGGTCCACTCCTTTTCCTCGTTGTTGAAACGCAGGCCCGCGGAGAGGTGCCAGCGATCGCTGAAATCATAGGTGCCGTCGACGAAGGCCGGCATACGCGGTGGCGTCCTGCTGGTTGCAGAGGATCAGCGGGTTGTTGTTGAAGAAGCCGTCCGGCGTGCCGAGGCCGAAGAAATCGAGGAAGCCGACGATCTGCAGCACGCAGAAGGTGGTGTCGTTGGTCTGGTAGAAGCCGCCGGCCACGAAGTTGAACGGCCCGTCGTAGTTCGATACCACCCGGACTTCCTGCTGGAAGGTCTCGCGGTCGTCGTCGCGGGTGGCGTCGAACAGCGATATCGGTCCGGGCACGCCGGTGTAGGTGTTGGGCAGGCGCGACTCCTGCTCGCGGTAGCCGGTCACGGAATGCAGCGTGTAGTCGCCGATGTCCCAGTCGAGGTTCAGGTAGTAACCGTCGATGTCGACGCGATGCCCCTTGCTCATGTTCATCAGCAGATCGTCGCGGTAGGTGATGCCCGCGTGCTTGAGCGGATCACCCTTGTGCGCCGTGTAACCCCAGCCCGCAAACGCCGACCCCGGCGCCGATTCGTTCACGATCGGCGGCGTATCGCCGTCGTCGCGGCTGTACTCGAACTGGAACAGCGCGCTGAAGTCCTCCGTGGGCGTCCACAATACCTTGCTGCGCGAGGAGAAGAGGTCGTCGCCACCCGCGTCGTCGCCGTCGCCCGCGACCGAGGTGCCGGCCGCGCTGGGCGGCAACACGGGTTCACCCGCCAGCGGACCATAGCTGGCGCCGTTCTCGTAAAAGCCGTCGGAGTCGAGTTTCATGCCGGAAAAGCGGAAGGCGAGCTTGTCCTCGACCACCGGAATGTTCAGCGCCGCCTGCGCCTTGGTGGTGCCGAAGTCACCGACTTCCATGCGCAGGTCGATCGAGCGCTCGTCCATCAGCGGGCGCTTGGTCTTCACGCTGATCACGCCGGCCGTGGTGTTCTTGCCGAACAGCGTTCCCTGCGGCCCGCGCAGCACCTCGATCTGCTCGATGTCGAACATCTCGAGATTCTGGGTCTGCACGTGCGGCACGACGAAATCGTCGATGACCACGCCGACCGGAGGTTCCTTGTAGAGGATGATCGTGGTCTCGGCCACGCCGCGCATCGCGAACGATGCCGACCTGAACGCGGACACGGTGCCCATCGAGAGGCTGGGCACCGAGAACGCGATCTCGTTGAGGTCGCGCGGCGCGAAGGTCTCGTTCTGCTCGCCGCTGATCGCCGTGACCGCGACCGGCGTGGTCATGATGTCGGTATCGCCGCGCCGCGTGGCGCTGACGGTGATTTCCTCGATCGTCAGATCGGGCTTGTCCTGCGCGTACGCGCTCGAATCGAGGACGATCATGCCGGCGACGATCGCCAGCGCGAGCGGCCGCTGCTTCAGGAACTGGTTTGGTGCAGTGTTCATGGTTGCCTCCCGGCGCATTGTTATCTTCGCGCGTCAGTGATCATAGACCCTCGGTCGCGCGCATTTGAATGCTTTTTTGAATTAAGCTTAATAACTTAATGCTCTCACGCTGACTCCCGCGACGCCCGTCGCCTCACGGCGTGTACCAGACCGGCGACGAGTAAGCCCGCTCCTGGTGCACGAGCGGGACGGCCGGATCCATGTCCATGCCGAAGTACGCGCGGTCGTAGGCCGTCCAGCGCGGCGTCGGGATCTCGAGCACCCGCACGTAGTAGAACGCCGGCAGATCGGCAGAGAAATCGGGATCCTTCCAGTACGCCAGCAGTTCGGGCGCACCGATGGTGTTGCTGTAGCTCGCGGCATCCACGTCGACCGTGGAGCCGACCGGCCGCTCCACGCGCCCGTTCGGCAGGATGCGGCGCCCGTCGGACACCGCCACGTCCCAGATGCGCTCGTGCAGGCTGCCGTCCGCCGCCAGCCAGCCCTTGACGAGCTGCACGCGATCCAGGTTCGCGCCCTGGGGATCCCTGGCCGCGTGGATCAGGAAGCCTGGCGCGCCCGACTCCGTGCGCCTGAGCACGCCACCCATCGGCACGCCGCGCGCATAGCCCGTGCGCGCGAGGTTCGGCCTGAAGGCGTCCTCGGGCGTGAATTCGGTGCCGGCGAACAGGCGCAGGCCGATGCGCGTGCCCGTGGTCGCATAGACCTCGCGCCGCTTCATCGCCGCGACGATCGCGGCACGCGTGTTCTCGCGCGCCCACACCGCGGCATAGCCCGAGGCGGCCATCTTCCATTCGGGAATCTCGAATTCCGGCCGGCCCTCGTGGCGCAGCAGCGGCTGTGACCAGCGCGTGGGCGAGGGCTCGGAACGGCTCATCTTGCCCCAGAAATTGTCCTCCTCCGCGGTGGCGAAACCGGTGTGCGAATCGGTGCTGCCGATCATGCCGAAGCGAAAGGGATTGGCGCCGAGGCGCAGCTCGTGCTGCAGACCGGACTTCAGCGCCGGGCGCGCGTACTGGTACGGCTGCATCGCATCGGTCTGCATGACGCTGGAGCCCAGGTTGGCAAGGTCCCAGGTCTCGTAGTCCGCGAACTCGTCCTGCGGCGACAGGATCGGGTGGGTCTCCGAATCGCCCTTGTACTGCGTGACCTCGATCAGCGGCTCCCAGCGCTGGCGGCGCTCGGCGTAGTCGCGGTCGATCGGCTTGCCGGCGAAATCGACCGGGGCGAACATGCGCCCGCCGCTGGTGTTGCTGTTGTGCGGTATCGCCAGCGCCTGCCCGCCCGTCTTCGCCTCATAGTCGGCGAGGTAGCGCCACAGCGCCTCCGGATCGGCACTGTCGTTCGAGGAGAACGGCACGACCGTGGCGGCCTTTTCCGCCCCGTCGCCGAAGACCACGACGCGGTGCAGGTTGTCGCCGCCCGGCATCGAGCTCCACTCGTAGCCGATCAGCGCCGTGAACCGCCCCGGCTGGTTGAAGCGCTCGGCATTGGCCACGACCTCCTGCCAGACGGAACGCTTGTAGTCCTCGCTGCCGATCGCATCGCGCTCGCCCTGCAGCACGTGGACGTAGTCCTCGATGAACTCCGGGCTCACCTCGCCGCCGGCGCCCAGCAGCGCCGCCCAGCGTTTGCCCACGTCCGTCGCCAGCAGCGCCGGATCCTTCGCCGCGAGGCGCGGAAACAGTCCCAGGTATTCCGAGTGGTCCGCGACCACCAGGAAATCCAGCGGCCGGCTGATCCGCAGCGGCATGCCGTTGACGCCGTGCACGAGCTCGCCGCGCGCGAAACGGTAGGCAATCTCCGGCGTCACGCGGCGATTGCCCAGGCTCGCGGCGTCGGGCGACATGTTGGTGTGCAGATGGGTGTCGCCCCACAGCAGCCGGGTCGGAAAGTCGTCGCCGACGTTGGGCGAGTAGCTGGCGCGCTGTTCGGCCGCGCCTGTGGTTCCCCAGCCCAGCGCGAGCGCGAGCGCGAGCACGGGGGCGGCATGGCATGGAGCCGGAAGATGCGTGATGACTCGCATGTGAACACCCCCCGACTTGAGAGGACGAAGCCGGCACGTGGTGCTGGCGCACCCGCGCACGACTATTTCTGGCCCGCCAGATAGCGCTCCAGCTCGGCGTGGAAATGCCGCAGCCGCTGCTCCTGTTCGCCCCAGAGCTGGTGCCTGAAGCCGCGCGAGCGCATGCCCTTCTGCACCACCGGCAGCAGTTCCGAGTCCTGGCTCAGCACCTGCCCCAGGTTGCCGTCCTCCCCGAGCGCGAAATGCTCGCAGGCGGGCCGCGTCTTGCCGCTGACGTCGGTGCCCTCGGGCAGGCCCATCCAGTCGGGCACCTTGTAATCCGGGTGATCGGACGGCGCGATCAGCGTCATCGTGTCGTAGTAGAAGCGCTCGGGATCGCTCGGGTGCGGCAGGAAGCGCATCAGGAACACGCCTTCCGGGTGGCAGCCGATCTGCACGTTCGGGAATATGCCGGTGGCCCAGCTGTCGGTGAGCTGGCCGTCGACGAAGCGCGAATAGTCCATGCCGCGCTCGGCGGCGCGGCGTCGTTTCGCCTGCTGCACCGCGGCGCGCACCTCGCGCGCGCTGCCGGTGAACGAATCGGGATCGATACCGACGTCGGCCAGCATCGCGCGCAAGCCCGTCGTTCATGCTGTCCTGGTCGGTGATGCGCGGCGTCATCTGGCCGATCGGCACGATCATGCGGCTGGCGCCGTTCGGATACAGGTCGCACTGCACCTTGAGGTCCGCCATCACCGTGCGCGTCTCGGGATGCACCGCGTGCAGGTGATAGGTCTCGTAGAAGGCCTCGATGCCCACTTTCCAGTTCGCCGCCCATTCGGTGCGCACGTGCCGCACCACCTTCATGCGATCGATGCGATAGGCCTCGAGGTAGCCCTCGGGCAGGCCGATGTACTGCGCGAGCGGCGGCGGATCGTCGCGCATCGACACGAACACGATCCCGGCGTGTTCCTGGCAGGCGAGCGGCACCAGCCCGGGATTGTGGCAGACGACTTCCTCGCGGAACGTCTCGCGGTCGGTGATCGACGTGAGCTTGCCCTGCAGGTCGTACTTCCAGGAGTGGAACGGGCAGATGAAGCGCATGCGGCTGCCGCGCTCGGCGCGCACCAGGCGGCTGCCGCGGTGGCTGCAGACATTGTAGTAGGCGCGCAGTCCGGCGTCGGTGCGCACGACGATGATCGATTCGTGCCCGATGTCGAACAGGACGTAGTCACCGTCTGCGGCACGTCCGAGCTCACGCCGGCGATCAGCCACACCTGCGGCCAGAGACGTTCCCATTCGCGCTGCATGAATTCGCGCGTGAAGTAGCGCTCCTTGTCGTAGCTGCCCGTGCCGTTGTCGATGTACGGCTGCCTGGCTTCCAGCGACGAGGCCGGTGCGGCGGGATTCACCACGATGCCGGTGCGGTAATCGAATGCCATGTGATTCTCCTGCGCGTTGGGTTCGTGCAATCGCGATGCGCAGTGCGCGTCACGGTGCCGCGAGCTCTGCCACGGCGGTGCCGGGCGCGAGCACCTCGTCGTTCTGGTTGAGTATTGCCACCTCGATCGTGAGCTGGCGCCGTTCGCGGTCGACCGCGACGATCTTGCCGACCGAGCGCAGCGTGTCGCCGATGTACGCGGCGCGGCGGTTGGAATACTCCATCCCGAGCAGGCGTCCGTTGTCGCCCAGCCACTCCACCACGCACTGGTGCAGCCAGTCGCCGAGCAGCGGCCCGGCCATCACCAGGCCGGGATAGCCCTCGACCTCGCGCGCATAGGGATAGTCGAAATGGATCTTGTGCGCGTTCCACAGCATTGCGTTGTAGAGGAACAGCTGGATCGTGTCGGGATTGAACTCCCGTGCCGGAAGCTCCTGCCCCTCTTCCACCGTGCGCATATCCGCAATGGCCATGGCGCTCATCGCAGGATCCTCGTCGTCGTTTCCGTCACCACGGGCTCGCCGCGCTCGTTCTCCACGGTCATCACGATCTCGTAGAAGATCAGCGGCCCGGACGACCCGTCCTTCTGCCAGATGTTGGTCAGCGTGCGGTTGGCCAGCAGCACGTCGCCGGGCCGGATCGTCCTGTGATAGGCGATCTTCAGGCCTCCGGCCATGGCACGCTTGAGCGGAAATTCGGGCAGCAGATCGTCGATGGCGACACCATCGGCGCTCAGCTTGTGGGATTCCAGCACCGGCCAGAACAGCGCGAGGTGGAACATCGGGGGCGCCTCGTCCCCGTCGAGATACTTGCGCAGCCGCTGCCCGGTGGCGATCGCGTACTTGCGGATGTCCTTGCGCGTCACCAGCTCGAGCCGCGGCGGCGCCTTGCGCCCGATGTTGGCCAGCAGTTCGGCAGTCAGCAGGCTGCCCATCGTTCACTCCCCGGTGTACAGCTTGCGCAGTTCGCGCTTGAGGATCTTGCCGGTCGGCGCCTTGGGCAGGCTGTCGACGAAGGACACCGACTTCGGCTTCTGGTACGAGGCGAGATGCTTGCGCGCCTCGTCGATGATCTCCCGTTCGGTGGCGTGCATGCCGGGCTTGAGCACCACGACCGCCTTCACGACCTCGCCCCACTCCGGGTCCGGGATGCCGATCACCGCGCACTCGAGCACCGCGGGATGGCGATGGATCGCGTTCTCCACCTGGGTCGAATAGATGTTCTCGCCGCCGGAGATGATCATGTCCTTGGCGCGATCGACGATGTAGACGTAGCCCGACTCGTCCCAGGTCGCGATGTCCCCGGTCCACATCCAGCCCTCGCGGATCGTCTGCGCCGTCAGGTCGGGCCGGCGCCAGTAGCCCAGCATGTTGGCTTCCGAGCGCACCACGATCTCGCCGGTCGCCTGCGCATCGCGGGCCACCGGCCGGCCATCGGGCCCGACCACCCGCACGCTGGTCACGAAGCCCTCGCGGCCGCAGGAGCGCAGCCGCTCGGGGCGATCGCCGCGGATGGCGCCGGCATGGTCCTCCTGCGACAGGAAGGTCATGGTCATCCCCTCGGTCTGCCCGTAGCCCTGGATCAGCGTGCAGGGGAACATGTCCAGGGCGGATCTTGATCACCGTCACCGGCATCGGCCCGCCGCCGTACTGGATGTTGCGCAGGCTGGAGAGGTCGTAGGAGGCGAAATTCTCCACCGCCATCATCCAGTTCAGCATCGTGGTGACGCCGAGGAAGGCCGAGACCTTCTCCTCCTGGATCAGTTCCAGCGCCTGGCGCGCCTCGAAATTCACCAGCACCAGCGGGCAGCCGTGTGCCATGTAGTTCATCGCCAGCCCGACCGGGATGTGGAACATCTGCCCGGTCAGCATGTAGACGTCGGAGGGCACGATGCGCTCGGCAACCGTCTGGTTCAGCATGCCCATGTAGATGCTGCGGTGCGAATGCAGCGCTCCCTTCGATTCACCGGTGGTGCCGCCGGTGTAGAGGATCAGCAGCGGATCGTCGTCGCCGATGCGGTCCGAGCCCGCGGGCTCCGCATCGCTGGCGCCTGCCAGCAGATCCTCGTAGGAACCGTCCGCGGCGGCACCGAACTCGAGCCAGTGCGGCACGTCCACCAGGGACTGCAGCGCATCGCGCTCGGCGCGGAAATCCGCCGACGTCAGCACTGCCGCGGGTTCGCCCTCGAGCACGATGCGGGCCATCTCGGGCACCGCGAGCCGCCAGTTCAGCGGCTGCGCGATCAGGCCGGCACGGCCGCAGGCGTAGAACAGCTCGAGATACTCGATGCAGTTCTTCGCGAGAATCGCGATCCGCGCCCCCTTCCCCACGCCGCCGAGCGACGTCAGGCCGTTCGCGAGCCGGCGCACGCGCGCATCGAGCTCGCCGAAGCTGATGCGCCGCCCGTTCGGCACGTCGATGATCGCGGTGCGCCGCGGCCCGAGGGCGGCGTGCTTGGCGGGAATCTGCCCTATGTTCATGTCGATGCCGGCATCAATACGGCAGATCGAGTTCTATGCTGCGCTCGGCGAGCAGCCAGCGTCCGTCCCGGCGCACCACGCGATCGCGGTAGAGCGCCGTGCTGATCAGGCGTATCACGCCGTTCTCCGTGCCGAACAGCGTGAGGTTCGAGACCACGCGGGCCTCGGTATCGCCCTCGGCCGCGAAGAAGATGTTGGACACCACGTGCCGGCGCTTGTCGGTCTGCGTGGCCATCGAGTTGCGCATCAGTTCCATGATCGCGGCGTGGCCGACGAACGGCGGTATCGGCGGATTGCCCGCGATCTGCATGCGGAACTCCGCCTCCGGCGCGAAGCACGCCCCGAGCATCTGCAGATCCTGTTCGTCGAGCGCATAGGCCGCGCGCGACAGCAGTTCGTGTACCTCGAGCTTCAGTCCGGCATCCATCCCGCAATCTCCGTGGTTGTCATTCGAGCGCAAAGGCCAGCAGCACGTTGCCCGGCATGTGGCCGTAGATGCCGTAGCCGGACATCACGAACATCATGCCGTCCTTGAACACCGGGGCGGCACCGCCGCCGAGCGAGCCACCTCTTGCCGGCACCCCGCCGAGCGCCTGGAACTCGCGCGCCGTGTCGAAGGACCAGATCACCTCGCCGCTCGCGCTGTCGTGCGCCCGCAGCCACCCGTCCATCGCGCCGGCGAACACCGCGCCGGGGATCGAGGCGATCGCGCCCGATATGCCCGGGCTGCAGAACTCGCGCCCCGCGCACACATCGGGCGAGGGCTGGCTCCAGCGCAGTTCGCCGCTGCCGACGTCGAGCGCGTACAGGCCGGGCTTCGCCTCCCCGGGCCAGCGCGGCCCGCCGAAATAGTCCGAGATCGGCACGAAGATCGTGTCGCCCTCGGCGCTCATGCCGAAGTGCACGCCGCCCTGGATGCCCCCGCGTCCCAGCTTGCGCTGCCACAGCACCGCGCCCGTGTCGGGATCGAGCGCGTGCACCTCGCCGGATTTCTGCCCGGCCACGAGGATGTCCTTGCCGGCGGAGGTGCGCACCAGCATCGGCGCCGCGCCGAAATCGAAGTCGGGGCCGTCCTCGGGCGGACAGTTGGTGCGATCGACCGCCTCGCAGCCCATGTTCCAGGCGTCGCCCGCCGTTGCCTGCCACGCCCATGCCGTGGAGCCGTTGTCGATATCGAACGCGATGATCGCATCGCTGCGGTCGTTAGCCGGCGAGGAATAGTTCTCGCCGGTGCCGACATAGAGCCGGCGGCGACCGGGATCGATCACCGGCGTGCCCCACACCGGCGCCCCGGAGGGCGCGATGCGCGGGGTGCCGTGCGCGTTCACGTCGACCTGTGCCGGCGTCTCCGCGATGGTGTGGGCGGTCCACAGCCGCTTGCCCGTGGCGGCGTCGTAGGCAACGACGCCACCGCGGAAGGTGCAACAGGCATAGCCCGGATCGGCGGCCGCGGTCACCTCCAGCGAGGACAGGGCCACGTAGAGCCGGTCCTCGAAGCGCACCGGCGAGGCGGTGATCGTGAGGCTGTGGTGATCGTCCGGGCGATCACGCCAGCGCAACTCGCCGCTCTGCGCGTCCAGCGCGTAGACGTTGCCCGTCAGGTCACCGAAATAGAGGCCCGGACGCGCGCCGGTATCGCCGGCCGTCCAGCCGTCGAGCAGGATGCCGGTGCGCACTTCCGCCGCGGCCTTGAAGGTCCAGCGCACGCAGCCGCTGCGCGCATCGAGCGCGTACACGGTGCCGTCATGGCTGCCCACGAACAGCGCGCCGCCGCCGGTCACCGGCTGCGAACGCGCGCGGATCGCATCCGGAAACGCGAAACTCCACTTCAGCGTGAGCTTCGGCACCTCGGCGCGCGAGAAACCGGCCACCTGCTGGCGATAGAAATGGCTGTTGCCGTGATCGACACCCCAGCCGAGCACATCGGGCGGCGCCGCGAAGTCGAAGTTGCTGCTGCCGGCGGCGCAGCGCAGCTCCGCGGCCAGCGCCACCGGCTCCGCGAACGGGCGGCCCGTGACGTACTCGGCGACCGCGCGCCGCTCCTGCGGCGAGAGCTTCGCGCCCTGCTCCTGCATCGCGCCGGACTCCAGCGCCGCGACCACGCGGTGCGGCGCCATCAGGCCGATGATGGTGCGGTGCGGGGCACGCGTCACCTGGCCCTCGTGGCACTGCATGCAGTGCAGCGCGTAGAGGCCCTGCCCGGCCAGCGCCGGCGCGGAGGGTGCCGGCGCATCGGGGACCGCCGTGGCCGCCGGCTCCGTCGCGGGCGGCTCGTCCCGTCCGCAGCCGGCCAGCAACACGGGCAGCGCCAGCACCGCCACGAACGCACGCAGGGAAAGCACCTTCATCTGATTATCCTTTTTCTATATCGTCCTGGCCGCCGCAGGGATGTGGCAGCGCCCCGCCGCCGCGCCCTAGAGACCCTTGCGACCGGCCTCGCGGATCATCGGCGCATACTCGCCGAAGGCCGGCCCGGTCGTCGTCGCGCCGATCGTGATCCCGGCGTCGGTGGTCAGGGTGTGCCCGGTGGTGTATCCCGATTCGTCGCTCGCGAGCCACAGCGCGGCGTTGGCGACGTCCTCGGCAAGTCCGGGGCGATCGCGCAGCGGCGACGCCGCCGCGAGGATGCGCTTGGCTTCCTCGATCGCGCCCGGATCGCCCGTGAGCACGTTCGCCACCATCGGCGTCGCCATGCTCGCCGCGGCTATCGCATTGACGCGGATGCCGAAGCGGCACAGTTCGGCGCCGACGTTCTTGGTCATGCCGACCACGGCATGCTTGGCGGCGGCGTAGGCGTGCGGCCCGAGCCCGCCCATCACGCCGGCGGTGCTCGCCATGCTGATGATGCTGCCGCTGCCGCGCGGCTTCATCACGCGCGCCGCGTGCTTCATGCCGTAGAACACCCCGTTCAGCAGCACGTCGATGCTGGCCTTCCACTCCTCGGCGGGGGTGGTGTCGACGGGGCCGACGGCGCCGACGATGCCGGCGCTGTTGAACAGGATGTCGAGCGCGCCGAAGCGGCTCACCGCGAGGTCGACCAGGGCCGCGACCTGTGCCTCCTGCGTGACGTCGCAGACGGCGAATGCGGCGGCGTCGCCGAACTGCGCGGCGAAGGCCTCGCCCGGGCCGCGCTGTATGTCGCCAATCACGACCCGGCACCCTTCGGCCACGAAGCGCCGCACGGTCGCGGCCCCGATGCCGCTGGCACCACCCGTGATCACTGCCACCTTGCCCTGCAATCGCATGTCGCGACCTCCTTTATTGTTCGAAGCGGGTCAGCACGGCCGCGCTGCGCGCCGGACGATACCCATCCGGCGCGGCGCCGCGCGTGGTTGCATTATGCAAACCTCTTGAATAATATTCAACCCGAAGGCGGGTGCGCGTCAATAGCAGGAAATGGCGCCGGCACGATTCGTCATATCAACTGTCCCGGAGAAACCGCATGAGCGCAACGAAATTGCTGGACGGCAAGGTGATCGTCGTCACGGGAGCCGGTCGCGGCATCGGCCGCGCCATCGCGCTGCAGCTCGCGGACAGCGGCGCACGGGTCGTGGTCAACGACCTCGGCAGCAGCGGCGACGGCCGCGGCAACGACACCAGCCCGGCATCCGGGGTGGTCGCCGAGATCAAGGCCGGGGGCGGCGACGCCGTCGCCAGCTTCGAGAGCGTCGCGGAATGGGACAGCGCACACCGCATCATCCAGTGCGCCGTGGACACCTTCGGCCGTATCGACGGCGTGGTGAACAACGCCGGCATCCTGCGCGATGCGATATTCCACAAGGCCACGGAGGAAGACTTCGACCTCGTGATCAAGGTCCACCTCAAGGGCGCGTTCAACATGAGCCGCGCGTGTGCCGCGCATTTCCGCGAGCAGCAGAGCGGCTGCCTGGTGCACATGACGTCCACCTCCGGCCTGATCGGCAACATGGGCCAGGCCAACTACATGGCCGCCAAGATGGGCATCGTGGGCCTGTCGAAGAGCATCGCGCTCGACATGGCACGCTTCAACGTGCGCTCGAACTGCATCTCGCCGTTCGCCTGGAGCCGCCTGTTCGGCACCGTGCCCGACGAAACGCCGGAGCAGCAGGCGCGCCTCGAGAAGATCAAGCAGATGACACCGGAGAAGATCGCGCCGCTGGCGGCTGCCCTGTTCTGCGACGCCGCGCGCGAGGTGACCGGCCAGATCTTCGCGGTGCGCAACAACGAGATCTTCCTGATGAGCCAGTCGCGCCCGATCCGCACCGCGCACACCGCCGACGGCTGGACGCCGGAGACGGTCAGCCAGCGCGTCTTCCCGGCGTTCAAGCCCTCGATGTACGCGCTCGACCGCACGGCCGACGTGTTCACCTGGGATCCCGTCTGAGCGCTTCGAGGAGACGCCGCCGATGGCATTCGACCACCAGAGGATACTCGACTGGCCCTTCGCGGAGGTCATCGACACCTACACCCGCCGCGACGTGATGCTCTATGCGCTCGGGCTCGGCTTTGGCTTCAATCCGACCGATGCCGGCGAGTTGCGCTACGTCTACGAAAAGGGGCTCGAGGTGTTCCCCACGATGCCGGTGGTGCTGGGTCACCCGGGCCCCTGGATGTCCGATCCCGCCACGGGCATCGACATGGTGAAGGTGCTGCACGCCGAGCAGCACCTGGAGATCCATCGGCCGCTGCCGCTCGAAGGCAGCACGGTGGCGCGCAACCGCGTGCTGGACGTGATCGACAAGGGCGCCGGCAAGGGCGTCCTGATCGTGATGGAGCGGCTGCTGCTGGACCGGGCCAGCGGTGAACTGCTGTGCACGCAGAAGTCCATCGCGATGGCGCGCGGCAATGGCGGCGCGGGCGGCACCGGCAACCCGGGCCCGACCCCGCACGCGATACCCGAGCGTTCCCCGGATGCCACGGTGGATATCCGGACCGCCACCCAGGCCGCGCTGCTCTATCGCCTGAGCGGCGACTACAACCCGGTTCATGCCGACCCCGCGCTGGCCGCCAGGGCCGGATTCAGCGCCCCCATCCTGCACGGGCTGGCCAGCTACGGCGTGGCCGCGCGCGCGGTGCTGCAGGCCTTCGGCGGCGCGGGGCGTTCGCTGCGCAGCTTCGGCGTGCGTTTCTCCGCGCCGGTCTACCCGGGGGAAACGCTGCGCACCGAGCTGTGGCACGACGGCGCGATCGTGTCGTTCCGCGCGCGGGTACTGGAGCGCGACATGGTGGTACTGAACAACGGGCGTGCGGTAATCGATTGAGGCACTTGACGGAACCGCCACTCCATGCAATTCTGAATTTTAATTATATTAAAACTTTGACAGGCTCCGGCCCGCCGCGCAACGCTTCAATCAACGGAGACAAGGAACCAGACCGACAACTGATCAGATTCACTTTTCCGGACATAACCACAACGTAGGCAAGGAGAACTTCATGAATCAGCGCATCACCCGACTCAACCGGCTCAGCCTGGCCGTCATGCTTGCAGGCACCGGGCTGGCGGCTCCCGCGGCCCTGGCCCAGAGCGCAGCGGCAGGACTCGAGGAAATCATCGTCACGGCGCGCAAGCGCGAGGAGAACATCCAGAACGTCGCCATCGCCGTCACGGCGCTCAGCCAGACCGAGATCAATCGCACGTTCGCACGCGACCTGAAAGACCTCGCCAGCATGGCGCCCAACCTCGTGATCGACGATACCTCCCAGGGACCCGGTGGCGTCGCGGCCATCTACATCCGCGGCATCGGCGTCGCCGACGTCGAAAAGAGCTTCGACCCTGCCGTGGGCGTGGTGATCGACCAGGTGTTCATCGGCGCGAATACCGGCTCGATCCTCAGGAGCATCGATATCGGACGCATCGAGGTGCTGCGCGGCCCGCAGGGCACGCAGTTCGGCCGCAATACCATCGGCGGCGTGATCAACGTCGAGCGCACCAAGCCGACCGGGGAGTTCGGCGGCAAGGTCCGCGCCGGCTATGGCGACTACGACACCTACAACCTCGAGGGCGTCCTCAACTTCCCGATCACCGATACCCTGGCCGCCAAGCTGAGCGCGACCAAGCGCGAGCAGCAGGAAGGCTACTACGACAACGTGGTCACCGGCGACGACGACGGGCAGGAAGACTACGAGCAAGCGGGCGTCAACCTGCTGTTCTCGCCCAACGACGCCATCGAGCTCGAGTACACCTACAACTACGAGAACACCGACCAGGACACGCCGCCGCTGCTGAACAACGGGCAGCCGCGCCACCTGTTCTGCAACACCTTCGGCTACTGCGCGCCGTCGGAGGACTCGACCATCACGGGCGACCGCTACAAGGTGGCGCGCAATGCGATCCGGCCACCCGAGTTTTACGACCTGCAAACGCACGTGAGCTCTCCCGAGGACCTGATCTCCACCGATTTCGACGCGAACTTCAATACCGATACCCACATCCTGGAGTTGCGCTGGGAGTTGAGCGACGACTACCGCTTCGATGCGGTCTACGGACACTGGAGTTCCTCCGAGACGGTATTCACCGACTGGGACGGCACGCCGGACATGCTCTACCACACCGACCGCCCCGGCAACTGGGAGCAGGACAGCGTGGAACTGCGCATCAGCAACGGCGGCGACGACGCCTTCAGCTGGGTGGGCGGCGTGTTCTTCTGGAAGTCGAGCTTCGACATCTCGCTGCGCAGCTACATCGGCTTTGCGGGTGACGTCACCGGCGACGGCAACCCGGACATCCTCGACATCCCGCAGATCGGTGAGCAGGACGTCGACTCGCGGGCGGTGTTCTTCGAGGGCGACTACGCGTTCACCGACAAGTGGACCCTCACGCTCGGCGGGCGCTACAGCGAGGACGAGAAGCAGTCGGCCGCTCGCGGACAGGTCGACACCAGCGTCCCGTCGCAGAGCGGCGTGCCGGTCGACTTCGCCCCCGGCCTGAACGGCGACCCCGACGACGAGTGGGACGAGTTCACGCCGAAGATCGGCCTGAAGTACCAGATGACCGATGACGCCATGCTGTACGCCACCTGGTCGAACGGCTACCGCAGCGGCGGCTTCAATACCCGCGTCGGATCCTACAGCGAGGCGGTCACGCCCTACGACCAGGAGACCGTGGAGAGCTACGAGCTCGGCTTCAAGAGCGCGTGGCTCGACAACATGGTTCACGTGAACGGCAACGTGTTCTACATGGAGTACGAGGACAAGCAGGAGGAACTCCACCTGCCGGACACGCTGAGCGGAACCGGCCAGAAAACGGTTGTCGCGAACGCTTCCACGGCCGAAATCAGCGGTGTGGAACTGGAGATCCAGGCCGAACCGACCGACGGGCTGTACCTGCGCGCGAACGCCGCGTACCTCGATGCGGCCTACGACGAGTTCACGTTCTTCGACGCCCAGGTCGGGGCCGACGTCGACTACAGCAACCTCGAGTTCCGCCGCGCCCCGGAGTGGACCGGCAACGTCGACGCGACCTACGAGTGGGACGTGGCGGGCAACATGATGTGGGCCCGTGTCGCCTATCACTACCTGGGCGAGCACCAGACCAACTTCGACAACTCCCCCGAACTCGAGAACGATACCCAGCACCTCGTGGATGCCTCGATCAACTACGACTACGGCAGGACGCGGTTCAGCCTGTTCGGGCGCAACCTGACCGAGGAAGACGGCTACATGATCGGCTACGACGTGGCCGGCATCTGGTCGTACTCGGCGGCGCGTCCGCCGCGCACCTGGGGCCTCGAGGTGACGCACGAGTTCGGCGGCGAGTAAGGCGCACGCGCCTCTGGCCTGATGCCCGCGTCGGACGCAGCGAACCAGAGGCTTTCCGTGCCCCGGCACGGAAAGCCTTTTTTTCGCCCGCCCGGCTCGATCCCCGTTCGCAACGAGGAATCAATGACCATGGACATGCAAGCCCAGCTGCAGCGACTGATGGACAGGGGCGCCATCGAGGACGCGATCAGCACCTACGCGCGGGCGCTCGATCGCCTCGACGAGAAACTGCTGCGCACGGTGTTCCACCCCGGGTCGCAGCACGCGCACTATTTCGAGGGCCCTTCGTCCGATCCCTCGCTGCCATCCAGGCCCGGCGCACCGGGCGATTTCGTGGCGTTTGCGATGGACGTGCTGCGCACCCATTCGCGCACGCACCACCAGCTCGGACAGATGCTGATCGAGTTCGAGAGCGACACGGTCGCCTTCGCCGAAACCTATTTCACCGCGCACCACCGCATGCGCCCGATCGGCGACAAGCTGGCCGGCGCGGCGGCCTGCGACACCGAGATGGATTATTTCGTCGGCGGGCGCTACGTCGACCGCTTCGAGCAGCGCGCCGGCGCGTGGAAGATCACGCATCGCACCGGCACCACCGACTGGACGCGGCTGGAGCCGCCGTCGTCGCAGGGTTTCGGCGCGATCGCCGAGGCGCAGCTCGGCAAGCGCGGCCGCAAGGACATCGTCTACCGTTGCCGTCAGCTCTACCGCTAGGTCGCGGGACATAGCGCAAACGCACACAGAGACATCGCCAGGAGCCGCATCATGGGCAGCTACAACCGACCCCGTTTCCCGCCGTCGCATCCTCAAGGGCGCGGCCCTCACCCTGGGCGCCAGCGCTCTCGCGAGCGCCCCGGCACGGGCCGCCGAACACTGGGACCACGAGGCGGACATCGTGGCGGTGGGCAGCGGACTGGGTGCCGCCACGGCTGCCGTGACCGCGCGCCAGAACGGCGACTCGGCGATCCTGATCGAGAAGCTGCCGTTCTTCGGCGGCACCTCGGCCAAGACCGTGGGCGTGATCTGGTGCCCGGACAATTTCACGCTGCGGGCCAAGGGCATCGAGGACCGCAAGGAGGACGCGCTGAAGTACATGGCGCGCTACTCGTATCCGGAACACTACTCGGCCGACGCGCCGCGACTGGGCCTCAGGGAGGAGGCCTACGCGCTGCTCGAGGCCTTCTACGACAATTGCGCGCGCGCCACCGACGAGCCTGCGCGACTGGGGCGCGTTGAACCTCGCCGAATGGCGCATGTTCCACCTCGACCGTTCCGCCACCGACTATCTCGACAACGTGCCGGAGAACAAGGTGCCCGCGGGGCGAGCGCTCGGCACCGTGGGCGCGAACGGCAAGCTGGGCACCGGGCGCGACATGATGGAGCAGATGGCGGCGGCGCTGAAAGCCCGCGACGTGCCGGTGCTGCTCAACCACGCCGCGACCAGGCTGCTGACCAACGAGGCCGGCCGCGTGATCGGTCTCGAGGCCGTGAGCAACGGCAAGACGGTGCGCCTGCGTGCGCGCAAGGGCGTGATCTTCGGCACCGGCGGCTTCGCCCACAACGTGA
Organism: uncultured Gammaproteobacteria bacterium; assembly: GCA_963819895.1. GTDB lineage: Bacteria > Pseudomonadota > Gammaproteobacteria > Pseudomonadales > UBA5518 > UBA5518. The sequence goes on from CAWFXU010000024.1 coordinate 323,924, forward strand.
ATGCGCTGGCCAACTACCAGCGCAACCCGGTGTACGGCTCATGCGCCATGCCGGGGGCGACCGGCGACTTCATCGACATCGCCGGCGCCATCGGCGCGCGCCTCGGGCACCTCGCCGGCGCCTGGCGCTGCCAGGTGGTGCTGGAGGAGGCGTTGCAGAGCCGCGCGCTGGCTGCCGGGGTGTTCTTCCCGCCCGGCGACTCGGTGCTGCAGGTCAACCGCTTCGGCGTGCGCGCGGTCAACGAGGCGCGCAACTACAACGACCGCGGCGAAGTGCACGGCGCATTCGACGTGACGCGCGCCGAATTCCCGAACCAGCTGATGTTCATGGTCTACGACCAGCGCACGGCCGAGGCCTACGCGGGCACCTACCCGCTGCCGCAGAAGCCCGGCGCCGCGCCCCACGTGCTCTCCGCGCCCACGCTGGAGGGACTCGCGAAGGCGATCGAGGCGCGCCTGGAGACGCTCGCGACGAAGACCGGCGCCTTCGCGCTCGATCCCGCCTTCGCGAAGAACCTCGGCGCCACCGTGCAGCGCTTCAACGGCTTCGCGCGCAGCGGCAAGGACGAGGATTTCGGCCGCGGCGCCGCGGCCTACGACAGCGAGTGGCACCAGGCCTTCACGCCGATGCGCACGGACACGTCGTGGCCCGCCAACACGATGCCGAGCATCACGATGCATCCCCTGCGCGACGAGGGTCCCTACTACGCGACCATCCTGGCCGCCGGCGCACTCGACACCAACGGCGGGCCGGTGATCGATGCGCGCGGGCGCGTGCTCGACACGCGCGACAAGCCGATCGAGGGACTGTTCGGGACCGGCAACTGCGTCGCCAGCCCCTCCGGGCGCGCCTACTGGGGCGCGGGACATCCGCTGGGGATCTCCCTGACATTCGGCTTCATCGCGGCCAATGCGGCGCACGCCAATGCGCCGGTCTGAAGCGAGCTCGCCGCGACGCCGGAGATCCACGCTTGCTGGCGGCCTGCCTGCTGGCCGTGCCCCACCTTGCCCTTCGCGCCGAGACGAGTTTCAGCCAGCAGGTGTTGCCGCTTCTGAACAGCCATTGCGTGATGTGCCACATGCCGGGCGCGGCGCAGGCCGAGCTGAGCCTCTATCCCGATGCCTGGGCGGCACTGGTGAACCAGCCCGCGACGCAGAGCGCGCTGCCGCGCGTGAAGCCCGGCGATCCCGAGGGCAGCTATCTCTACCGCAAGCTCACCGGCACGCATCTCGAGGCCGGCGGCAGCGGCGAACACATGCCCTTCCAGCGCGATCGGCTGGAGCCTGCGGATCTCGCGGTCTTTCGCGACTGGATCGCGCAGGGCGCCAGGAACAACTGAACGAGGAAACAACGCATGAGCGACAACAACGATCTGATCAGGTCCCTGCTCGCGCGGATCGACGAACTCGAGAGCCGTTCGGCGATCCGCGACCTGGTGAGCGACTACTGCCTCGGTTTCGACAATCACGACTGGCCGCGCTTCGTGGCCATCTGGCACGCGGATGCCGTATGGGAAATCGGGCCGCCCTTCGGCACCTTCCACGGCCACGCCGGCATCCACCAGGCCGTGCACGAGGTGCTCTATCCCTTCTGGCGCGAATCGCACCACCTCGCGACCAATCTGCGCATCGAGTTCAGCGACGCCGACCACGCCCGCAGCGTCTGCAACGTGGACTGCATGGGCGCCTCGGTGGAGAACGTGGTGCAGATGGTCGGCGCGACCTACAGCGATGATTTCGAGCGCCGCAACGGGGTGTGGAAGATCAGCAGGCGCAAGGTCACGATCCACTACTTCAATCCGATGCCGGGGCTGGCGATGAGCGCCCCGGCACCGTAGGGCCACGCCCGTGGACGACCGCAACGCCTGGCTGGCGCTCGGCGCCGAGTCCGCACTCGATCCGGATCTGCCGATCTGCGATCCGCATCATCACCTGTGGATCTACCCGGACAGCCGCTACCTCGTCGAGGACTTCATCGCCGACGCGCACGGCGGACACCGCATAGCGAGCACGGTGCACGTCGAGTGCGCGATGTTCTACCGCGACGAGGGTCCGCCCGAACTGCGCCCGGTCGGCGAGACCGAGCGCGTGCACCAGCTCACCGCGCCCACGCAGGCGACGGACACGCGGGTCGCCGCCGGCATCGTCGGTCTCGCCGACCTGCGCCTCGGCGCCGCCGTGACGCCGGTGCTGGACGCCCATCGCGCGGCGAGCCCGCGCTTTCGCGGCGTGCGCTTCGGCACCGCCTGGGACGCCAGCGGCCAGCTGCACCCGTCGCATACCAGGCCCTCCGGGCGGCTGATGCACGAGCCGGCGTTCCGTACCGGACTGGCGCGCGTGGCCGAGGCGGGGCTGGTGTTCGACGCCTGGATGTACTTTGCGCAGCTGCCCGAGCTCGCGGACATGGCGCGCGATCTCCCCGCGCTGCGCATCGTGCTCGACCATTGCGGCGGCCCGATCGGCATCGGCCCCTATGCCGGCAAGCGCGAGGAAGTGTTCCGCACGTGGCAGGAGCATATGCGCGTGCTCGCCGCGCGGCCGAACGTGATGGTGAAGCTCGGAGGTCTGACGATGAGCATGGCCGGCTACGGCTGGCACAAGCTTGCCCGCGCCGCCCTCCTCCGCCGTGCTCGCCGACGCGATGCGGCCCTGGTTGCTCGCATGCATCGAGCTGTTCGGCGTGGAGCGCTGCATGTTCGAGAGCAACTTCCCGATGGATCGCGTCTCGTGCTCGTACACCGTGCTGTGGAACGCCTTCAAGCGCGTGACCGGGGATTTCAGCGCCGCCGAGCGTCGCGCCCTGTTCCACGACAACGCGGTGCGCGCCTACGCGCTGTGAGCTGACCGGGCCACGGACTCCGCGCCCCCGTCGATAACCGATTCGCATTCCTCGACGGTAAACAGGCGGATCCTGCTGCGATCCATGAAGCGCGCCTCGTCCTCCATGATTTCCTGCGCCGTCGCTGGCTCGCCGAGGCTCGCGATCAGCCGCGTCGAATGCCGCACGGTCCTCGAACCATACCTCCGTGATGACGTCGAACTCCGGTTCCTCCGCGAGCGCGCCGGGATCCGGTGAAAACGGCGTCAGGTAGCGACGAACATAGCGCTGCGCCGTGGGCAGCACCCGTTCTCCGAGCAGGCGATGCGAGGTTTCATAATAGGCCTTGAACTCCTCCATCGTCGTTCCGGGCTTTCGCTTGAGCAGGAAAACGGATTTGAACATGGCGTGCCTCACTGCTTGTTCATGAAGGCTTCGAGTGCGGCGGCGTGCTGATCGCTGGTATGGCACAGACTCTGCTGGCTGGCGCAGTAATCGAGGAAATCGCCCAGTTCCAGGCGCTGGCCGGCCCACAGCAGGCGCTTGGCGATGCGCAGCGCATCGCGTGGCTTGCCGGCGAATTGCGCGGCGATCTCGCGCGCGCGCGGCAGCAGGGCATCGGGCTCCGTCACTTCCATCATCAGGCCGAGCGCCAGCGGATTCCGCGGGTGCGACGATCCGCCCCGAGAACATCAGCTCCGCGGCGCGCTGGATCCCGATCAGCCGCGGCAGGAACCAGGCGCCGCCGTCACCGGGAATGATGCCGAGATTCACGAACGTCGAGCCGACTTTCGCGTGCGTCGAGCCGATGCGGATGTCGCACATGCAGCACAGGTCGAGGCCTGCGCCGATCGCGGGTCCGTTGATCGCGGCTATCGCCGGCACCTCGAGCCGGTACATCGCGAGCGTCATCTGCTGGATACCGCGCCGGTAGCCGTCCTGCACCTCGATCGGCGTGCCGCCGAACATGCCGCGCTTGTCGCGCATCTCGTTGATGTTGCCGCCCGAGGAAAAGGCCTTGCCGTCCCCGGTGAGCACCAGCGCGCCGACCGCGCGGTTGCGGTTGATCCAGTCGCAGGTGTTCACGATGTCGGGAATCAGACCCGTGCCGGTCAGGGCATTGCGGACATCGTCCCGCGCCAGCGTCAGCGTGGCGACACCGGCGTCGTCCAGCGTGAGACGCGCGTCGGTGAGCTCCGGCATGTCGATCATCTCTACTCTCCCTTTCAGCCGGTGATCCGGCTCCACAGATTCGACGCGCCAGCGCGCGCCACCAGTCCGTCCCAGGCTGTCCGCCCAGTAACGGTCGTTGCCGAAATCGGAGCGCCACGCCCACAGGCGCTGCGTGAAATGGTGCAGCGCGTGCTCGCGCGTGAAGCCTATGGCGCCGTGCAACTGGTGCGCGATCGAGGTGGCCTGGTGCACGGAGCGGTTCGCACGCAGCTTCGCGCAGGCGATCGCGAACCCGGCATCGCCCGTATCCGCGGCAAGGCAGGCAGCGCCCGCCGCGCAGCTCACCGCGGCAGCTTCCTCGGCCAGCAGCGCCAGCTGGTGCTGCACGACCTGGAACTTGCTCAGTGCGCGCCCGAACTGCACGCGGTCGTTGACGTGCGCGATCGTCAGCGCGAGGGCGCCCTGCAGTGCGCCACCCGTCTGCACCGCGCGCAGCAGCGCGCCGCAGGCGCGCAGGTCGCGCCGTGCGTGCTCGCACCGGCAGGACGCCAGCAGCGCGCTCTCGTCGAGCACCAGATCGAAGCGCGGTTCGCTGCCCGCGCTATCGCGCGCGCGCCGCTGCGACGCGGCCGCGGTGTCGTACAGCGCGAGGTATTCCGTACCCTCGTGCTCGAAAGCCGTCAGCACGCACGCCTCGCCCCCGCCCCACGGCACGCCGGGCAGGCGCAGCGTCACGCCGCCCTGCGCGACGCGTTGCCCCGGCGCACGCTGCCATGCTGATTGCGGCCCCGGGAGGCGCAGCAATGTCGGTGCCGCAAAGCAGCTTGCGCGCCACCAGCGTCTCTCCCACCGGCAGCGGCAGCGCGTGCCGTCCGCAGGCGTGCATCACGACCGCGGCATCCTGCCAGTTCCCGCCGAAGCCGCCCGCCTCCTCCGGCACCAGCACGTCGGCGATGCCGAGCTCGCGCACCCGTTCCCACGCGCCCGTGAAGTCCCCGCGCGCGCCGTGTCCGCGCTGCTCCGCCGCTATCCCCGGAAACAGGCGCTCCACGGTATCCGCGAGCATGCGTTGCTGTTCGTTCATCTGAGTCCGAGCCCCTTGGCGATGATGCCGCGCAGGATTTCGCGGGTGCCGCCGCGCAGCGAGAACGCCGGCGATGCCCGCAGCAGGTAGTCGAGCACGTCCTGCAGCGCCGTGCCGCCGGCCACCGCGGTCTCGTCGTCGAGCGCGGCCTGCACCAGCGGCGGCAGCTCCTGTTCGAAGCGCGCGCCGAGATCCTTCACGATGGCCGCCTCGAGCGAGGGCGTGGCGCCGCCGGCGAGCTGTCCCGCGACCGAGAGCGACATCTGGCGCAGCGTCCACAGCTCCGCCGTGAGCTCGCCGATCAGCTCCGTGATCCGCGGCGAGGGCTCGGCGCCGGCGGCCGCCACCAGTTCCTCGAGCAGGCGGTAGCTGCTGAGGTAGCGCTCCGGTCCGCTGCGCTCGAGCGCCAGCTCCGCGTTGACCTGCGCCCAGCCGTCACCCTCGTTGCCGAGCAGCATCTCCTCGGGCACGAAGACGTCGCTGAAGAACACCTCGCCGAAATGCGCCGCGCCGGTGTGGTCGACCACCGGCTTGACGGTGACGCCCGGACTCGACAGCTCGATGATGAACTGGCTCAGCCCGGCGTGGCGGCTGTCTTCCTCCTTGCTGGTGCGCACCAGCGCGATCATCAGGTGCGCCTTGTCCGCGTTGGTGGTCCACAGCTTGGAGCCGTTGATCTTCCAGCCGCCGTCGACGCGCGTGGCGCGCGTCCTGATCGAGGCCAGGTCGGAGCCCGAATCGGGCTCGCTCATGCCGATGCAGCAGAACAGCTCGCCGCGGGCCATCGCCGGCAGGTAGCGCCGCCGCACTTCCTCGCGGCCAAAGCGCAGCAGCAGCGTGCCGCTCTGGCGGTCGGCAATCCAGTGCGCCGCGACCGGCGCACCCGCGGCCAGCAGTTCCTCGAGCAGCACGTAGCGCTCCAGCACGCTGCGCTCCTGGCCACCGTACTCGCGCGGCCAGGTCATCCCGATCCACCCCTTCTCGCCGAGCTTGCGGCTGAACCCGGCATCGAAGCCCTGCCAGGTATGCGCGCGCTCGCGCGGCGTCATGCCCGCGAGCTCCTCGCGCAGGAACTCGCGCACTTCGCGCCGCAGCTCCGCGGTCTGCGCCGGCAGCGCCAGCGGTTCGAAATTGAAACTGTTCACACCCGTTCCTCAATTGTCCAGGTCGTGGCGCCCGACGATCGCGACGCTGGCAACATTACGATTGGGAAAGCCGCCCAGATTATGCGTCAAGCCGAGTTTCGGATCGACCAGCTGCCGCTCGCCGGCGCGTCCGTGGATCTGCAGGTAGATCTCGTAGACCATGCGCAACCCCGTGGCGCCCAGCGGATGACCGAAGCATTTCAGGCCACCGTCGACGTTGCACGGCAGCTTGCCGTCGCGGTCGAACTTGCCCTCCAGCACGTCGCGCCAGCCCTGCGCCCACTTGCGCCAGTCCCAGGTCTTCCATCGTGATCAGCTCGGTGATCGAGAAGCAGTCGTGCACCTCGACGAGGTCGAGCTCCTCGATGGGGTCCACGATGCCCGCTTCGCGGTAGGCGCGGCCCGCGGCCAGGCGCGCGGTCATCGCGTGGCTGCCATCCCAGGTGTCGTGGAACATCTCGGCGCCGTTGCTGAGCGCGAGCTGCATCGCCTTGATGCTGACGAGGTTCTCGCCCTTGCCCATGCGCTGGGCGATTTCCGGCGTGGTCACGATGGCACACGCCGCGCCGTCGCTGACGCCGCAACAGTCGAACAGGCCGAGCGGCCAGGCGATCATCGGCGCGGCGAGCATCTTTTCCTTCGCCACGCGGTTGCGCAGGTGTGCCTTCGGGTTCAACGCGCCGTTCTCGTGGCTCTTCCACGACACGTGCGCCATCGCCTCCTTCAGCTGCTCCATCGCAATGCCGTGGTTGTGCGCATAGGCGATGCACATCTGCGCGAACGAGCCCGGCGCGGTGATCCCGGGCAGCCACAGGTCCTCGAAGGTGCCCATGGCCCGCGGGGGCAGGCCGCCGAAGCCGGTGTCCTTCAGCTTCTCGACGCCCACCGCCAGCGCGATGTCGCAGGCGCCCGCGGCAACCGCGTAGACCGCACCGCGCAGCGCTTCCGAACCCGTGGCACACAGGTTCTCGACCCGCGTGACCGGCACGTTCGCGAGTCGCAGGGTCTGCGACAGCGACAGCGCCGACTTGCTCAGGCTGTGCTCGTCGTAGCAGAGCCCGAGCCAGGCCGCCTCGATCTGTGCGGTCTCGACGCCGGCGTCGGCGAGGCACTCGCCGTAGGCTTCCAGGATCAGATCGTCCGCGCCGCAGTCCCAGCGTTCGCCGAAGCGGCTGCAGCCCATGCCGATGATCGCTACCTTGTCCTTGATGCCCGTTGCCATGCTGTTGTCCTTTTCAGGCGATACGCTTCAGGCGGCGCCCGGAACCGGCGCCGCCTTCCAGAAATAGCGGTGGAACCCGCGCAGGTTGTCGAAGTCCTTGATGCGGAACTCCATGCGCACCGGCGTGCCGATGGCCAGTTCGCCCGGGGCGAAACCCGTGAACTCCATCATCAGCACGGCCTTGTCGTCGAAACGCACGTTGCCGTACATCAGCGGCGGATTGCGCGAGAGCGCCAGCCAGTCCTCGGTGAAGGACTTGACCTGGCCGAGCTTGTCGCGCAACGGCTCCTCGACCTGCGTGCCGGGCCGGTTGCAGGCCGGGTTCACGCAGAACCGCGTTTTCGGGAACTGCACCGTGCCGCAGGCCGTGCAGCGCCCGCCCGTGAAGCCGGTGATCGCCGCGCGCGCGCGAAAGTGCGCCGAGTGTGCCGTGCGGGTATCGCGCTCCTCGCGCATCCCGAGATCGAGATCGAGCAACCGGTTGAACGCCAGGAAGCGCAGGTAGTTGTCGTCGGAGCGCCCGGCCTGCAGGGCCGCGTCGACACCGTGGAGTGCGCGCGCTTGCGATGATCCGCTCCGTGGCCTCGAACAGCAGGGCATCGCAGCCCTGGCCGAAGCCGAGCAGCAGGATGCGCTCCCCGGGCGCTGCCGCCTGCAGCGCGGCGCACAGCATCGCCAGCGGGTAGGCGCAGCCGCTGTAGCCGCACTTGTCGATCAGCCCCGGCTGCACTGCTGTCTCGGCAATGCCGCACTTCTTCGCCACGGCCCTGGCCGCGCCGTCCTGCATGCCGCCGAGCACGAAACGGTCGATGGCGCCCGGCGCCAGCCCGGTCTTCGCCAGCAAGGCCGCCACGGCACCGGGCACGATCTTCAGGTAGCCCTCCTCGCGCACCCAGCGCTCCTCGAGCGCGTAGTCGTACTTCGCCTGCGCGCCGCGATAGTGATCGACGAGGTCGCAGGCCACCGAATGCGCGCCGAGAAATCGCGCCACCACGTCGTCGCTGCCGAGCAGCAGCGCCGCTGCGCCGTCACCGGCCAGCATCTCCTGGGCGCTGCCCGGCCTGGTGAGCGGCCTGTCGGCCCCGACCACGAGAGCCGGTCCGTTGCCACGCAGCGCGTGGATCAGCGCGCCGGTGGCGGCGCGCTGCGACCCGCAGGCATCCGTTGCGTGCAGATCGGCACCGAGCCCGAGTGCCTCGCCGATCACGCCGGCGTTCTGGCGATCGAGGAACGGCAGCGTGGTCGAGGCGAAATGCAGCGCCGCCACGGCACCGGCCGTGGCGCCCGGTGGCAAGGCTTCGCGCGCGGCCGCCACGGCCATGGTGATGCTGTCCTCGTCGAAACTGCCGTAGGCCCGCGCTCCCCTCGCCATCCCCTTGAGGTTGGGGAAGGCCCACGCATGCGCCTGGGCGATGGCGCTGCGCGCCAGCCGCAGCCGCGGCAGGTACACACCGAACGACGAGATACCGAGTTGAGTCACCGAACCGACCCTCCGTGCTGAATCCAGCAGCCACTCATTTGAATTCTTTTCAAATTCTGCGGTGCGCCGCGCGGGGTGTCAAGCGCCCCCCGGCTGCGCACACACCGTCGCGCGCCCTGTTGCCGGCGACGCGGCACTTGATCGATCATTGCGCGCCCGCAACAGACCAGATGACTGCGCATGGACAACAAGACGATCGTCGCCGCCTTCTTCACCGCCGCGGCCGCGAATGACCAGGCCGCAATGGCCGCGATACTCGACCCCGAAGTCGTCGTGACCGAGGCGGAGTCGCTGCCCTTCGGCGGCCGCCACGTCGGCTTCGCGGCGTTCCAGGCGCTGGTGCGGCGCGTGTTCCTGCTGTGGCGCGACACCCGGGTGGACGTCGAGCGGCTGATCGGCGACGGCGAGTACGTGGTTGTGCTGGCAACGATGCACGCGCGCTCGAAGGCCGACGACGCGGCCCTGAGCATGCCGATTGCGGAGGTCTGGCGGCTGGAGAACGGCCGCGTGAAGGAAATCCGGCCCTTCTATTTCGACACCCGGAAGTTTGTCGACGTGCTGGAAGGGTCGTCGTCGGCTGCTGCCCGCTGACGCGGCCTTCAGCTGACCTGCGCGTAGCCGGCCATGTGCAGCACGGCGGAGTGGAACAGCCGGTAAGCATCCGGCAAGTTCAGTTTCTCGTCGAAATACACCGCAGAGCGCAGACCGATCAGCATGGCGTAGGCAATCTCGGCACAGTCGCGCGCGTCCTGCATGATGCGCTCGGGCGATTGCTGGAACAGCTCGTGGAGGTAGTCCTTGCACTGGCGGTCGAGTTCGGCCTTCTCTTCACGCAGCACGCTGTCGTTCACCGCGACACCGAAGCACTCGAGCATGAATCCGATCTCGGACTTCTTGATACCCTCGCCGGCGAAGAACAGGTTGGCCAGCAACTCGATCTGCCGTTCCGGGCTCTCCGCGCTGAAGGATTCCAGCCGCGAGACGATCTTGTCCGAGACGTCCTGGAAATAGTGCTCGAGAATCGCCTCCTTGCCCTCGAAGTAGTACAACAGGTGGCTGGGATACATCCCCGCCGCCTCGGCCACGTCGGCGAGCGTGGTCTTGGAGTAACCCTTGCTGATCACGCAACCGTGCAATGCGCGCAGTATGGCCTTGCGTCGCGCGTCGCCGCGGGGAGCCGCGTCGGCCCGTGCGGTCCTGGCCGGGGTTGCGCTGCGCGGCTTTCTCGCCGCGCGCGGCTTCTTCACCGCCTTCGTCTTCGCGTCCATGACCTCGCCACCGCCAACCTGATTTCCGTCCAACCGCGCAGTCTCCGCTTCTGAGAGGCTTCGTCAACCGATGCCGCCACGCGACAAGGCCGCGATTATAGTCACAACTGATCGCCGCTCCCAGCAGCAGCCCCGTGCCCCTGCGTTTCTTTGCCGGAATGTCCCCCTGGTACAATAGGCGAGAATTGAATGTTATTCAATTGTGCCGTACAGTTCGGGAGCCCCGCCCGCTCTGGCGCAGGCAAGTATTCATTCACGAACGCTACAACGGCGTGGAGGCATGGAGAAATCATGAAGCATCCCTTGCGTGGCGCCATCGCGATCGTCGGCGCTGCCGACACGGCCGTGGGCGTGATACCGCACATGAGCGCGACCCAGCTCTGCGTCGACGCGGCACGCAGGGCGCTGGCCGATGCGGGGATCGGCAAGGACCAGGTCGACGGCCTGATCACCTGCAATTCCATGGCCGAGCCGTACATGTACCACGCCGAGGCCATCGCGGAGTACCTGCAGATATTCCCGCGCTACTGCATGAGCGCGGCCACGGGCGGCGGCACCACGTTTTCGGTGCTGCACCAGGCCGCCTCGGCGATAGCCACCGGCATGTGCCACACGGTGCTGATCACGATGGCCGACAGCCTGCGCAGCGGGCTCTCGCGCGAGCAGGCCATGAAGACGCAGTCCTCCGCCGGTCACGCGCAGTTCGAGTCGCCCTACGGGCCGACGGTGCCGGCGTTCTACGCGCTGATCGCGCGCGCGCACATGGCGCAGTACGGCACCACCGAGGAACAGTTCGCAGCGGTGGCGGTTGCCTGCCGCAAGCACGCCCACCGCAACCCGACGGCGCAGATGCGCGAGCTCATCACGGTCGATGACGTGCTGAATTCACGCCTGATCGCCGACCCGCTGCACCTGCTCGATTGCTCGCTGGTCTCCGACGGCGGGTCCGCCGTCGTCGTGACCTCTGCCGAGCGGGCGCGCGACTTCCCGCACGCGCCGGTCTATCTGCTCGGCGTCGGGGAAGGCCATGGCCACGAGCACATCAGCCAGGCACACAGTCTCACGACGTCGGCCGCGCGCGAGTCCGGCGAGCGTGCCTACGCGATGGCCGGCCTCCGACCGCAGGACATGGATCTCGCCCAGCTCTACGACTGCTTCACGCCGACGGTGGTGGTGGAGCTCGAGGACCTGGGCTTCTGCCCCAAGGGGGAAGGCGGCGCCTTCGCCGCCTCCGGCGCGATCGAGCCCGGCGGCGCGCTGCCCGTGAACACGCACGGCGGCCTGCTCTCGCACTGTCATCCGGGCAATCCGGGCTCGATGTTCGCGCTCACCGAAACGGTGCTGCAATTGCGCCACGCCGCCGGCGCACGCCAGGTCCCGAACGCCCGGACCGCGCTGGTGCACGCGCAGGGCGGCATCATGTCGAGCCACACCACGATCATTCTGGGCAGGGAGCGGGACTGATGACGGAGCACGCCGGCAAGAATTTTCCGCGCCCCACGCAGGAATCGCAGCCGTTCTGGGACGGCTGCCGCAACGGCGAGTTGCTGCTGCAGCGCTGCAGCGATTGCGGCGAGCACCAGTTCTACCCGCGCATGATGTGCTGCCACTGCAACAGCGACGCGCTGGCATGGGTGCGCGCCAGCGGTCACGGCACCGTCGCCAGCTACACCGTGGTGCGCCGTCCGGTCTCGCAGGCCTACGCGGCGGACACGCCGTACATCGTCGCGCTGATCGCGCTGGCCGAAGGGCCGACGATGATGAGCAACGTGATCGCCTGCGATCCCGCGCAGGCCGCGATCGGCATGCCGGTGGAGGTGACGTTCGAGCAATGGTCCGAGCAGATAACCGTACCGAAGTTCAGGCCGCGGCGCGCGTGAACGCCCTGCTCTGCGCCTCCCTCGACGGGCCGCAGGCCCTGCGGTGGCAGGCGCATGAACTGCCGCCGCCGGCCGCCACGGAGCTGCGGGTTCGCGTGACCGCCGCCGGCGTCAATTTCGGCGACGTGCTGCTCACGCGCGGCAAGTACCAGATCCGCCCGCCGCTGCCGCTGGTGCCGGGCATGGAGATCGCAGGCGAGGTGCTCGAGGCCGGCGCGGCAGTGCGCGGCTTTGCGCGCGGTGATCGCGTGGCCGCCGTGATGCCGGAGTTCGGCGGTTTCGGCGAATGCGTGAACGTGCGCGCCGAGCATGCCTTTCACAATGACGCGCGGCTGCCCGGACGAAGTGGCCGCCTGCATCCCCTCCGTCTACGGCACGGCATGGTATGCGCTCGACACGCTGGCCGGCCTGCGCGCCGGCGAGCTGGTGCTCGTGCTGGGCGCTGCGGGCGGCGTCGGCAGCGCCAGCGTCCAGCTGGCGAAAAAACGCGGCGCCACCGTGATCGCCGCGGTCGGCGATGCCGCGAAGGCGGAGTTCGCGCGCGCCTGCGGCGCCGACGAGGTGATCGACTGCGCTCGCGAGGAGCTGCGCGCTGCACTGCGCGAACTCACGGCGACACGCGGCGGCGTGAACCTCACCATCGACCCGGTCGGCGGTGCCGCCACCGAGGCGGCATTGCGCAACCTCGCCTGGGGCGGCCGCCACCTGGTGGTCGGCTTTGCCAGCGGCAGCATTCCCGCGGTCGCGGCCAACCTGGTGTTGCTGAAGGGAGCCACGCTGCTCGGCGTGAATTTCGGCGGCTATGCGTTGCGCTTTCCCGATCGGGCCGCGGCGATCTACCGGTCGCTGGTGGCCATGCTCGCCGAGGACCCGGGCCTGCGGCCGCCGCGGCTCGAGCGCGTCCCGATGCGCGACGGTGCCGGCGCGCTCGCGCGCATGGAGGCGCGCGGCGTCCTCGGCAAGATCGTACTGACCAATCCCTGAGCGTCGCGCGGTGGCGATGGCGCGGCCGCCGAGCGTCGCGCGCGGGTTCACCGCTTCATCACCCCGCTTCCAGCTCTCGTTCCAGTTGCAGGCGCAACACGTGCTTCTGGATCTTGGTGGCCGACATCGGCCATTCGCGTCACGAAGCGCACGTGCCGCGGAATCTTGAACGAGGCGATCCGGCCGCGACAGAACGCGACGATTTCCTCCGCCGAGGCGGACATGCCCGGGCGCAACTGGATGAACGCCGCCGCAACCTCCTGCAGCCGCGCATCGGGAACCCCGACCACCTGCACCATCTGCACCGCCGGATGCGTGCCGATAAAGGACTCCAGCTCGAGCGGTGACACGTTCTCGCCGCCGATCTTCAGCAGGTCCTTGAGACGGCCGTGATAGGCAGACCTGCCCGCCCGCGCCGATCGAACACAGGTCGCCCGGTGCGGAACCAGCCCTCACTGTCGAAGGCTTCCGCGGTGCGTTGCGGGTCCTTGTAGTAGCCCTCGAAGAGGGAGAAGCCGCGGATGCGCATCTCGCCGCGCTCCCCGGCCTCCAGCTCGCGGCCAGCTCTGCGGGATCCACCACGCGCATCTGCACGCCGTCGTAGGGGCGACCACAGCTCGTGGCGCGGGTCTCGTCGTCCTCGTCGGGCGCGCCGTGACAGGATATGCCCGAGGCCTCCGTCATGCCGTAGGCGCTGACGTGCAATGCACGCGGCAGCACGTGCATGTTGGCGCGAAGCGTGTCCGGCGGCGCGACGTTGCTCACCAGGCGCACGCTGTCGAGTCGCTGCGCATCGAATGCCGGATGATTGAGCAGATCGGCCATGATCGCCGGAAACGCCGGATAGAGGACCGTGGCGCGCGTCGCGCGGATCTGCGCGAGCGCGCGACCGGCATCGAAATGCACGTCGCTGAGAAAGCATCCGCCGCTCCACACCAGCGACAGCAGCGGCAGTATGGAGGCCATGTGGAACATCGGCAGCGGGTTCCACATGATGTCCTCGCCGCTGATGCCGAGGCGCCGGTTCATCCCGAGCGCGCTGCGTACCACCGCCTCGTGGGAGAGGCGACAGCCCTTGGGCTGCGACGTGGTGCCCGAGGTGTACATCATGATGCAGGGCGCGCCGAGCGCCACCTGGGCGCGACGCGCCGTGAGCTGCTGTTCCGACACGTCGGCTGCGCGTGCGAGGAATTCCTCCCCGCACAGCAGCCCCGAGCCGGGTGCGCGCTCCAGCGCCACCATCGTGCGCAGCAGTGGCGTGGCGGCGGCCGGCGCGCCGGGATCCGCTCGTCGGCAGGCCCGGCAGCGCTGCACGCAGCAGCGCCGGAAAATCCCCGTGCGCCTCGAAGCGCGTGGAGGTGAACAGCAACCGCAGGTCCGCGTTGCCGATCACGTAGCGCAGTTCGTCGACGCGGTAGCGCGCATTCAGCAATACGGCGACCGCCCCGCTCAGCGCGCTCGCGAACAGCGTCTCGATCATTTCGGGCAGGTTGAGCGACAGGATGCCGACGTGATCGCCGGGTTCCACGCCCGTCGCGATGAGGGCACGCGCGCGCAGGCAGGCCCGCTCGGCCAGCTCGCGGTAGGTCAGCCGCGCGTGCGGAAAAACCAGCGCCTCGCGCTCGGGCCAGCGCGCGGCGGCCCGCAGCAACAGGTCGCCGAGCGTCGTGGCCTCGATCAGGGCAGGTGGCAGCATGCTGCAGGACCTCGCTGACGCCCGGTGGCACGGCACCGCACTCAGAACGAGCGCGGCAGCCCCATGCTCTCGGCAATCATGTTGCGCGCCATCTCGTTGCTGATCGGCCCGATGCGCAGCAGGCGCGAATCGCGCCAGTAGCGCTGCATGTCGGTTTCCGCCGAATAGCCCATGCCGCCCAGGATCTGGATGCCGAGGTCGGCGGCCTTGCTCACATACTCCGAGCACAGCACCTTCACCATCCCCGACTCGGTGGCGCTCGGCAGCCCGTCCGCCTGGAGTCGGGCCGTGTGCATCAGCAGCAGTTCGCCCTGCTTCTGCCACATCGCCATGTCGGCCAGGTAATGCTGGAGGATCTGGAATTCGCCGATCGCCTTGCCGAAGGCCCGGCGCGTCTTCATGTGATCCAGCGCGTCCTCGATCACGCCGTCGAGCATCCCGAGGCAGGTCGCGGCGTTCATCAGCCGCTCGTTGTTCAGCGTGCGCGTCGACTGGTACCAGCCCTTGCCCTCCTCGCCGAGCAGCAACTCGTCGGGCACGAACACCTCGTCGAGATGCACGCTGCAGGAGGCCACGCAGCGCATGCCCAGCTTGGACAGTTCCGTGACGGTGACGCCTTTCGCGTTGCGCGGCACGAAGAAGATCGAGATGCCGTCCGAACGCTTCTGCACGTCGCGATTGCTGCGCGCCATCAGGAACAGGTAATCGGCAACGTTGGCGCAGGTGCTCCAGATCTTCTCGCCGTTGATCACCCAGCCGCCCTCGACACGCCGCGCGGTGGTCTTCATGCCGCCCAGCAGGTCGGTTCCGCCGCCCGGCTCCGAGAAGGCCATCGCGGTCTTGAGCTCGCCGGCCGCGATCTTCGGCAGGAAGCGCTGCTTCTGCTCCTCGCTGCCGCAGAAGCTGATCGCCTTGCTGCCCGAGAACGAGGTCACGCCCCACACCCAGCCGATGCCGGCCGCGGTGCGAGCGAGCTCGCGCGCGAACAGCGCCTGCGTGATGATGGTGCCGCCCTGCCCCCCGTATTCTTCCGCGATGCCGATGCCGTGCGCTCCGAACGCCGTGAGCTTGTCCCAGAACTCGTGCGGAAATTCGTGCTCGCGCCGCTCGAGCTCGCGGCACCAGTCCTTGGGGAACTCGGCCGCGACCCAGCCGCGCACGGCGTCGCGAAACATGCGGTCTTCGTCACTCAGGTACATGTCCATCGCATCGATCCTCGGCGGGCTCCGGAACGCGACGCGCCCGGAGCCGCCCCCGCTACGGGAACGACGCCGGGCGCACCAGACAGCTCAGCGCTTGAGCTTGATGCCGGACGCCTCGCGGTCCCAGCAGTCGGGCGTGATGCCCTCGACCTTGAGCTTGTACTTCTCGACCCGCTCGCTCGGCGTCTTCGGCAGCTCCGTGCGGAAGGCGATGTAGCGCGGGATCGCGAAGTAGGCGAGCCGCGGCTCGCAGAACGCGATCAGCTCCGCCTCGGCCACCGTCTGTCCGGGCTTCAGCACGACCACGGCCTTCACTTCCTCCTCGCCGACGTCGGAGGGCACGCCGACCACGCAGGACTCGAGCACGGCCGGATGCGCGTTGATCACCGCCTCGACCTCGAACGAGGAGATGTTCTCGCCGCGCCGGCGCAGCGCCTGTTTCTTGCGATCGACGAAGTAGAAGTAGCCGTCCTTGTCCATGCGCCCGAGGTCGCCGGTGTGCATCCAGAAGTTCTTGAAGAACTCGAGCGTCTCGACCGGCTTGTTGTAGTAGCCCTCGGTCCCGACGAAGGGTGTCTGCGGCTGCGCGACGAATTCGCCCGAGCTCGCCGGGGGCGACCTCGTTGTCGTTGTCGTCGACGATCTTCACGTTCCAGCCCGTGATGGCCTTGCCGCAGGAGCCGGGGCGCGGCTCGTCGATCGGGTTCGCGAGGCAGCAGTAGCACTCGGTCATGCCGTAGACCTCGAGCAGCTTCGTGTTGAAGCGCTTCTCGAAGTCGTGCCAGATGCTCACCGGCGCCGCCGCGCCGACCATCAGCCGCAGCGGGTTGTCGCCGTCGCGCGCATCGGGCTCTGCCTTCATCAGGATCGGGATGATGCCGCCGATGTAGTTGGCCTCGGTGCAGTTCCAGCGCCGGCAGTCGTCCCACAGTGCGCTCGCCGAGAAGCGCTCGACGATCACGGCCTTGGCGTCGGCCAGGATGGCCGGCCCGATCGTGATGCCCTGCGCATTGCCGTGGAAGAACGGCAGGCCGGTGTAGAGCACGTCGTCCTCGGTGTAGCGCGAGTACTTCACCGACTGCGACCACACGTCGTACCAGTAGTGATGGCTGATCATCACGCCCTTGGACACGCCGGTGGTGCCCGAGGTGTAGAGGATCGAGGCCATGTCGCTGAAGTGCACGATGACGTTCGGCTTTGGCGTCGGAATGCGCGAGCAGTTCCTGGACCGTGAGCCGCTCGATGCCCTGCCAGCCCGGCGTCACGTGGGACGCATCGCTCTTGCGCCAGATCACGTGGCGCACGGTCTTCAGGTCGGCGGATACCGGGTCCAGGCGATCCAGGTACTGCGTGTCCGCGACCAGCGCGACGCTGTCGGACTGCACGATCTGGTGCACCAGGCCGGTACCCTTCAGCGCGACGTTGATCGGCACCTCGACCGCGCCGATCTTGTTCAGGCCGAACCAGGCGTAGAGGAACTCGGGGCAGTTGGGCAGCATGATCGCCACCTTGTCGCCCTTCTTGACGCCGAGCGCGAGGAAGCCGTTCGCGGCGCGGTTGATGCGCTCGTTCAGCTCGCCCAGCGTGATCGGATCATCGCGGAACTGGAACACCACGTGATTGGGGTTCCTGCGCGCCTTGTCCTCGATGATCTGCGAGAGCACGCGATCGCCCTGCGCGTACTCCTGCATGCGCCACGAGGCCCACTTGCGCTCCGCGCGCACGAACTTGTCGTCCCACTGACCCATAGCTACCTCCCGGAAAGGATAAGGGCAGGCGCACGCCTGCCCTGTTCGATGAAACGGTGGCTCAACCGCCGTCGTGCGGCACGTCGTAGGCCTGGCACATCTTGTAGACCTCGTTGAACCAGACGCCCCGCTGGTAGCTGTCGACCATCTTGCCGAAGTCCCAGGAGGTCGGCGAACCCTTGTTCGGGATGACCTTGATGATCGCCCTGTTGGGCGTGTGCACGCCCTTGAAGGCGGCCTGGCGCAGTTCCTCGTTACCTTTCAATTCCCACCAGTACTTGTCGATGATGGCCCAGTGCACCTTGGTCATCAGTTCCTGGTCGAAGGACACCTCTGCCTTGCCGATGATCTGGATGGCCTTCTGGCGCCTGGCATTCGAGCCGTCGTTGCTGATGCTGACGGAGATCTTGGGGTTGGCGATCAGGTGATCGATCTTCGCCCGGTATTTCTGCACGCTGCTGATGTAGATGAACCCGTCGTCCAGGACCACGTAGAACATGGGCGTGACAATGGGGTAGCCGAACTTGGAGATGTGCGCCATGTGGCAATAGCAGTTGTGCTTGTACAGTATCTCGAATTCGTCAGGCTCCATCGGGTAGTCGACGTTCACGTTGACCTGTTCGAGTTTCACCGGATCGAAACTGGGCTTCTTCTCGGTGTTTTCGTTGGACATGGGCATGGCCTCTCGTGTTGTTAGCGGAACGGACGGTTGATAACCCCTGTCAGCGCCGCGGTGCTGCGTGCCGACAATGATTATTTGAATATTATTTAAATAATGGTCACGGGCAGGCGGTTTTGTCAACCCTCTTTCGCAACCCGCCGAACGCGGCCCGCTTGCCCACAGAAAAAACGCGGGAAGCAGCCAATCGATAGTTGAACTTTATTCAACCGATGCGCATAATCGGTCTACACCGCAGCGGGGACGCGCACGCAGTAACGGCGCCGCCGGATGGCGAAACCAACGATAACAGAGGTTCGCATGGCAGATATCGAAGTCGAACAGAAGGGCGAGGTTGCGTGGATCCGTCTCAACCGACCGGATCGCATGAATGCCTATGACGGTGCGATGGCGAAGGAGCTCATTGCCGCGATCGAGGGCGCGTCGGAGAGCGGCGTGATCGTGCTGACCGGCGCAGGTCGCGCATTCTGCGCGGGCGGCTACCTGGCGAACCTGAGCAAGGCGGACCCGGCTGCACTGCGCAAGATGTTCTATGGCTCGCTGCACGTCTACGAGGCCATCCGCAACAGCCCGCGCCCCGTGATCGCCGCCGTGAACGGCGCGGCTGCCGGCGGCGGCAACGAGCTCGTGGTCGCCTGCGACCTGGCGATTGCGGTCGAGAGTGCCACCTTCGGCCAGACCGGCGTGCGCGTCGGCAGCGCGCCGGTGCTGGGCGGCACCAACTTCCTCGCCATGACCATCGGCGAGAAGCGCGCCAAGGAAGTCGCGTTCATGTGCCGGCGCTACAAGGCGCGCGAGGCACTCGAACTCGGCTGGATCAACGCGGTCGTCGCCGAGGACCAGCTCGAGGCCGAGGTGACGAAATGGGCCGACGAGCTGCTGGCGATGAGCCCGCGCTACCTCGAGATCGCCAAGATCAGCTCCAACGTCTGGTGGAACCAGAGCCGCGATGCCTACCTGAGCGGCCTGGGCATGCTGGTCCAGGCGATAGGCTCGCCCGACATGATCGAGGGAGCGACCGCCTTCATGGAGAAGCGCAAGCCGCGCTTCCCCGGACGCAAACCGCGTATCACCGAGTGAGGAGCACACATATATGGACTTTTCACTCGACGCCAGATACCTCGACATCCAGGCACAGGCGCGCAAGCTGGCCGCATCGATCGCGCACATCGCCGCCGAGGCCGACGACTGCAGCACCGTGCACCCGGAAATCCTCGCCGCGCTGCGCGCCAGTGAACTCAGCCGCCTGATGGTGCCGACGGAGTTCGGCGGCGCTTTCGAGCAGGTCGACCCGCTGGCGATCTGCGTGGTGCGCGAGGCCCTCATGGCCACCTGCTCGCACCTCGATTCGCTGTTCGCGCTGCAGGGCATCGGCAGCTTCGCGATCACCAAGGCCGGCAGCGCCGAACAGCGCGCGACCTGGCTCCCGCGCGTCGCCTCGGGCGAGGTGCTGGCCGCGCTGGCGCTGACCGAACCCGACGCCGGGTCCGATCTCAAGTCGGTGACCACGGAGGTGGTGGAGACGCCCGAAGGGCTGCGCCTCGACGGCGTGAAGTCGTACATATCGAATGCCGGCGCCGCCGGCTTCTACGAGGTGTTCGCGCGCGAGGGATCCGGCTACTCCATGCTGCTGGTGCCCGCGGACGTAGCCGGCGTCACCGTGACGCCCACCGAGGAACTGATCGCACCGCACGTGCTGGGCGATGTGCGCTTCGACAACGTCCTGCTGCCGCGCACCGCGCGCCTCGGCGCCGCGGGTGAAGGACTCGCACTGGTGCTGGCCACGCTCGCGGTGTTCCGCGTCTCGGTCGCGGGCGCGTCCGTCGGTCTGGCGCAGGCTGCACTGGAGGAAGCCACCCGGCATGCCCGCACACGCGTGCAGTTCGGCCGCCCGCTCGCCCGCCTCGGCCCGGTGGCGCAACTGCTGGCCGACAGCTGGACCGAGATCGAGATGGCGCGGCTGCTGACCTACCGCGCGGCCCAGATGGCGCAGACCGACCCCGGCGCCACCATCGAGCATTCCTCGATGGCCAAGCTGGCGGCCAGCGAGACCGCCGGCCGCGTGGTGGACCGCTGCGTGCAGGTCATGGGGCGCTACGGCCTGGTGCGCAACTCCAAGATCGAGCGGCTGTACCGCCAGGCGCGACCGATGCGCATCTACGAGGGCGCATCGGAAGTGCTGCGCCTCGGCATTGCCCGTGAACTCACCAAGGTAGTCGACTGATGCTGGACCTCGAACTCGAAGGACAAGTCGCCATCGTCACCGGCGCCAGCCGCGGGCTGGGGCGCTCGAGCGCGGTGGCCCTGCTCGAACAGGGCGTGCGCGTGCTCGCCGTTGCGCGCTCGATCGACGAACTGCGCAAGCTCGAGAGCGAGCACCCGCAGGCCGTGCTTGCGGTGCAATGCGACATGCAGGACGCCGCCGCGGTGGCGTCACTGCCGCAGCAGGCGCTGGATGCGTTCGGGCGCCTCGACATCGTGGTCAACAACGCCGGCATCGCGCCGGCGGGCAAGTTCGTCGAGCAGTCGCCGGCGGTCTGGCAGCAGGTGATGGCGGTCAACGTCACCGCGCCGATGCTGCTCGCGCAGGCAGCCGGGCGCATCCTGCTCGCGCAGGGCTCGGGCAAGATCATCAACATCGCCTCGACGTCCGGGATCCTCGGCAAGGCCACGCTGGTCGCGTATTCCTCGTCCAAGGGTGCGCTGCTGCAGTTCACCAAGGCGCTGGCCGCCGAGTGGGCCAAGAGCGGCGTGCAGGTCAATGCGATCGCGCCGGGCGCCTTCGAGACCGACGCCCAGTCCGCGGTACTGGAATCGCCGGAGATGCTGACGCGGCGGCTACGCAAGATCCCGGCCGGCCGTATGGGTGACAGCGACGAGATAGGCCCGCTGGTCTGCTATCTCGCCTCGCGCAGATCCGATTTCGCGACCGGCGCCGTATACGTGATCGATGGCGGCGAGTCCTCGCGGCTCTGAGCCGCCTGCCCAGCAAGGTTTCCCCTCTGCAGGTCTTTGTAGCCTGCATTGCCGGATACGGGTTTCCCGTATCCGGCTTTTTTTGCCCCGATAGCGGTCATTGACGCTCGTTGACCACTCGCGGCGGCGGCCGCTTACTCGGTGACGAGTTGCACCGCGTCGATTTCCTTCCAGCCTTTTGCGGCGGGTGTATCGAGGACGATTCTGGCGCGCTGCACCGGAACCTGCGTGGCCGGGAAACGGACCGCAAACCACGCGATCTGCTCCGGCGGGTAGGCGCTGGCGTCGCGTCCGCTCCACGTCGCAACGCTTTGGCCATCGGTGCCGATGGCGTCGACGCGCACGATCGTGCCGGGATTGAACGACTGACGGATGCGCAGTGCCGTGGCCGATGCGGGCTTTGCGAACGTGACTTCGAGCCATTCCTGCTGGCGCTCGGACGAGCTCGGTGCCCACGCGCGCGGATGGTCGGCATAGTTCGGGACGTCCGGCGCGCCGATCGCCTGGCGTGCGGAAAAGTCCTCGTCGCCATATTGCGTGCTCGCGATGGCGGCGCTCGCCCACTGGCCCTTCGGATCGTTCACGATGCTCTGCTCGTCGAGCTCCGCGAGTGCGACCTGGGTGGCAGTCTGCGCGGTGGCAGACGCCGGTGGGGTCGTAGTCGACGCTGCGGGCGGCTGCGCTCCAGGCGCCGCGGTATCGCCAGGCTGCTCTGCGGCTTCGGGCTCAGCCCGCGCAGCTGGCCAGGCAGCCGGGTAGTCCCGCAGGTCCCACGCGGTCTGGATGACGGTACGGCCAAGACCGGACTGCGGGTAGACGAGGACGAGCCGCGCCACGTGACCCGCGTTTTCTTCCGCCAGGAAATAGTAGATGTGCTCCGGCTGGCTGAAATCGGCGGGCATCGCCACCTCGTCCAGCGTCTTTTCCGCGTCCCGGTTGAACTGCTCCATCGGCGCGTTGATTTGCTGCTGGAGCTTATCGATCCGCGCGATGAGCGCCGCATCCTGGGTCTTCAGGTACTCCTCGGTTAGTTGCTGGACCTCCTGCATCTTGCCCTGGTCCATCGAGTTGTAGGCGTTCATCATCTGTTGCTGGGTCCGCTGTACCCATGCGTTCGAGTCGATGGGCGTGACGCCGAGCATTTGGCCCAGGCGCTCTGCCACCTCGGCCGGTGCGTCCGCAGTCGACCAGCCGACCGATCGGTCCGAATCCGCCGGCGAATAGCGCTCGGCGCCCGGGTACGCGGGAAATCCCATGCCGGCATAGTGCGCGGGGACGGCCGGAGACTCATCGTAGGCGTTATCGGCTTGCAGCGCCGAATGATTCTGCAACCATTGGCCGGCCATCGCGGCGAGCCCCGGATCGGGCGAGCGCTCGAGCACGTTCGCCGCCATGCGCCGCACCGCGAGGGACGGGCTCTGCAGTACGAGCGCCGTCAGCTTGCCGGCGATTCCGGGCGTATCCGGGAAGCGCCCGAGCACACGGCAGGCCGCGATCAGCACTTCCGGCTCGTCGTCGATGTCCAGCGCTGCGACCGCTTCCGAGGCGCCGCGCTGGTCGCGCGAGTCCTGGATGGCTTCCAGGGATTCCACCACCTCGGCCACGACGAGTCCGCGCAGCCACTCGCATTCGAGCGACGGTTCTTCCTCGGCCGGACATTGCTCGTCGTACGCCCCGATCGGGTCGAACCCGCTGCCGCCCGGGGGGCGCGTATCGATGACGGTGACGCCCCCCGCCGTGTCAGATTCAGTCATCGTCGACTCCTCCGGCATCGACTGCTCCACCGTCGACCCTGTGGTGCTGGTCTCCGCGGCGGACTGCTCCGTGGGGGATTCCTTGTCGTCGGAGCAGGCCGATGCCATGAGGGCGACGACGATGCAGGCCGCGATCCCGAGCGAAATCCTCGCGTTCATGGTGTCAGCCTCCCTTGCGCGCGGATTTCTTCTGCAAAACCTTGATGCCAGCGTCAGCGAGCTTGCGCGCGGTGGTCGCGTCCGCCTGCGCGCTGCAGGCGCTCCAGTACTGGCGCAGGCGGCTTCTCAGGCTTTGCAGTTCCTGTTCGTAGCCGGCGCTTTCCTCCGCGGCGTATTTCGTGATCCCCATGTTCGCCCGTTCCACGCTGTTGCTGCGCATGCAGATGTCCTTGTGGAGCTTCTCGTGATCGTAGGCCGCCTCGATGAACTCGCTGCAGGTGTCCAGCGTGCGCAGCGCGGTTTCGCGGCTGATGGGCTCGGCGCCGCCGGGCAGCTTGACCACGATCTGGCACTCGGCATTGGTTTCGAAACCGGGCGGCGGCACGAACGGCGCCTTCCAGGGGCAACGCAGCTTCGACCCGAGCGTGCTGGCCTCATTGACCACAAAGTCATTCAACAGCTTCGCCGCTGCGGCATTGTCACCGCCGGCCGTGCGGATTAGCCGCTTGCGCACCTCCGGTTTGCTGTACAGGCGCTTCACCGCCTGCTTCATCCGGATCTGCTCGAAGAGCTCGCAGGGCGGCGGCGTGCAGCAGGCGGGCGGCTTGGCGTCTTTGGGGCAGCTCTGCACGGTCACGCACTCCATGGCGCCGCTCTCGACGGGCAGGGCCATGCCCGCCAGCAGCAACCCGATCACGATCGCATGTTTCATGGTGCGTCCTCGCTGGTACGACTGCCCTGCCACAGGTCCTCGATGCGCGCGCTGAAGGGATCGATCGCGCGGGCGCGCGACAACGCCTGCCGCGCTTCGCGATCCCTCCCGGCCCTTGCCAGCAACAGCGCATATTGCAGGTGAGGCCGCGCATTGCTGCGCGATTTCATGGCCGCATCCTGCCACAAGCGCAGTTCCGAATCGAAGAGTGTGCTGCGCTGTGTGGTCGCAACGGCGAGCATCGCCACGAGTGCGAACGCCGCTGCACCGGGCGCAACCGTGGCCCATGTCCGCATTGCGCCGCCGTGCCGCGAGACTTCGCGCGCACGCTGCAATACCGCTGCCAGCATTGGTGCCGCCGCAATCAGCAGTCCCGCGAGCGCCAGGGCGAGCGGCCGGTTGCTGAGCGCATCGAGCTTCGGCACGAAGGATTGCGTGGGCAACAGCGCCGCCAGCCACAGCGCCAGCCCCACGGCGGTTGCACGCGCGCGACGCATCCACAGGCACCACGCGATCCCCGCCGCTGCCGCCGCAAACAGCAGCAACCCCGACAGGAACAGCGGGTCATGGCCCGTTGCAGGCAACGCAATGCCGTAGTCGATCGACAGCCGCTGCGGCTGCACCAGCAGCGCCAGCCCGACCGGCACGGCGCTCACCTGCGCCACGATGCTGGGCCACAACGGCCGGCCCAGGAAGGAGAACTCGGCGAGTGCAACGTAACGCGGCGTTGCGGCCAGCCAGCACAGGATGGCAATGGCACCCACGAGCAGCGGAAGCATGCGCCGCAGCGTGCTGCGCACCGATGCGCCGGGGCAGGTGGCAGCGAGGACGGCTGCAGGCAGCAACCCTGCGAGCGCGGTTTCGCGCGCAAGACACGCCAGCACGAACAACACGCCCCCCAGCACCGGCCGTGCGCGTTCCAGTGCGAGCAGGGCCGCGAGCAGCAGGCCGCCTGCCAGCAGGGCGGAGCGGCCGCTCAACATCAGCACGCTGTCCGCGTGCACCGGGTGCAGCAACCACAGCAGCGCAAGCGTGGCGGCGACGGGCCGCCCGAGTCCTGGTTCCACCCGCATGAGCAGCCAGCAGAGCAGCAACGCGGCCAGCGCATGCAGCAACAGGGAAAGTGCCCTGCG
The DNA here is from genome assembly GCA_963819895.1 of uncultured Gammaproteobacteria bacterium. Classification (GTDB taxonomy): domain Bacteria; phylum Pseudomonadota; class Gammaproteobacteria; order Pseudomonadales; family UBA5518; genus UBA5518. The sequence continues at coordinate 349,036 of CAWFXU010000024.1, forward strand.
CGGCGCGGGCTCGGCAGCGTCGCCGGCTTCGGCCTCCAGCGCGTAGCTGAGCTTGGTGAGCGGTCGCAGGGTCTGCGGCAGTGTCTGCCGCCACGCCGCCAAAGACTGGCTCGCAGGGTCCGAGAGCGGTGTCGCGTGATCGTCGAATTGATAGGGACCGTGCAGTCCGGGCAGCCATGGGACGACGCCCGCGACGAGTACGGCCAGCAGCGCGATCGCCCTGAGCAGCGAACGATCGAAACCCTCTGTGCGCGTCACGCAGGCGACCGCTATCGTCTCGTCCCTTCGGTGACCTGGCCGACCTGCTACGCCTGGCAGGCCATGCACGGAAGTGCGTCGATCACCCCGGAATCTCACGGAATGACGTGTTTGGCCGCGTCAAGCGCTCCCTTGAGGCTGAATTTCTTCCTCTTCGGCTCGGTTTCGGCCGCGCCGGTCGCCGATCCTTCTCCGTCGGTGGCAGCCTCGTCGCCCGCGCCTTCGCCACCCATGTCCGGCATGCCGAGCATCGAATTCGCCACCGACTTCACGCGCACCTTCACGGCCCAGTCCGGTTGCCAGGCGACTTTCGGGTCCGTCGGCCGGGGCGGATAGGCCAGGTTGATCTCGGTGCCGTAGGCGATCATGCGCAGCATGCCCGCGCTGCCCTCGGGGAAGATCCCCCGCGGTATTTCGCATTTCGAGGCCGTTGGCGGCAGCAGCACCTTTTCCTTCGTCCACTGGTCCACCGATTTGTTCGTCTGGTAGTCCACGAGGCCGAAGCCGGAATCCGGCAACTCGCTCGACGTCCACAGCGTCATCTCGGCGCCGCGGCTCTCGTCGCCCTGGCCGCCCATCGCCGCAATGAAGTACGCGCGCGCCGTCGGCAGCGGCTGCCAGCTGAGTTGCGTCGCACCGTTCGCGACGGTCTGCCTGAGCGCGATCGGCGGCATGATGTCCTGCTGTGCCGGCAGGTTGAACTTGAAGTTGTCGGGCACGCCCTGGCCCGTGAACGCGTGCTCGCCGGCCAGCGACGCGCCCTGCGGCACGAGGCGCTTGTCGGTGGGGTTCGGCCACACCGGGCGGCCCAGCGCAGAGTGCGCACCGCGCTCGGTCGCGCTGCGCCCCTGAAGACATCCGCCATATCCCCGGCGGTGCCGGTCGAAAAATCGACGACCTTCGGCTGTCCCGAACGGATCGTGCTGCCGCAGCCCCAGTACAGTTTGATCTTGCCCTTGGGCTCCTCGACCGCGTCCTCCGGCGTCTCGCGCACGGGCTTTGCCTGCGGCAGTACCTTCAACTGCAGGGTCGGTGCGAGCTTGCTCGCCTCGGGCACGCCCTGCAGCGCCTCGGAGAGATTGGGATTGCGGCTGGTGCTCAAGGTGACGTCCAGGAAGCTGCCGCTGCCGCCGAAGCGCGTGTGGCCGAACTGGTTGCCCTGCGACTTGGCGCCGAACATGGCCGACAGCGGCATGTTGCTGCCACCTCCGCCGCCCATCATGCCGCCCATCATTCCGCCGATTCCGCCAGGCATGCCGGGCGATGAAAACGTGGCGATGTCCAGCCAGGCCTGCGCCACTGGCGGCTTGTCGGCCGGGCGCGGAGCGGCTTGCCCGGCCGAGGCGATCCCTGCCGGCAAGGCAATGGCGGCGCCGAGCAAAGCGGTGGTGAGGATGCGCTTCATGATCGTTTTCCCTCCTCGTTTCTGCCGGTTCTCGGCAAGTCTGGCACAGGGGGTCGCAACGTCGTTTACGGAGCGATGCGTCTGGCGAAATCCGTCCATTGTTCGTTCCTGGCATCACCCTCGTCGCAATCATGCGTCGCGTGCTTGTCAGCGTCAATCCAGCGCCTGCCCGCATCCGCATGGTTCGCACATCGCACGGATCCTCACGTCGAGTTCGAGGGACCGTCTCACTTGACGAACGTGCTCTTGAAGCTGGCGCTCGCCCTGGCGCTCGCACCGGCATTCCAGCTCCAAGATCCCCTCACCTCTGCCGAGGCCTGTGCCCCGGCTTTGGTGCCGTCGCTGATGCCTGCGGTGGAGCCCTGCTGGCCGGTTCCCATACCCCTGCCCGCTGTGCCCTCGGCCGGGTCGAACCCCTTGACCGTGCTCGAGGCTTGCGATTTAACCCCGCCTTCGATACGCACGTCAGTGACGCCGGTGCGGTCGAACTCGATGCCGACGCGACCGCTGGCCTTGACGCCGATCTCGAGGGGACCGGCCGTGCTCTTGTCGCCGACGCGCACCTCGGCGCCACCGTGAATTCCGCCCGACGTCACACTGCCGTCTTCGAATTCCACGTGACCACCCTGGGACACCCTTACCATGCCTTTGGGATCAGCGACGCCGATTTCCGCCGACGCGCTCAGGAGGCGATCCTTCACGAGGTCTTCGGTCCACCCCCCTTTCATGTCGACCGTCAGCGCCTCGAGCGGGACCTTGACACCGAACGCGATCTCCGCCCGGTTGCAGCGGATCTCCCAGCGCCCGATGCCCGGCACCTCGAACTCGACCAGTCTTTCGCAGTGGATTTCGTCGAAATCCGCCAGCCTCCCTCCTGAGCTGGCCCGGGCATCCGGCTTCAGGCAACTGTTCCCGAATTGGTGCATCAGCCCGGGCCCGCTGTTCAGCGCCTGGCCTTGCAGGACGTTGAGGAACTCGACCTTGGCCTGCGCGACCGTGTACTCGAACGAGCGCTGGGTCTGCATGAACTGCGCGTAGTACAGCCGTTCGTTCGTGGCCTGCCGCTCGTAATCGAGCAAACCGCGCCGCGCTTCGTCCAGGCGCTTGCCGCTTGCTTCGAGGTACCGGGTGATGGCAGCGCGGATCTGCGGGCAGGCGTAGTCGTACTGGTAGCCGCCCGCCGCGTTGCGGTACTTCTTCTCGCCTTCGGCGTGGATCCCGGCAAGGCGAGCCTCGAGCGCCTTGCGCTCCCCCTGCTCGAAGCGGATGGCCTCGGTGTATGCGCCGTAGGCCTGCTTGCGGCGCCGCTCCCATTCATCACCGTTCTGCTGGCTCATGCGCACGGCTTTCGCCGTGAGTGGACCACGCAGCGCTGTATCGGCGATCCAGGGCGTCTGCCTGGCGAGTGCGGCCAGCTTCGCGTTGTGCTTGTCGCGCACCGCGGCCACGTTGTCGCGGAACGATTGCCACGTCGGCGGAAGCAACCACAGGTCGGGCAGCTTCATCGCATAGGGCGGCGGCACGAACCTCGACAACCCCAAGGTGTCGGCCGGCAGCTTCATGGTCCAGCGCACGTCGCCCGGCAGCAACTTGCCGCCGAGCTTCACGAGGCGCTGCACCTTCTCTTCGCTGAAGCCGCCCTGGATCGCCATGCGCATCGATTCGACGGCCGCAGCCTCGTCGCCACGCGCTTCCTCGATGCGCGATTTGGTCACGTTGGCCTGCGGGTGATTCGGCACGCGTCGCACGGCAAGTGTCAGCACACGTTCCGCTTCCTTGATCTCGCCGAGTTCGAACCAGGCCTGGCCCAGGTTGTTCAGGAGCGTCGAGTTGTCCGGATAGCGCGCATCGAGCGTGACCAGGATCGGCGCGGCCAAATGTCCGCCGCGCTGCATCGTCAGGAACGCGGCCAGGTTGTTCAGATCCTGCGCATTGCCGCTCGCCAGCGCCGCCTTGCCCATGAGGTAGGTAGCCTCCGGCCACGCGCCCCATGCGGCCAGGCCGTTGGCGGCTGCGCCGAGCCTTGCGGCGGTGTCGCCGCCATCCCTGCGCAATGCGTTCTCGATGGCTTGCGCGCGCTCGCGTGCGACCGGCGTCAGCGCGTGGGCGATAATCGGCTGCAGCGCCTCGACGTGAGCCTCGAGCTCCGCACCGGACAGCGCACCCTCCGGCACCGCCGCGATGCGCGCGGCATCGCGCCCGGGAACGACGATCTCGTCGTCATCGGCACCCGGTGCCGCCTCTGTGGCGAACTGCTGGTAGGCCTGTTCCACCATGGCGCGCTGCTCGGGCGTGAGCTTCTCCATCTGCTCGCGCATCTCGCGCATCGCCTCGTCCATCTCCTCCTGCGTGGGCATCTGGGCATGGACGACCTTCGCGCAACAGGCGAGTGCAGCGAGAAGCACCACGGCAAGATCACGACGCCAACCCATAACTGCTCCAAAGCTCAACGGCCGACGGCGTCCCGGCCAGCGTCAATCGAGCGCCACCTCCTGCGCGTACTCGGGCACGCTGACGCGCCAGCCGAGCTCGTCGCGGATGCGCAGGCGCAGCGCATCGGCAGCGGCCGGTTCGCCGTGCGTCACGAAGGTGTGGCGCGGCGGCTGCTTGCAGGCCTTCAGCCACTGCAGGATCTCGCCGGCGTCGGCGTGCGCCGACAGGGCATCGAGATTGTGGATCTGCGCGCGCACCGGCAGCCAGGCGCCGTGGATCTTGATCGAATCGCAGCCGCCGACCAGCGAGGCGCCGCGCGTGCCGGGTGCCTGGTAGCCCACGAAGACCATGCTGTTGCGGTGGTCGCCGATCAGCGACTTCATGTGGTGCAGCACGCGCCCGCCGCTCGCCATGCCGCTGGCGGAGATGATCACGCAGGGATAATTCTGCTCCACCAGCGCCTTCGATTCCTCGACGGTGCGCACGAACGTCGTCGTCGCGTCGATCAGCTCGCATTCCTCGTCGGTCAGCTTGTGCTCGCGATGGAAGCTGTGGAATATCTCGGTGGCACGGATTGCCATCGGACTGTTCAGGTAGATCGGCACGTCGGGGATCGCCTTGCGCGCACGCAGCCGGTGCAGGATGTAGAGCAGCGTCTGCGTGCGCCCCACCGCGAAGGCCGGGATCAGCACGATGCCACCGCGCTTGATGGTGGCGTTGATGATGTCCTCGAAGACGCGCTCGAAGTCGACCACGGCGTGCTGCCGGTCGCCGTAGGTCGACTCGACCACGAGGTAGTCGGCGGGCCGCAGCGCATCGGGCGGGAACATGACCGGATCGTGCGGGCGCCCGAGGTCGCCGCTGAAGGCCAGCGTGCGCTCGCCGTCGTCGAGCCGCACGCTGGAGGCACCGAGGATGTGTCCCACGGGCGTCAGCGTGGCCTCCAGCCCCTTCGCCACCGGGTGCGCCTCGCCGTACTCGAGCTCGCGGAACTGCTTCAGCACGCTGTAGGCATCCTGCTCGGTGAACAGCGGCTGGGCGGGCGCGTGCTTGCTGAATTTCTTGCGGTTGGCGTAGGCCGCATCCTCTTCCTGCAGGTAGCCCGCGTCGGGCAGCAGCACCTTGCACAGCGCGTGCGTGGCCGGACTGCAGTACACCGGTCCGCGATAGCCCTGGCGGTAGAGGGCCGGCAGGAAGCCGCTGTGGTCGATGTGCGCATGCGTGAGCACCACCGCATCGATGTCGGACACCGCCAGCGGCAGCGCCTGCCAGTTGCGCTCGCGCAGGTTCTTGATGCCCTGGTACAGGCCGCAATCGACCAGCACCCGCGAGCCGTTCGCGCTGACCAGGTATTTCGAACCGGTTACCGTCTGGGCCGCGCCCAGGAACTGGATTTTCACGTGCCGCGCTCCCACTGTCCGCTATCGGCGCAGTGTAGCGCCAACCGCCCGCCGACGCATGCGCGTGCGGGGGCGACCGGCACGAACGCGAGCGCCGGCACGACCGGCGCCCGGGAGGCTTCAGTCGGGCAGTTCGAACACGTAGATGGCGTTGCCGCCATTGGGCTGGTAGATGTCCGGGCTTTGCTTGGCGGTCAGCAGCTTGAACACGCCGATGCCGGTGGTCACCGCGATGTACTGCTTGCCGTTCGCCGCGTAGGAGATCGGGAAGCCGTGCACGGGCGCCCCGAGCCTGGTGCGCCACAACTCCTTGCCCGTCTTCACGTCGAAGGCCTTGAAATAGCGGTCGACGTCACCCACGAAGGCAAGACCGCCCGCGGTGCTCAGGACCGAGGTGAGGAACATCGCGCGCTGGCGGTGGCTCCAGTTCTCCTTCATCGTGCGCAGGTCGAAAGACGTGAGCCGGCCGAGCATGCCGTTGCTGCCCGGCATCTCGTAGACGCGCGATTCACCGCCGTAGCCTCCCTGCCCCTCCTCCATCGGCACCTTGCGGCCCACCAGGTCGACGCAGAGCTGGTGCAGCGGAATGATCAACGACCCGGTTTCGGGACTGTAGGCGGTGGATTGCCAGTTGTGCCCGCCGTAGACGCTGGGACAGACCGAGACCGGCTCGTCGATTTTCGCGTCGATGATGTCCTGCCGGTAGCGCAGGCGCCCGGTGCTCCTGTCGAGCGGCAGGAACACGTTCTGGTACATCGTCTCGGTGAAGTCGATGAACTTGCCGTTGCCGCGATCGAGCTTCCAGAGGATGCCGTCCTTGCCGATCGTCACCAGCAGCGGCTTGCCGTCAAGGTCGACCAGCACGCGCTCGAAGCCGACTTCCATGTCCAGCGTCTCGCCCGGTATGTGCTGGTAATACCAGGCGATCCGGCCGGACTTCGGGTCGATCGCGAGCGTGGAGTTGGTGTACAGCGCGTCGTCCAGCACCGACATGTTCCTGCTCGCCGCGACCCAGGGCTTGGCCTGCGAGGTGCCGACGTAGTAGAGCTTGCGCACCGGGTCGTAGCTGCCGGCCATCCAGATGTCGCCGCCGGCGCGAAATTGCGGCGCGATCTCGCCCCAGCTGGCGTCATTGGGATCGCCGGGCAGCGCGATCGTGGAGGTGCGCCAGAGTTCCCGCCCGGTGTCGGGATCGTGGCCGGTGACGAAGCAGCCTTCCTTCTTGAAGCGCTCGCAGCCGTTGATGCCGCTGATGACCACGCCTCCCGCCACCACCGGACCCGCGGTATGGGTGTAGCCCTTGCTGTAGTCCGCCTTGACCGTCTTCCAGACCTCCTTGCCCGTGCGCGCGTCGACCGCCACGACCGCCGCGTCATAGGTCGCGAGGAAGAGCTTGTCGCCGTAGAGCGCGATGTTCTTCGTCGGGCCGCCCAGGGTCTTGGACTCCGGCGGGAACGTGTGCGCGTATTCCCAGATCAGTTCCCCGCTCGCGGCATCGACGGCCTGGAGCACGTTGCCGGGGCTGGTGAGATACATCACGCCGTCGTGGACCAGCGGCGTTCCCTGGTTGCTGCCCTCGCGCATCGTGAGCACCCAGGCGAGCTTCAGGTCGCCCACGTTGTCGCGGCTAACCTGCGCGAGCGGGCTGTAGCCCTGGGCATCCTCGGTGCGCCGCCAGCTCAGCCAGTCCCCATCCGGCGGGTTGCGCAACATCGCCTCGCTCACGGGAACGAAGTTCTTCACTTCCTTGTTCTCGAAGCCGTGCGCGCGTTGGGCCGCGCCGGCGATGCTGCCGGCACCCTGCCAGCTCTCCCACTTCGTCGCGCCCGGGGTTTGTGCCAATCCGGACCTGACACCGGCCCACTTGTCGCCGAGCGCTGCGAGCCCGACCTCGATGGCCGTATCGGCGCGCAGTTCCTGCGCACCGGCGGGAGCGCCATTGGCCTGGAGGACATAGGCGGTGATCGCGAGGTACTCGGCCGTGCTGAGCGAAGCGGGAGCCCCTGCCGGCATCAGGTTGCTCGTGTAGCCGATCAGATCCGCGCTGGTACGCCGGCCCCATTTCGCAATGAAACCCGGGCCGGCGAGCGGCGAGCCGTGCCCCGTGCCCTGCAGGGTCAGGTGGTGGCACTCGGCACAGTACTGCGCATAGCCGCCCTTGCCGCTGGCGGCCTGGGCCTCGGTGTACACGCCGTCGACGGCAAACGCTTGCGTCGCAAGCGTGGTTGCGATCGCCGCAAGCCCCGGCAGCAGCTTGGAACCCGTATAACGCGCCATGACAATACCCTTATTTGAATTACATTCAACTATACATGCCCGCACCAGCCGCGTAAACACACCGCAACGGCGGCGCTTCCAGCGCGGCCCGGCAGCTCGCCCGGGCGGCGCCGCCCGCGACACCGGCACAATGGCCATCGTGTACCATGAAACTTCGCGCAACAACGACGCCCGGCGACACGTGAACCACAATTTCCTCGTCCTCAGACGCCCCGGCATAGACACCTATCAGGAGCCCGTGGTCTACATGCGCTCGGACTGCGACATCTGCCGCGCCGAGGGCTTCAGCAGCCAGAACCGCGTGCAGGTCGCGGTGGGAGACCGCCACATCACCGCCACCGTGCACATGGTCACCTCGGAGCTGCTGCACCACAACGAAGCCGGCCTTTCCGAGGCCGCCTGGCATCTGCTCGGCGCCACGGACGGCGAGCATGCGCATTTCAGCCACCCCGCGCCGGTGGAATCGATGAGCTTCGTGCGCGGCAAGCTGTACGGCAACCGCTTCAGCGAGGACGCCGCGCGCGCGGTGATCGGCGACATCCGCGACGGCCACTATTCCGACATCCAGCTCGCCGCGTACGTCGCCGCCTGTGCCGACGCGCTGCTCGACACCTCCGAGACGATCGCGATCACGCGCGCGATGGTCGAGTCGGGACAGCGCTTCGACTGGGGGCGCACGCCGGTCATGGACAAGCACTGCGTGGGCGGCCTGCCGGGCAACCGCACCACGCCGATCGTGGTCGCCATCGCCACGGCCTGTGGCCTGCTGATGCCCAAGACCTCCTCGCGCGCGATCACCTCGCCCGCCGGCACCGCGGACACCATGGAGACGCTGGCGCCGGTGGACCTGTCCTTCGAGCACATGCGCAGGGTGGTCGAGCAGGAAGGCGGCTGCATCGCCTGGGGCGGCTCGGTGAGCCTGAGCCCCACCGACGACATCGTGATCCGCGTCGAGCGTGCACTCGACCTCGACAGCGAGGGCCAGCTGGTCGCCTCCGTGATCTCCAAGAAGGTGGCCGCCGGCGCCACGCACGTGCTGATCGACATGCCGGTGGGACCCACCGCGAAGGTGCGCCAGCAGGACATGGCCCGGCGCCTCACCGCGCAACTGATCGAGACCGGGGCGGCGCTCGGAGTGCAGGTGAGCGTGCTGCAGACCGACGGCACCCAGCCCGTGGGGCGCGGCATCGGCCCGGCGCTGGAGGCGCGCGACATCCTGCAGGTGCTGCGCCGCGACGCCGGCGCGCCACAGGATCTGCGCGAGCGCGCGCTCACCCTGGCCGGCGCGCTGCTCGAGCTCGGCGGCGCGGCCGCTGCGGGCCAGGGGCTCGCGCGCGCCACCGCGACGCTCGACTCCGGCGCCGCGTGGCAGAAGTTCCGCGCCATCTGCGCGGCGCAGGGCGGCATGCGCGAACCGCCGCTCTCGCACTACCAGCACCCGGTCGTGGCCGAGCGCGGCGGGGTGGTCGCGCACCTCAACATGCGCAGCCTCGCCAAGGCCGCCAAGCTCGCCGGCGCGCCGGCCGACCAGGCCGCCGGCATCGAGATGCACGTGCACCGCGGCGAGGAGGTCGAGCGCGGGCAGCCGCTGTACACCATGCACGCCGACACCCGGGGCGAGCTGCACTACGCGCTCGACTACCTGAAGTCCCACCCCGAGACGCTGAGCATCGAGGACCCGGTGCGGTGAAGATGCTCCTCGTCCTGCGCCGCGACGCGCTCGGTGAATCGCTCACCGCGCGCCTCGGCTGGCCGCAGGTGGCACACGAACTGCGCGCTTTCCCGGACGGCGAGTCCTGTATCCGCTTCCTGTCGGACGTGGGCGGTGCCGAGGTGACCGTGCTGGCCGATCTGGCGCGCCCGAACGCGCGCGTGCTCGAGCTGCTGCTGGTCGCGGCGACGCTGCGCGCGCAGGGCGCACGCCGCGTCGCGCTGGTGGCGCCGTACCTGCCGTACATGCGCCAGGACCGTGCCTTCAGACCCGGCGAATCGGTGAGCTCCCGGCATTTCGCGGCGCTGCTCGATGCGCATTTCGACGCCCTGCTGACCGTGGACGCGCACCTGCACCGCTACGCGACGCTGAACGAGCTCTACGCGATGCCGGCGCGCAACCTGACGGCCGCGGGCCTGCTGGCGCAATGGGTGCGAGCGCATGTCGAGGCGCCCCTGCTGGTCGGCCCCGACAGCGAGAGCGCGCAATGGGTGTCGGAGGCGGCGCGCGCACTGGATTGCCCCTGGCTGGTGCTGGAAAAGGATCGCAGCGGCGACCGCAGCGTGCGCGTGCGGGGGCACATCGACCCGGCGCATCGCGAGCGCACGCCGGTGCTGCTCGATGACATGATTGCCACCGGCCGCACGCTGATCGAAGGCTGCCGGCTGCTCGCTGAAGCCGGCATGCGCGCGCCGCTGGTGCTCGCGGTGCACGGCATCTTCGCCGGGGACGCGTACGAGGCCCTGCTCGCCGCCGGCGCCGGCGCGCATCGTCACCACGAATTCGATCCCGCACGCCAGCAACGCCATCGACCTGGCGCCGTTGCTGGCAGAGGCCCTCGCGTCCGGCAGCTGATTCCCGCGGCGGATCAGGGCTCCCCTGCGTAGGGCGCGCCACTGCCGCACTGCAGCAGCTCGGGATCCAGCGCCGCGTGCATTGCCGCCGGCACGCTCACCGGAAATTCCAGCAGCAGCTGGCCCATGTTCTTGGCGGCGGCATCGAGGCGCATCGAGCCCATGATGCCTCCGCCCAGGCACTCGTGCACCACGAAGTTGAGCGCCTGCACGCCGGGCACCTCGAAACGCTCGCACGCGGCGCACGGCCGGGTCGTCGAACAGGTGCCGATACCAGTCGGCGACGCGCTCCGGCGTGAGCGCGGCACGGATCCACGGCAGGTACCCGGGTCGGCGTGCGATGACCGCGACATTGAACAGGTTGCCCTTCTCGCCGCTGCGCGCGATCGCCAGCGCCAGCAGCGGCACCTCGTCGTCAGGCCCTGGTGCGCTGGAGCCGACGGAACCGTCGGTCGCACGATCCGCGCCGGATCGAAACCGCCGTCGGTGCGCACGCTCACGTCGTGCCTCTCGCCGTCGATCGTGAGCGTCACCGGCACCGCGGACTTCTCCAGCAGGAAGGAGAACACGCGCAGCACCGGCACCACCACGGGCGAGGGCGGAATCAGGCTGCCGGCCGACATCGTGGTCAGCGCGCCGAAACTCTCGCGGCCGAACAGTTCCGCCGCCGCGCGCTCGGGATGCTCCACGACCATGCGGCAGATCACCTCGCGCACCCGCAGGTTCCGCGCGCGCGCACCGAGGCAGGCCTCGGAGCCGATCACGTCGACGTGCATGCCGAGCGGCGGCCCGAGCCCGCGCTGTTCCAGCAGTCGTTCGAAGCGTTTGAACTGCGCCGCCGCCTGGCGCTGCGCGCGCGGCACGGCGTCGATCGCGACGATGGGCTGCATCACGGTGCAGCGCCAGCCGCGATGCCAGGTCGCGCAGACCTTGTACGTCGGGGTCGGCGGATAACCGCGCGCACCGCTGACGTGCACGCGGTCCGGACCCTGTTGCGTCACCTGCACCGCGCTGAAATCGCAGCTGACGTCCGGCACGAGATAGGCCTGCGGATCGGAGACTTCGTAGAGCATCTGCTCGATCACGGTGCCGGTGCTCACGAGCCCGCCGGTATTGGCCGGCTTGGTGATCACCGCGCTGCCGTCGGCATGGCATTCGGCAACCGGAAATCCGCCGTTCGCCCAGTCGGGGACCTCGCGCCAGTCGGTGCAGGTGCCGCCGGTGACCTGCGTGCCGCACTCGATCAGGTGGCCGACCAGCGTGCCGGCCGCGAGCAGGTCGTGCTGGTCCGGCTTCCAGCCGAACTCGTGGATCAGCGGCCCCAGCGTCACGGCGCTGTCGACCGAACGGCCCACGATCACGATATCGGCGCCGCGCGCCAGCGCCTCCGCGATCGGAAACGCGCCGAGGTAGGCGTTGACGGACTCGATGGCCTGCGGGAACGCGCGGCCGTCGAACATGTCGGTGAAGCCGCGCGCGCGCAGCTCCTCGATGCGCGGACGCAGGTCGTCGCCCGCGACGTGCGCGATGCGCGGCGCCAGCCCGGCCGCCGTCGGCGGCCTTGCGCAGCGCCTCGGCGCAGCCGGCCGGATCCACGCCGCCGGCATTGGCCACGACGCGGATGCCGCGCGCGAGCAGCGTGGCCAGGTGCGGCATGACGTGCACGTCGACGAACTCCCGCGCAAAGCCCCCGCCCGGCATCGCCTTCGACATCATGCTGAGGTGGCCCATCGAGCCCTCGCCCAGGAAATCGAACACCAGGTAGTGCAGCTCGTCGACGCCGAGCAGCTGCTCCACCGCGGTGACGCTGTCCAGCAATTGCGCCGAGGCGCCGCCGATTCGCACCACTTTCTGCATGAGGCCCGCTCCTGCCGCGTTATTGCTCATTCAGCGCCACATCTCGCGCATCTTCGCCGCGAGGTCCACCGCCATCTGGCGCGAGGCCGGATCGCGTTCCGCCATCGCCGGCGCCGGTGGCCAGCCGGTCTCCTCGAAGTAGCGCAGCAGCGCGTTCGGGATGAAGCGGCTGCGCCCGGCGTAGACGTGGCGATCGCCCGTGCCGGACTGCTGGGTGACGTAGAAGCGCTGCGGCACGATCAGGTCGAGCGCGTCCTTCGCGCGCGTCATCGCCACGTACAGCAGGCGCAGCTCCTCCTCGATCTCGGCGCTGCTGCGCGTGGCGATGTCGGAGGGAATACAGCCGTCGACCACGTTGAGCACGCTGACCGCGTTCCACTCCTGGCCCTTGGCCGAGTGCATCGTGGAGAGGATCAGGTAGTCCTCGTCCTGCAGCGGCACGCCGGCCTCGTCGCTGGTGGCACTGGGCGGATCGAGGGTGAGCTCGGTCAGGAAACGCTGGCGGCTCGGGTAGCTGGCCGCGATGCGCGCCAGTTGGCGGATGTCGAGCAGCCGCACCGCGGCGTCGTCGTAGAGGCGCGGCATCTGCCCCTCGTACCAGCGGCAGGCGAGCTCGAAATCCGCGGGCCATGCCGGAGCCAGAATGGACGGCGAATCGGCGCGGCCCGCAAGGCGATCGATCAGCTCCGCGAATTCGCGCCAGCCCTCGCGCGCCAGCGGCGGCACCCCGGCGGCGTCGCGCAGCGCCCGCCCCTCGCCCGCGGCGTCGTCCATCACGCGAGCGGCCGTCTTGGGGCCCATTCCGGGCAGCAGCTGGATGGCGCGAAATCCCGAGACGCGGTCACGCGGATTCTCCGCCCAGCGCAGCAGCGCGAGCACGTCCTTCACGTGCGCGGCCTCGAGGAACTTCAGCCCGCCGTACTTCACGAACGGGATGTTGCGCCGTGCGAGCTCCAGTTCGAGGCCCACGCTGTGCGCCCCGGCGCGGAACAGCACCGCCTGCTGCCGCAGCTGCAGCCCTTCCTCGCGCCGCGCCAGCACGGTGTCGGCAACGAAGGCGGCCTGGTCGGCCTCGTCCTTCACGGCAACGAGGCGCGGGCGCGCGGCGGAGTCGCGCTCGGACCACAGGTTCTTGGTGAAGCGCTCGCAAGCGAGCGCGATCACCGCGTTCGCCGCCGCGAGAATGGGCCGCGTGGAGCGGTAGTTCTGCTCCAGCGTCACCACCGTCGCCGGCGGCGTGAAGGCGGCGCGGGAAATCGAGGATGTTGCGCACCGTGGCGCCGCGGAAGGCGTAGATCGACTGCGCGTCGTCGCCCACCACGGTGAGGCCGCGACCGTCGGGCTTCATCGCCAGCAGGATCGCGGCCTGCAGGTGGTTGGTGTCCTGGTACTCGTCGACCAGCACGTGGTCGAACAGGCCGCCGATCTCGGCGCCGAGCGCGGGCTCGGCGACCATCTGCGCCCAGTACAGCAGCAGGTCGTCGTAGTCGAGCACCTGCTGCGCCTGCTTGGCCTCGACGTAGGCGCGGAACAGCCGCTTCAGCTCCTCTTCCCAATCCGCGCACCACGGAAAGCTCGCCTGCAGCACCTCGGGCAGCGGCGCGCGGGTATTCACGGCGGCGGAATAGATCGCCAGGCAGGTGCCCTTCTGCGGAAAGCGCCGGCGCGTGCTCGACAGGCCGAGCTCGTGGCGCACCAGGTTCAGCAGGTCCGCCGAATCCTCGCGGTCGTGGATGGTGAAACCCGGATCGAGGCCGATGCGCCCGGCGTGGTCGCGCAGCAGCCGCGCGCCGATGCCGTGGAAGGTGCCGGACCACGGCAGCTGCGCGCGCGCCAGCGCAGGACGTCCCGCCGCGGCCTCGGCGAGGATGCGGCGCACACGGCGTCCCATTTCCTCCGCGGCGCGGCGCGTGAAGGTGAGCAGCAGGATGCGCCCGGGGTCGGCGCCGTCGGCGATCAGGCGCGCGACGCGGTGCGCCAGCGTGTTGGTCTTGCCCGAGCCCGCGCCGGCGATCACCAGCAGCGGACCGGCGGGCCCGCCGCCGGCACCGTGCACGACGGCCTCGCGCTGGGCGGGGTTCAGGCTGGCTGGCGCGCCGGGGGCGGCGGTCGCAGGCGAGGGAGCCGGTGGCGAGCGGGGATTGCGGCTGGGTCATGCTCGCCATCATAACCCTGTATGCCACGCCCCGGCCCCTGTCGCGTGGCTGCCCGAGCGCGCTCCTTCGCCGGAACGCCGACGGCATCTGCTACAGTGCGCGCCGGCACTGCTACCGCGATCAAGACCACCCGAATACCGCTGCCTCGCATGACCAGGAAACGCAAGCCCCGCGCCGCGCCACGCCCCGCCTCGGCTGCCAGCACGCCCCCTGCGCCGCCCGCCACGCGCGCGCGCCGCTGGTACTGGCCGATGCTCCTCGGCGCGCTTGCCGCGCTCGGCGTCGCCGTGTTGCTGCTGTTGCCGCCGGAGCCACCGTTCGTCGCCCCTGCAACGGCACCCAATCCTGCCGCAACCACCGACGCCACCCCACCCGCCCGCCCGGCTAGCGGCCGCGCCAGGCGTCGCGGCGTATGTCGGCAGCCAGGCCTGCGCCGCATGCCATCGCGCCGAGCACGCGGCATGGCAGGGCTCGCAGCACGCACGCGCCATGCAGCACGCCACGCCCGCGACGGTGCTCGGCGACTTCGACGATGCCCGCTTCAGCTTCCAGGGCGTCGACTCGCGCTTCTTCCGGCGCGACGACCGCTTCTTCGTGCGTACCGACGGGCCCGACGGCAAGCTCGCCGACTTCGAGGTGAAGTACACCTTCGGCGTCGAGCCGCTGCAGCAATACCTCGTCGAGCTGCCGGGTGGCCGCCTGCAGGCGCTGGCGCTCAGCTGGGACGCGCGCCCGGCAGCCGCCGGCGGGCAACGCTGGTTCCGCCAGTACCCCGAGGAGCAGATCGATCACCGCGACGAACTGCACTGGACCGGGCGCGCACAGAACTGGAACTTCATGTGCGCCGACTGCCACTCGACCAACGTGCGCAAGGGCTTCGACGCCGGCGCAGACGCCTTCGACACGCGCTGGTCGGAAATCAGCGTGGGCTGCGAGGCCTGCCACGGACCGGGATCCGCGCATGTGGCGTGGAGCAAGGCCCCAGACGCGTCCGACCCGTCGCAAGGCCTGACGGTGCTGCTGGACGAGCGCCGCGGCGCACACTGGTCGATCGACCCCGCCAGCGGCAACGCGCAACGCAGCGCGCCGCGCACCAGCGATCGCGAGTTGGAGGTCTGCGCACAGTGCCACTCGCGCCGTTCGCAGTTCGCCGAGGGCTATCGCGCCGGACATTCTTTCTATGACCATTACCTGCCCTCGACTCTCGAGGCAGGCCTGTACCACCCCGACGGCCAGCAGCGCGACGAGGTGTTCAGCTGGGGTTCGTTCCGCCAGAGCCGCATGCACCAGGCCGGCGTCACCTGCAGCGACTGCCACGAGCCGCACGGGCAGAAGTTGCGTGCCGAGGGCAACGCCGTGTGCGCCCAGTGTCACGCCACCGCGAAATACGATGCCCCGTCGCACCACTTCCACCCGGGGGGCTCGCCGGGCGCGCAGTGCGTGAACTGCCACATGCCGGCGACGACCTACATGGTCGTGGACCCGCGCCGTGACCACGCCATCCGCGTGCCGCGCCCCGACCTGTCACTGGCATTGAACACGCCAGATGCCTGCACCGGCTGCCACCGCGACCGGCAAGCGCAATGGGCCGCCGACGCGGTGGCGAAGTGGTACGGGCCGGGGCGGCGGCAGGAGGCGCATTTCGGCCAGGCGATCGACGCCGGCCAGCGTGCCCGGCCAGGCGCCGCGGCCGCCCTGCTCGCCGTGGTGACAGACGCGGCGCAACCGGCGATCGTGCGTGCCACCGCGATCGAGCTGCTCGCACGCTACCCCGGCGCGACCACGGACGAAGCGATCCGGCGCGCGCTGCGCGATGCCGATGCGCAGGTGCGGCACGCCGCCGTCACCGCACAGCAGGCGGCACCGCCGGAGCAGATCGCGCTCGTGCTCGCGCCGCTGCTCAGCGATCCGACACGCGCGGTACGCATGGAGGCCGCTCGCGTGATCGCCGGCGCCGGCGCCCTGCCGGCCCCGACGTCGATGGCGGCCTTCGATACGGCCATCGCGGAATTCGAGTCCGCGCAGCGCGGGAATCTCGACCGCCCGGAAGCGTGGCTGAACCTCGGCAACCTTGCCGCCTGGCGCGGCGACGCCGCGGGTGCCGAGGATGCCTACCGGCGTGCGCTGCAACGCGATCCACGCTTCGTGCCGGCCACGATCAATCTATCCGATCTGTACCGCGCGACCGGACGCGAAGCGGACGCGGAGCAGGTTCTGCGTGAGGGCCTGCAGGCAACACCCGGAGCGCCGGCGCTGCACGAGGCGCTCGGCCTGGCACTCGTGCGCCAGGGCAGGAAGCGCGAAGCCCTCGGCGAGTTGGAAGCCGCTCACCGCGCCGCACCGGAGGAGCCGCGCCAGGCCTATGTCTACGCGCTGGCGCTCGCCGATGCCGGACAAGGAGCAGAGGCGATCCGGTTGCTCGAGGACAGCGCGCGGCGTGCCGGCGGTACGCGTGACGTGCTGCTGGCGCTGGCAGCCTTGCGTCGCGACAGTGGCGACGCGGCCGGCGCCGCGCAGGCCCTGCAGGCACTGGCGGAGGTCAATCCGGACGACCCGGCGCTTGCCGCTACGGGCAGGACCGTGAGGGCCGGCGAGGCAAATGTCGGCATAAATGCCGACCCACAGTAAGGTCGATCCACAGCGCAGCCACCTGTGGGTCGCCATTCATGGCGACGGCAGCATCCGGCGAGGCGGCTGTCGGCATGAATGCCGACCCACATCGATGGCGACTCACATCAGCGTGGCAGCGTGCTGGCGCCCATCAGGTACTCGTCGACCGCGCGCGCGGCCTGGCGCCCCTCGCGGATCGCCCACACCACCAGCGACTGGCCGCGGCGCATGTCGCCCGCCGCGAACACCTTGTCGATGTTGGTGCGATAGGCCTCGGCGCCCTCGGTGGCGGCGCGCGCGTTGTCGCGCGGGTCCTTCGCCACGCCGAAGGCCTCCAGCACCGTGCCGACCGGGCTCAGGAAGCCCATCGCCAGCAGCACCAGGTCGGCCTTCAGCACCTGCTCGCTGCCCTCGATCTCGATGAACTTGCCGTCCTTCATCTCGACGTTGACGGTGCGGATCGCCGTGATCCTGCCCTTCTCGCCGATGTACTCCTTGGTGGAGATCGCGAACACGCGCTCGCAGCCTTCGACGTGGCTCGACGAGGTGCGCAGCTTGTAGGGCCAGTAGGGCCACGTCAGCGCCTTGTTCTCCTGCTCGGGCGGCATCGGCAGCAGCTCGAACTGCGTGACGCTGGCCGCGCCGTGGCGGTTCGAGGTGCCGACGCAGTCGCTGCCGGTGTCGCCGCCGCCGATCACGATCACGTGCTTGCCCGCGGCCGAGATCTGCTTTTTCACCTTGTCGCCGGCGTTGACGCGGTTCTGCTGCGGCAGGAACTCCATCGCGAAGTGGATGCCGTCGAGCTCGCGCCCCGGCGCCGGCAGGTCGCGCGGCTGCTCCGCGCCGCCGGCCAGCAGCACGGCGTCGAAGTCCTTCAGCAGTTCCTCCGGCGCGATGGTCTGCTGCGACAGGTTGGTGACCTTGCTGCCCTCGGGCATGCTGCCCACCAGCACGCCGGTGCGGAAGGTGACGCCCTCGGCGTTCATCTGCGCCATGCGGCGGTCGATGTGCGACTTGTCGAGCTTGAAGTCGGGGATGCCGTAGCGCATCAGGC
This sequence comes from uncultured Gammaproteobacteria bacterium, assembly GCA_963819895.1. GTDB lineage: Bacteria > Pseudomonadota > Gammaproteobacteria > Pseudomonadales > UBA5518 > UBA5518. The sequence goes on from CAWFXU010000024.1 coordinate 367,051, forward strand.
CGCCGACGCGGTCGTTCTTCTCGAACACCGTGACATCGTGCCCGGCGCGCGCGAGCTGCTGCGCCGCGGCGAGCCCCGCCGGACCCGAGCCCACGACCGCGACACGCTTGCCGGTCTTCACCGCCGGGATCTGCGGCAGCACCCAGCCCTCGTCCCAGCCGCGGTCGATGATCGCGTGCTCGATCGACTTGATGCCCACCGGCACGTTGTTGAAGTTCAGCGTGCACGCCGCCTCGCAGGGCGCCGGGCAGATGCGCCCCGTCACCTCGGGGAAGTTGTTGGTCGAATGCAGCACCGTCAGCGCGTTGCGCCAGTCGCCGCGGTACACCAGGTCGTTGAAGTCCGGGATCACGTTGTTGACCGGACAGCCGTTGTTGCAGAACGGGATGCCGCAATCCATGCAGCGCGCGCCCTGCTGCTGCGCCTGGCCGACGTCCAGCACGTTCACGAACTCGCGATAGTTCTTCAGCCGCGCGTCGACCGGCTCGTAGCCTTCCTCGAGGCGCTCGTATTCGAGAAAACCCGTGACTTTGCCCATGTTGCATTTCCTCCGCGGAGATTCGTGATCAGGCGCTGGCGGCTTGCGACACCGCGTTGAGTTCCGCCAGTGCGCGCTTGTACTCGTGCGGGAACACCTTCACGAAGCGCTCGCGCGCCTCGTCCCAGTCGTCCAGCAGTTCGCGTGCGCGCAGCGAGCCGGTCCAGCGGTGGTGCTGTTCGATCAGCCCGCGCAGCAGTTCCTCGTCGACCTGGCCCTTGTGCCAGATCGCCGGGTCGACGCTCGCCTTCTGCTCGCGCGCCGGCAGCACCTCCTCCAGCGCCACCATCGCGGTGTTGCAGCGGCTGGCGAACTCGCCGTCCTCGTCGTAGACATAGGCCACGCCGCCCGACATGCCCGCCGCGAAGTTGCGCCCGGTCTTGCCCAGCACCACCACGGTGCCGCCGGTCATGTACTCGCATCCGTGGTCGCCGGTGCCCTCGACGACGGCGGTCGCGCCGGAAAGCCGCACCGCGAAGCGCTCGCCCGCCACACCGCGGAAGAAGGCCTCGCCGCTGGTCGCACCGTAGAGCACCGTGTTGCCCACGATGATGTTCTCGGTGGAGTCGCCGCGGAAATCGATGCTCGGGCGGATCACCACGCGCCCGCCCGAGAGCCCCTTGCCGGTGTAGTCGTTGGCTTCGCCCGCGAGGTACAGCGTGATGCCCTTGGCGAGGAAGGCGCCGAAGCTCTGGCCGCCGGTGCCGTTGAGCTGCACCCACACGGTCTGGTCGGGCAGTCCCTCGGGATGGCGGCGGATCAGCTCGCCCGAGAGCATCGCGCCCACGGTGCGGTTGACGTTGCGCACGTCGTCGAGGATCTGCACCCGCTCGCCGCGCTCCAGCGCCGGCGCGCAGCGCGCGATCAGCGAGGCGTCGAGCGCGCGCTCGAGCCCGTGGTCCTGCTCCTCGACCTGGCGGCGCGCGACGTCGGCCGGCACCTCGGGGCGGTAGAACACGCGGCTGAAATCGAGCCCGCGCGCCTTCCAGTGCTCGATGCCCTTCTTCGTGTCGAGCAGGTCCGAGCGGCCGATAAGATCGTCGAAGCTGCGGATGCCCAGCTGCGCCATGATCTGGCGCACTTCCTCGGCGATGAAGAAGAAGAAATTGACCACGTGCTCGGGCTTGCCGGCGAACTTCCTGCGCAGCACCGGATCCTGCGTCGCCACGCCCACCGGGCAGGTGTTCAGGTGGCACTTGCGCATCATGATGCAGCCGCTCACCACCAGCGGCGCGGTCGCGAAGCCGAACTCGTCGGCGCCGAGCAGCGCGCCGATCACCACGTCGCGGCCGGTCTTCATCTGGCCGTCGGCCTGCACGCGGATGCGCCCGCGCAGCCCGTTCAGCACCAGCGTCTGCTGCGTCTCGGCCAGCCCGAGTTCCCACGGCGTGCCGGCGTGCTTGATCGAGGACCAGGGGCTGGCGCCCGTGCCGCCGTCGTGGCCCGCGATCACCACGTGGTCGGACTTGGCCTTGGCCACGCCCGCGGCGATGGTGCCCACGCCGACCTCGCTCACCAGCTTCACGCTGATGCTGGCGCGCGGGTTGGCGTTCTTCAGGTCGTGGATCAGCTGCGCCAGGTCCTCGATCGAGTAGATGTCGTGGTGCGGCGGCGGCGAGATCAGGCCCACGCCCGGCACCGAATAGCGCAGCTTGCCGATGTACTCGCTGACCTTGCCCCCGGGCAGCTGGCCGCCCTCGCCGGGCTTGGCGCCCTGCGCCATCTTGATCTGGATCTGGTCGGCGGAGACCAGGTACTCCGTGGTGACGCCGAAGCGGCCCGAGGCGACCTGCTTGATGCGCGAGCGCAGCGAATCGCCGTCCTTCAGCTCGGTGTCCGAGGCGATCACGTTGGCGCCGATGACGTCCGACACCATCGTGCCGGCCTTCATCGCGATGCCCTTCATCTCGTTGCGGTAGCGCGCCGGATCCTCGCCACCCTCGCCGGTGTTGGACTTGCCGCCGATGCGGTTCATCGCGATCGCGAGGTTGGTGTGCGCCTCGGTGCTGATCGAGCCGAGCGACATCGCGCCGGTGGCGAAGCGCTTCACGATCTCGGTGGCGGGCTCGACCTCCTCGACGGGAATCGCCTTCGACGGATCGATGCGGAACTCGAACAGCCCGCGCAGCGTCATGTGGCGCTTCGACTGGTCGTTGATGAGTTGCGCGTACTCCTTGTAGGTCTCGTACTTGCCCGAGCGCGCGCTGTGCTGCAGCTTCGCGATCGCGTCCGGCGTCCACATGTGCTCCTCGCCGCGCGTGCGCCAGGCGTATTCGCCGCCGGTGTCGAGCATGCTCTCGAGCAGCGGGTCGCTGCCGAAGGCGCCGCGGTGCGTGCGGATCGACTCCTCGGCCACCTCGAACACGCCGATGCCGCCGACCTGCGAGGCCGTGCCGGGGAAGTACTTCTGCACGAAGTCCTGGTTCAGGCCGATCGCCTCGAAGATCTGCGCGCCGCAGTACGACATGTACGTGCTGATGCCCATCTTCGACATGATCTTCGACAGGCCCTTGCCGATCGCCTTGATGTAGTTGTAGATCGCCTTTTCCGCCGTCACGCCGCCGGGCGCGTCACGGTAGCGCTCCGCCAGCGTCTCCATCGCGAGGTAGGGATGGATCGCCTCGGCGCCGTAGCCCGCGAGCACCGCGAAGTGGTGCACCTCGCGCGCGAAGCCCGTCTCGACGACCAGGCCGGCGGTGGTGCGCAGGCCCGCGCGCACCAGGTGGTGGTGGATCGCCGACAGCGCGAGCAGCGCCGGGATCGCGACGTTGTCACGGTCCATGCGCCGGTCGGTGATCACCAGGATGTTGTAGCCGCCGGCGAGCGCATCGACCGCTTCCGCGCACAGCGAGGCCAGCTTGGCCTCGACACCCTCGTTGCCCCAGGCGAGCGGATAGGTGATGTCGATCTCGTAGCTGCGGAACTTGTCGTTGGTGTGGCGCGCCACGTCGCGCACGCGCGCCATGTCCGCGAAGTCGAGGATCGGTTGCGACACCTCGAGGCGCATCGGCGGGTTCACCGCGTTGATGTCGAGCAGGTTCGGCTTCGGCCCGATGAAGCTGTTCAGCGACATCACGATCGCCTCGCGGATCGGGTCGATCGGCGGGTTGGTGACCTGCGCGAACAGCTGCTTGAAGTAGTTGAAGAACGGCTTGTTCCGGGACGACAGCACCGCGAGCGGCGAGTCGTTGCCCATCGAGCCCACGCCTTCCTCGCCGGTGACCGCCATCGGGTCGAGCAGGAACTTGATGTCCTCCTGGCTGAAGCCGAAGGCCTGCTGGCGGTCGAGCAGCGACTCGCGGTACGCCGGCCGGCTGCGCTTCGCCGGGCAGCGACTCGAGCGGGACGCGCACGTTGTCGATCCACTGCCGGTAGGGCTTGGCCGAGGCGAACTGCTGCTTCAGCTCCTCGTCGTGGATCAGGCGGCCCTGGTCGAGGTCGATCAGGAACATCTTGCCGGGCTGCAGGCGCCACTTCTTCACGATGCGGCTCTCGTCGATCGGCAGCACGCCCGACTCGGAGGCCATCACCACGAGGTCGTCGTTGGTCACGATGTAGCGCGAGGGGCGCAGGCCGTTGCGGTCCAGCGTGGCGCCGATCGTGCGCCCGTCGGTGAAGGCGATCGCGGCCGGGCCGTCCCACGGCTCGAGCATCGCGGCGTGGTACTCGTAGAACGCGCGCCGGCGCGGGTCCATCAGCGTGTGCTGCTCCCACGGCTCGGGGATCATCATCATCACCGCGTGCGCCAGCGGGTAGCCGGCCATCGTCAGCAGTTCCAGCGTGTTGTCGAAGGTCGCGGTGTCGGACTGGCCCTCGAAGCTGATCGGGTAGAGCTTCTGCAGGTCGTCGCCCAGCACCGGCGACTTCATCACGCCCTCGCGCGCGCGCATCCAGCTGAAGTTGCCCTTGACCGTGTTGATCTCGCCGTTGTGCGCGACCATGCGGTACGGGTGCGCCAGCGGCCATTCCGGGAAGGTGTTGGTGGAGAAGCGCTGGTGCGCCAGCGCCAGCGCCGACACCGCGCGCGGATCGGCGAGATCCTTGTAAGTAGATGCCCACCTGGCCTGCCAGCAGCAGCCCTTTGTAGATCACCGTGCGGCAGCTCATGCTCGGCACGTAGTACTCGTGGCTGTGCGTGAGCTGCAGGCGCTTGATCGCGCTGGAGGCGGTCTTGCGGATCACGTAGAGCTTACGCTCCAGCGCGTCCGGCACGATGATGTCCTGGCCGCGCCCGATGAAGATCTGGCGGATCACCGGCTCCTTGGCGCGCACCGTCGGCGACATCGGCATCTCGCGATCGACCGGCACGTCGCGCCAGCCCAGCAGCACCTGCCCTTCGGCGCGCACCGCGCGCTCGAGCTCCTGCTCGCAGGCGAGCCGCGAGGCGTGCTCCTTGGGCAGGAAGACCATGCCGACGCCGTACTCGCCGGGCGGCGGCAGCTGCAGCCCCTGCTTCGCCATCTCCTCGCGGTAGAGCTCGTCGGGGATCTGGATCAGCACGCCCGCGCCGTCGCCCATCAGCTTGTCGGCGCCGACCGCGCCGCGATGGTCGAGGTTCTCGAGGATCTTCAGGCCCTGCTCGATGATCGAGTGGGAACGCTGGCCCTTGATGTGCGCCACGAAGCCCACGCCGCAGGCGTCGTGCTCGCGGCTCGGGTCGTAGAGACCGTGGCGGATGGCGTGCTGGATTGCTGAAGCTGACATGACTGACCTCGCTCGCTCGCTGGAGGATTCGGTGGAGCCGGCAGCATACTCCACGCGATACGCAGGGCCAAGTGGATTAAATAGGGTCAGAGTGTATTTAAACCCATGCACTTTCGCCCGAGCTATTTATATAGGGACATGTTCATGCCTGCGTGGTCGCCCGCGCTTGGCCGGCGCGAGTCGTCGTCCCGCCACCTCGTGCATCCGCTCCAGAAAGCCGGCGGATCCCAGCGCCCAGCCGCGCAGGCAGGACGCCGTGATCTGCCGCGCCTCGGCGGCCGCCACCGGTTGCCCGAGGAAGTCCCGCCACGCCGCCTCGCGATCGAAGGGCGTGTTGCCCAAGCGACCAGAACAGCGCGTGGTCGGTGAGCAGCGCATCGGTGCCCTGCCCGAGGTGGTGACGCGCGCTGGACCAGCGGTAAGCGGGCGCATCGACAGTGATTCCCGCGCGCACCGGGTTCAGCTCGATGTAGCGCATGCACGGCAGCAGCCAGCTGTCGGCCTCGATCAGGCTGGAGCGGAAGCGGCCCTCCCACAACGTGCCGCTGCGCTGGTGGCGGTGGTTGAACCAACCCACGTAGTTGCGCCCCAGCGCCTGCATCATGCGGCTCAGCCCCTCGGCCCCGGCGGGCGTGGCCAGCAGGTGCACGTGATCGTCCATCAATACGTAGGCGTGCAACGCGACCTTCGCCGCCGCCGCCGCCTCGCGCAGGCAGTCGAGGTAGCGCTCGCGATCCGCGTCGTCGCGAAACAGCGCGGTGCGGTCGTTGCCGCGCTGGAACAGGTGGTGCGGGTGGCCGGCGACGGCCAGCCGTGACATGCGCGCCATGTGGGGTACGGGTCCGGATCCTGGGATGGGGCGCCAGTATAGGCGCAGCGCGCGGGGCGTCGATTTGCGCAATGGCGCCGCCAGCCGGCGCCGCGATTGTAATCGGCGCGCCGGCGGTGTGAAATCGGCGCTGCGCGATCCGCCCGCCTGGCAATGGCCGCGACACGAACCGGGAGAGCACCCTGCATGAACGACAACGGACTGCTGCGCCTGCCCACCACCGCGGAAGCCGAGGCCTTCTGGCGCGACGGCGTGGTCTGCCTGCGCGGCGTGCTGGACCCCGCTTACGTGCTGGCGATGGCGCCCGCGGTGGAACGGCTGATCCGCGAATCGCTGGGCACGACCATGGTCGACCTGAGCGCCATGGGCGAGGAACTGGCCCGCGCCGGCGAGACCGTGCTGAGCGACGCGCGCTGCCGCCGGCGGGCGCTTCGTCTCGGGCATCGACCACTGGCGCGTGGACGCCGATTGCGCCCGCTTCGCCTGCCGCTCCGCGGTGCCGGCCATCGTCGCATCGCTGCTCGGCGCCACGCGGCTCAACCTCTGGGAGGACAGCATCCTGGTGAAGGAGCCCGGCACCCCCGAGCGCACCGCCTGGCACCAGGACCTGTCGTACTTCCACGTCAGCGGCGAGCAGGTCTGCACCACCTGGATACCGCTGGATCTCGCCGACGCCGAGAGCGGCGCGATGCGCTTCGCGCGCGGCTCGCACCGCTGGGCCGACCTGTACCGCCCGAACATGTTCGTCTCCAACATGCCGATGGTCGGCACGGTGGGCGAGCAGGTGCCGGACATCGACGCCATGGCCGCCGCGGGCGCGGTGGAGCTGCTGCAATTCGCCCTCGGCCCCGGCGACATGACGGTGCATCACGCGCGCACGCTGCACGCGGCCGGCGGCAACCTGAGCCGCGAGCGCCGCCGCCGCGCGATCAGCCTGCGCTACTGCGGCGACGACGCGCGCTACCACTTCCGCCCCGGCGCGCCGCGCAAGCCGCATCACGACTTCGTGCACGAGGGCGACGCGCTCGGCGGCCCCGATTGCCCCGAGGTGTGGCGGGCCTGAAGCCCGATGGCGCCGCCCCGGCGACTGCGCTATGGTCGCGCTGATTGTTCGCCTGCGGACGTCGCCATGACCGCTGCTGCTCGTCATCCTTCATGTACTCGGGGCCACCGTCTGGACCGGCGGCCACCTCGTGCTCGCGCTGGCGGTGCTGCCGCGCGTGCTGCGCGAGCGCGCGCCCGCCGAGCTGCTGCGCTTCGAGGCCGGCTTCGAGAAGATCGGCATCCCGGCACTGCTGCTGCAGGTGCTCACCGGCGTGCTGCTCGCCGCGCAGATGCTGCCGCCGGCGCACTGGCTCGAGCTGCACAACCCGGTGGCGCGCCTGGTCTGCATCAAGCTCGGACTGCTCGCGCTGACGGCGCTGCTGGCCGTGGACGCGCGGCTGCGCATCATCCCGCGGCTCAGCGAGTCGAACCTGCGCGCGCTGGCGTGGCATATCGTGCCGGTCACGCTGATCGCGGTGCTGTTCGTGATCACGGGCGTGGGCTTTCGCTTCGGCTGGCTGTCGTGAGCGAGGCCGCACAGGCGCTGTGCCGACGCCTCGGCATCGCGCTGCCGATCATCCAGGCGCCGATGGCCGGGGTGCAGGGCAGCGCGCTGGCGATCGCCGTGACCGGGGCCGGCGCGCTGGGCTCGCTGCCGTGCGCGATGCTGGCCCCCGCGGCGATCCGTGCCGAACTGCAGGCGATACGTTGCGCCACGCGGCAACCGTACAACGTCAATTTCTTCTGCCACGCGGCGCCGGTGGCGGATGCCGCGCGCGAGGCGCGCTGGCGCGAGACGCTGCGCCCGTACTACGCCGAATTCGGCCTCGATCCCGACCACGTGGCGCCCACGCCGCCACGCCTGCCCTTCGATGCCGCGACGCTCGAAGCGATCGCGCCCTTCGCCCCGCGCGTCGTGAGTTTTCATTTCGGTCTGCCCGCGCCAGCCTTGCTGCAGCGCGTGAAGGCCTGGGGCGCGACGGTGCTGGCATCGGCCACCACGCTCGACGAGGCGCTGTGGCTGGAGCGGCACGGCGCCGACGTGATCATCGCGCAGGGGCTGGAAGCGGGCGGCCATCGCGGCATGTTCCTGGGCGAGGACGTCGCCACGCAGGTCGGCACCTTCGCGCTGGTGCGCAGCATCGTGCGCGCGGTGCGCATTCCCGTGATCGCCGCCGGCGGTATCGCCGACCGCGCCGGCATCGCCGCGGCGCTGGCGCTGGGCGCCGCCGGCGTGCAGATGGGTACGGTCTACCTGCTGTGCCCGGAAGCCACGACGAGCGCCGTGCACCGCGCCGCGCTGCAAGATCCTGCGGCACGCCACACCGCATTGACCAACGTGTTCACCGGGCGCCCGGCGCGCGCCATCGTGAACCGCGTGATGCGCGAATGCGGGCCGATGAGTGCGCTCGCACCGGCGTTTCCGCTCGCGGTCGGCGCCATCGCGCCGCTGCGTGGCGCCGCCGAGGCACGCGGCGAGCGGTGACTTCTCGCCGCTGTGGGCGGGCCAGGACACCAGCGGCTGCCGCGCCGTCGCCGCGGCAGAGCTCACGCGCGAGCTGGGTGCCGATTGGGACGCCACGGGTGCAAAGACCGCACGAAACGCGTAGGCTTTGCACCGCCCATGTGACCGCATGGCGCGGTATCCCGAGGAATCCTGCTTTCATGTCCGGCGACAACAAGCCCGTAGCGTCCCTCACCCTTGGCGCCATGGGCGTGGTCTACGGCGACATCGGCACCAGTCCGCTGTACGCCTTCAAGGAATGCTTCCACGAAGCGCACGGGCTGGAGCCCGGACGCGCCGAGATCTTCGGCGTGCTGTCGCTGATCTTCTGGTCGGTCATGCTGGTCGTGACGCTGAAATACGTGATCTTCATGATGCGCGCCGACAATCGCGGCGAAGGCGGCACGCTGTCGCTGCTGACGCTGGCGACGAAAGCCACGCGCAGTCCGCGCCTCTCCGCGCTGCTGGCGATACTCGGCATCTTCGCCGCCGCGCTCTTCTATGGCGACAGCATGCTCACGCCCGCGATCTCGGTGCTCAGCGCCGTCGAGGGACTGGGCCTGGTCGCGCCCGCGCTCGGCCATTACGTGGTCCCGGTCACGCTGGCCATCATCTGCGTCCTGTTCATGATCCAGCGCCACGGCACCGCTTCCGTCGGTACCTTTTTCGGGCCGGTGATGTCGGTGTGGTTTGCCGTGCTCGCCGGACTCGGCGTCTGGCACATCGCGCAGGCACCCGAGATCCTGGCCGCGCTGAATCCCATGCACGCGGTGCACCTGTTCCAGCAGCACCGGCTGGTCGCCTACATCGCGCTCGGCTCGGTGGTGCTGTCGCTCACCGGGGCCGAGGCCCTGTACGCCGACATGGGGCACTTCGGCAAGCGTCCGATCCGCATCGCGTGGACCGCGTTCGTGTCGCCGGCACTGGTGCTGAACTACTTCGGGCAGGGCGCGCTGGTGTTGCGCGACCCGGCGCTGGTGGAGAATCCGCTGTACCGGATGGTGCCTGCCGCCGCGCTGCTGCCGCTGATCGTGCTCGCCGCGCTGGCGACCGTGATCGCCTCGCAGGCGGTGATATCGGGCGCGTTCTCGGTGACACGGCAGGCCTTCCAGCTGAAGTTGCTGCCGCGCATCGCCACGATCCACACCTCCGCATCCGAAGAAGGCCAGATCTACATCCCGTTCATCAACTGGGGCCTGTTCATCGCCGTGGTCGCGCTGGTGCTCGGGTTCCGCAGTTCCAGCGCCCTCGCCGCGGCCTATGGCGTGGCGGTCACGGGCACCATGCTGATCGACTCACTGCTGCTCGCCGTGGTGATGCTGCTGACGTGGTCGTGGAACCGCGCATTGACCGCGGCCTGCGCCGTCCTGTTCATCGTGGTCGATCTCGCCTTCTTCACCTCGAACGCGTTGAAGATCCCGCATGGCGGCTGGTTTCCGCTGGTGATCGCCGTCGTGATCTTCACGCTGCTGACGACCTGGCGCACCGGTCGGCGGCTGCTGATCGCGCAGTTGCGCGAAGCGGCGCTTCCCGTCGAGCTGTTCCTGCACGGCTTGCGCGACGTGCCGCGCGTCCCCGGCACCGCGGTGTTCCTCACCAGCAATGCCGAAGGCGCGCCGCCGGCGCTGCTGCACAATCTCAAGCACAACAAGGTGGTGCACGAGACCGTGATCCTGGTGACCGTGCACACGGTCGATTACCCCACCACGCAAGGCGCCGAGCGCCTGGTGCTCAGCGAGCTCGGCCAGGGCTTTCATCGCGCGGAGCTGTACTTCGGCTATCGCGACGACCAGAACGTGCCGCAGACGCTGGCCGAGCTCGCACCCGCCACGCTGGCGCTCGACCCGATGCAGACCTCGTATTTCCTCAGCCGCGAGACCCTGTTGCCCGCGCGCAAGCCCGGCATGCCGCTGTGGCGCGAGCACCTGTTCGCGTGGATGGTGCGCAACGCCGCAACGCCGCTGCGCACGTTCCATCTGCCGCCGAACCGCGTCGTGGAGCTCGGGCAGCAGATCACGATCTGAGCACCGCAACGCTGGCGCCGACTCACCCAATCCGGGACGATTGCCCGATGCAACTCCATCTCCAGACCTGGCCCGCGATCGAGGCCTATCTGCGCGACAAGCGCACCGTGATCCTGCCGATCGGCTCCACCGAACAGCACGGCCCGAACGGCCTGATCGGCACCGATGCGATCACCGCCGCGGCCATTGCGCGCGGCGTCGGCGAGGCGACCGGCACACTGGTGGCGCCTGTGATCCCGGTCGGCATGGCGCAGCATCACCTCGCGTTCCCCGGCTCGATGGCGCTGCGTCCGGGCACGCTGATCGCGGTGATCCGCGACTGCGTCGAAAGCCTGGCGCTGCACGGCTTCGAGCGCTTCTTCTTCATCAACGGGCATGGCGGCAACATCGCCACGACGACGGCAGCGTTCTCGGAGATCTACGCCGCGGCCAGTTTCGGCGGCGGAGCAGGCACCCGGCTGCGCTGCACGCTGAGGAACTGGTATGAAACGCCGGGTGTCGCCGCGCTGTCGAAGGAACTCTACGGCGACCAGGAAGGCAGCCACGCCACCCCTTCCGAGGTGGCACTCACCTGGCACCTGCACCCCGATTGCGCCATGCCCATGCACCTCGACCCGCCCGTCGCTCCCAGGGGTTCCTTCACCGACGCCGCCGATTTCCGCCGCAACTTCCCCGACGGCCGCATCGGGTCCAACCCGGGGCTGGCCACCGCCGCGCACGGCAAGCGCATCTACGACGCCGCCGTGAACGACCTCAGCAACCAACTGCGCACACTGGGCCGGCCCCGCCCGTCAAAAGGATCAAAAAGGGGACGGAGGGATTTAATCTTGATCAGCTTGTAACAATCCCGTGCAGCGAGCCAAGTGGACGCTCCGGCTCCAGTTCGCGAGAGTAAAGGATTGTGGACGGAATGATCATTTTTTAATCCCTCCGTCCCCTTTTTCGGTCCCCTTTTTGATTATTCGTCGGGGGAGCAGCGGGCGTGGGCCTGGCGTGCCAGCGCTTCGTCGCGCGCAACGATACCGAGTGCGATGCCGGCGCCGCCCAGCAGCATGCCGACCAGCAGAATGAACAGGGTTTCCATGTACTACCTCCACCGAACTCCAGGTACTGCCCGGGCCCGAGCCGCGACGCCATAGGCACCGCGCTGGCCTGTCCCTGGCCGTCGGCAACGCGCAACCCCCCGGCAGCGCGCTCCGTGCCCCGCATCCTTGCGCTGCTCAATACGCGAACGGTGGTGGTATGGATCAGCACGGCGCGCGATGCGCGCCGTGGTTCAGGTGCCTGCGGGACCCATCAGGAGCTCGGCCAGGCGCGCGCGGTGGTAGGGGCCGTCGCCCATCAGCATCTGGTTGTGGAGCTGGCGCTTGAAGTAGAGCTGCACGAAGCACTCCCAGGTGAAGCCGATGCCGCCGTGGAGCTGCACCGAGCGGCTCGAGCCGAAGGCCGCCATGTCGCTGGCACAGGCCTTGGCCATATGCGCCGCGCGCACCGTGCTCGCGGCGTCGTTGTCGATCGCGCAGGCCGCGTTGTAGACGTGCGAGCGCGCCGTGTCGATCTGCAGCATCAGGTTGACCAGCGGATGCTTGACCGCCTGGAAGAAGCCGATCGGACGGTCGAACTGCTGGCGCACCCGGGCGTACTCCGCGGTCGTCTGCAGCTGCCATTCGGCCGCGCCGCACATGTCGGCGGCGATCAGCGTCAGCAGTGCCGGCTCGGCGGCGCGGATGACATCCGCCGCGGCACCCGCGGGCGCCAGCACGCTCTCGACGGCCACGCCGTCGAAGCGCACATGCGCCTGGTCGCGCGTGAGGTCGACGATCGAGTCGGCCACGACGTCCATGCCCGCGGCGCCCGCACGCACGAGGTACAGGCCTGCCTGGCCGTTCTCGAGCGCCGCGACCACGAACAGCTCCGCCTTGCGGGCGTCCTGCACGTACCACGCCGTGCCGTTCAGCCTGCCGCCGCTGACGCTGACATCACTCGCGGCGCCAACCCAGGCCCCGCGCCGGTTGGTGAGGGCGAGCGTGGCCGCCCGGCCCCCGGCTATTTCGGCCAGCACGGCGTCGGCCGCTTGCGTGCCGCAGGCCGCCAGCACATAGGTGGCGTGAAGGGTCGGCAGCAGCGGCGAGGGAAACGCGGCGCGTCCCGCCTCTTCCGCCAGCGCGGCCACCGCGACACAGGGCATGCCCAGGCCGCCGGCGCGCTCGGGTACCGCGAGCCCGGTCCAGCCGAGCTCGGCCATCTGTTGCCACAAGCCGCGGTCCCACGCGCACCCGGGTACGCATGCGGGGTCCGGATTCGCCGCCACCAACCGGTGCAGGCGATCGGTGGGCATATTGCTCTGGAAGAACCGGCGCGCCGCATCGCGCAGCATCTGCGCTTCCTCACCGAAGCCGAAATCCCTTGGCATGGTCATGCTTGCACTCCTGTCATTCGCGAGGGTCGGCGCTCATTGTCCGGATGAATCCGGACCTACATCGTTTTCGTGAGGGCCGGCGTTCCTTGTCCGGATGAATCCGGACCTGCGCTGTGCCGGGTCCCGCGGGTATTTCCGGATGAATCCGGAGCTACCTGGTTTTTGCGAGGCCGAGCACGCGCTCGCCGAGAATGTTGCGCTGCACCTCGCTCGTGCCCGCGGCGATCGTCATGCCGAAGGAATTGAGGTACGCCAGCGGCCAGCGCCCGCTTTGCGGCGCGTTGGGATCCGCCATGTAGAGCGAGCCGGCCGCGCCCTCGATATCGAGCGCCAGCGCCGCCGCGTCCTGCGACAGTTCGCTGATCACCAGCTTCCATTGCAGCGGGATGCGCATCACGTCCTCGACCAGCGCCGGCACCTGGGCACGCTTCTGGTTCAGCCTGAAGCCTTCCTCGCGGATCGCCAGCTGCATGATGCGGTCGCGGATCACCGGATCGTCGGCCGCGCAGGCGCCGTGGCGCCAGCTCTGGCGCGCCAGCTCTATCAGCCTGCTCGCGTTGCCCGTGTCCTCGTTTTCCCCGTCCCGGCGTCCGCCGGACTGCGGCGTCACCAGCGGGCCGGCGCCACGCTCGTGCATCAGCGTGGTCATCGCGACCGTCCAGCCCTTGCCGACCTCGTCGAGACGCATGCGGTCGTCGATCTCGAGGTCCTCGAAAATCACCTCGTTGAACCCGGTCTCGCCGGTGATCTTGATCAGCGGGCGCACCGTGACGCCCTTGCCCAGCGCCGACCTGATCGGCACCACGAAATAGCTGAGCCCGGCATGCTTGGCCGTCTTGTCGGTGCGCGCCAGCAGGATCATCCAGCTGGCGAAATGCGCCAGCGAGGTCCACACCTTGTGCCCGTTGATGATCCACTTGTCGCCGCGCGGCTCGGCGAAGGTCTGCACGCTCGCGAGATCCGATCCCGCGCCCGGCTCGCTGAAGCCCTGGCACCAGATCTCCTCGCCCGACAGCAGCTTCGGCAGCAGCTCGCGCTTGAGCTGTTCGGAGCCGTGGTGATAGATCGTCGGCGCGGCCATGCCGAGGCCGATCACGTTGGGGAAATAGGGCGTGCCGACGCGCTGCATTTCCTCGTTGGCGATGCGCTGGCAATCGGTGCGTCCGCCGCCGCCGCACTCCACGGGGTAGTCGCAGCCGACCAGGCCGGCATCGTAGGCGGCCTTCTGCCAGGCGCAGAGATAATCGAGCTGCTCGCGCGTCATGATCTCCAGCGCCGTCTGCGGCAGGCGCACCGGCGCGGGCGGCGGGACGTTCGCGCGCAGCCACTGCTGGCAGTGCGCGCGGAATTCGGCTTGTTCCGGAGCGTCCTTGCGGGCGGATGCGGACATGGTGATCAACCTCGGCAGCGGAATGGGACAGGCTGGCGCCGCAGGGCGCGCGGGTACAGAAGGTGTCGCAAAAGGGCGCGCGACGTCGACCGAACGTTGCAGGAGTGCGCCAAGCTCGCGATATTGCGGCCATGGGCCGCTCCTGCACCCGATCGTCGCGTCATCTCCGGTTACCGAAGCGCTTTGCGACACCCTCCATAGCTGCGCCGCAGCGATTCATGCAGCGGCCAACCCGTTTGGACGCGGCGCGGCGGCAACCGCGCCGCGGAGCTCATTATTTGGCCTTGTACGCCTGCAGCGCGGCATTGAAGCGCGTGGCCACGTCGGTCTGTTCGTCGACGGAGGCATTGTAGCTGGCGACGCGCGCGGCCTTGGCCTCAACCGCCTCCTCCTCGCCCGCCGCCTTGCCTTCCTCGTCCAGGCAGGCGAGGTAGGCAGTGCCGCTGGCCATGTAGGCCTTCACCGCGGCCTGCGCCGCCTTCATGTCCTCGAGCGTCGCCACGGCGCCGTCGGGTATCGCCGGTGCGGCTTCACGGCTGCATTCCGCAGTCGCTGCGGCGGCAAAAAGGCTGAGGCTCAGGGTCAGGGCCGCCATAGGCAGACGCATCATGGTCGTGTTCTCCAGGGTGGTTGTTCGGGCCGCCACGCGGCGGCGGCAAGACTCTAGCCGAGCACGCCGACGGCTACAACCGTCCGTCGCGTCGCGGCGAGCGCTCAGCGCTCGACCTGCCCGAGGTTGGCGTGGATCACGGCGCCGTTGATCACCGCGTTCTGCGCGCAGAAGCGGATCGTGCGCGCGATCTCCTCGGGCTCGATCAGGCGTCCGAAGGTCACGCCGCCGGCCAGCGCCTCCAGCACCTCGGAGGCGTGACCGACGTGGGCGCGCAGCATCTCGGTATCGGTGAACCCGGGACAGACGCAGGCGGTGTGGATGCCGCGCCCGGCGAGGTCCTGGCAGGTCGCGCGCATCAGGCCGATCTGCGCATGCTTGGACACCACGTAGGCGCACGAGCCCGCCACCGCCTTCTCGCCCAGCGTCGAGCCGACGTAGACGATCGAGGAGCCGGCCCCCATGAGCGGGAGCAGCAGCTGGTCGAGCTGCACGCAGGCGACCACGTTGACCTGCAGCGACGCGATGCAGCGCCGCGGCCTCCACGTCTCGCGACGCTGTCCTTGGTCAGCAGGCCGGCGTTGTGCACCAGCGCGATCGTCGCGCTGCCGGCCACCGCGGCGCGCACGGCCTCGCCGTGGCGCGCCGCCCAGTCCGGCTCCGCGATGTCGATGTCGAGCTGCACCGCGCCCGCCAGCGGGATGGGGCTGCGCGAGATGTTGACGACCCGGTAGCCCTCGGCCGCGAACAGCCGCGCCGTGGCCAGCCCTATGCCCTTGCTGCCGCCCGTGATGACCAGCGTCTTCATCGCTCAGTCCCGCGCCAGTGGCTGGAGCCCCACTGCCCGGGGCCGGAGGAAACCTTGATCCCGACCTCGCGGATGTCGCGTCCGCCGATCAGCGCGCTGTCCTCCAGCAGCCGCTCCAGCAGGTAGCGCGCGTATTCCTCGACCGTCGAGTTGCGCACCGGCAGCAGCAGCGTGTCGCTGCGCGGGAAGAACAGCTCCTCGCCGGCGAACTCCACGCGGTAACTGTGCGCCCTGCTCGCTGATGCGCAGGTGCGGCGAGAGCGCCGGCAGCAGCATGTACTCGTCGAGCTCATCGCACAGCCGCTCGAGCTTGTCCTTGAGGATGCGGTAGCTGAAGCACATGCCGTTGTCGCCCACCGGCGCGGTGATGCTCGCGGCCACCCGGAAGTTGTGGCCGTGCAGGCGCTCGCGCTCGGTGGCGGAGAAAATGGTGAAGTGGGCCGCGGAGAACTTCATGTACTCCTTCGCCAGTTCGATCGTGGTCAGTTGTTCCAAGCCGGTGTACTCCCGCTGCTGCCTGCTCTGGGCGACACTATAGCCGAGACCGTGCCGCCCCGCCGGTTTGCATCACGCCCGCCGAGCGGTCACCATCCGCGTGCCAGTCCAGGGGAGACCGATGCATGCGACTGCCAGCCGCGGTACTGGGGATCTGCGCCATCGCCTTCTGCGCCGGCGCCAGCGCGATCGAGCTCACCGTGCGCGACACCGCGGGCATGCCCGTGGCCAGCGCGATGGTCACGCGCAGCCCCGCCGGCACCGCAGCCACCGACACCTCCGACAACGGCTACCCGGCACCGGGGCGGGTGAACCAGGCTACGGCGCAGCTCACGCGCTTCAGCGACGCGGCGGGCAAGGTGCGTTTCGAGGCCACCGCCGGGCTGGTGAACCTGCGCGTGCGCAAGCCGGGCTATGCCGACACGCGCGTGCAGGGCATCCGCGGCGACGAGGCGCCGGAGCTGCTGCTCACGCCGCAGACCGATCCTTTCGCGCTCGCCGAATCCAAGCCGTCGAACCTGTGGCTCGCGCTGCTCGACTTCGACGGCGATGCCCGCGCGCGCGAGCACTTCCTGCTGCACTGCGCGTTCTGCCACCAGCAGGCCTCGCCGTTCATGCGCAAGCCCCGCTCGCGCGAGGAATGGCGCGACGTGATCGACCGCATGAACCGCTACGGCGCGCAGATGGCGCACGAGTTCCGCCAGCCGCTGGCGCGCTACCTGAATGCGCGCTTCGAGGCGATCCACGCCCGCCCCGAGCTGCTGCCGGACTTCGAGCCGTGGGGGCCGCACCTCGCCGGCGTCGAGATCACCGAGTGGCCCATCGGCGATTCGCTGTCGCAGATGCACGACTTCCTGCTCCACCCGAACGGCATGGTCTACGTCGGCGACAACCTGATGGACCGCATCTACGAGCTCGACCCGCTGTCGGGCGAATACCGGGTCTACCCCATCCCGCACGCCGACGGCGCGCCGCTCGGCGGCATCCTCGGCAACCGCTTCGCGGCGGGCTACCCGAAGGTCGAGAACTACCTGGGCGTGCACTCCTTCGCGCTGTCGCCGACCGACGGGCACGTCTTCATCACGCCCTCGATGGCGCAATCGCTGCTCGAGTTCGACCCGGTGAGCAAGCGCTTCACGGAATGGAAGATGGACGAGGGCTTCTATCCGCACACCATCCGCGTCGACGCCAGGGATCGCGTCTGGTTCACCCTGGCATTGAGCAACCAGGTGGCGATGTTCGACCGCGCGACGAAGGAATTCAGCTACTACGACCTGCCGCCGCGCAGTCTGCGCGAGCGCGTGGTGAGCGCCGTGGTGAAGTG
>CAWFXU010000025.1:0-31813 GCA_963819895.1 uncultured Gammaproteobacteria bacterium
GATGCCTACGGCGCCGCGGCCGGCGGCCCGCTGTTCGCGGCCGGCTTCCTCGCCAACAATCCGCCCGAATTCCAGTCGCACGACCGCTTCGGCCGGCGCATCGACCAGGTGGACTATCACCCCGCCTATCACGAGTTGCTGGCGCACGCGATCGAGCACGGGCTCAGCCTGCCGTGGAACGGGGCGCGCCCGGCGCCCATGTGGTGCGCGGCGCGCTGGCATTCCTGCACACCCATGCCGACCCCGGCACCGGCTGCCCGCTGACGATGACGTTTGCCAGCGTCCCGGCGATTTCGGTGCAGCCCGATGTCGCCGCGCGGTGGTTGCCGAAGAATTACCGCGCAACGCCTACGACGGCAGCAACAGACCCTGGTTCGACAAGGCCGGCGTCACCATCGGCATGGCGATGACCGAGAAGCAGGGCGGCTCGGACGTGCGCGCCAATACCACGGTGGCGGAACCGCTGCGAGCGGCGGGCCCGGGCAAACTGTACCGCCTGATCGGGCATAAATGGTTCTGCTCGGCGCCGATGTGCGACGGCTTTTTGGTCCTGGCGCAGGCGCCGGGCGCCTGTCCTGCTTCCTGGTGCCGCGCTGGCGCGCGGATGGCAGCGAAACGCGATCCATATCCAGCGCCTGAAGAACAAGCTCGGGAATAAATCCAACGCCATCCGGAGATCGAATTTCGCGGCGCCACGGCTGGCTGCTCGGCGAGGAAGGGCGCGGCGTCGCCGACCATCATCCAGATGGTGCGCATGACGCGCTTCGACTGCATGCTCGGCTCAGCGCGCTGATGCGGCAGGCCGTGGCGCAGGCGATCCATCACGCGTCGCAGCGGCGTCGGTTTCGGACAAGAAGCTCATCGATCAGCGTCTTGATGCTCAATGTGCTGGCCGATCTCGCGCTCGAAGCGGAAGCCGCGCACGCGTGCTGACGATGCGCTTGGCGCGTGCTTACGATGAAGGCGACGAGCTCGCGCTTGGCCGGCGTGCGCGTCGCGACGCCGGCGGCCAAGTACTGGATCTGCAAGCGCGCGCCGCTCTTGGCCTACGAGGCAATGGAAGTGCCTGGGCGGCGACGGCTATGTCGAGGAATGCGTGATGCCGCGCCTCTATCGCGAGGCGCCGGTGAATTCCATTTGGGAAGGCTCGGGCAACGTGCAGTGCCTCGACGTGCTGCGCGCGCTTCGCGCGCGAGCCGGCGGCGCTGCGAGGCGTTGCTGGCGGAAATTGCGCCGGGCGCGGCGCGGATCGCCGGCTCGCGGCCTACGTCGCGCGGCTGCAGGACGATCTCGCGCAAGGGGACGATCGCGAGCACCGCGCGCGCGAGCTGGTCGGACGCATGGCGCTGGCGCTGCAGGCCTCGCTGCTGCTCGAGGCCGGCCATGGCGCGCTCGCCGATGCCTTCTGCGCCACGCGCCTCGGCGCAGGCGCCATGGTGTACGGGGAGTTGCCGGCCGGGCTCGACTGCGCGACGATCATCGAACGCGCCCGCCCGCAACCGGGCTGAGGCGCGGCGGCAGCTGTCGCGGCGCAGCAATCGGCGCAGGCCGCACGAGAACAACAGACGGAGAGGATCGGATGACGCACACCTATTTCGTGACCGGCGGCACCGGCTTCATCGGCCGTTTCCTGGTTCCCAGGTTGCTGGATCGCGGCGGGCGCGTATTCATGCTCGTGCGCGAGCAGTCGATCGGCAAGGTCGAGCAGTTGCGCGCGCTGTGGGGTGTGGGCGAATCGCAGCTGGTCGCGGTGAGCGGGGAGCTCGGGCGTCCGCGTCTCGGCGTCTCGCGCGCCACGCTTGCGGCGCTCGAGGGCCGCATCGACCATTTCGTGCACCTCGCCGCGATCTACGACCTCACGGCGGACGCGCAGTCCCAGGTCGAGGCCAACGTGGGCGGCACGCGTCACGCGCTCGCCTGCGCCAAGGCGATGGAGGCGGGCTGCTTCCACCACGTGAGCTCGATCGCGGCGGCCGGACTCTACAAGGGCAGTTTCACCGAGGACATGTTCGAGGAGGCGACCGGCCTCGACAATCCCTACTACCGCACCAAGCACGATGCCGAGAGGGCTGGTGCGGCGCGAGAAGGGCATCGCGTGGCGCATCTACCGACCCGGCATCGTGGTCGGCCATTCCGCCAGCGGTGAAATGGACAAGATCGACGGACCCTATTACTTCTTCCCGGCGATCCGCCAGGTCAGCAACGCCCTGCCCGCCTGGCTGCGCGCGATCATGGTGCAGGGTGGCGACCATCAACATCGTGCCGGTGGATTTCGTGGTCGACGCCATGGACTACCTGATGCATGCGCGCGGCCAGGACGGGCAGACCTTCTTCCTGACCGATCCGAAGGGCATATCGACCGGCGACCTGGTCCGCGTGCTGCTGCAGGCCGCGCGCGGGCCGAAGCTCAGCGTCGTGAACGGCGGTGGCCTGGAGAAGCTGCTCGGGCAGGTGCCGGTGGGACGGCTGCCCGGCGTGGTGCCGCTGACCAGGGCGCTGGGCGCGGTGATGGAGAAGTACGGCATCCCCGAGGAATCGCTGAAGTTCGTCGGCTATCCCACGCGCTTCGACTCGACGAAGACGCGCAAGCTCCTCGCCCGCGGCGGCATCGAGTGCCCGCCCTTCGAGTCCTACGCCGACGTGATCTGGGAGTACTGGGAAGAGCACCTGGCGCCCGAGGCGAGGCCCCGCCGCGGGCGCTCGCCGTCCTGGGCGCGCCGGCTGGAGCAGGCGCTGGGGCGCAGCGATCCGCGCCGGCTGGCGCACGCGGTCAAGGGCAAGGTCGTGGTGGTCACGGGTGCGAGCTCCGGTATCGGGCGCGACTGCGCGCTGAAGCTGGCCGCGGCCGGGGCCATCGTGGTGCTGGCGGCGCGCACCCCGGAAAAGCTCGACGAGACCATTCGCGACATCCATGAGCTCGGCGGCGAGGGCTACGCCTGTCCCTGCGACATCGCCGACATGGCCGACTGCGACCGCTTCGTGGCCAGCGTGCTGGAGCAGCACGGCCGGGTCGACATCCTGATCAACAACGCGGGGCGCTCGATCCGCCGCTCGGTGCAGCATTCCTTCGACCGCTTCCACGACTACGAGCGCACGATGCAGCTCAACTACTTCGGTGCGCTGCGCCTGATCATGGGGTTCGCGCCCGGCATGCTCGAGCGCGAGAGCGGCCATATCGTCAACATTTCCTCGATCGGCGTGCTCGCGAGCCCGCCGCGCTTCTCGGCCTACGTGGCCTCGAAGGCCGCGCTGGATGCCTTCTCGTGGTGCGCGGCCTCGGAATTCGCCGACCGCAACGTGCGCTTCACCACCATCAACATGCCGCTGGTGCGCACGCCGATGATCGCGCCGACCCGGCTCTACGATGCCTTCCCCACCCTCTCGCCCGAGCAGGCCGCGAACCTGGTGATGAAGGCCCTCGTCGACAAGCCCAAGCGCGTCGCCACCGGGCTGGGCGTCGCCGGCGCCCTGGCGCAGGCCGTGGCGCCGCAGATCAGCGAGTTCGTGCTGAACCACGCCTACCACCTGTTTCCCGATTCGCCCGCCGCGCGCGGTGCGTCGCCCGGTGAGGCCGACGACGAGATGCGCAGCTCGAGTCGACCTGGCACGCCGCCTGTTCGCGCAGGTCTTCAGCGGGGTGCACTGGTAGGTCGGGCTTGTAGGTCGCTCAGTGAATGGCGACAACGCAATCCCGCGAATCCCGGTAACGCCCATTGTCGGCATGAAATGCCGACCTACATCGAACCCGCCACGCACCAGTCGGCATAAATGCCGACCCGTGCGCGCAGTCGGCATAAATGCCGACCCACAGGCGATCAATTGAGGTCGGGGTCTTTCCAGTACTTGGTGCCCTGGATGGTGGCCTGCAGCGCAAGGCCGGATTCGGTCAGCTGGTAGACGCGGATGCCGTCGAGCAGCAGTTCGCCGCCCACCGCATCACCCTGCCCGCCCGATTTGGCTGCCGCATCGGCCTGGGCGCCCACGTTCAGGCCCTGCTCGATGAAGCGCTCCATGATGTGGCGTTTCTCGAACACGTAGACCGCGCGGAAGTCCTTCACACCGATGCCGAGGCCGCCGCCGAGCGAGCCCATCTTCATGTAGGTGTGCGCGCCGCTCACGTTGTCGACCACCACGCCGTAGCCCTGGCCCACCGAGGGGAAGATCAGGTAGGCATTCCAGTTCGAGAACACCGCGTAGCCGGGTGCCTGGGCGATCTGCTCCTGTACGGAAGGGTCGATCTTGTAGAGATCCGTGAGCACTTCCTTGCGCATGTTCTCGACGTGGCGTTGCTTGTCCTCCTTCGTCTGCCCGGCGGCGACGCAGCCGCCCAGGATGACCGCAACAGCAAGGAGGATCGTCGCAGTTCTCATGGAATACTCCTGAAGAATGTAAAACCGGCGCCATTGTAGACCGATTGCGGCGACCGAGGAATGCGTGGCAATGACAGACGCGGGGCCGCTGCATTAGACTCGCCTCCCGTTTCGTCGATCGAAGCAACGCCCGGCGCGCGATCGCGCACGGCCGGCAACAGCCGGAGGTATCCCATGGCACTGATCAGCATGCGCCAGTTGCTCGACCACGCCGCCGAGCACGGCTACGGCGTGCCGGCGTTCAACGTCAACAACCTCGAACAGATGCGCGCCATCATGGAGGCGGCGCGACGAGACGGATGCAGCCCGGTGATCGTGCAGGCCTCGGCCGGCGCGCGCAAATACGCCGGCGCGACCTTCCTGCGCCACCTGATCCTCGCGGCGATCGAGGAGTTCCCGCATATCCCGGTGTGCATGCACCAGGACCACGGCACCTCGCCGGCGATCTGCCAGCGCTCGATCCAGCTCGGCTTTTCGCTCGGTGATGATGGACGGCTCGCTGGGCGAAGACGGCAAGACCCCGACCGATTACGACTACAACGTGCGCGTGACGCGCGAGGTGGTCGAGATGGCGCACGCCTGCGGCGTGTCGGTGGAAGGCGAGATCGGCTGCCTCGGTTCGCTGGAAACCGGCATGGCCGGCGAGGAAGACGGCGTCGGCGCCGAAGGCGTGCTCGACCACGTCGCAGTTGCTCACCGATCCGGAAGAAGCCGCGCAGTTCGTGCAAGGACACCGGCGTCGATGCGCTGGCGATCGCCATCGGCACCTCGCCACGGCGCCTACAAGTTCACGCGCCCGCCCACCGGCGACATCCTCGCGATCGATCGCGTCAAGGAAATCCACGCGCGCATTCCCAACACGCACCTGGTGATGCACGGCTCGTCCTCGGTGCCGCAGGACTGGCTCGCGATCATCAACGAGTACGGCGGCGAGATCAAGGAGACCTACGGCGTGCCGCTCGAGCAGATCGTCGAGGGCATCAAGCACGGCGTGCGCAAGGTGAACATCGACACCGACCTGCGTCTGGCCTCGACCGGCGCGATCCGCCGCTTCCTGGCGAAAAACCCGTCCGAGTTCGATCCGCGCAAATACCTGAAGGACACGATCACGGCGATGAAGGCGATCTGCATCGAGCGCTACGAGGCGTTCGGCACCGCCGGCCAGGCCGACAAGATCAGGCCGCTGTCGCTGGAAGCGATGTATGTCCGCTACGCCCGTGGCGAGCTGAACCAGAAGGTCAGCTGAGAGCCTGTGACCGGCAGTCCCTTCGCCCGGAGTCGCATTGCCGCGCGCAGCTTCGACCCCGAGGCCGTGCGCGCCGCGATGCGCCCGCTGGATTTCTCGGGCCTCAGCGTCGTCTCCGGCGCCGAGCAGGACTATTTCGCCTTCTACGGTATCGACCTCGCGCACCGCGTGCCGGGTGTCACCCATCACTTCGGGCGACTCGCGGCGAACGGTTTCGAGATCGCCTGCCATTTCTACGAGCTCGCCGGGGCGCGCGGCACCTGCGTCCTGCTGCATGGCTACTTCGATCACGCGGGGCTTTATGGCCGCCTGATCGAGCACTGCCTGCGTCATGGCCACAGCGTGCTGATCTGGGACCTGCCCGGCCACGGGCTGTCGAACGGTCCGCAGGCCAGCATCCACGACTTCGAGGACTACACGGACGTGCTCGCGATGGTGCTGGAGCACCACCGCGATCGCCTGCCGGGGACCGCTGTACGCCATCGGCCAGAGCACCGGCGGTGCGGTGCTGATGAGCTGGGCCTTCCGCAAGTGCCGTTCCGCGGCCGAGTGCCCGTTCGCGCGCATCGCGCTGCTGGCGCCGCTGGTGCGGCCCGCGCGCTGGCGCCACGTGAACCTGCTGTACACGGTGCTGCGTCCATTCAAGAGCGGCGTGCAGCGCAAGTTCATGCCGAACTCCGGCGACACCGAATTCCTCGCCTTCGTGCGCAACGATCCGCTGCAGAGCACGATCCTGCCGGTGCAGTGGGTGGGCGCGATGCGCCGCTGGATCCGCGAATTCCGCGAGCACCCGGTGACGGATTTCGCGCCGCTGGTGATCCAGGGCAACGCGGACGAGACGGTGGACTGGAAATGGAACCTGCCGATGGTCCGCGAGAAATTTCCGCGCGCCGAGTTCCGCATGATCGCCGGCGCGCGGCACCACCTGGTCAACGAGGCAGAAGCCGTGCGCGAGGAGGTCTTCGCCGCGCTCGGCCTGGCGTAGGTCGGGCGTAGGTCGGGCGTAGGTCGGGCTTCAGCCCGACAAGGGTTCGGCAATGCCGAACCCGCCGCCCGCTCCGCCGCCCGTCGGCATCCGACCTACGCCTGGCGACCGGTCGCCATGAATGGCGACAATGGATTTTTTTGGCGGCCGCTGAATCCATGCCGCCCGCGTTCGCGTCTGTATGGGCAGGAAGCCGGAACCCCGGGGCCCTGAACCCGTTAGCCGATCGAGGAACCGATCGATGAACACCAGGCACCATCACTCCCTGATTGCCCTCGGCGCCTGCATGGCGCTGACGCCTGTGCGCCGGCCTCGGCCGGGCCGCGGATGCGCCCGCGCCCGGGGCGCCGCCGGCCGTCGAGGCGCCGGCCGCGGAGCAAGCCGCGCGTCTTCTCGATGCGCATCGGCGGCGACGAGGACGACGGCACGGGCGAGCGCGGCATCGTGGTCTCCGTCGACGGCGACGATGTCGAGGGCGCCGAGCGCGCGGAGCGCGCCGCTCGCGTGGTGGACCGCGTGGTCGGCGAACTGGAGCAGGCGCTGGCCCGGCTGCCCGCGGAGGCGCGCCAGGAGGTGGACGAGGACATCGGTGCGCGAGCTGCGCGAGGCGCTCGGCGAGATCCGCGCGCTGCGCGAGCACGGCCACGTCGCGGAGAACGGGAGCGACGCGCGCGGGGGATCCACTGGGCCGAGGCGATATCGGCCATCGTGCCGGTGATGGTGCTGTTCCTCGGCCCGGTGCTGATCGTCGCGATCGTGAGCTACAACAACCGCCGCAAGCGCGAGATGGTGCACCAGACCATCGACCGCATCATCGCGCAGGGCCACGAGGTACCGATCGAACTGCTGGACGCGCTCGACAAGGGCAGGAGCAACGGGCGCAGCGGACTCTCGCGCGGCACGGTGAACGTGGCGCTCGGCGCGGGTATCGGCGCGGCGCTGTTCAGCCTTTCCGGTCCCGACGCGGCCACGCTGGGCCTGATACCGCTGTGCGTCGGCATCGCGCAGCTGTTCGTGTGGTCGGTCGAGAGGAAGTCCCCCGGGCGCACGGCCTGAGACGCGCCCTGCCGTGGAAGCAGCAAGCGACGAGGAACTGCTGCGGCGCGCGGCGAGGCCTGACGGACGCCAGGCCTTCGCCGTGCTGGTGAGCCGCCACCAGTCCGGGATCCGCTGGTCGCTGCGCCGGCTGACGCGCGGCAACGCGGCGCTGGCCGACGACCTCGCGCAGGAGACTTTCATCAGGGCCTGGCGTTCGCTGGCCGATTTCCGCGGCGACAGCAGCTTGCGCACCTGGCTCTACCGCATCGCCTACCGCTGCTTCCTCAGCGAGGTGCGCCGCCGCGACGCGGACACCGCGGAGATCGCGGAGCACCATGCGCTCGCGCCGGACCAGAGCGAGGCGCGCGCCTTCATGGACGATTTCGACGTCGCGCTGCGCCAATTGAGCCCGGCGCAGCGCGATGCGGTGCACTTCTCGCTGCAGCGCGGGTTTTCGCACCCGGAGATAGCGCACATAATGGGGCTTGCCGATCGGAACGGTGAAAACGCATGTGCTTCGAGGCCGCCAGAAGCTGCAGGAACTGTTGCGCGACTGGCAGGAGGGATTCGGCAATGACAACGCATGACGACCAGTGGCTCGAGCGCGCGCTGCGCGCGGCCGAACCGCATCTGGCCGACGACGGCTTCACGCAGCGCGTGCTCGCGGCCCTGCCCCCGGCGCCCGCGCCGCGCGCGACACGCCTCGACTGGGTGGTGCCCGCTGCCGTCGCGCTGGGTTCGGCCGTGGTCGCCAGCCAGTTCCCGCTGGCGCCGTTCCTGGAATCTCGCCGAGGTGGCGCTGCGGCAGGTGCAACTGTCGCTGGCTCGGCGGCGCGGTGATGATCGCCTGCATGGCCGGTGCGTTGCTGGCGGAGCCGTTGCGACGTGTGCTCTGAGCGGCGCGGTTGCCGCGTTGCGCTGCGCCGTACCCTCGTCGCGGCGGGTATGCCATGAGCGGCAGCGCATCCTCGCGTGACCTGCTCGAGGAGGCGCGCGCCGCCGCGGCGCGGCAGGATTTCGCGCGCGCCGATGCGCTCTACGGCACAACTGCTCGCGCAGGGCGCGGTCGCGGCGCGCATCGAGAGCCTGCGCTATCTCGCGATGCGCGCGTTCCGTGCCGGCGCTGCGGATCGCGCCGTGGACTTCAGCCGCCAGGTAACGGCAGCTCGAGCCCGGCGTGTCGGCACATTGGCTCAATCTCGGCGTCGCCTGCCAGGGGGCCGCGGATCTGCCCGCCGCGCGCGCGGCCTTCGCCGAGGCGCTGCGCCGCGACGCACGCAACCACACCGCGGCGCTGTGCATCGGCGAGGTGCTCGAGGCCACGGGCGATCGCACCGGCGCCGCGATGGCTTACTGGCGCGCGATCGTCGATGCGCAGGCCAGGGGCGCGTGGCGCAACAACGAGACCACGCCGCCGGCACTGCGCCCGCGCGTGGTGCACGCGATGGACTTCGTCGATGTCGAGCGCCCGCGCCTGCTGCAGCAGGTGCTGGCGCCGTTGCTGGAGAGCCTATGGCGAGGACGAGATGCGCCGCATCCGCGCCGCGCTGCGGATCTACCTCGGGCAGGACATGCCGCGCTACCCGGACCCGCGGCAGAAGCCCGGTTTCCTCTATGTGCCCGGCCTGCCGACCGCGGCCTTCCTGCCGCTCGATGTCTTTCCGTGGATCGAGGAGCTGCAGGCGCGCACCGCGGCGATCCGCGACGAGATGCTGGCCGCGGTGGCGGCGCGCGAGGGCCTGCAGCCCTTCCACGACCGCGAGCAGCTGAATCAGCTGGTCGCGGGAGCATCGGACGAGGGCAGCTGGGACGCGCTGTTCTTCTACCGCCACGGCGAGCGCTTCGACGCGAACTGCGCGCGCTGCCCCGTCACCACGGCGGCGCTGGAGCGGCTGCCGCGCGTCGCGATCCGCGACCACGGCCCGGAAATCCTGTTCTCGCTGCTGCGTCCCGGGGCGCACATCCTGCCGCATCGCGGCGTGACCAATGCGCGCGTGGTGGCGCACCTGCCGCTGGTGGTGCCGCCCGGCTGCGCGCTGCACGTGCTCGGTGACGAACCGCACGCGTGGCGCGAGGGCGAGGTGATGGTCTTCGACGATACCTTCGAGCACGAGGCGTGGAACCGCAGCGGCGAGCTGCGCGTGATCCTGCTGATGGACACCTGGAATCCCTGGCTCAGCGAGGCCGAGCGCCTGGCATGCACGCGGCTCGTCGAGGGCATCGGCGACTTTCGCCTCGGCGGCGAGCGTATCGCCGAACGCAGCCGCAGCGACGAGGTATTCCTCTAGGGCTCAGTTCGCGGGACTCACGTCGAAGGCGACGGTCAGCCGCTCGCCCGGCGCGGCGAACGCCACCGTGCCGTGCCACAGATACGAGGGGAACAGCACCAGCCGGCCCACCTGCGGCGCCAGCGCGAGCGCGGGCGGGTCCAGCGCGAGCGGCAGCTGCAGGTCGCTGCGCCCGAACTCCAGCCAGCCCTCCCTGCCCTGCAGCCCCTGCGGCAGCGCGACGTAGAGCGCCGAGCTGAGCCAGCCCTGGCCATGGGTGTGCGGCACGTGGAAGCCCTGGCTGCGCAGCAGCACCGACCACGAGCCGGCGAAGCGCCAGCGTTCGGGGCGCCGTCGCAGGAAGGGATGCTCCGCATCGGTGGGCAGCTGCGCCACGTACTGCGCCAGCACGGCCTCGATCGCGCCGCGCAAGCGCACGATGGGCGCTTCGCGGCGCACGAGCAGGTTGCCCACCGTCTGCGTGCCGCCGCGCAGCGACTGGTCCAGCGGGTGGTGCGTGGCGTGGTGCATGCCGCGCAGCAAGGCGGCGAGCTCGGCGAGGAAGTCCGCATCCAGCCCGAAGTCCGACAGTGTGTAGCTGCGCACCAGGCGCGCGACATCGAACAGCGCCTCGTGGCGTGCATCGGCGCAGAGTTTCCAGGCCGTGCCGAGGTTTGCCAGCAGCAGCTGGTCCCCGGGATGTTGCGCCAGTGCGTGCTCCAGCAGCTGCGCGGCCTCGGGCGCGCGGTCTGCGCGCATCAGGAGGCGGGCGAGATCCAGCGTCGCGCCGCGTTCGCCCGGGTGCTGCGCGAGGCAGGCGGCGAGCTCGCGCTCGGCTTCCTGCGCAAGGCCCGCAACCACCAGCAGGCGCGCGTGCAGGCGCATGGCCTCGATGCCGCGCTGGGCGGGCGCCAGGCGCTCGATGACTTCCCGTGCGCGCTCGCGCGCGCCGATGCGCTCGTATTGCAGCGCCAGCGCGGTGGCGAGCGCCGGATCGGCGCTCTGCGCGAGAGCCTGTGCCAGGCTCTGCCCTACCCGCTCACGCGCGCCGGTTTCGAAGTGGATCTTGTCGAGCGCCTCGTGCGCACCGAGGTGCGCAGGGTCCTGCGCGATGACGTGCTCGAACAGCGCGCGCGCTGCCTCGATGCGGCCGGTCTCGAGCAGGATCGATGCCTGCTCGAAACGCAGCGCCGCGGGGGCCGCATCGCCTGCCGCGGTGAGCGTGCGCAGCGCCGCCTCGGGCTCGCCACGCATGCGTTGCGCCACCGCGAGGTTCAGTCGCGTGCGCGCATCCGCGGGCTGGTGCGCGAGTTGCGCCTCCAGGTGCGGCGCGGCCGCGTCCCATTCGCTCAGACGCAGGTGCAGCGAGGCTGCCAGCGCGTGTTCGCGCGGCGTGCAGGGTGCGTGCGCGCCGGGCGCGAGCGCCGTGAGCGCCGCGCGATGCGCGCGACACTCGTTGTGCAGCAGCGCCAGGTTGAAGCGCGCATCCGCAAAATCCGGCTTCAGCGCGATCGCCTTGCCGTAGCAGTCGATCGCGCGCCCGGGCTCGCGCGTTCTCAGGTGGTTGCCGAAGTTGTTCCACGCCGCGGCATCCGCGGGCTGGCGCGCCAGATAGCGCTCGAAGCAGCGCGTCGCCGCCTCGTCCTCGCCCGCCAGTGACAGCGCCATCGCCGCCAGCGACAGCGCGCCCGCGGGTTCGCCGGCCGCGCACAGCGGCTCGAGCGTGCGCGCGCATTGCGCGTAGTGCTTGGCGCGGAACAGCTCGAGAGCTTCGGCGAGGGTCCGGCGCGGGTCGGGCATCGGCTTCGGGTCGTGACGGTTGGAGGCGCGGATTATTGCAGGATCGGGCCGACCCACAACAAAAAAGCCCCTCCGGAGAGGGGCTTGAAGGAGGCGGGGTCGCCTCGCGGCGACCCCCCGGTCACGCCGGATCAGAACTTCGCGCTGATGCGGGTGTAGTAGTAACGGCCCGCGGTGTCGTAGCTGAAGTTCAGCGTGTTCATGTCGCCGAAGTTCGACACGTAGGGCGGCTCCTCGTCCCACAGGTTGCGCACGCCGGCGGTGAACGTGACGTTCTTCCACTCGTAGTAGCCCTGCACGTCGTGGTAGTCGTAGGCGTCGACGTCACACGACAGCTGGCTGCCGGCGCAGGTGCTGGCCACGTCCTCCACTTCGTCCATCCAGCGGATGGTGTAGCTGCCGCCCCAGTTGTCGCGCGAGTAGGCGGCCACGAAGTTCATCTTCAGCTCGGGGAACGCCGCCGGGTTGTCGCCCTGGTAGGGGTCGGTGCCGTAGTAGCCCGAGAGCTCGGTGGCCGGGATGCCCGGGCCCGAGGCGTACTCGTAGCTGTCGAGCCAGGTGCCGTCCAGCGAGAGGTTCAGCGCCCCGTCCCACACCGCGTTGAACACGTAGTTCAGCGCGAAGTCGACGCCCTTGGTCTCGAAGGTCGAGAGGTTGCCGAGGCGGATGTCCGGCCCCGAGATCAGGCCGATCACGTTGCGCCGCGGCGAGTTCGGGTTCGGGTTCTCGCCCACGGCCGCCAGGTCCGAGGATCAGCGAGCACAGCGGCGAGGAGAAGTTCGCGCTGGAGTAGCAGCCGGTCACGATGTCGTCGACGCCCAGCGAACCGATCGCGCCCTCGATCTCGATCTCGTACCAGTCCACGGTGGCGGAGAAGTCCTCGAGGAAGCTCGGGGTCCACACGATGCCGAAGGTGGTGGATTCCGATTCCTCGGGCGCCAGGTTCGCGTTGCCGCCCTGCAGGCTCTGCGCCTGGTCCGAGGACAGCGTGAAGTCCGGGCGCAGGCCGTCGGCCGCGCAGTTGGCGCGCACTATCGCGTCGGGGTTGGCGCCCCATTCCACGCAGGGCTCGGTGTAGGAGGCCGCGGTGTTCTCTTCCGGCGAGGCCTGCTCGTCGATGTTCGGCGCGCGGAAGCCCTCGGCGTAGGTGTAGCGCAGGCGCACGTCGGCGATCGGCGCCCACTCCAGGGCGTACTTCCACACGTCCTCCTCGTCCCCGAGGAAGTCGTAGTCGGACACGCGGGTCGAGATCTCGGCGGTGATCGCATGCGCGAAGGGCATGTCGGCGACCAGCGGCAGGTTCAGTTCGGCGTAGAACTCGTCGACCTCGTAATCGGCCGCGGTGTTGGCGCCCGCGTAGCTGTAGACGTTGCCGGCCAGCACGTTGTCGTCGTAGGTCAGGCTGCCGTCTTCCTCGCGCGTCTCGTAACCGACCGCCCACTGCGGCTTGCCGCCGGGCAGCTCGAGGCCGCCGAAGTCGCCGGTCAGGTTGAACTGGATCGTGCGCAGCGTCGACTCGTCGGTGAAGCGCGCGTTCGACAGCCCGTAGGCGATCATTTCCGGCGTCAGCGTGTTGATGGCGAACGGGTCCCAGACGCCGGGGCAGGCCGGGTCGGCCGCGCACAGCTCGGGATCGATCAGGGTGTTCATCTTGGGCACGTTGCCGCGGTACAGGTCCACCGAATCGTCGCGGTACTCGGAGCGGTTGTACGACAGATCCCAGCCCCAGCCGTTGTTCAGCTCGCCCTTCAGGCCCAACAGGCCGCGCCAGACGTTGACGTCCTGCTCGGCGCGGCGCCCGCCGGTCTCGACCAGGCGGCGGTAGGCATAGGCCGGCTCGCCGAAGACGTTGCCGGGGTTGGAGGTGGGCACCAGCGGGCCCCAGAAGGTGCCTTCCGGCGCCAGCAGCTGCGCCGATTCACGGTTGGAGAACTGCGTCTCCATGAAGGCGCTGACGGTGCCGACCGGGCTGCTCTCGATCAGGTCGTAATTGCCCGAGCTGAAGAAGCTGTAGACGTCCTGCGGCGTCACCATGTACGAGGCGGCCGCGAAGTTGAACGCGTCGGTCGCGGCGTTGTAGAGGCGCGGTACGCCGCCGTCCTTCACGAAGGGCGCGGCGAAATCGTTGGCCGAAATGTAGGCCGTCGCGGGGTAGGCCGTGCCCGAGCCGCCGCAGAAGCGCTCGCGCGTGCCGGCTGCGACGCTGCCACGCTCGCGGATAGGCGCACTCGGAGAAGCTGCGCTCGCCCTGCCAGATCTCGTCGCGCTCCTGGTACTGGCCGTTGACCACGATATTGCCGCGCTCGAAGCTCTTGCCGAAGGTGATCGCGAACAGCTTCTGCTCGCCGTCGCCCTCGCCGGTCTCGTCGTACTGGCCCTCGACCTCGACGCCGTCGAAGTCGGACTTGGTGATCAGGTTGACCACGCCGGCGATCGCGTCCGAACCGTAGATGGTGGAGGCGCCGTCACGCAGCACCTCGACGCGCTCGATCAGCGAGGAGGGGATCAGGTTCAGGTCCACGAAGCCGTTGACGCCGGCCGAGGCCATGCGGTTGCCGTTCAGCAGCACCAGCGTGCGGGTCGGCCCGAGGCCGCGCAGCGACACCGTCGACCAGCCGGCGGTGCCGTTGTTGACGCCGGAGCCGAAGTCGGCGCCGCTCACCGAGGGCAGGCTGACGAAGAAGCGCTCGAGCGTCGTGGAGCCCTGGCGGTCCAGCGCGGCCTCGTCGAACACGGAAATGGGGCTCATGCTGGTCAGGTCGGTGCGACGGATGCGCGAACCGGTGACGACGACCTCTTCAATCTGCTGGGCGGCGGGGTCCTGGGCAAGGGCCGGCAGGCTGCCGGTCGATGCGATGGCTCCCACGGCGGCTGCTACGGATAGCGCCAGGCGCGATCTCTTGTACATGCGTTGTCTCCTCGTCGATTGGAATTGGATACGGCCCGACCGCTGGCCGGAAGCCGTTCACAAGACCTGAGACGAACGAAGATGACACTTCCTCAATCGGTGACCGCGAAAGAAACGTGAAAAATTACCGCCGCCGCGCTCACTCGATCCGCGTCACCCCGACCTGGCGCCCGCTTTCGAGCAGGCGCATTTCCCACATGCCGAGCAGGTTCTTTCGGATCTCCACCTCGGGCGAGTCGGCGCGGTGGCGCCAGCTGCCGCTCATGCGCTGCTGCCAGACCTGGCCGTTCTCGAGGCGGAACAGCGTGCGCCCGCTCCAGCCCGCGAACGGGCCGGCGATGCGGCTGCGGATAACGGTGGCCTCGGTCTTGCGCACCTCCTCGCGCACGGCGGGGCTGCTCGCGCGCAGCACCGGCGCCTCCCCGGCGGTGTAGCGGATCAGCCAGGCGTTCAGCGCCTCGATCTCCGCGGGCGTCAGCCGGCCCAGCCCCGCGGCGCCGAATTCCTCCGCGCTCATGAGCTCGCGCACGTCGGGCGCCGCGGCGGCGTGGCCGGCGTTGGCGCCGAGCAGGGCGGTGGCGAGCAGCAGGGAGAGCAGAAGCGGGCGTCGGGGAGCGTGCATTGGTGGCTGTTCCTGTTCAATGAAGGAGAGATGCGGGCTCAGGCCGGGTCCTCGGCCATCTCGGCCAGGCCCAGCTCGCGCAGGTAGTCGAGGAGTTCGCCGAGCTCGTCGCGGTAATGCCGCCAGCGGCCCGAGGAGCGCTGGTACAGCGGCTGGCGCACCTGCCACAGGCTCGCGGTGCGCACCGTGCTGTCGCGCTCGTGAAAGCGCAGCGCCGCGTCGCTCCAGTCCAGGCCGCAGAACCCGAGCAGGCGCGCGGTCTGTGCCCGCTGGTCGGCCACGAAGCGGTCGTAGTTCACCTCGAGGATGTCGCTCGCCGAACAGCGTGCCCCAGTGCGCCATCAGCCGCTGCAGCTGGGCGTTGTAGTGCACGATGTGGCGCAGGTCGTTGGCGTAGTTGAAGCGCGCATCGAGGTTCTGGGCCCAGAGCGACAGCGCGTTGTCGAGCACGTTGCGGCTGGCGTAGACGATGCGCGCGCGCGGAAACAGCGCCTTGATCAACCCGAGATAGAGGAAGTTGTCGGGGCGCTTGTCGGTCACGCGCGCGGCCCCGGGGAAGGACTCGCGCAGGTAGTCGAGGTAGCCGCGGCCAATCGCCTGGAGCACCGCGGGCGCGATCGATGCGAGCGCCGCGGGGTAGGGCACGATGTCGGCTGCGACGCGGCGCGGGAAGTACACCAGCTCGCCGCCCGTGGTGATCGAGGGGTGCGAGCCCAGCACCTGCTCGATCAGCGTGGTGCCGGAGCGGAACATCCCGCAGATGAACACCGGGCTCGCGTCCGCTACCGGCGCCACGCGCTCGAACCACTCGCGCGAGCACTGCGCGATGATCGCGTCGATGAGGCGCTCCTGCGCGGCAGGGTCGTAGGGCGGCACGCGTGCGCGGCTCAGCCCGTTGGCGGCGTCGTAGTGCCGGAAGGCGCGCGCGTACTCGGCGCAGTCGTCGTAGGCCTTGCCGAGGCCGTAGTGCAGGCTCTCGCGCGCGCCCGGCCGAGAGCCGCGGCGAGTCGAGCTCGGCCAGCATGCGCCCGATCAGGGGATCGTCGGCGCGCTCGAACCTGCGCAGCTGCGCCACGCGCGCGAAGACCTGCTCGAAGCCCGGGTCGAGCGCGATGACGCGTTCGTAGAGTGCGAGCGCCGTGGCGCGCTCGCCGCGTTCCTCGACCAGCGTGGCCAGGTTGAAGAGCGCGGGCACGTAGTCGGGCTTGCACCCGGTCGCGCGCTGCAGCAGCGCCTCGGCCTGCGCGGTCTCGTGCAGCGCGCTGTGCAGGCTGGCCATGCACACCAGCGTTTCCTCGGGCTGATCGATGCCCAGCTCCAGCGCGCGCGCGTACTCGGCCAGCGCCTCGCGCGGCGCGTTGGCCTCCGTGAGCACCTTGGCGAACAGGTAGCGGAACAGCGGCACGCGCGGGTGCATGGCGATCAGTCGCTCGTAGGCCGCGCGCGCGAGACCGCTCGCGCCGGTGCGCAGCGCGAGCTCGGCCAGCTTCGTGAGATAGCGCGGTTCGGCGGGCCAGGCGCGGCTCAGCGCATCGCAGCGCGCCGAGCGCGCCGTGGAGGTCGCCGCGCTGCACCAGCGCCCAGGTGAGCAGCTCCAGCGCTTCGCGGTCCCCGGGTTCCTGCGCGAGCAGTTCGCGGCACGCCGCTCGGTGGCCGCCGGCTGGTTCAGGCCCTGGAAGCGCCGTGCCGCCTCGAGGTGCCGGGTGCGTGCGCTCATGCTCAGAATTCCTGGGTCAGCCTGGCGTACCAGTAACGGCCGCGCAGATCGTGGGTGCGGCCATCGACGTTGTCATTGAAGGCCGAGGCGGAGAAGGGCGCCGCGCGATCCAGCACGTTGTCGATGCCGAGCGCCACGCGCAGGCCCTCGAGCAGCCCGAACTGGCGCACCAGCTGCACATCGTGCACCAGCCAGTCGTCGATCTCGCGCCGGCGCATGGAGTTGGGCACCTGTTCCTTCAGCGCGCTCGCGTAGTACAGGCGGTAGCTCGCCTCCCAGTGCGCGCGGCTCCACTGCAGCCCGAGGCGCGACTTCCATTGCGGAATGGCGCCCATGCCGCCCGATGCCTCGTCGGCGAACTGGCCCGTGATGTCCTCGCTCGGCGCCGAGGGGTCGAGCTGGTCGAGGTATTCGTGGATGTACGAGGTTTCCAGCGACAGCGTCAGCCGGCCGACGGGCAGCGCGGGCAGGCGGTAGCGCAGGTCGAGGTCCGCCCCCGCGACCTGGCGCTCGCCGACATTGATGTTGGTGGCGTTGACGCGCTGCAGGTTGCCCTCGGCATCGCGCAGCACGCGCCCGGCGAAAGCGCCGCTGCGCGCGTTCAGGTCGAGGATGTACTGCGCGCTGGCATCGACCACGTCGCGCTGCTCGATGCGAAAGGCATCCAGCGCCACCATCAGTCCGGGCGCACGGGCGGGCGTCCAGACCAGGCCGGCGGTCAGGCTGTTCGACTGCTCGGCCTCGAGCTCGGCGTTGCCGCCGATCACCGCGAGGTACTGCGTGCGCGTGGGGTCGCCGGGCAGGGCGCAGCCGGGCAGCGTGCCGACGTTCGCGGCCACCGCGCAGGGGTCGGTGAGGAAAGCCTGCGTGTGCTGGCCGGTTTCGTAGAGATCGAGCAGCGAGGGTGCGCGGAATCCCTGCGACCAGGTGCCGCGCAGCAGGACGCTCGGCACCGGCCGCAGGCGCAGGCCGATCTTGCCGTTGGCGGTGTGGCCGAAATCGCTGTAGTGCGAGTAGCGCCCGGCCAGGTCCAGGTCCACGCGGTGACCGTCCTCGCCGTCGGCCCACAGCGGCACCAGCACTTCGCCCCAGCCCTCTCCCACCGAGCGGTTGCCCGAGGCCGCGCTGATATCGCTGCCGCCCAGCGCATGGGCGGGGTTGCCCGGTTCGGTGTGCGAGGCGGTGGATTCGTGGCGCCAGCTGGCGCCGGCGGCGAGCACTATCTCGCCGGCCGCGTGGCTCGCGAGCGGCCCGGAGACGTTGGCCTCCAGCCCGTAGAGCCTGGACTGGCCGCTCACCTGCGTTGCGGCGCGCAGGTAGTCCGAGCTGCCGCGCATCGACCGAGCCGGGCGGGCCGAACAGGTTCACCGGCACGCAGCCGGCGTCGGCGCGGCAATC
The DNA here is from genome assembly GCA_963819895.1 of uncultured Gammaproteobacteria bacterium. Taxonomy (GTDB): domain Bacteria; phylum Pseudomonadota; class Gammaproteobacteria; order Pseudomonadales; family UBA5518; genus UBA5518. The sequence goes on from CAWFXU010000025.1 coordinate 18,352, forward strand.
CGCGGCGGGGCCGATGCCACGCTGCAGCCGGTCGCCGTCGATCAGGCGGTCGAGGATCTCCTCGCTCTCGGTGCGGCTCCAGTGCCAGGTCGCGTCCCATTCCCAGTTGCTGCCCGCCAGCCCCTCCAGCCCCAGCACGGTGCGCGCGGTCTGCGAGCGGTTCAGCTGCTCGCGCGCGCCGAGCTCGACGAAGCGCCGGCGCAGGTCCGTGATGTCCGTGCCGAAGGGGTTGTACGCGTTCGCCGCGGAGACCGTCAGCGGCAGGCTCTCGAAGGCCGTGAATACCGGCGTGGGGGCCAGCGTGGCCTCGGACTCGTTGTCCGCGAAGCCGAATTGTGCGATCGCCGTGGTGCGCTCGTTCAGGTCCAGCTGCGCGCTCGCGTAGACATTGCTGCGCTCGGAGGGCACCAGGGCCGAGGTGAACTCGCGAAAGTCGTAGAGGTCCTCGTCGGTGGCGGCGCGAAAGTCCTCGGGGCGCGTGCCGTCGGCCGTGCCGTCCAGCGTCAGCGTGTTGCCGTCGACATCGAAGCGCGCCGCCGGTGTGGCGCTGGAGCGCAGGTCCGCGCCCCCGCGGGGGCGGCCGTCGGCATGGCGCGACACCGCGCGGTCGCGGCTCCACAACGGGTCCTGCTCGAAGACCGTGGCCGCGAACAGCAGCGATCCGCGCGACCAGTTGTTGCCCGCGAGCAGGCTGGTGCTGCGCGTGGCGCGGTCGCCGCGCTGCGTGCTGCCGTACTGCGTGCCGAGCTGCACGCCGTCATAGCCGCTCTTCATGATGATGTTGACCACGCCCGCGATGGCATCCGAGCCGTACACGGCCGAGGCGCCTTCCTTCAATATCTCGATGCGCTCCACCGCGGCGGGGGCCAGCGTGTTCAGGTCGAACGCATCCCCGGCCAGGCCGCCGGCGCTGGAGCGCCGGCCGTTGACCAGCACCAGCGTGTTGCCCGCGGGCAGCCCGCGTAGCGTCACGGTCGCGGTGCCGTCGCCGCCGTTGCTGACCGCGGTGCTGGTCTGGTTGCCGATCACCGCGGGCATGAAGCGCAGCAGGTCGCCGAGGCTCTGCGCGCCGCTCGCCTCGATCTCCGGCGCGCCCAGCACGTGCACGGGCCCCGAGCCGAGGTAGTTGGCCTGTTTGATGTGCGAACCGGTGCGCAGCTGCTCGCGCACGATGATCTGTTCGATCACGCGGGCGTCCACGTAACGCTCCGCCTCCGTGCCGGGTTGCGCAGCCGTGGGAGCGGGCGCGCAATCCGCCGCGCTGTTGCAGGGCGGTCCGATCGAGACCACGTTGTCACCGAGGTAGGCCGGCACCAGGCCGCTGCCCTCGAGCAGCTGCTCCAACGCCTGGCGCGGGCTGAGCGTGCCGGTGATCGCGACGGTGGGGTTGCTCGGCACGTTGGCGGTCGCGAACACCAGCGACAGCTGCGCCTGGCGGGCCAGTTCGATCAGCGCCGCGGGCAGGGTGCTCGCCGGGACGGCGAACTGCACGCGTGCCTCGGTGTCGGCGAGGACGGCCGTGGCCAGGGAAATACCCAGCAACAGGCCCAGCGCGCGCCGTCGCGGGCCACGTCGTGCGGGCTGGTGATGAGAACCGTTCCCCGGCATCTGTTTCCGTCGCCAACGCAACATCCTCCCGGAATGGGGGTGCCGCCAGTGGCCGAACGATAACAAAACAGGCCGGGGATGGCGCGTCGAATTGCCGGGCTCTCAGTCCGTGCGGCGGGAGATCAGCAGCGGGCCCTGTTCGGGGCCGGTCACGGCGAGGCCCAGGCTCTGTTCCAGCGCCGCGAGGGTGAGCCGGGGCTCGGCGGTGCTGAATACGCCGGAGACGCGGATCGTGCCGGCCGCGGGATCGGCGAGGCGCAGCGCGGGCTCCATGTAGCGCTGCAGTTCGCCGATCACCTCGGCGAGCGGGACGTCCTCGAACACGAGCCGGCGCTGCTGCCAGGCGAGCGCCTTGTCCGGGTCGACCCGGCTGATCTCGGCGAGGTTGTCCTGCCGGTCGTAGCGCACGGCATCGCCGGCGCCGAGCTCGCGCGAGGCGCCGGCGCCGACGCGCGTCGCGAAGCGCACGCGCCCGTGCGCCACCACCACGGACATGCCCCCGCTGTCGCAGCTGGCGCCGAAGGCGGTGCCCAGCACCGTGACGCTGGCCTCGCCGCATACCGCGCTGAAGGGTCGCGCGGCATCGGGTGCCACGCTGAAGAAGACCTCGCCGTGATCCATGGTCGCGGTACGCGTCTCGTCGCGCAGCGCCACGCTGAGCGCGGTGTCGGTGTTCAGCGTGATCTCGCTGCCGTCGGCGAGCCGCAGCTGCTGGAATCCGCCCACCGGGGTGCGCAGTTCCAGCGCCGGCGGCTCGGCACCGCGCGGCAGGACCAGCAGCGCCGCCACCGCGGCCGCGGCGGCAAGGCCGAGCGGCAGCTGCCAGCGCCGCGCGCGCGCGGTGCGGGGGATCTCGATCGGCAGCGCGCGCAGCACGCCGAGATCCGACCACAGCTCCAGCATGCGGTCGAAGGCGGCCGCGTTGCCGGCATCCTCGCTCAGCCAGCAGGCGAACTGCGCGCGGTCCCCGGCGCTGACGTCGTCCGCGCGCAGGCGCGCGATCCAGGCGGCGGCCTGGTCGAGCGCTTGGTGCTGTTCTGGCGTCGTGCGGGTCACTGCGGTTTTCCACTCCGGATTTTGCCGGATCATCGCGCGCGTACGTGTCTTGTGCTTCTTCTCACAGCCTAAGACGAACGAAAGCCGAAATACCTCCGCAATTCGGGGGAAGAAATTCGCACATTCGTCGAGGGTGCCATGCGGGCCGGTGCTGGCACCGGTACCGGCAGGCTCAGGGGATCAGGTGTTCGCGGCAGTGCTTGAGCGCTTCGAGGATGTATTTCTCCACGCTGCTGACCGACACCCCCATGTCCCGGGCGATCTCGGCGTAGGACAGCCCGCGCACGCGGTGCAGCATCAGCGCCTGGCGGCAGCGCAGCGGCAGGCTCTCGATGGCGCGGTAGACGAGCGTGAGTTGCTGGCGTGCGGCCACCAGCTCTTCCGGCGTGCCCGGATCCTGCTGCTCGGTTTCGTCCTGCAGCCGCGCGCCCTCTTCCTCGAGGTAGCGCGCGTGCAGCTTGCGCCGGCGCAGCTGGTCGATGGCCATGTTCGAGGCGACCTGGAACAGATAGGCGCGGGCGTTGTCGAGGTCGTCGGCATGCTCGAGCCGGTGCAGGCGCATGAAGGCATCCTGGGCGATTTCCTGGGCGTCGTCGACGCTGCCCAGCTTGCGGCTCAGGAAGCGCACCAATGCGCTGCGCTGGCTGCTGATCAGCGTGTCCAGCAGCTCGCCGGGGCGTTTGGCCATGATGTCCCTGGTGTCGATGATCCTGCTCTCCTCCGGGCTGTCGGGTGGGGGCATCGCGCAAGGGGGGGCGAGGCCGCGAACTCCTGACTGCCGGCACGGTGGCGCCTCTGCCGGGCGTTTACATGGTCCGTGGGTAGCGGGTGACCGGTTCTGCGCCGGTCTGACTGGAGGTTAGCACAGCAGTTCCCCCCTTCCGGGCGAACTTATGCCGCAAAAGAGGCCCCTATCCCCCGAACGGGGTATACCGCCGCGCCGTCCCGGGCGGATCAGGGGAGCAGGTGGCAGGCGGCCAGTCGCCCCTCGGCAACGGGACGCAACTGCGGTGTCTCGCGGTGGCAGCGCCCGGTGGCGAGCGGGCAGCGCGTCGCGAAGCCGCAGCCCGGTACGGCGTCGAGCGGCGAGGGTGGCTCGCCGCTGGCAGGCACGTGCGCGCGGGCGCGCGCGGCGCGCGGATCGGGTTCCGGGTTCGCCGCCACCAGCAGCCGTGTGTAGGGGTGCAGCGGCGCGGACCAGAGCGCCTCCGCCGGGCCTTCCTCGACCAGCCGACCGAGGTACATCACCGCGATGCGCTGCGACAGGTGGCGCACCATCGCGAGGTCGTGCGCGATGAACAGCAGCGTGAGGCCCAGGCTCGCGCGCAGTTCCTCCAGCAGGTTCACGATCTGTGCCTGCACCGAGACGTCCAGCGCCGAGATCGGCTCGTCGCAGACCACGAACTCCGGACCCGGGATCAGCGCGCGCGCGATGCCGATGCGTTGGCGCTGGCCACCGGAGAATTCGTGGGGGTAGCGGCCCATGTGGCCGGCGGCGAGCCCGACGCGCTCCAGCCAGTGCGCCGCGAGCTCGCGATGCTCGCGCCGCGCGCCGCCGTCCTGCAGGCGCAGCGGTTCGCACAGGATCTCGCCCACCGTCATGCGCGGGTTCAGCGAAGCGTAGGGATCCTGGAAGATCATCTGGATCGCGCGGGCCTGGCGGCGGAAATCGGCGGGGCGATGGCGCCGCGGCAGCGGCCGGCCGGCGTAGAGTATCTCGCCGGCGCTGGGCGCGAGCAGCCCCACCAGCGTCTTGCCCAGCGTGGACTTGCCCGAGCCGCTCTCCCCGACCAGCCCGGTAACGGTGTCGCGCGCGATCGTGAGCGAGACGCCGTCGACCGCGCGCACGGTCTGGCCGCGCGCGGTGCGAAAATGCGTGTGCAGCGCGCGGATATCGAGCAGCGGCGTCATCCTGTGCCCCCGTCCGCGGCCGCGCGGTGGTGCAGCCAGCAGCGCGCGCCGTGACCGGCAGCGAGCGCGAACCCGGGCGGCTCGAGCCGGGCGCAGATCCGCATCGCGCGCGGGCAGCGCGCGGCGTAGGCGCAGCCCGCCGGGGGCGCGCGCAGGTCGGGCGGGCTGCCCGCGATCGGTTGCAGCGGCTGCCCCCGCGCGCGCGCCGCGCCCGGTAGCGCCTGCAGCAGCCCGGCGGTGTAGGGGTGGGCGTGGCGGTAGAAGATGTCGTCCACCGGGCCGTGCTCCACCACCTGCCCGGCGTACATCACGGCCACGTCGTCGGCCATGCGCGCGACCACGCCGAGATCGTGCGTGACCAGCACGATGGCCATGCCGTCCTCGCGCTGGATCTCCTGCATCAGGCCGAGCACCTGGTCCTGCACCGTGACGTCCAGCGCCGTGGTCGGCTCGTCGGCGATCAGCAGCGCGGGCCTGCAGGCGAGCGCGATCGCGATCATCACGCGCTGCAGCATGCCGCCCGAGAACTCGAAGGGGTACTGGCGCGCGCGCTCGCGCGCCGCCGGGATGCGCGTGCGCTCGAGCAGCTCCACGGCACGCGCGAGCGCCGCGCGGCGGCTCATGCCGCGGTGCGCCACCAGCGGTTCGGCGATCTGCTCGCCCACGCGCATCAGCGGGTTCAGCGCGCTCATCGGGTCCTGGAAGATCATGCCGACCGTCGCACCGCGCAGGCGATCGAGCTCGCGCGCCGGCAGCCCGAGCAGCTCGCGCCCGAGCAGCCGCGCCGAGCCGCCCGTGATGCGCCCGGGCGGTGTGTCGATCAGCCCCATCACGGCCTGCAGCGTCACCGACTTGCCGCAGCCGGACTCGCCCACCACGGCGAGCGTGCGCCCCGCAGCGACCGCGTAGCTCGCGCCGCGCACCGCGCGCACCGTGCCCGCGCGCGTGGCGAACTCCACCTCCAGTCCGTCCACCGCCAGCACCGGCACCGCCTTCGCGCTCATGCCGGCTCCGCGCGCGTGTCGAGCGCATCGCGCAGTCCGTCGCCCAGCAGGTTGAAGGCCAGCACCGTGATGCTGATGAACGCGGCCGGCACCGCCAGCTCGTGCGGATGCGCCAGCATGCTGCGGATGCCGTCGTTGCACAGCGAGCCCCAGGACGGTGTCGGCGGCGCGACGCCGAGCCCGATGAACGACAGGAATGCCTCGGTGAAGATCGCGCTCGGGATCGCGAAGGACAGCGCCACCAGCAGCACGCCCAGCACGTTCGGCACCATGTGACGCAGGACCAGGTAGGGAGTGCCGGCGCCCATCAGGCGCGCCGCCTGCACGTAGGGCTCGTCGCGGATCGCCATCACCTGCCCGCGCACCAGCCGCGCCGAGGCGGGCCAGCCGAGCAGCACCATCGCCAGCAGCATCGGCATCACGCCGCTCTCGCCGGGGCGAATGCCGAAGGCCACCTTGAACAGGATCATGAACAGCAGGAAGGGCAGCGCGACCACGAAATCCGCCAGCCGCATCATCGCGTTGTCGATGCGCCCGCCGAGGTAGCCCGCCAGCCCGCCGTAGAGCAGGCCGGCCAGCACGAACAGCAGCGGTGCCGCGATGCCGATGAACAGCGAGGTACGGGCGCCGTGGATGATGCGCGCGAGGATGTCGCGCCCGAGGTAATCGGTGCCGAGCGGGTGCGCGGGCAACCGCAGCTCGTCGCCGATGCGCTCGTCGCCGGCGTTGGCCGCCAGCAGCCCGCGCCGCAGCGCTGCCGACCACGCGATGGCCTGCCGCGGTTCGACGCGCAGCGTGATCGCCGTGCCGGCCTCGAGCCCCGCGCGCAGCGGTACCACCGAGTAATAGTAGTTGCGCGCTTCCAGCCCGAGCCGGTCTTCAAAGGCCGGTGTCACGACTTCGCCGAGAGGCACGCCGAGATCCTCGCGGTCGCGCGGCGCGAGCTCGTGGCGATACACCGCGTAGGCATCGGCGCCCGCGACAGGATGCCAGGCCAGGCGCACCGCCGCGGTGTGCGGCGTGCCGCAGACCGTGAGGCCGGCCGGCGTTTCGGGTGCGCACGGCACCGCCACCGGTCCCGGGTCCGCGACCAGCAGCGCGGCGCGTCCCGGGCCCGGCGGCCGCGAGGCTTCGTCGAGACGCTGCAGCGCGGGGTCAACGCGCCACAGCCACGGCCCGGCCAGCGCGCCGATGATCAGCGTCGCGATCACGGCGAGCGAGAGCATCGCGCGGCGGTCGGCGCGCAGCCGCGCCCAGACGTGCTCGCGGTACGACGGCGATGGCGTCGCGGCGAGGGGTTGCGCCACGCCGGCGGCGAGCGGCAGGAAATCCCCCGGCAGCGGGACGTGACTGCTCATCGCGCGCGGCCCCGGCGCCGGGTCGGGTGCATCAGCGCGCCTGCGCCAGGCGGATGCGCGGGTCCACCAGCCCGTAGGCGATGTCCACGAGGATCACCATGAGCACCAGGAAGGCGCCGTAGAACACCGTGGTGCCCATGATCACGGTGTAGTCGAGCTGCTGCACGGCCTGCACGAAGTAGCGCCCGAGGCCGGGGATCGCGAACACCAGTTCCACCACGAAACCGCCGGTGGCGATGGTCGCTATTGCGGGACCCAGCACCGTGATCACCGGCAGGATGGCGTTCGGCAACTGGTGGCGCAGCAGGATGCGCGCCGGCGAGAGGCCCTTGGCACGCGCGGTGCGCACGTAGGCGGCGCCGCGCACCTCGAGCATCGAGGTCCGCATCAGCCGCGTCAGGAAGGCCATGGTGCCGAGGCCCAGCACCAGCGCGGGCACCAGCATGTGCGCGGGTCCGCCCCAGCCGGCCACCGGCAGCAGCGACACGCCGGCCCAGGCGTTCAGGCGCAGCACCCCCAACTGCGCCAGCGCGGCGAGCACGAAACCCGGCACCGAGATGCACAGCACCACCAGGAACATCACGAGCGCATCGGGCCAGCGCCCCGCGGTGCGTGCCGTGATCACGCCCCAGAACACCCCGCCCAGCGCGGCGAAGCCGATGGCCAGCACGCCCAGCAACGCCGAGACCGGGAAGTGCTCGCGGATGATGTCGTTGACCTCGCGGTTCTGCTGCGTGAACGAGACACCGAAATCGCCGCGCGCCATGTTGCCGAGGTAGCGCAGGTACTGCAGCGCCAGCGGCTGGTCGAGGCCGTAGCGCGCCTCGAGGTTGCGGCGGATCTCGGGCGCCACGGCGCGCGCATCGAGCAGCGGATCGCCGGGCACGGCATGCATGCCGGCGAAGGTCGCGGTCGCGATGAACCAGACGGTGAGCAGCCCGTAGCAGAGGCGTCCGAGGATGAAGCGCAGCATCGGCCATTGATAGCGGCATTGCCCGCGGCTGTAAAGCAAGGCGCGACGCCGCGATAATGGCCGCGCCAGTCCGGCAGCCGGTTGCGGGGTGTTCCCATGAAGCATCTGATCATCGTCCGTCACGCCAAGTCGAGCTGGGCCGATCCGGGTCAGCGCGATTTCGACCGCCCGCTGAACGGGCGCGGCGAGCGCAACGCCCCCGAGATGGCCGGGCGCCTGAAGGCGCGCGGGCTGCGCCCGCAGCTGATCGTCGCGAGCGGGGCGCGCCGCGCGCACGCCACCGCGAAGCTGATGGCCGAGGTCTTCGGCTATGCGAAGGCGGACATCGAAATCGTCGACGCGCTGTACGAGGCCAGCCCGCGCGCGTGGCTGGAGCAGATCGGCGCGCTGCCCGCTGGCCTCGACACGGTGATGATGGTCGGACACAACCCCGAGATCACCGCGCTGGTCGCGCAACTGTGTCCAGAGGCGCGTATCGACAACGTGCCCACCTGCGGCGTGCTGTGCCTGGACTACGAGGCCTGCGACTGGGCCGGCATCGCCCGCGAAAAGCCCGTGAGCTGGGATTTCGATTACCCGAAGAAGCCCTGAGCTCTGCTACCATCAGCGCCCCAGCGCAACCAGGCCAGCCCATGTTGCACCCAGTCCTCGAGCGCGAACGTCGCACCGTCGCCGCGTATCTCAGTGCCGGCGCCCACCGGTTGCAGTCCCTGTTGCCGCGCGTCGAGCACGATGCGGACATCGAGGCGCTGCACCAGTTTCGCGTCGAGCTGCGACGCATCCGCACGGGGCTCATGGCCCAGCGCGGAGCGCTGCCGCTGGCCGATGCCGCGGAGCTGGTCGCGGAGTGTCGCTGGCTCGCGGGCCGCGGTAGCGGGCTGCGCGATCTCGACGTCTTCCAGCACCGGCTGACGGAGTATCTGGAGCCGGACATCGGGGCGGATACACAGCCGTTGCGTCGCCTGCGCGCCGACCTGGGGCGACTGCGCAGCAGCGCACGGCGCCAGCTGCTGGGCTCGCTGCGCAGCCGTCGCGCCCATGCCCTGGTCACGCGGTTGCAGACGCTGGGCGAGCTGCCGGTGGCCGTACCCGGATGGCCCGACATGCCCACGGCCGGGGCGGCGCTGTGGCGCAGCTACCGCCGCGTGCGCAGGCTCGGCAAGTCCATCGACGCAACCTCTCCTCCCGAGCACCTGCATGAGCTGCGCAAGCGCTGCAAGCGCCTGCGCTACCAGCTGGAAATGTATGCGGGGGCGTTCGACGACGCCGAGCTGCCCGACATGGTGCGGCGCCTGCGCAAGCTGCAGAACGTGCTCGGCGACTACCAGGACTTCCACACGCACGCCGCGCTGCTGTGCGAGCTGCGCGCCCGTGTCGTGGATTCCGGCGTGCCGGATGGCGCATACCTCGCGCTGATCGAGCGCATGCTCATCGCGCTGGACGAACGCTCCGCGGCGGCGCGGGCGCGTTTCGCCGCGCGCTTCGCGCAGTTCAACGACCGCAAGCACCACCAGCGCCGGCGCCGGCTGTTCGCGCCCGACCCGCGGCTGGCGCGACCGATGATCGGCAGCGGCGGCTACTGCCACGCCCGGGTGTCCGGCGAGCGCATCGGCCTGCCCGTGGGCAAGGTGGTGTGCGTCGGGCGCAACTACGCCGCGCACGCCGCCGAGCTCGGCAATGCGGTGCCCGAGGTGCCGCTGCTGTTCGTCAAGCCGCCCTCGGCGGTGGTCGACATGGCGCCGCAGATCCGCATTCCGGCCGGGCGCGGCGCGGTGCACCACGAGCTCGAGATCGCGCTATTGATAGGCCGCGAACTGCGCGCGGCATCGCCCGAGCAAGCCTGGGCCGCGATCGCCGGCGTGGGTCTCGCGATCGATCTCACGCTGCGCGAGCTGCAGGATGCGCTGAAGGCGAAGGCTCACCCGTGGGAGATCGCCAAGGGTTTCGACGGCGCCTGCCCGCTGTCGGCCTTCGCGCCGCTCGATCCGGCGCTGGACCTGGCCGCGCTGGAAACGCGGCTGGTGGTGAACGGGCGCCGGCGCCAGCACGGCAGCAGCGCGCAGATGCTGACGCCGATCATCGAGCTGCTGTGCTACGCGAGCCGCCAGTTCAGCCTGTGGCCCGGCGACGTGGTGCTGACCGGCACCCCCGCGGGCGTGGGCCCGCTGGCGCCCGGCGACCGCATCACGGCCGAGCTGAAGGGGCTGGTGCTGGTGCACGCGGAAATCGTGTAACGTGGGCCGGCATTTATGCCGACATGGGCGCCGGGCATGGCGGGTTCGACGTTGCCGAACCCTTGTCGGGATGAATCCCGACCTACGCAGCCCCCACAATCACGCGCGCAGCTCCCGTACGCCGTTTTCGCCCGCCAGCAGCAACAGGTCCGCGGGACGGTGCGCGAATATGCCGTTGGTCACGACGCCCACGATGTTGTTGATCGCCGCCTCCGTCTTCAGGGGCTCGGGCAGCGCGAAATCGTAGACGTCGAGGATGATGTTGCCGTTGTCGGTGGTGACGCCCTGGCGGTAGACCGGGTTGCCGCCCAGTTTCACCAGTTCGCGCGCCACGTGGCTGCGCGCCATCGGGATCACCTCGACCGGCAGCGGGAAGCCGCCCAGCACCGGCACGAACTTGCTCTCGTCGGCGATGCAGACGAATTCGCGCGCCACCGCCGCGACGATCTTCTCGCGCGTCAGCGCCGCACCGCCGCCCTTGATCAACTGCAGCGCGGCATTGGCCTCGTCGGCGCCATCGACGTAGATGTCGATGCCGTCGACCACGTTCAGGTCGAACACCGGCAGGCCGTGGCCGCGCAGCCGGGCGGCCGAGGCCTCCGAGCTCGCGACGGTGGCCGTGACCTGCGCGCGCACGCCCGCGAGCAGGTCGATGAAGCGGTTCGCCGTCGACCCGGTGCCGATGCCGATCACGCTGCGCTCGTCGAGGCGCTCGCGCACGTAGGCGAAGGCCGCGGCGGCGGCCGCCTGTTTCAGTTCATCCTGGCTTTTCATCGCGCTCGCAACCCAAGCTTGCCGTGGGGCGGCAAGCTTAAGTGATCGCGCCGGCCGAGGTACAGCGCGAGCCGTCATAGTGGCAGGGCTTTGGCTGGCGCGGCACCGGCGCGCTCATTACCATGGGTTCTCGCCAATTTTCCGGGACACTGTCCGCGCCATGCCGAAGTCCTATATCAAGCGCATCCTCGACGCGCGCGTCTACGACGTCGCCATCGAGAGCCCCATCGACGAGGCCCCGCAGCTCTCGGCGCGTTTCGGCAACCGCATCCTGCTCAAGCGCGAAGACCTGCAGCCGGTGTTCTCGTTCAAGTTGCGCGGCGCCTACAACAAGATCGTGGGCCTCAGTGCCGCCGAGCGCGAGCGCGGCGTGATCACGGCCTCGGCCGGCAACCACGCGCAGGGTGTCGCGCTCGCGGCGCAGCGCCTGCGGATCAAGGCGCTCATCGTGATGCCGCGCACCACGCCGGACATCAAGGTCATGGCGGTGCGCCGGCGCGGTGCGCACGTGGTGCTGCACGGCGACACCTTCGACGAGGCATCGAAGCATGCATACGAGCTCGCCGAACAGAAGGGGATGAGCTTCGTGCATCCCTACGACGATCCGGATGTCATCGCCGGCCAGGGCACGATCGGCATGGAAATCCTGCGCCAGCTCCGGGTCCCATCGACGCGGTGTTCGTGCCGGTCGGCGGTGGCGGGCTGTTCGCCGGTGTCGCGGCCTACATCAAGTACGTGCGCCCCTCGGTGCGCGTGATCGGCGTCGAACCCGAGGACGCCGCCTGCCTGGACGCGGCGCTGAAGGCCAAACGGCGGGTGGTGCTGCCGCAGGTGGGCATGTTCGCCGACGGGGTCGCGGTGGCGCAGATCGGCGAGGAAACCTTCCGCATCGTCCGCCAGACCGTCGACGAGGTGATCACCGCCAGCACCGACGAGATCTGCGCGGCGATCAAGGACATCTTCGACGACACGCGCTCGATCGCCGAGCCGGCCGGCGCGCTGGCGCTGGCCGGGCTCAAGAAATACGTGCAGCGCACCGGCGTGCAGGGCCAGACGCTGGTGGCGATCGACAGCGGCGCCAACATCAACTTCGACCGCCTGCGCCACATCTCCGAGCGCACCGAGATCGGCGAGCAGCGCGAGGCGGTGCTCGCCGTCACCATCCCGGAAAAACCCGGCAGCTTCCGCGCTTTCTGCAACGCCATCGGCGCGGCGCGTTCGATCACCGAGTTCAACTACCGCTATTCCGACCCGGCGCGGCGCAGATCTTCGTCGGCGTGCAGGTATCCCCGGAGCGCAACGACCGCGAATCGCTGCTGCGCGAACTGCGCGGCAAGGGCTACGCGGTGCTCGACCTGACCGACAACGAAATGGCGAAGCTGCACGTCCGCCACATGGTCGGCGGCCGCGCGCCCGCGTCGGCGATGCCGAGATCGTCTACCGCTTCGAGTTTCCCGAGCGTCCGGGCGCGTTGCTGCAACTTCCTGAACCGCATGGAGCACGACTGGAACATCTCGCTGTTCCACTACCGCAACCACGGCGCCGCCTACGGGCGCGTGCTGGTGGGCTTCCAGGTGCCGGAGGGCGATCGTGGCGCGCTGGCGGAGTTCTTCGCCGAGATGACACGCCGCCACCGCGTCTACAGCTACTGGGACGAGACCGACAACCCGGTCTATCGCGCGTTCCTGCGCTGAATTCAGCGCGCGCGGCAGTCGATCAGGCCATCCTCGGTCATGACGGCCGCCAGCGGCACGTCCCAGGCTTCGCGCGCCAGCGCCGGCAGTTCCTGGCACGCGAAGCCGATGCCCACCAGCAGCGGTGCCGCCGCCTCGCGCCGGAGCAGGAAATCGAAGCTGCGGTCATAGAAGCCGCCGCCCTGCCCGAGGCGGTTCCCGGCGCGGTCGAAGCCCAGCAGCGGCACGCACACCAGCCCGATGGCGTCGGCGGCGATTTCCTGCGCCGCATCGTGCACGGGTTCCGGGATGCCATACCAGTTCGCGTGCAGCGCGTCGCCCTGGCGGTAGCGCGCGAAGCGCAACCGCTTGTCGGGCTGCATCACGGGCAGGCAGAACTGCTTGTGCGCGTGGCGATCGTCGGCGAGCAGCGCGCGCAGGTCGACCTCCTCGCCCACCGGCCAGTACAGCGCGACGCGCGACGCGTCGTGCAATAGCGGGGATTCGCCGAGGTGGCGGCAGATCGCCTGCGAGGCGCGCGCGCGCCCGGTCGCGCCGAGCGCGGCGCGCGCATCGCGGCACTGGCGACGCAGCGTGCTGCGTGCGGACATGCGAGGCCTCCGGCGGATGCGAGGGCGACCGAAGCAAGGATGAAGGATTGCCCCAGGCGCTACCGCTGCCCGTGTCGCCCTTGAACCCAGCGGTTCAAGGCGGCGGCCTCAGTGACGCATCAGGCTTTCCGGCAGGCGGACATGCACACAGCGTCGGCGGAGAGGCCCCCAGGCAAGTGCTTATCGGCTCGAGGACTAACAGGCTGGCGAATAGTCCAGGGAATCGGCGGGCAGTATATCAGCGCGTACCGGGACCCGGA
>CAWFXU010000026.1:0-31782 GCA_963819895.1 uncultured Gammaproteobacteria bacterium
GGGCTATTCGGGTGCGACGCTCTCGCTCGCGGCGCTCTCCGCGCCCGGGCGCCGCGGGGCATGCGTCTTCACGTCACCGCGCATCACGCGCGAATATTCCTGGAGCTGGCGCTTGGCCGCATCGAAGGCATCGCGCAGGGCCACGTAGACGTCTTCCGCCTGGTGGCGGTTCAGCACGATCGTGTTGCCCGGCACGCCGATATCGATGCGCACATTGAACTGCTTGCCCTGGTGGTGGTGCCGGTGCGGCATCTCCACGACCACGTGACAGGACACGATGTGGGCGAAGAATTCCTCGAGCTTTTGCGCCTTGCTGCGGATGCGCGCCTCCAGCGCTTCCGAAGGCTCCATGTCGCGAACCGTGATCTGCAGGGGTATTTGCATGGATCCATCCTTTTTCATGAGGTCAGGAAGGTGAGGATATCGCATCGGCGACGCATCGGACACGCCGCGTGAGGCGGCGATGACGCAAATCAACGACCGCGGCGCTCACGCGGGCGGCGGCAGCGCCGCGGCGATGCCGCGCAGCGCACAGTCGATGGTCATCTCGAACAGCGCCTCGTTGTCCTGCGTCCCCAGGTACGGCAGGATGCCGGCGATCTGCTCGGCGGCCTGCGGCGACAGCTGCCCCAGCGCGGCCTCGGCGTCGGCACGCTCGACCTGCAGCGCGTAGGGATCCTGCGCCAGCTCGGTGAGTATCGAGCCGTAGACGATGCGGGAATAGCAGCGCGCCGTGTCCATCAGCGCCTGGTCCGACAGGCCGGCGGACTCCAGCGCGCGCAGCAGCGGGGCCGTCACCTCGAACCAGCTGGCGGGGATGTGCGGACTGATCTGCGCCATGGCCGCCGTGCTCGCGAACTCGAGCTGTCGCGCCCGTACGGCGCGCGCCCAGAGCCGCAGCCGTTCCTGCCAGTGCGCAGCGCTCTGCACGGCGCTCAGGTCGATGCCGCGGACGACGCGCGTCGCCACCGCCGCGAACAGCTCCTCCTGGCTGGCGAAGTAGCCGTAGAGTGCAGCGGGCGTCGTGTTCAGTGCCTGCGCCAGCCGGCGCATCGTCAGTTCCTTCAGGGGCATCTGCTGCAGCAGTTCCAGCGCCGTGTCGAGGATACGGGCGTGCGACAGCAGCGGACGGCCACGGGCAGGACGGGCATGGGCGGACATCATGGCTCTCCGGATCGATCCTTTCGGGCTGCGGCCGGCCCGCGCGCCTCGTGTGGGCCGTACTCCCCGGATCGGTGCGAGCGGCACGCCGACGTGCTTGACGCCCCGGCAGGCTTACTCTAGCCTATCGGCGTTTAGTAAACACTGTTCACAAATCTACGGGAGGAGTTCATGCAGGAATTCGACATCGTCATCAGGAACGGCATGATCGTCGACGGCGCGCGCAACCCGCGCTGGAAGGGCGATATCGGCATCCGGGACGGCGTGATCACGCGCATGGGCAAGATCGCGAACCCGCGCGCGAAGCGCGTGATCGATGCCGACGGCCTCGTGGTGGCGCCCGGCTTCATCGACCTGCACACGCACTACGACGCGCAGGTGTTCTGGGATCCCTACCTCTCCACCTCGGGCTTCCACGGCGTGACTTCGGTGGTGCTCGGCAACTGCGGCTTCGGCTTCGCGCCGATGGCGCCGGAACTGCGCGACCGCGCGATGAAGTCCATGACCAAGGTCGAGGCCATACCGCTGGTGACACTGGAAACGGCACTGCCCTGGGACTGGACTACCTATCCCGAGTACCTCGACAGCATGGATCGCACGCCCAAGAGCCTGAACGTGCTGCCCTACGTGGGGCTGAACCCGCTGATGATGGCCGCGATGGGCTTCGAGGCGGCGAAGTCCGGACGCATGCCGACCGAGGCCGAGCACGCCGAGATGGCCCGCCTGCTCAACGAGGCGATGGACGCCGGCGCCTGCGGCTTCTCGGCGCAGTGCCTGGGCACGCCGGGCCAGCCCGAGGCAGGCACGGTCGGCGGCGCGGCCCAGAACGACTTCGACGGCACGCCCTTCCCCACCGACGTGATGTGGCCCGAGACGCGCATGCGCATGGCCAAGGTGCTGGGCGAGCGCGGCGAAGGCTTCATCGCGCTGTCGATGGGACTCACGCCGCCACCCGAGTGGGAAGCGCTGGCCGAAGCGAGCGGCGCCCCGATCCTGTGGCAGGCCGTGGTGCCCTCGGGCGACGAGATGGGCGCCGGCATCCGCCGCCACCTGCTCGACTGGTTCGCGAGCTGCCACGAGCGTGGGCTGCGCATCTACGGCCAGGGCATCACGCAGGACCCGCCACTGGTCTTCACCTTCGACTACTTCGACCTCTGGGCCGACTGGAACGCCTTCGTCGGCCCCGACGTGCCGCGCGAACAGAAGCTGAAGAACTTCGCCGACCCGGCCGTGCGCGAGAAGCTGCGCGCGCTGCCGCTCAAGTACATGTTCATCGACTCGATCCCGGACACCCGCCTGCACCGCACCTTCAGCGAGACCAACAAGGCCTTCGAGGGCATGCGCCTCGGCGAGATCGCCGCGCAGACGGGGCGTCACGTGATCGACGTGGTCTGCGACATCGTCGTGCTCGACGAGCTGCGCACGATCTTCGAGACGCGCCAGTTCGACACCACGCTCGACGGGGTCAAGGAACTGCTGGACAGCCCCTTCATCATTCCGGGGCTCTCCGACGGCGGCGCGCACCTGAAATACCTGACCTGCGGCAGCTACGGCACGGAGCTGATCGCGGAATACGTGCGCAAGCACAAGCTGATCACGCTGGAGGAAGCACACTGGCGCCTGAGCGCGCTGCCTGCCTTCTGCGCCGGCTTCCGCGACCGCGGCACGCTGCGCGAGGGCGCGGCGGCCGACATCGTGGTCTACGACTACGGGAAGCTCGCCTACACCTTCCCGGAATTCGTGCGGGACCTGCCGGGCGACGAGTACCGCGTGACCAACCGCGGCAGCGGCTACCGCTATGTGCTCGTGAACGGCCAGCTCACGATCGAGGACGACAAGCCCACCCACGTGCACTCGGGCGCCTTGCTGCGCAACGGACGCATCCGCCAGCGCCCCGCGAAAGCGGCCTGAAGCGCTGCGGCGCCACGGACGGCGCTCGCAATCACTTCGCGAAGCGGATGCCGCCATCGACGGACAACACTTCGCCCGTCACGTAGCTTGCATTGGCGAAGAAGATCACGGCATCGACGACATCGTCGACTGTCCCGATCCGCCCGAGCGGCACCTTGTCCACCATCGCGGCGAAACGCGCCGACAGTGCACCGGAATCCGTCAGGCCCGGCGCGACCGCGTTGAAGCGGATGCGCTCTGGCGCCCACTCCTTGGCAAGCGTGCGGGTCAGGTTGACGACGCCCGCGCGCGCGGCGGTCCCAATCCCGCACATCGGCGACGAAGACATCGGCGTCGCCGCCGGCAGCGCGAATCTTCGCGGCTGTTCTTTCCAGCTTTTCCCTGGTCCGGCCAAGCAGGATGACCTTGTAGCCCGTTGCGGCCAGCCTGATTGCGCAACCGCGGCCAATCCCGGACCCGCCCCCGGCCACGACGGCAATCCGGGTCGATTCTCCACTTGCCATGATTCTCTCCCCCGGGGCACTGATGGAATATTGCGTGGGCCACCACGCGCAAGGAGTTTCCCCGACGCGGATTGCGTTTGCCACCCTCGCGCTCGGGGCGTGATTCATGCATGATCACCGGTCTCATAATGAAACTTGAGTGTCAATATTTGAAGCGGTCGCGCCTTGCGGCCGGATACGTTACTGGAGGGCATCGACTTCGCGCGATGCGCGACCTTGGCTCGTGAACTGCACGAGTTACGACGCGACATCGAAGCATCTCTCCGATCGTTCTCGACGTGATCGTTCGCTCCAGGAGAATAGCCATGCGCATATCCCGGTTCGCCGCAAGGATCGGTACTGTACTTCTCGCCCTGGCGGCCATCATCGCCGTGCAGGCGCAGGCGGAAGATGCCGGGGTAGCCGCAGATCCAGGCAGCGTTCTGCCGCGCCCGCCCGAACCGTTCACAGGCACGCTCGCACCGACCGAGGGCGGCTCGACCCCGAGTTTTCCCGTCACGGTCAAGGCGCCTGCGGGAGCACCCAATATCCTGCTCGTGATGACCGACGATGTCGGCTTTGCCTCGGCGAGCACGTTTGGTGGCCCGGTCCCCACGCCCAACCTCGATCGCCTCGCGGCGCGGGGCCTCAAGTACAACCAGTTCCATACCACGGCGATCTGTTCGCCCACGCGAGCCGCGCTGCTGACCGGGCGCAATCATCACGCGGTCGGCACGGGAACTCTCGCCGATATCGCCTCGCCGTATCCCGGATACACCATGATGATTCCGCGCAGCGCGGCCACGGTTGCGCGCGTGCTGCGCGATAACGGCTACAACACGGCCATGTTCGGCAAGGATCACAATGTGCCGGGCAATCAGCGCTCGGCCGCCGGCCCGTTCGAGCAATGGCCGACCGAGCGTGGCTTCGAGCATTTCTATGGCTTCGTCGCGGGCGATACCGACCAGTGGCGGCCGGCGCTTTACGATGGCACGACCCCGGTCGATGGCTCGCACCGGCCCGCCGGCTACATTCTCGAGCGCGACCTCGCCGATCGCACCATCGAGTGGCTGCACAACCAGAAGGCGGCCGCGCCGGACAAGCCATTCTTCATCTACTACGCGTCAGGCTCGGCGCACGCGCCGCATCAGGCGCCGGCGGACTGGATTGCCAGGTTCCGCGGCAAATTCGATCAGGGCTGGGATCGGCAGCGCGAGGAAACCCTGGCGCGCCAGAAGGCGCTCGGCATCGTTCCCGCCAATACCGACCTGGTGCCCCGCCCTGCGGGAATCCCGGCGTGGGATGACCTGTCCGCCGAGCAAAAGCGCGTCTACGCGCGCTACATGGAAGTCTACGCGGGCATGCTCGCCTTCCAGGATGCGCAATTCGGTCGCCTGCTCGACGAAATCGAGCGCATGGGCATTGCGGACAACACGCTGGTCGCGTTTATCCAGGGCGACAATGGCGGCAGCGGCGAGGGTGGCGCGACTGGCTCGCTGAACGAAGTCGCCAAGTTGTCGCTGGGAGACGGCGCGGCCGAGGAAGATCCGCAGTGGCTCGCAGGCCATCTCGACATGATGGGCGGACCGGACACTTACCAGGTCTTTCCCGCCGGCTGGGCCTTCGCGATGAATACACCGTTTCCGTGGCTGAAGCAGCTGGCCTCGCATCTGGGCGGCGTTCGCAACGGGCTCGTTGTCTCGTGGCCCGGGCGGATCAAGGCGCAGGGCGAGTTGCGAACGCAGTATCACCACGTGATCGATGTGATGCCGACATTGCTCGATGCCGCGGGCGTGCCGGCGCCGGGCATGGTGGATGGCGTTGCCCAGCAGCGTATCGACGGCACGAGCATGATCTACAGCTTCGATGCGCCCGGCGCGCCCTCGACGCGGCGCACGCAGTACTACGAAATCAACGGCAATCGCGGCATCTATCACGATGGCTGGCTGGCCAATACCACGCCGCGCAACATGCCGTGGCATATCGCCCGGTCCCGGGCCGGCAGCGATACCTCGACCTATGATTGGGAACTGTACGATCTCGCGTCGGACTTCAGCCAGGCGCACAATCTCGCGGCTGCGCAGCCCGGGCGGCTCGAGCAGATGCAGGCGCTCTTCGACGAGGAGGCGCGCCGCAACAATGTCTATCCGATCCAGGACACCGGCGCCCAGAGCCGCGGCATGAAAATGGCGCAGGCCACGGGCTCCTTCCGCAACAGCTATGTCTACTGGGGGCCGAATATCCGCCTGCCGCTGATGGCGGCGCCGCCGATCTTCTTCATGCCGTTCAGCCTGCAAGCGGAACTCGGAGATCCCCGAGCACGGTGCGAATGGTGTGATCGTCGCGGCAGGGAGTCACTTCGGCGGCTGGAGCTTCTATCTCGAGGACGGCAAGCCCGTGGCGTACGCGGCCGCGTCCCATTTGCCCGGCCAGCAGTTTCGCGTAGCGGCAGACAAGCCGCTTTCCTCTGGCATCAACAAGGTGCGCTTCGAATTTGCGCCTGCGGGTGCGGGCGGTGTCGTGACGATTGCGGTGAATGGCAATGAGGTTGCCCGCGAGACCATCGCGTCCTACCCGCACATGATGGCGGGCACGAGCGAGACTTTCGATGTCGGCCGGGATGCCAATGGCCCCGTCTCCAATGCGTACCGGAACGAGGGTGTCTTCACGGGTGACATCAAGCGAGTCCAGGTGGATATGAAGATGCCTTCGCCTGGCTCGCCCGCGCCTGCCGCACAGAAGGCAGCACAGGGCGGGGGATAAAAAAGCCCGGGCGCAATCGCTCGCGCCCGGGCCTTCTGCGGCGACGGTGCGCCGCCTACAGGCTGATGCTGAAATCCACGCCGACGGTGCGCTCGTTGATGAACTGGCCCGTCTGGTTGATCACTTCCGGCCCGAAGTCGATGATGTCGT
Source organism: uncultured Gammaproteobacteria bacterium (assembly GCA_963819895.1). Classification (GTDB taxonomy): domain Bacteria; phylum Pseudomonadota; class Gammaproteobacteria; order Pseudomonadales; family UBA5518; genus UBA5518. Next base: position 6,468 of record CAWFXU010000026.1, read on the forward strand.
CCTCGTCCAGCAGGTTCTTCGCCCACACGGACACGCCCATCGTGGTCTCGCGCAACGGAATGTCGACGACGCCGACGCGCGCATCGACGATCCAGTGGTCCTCCGTGACGGCGAGATCCGCCAGCACCGGATCCGCGAGCGGCTGCGCGGTGATGTCCGCCTCGTCGCGCCAGCGGCTGTCGAGCCGCACGAAGGGCGTGCCGCCGAAGCCGAGCGCCTCGAAGTCGTACTGCGCCGACAGTCGCGTGTTCCATTCCGGCGTGTACGTGGTGCGAATGCTGTCGGAAACGTCGATGCCACCCATCAGGAACTCCTGGTACTCGAAGTCCGTCCAGCCCAGCGTGCCGCTCAGCGTCAGGCCGTCGAGCGGCACGGCGTCCACCTCCAGCTCCAGGCCGGTGATCTCGGCCGAGCCGGCGTTCTGGAAATTCTGCACGCCGTCGATGAAGGTCTGCACCTGCAGGTCGGTGTAATCCATGAAGAAGCCCACGGCATTCACGCGCAGGCGATTGTCGAGGAACTGCGACTTGATACCGGCCTCGTAGCTCTCGACCTCTTCCGGGCCGTAGGGGATCGAGCTCATCACACCGCCGGCCACATAGCCCGTGGCGATCTTGGCGTACGCCATGAGCTCCTCGGTGAAGGTATAGCTCGCGATCAGCGTGTAGTTGGTCTTGCCGTACTCGGTGTCGTAGACGCCGGGCTGCAGCGCCCCGCCCGCGGCGGCGCCGGCGGCCTGCACGATCTCCGTCTCGCGGTCGTCCTCGGTGCGGCGGATGCCCGCGGTCAGGTCGAGCTGGTCCGTCGCGTGCCAGGTCACCTGGGCAAAGGCGGCGATCGAGTCGTTGTCGACGATCGACTCGTTGGTGCCGGTGCCAAAAATGCTGTCGAACCACGCCGGCTCGACGACACCGTTCGTTATCGGCTTCATGATGCCCAGCGCATCGAGTCCGGGCGAGTGCTCGGTGAAGTAGAAAATGCCGCCGACCAGGTCGAACAGGTCCTTGGTGACGGTCAGCTGCAGTTCCTGGCTGAACTGGCGCTGCGAGGTCGAGCGCGCCGTCAGCAGGTTGAAGAACGAATCGTTGGCGCCCGGCGCATTGGCCGGGTTGAAGATGGCACCGAAGTCGCCGCTCAGCGCCCCGGCCAGCTGGGCCGTGGTGAATTTCCAGCCGCCGGTGGCCGCGAGATCGTAGATGTTCGGATCCTGCTCCATCTCGCGCCAGGCGGTGATGCTCTTGAAGTTCACCTCGTCCGTGATGTCCCAGCTCACGGTCAGGTTGTGGCCGAAGACCTCGAGCGGCTGCACGCTGGTGGCGGCGGCCACGTCGTCGAGCCGATCCGTGCTGACATTGGTGATGCCGCCGTACAGGGGCTGCAGTGAATCGATCAGCTCGAGCAAGGGCTGCAGCGCACCGCCGGTGACGCCGAGCTGCTGGGTCGGGTTGCCCACCGTGTCGCTGTCGGTGCGGTCGTACTTGTAGTCGAGCGTCAGTTCGTCGTTGACCGCCAGGCGCGCCGCGAGCATGAACGCATCGGTGTCCTCGCTGCCGAGGTCGTCCTCGTACTTCAGCACGCCGAGGTCGGGATCGAAGGGACGCAGGTCGATGCGCTGGCCGCCGATCAGGTTGTCCGACGTACCCCCGTCCTCGTCGTGCATGTACGACAGCCGCACGCTGAGCGCCCCCCACGCCGGCAGGTTCAGGTTGGTGCGCGCGCGGAAGGCGTCGTTGCTGCCCGCCGAAAAATCCTGCTTCAGCCCGAACTCGCCGGTAGGGGCCGAGGTGATCATGCTGATCGCGCCGCCCGTGGCATTGCGTCCGAACAGGGTGCCCTGCGGGCCGCGCAGCACCTCGACGCGCTCGATCTCGGCCATGTCGAAGATCGCGCCCACGCTGCGCCCGATGTAGACGCCGTCGAGGTACATGCCGACCTTCGGATCGACGGCGTTGTTGGACACCCCCGACGAGATGCCGCGAATGGTGATGGTGGGAATCGAGCGCACGCCCTGGTCGATCATCACCAGGTTCGGCGCCAGGCCGTTCAGGTCCTGGATGTCGGTGACGCGGAAGCTCTCCAGCATGTCCGTGCCCAGCGCGGTGACCGCGATCGGCACCGACTGCAGGTTCTCCTCGCGCTTCTGCGCGGTGACCACGATCTCCTCGAGCTGGGCGCTGCGCCCGCCATCGGCCGCCTCCTGCGCCTGCGCGGTGGCAACGCAGGCGTAGAGCGCCGAGGCACAGGCAATCCTGATGGCAAGTTCCGTCTTCTTCATGTCGAGTCATCCCCTGTTTATGGAATTGTGCTTTGGATGTGGATATACGCACCGAAACGTCAGAAATGAGCGGGCGCGCGCCGAGCATAACGCGCGCTCGATGCCACACCCCCATGCAAATGAATTAGTGCAAACGAATTAGACCGGGCGGCTCAGCGCGGGTCGTCGAGACCCACCACGAAGCTCGCCACCGTCGCGCAGGAGCCCCCGATGTTCAGCGTCGCGAAGCGGCGCGCGCCCTCGACCTGCATCTCGCCCGCCTGCCCCGTGACCTGCTTCGCGGCATCGAACAGCATGCGCGCGCCGGTCGCGCCGACCGGGTGGCCGCCGCCGATGAGGCCGCCGCCCGGGTTCACCGGCAGCCTGCCGCCGCGCTCGATCAGGCCGCTCTCGATGGCCTGCCACGACTGCCCCGGCGGCGTGATGCCGAAGTGGTCGAGCGCCATGTACTCGGTCACCGAGAAGCAGTCGTGCGTCTCGATGCCGTCGAGCTGCCCCACGCCCTCGATGCCGGCGCGGCGGAAGGCATCCGTGATGGTGTCGCGCACGTGCGGGAAAACCAGCGCCTCGTCGCGGCTGCGCGCGATCTTGTCGTGGTAGCGCAGGCCCGCGTTGCGATGGCCCCAGCCCTGGATGCGCGGCAGCTGCGCGAGGCGCGCGCCGCGACGCGCGGCGTACCGGGTGGCGAACTCTCCCGAGGCGAGCACCAGCGCGCAGGCGCCGTCGGTGATCTGGCCGCAGTCCTGGCGGCGCACGCCGGGCTCGATCAGCGGGTTCGCCGCGTCGTCATCGGTGAAGCTGTTCGCCTTGAACTGCCAGGCGCGCGTCTGCGCCAGCGGGTTGCGCCTGGCGTTGGCGTAATTGATCTCGGCGATGCGGTTGAGGTAGCGGCGATCCAGCCCGTAGCGGCGCTCGTACTCGGCGGCGAGCAGGCCGAACACCGCTGGCCACATGAACGTGCACGCGATGTCCTCGTGCCCGGCCCAGGCGGCGGAGTTCTGGTTCTGCGAGGCAATGTCGCCCGGGAGGTTCCTGAACTCCTCGACGCCGAGCACCAGCACGCAGTCGTAGCGCCCGGCCTCGATCTCGGCCATCGCGGCGAGCACCGCCAGCGAGCTCGAGGCGCAGGCGCCCTCGTGGCGCATCGCGGGCACGCCCCACAGTTGCGGCACCACCTGCGCGACCATCGCGCCGAGGTGACCCTGCCTGCGCTGCGCCTCGCCGAAGGCGTTGCCCACATGGATGGAGCGCACCTCGCCCGCGTCGAGGCCGCAGTTCTCCAGCGCGCCCAGCGTGGCCTCGCGGACCATGTCGGAGATGTCGAGCCCCTCGCGCGACCACGCGCGCGCGAAATCGGTCTGGTAGCCGCCGAGTATGTAAGTGGCGTTTTGCATAGGTCGACGATTTCTCCAGTTCCCGGTCCGCGTGATTGCCTGTGCCGGTGACCGACGGCTCAGCGCCCGGGCACCATCCCGCCGTCCACGCTGTAGAGCTGCCCGCTGATCCACGAGCCCTGCTCGCTGCACAGGTAGACGACCATGTTGGCGATGTCGAGGCCGGTGCCCGCGCGGCGCAGCGGCACGTAGGCCGCGATCATGTTCTCCCATTGCTCGCCGCGACCGACGTCGTCCATGCGGAAAGTGTCGATGATGCCGGGGCAGACCGCATTGACGCGCACGCCGTGCGGCCCGAGCTCGGCCGCCATTGCGCAGGTCAGCGCGTGCACGCCGGCCTTGGACGCGGCATAGGCGGCGGTCTGCGCCGCCATCATCTTGCCGCCTATCGAGGAAATGTTGACGATGCTGCCACCACGGCCCTGTGCCATCAGCGCGCGGCCGAAAGCGCGGCTCATGTAGAAAGTGCCGTTCAGGTTCACGTCGATCACCTTGCGCCAGGCATCGATGGCGAGATCGACGACGGCGGCGCGATCGTCACCGCGCGCGGCACCGGCGTTGTTCACCACGATATCGACGCGGCCGAACTCATCCAGCGTGCACGCCACCAGCGCATCCACGGCCTGCGGATCCGACACGTCGCTCACCAGCGCCAGCACCCGGCGCCCGAGCGCGCGCACCTCCGCGGCGACCGATTCGATGTCGCACCAGCCGGCGGCGCGTTCGTCATCGGGATAGCGCTCGGGCGCACGCCCGGTGCCGGTCAGCACGATGTCGCAACCGGCGCGCGCGAGCTCCACCGCGATCGGACGCCCGATCGAGCGCATGCGCCCGGCGCCGGTGACGACCGCAACTTTCCCCTCCAGGCCCGTGATCTCCATCCTCGCCCTCTTCTCCAGTGGTGAAATTCAGCAACGTTCGAGCAACAGCGCGACGCCCGAGCCCGCGGCGCCGCTGGCCGCCACGATGCCGAGCGCGAGGTCGCGCCGTTCCAGTTCGTCGAGCAGCACGCCAGCCATGATCGCCCCGGTGGCCCCGAGCGGATGACCGAGCGCGATCACGCCGCCATTGACGTTGAGCCGGTCCTCGGGGATGGCGAGCTCGCGCCGGCACATCAGCACCGTGGCCGCGAAGGCCTCGTGGATCTCGAACAAGTCCACGTCCCTCGCGCGCAGGCCCTCGGCTTGCATGAGCCGGCGCGTCGCCGCCACGCAGCCCGAGACCACCAGCAGCGGATCGTCGCTGGCGGTCGCGGCGGCACGGATGCGCGCGCGCGGTGTACGCCCCAGCGTCTCGCGCGCGGCGGCGTCGCCGACCAGCAGCAGTGCCGCGGCATCGGCCATTGCCGGCGAGTTGCCGGCGGTGTGCACGTGGCGGATCGCACCGAGCCGCGGGTATGCCGCGAGCTGCAGCGCGTCGACGCCACCCGCGCCGAGCGCCGCAAAGGCGGGCTCCATGCGCGCCAGCGACTCCGCCGTGGTCTGCTCGCGGATGCATTCGTCCGCGGCAAGCGTGATGCCCTTGACCGGGTTGTGCACCGGCACGATCGAGCGGAACCAGCCGCCGGCGCGCGCCCGCGCCGCGCGCTGCTGGCTGGCGAGCGCCACGGCATCGGCCTGCTCGCGACTCACGTCGTACAGCGAGGCGACGAGGTCCGCGCCGCTGCCCATCATCAGCACGCGACTCGCGGCGGCGAGCTGCGCATCCGTGAACACCGCGGCGCCGTCGGCGAGCATCGGCACGCGCGACATCATCTCGATGCCGCCCGCGACCGCCAGCCCTTCCTGCCCGGCGGCCACCTTCAACGCCGCGAGATTGATCGCATCGAGGCCCGAGGAGCAGAAACGGTTCACCGTGATGCCCGACACCGAATGCGGCCAGCCCGCGTGCAGCGCCGAGGTCTTCGCGATGTTGCCGGCCTGCTCGCCGTGCTGCGTGACGCAGCCGAGCACCACCTCGCCCACCGCGGAGGGATCGAGGCCGTTGCGCTCGGCGAGCGCGCGGTAGAGCACGTCGAGCAGCGCGAAGGGCGAGAGATCGTGCAGGCCCCCGTCGGGACGCGCGCGGCCGCGCGGCGTGCGCAGCCAGTCATACAGGAACGCGCCGCTCATGGCTCGTCGATGACCAGCCCGCGCAGCGCCGCGCGCACCACCTTGCCGAGCGGATTGCGCGGCAGGGCGTCCACGACCACGAGCTTCTCGGGCAACTTGTTGCGCGCGAGGTGCCGCCCCTCGAGGTACTGCGTGATGCTCTCCAGCGTCGGCTGCTCGCCGGGCTTCGGCACCACCACGGCGCAGACGCGCTCGCCGAGCACCGCATCGGGGTAGCCCGTGACCGCGGCCTCGGCGAGCTGCGGATGCGCGCCGAGCAGCGTGTCGAGCTCGTCGGGGGAGATCTTCATGCCGCCGCGGATGATGATGTCCTTGCAGCGTCCCGTGAAGCGATAGAAGCGCGGATCTTCCGGCGCGATCTCGAACATGTCGCCGCTGCGGAACCAGCCGTCCGCGCTGAAGACCTCCTTGTTGCTCACGGTCGCGTCGAAATAGCCGTCGATCACGTTCGGTCCCTGGATCTGCATCTCGCCGGGATGACCCGGTTCCGTGATCACGGCGCCGCTGTCGATGTCGACCAGCCGCGAGCGCATGCGCGCCGAGACCGGGTTCGACCACGCGAGCCCCTCGACGCCGAAGCGCGGGAACAGCGTGGCGCGCTGCTCGGGGTCGGGCACGTCGACGGCCGCGGAGGCGAACGCCATGCCCTCGTTCGAGCCGAAGATGTTCACGACCATGATGCCGAATTCCTCCTGGAACGCGCGCACCATCCACGGCGCCAGCGGCGCGCTGCCCGAGGCAACCAGTTTCAGGCTGGAGAGGTCGGCGCCCGCCAGCAGTTCACGCTTCTGCAGCAGCATGTTCAGCACCGCGGGCGGCGCGATCGTGTAGGCCACGCGCTCGTCGCGGATCTGCGCCAGGAACACGCCGATATCCATCGGATGGTGCAGCACCAGCCTGCCGCGCAGCTGCAGCCACGGATAGAAGAAACCGGTAATGCTCGCCATGTTCACCATCGGAAACGGACACAGCATCGTCATGCCCGGCTTCGATGCCGATGCCGTGCATCGCCTCGGTCTGCGCCAGCCATTGATTGTGGCTGCGCGGCACGCCCTTGGGCGTGCCGGTGGTGCCCGAGGTCCAGCAGATCGTGTAGACCTCATCGGCGGACACACCGCTCGCGATCACGGACTCGTCCACCGCGCGGTCGGTCCCGATCAGCCGGTGGTCGAGCGCGATCAGCCGCGTATCGGGTGCGAAGGCGCCGGCGTGGCGCGCGGTGAAGTCCTCGCCGCGAAAATGCGCGGCCGCGACGTAGGCCCGCGGATGCAGCTTGTGGGCGATCTCGCGCAGCTCGTGCAGGCCGTACTGCATCGGTACCGGGCTCGCGACCGCGCCGAGCGCGGCCAGCGCGAGGTAGCTCGCGACGGACTCCACGGTGTTCGGCAGCTGCAGCACCACCACGTCGCCGCGCGCGATGCCGTCGCGCTTCAGTTCGCCCGCGAGCGCGAGCGCGCGGCGGCGCAACTCGCCCCAGCTGAGCGCCAGCGGCTGGCCGGTGGTGAAGGACTGCCGGTTCGCCGGATCGAGCAACGCGATGGCGCCGGGATCGGCCGCCGCGGCCTGCTCGAACAGCTGCCAGGTGGTGGTGTCGCCCCACCATCCCAGCGAATGGAAATACGCGATCTTCTCGGGCGATGCGGTCTGCATGGCGAGGCACCGTTTCGGTTCAGCGTGGCGCGATGGCATTGTCGGGCCGAGTCTAGCACGCGCCCCGCAGCGGCCGCAGTCGCTGCTGCCGTGACGGCGCGCGCGCAATTGCCGGCCACCGGTGTGTCCTGGAGCCTTGCCTATATATACGATTTTCCGTATACAATTGCGGCCGTATCCGGACCCGCCACAGGAGCCCGCATGCAGCCCGTCGATTTCTACAAATGCCTCGCCGACGCCACGCGGCTGCGGTGCCTGCTGCTGATCCACGAGGAGGAGGAGCTCTGCGTCTGCGAGCTCACCGCCGCACTCGACGAGATCCAGCCCAAGGTGTCGCGCCACCTGGCGCAGCTGCGCAAATGCGGCCTGCTCGCGGACCGTCGCCAGGGCCAGTGGGTGTTCTACCGCATATCCCCGCAGCTGCCCGCCTGGGCGCGCGCGGTGCTCGATGAAACCGCGCGTGCCAACGCGGCCTTCGTGCGACCCAACCTGAAGAACCTCGAGCGCATGGGCAGCCGCCCGGCGCGCCAGCGCGACTGTTGCGGAACAACAGGAGTATCGCCATGAGCATCCGGATCGGCATCAACGGCTTCGGCCGCATGGGGCGGCTCGCGCTGCGCGCGGCCTGGGCGAACCCGGCCATGGCGTTCGTGCATATCAACGACCCCGCCGGCGACGCGGCGGGCTTCGCGCACCTGCTGAATTTCGACTCGGTGCACGGGCGCTGGAGCGCCGAGGCACGCGCCGAGGGCGAGGCGATCGCGGTCGGCGAGCGACGCATCGGCTTCAGCCGCAACAAGGCCGTCAGCGAAACCGACTGGTCGGGCTGCGACGTGGTGATCGAGGCCTCGGGCAAGTTCAAGTCCGCCGCGGCGCTCCAGCCCTACCTCGATCAGGGCGTGAAGCGCGTGGTGGTCACCGCGCCGGTGAAGGACGACAGCGTGCTGAACGTGGTGATGGGCGTGAACCACCATCTCTACGACCCGGCGCGCCATCGCATCGTGACCGCGGCGTCCTGCACCACCAACTGCCTGGCGCCGGTGGTGAAGGTGATCCACGAGGGCCTCGGTATCCGCCACGGCTCGATCACCACGATCCACGATCTCACCAACACGCAGACCATCCTCGATGCGGCGCACAAGGATCCGCGCCGCGCGCGCGCCTGCCACCTGAGCCTGATCCCGACCAGCACCGGCTCGGCGACCGCGATCACGCAGATCTTCCCCGAGCTGAAGGGCCGGCTGAACGGGCACGCCGTGCGCGTGCCGCTGGCGAATGCCTCGCTCACCGACTGCGTGTTCGAGGTGGAACGCGCAACCAGCGTGACCGAGGTGAACGCGCTGCTGAAGACCGCAGCCGACGGCGCGCTGCGCGGCATCCTCGGCTACGAGGAGCGCCCGCTGGTGTCCATCGATTACCGCGGCGATGCGCGTTCGAGCATCATCGACGCGCTATCCACCCTGGTGGTCAACGGCACGCACGTGAAGATCTACGCCTGGTACGACAACGAGTGGGGCTACGTGAACCGCACCGTCGAACTCGCACGGCTGGTCGGCGGCGCCTGAGGCCCATGGTCGCAATGACACGGGACGTGCGCCAGTACCTGCTGGTCACCGGCAACTACTGGGCGTTCACGCTAACCGACGGCGCGCTGCGCATGCTGGTGGTGCTGCATTTCCACGCGCTGGGCTACCGACCGCTCGAGATCGCGCTGCTGTTCCTGTTCTACGAATTCTTCGGCATCGTGACCAACCTGGTCGGCGGCTGGCTCGGCGCCCATCTCGGCCTGAACCGCACCATGCACATCGGGCTCGGGCTGCAGATCGTCGCGCTGGCGATGCTGCTGGTACCGGCGGCGGCGTTGACCGTGCCGTGGGTGATGGCGGCGCAGGCGCTGTCGGGCATCGCCAAGGACCTCAACAAGATGAGCGCCAAGAGCGCGGTGAAGCTGCTGGTGCCTGCCGGCGCCGAGGGCGCGCTGTACCGCTGGGTGGCGGCGCTCACCGGCTCGAAGAACGCGCTGAAGGGCGCGGGCTTCTTCCTCGGCGGCGCGCTGCTCGAGCTCGCCGGCTTTCGCGGCGCCGTGGCCGCGATGGCGGCGGCGCTGGCGCTGGTGTGGATCGCCAGTGTGCTGACGCTGCGCTCCGATCTCGGCAAGGCGAAGAACAAGCCGAAGTTCCGCGACATCTTCTCGCGCAGCCGCGCGGTCAACGTGCTGGCGGCGGCGCGGGTTTTCCTGTTCGGCGCCCGCGACGTGTGGTTCGTGGTGGCGCTGCCGGTGTATCTGGCGAGCGTCTTCGGCTGGGACCACGCGCGCGTCGGCGGCTTCCTCGCATTGTGGATCATCGGCTACGGCGTGGTGCAGGCGCTGGCGCCGCGCATCACGCGCACTCGCGCCGACGGCCGCGACGCCTTCCTGTGGGCCGCCGTCCTCGCTCTCACGCCGGCGGCGATCGCGATCGCGCTGTCTGCGGATCTCGCACCGCGGGCGAGCCTGCTCGGCGGGCTGCTCGCGTTCGGCGCGCTCTTCGCGGTGAACTCCGCGCTGCACAGCTACCTGATCGTGAGCTATGCGCGCGAGGACGGCGTGTCGCTGGACGTGGGTTTCTACTACATGGCGAACGCGCTCGGACGACTGGTCGGCACCGTGCTCTCGGGCTGGGTGTTCCAGGTCAGCGGGCTGGTGGCCTGCCTGTGGATCTCGGCGGCCTTCGTGGCGGCGGCGTCGCTGATCTCGATCGGGCTGCCGCGGCATGGACGCGAGACGGCACGCAGTGTCGGGTAGCGGCGGCCACACGCAGCGGGCGTGACCGCCACAGTTATCAAGGGAGTCAGGATGGGTCTGTTCGAACGATATCTGACGGTGTGGGTCGCGCTCGGCATCGCGGCGGGCGTCGGCCTCGGCCTGCTCGTGCCCGGCGCATTCCAGTCGATCGCGGCGCTGGAAATCGCGCACGTGAACCTGGTGGTCGCGGTGCTCATCTGGGTCATGATCTACCCGATGATGATCCAGATCGACTGGTCGGCGGTGAAGGACGTGGGGCGCAAGCCGCGCGGCCTGCTGCTCACGCTCACGGTCAACTGGCTGATCAAGCCGTTCACGATGGCGGCGCTCGGCGTGCTGTTCTTCAAGCACCTGTTCGCACCCTGGGTGGATCCGCAATCGGCCAGCGAATACATCGCCGGCATGATCCTGCTCGGCGTGGCGCCGTGCACCGCGATGGTGTTCGTCTGGAGCCAGCTGGTGAAGGGCGACGCCAGCTACACGCTGGTGCAGGTGTCGGTGAACGATCTCATCATGGTGTTCGCTTTCGCGCCGATTGCGGCCTTCCTGCTCGGGGTCACGCAGATCACCGTGCCCTGGGAAACCCTGCTGCTGTCGACGGTGCTGTACGTGGTGTTGCCGCTGGCTGCCGGGATGACGACGCGGAACCTGCTGTCGCGGCGCTCGGCCCATGCCGTGGGCGATTTCGTGGCGCGGCTGAAGCCGTGGTCGGTGATCGGCCTGATCGCCACCGTGGTGCTGCTGTTCGGCTTCCAGGCCCGCACCATCGTGGCGCAGCCGCTGGTGATCGGGCTGATCGCGGTGCCGCTGATCGTGCAGAGCTACGGCATCTTCGGCATCGGGCTGATCGGCGCGCGGCTGCTGAAGCTGCCGCACGATATCGCGGGGCCCGCCTGCCTGATCGGCACCTCGAATTTCTTCGAGCTCGCCGTTGCGGTCGCCATCTCGCTGTTCGGCCTGAACTCCGGCGCCGCGCTGGCCACGGTGGTGGGCGTGCTGGTGGAAGTGCCGGTGATGCTCTCGCTGGTCGCGCTCGTCAACGCATCCAGGGGCTGGTATGAGCGGGCCTGAGCGCAACGACACCGTCGACGATCCCTCGCTGCTGGCGGCGCAGGACGTCATCGCGGCGGTGGCGACCGACGCGGCGCGCGGGCTCGCCGCCGCCGAGGCCGCGCGCCGGCTGCTGCGCGACGGGCGCAACGAGTTGCGCACCGTGCCGCCGCACCCGCTGTGGCGGCGCATCCTCGCGCATTTCCAGGATCCGCTGATCTACCTGTTGCTGGCCGCGGTCGCGATCACCCTGATCGCCTGGCGCCTCGAGGGCATGCCGGGCCTGCCCGTGGACGCGATCGTGATCCTCGCGATCGTGGTGCTGAATGCAACTCTCGGCTTCGTGCAGCAGGCGCGCTCGGAAAACGCCGCGGCCGCTCTCGCGAAGATGACGGCCGTCACCTCCCCGGTGCTGCGCGACGGCCAGGTGCAGCGCGTGCCGAGCGCGGAACTGGTGTGCGGCGACCTGCTGGTGCTCGGCGAGGGCGACAGCATCGGCGCCGACGCGCGCCTGCTGCAGGCGAATGCGCTGCGCGTGCTGGAAGCCTCGCTCACCGGCGAAAGCGTCGCCGTACTGAAGGACACCGCGACGCTCGCGGCACCCGCCGCGCTCGGCGATCGCAGCAACATGGTGTTCAAGGGCACCGCGGTCGCACAGGGCACCGGGCTCGCCGTCGTTACCGCGACCGGCATGGCGACCGAGATGGGCGCCATCGCGCGCCTGCTCGATGCGACCGTCGAGGAGCCGACCCCGCTGCAGGAGGAGGTGCGCCGGATCGGGCGCATGCTCGGGACCGCGGTGATCGCGATTGCCGTGGTCGTGGTGGGCACCGTGCTCGCACTGGCGGAGATTCGTGGCCCCGCCGACGTGGTCGCGGTGCTGCTGCTCGGCGTGAGCCTCGCCGTGGCCGCGGTGCCCGAAGGCCTGCCGGCAATACTCTCCGTGGTGCTGGCGATCGGCGTGCAGCGCATGACGAAGCACCAGGCCATCGTGAAAAAGCTTTCCTCGGTGGAGACGCTGGGCTCGGCCTCGGTGATCTGCACCGACAAGACCGGCACGCTGACGCGTTCGGAGATGACCATCGAGCGCGCGGTGACCGGATCGGGCAGCACGCGCATCACCGGCGTGGGCTACGCCCCGCACGGACGCGTCGAGCACGAGGGCCGCGAACTGACCGCGGGCGCGCTGCACAGCGAGCACGTGGTGCTGCTGAGCGGCGGCAGCCTCGCGAGCAACGCGGACCTGCGCCAGGATGCCGCGGGCGTCTGGGAGATCCACGGCGACCCCACCGAGGCCGCGTTCCTCGTGGCCGAGCGCAAGCTGAACCTGCAGGAGTGGCGCGGCCGGCGCTTCGAGCGCGTCGGCGAGATTCCCTTCAGCTCCGAGCGCAAGATGATGTCGACGCTCGCGATCGACCACGAGGACGGCGAGCGCCTGCTGCTGATCAGCAAGGGCGCGCCCGACGTGCTGCTCGGGCGCTGCACGCATGCGCGGCTCGGGATGGACATCGTGCCGCTCGACGAGCGCCTGCGCACGACCGCGCTGGCCGCGGTGGATCGCCTCACGGAGGAGGCGCTGCGCACGCTCGCGGTGGCCTACCGCCCGCTCGGTCCCGACGAGGACGCCGCGGCCGGCGAGGCGCTCGAGCACGACCTGGTCTTCGTGGGCACCGTGGGCATCATCGACCCGCCGCGCGAGGAGGCCGCGCCCGCGATCCGCGAAGCGCAGCGCGCGGGCATCCGCGTGATCATGATCACCGGGGATCACCCGCGCACCGCGCTGCGCATCGCGGCCGACCTCGGCATCGTGGCACCGGGCGCGTCCGCGCTCACCGGGACCGGGATCGACGCGCTCGATGATGCCGCCTTCGCCGCGGCGGTGCGCAGCACCTCGGTGTACGCGCGCGTCGCGCCCGCGCACAAGCTGCGCATCGTCGACGCGCTGCAGGCCGAGGGCCACGTGGTCGCCATGACCGGCGACGGCGTCAACGACGCGCCGGCGCTGAAGTCCGCCGACATCGGCGTCGCCATGGGCATCACCGGCACCGAGGTCGCCAGGGAGGCGGCGCGGATGATCCTCGCCGACGACAACTTCGCCACCATCGTCGCCGCGGTGCGCGAGGGACGCGGCATCTTCGACAACATCCGCAAGTTCCTGCGCTACCTGCTCTCCTCGAACATGGGCGAGGTGTTGACGGTGTTCCTCGGCGTGATCGGGGCTGCGGTTATCGGCCTGCAGGGCAGCGGTGGCGAACTGGTGCTGCCGCTGCTGGCCACGCAGATCCTGTGGATCAACCTGATCACCGACTCCGGACCGGCGCTGGCCATGGGCGTGGACCCGCACGGCGAGGACGTGATGGCGCGTGCGCCGCGCCGACTGCAGGATCGCGTCATCGACGCGCGGATGTGGTCCGGCGTGCTGCAGGTGGGGCTGGTGATGGCGCTGGCCACCCTGTTCTGCATCGACCTCCACCTGCCGGGGGGCCTCGTCGAGGGCAGCCACAGTCTGGACACCGCGCGCACGGCGGGCTTCACGACGCTGGTGTTCGCGCAACTGTTCAACTGCTTCAATGCGCGCTCGGAGACCGTCAGCGCCTTCCACGGCCTGTTCCACAACCCCTGGCTGTGGGGCAGCGTGGCGCTGGCGGTGCTGCTGCAGGTGGCCGTGGTACAACTGCCCGCCGGCAACGTTGCCTTCGGCACCGCGCCGTTGGCGCGCGATGAATGGCTGGCATGCGCAGCGCTGGCCAGCGCGGTACTGTGGTACGGCGAGGCGCGCAAGCTGGTGATCCGCGGCGCGGGCCGCGGACGCCGGAACTGAGAAACCGGGCTAACGGAGGCTGCGGGCCATGGATCATCTGCTGCATTTGCTGAACAGCGGCCTCGGCAATCTCGCCGCCTACCTCGCGGCGCACGTACTGCTGTGCCTGGTGCCGGCGTTCTTCATCGCCGGCGCGATGGCGGCGCTGATTCCCAAGCAGAGCATCACGCGCTGGCTGGGGCGCGGCACGCCCGGCCATATCTCGTATCCGGCGGCCGCCGCCGCGGGCTCGCTGCTCGCGGTGTGCTCCTGCACCATCGTGCCGCTGTTCGCGGGCGTGTATCGCAAGGGTGCCGGCATCGGTCCCGCGACGACATTCCTGTTCTTCGCGCCGGCGGGCAACATCATGGCGATCGCCTACACCGGCAGCGTGCTGGGGCTGGAATTCGCGGCAGCGCGCTTCCTGCTGTGCCTGCTGTTCGGCATCGGCATCGGGCTGCTGATGGCGCTGCTGTTCTGGCGCGACGACCTGCGCCACGACCAGCAGACCGATGCGCTGTTCGCCGAACAGGCCCGCATCGACCCGATGGCCACGCGGCTGCTGCTGGCGCTGCTGGCGCTGCTCATCGCAGGCACGCTGAAGCTCTGGCCGCTCACCGCCACGCTCGCCTCGGTGCACCTGCCCCTGGCATGGGCTGAGACCTGGCAGGACACACTCTTGCGCTGGGTACCGTTCGATGCGGCGAAAGGCGAGGAAGGCGTGAGCTTCCAGGGTTCGGTGCTGATTGCGCTGCTGGTGCTGATCGCCGTGAGCGCGAAGAACGGCCTGGACGACATCGTCGAGGGTGCCAACCGCTGGACATGGGTCGCGCTGGGACTCACCGCCGCGACGCTGCTGGTGGCAACGCTCGGGCTCAGGCCGCGCGAGGGCGGGCTGGCGCTGGACATCACCGGACGCTTCTGCGCCGAGGTGGCAGCCCTGCTCGCGATATTCCACTACGGCAGGAGACTGGATGGCGAACTGTGGCGCTCCTGGCTCTGGGAATCCTGGCGCTTCGTGAAGCAGATATTCCCGCTGCTGATCATCGGCGTGTTCCTGGTCGGCGTGGCCCGCCAGCTCATCCGCCCCGAGTGGATCGAGTCGCTCGCGGGACAGAACGATCTCTTCGCCAACGCGGTGGCCGTGGTGTTCGGCGTGTTCATGTACTTCCCCTCGCTGGTGGAAGTGCCGGTGGCGCGCATGTTCCTCGACCTCGGCATGCACCCCGGGCCGCTGCTGGCCTACCTGATGGCCGACCCCGAGCTCAGCCTGCAGAGCATGCTGATGGTGGCCGCCGTGATCGGACGGCCCAAGACCGCGGCCTACGTGGGCTGGGTTGCGCTGTTCAGCATCGCGGCGGGCCTGATCTACGGGGCGTGGGTCGACGGCGCGAACCGCTGGTTTCTCGTGCTGGGGACGCTCGGCTTCGTTGCCGCGCTGGCGTTCGACGGTCAACTGGCTGCACGGCCGCGTCACACCCGCGAGCCACGCGACCTGACGATTGCTTTTTTCCTCACGACGATACGGAGAAAACACCATGTTGACGGTAAAAGTTCTGGGGCCGGGTTGCATGAACTGCAAGAAGCTCGAGGCCGTGGCGCGCGAAGCCGCGAGCGGCAGCGGCATCGAGGTGGAAGTGCTCAAGGTCTCCGCGATGAAGGACATCATGGCCTACGACCTGATCGCGACACCAGGCCTCGTGATCAACGAGAAACTCGTCAGCAGCGGGCGCATACCCGACACAGGCGGAAATCCGCGGGTGGCTGGAGGCGGCCGGAGCTTAGCTCCGCCGCCCGACCTGGCGCTCGGACACGGCATGCGGTTAGCCCCCGCCCGCGCCATGGTGGTTCTCCTGCGCGGACACGCCGTGAATACGTCCATGTAGGCTCGACTGCGGCATCCATGCCGCAGACGGTCCTCGCAGGAGAACCACCATGGCACGTGCTGCGTTGGTGGTACGCACCATTCGTGGTCCGTGCCATGCTTCGCGCGAAACATGGCATCCGGAAAGAAACACGAGTACTAAGCAAGACCATTGGAGTGTCCAGTATCCGTCGAAGCTGCACACGGATCGAGAACCACCAACGGTAGGCGGGTCGAGGGGCGGGCCTGGTCAGCGAGCGGACATGTGGATGCCGAAATCGCCGGGAGCGATTTCGGCAACACGCGTAGCCGCCTGCACAGGGATGTGCGGGCGGCGGCCGCGAGCGGACCGGGCCCGCCCCTCGGCGCGCCGGGTCGAAGGTGTGTGCCTGTGCAGATTCGGGGAAGGAACACCCTGCCCGCGACAGTCGCGCGCAGGGCGCGCTCCCACAACTCGGCGCGGCGTTGAAGCCTCAAACGCCTGCAGGGCTTTCCGGCAGGTAGGTCTCGAACAGCTTGCCGAGATCGCCGGCCGCATGCGCGGGCACCTTGTAGTAGGTGCGGATCACGACCGAGCCGTCGGGTTCGAAGCGGTAGGTCTCGATGCTGTACGCGAAGCGCTCCTCGCCGCCTTCCCTGAAGTGGTTCTCCAGCAGCCACGCGACCTCGTTGCCGCAGATGAACAGGCTGCCGGGGTGGATGCGAAAGCGCACGGTCGGCTGGAACAGGTCGAAGGAATCCAGCGCGCAGTGCTGGAAGCCGTGCTTCATCGGCGTGCCCACGGGATCGAGCATGCTGAACTCGCCCGGCGCCAGCGCGCGCCAGTTTGCGGCCCAGCCCGCGCGATCGCCGGCGTTCCACAGCTTCACGTAGTTGTCGGCCCAGTTCTTCAATTCGGCGAAAGTCGGCGCGCTCATTTTTCGTTTGTCTCCTGGCTGACGGGATCGGGAAGTTCAGCGTCCCTTGAATACCGGCGGACGCTTCTCGAAGAAGGCCTGCACACCCTCGCGGGTGTCCTCGCTGATGAACGTGATGTTCTGCAGCTTGGCCTCGTAGGAAATCGTGTCCGCGAGGTCGAGCTGCATGGCCTTGTTCAGCGCCTCCTTGGAGTAGCGCAGCGCGAGCGGCGCCTTCTGCGCGATCGCGCGCGCCCACGCCAGCGTTTCCTCCAGCAGGCGCTCGGCAGGGACCACGCGGTTCGCGAGCCCGAGCTCCACGCAGCGCGCGGCGCTGATCTTCTCGCCTTCCATGATCACCTCGAAGGCGCGCTTGCGACCGAGCTGACGCACCAGGTGCCAGGTGGCGCCGCCGTCCGGCACCAGCGCGATCGCCATGAAGGCCTCGTAGATGTACGCATTGTCGGCCATCACCGTGAGATCGCAGGCCATCGCGAAGGAACTGCCGATACCCGCCGCCGCGCCGTTCACCGCGCTGATGAAGGGCTTGGGCGCCTCGCTGATCGCCATCAGCACCGGCTTGTACTCCTCGTCGATCTGCTGCTGCACCAGCGGCGGGATGCCGTCGGCGAGATCGGCACCGGCGCTGAAGCCGCGCCCCTCGCCGGTCAGCACGACCACGCGTGCCCCGGCATCGTCGATGGCGCGTCGCACCGCGGCCAGCAGGTCACGACGCATCTGGCCATTGAAGGCATTCAGCACCGCGGGGCGGTTCAGCGTGATCAGCGCCACGCCCTGGTCGACGGCGTAGCGCACGGTCTCGAAATCACTCATCGCGGGTCTCCGCTTCATTTCCGGAATGTGAAGTGCGGAAAGTCGCCGCGCCGGCGGCGCTTGTCAAGACGAGCCGGCCGGGCGGCGCAGCACCAGCGCGTTGCCGAGCACGATCAGCACCAGCCCGGCCGCCGCGGGCAGGGTCCAGCGGTAGCCCTCGAACGCCGTCGAGAGCAGCAGCGCGACCACCGGCGTCAGCATCGCGGTGTAGCCGGCGCGCTCCGGACCGATCAGCGCCATCAGGCGCAGGTAGGCGCCGAAGGCGACGATCGAACCGAAAACCGACAGGTACAGCAGCGAGGCCACATAGGGCATACCGCTGGGGAAATGAAACTCGACCCCGGTGACCAGCGCGACGAGCGCGAGCAGCGCCGTGCCGTAGAACATGCCCCACGCGTTCACCGTGATCACCTTGAGCCCGAAGCCCGCATTGCGCGTGGCAACGATGTTGCCGAGCGATGCCAGGTAGGTTGCGCCGAGCGCCAGCAACAGGCCGCGCAACGCGCCGCCATCGAGGCCGAGGCTGCCGAACTCGGGCCAGAACAGCAGCGCGACACCAGCGAGGCCGATGAGCCCGCCGACGAGCACCACAGGCACCAGGGGGCGCTTCAGGAACAGCGCCGCGTTGAAGAAGTTCATGAAGACCATGGTGGCGAATATCACCGCGACCACGCCGCTGGTGAGGTAGACCTCGGCCCAGTAGATCACCCAGTAGTTGAGCCCGAACAGGCAGACGCCCTGCAGCGCGATGAATACGTGCTCGCGCGGCGTGAGCCTGCAGCCGCGCGCGTGCCAGCACGCACCAGGCGAACAGCAGGACCGAGGCAAGACCGAAGCGGTAGACCACCGATACCAGCGGATCGACGGCGCCCAGCTGGAACTTGATCGCAAGCCAGGTGGAACCCCAGATCAGCACGGTGGTGAAATACAGGATGTAGGCCGACAGCGGCATGTTGCGGATCCGGGACAAGGAGAATGGAGGTGCGCCAGCGCCGCTATCCTGCAGGTAGAATGGCTGTCAGTGCAAACCCGCGCGACGAGGCGGCGTATTCACGCGGCGGATGACCGTCAACCCAAGGCGCGGCGAGGGGCGGGCCCGTGCCGCGAGCGGACATGTGGATGCCGAAATCGCCGGGAGCGATTTCGGCAACACGCGTAGCCGCCGCACAGGGATGTGCGGCGGCGGCCGCGGCGGCACGGGCCCGCGCCTCGTCGCGCCGTCATACGAAGGACCATGCCGATGGGAAAACAACGCCCCGACCAACCCGGGCCCGCGGCTGCCGCGGCACCGAACCCCTTTGCCGCACTCGCCTCGCTGCGCGGCACGCTGCCCGAGGGAACGCGCGACGAGCCGGCCGAAGCGGGCAGCGGCGACGCTCCCTTCGCGGCGAAGCTCGTCATCGCGCGCGAGCGCAAGGGCCGCGGCGGCAAGACCGCGACGCTGGTGCGCGGCGTGACGCTGACGGGCGCGGCACTCGAGACCTTCGCGCGCGAGTTGCGCCAGGCCCTCGGCACGGGGGGCGGCGTCGAAGGTGACGCGATCGTACTTGCGGGCGACCAGTCGGCGCGCGCCGCGCAATGGCTGCGTGAGCGCGGGGCGACGCGCATCGTGATCGGCAACTGAATCATGGCGAGCGCGACCGGCTATGCGCTGTTCGACACCGCGATCGGGCGCTGCGCCATCGCCTGGGGCGAGCGCGGCATCACGCACTGCGCGCTGCCCGCGGCAAGCGAGGAAGCGCTACGGCGGCATATCGCCCGGGGCATACCGCACGCCGATGAACAGCCGGCGCCACATGCGATAGCGGCAGCCATCACGCGCATTGTGGCGCTGCTGGCAGGCGCGCGCGACGATCTGTGCGACCTCGTGCTCGACCTCGACGACGTCACGGAATTCCACCGCCGCGTCTTCGCGGCCGCCCGCGCGATCGCGCCGGGCAGTACCATCACCTACGGCGAGCTCGCGCGCCGGCTCGGCACGCCGGGCGCCGCCCAGGCAGTGGGACAGGCACTGGGCGCCAACCCCTTCCCCATCATCGTTCCCTGTCATCGCATCGTCGCCGCCGACGGCAGCCTCGGCGGCTTTTCGGCGCCGGGCGGCGCGCGCACCAAGCGGCGCATGCTGCAGATCGAGGGCGCAATCGCGCAGGGGGATCTCGGCTTCGAATGAGAGGCCGGGCTCAGGATGTCACGTCGCCATCAGCGCTCGACGAAATTGCGCGCCGCGGCCACGAACCGGTCCTGTGCCTCTTCGTCGTCAAGAGTATCAACAGGAATGGCCTCCCTGGGCTGCAGCAACCCTCGCTGCACCGCCGGTCGCTCGCCAATTCGGGCCAGCCAGCGGCCCAGGTGCGGGAAGTCATCGAGCGGCACCCCGGACCAGCGACAGGTCCGCACCCAGGTCCAGTTGGCAATATCGGCTATGGAATAATCACCGGCGAGATAGTCGTGCTGCGCCAGGTACACCAGGATGGCGCCGGACTCGAACACGGCAAAGTCGTCGGCCGCGTGATCGATGATGGCCGGGATACGGCCATTGTGGAGGGCGATCGACACCTTGTGGCCGTTGGGCGTGGCAGCGGAAAACAGCGTGATGCTCATGTCTGCTCGCCCTCGGCGGTGAGTTTGAAGTCGGGCTGGGTATCGACCTTCGGAATGCCGCTCAGGTCGAAGGTCCACGACATGGCCGAACGCGCCCAGATCTGCAGGCGGGGCACCAGTTCCGCGCGCTGGCGGGCCGTACCGAGGCGCAGCGAATAATTTTTCGGGCTTTGCTCATGCGCGCCGTGAATCTGCGTGCCGCACTCGGGGCAGAACGAGATGGCTCGCGTACTTCCGCTCTCGGCGGTCTTGAGGTAGACCTTGGGCGTGCCACTGATCAGGCGAAACTTTTCGACATCCACCAGCACGCCGGTACGGTAGGCGCCGCCCGAGTTCTGGCAGTCGGTGCAATGGCATATCATGACCCTTTCCGGGTCGATCTCGGCTGCGTATTTCAAGTAGCCGCACATGCAGGCGCCATCGATGTTCATGCCCAATCTCCCCGGTTCGGCTTGTCGCCGACGATGGTAGCGCGGTTCATCCTGCGGTGGCAGGGGCGCGCGTGCTGCGTGGCAACGCGCATCGTGATCGGCAACTGAATCAATGCCGCGCGTTGCCGGACCCGTCGCCAAGCCCGTGGCGGAACAGGCGGTAGAACGCAGTGCTGAGCACGATCGCGATCACGCCCAGCACCAGCAGCAGCACGCTGCGCCGCTCGAGAAAACTCTGCCCGAGATAGATGGTGGCCAGCGCGTAGGGCAGCTCGGTGAGCGCGAGCGCGGCGAGATAACGGTGGAACGGGTAACGCGCCATCCCGAGCACATAGCCGGGAATTTCCGAGGGCAGCGCTGCCTGCAGCAGCAGCACGTGCAGGAAGCGCGTGCGCGCGTTGAGCTGCTCGCGGAAGCTCGCGATCCGCCGGCTGCCCAGCAGGCCCGGTGCCACGGTGTCACCCAGGAACCGGCCGACGGCGAAGGACGCAACGCCGCCGAGCAACCAGCCGGCCCACAGCAGCGCGGCGCTCGCGAACGGCCCCCAGGCGCTGAGGCCGACGGGCACCAACAGCGCGCTCGAAAAGAAGGCCAGCATCGCCGAGAGCATCGCCAGCAGCACGAACAGCAGCTGGCCGGCGAGCGGGCGCGCGACGATCTCGGCCTCGAGGAAGGCGATGAGCTGGGCGCTCGACGCAAAGAGCGCATCGGAGGCCGCGATCAGGCCCGCGAGGCCGATCATCACCGCGACCGCGAGGCCGTGCCCGCGCGCGGCGCGCAGGCCGCGTCTCAACCCTGCAGCGGCCAGATGAACGGAATGGCGGCGATCGTGACCAGCGCCATCAGCAGGTTCATCGGCACGCCGATGCGCAGGAAGTCGGAGAAACGGTAGCCGCCCGGGCCCGTAGACCATCAGGTTGCACTGGTAGCCGATCGGGGTGGCAAAGCTCGCCGAGGCCGCCATCATCACCGCCATCACGTAGGGCACGTCGTTGAGGCCCGCGGTCTGCGTGATCGCCAGCACCACCGGCAGCATCAGCATCGCGGCGGCGTTGTTGGTGATCAGCTCGGTCAGCACCATCACGCTGAGGTAGGTGAGCGCGAGCAGCAGCCAGGCGTCATTGCCGGCGGCGGCCACGATGCCGTTGCCGAGGTATTCCGCCGCGCCGGTCTTCTCGAGCGCGTTGCCGAGCGCGAAGCTCGCGGCGATGGTCACCAGCACCGGCAGGTCGAGGCTGCGCCGCGCCTCGTTCACGCCGATGCAGCGCGTCGCCAGCATCGCCGCCACGCCGAGCAGCGCGGCATTGAGCATGCTCATGAGGCCGGTGGTCGCCAGCGCGATGATCCCGCCGAGGATCGCCCAGGAGAGCAACGCGTGCGAATGATCGGGCAGTTCGTGCTCGAGCACGTTCATCAGCAGGAAGTCGCGCGACTGCTTCAGGCGCCCGACCACCGCCGGGCGCGCCTCGAGCAGCAGCAGGTCGCCGGGCTCCAGGATGATCGAGCTCAGGCGCCCGCGGATGTGCTCGCCGTTGCGCGCCACCGCCAGCACCACCGCGCCGTAGCGGTCGCGGAAACGCCCGTCGCGGATCGTGTGCGCCCACGACCTCGCAGTGCTCGGCCACCACCGCCTCCACCAGCCGGCGTTCCGGCACGTTGCGTTCCAGCGCGGGCTGGCTGCCCACCGCGGCCACCAGGCCGTTGATGCGCAGCACGTCGACGATGGCCTCGGTCTCGCCCACGAACACCAGGCGGTCGCCGCCGCGCAGGATCTCCTCGGGCGCCACGGCGGTGATCACGCTGCCGTCGCGCTCGATCTCGGCGAGGTAGATGCGCTCCAGGTGGCGCAGTCCCGCCTGCTGGATGGTCTTGCCGACCAGCGGGCCGTCGCGCGCCACCGCGACCTCGAAGGTGAAGCTGCGCGTGTCGGCGAAGGTCTGGTCGGGGCTGCGACGCACCTTCAGCAGCTGCGGCGCCGCGAACACCACGAACAGCGTGCCCGCCAGCGCCACGATCAGGCCGATCGGGGCGATGTCGAACAGCGCGAATCCGGGCTTGCCGGTCAGCACCTGGTACTGGCCGTTGACCACCAGGTTGGTGCTGGTGCCGATCAGCGTGATGGTGCCGCCGAGGATCGAGGCGTAGCTCAGCGGAATCATCAGCGCGGAACTGGGCACCTTGATCCGCCGCGCCCACTGGCTGACCGCCGGGATCATCGTCGCCACCACCGGGGTGTTGTTCAGGAAGGCCGACAGCCCGACTACCGGCAGCATCAGCCGCACCAGCGCGCTGCGCGGGCCGGTCGGTCGCCCCAGCACGCGCTCGACCACGAGATCGACACCGCCCGAGGCACGAATGGCCGCCGCCACGATGAACATCGCCGCGACCGTCATCAGGCCGGTGTTGGCGAATCCCGACAGGGCTTCATCGGGCTTCAGGATCCCGGTGATGCTGAGCAGCAACAGGGCCCCCATCAGCACCAGGTCGGTGGTGAGACGCGGAATGGTGATCAGCGTGGCGAGTACCGCGACGGTCAGCGCGACCGTGAACCATCCCTGCCAATCCATCGGTAACTCTCCGGGATCATGATTAGTGCGCGGCGAATTCTAAAAGGAATAAGCAAGTCAGGAATAATGATTTGCGGATATTAGGATATGCGCGGCGAGGGCGCAGCAATCGGCACTTTGCGGCGAGACACCAGGCGCCCGCTCAGGCCCGGAACAAAAAAAAGGCCGCCTGCACCGGGTGCAGGCGGCCTTCTCAGCCGTTGAGGCGTCGCGTCAGAACGCGAAGCCGAGGCCTACCATCGGACCCTGGAACGAGAAGTCGGCTTCGATGTCGCCTTCTTCGATCTCGTAGTTCACGGTGCGGTAGCCGAAACGGAACTCGAGGTTGCAGCAGTCATTCGTGTACACCAGTTCGGGAGCCAGTTCCCAGACCAGGTCGGAATCACCGGCGCCAACCGATGCCGTCGGGCTGAACGCCCAGTGCTCGCCCTTGCCGAACGCGAACCGGGGACGCAGCATCAGGATGCCATCGATCAGATCGTCGTCGGCATTGACGCTGCTGCCGTCCGAGGAACCCTTGAGGTTGGCCTCGATATCGAGTTTCGCGCCGCGCACGCCAACCAGCACGTCCACGTGGGACTTGCCACCCTCGCCGAAACGATAACCGGTCGCCAGCGTGCCCAGCACGGTGTCGGATTCCACCTCGACCTTCACGCCCGCCTGGTTGATGTCCACGTCGTCG
Organism: uncultured Gammaproteobacteria bacterium; assembly: GCA_963819895.1. Taxonomy (GTDB): domain Bacteria; phylum Pseudomonadota; class Gammaproteobacteria; order Pseudomonadales; family UBA5518; genus UBA5518. Next base: position 30,408 of record CAWFXU010000026.1, read on the forward strand.
TTGTCGACCTTCATGTAATCGACGGAGGCAAAGTTGACCCAACGACCCTTGTTGTGCTCGAGCATCAGGGAGCCGTTGAATTCGAGGTTGTCGGTGACGTCACCAATGTCCTGGTTGAAGTCGACGCTCTGGTTGGTGCTGTCGTTTTCCAGGCTGCCGTCGATGCCCACGGCCCAGTAGTAGGGCGTCAGGCGGAGGCAGCACTTGTCTCGTCTTCGGCGGCGGCCGGCATGGCGGCCTGGATGCCGAGGCAGGCGACGGCTACTGCGATGAGCTTGCGATTGAACATGGATTGAATCCCTCTTCGTTGATGACGTAGACAGAAGTGTTTACCGCGCGCAGCGGCATCTCCTGCTCGAAGTATGGTCAGTGGATGGCTGTTTGGCACTGCGGACAAGCGTGAAAAAGTCGCCCACCCGGCAACGATTCGCCCTGTTTCGGAACAATTACCGCGCATTCGGGTGTGTGGGCAGCCCGGAGGGCTGTCGCCGGAGCCGGCCCGCAACCCTAGCAGGCGGCAATCAGCATCTTGCGACGCAGAAACGCGATCTGCGTCGAAAGCGTCAGGCTCTTCGGGCATGTGTCCTCGCAGCCGAGCAGCGTCATGCAGCCGAACACGCCGCTCTCGTCGCCGATCAGTTCGTAGAACTGTGCGTCCGTGCGGGTGTCGCGGGGATCGAGCCTGAAACGCGCGATCTTGTTCAGCCCCGCGGCGCCGACGAAATCCTCGCGCATGCGCGCCGTGGCGCAGGCCGCCACGCAGCAGCCGCATTCGATGCAGCGTTCCAGCTCGTAGATCTGCTCGGCCAGCGCAGGCTCCATGCGCTCCTCCAGCGCGCCCAGGTCCGGCTCCTGCTCGCGCAGGTGCACCCAGGTCTCGAGCCGCTCGGCCATGCCCTGCATCCACGCGCCGGTGTCGACCGAGAGGTCGCCGATCAGCCTGAACACCGGCAACGGCGCGAGCGTGATGCGGCTGCCGAGGTCGCGCGTCAGCGTACGGCAGCCGAGCCCGGGGCGGCCGTCGATCAGCATGCCGCAGGCGCCGCAGATGCCGGCGCGGCAGACGAAGTCGAACTGCAGCGTGGGGTCCTGGTTCTCGCGGATCTCGTTCAGCGCGATGAAGAGCGTCATGCCGTCGGCTTCCTCGATCTCGAAGCGCTCCAGGCGCGGCGTGCTCGCCGGATCGGACGGGTTGTGGCGCAGCACGCTGATCTCGAGCGTGCGCGGCTGGGCGGTGACGGTCTCGCTCATGTGTCGTGGTCTCCCAACCTCGCATTGCGTCCACGCAGCCGCGGCGGCAACAGGTGTTCCCAGGGCATCAGCGCCTGCTGCTGCGCCAGGCGGCCGGCGCCGGCGGTTGCCGCGCGCACCCGAT
>CAWFXU010000027.1:0-213622 GCA_963819895.1 uncultured Gammaproteobacteria bacterium
TGTGGCTCGGCATCGCCGGCATCTTCTACGGCGCCGTGCTGGCCTTCGCGCAGACCGACATCAAGCGGCTGGTCGCCTACACCTCGATCTCGCACATGGGCTACGTGCTGATCGGCATCTACGCCGGCGGCGAGATGGCGCTGAAGGGCGCCGTGGTGCAGATGATCGCGCACGGCCTCTCGGCCTCGGCGCTGTTCATCCTCTGCGGCCAGCTCTACGAGCGGCTGCACACCCGCGACATGCGCGAGATGGGCGGGCTGTGGGCACGCCTGCCGTGGATTCCGCCGCTGGCGCTGTTTTTCGCCGCAGCCTCGCTCGGGCTGCCGGGCACCGGCAATTTCGTCGGCGAGTTCCTGATCCTCGCGGGCAGCTACGCGGCGGCGCCGCTGGTCGTGGTGCTCGCGACCGCCGGCCTCGTGCTCGCCTCGGCCTATTCGCTGGCCATGGTCCACCGCAGCATGTTCGGGCCCTCGCGCTCCGATGCCCCGATCGCCGCCGCCTCCGCGCGCGAGGTCCTGATGCTGCTCAGCCTCGTGGCCACCATCGTGACCCTCGGTCTCTACCCCCAGCCGGTGCTCGACCTGGCCGAGCGTCCGGTAGCGCTGGTGCAGCAGTACTACGCACCGGCATCGAGCCAAACCGGAGCCACCGCGCCATGACGATAGGATCCACCGAGCTGCTCGCACTCTCGCCGCTGCTCGTCACCGTGGCGACCGCGGTCGTCGTGATGCTGTCCATAGCCTGGCGCCGTCACCACTTCCTGAACGCCACGCTCACGGTGGCGGGCCTCAACGTGGCGCTGCTGGCCACTTTCATCACCAACGAGCAGATTCCCGGCGTCATGGCCGTCACCGAGCTGCTGGTGCACGACGGCTATTCGCTGTTCGGCACCGCCGCGGTGCTGGTGTCCACGCTCGGTTGCGCGACGCTCGCGCACGCCTACCTCGACGGCTTGAACGACAATCGCGAAGAGATGTACCTGATGCTGCTGATCGCGGCCGCCGGCGCCATCGTGCTGGTCGGCGCGCGCCACATGGTGTCGTTCCTGATCGGCCTCGAGCTGATGTCGATCCCGCTCTACGGCATGGTCGGCTACATCTACCGCGACAAGCGCTCGCTGGAGGCCAGCATCAAGTACCTGGTGCTCTCGGCCGCGGCCTCGACCTTCCTGCTGTTCGGCATGGCGCTGGTCTACGCGCAGACCGGCTCGCTGGCGTTCGCCTCGCTCGCGGGCGCCGTGCAGACGGGCGCGCCGCTGATCACCACGGGGCTCGCGATGATCCTGATCGGCATCGCCTTCAAGCTCTCGCTGGCGCCGTTCCACCTGTGGACCCCCGACGTCTACCACGGCGCGCCGGCACCGGTGGGCGCCTTCCTCGCCACGGTGACCAAGATCGCGGTGCTGCTGGTGCTGTTGCGCTGGTGGAACACGCTCGGCCTGGGCCAGACGGCCCTCTTCACCACGTTGCTGGCGGCGCTCGCGGCGCTGTCGATCCTGGGCGGCAACCTGCTGGCCCTGCAGCAATCCAACGTGAAGCGGCTGCTCGGCTATTCCTCGATCGCGCATTTCGGCTACGTGCTGGTCGCGATCATCGCGGGCAACGAGCTCAGCTCCGATGCCGTGAAGGTGTACCTGCTGACCTACATGGCCGCCACGCTCGGCGCCTTCGGCGTGCTGACGCTGCTGTCCTCGCCCTACCGCGGCGACGACGCCCAGGGGCTGGCGGACCTGCGCGGGCTGTTCTGGCAGCGCCCCTTCCTCGCGGCCGTGCTGACCCTGTCGGTGCTGTCGCTGGCCGGCGTGCCGCTAACCGCGGGCTTCATCGCGAAGTTCTACGTGATCGCGACCGGCGTGAAGGCAGGACTGTGGTGGCTGATCGCCGCCCTGGTGGCAGGCAGTGCGATCGGGATCTATTTCTACCTGCGCGTCATGGTGACCATGTTCCTGGCCGTCCCCGGCAAGCGCCGCCTCGACGCGGCGCAGCACTGGGGCCAGCGCTCCGGCGGCATCGTGACGATCATGCTCGCGCTGTTCACGCTCGCGGTCGGCCTGTATCCGCAGCCGCTACTCGACCTGCTCCAGTAGGTTCGGCTTCAGCCGAACAATGCCCGCCGTAGGTTCGGCTTCAGCCGAACAATGTCCGGCTGAAGCCGAACCTACAACGGACCCACGGACACGCTCAATAGCGCCCGGCGATATAGCCTTCCAGCTGCTCGATGTGGTTGCGCTGCTGCGTGATCATGTGCATCACCACGTCGCCGATGGTCACCATGCCGACGAGCTCGTCGTCATCCATGACCGGCAGGTGGCGGATGCGCCGCTCCGTCATCAGCTGCATGCACTCCTCGATCGACTGCTCCGGACACACGGTGATCAGCGGCGCGGTCATCAGCTCGCTCACCAGCGTCTTGTGCGCCCGGCGGCCCCGGATGATGCCCTTGCGCGCATAGTCGCGCTCCGAAAACATGCCGACCGGCCGCCCCTCGTCGACCACCACCAGCGCGCCGATCTGGTGGCTCGCCAGCAGCGTCACCGCCGCGTAGACGGTGAGCGATGCGTCCACGGTCCGCACACCGGAGGGTTTGGCCGCCAGGATCTGGGTCACGCTGAGCATGGGTTCCCTCGCTGAATCTTGGGGAAAGCGCAGTTATCATGACCCATACGGTTCGCGGGTGACAAGCTCGGGGTGCCTGGTTTGGCAATCCCGGGGCACTGCTCTATGATGCGGCGAAAACGCGTGCCCTGCGCACCATGCCGAGCATCATCGAACCGAGGAGCCCGCACATGTCCCTGGAAATTTCCTTCACCCTGTCCGAGAAGGATCTCGATTATTTCCGCGGCGTGATGACGATGGCGCAGTCGCGCGCCGTGCAGGCGAGCGAGGCGGATCTGGTCGAAAAGGCCAACGCCCTGCTGCGCAAGGTGGACGACGATGCGCGCGCCCCGCACTTCGTGCGCGAACGGCTGGTGCACCTGCAGTCGCTGATCTCGATGCTCCATGACGACGACTGGCCGCTGGCCGACGAGGAGCGCACCGACGTGATCAGCGCGCTGGCCTACTTCGGATACCCCGCCGACATCATCGACGACAACGTGCCGGTGCTGGGCCTGCTGGACGACGCGATCATGATCGAGCTGGTCGTGCGCGAGATGAGGAACGAGATCGACGCCTACGAGGCCTTCTGCCGTTACCGCAGCACGCAGGAGCCGCTGCAGGGCCGGGACATCTCGCGCGATGACTGGCTGCAGGCCAAGCGCAGGGAGCTCACCGAGCGCCTCCGCGAACGCCGCGAACGCCGCCTGCGCAGCGGCCGCTTCACCAGCTTCTCCTTCCTCTGACGCTCCTCAGGCAGCGCCGGCCACGGCCGGCGCTGCCTGCGCGCCGCGGATCAGCCGCCCCGGCAGCGCGCCGGTCGCCTCTCCTTCGCGCTGCACCACCACCCCGCTGACGATGGTCGCGACGTAACCGCGCGCGTCCTGCACCATGCGCCTGCCGCCGGCCGGCAGGTCGTAGCGCACGCGCGGCGGCTCGAGCGCGAGGCGCGCGAAATCGATGAGGTTCAGGTCGGCCTTGTAGCCCGGCGCCAGCACGCCGCGATCGTTCAGCCCCACCGCCTGCGCCGTGCGGCGCGTCAGCCCGTGCACCACCTGCGTCAGCGACAGGCGCTCGCCGCGACTGCGCTCGCGCACCCAGTACTGCAGCATGTAGGTCGGCAGGCTGGCGTCGCAGAGGAAACCCAGGTGCGCCCCGCCGTCGCCGAGGCCGTAGATGGTGTGCGGATGGCGCATCATCGTGAGCAGGTCGTCGAGCGAGTTGCCCACGAAGTTCACGGTGGGCGCCATCAGCACGGCCTGCGCATCCTGCCCGAGCATCAGGTCGTAGGCCATCTCCTCGGGCGTCACGCCGCGGCGCGCCGCCAGGGCCGCAACGCTGCCCTCGGCCGTGGGCTCGTAGAAGGGCTGTTCGCCGAGCGGATACATGCCCGCCCACATCCGCAGTAGCCCCTCGCCCGGGAAACCCGAGGACTCCGGCGTCTCCGTCACGATGCGCGCGCGAACTTCCGGGCGCTGCAGCTGCACGCGCCGCTGCGCCACCGTGAGCCCGGACAGCGCCTTGAAGGTCGGCGTGTAGCTGAACGGGTTGAAGCTCAGCTCGAAGCCGAGGTTCAGCCCGATCGGCCGCCCGCTGACCTGCGCCTTGATGTCCAGCCCCTCGGCGTTGCAGGCATCGATCCAGGCGAGGATCGCGCGCCACTTGTCGGGCGCGTGGTGCCACTGCATCAGCGACACCGACAGCGGCCGGCCCGAGCGCTCCACCACGCGGCGCAGCATCGGCAACTCGGTGTCGAGGTCGGTGAAATCGCGAGACCAGCTGCAGCACGCCGCGCCCCCTGGCGCCCAGCGCCGCGCGCGATGCTCGCGAGCTCGTCCTCGGCCGCGGTCAGCGTGGGCACGGGGATGCCGTCGCTGGCGCGATGGTTGATCGTGCGCGAGGTGCCGAAGCCCAGCGCCCCGGCGTCGATCGCCTCGCCCGCGAGGCGCGCCATCAGCGCGCAGTCCCCGGCGTTGGCCGCCTCGCGGTCCACCGCGCGCTGCCCCATCGCGAAGACGCGCAGCGCCGCGTGCGGAATCTGGGTGGCGATGTCGCAGTCGTAGCGGCGGGCATCCAGCGCGTCCAGGTACTCGGGGAAGCTCTCCCAGTTCCACGGCAGCCCCGTGGCGAGCACCACCTCGGGCAGGTCCTCGACGCCCTCCATGAGCTTCACCAGCCGCTCGCGGTCCACCGGGCGACAGGGCGCGAAGCCGACGCCGCAATTGCCCAGCAGCGCGGTGGTGACGCCGTGCGAGCGAAGAGGGCACCAGGCGGTTCTCCCAGGTGACCTGGCCGTCGTAGTGCGTGTGGATGTCGACGAAGCCCGGCGTGACCAGCAGGCCGCGCGCGTCGATCTCCTCGCGCCCGCGCACGCCCGCCCGCTCGCCCACCGCGGTGATCCGTCCGCCGCTGATCGCGACGTCGCCCGTGAAGGGCTCCGCCCCGGTGCCGTCGACGATGGTGCCGCCGCGGATGATCAGGTCTGCTGTTTCGCTCACGTTCAACCTCTTCGATTCGAATGAATGTCCGGCTGAAGCCGGACCTACGGGCAGGTCCGCATTCATGCGGACATTCTCGTAGGTCCGAATTCATTCGGACACATGTCCGGCTGAAGCCGGACCCACAATGCCTCAGCCGATACCGTAAAGCTCCGCGCAGTTGTCGTGCAGGATCCACGCCTTCTGCTGCTGCGTCAGGTGCTGCGTCTGCCCCAGCAGCAACTCGCGGCTCCACGGCCAGGTCGAATCGCTGTGCGGGAAGTCGTTGGCCCACATCAGCCGCCGCGGATTCATCATGTCGACCAGCTTCAACGCGACCCAGTCGTCCTGGAAGGTCATGTACACGTTCTCGTAGAAATACTCGCTCGGCGTGCGCGCCATGTCGCCCATCTTCAGCCAGAAGCGGTGGCGGTTGTAGCCGTGGTCCATGCGGTAGGCGAAGTGCGGCGCCCAGCCCGCGTCGGCCTCGACGCAGACCACCTTGAGCGCCGGGTGGCGCTCGAACACGCGGCCCCAGATGAACGTGCCGATGATGTCCTGGATCGATTTCAGCAGCATCTGCGAGGCGTTCTGCGGCGGGCCGCGATGCGCGCCCTGGCGCTGGCCGCTGGCGGCGATCGCGTTGGTGCCGTCGCCGCGGCTGGTGAGGATGTGGAAGCCGAGCGGCAGCTCCAGTTCCACCGCGGCGCGCCACAGCGGATCGAAACTCGGGTGGTCGTAGTCCTCGGCGGTGGCGGGGTTGCCCGGCATCATCACGCCCCTGAAGCCCATGTCCTTGAAGGTGCGCAATTCCTCGATCGCCTCCGCGACCGAGCGCACCGCGGTCTGGCCCATGCCGAACAGGCGATCGGGCGCCGCGGCGCAGAACTCCTCCTGCAGCCAGCGGTTGTAGGCCCACATGCAGGCGTGCTTGTAGTCGGGATCCGGGTGGTTGCAGATCACCATGCCGACCGAGGGATAGATGATCTCGGCCGCGATGCCGTCGCGATCCTGGTCGGCGAGGCGCGCCTTGCCGTCCCAGCCGCCGCGGTGCAGGTCCTCGACGCGGCACTCGCCTTTCTTGATGTCGCGCGGATCCTTGCCCGCCGCCGCCACGATGCCGAGCGGCACCGCAGACGCCATGCCGTCGATCACGAACACGTCGCCGCCGTCGCTGTCGCGCACCACTTTCGGCGCGCGTTCGCGAAAGGCCGGATCGATGCGGTCGATGTAGCAGTGCGGCGGCTCGGTCACGTGCGAGTCGGCCGAGATGAGGCGCGGCGGCAGCGTGTTGTCCTGCGCCGCTCGCCCGGACTTTTCAATCGTTGCCAGGATCGGATTCATCGCTGCCATGGACATTCGCTCCTCGTATGCGTTTTATGGAGTCGGCGCGCGCGGCGCTGTGCCGTGGAGATTACGCCAGCCAGCGCGGCAAAATAAATGCCTTTACGCACTTCGCGCAGCGCTGCACAAGCACGCGCGACAGGCGTGCCGAAGATGTCGCCTTACCAACTGCGCGTTCGCCTCCTGCGGGTCCGGCGTGGGTTCGGCGTGGGTTCGGATTCATCCGGACAATTGTCCGCATGAATGCGGACCTACGCCGGACCCACGATAGCGGCGCTTGTGGTTCGAGGTGCGCGGGCCGTAGCATCGGCGCCACGACGGAAACCGCCGCGCCCGGCGGCGGAAACACACGGCACGGAGACGCAGGACAATGAACCAATGCCCGATGCACACGCTGCTGGACTTCGAGCGCTTCAGCCATGGCACGCCGCGCCAGCTCATCAACCGCCTGCGCGACGAGCACCGCATCCTGTGGGAGACCGACGACTACAGCGGGGGCCACTGGCTGCTGTTCCGCCAGGACGACATCGACCACGTGCTGAAGACGCCGGAGCTGTTCACGAACAACTACAGCCCGATCCTCGACGACATGCCGCCGGAGATACTCGCCGAGCAGCAGCAGAGCCTGACGTTCATGGATCCGCCCGGGCACCGCAAGTACCGCTCGCTGGTGGACTACGCGTTCCGCCTGAAACAGCTCGAGGCACGCAAGCCGCTGATGCGCCGCATCGCGCAGGAAACCGTCGACCGCGTGATCGATCGCGGCGAGTGCGAGTTCGTGACCGAGATCGCGATGCAGATGCCGATGCGCGTGATGTTCGCGCTGCTCGGCGTGCGCGACGAGGACTTCGCCTGCGTCGTGAACCTCGTGAACACGCTGTCGCTCGCCGACGACCCGGAATTCGCCGAGAACCGCGCGCTCGGCTGGCAGGCCTCGATGGACCTGATCGCGTTCGGCACGCGGCTGGCCGCCGACCACCGCGCCAGGCCGCGCGACAGCATGACGATGGACGTGATCAACACCACGATCGACGGACGCGCCCTCGACGACCGCGAATTCGGCCGCTTCTTCAACAACCTGCTCGTCGGCGGCCTGGAGACCACGCGCAACACGCTCGCGCTCGGCCTGCACCAGCTGATCCTGCACCCGGAGCAGTACCGCATGCTCGAACAGGATCCCGGCCTCGTGCCCTGCGCGGTGGAGGAATTCCTGCGCCACCAGAACACCGTGGTCTACCTGCGCCGCACCGCCACGCGCGACATGGAGTACCTCGGCCAGCAGATCAGGAAGGGCGACAAGCTGGTGTGCATCCTGGGCGCGCCGAACCGCGACCCGGCCCTGTTCCCTGACCCGGATGCGTTCGACATCACGCGCCCGATCAACAACACGCGCAAGAACTACCGCACGTTCGGCCAGGGACCGCACTACTGCGTGGGCGTGCACCAGGCGCGGCTCAACCTCGAGGTGATGCTGGAAGAGATCGTGGGCCGCATGACGGACTTCCGCCTGCTCGCGGCGCCGCGCCACGCACGCTCGATCTTCATGGAGGGGTACAAGGAAATGCGCGTGGCCTTCGCGAGGCGTCCGGCATGAACGACATGGAACGACGCCTGCGCGCCGTCGAGGACCGCCTCGCGATCCTCGACCTCGAGGCCGCCTACGCCGTGGCATGGGATTTCGGCCGCGCGCAGGAATGGGCGGAACTGTTCACCGCGGACGGCTGGTTCGAGATGATCGCCACCGGCAGCATGCCGTACCTGCGCGTCACCGGACACGCGGAGCTGCGCGGCTTCTGCGAGCAGATCGCCAGGCAGTGGAGTGGCCTGCACTACATGCATCCGCCGCAGCTCGAGATGCACGGCGACGAGGCCTCGTCGATCATCTTCTTCGAGTTTCGCCACGTGATGCGGAGTGACGACGGCCATGTCCGCCAGGGCAACACCGGTGGGCACTACCACACCCGCTACGTGCGCACGCCGGCCGGATGGCGCATGCACTCTCGCGTGGAGAAGGCGGTGTTCGAGAACGTCAGCAATTCCTGGCCGGTCTAGCAGCCTGTCGGACTTGGGCGTCCGTAGCGAGGCGAGTGGGGAATCGAGGACAGTTTTGCGCGAATTTGAGGAGCATGGTGGGTGCCATGTAACGAAAATTCGCGCAAAAATGGACCGATTACCCGCCGCCGCAGTAGGACAGGCCCAAGTCCGACAGGCTGCCAGGCATGCGCGGCGCCAGCGTGCTGCGGGCTACGCCATGTAGCGCCCGCCGTTGACGCTCAGCGTCAGGCCGGTGATGTAGCCCGAGGCTTCCGAGGCCAGGAACGCGACGGCATTGGCGATATCGTCCGGTTGACCGATACGTTGCACGGGAATGGTTCTTTTCATGTAGCCTTCCAGCCCGTCCGGAAAGCGATCCTCCACCGACTGCAGACCTGCGGTGTAGACAAAACTGGGCGGCACGTTGTTCACCGTGATACCGAAGGCACCAACTTCCTGTGCCAGCGACTTGGTAAATGCAATCACGCCGCCCTTGGTCGCTGCGTAGTGCACCATGCGCCTGGCACCGGATTGCGCGCTCGATGACGAAATGTTGATGATGCGCCCCCATTTCGCGTTGATCATGTCGCCGATCACGGCCTGGGTGCAAAAGAACGTGCCTTTGAGATTGACGTTCATCACCGTGTCCCACTCTTCTTCGGTGATATCCACGAAATCCCTTTCCGGTGAAATACCGGCATTGTTCACCAGGATGCCAACCGGCCCCAGCGCTTGGCGCACCGATTGCACGGCCGCTTCGATTTCGCTGCGCCGGGAGATATCGACCTTGCAGGCGATGGCACTGCGCCCCATCGCCCTGATCTCATCGACGAGAGACTGCGCATCGTCGATATTGCGGTCCCATATCGCCACATCCGCACCATCGCGCGCGAGAAAGCGGCTGATAGCGGCACCGATGCCTGCTGCTCCGCCGGTGACAATGGCTGCTCGATTGTCGATTCTGTTCGTCATGATCATTTCTCGTTCGGATTCAACAGGAATCAGGCGAATGCTTCGGTTCCCATGATCGTCGTTCGGTGCATCAGGCGGCCCGAGTCCACGGTGTAGTGATGAGCGCGGTGCAGCAGACCGCAATTGTTGAAGATCACCATGTCGCCTTTCGTCCACTTGTGGCGGTAGCAATATTTCGGCTGCGTGCACCAGGCGAGCAATTCATCGAGCAGGGCTCGCCCTTGCTCCTTGTCCATGCCGACGATGTAATCGGCCGTCGAACCGATGACCAGCGATTTGCGACCGTCCGACTGCTTCCACACCAACGGTTGTTCGGTGGGAGGTCCATCCTTCTGCCAGCGCTGAAAATCCTCTTCGGTCGGGTTCGTGAAATACCTGGAGGTTGCCGCTGCCGCGCTGTGGACGACGCGCAGGTTCTCCAGCTGCCTTTTCCTGTCCTCGGGAAGGTCGTCGTAGGCGGCAAACAGATTCGCGAATTCCGTATCGCCGCCGCTGCTGGGCGGCACTTCACATTTCAGGTTGGTGGCCTTCGGCGGGATTGCGTATTTCGTCCCGTCCATATGCCAGTGTTCGTTGGAGTGGATGTAGTCGAGGTACTTGGCGCGAGACGGATCCAGCGTCACCGGATATATGCCCATCCTCTCGGCATTGCTGTCGGTCCTGGACTCCAGTATGGAGCCCTGCATCTTTCCCATGCGACTGCTGAATTCGACCTGGACTTCATCGCTGGCGCAGATCTGCGCAAACACCAGTACGCCGTGCTTGTTCAGCAGCGCCAGGCATTGTTCCGCAACGCCCTCATCGAGCAGATGGTCCGCGCTCGTTCTCACGTAGACGCCGAGTTCGGCTGTGACAGGCTCGATTTCGATATCGGTCATGATGTTACCCCCTCACGTTGCACAGGGTTGAGAAAATCGGTGTACCAGGTCGAGTACTCCTCGTGTCCCGGCACATCGCGCGCATTCGCGACGGGATCGATCCGCACCTGGACGACGGCGGGCTTGCCGCTGGCGAGCGCCCTCGCGATGGCCGGCGCGATGTCTTCCTCGCGCTCGACATATTCGCCGTGCGCGCCATAGCCTTCGGCAACCTTGTCCAGCCGGACCTGCCGGCCCCAATGCGCTTCGGTCTCCGGAGACTCCGGGCCCAACATGCCTCTGTAGCCGCGCACTTCCACGCCCCAGGCGTAGTCGCAGGCCACGATGCAGATCACGGGCAGATTCTTGCGTACGGCCGTTTCCAGTTCGGAGGTATGGAAGAGGAATGCGGAGTCGCCCGAGACCAGCACCACGCGACGGCTGTTGCCGACCACGAGTTGGGCGCCGATGGCGTAGGGCAGGCCTGTACCCAGGTGGCCGAAGTTCTGGTTCCAGATCGAATCGCGCGGTCTGATCTGCGCGTAGGTCCACGTGTAAATGCTGGTGGCGCCACCGTCGCGCACGAAGACCGCATCGGGCGGAATGGCTTTCGTGGCTTCGATCATCAGGCGACCCGGATGGATGAGCGGCTGCCCGGACGGCGCGGATGCCACGAAGCTCGCCCTGTAGTCGGCGTGCATCCGTATCCAGTGATCGACTTCGACAGACCGGGTACGGGGCTCGCTCCCGAGTGCCTCCACCAGTTGCGGAACCACATCGCGCAGATCGCCGATCAACGGCACGTCGATATGGCGGTTGACGCCGACGGCCAGCGGATCGCGCTCGATGTATATCCATTTGCGATCGATATTGCCCCTGGCCCAATGGCCGCCGACGCCGTGCTGAACCGGCTCGCCGATTTCGGTGCCGATGGCGATGACGAGGTCGGCATTGGCGACGGCAGCGGCGCCGGCGGGGGAGAAACCGCACGGAAAGGTGCGATCCTCCGCGCCTTCCAGGAACGAGCTCACCGGATACGTATGGATTACCGGGCACTGCAGGATATTCGCCAGCGATGCCAGCGCGTCGTGGGCACGCGAGGTGAACGCGCCTTGCCCGACGAGCAGGATCGGCATACGTGACTGGCGAACCAGGGCAACGGCCGCATCGATGGCCCGGGCGTTGGCCGGCTGATGCAGCAAGCGGTAGGTAGCGGGCGCCGGCGGGGGTGGAAGTTCCAGCTGCGCCTGCATCGCGTTCATCGGGATTTCGATATACACCGGCCCCGGCGTTCCCGACAGCGCGCGGCGGAACGCTTCGTGGATGATTTCGTCCGTCTGTTCCGGATACTGGATGACACCAACGTACTTCACGGCTTCTTCGAAGTAGCGGTACTGCTGGGTGTACTGGATGCGGCCGCGGCGCACACGCTGGGCGGCGATCTGGGCGCGCTGTCCGCCGATGAAAATAACCGGTGCGTTTTCCTTGGCCGCATTGATCGCGGCGGGAACCAGATTCGCCACCCCGGGCCCCTGGTTGCCGACCACCACGCCCGGTTTGCCGCTCATGCGCCACATGCCTTCGGCCATGAAGGCGCCGGCCTGTTCATGGTGCGGTGCGATGACCTGCCAGCCGCGTTTTTCCGCCGTGACGAACATGTGGAAAAAACTGGGGTCCGGAATTCCGAACAGCGTCCTGATGCCTTCCGCTTCCATGAGCTGCAGGACACGCTCGTAAATGAACACGGACACCATCAGCAGTGGTGCTCCGGCCCCGGCACGATGGCGCGCGTTTGTGTCAGGCAGCTCCCGAAGCTGTGGAAGCCGGTCGCGTGCAGCCCGCCGGTGCCACCGCAGCAGACGACGAGCACGTCCTTCGGCTCCACGGACACATAGACCCGCCCCCCGATGACGCGGTTCTGGTTCTCCAGTTGTTCGCGGTGTTTCGTGGTCAGGTGGTTGGCGTCGATGCTGGCATGCTTCCAGATGAGCTCCTGCACATCCTCCAGCCCGGGCACATCGCGGTGGATGATTTGCGCCCATACCGGATTGATCGCGACCATCATCTCCGCGTATGGCATCGCCGGCGAGAAACCGTTGGCGCCCGGGTAGGCCAGCGATTTGCCGATCATTTCGAGGAACTCGGGGCCCTTTTGCGAGGTCGTGTCGAGGATGTTCTGGGTGCCCATGGTGCCGTACACCGATACCGCATCACCCTTGACTCCGCGACGCTCCGCGAAGGGTGCCCACGGCGAGCGCTCTTCCCATTCGCCGAACACGATGCCCGCGACACGCCCGGGTGAGCCGAAGGTCGTCTGACAGGTTACGTTGACTTCCTGGCCGGCGATGTTCTTGATGATCAGTCGAATAGCCCGACCCGCGGCGACCGAGGTGGAAGGCGCGCCGCCGAGACAGCCGTGCCTGTACGGAATATTCAGCGTGTTGCGGATGGGGCCGTTGACCAGTGTCAGGGGTATGACGGGCGCCGTCGTCGCGTTCAGGCCGAACAGTTCGAAGTCGGGGTCGGCCATCGCTTCGAGGGCGGCGATGATCAGCGGCAGGGATTGCGCCGGTGCACCCGCCATCACGGCATTGATCGCAATTTTTTCCACGGTGCATTCCGCGTCCGACGGCGGCAGCTGGCAAATCACTTCGTCGGGATAGCGGTTGTTCTGCCCGAGAAACCTGCGCACACGCGCTTCCGTCGGCGGAATCAGCGGCAGCCCGTCGCCCCAGCCCTCGTCCAGCGCGAACTGCGTGAACGCCATGACGTCGTCGATTTCGGCTTCACGACGTTGGCTCGAGAGCCAGTCGATGTCGCAACCCTCCGGGCCGCAATCGCGGAGGTTGACCACTTTTTCCGGCAGCTGTGCGCCCGCGCTGGACTGGATGGACCGGTTCATCCTGCAGCCTCCAGGACAGCGGTCAACTCGGCACCCATGGCTTTCAGCACGGGCTCGAGATGCTCGTATGCCACTGGATCGACGTCTTCCTTCAATTTTTCGTTCAGCGGGTAGGGCAGGATGTGGATGCGCAGCCCGGAGCGCCCGCCACGGCGCGCCAGATTGCGGCCCAGTTCCTCGAACACTTCGGTGCAGATTGCCGTGGTCGGCAGGCCTCGGTCAGCGGCCGCCAGCGCATCGCGAATGGTCCAGCCGGTGCAGGAGCCACAATTGCCGAGTCCCACTACCGCGATGTCGATCGAATTCAGGAACTCGTCCAACTCCTTCGCCACGCGCTCGCCTTCGGCGCCGGTACGGCCCTGATGCGAGCGCCAGTACTTCACCGTCGCCCCGGCTTTGCGAAACTCCTCGCCCCAGATTTCCGAGATCCAGTCCCAGGCGCGCCAAATCTCGTCGAGGCGGAAACCGACAATCCTGCCTGCCAGCGGACCCGCAGCGGGACCGGGTGAGGCGATATCGTCGGTGCGTGCCGCTGTCGGGTCCAACACCTTGCCCATGGCCATATCCGTATCTCCTGCTCACGCGTTTCGATTCGCGAATCGTGCATTTGGACGATTCTGTGACTTGACATCAAGTCCAGTATGTTGGACATTTAAAACCAATGTGTTGGATATAATCGGCCAGACCGTCATGCATGTCAAACAGATTTCAAATCTTTTCGCGCTCATGGATTATTTCGTCCGTGCCAGGAAGCCGCTTTCGGTGCGCGAGATCGTCGACGCAATGTCCTGGCCGCGCTCCAGCGCGTTCAACATCGTCGAGACGATGGTGGAATGCGGTTACCTGTATCAGCCGGTGGCGCGTGGCGGTTATTACCCCACCACCCGATGGATGGAATTGGCGCGGGATCTTTCGGAATCGCAACCGCTGCCCGAGTCCGTGCACAGGCTGCTGGTCGAATTGATGAACCAGACCGGGGAAACCCTGAGCCTGGCGGCGGCGGAAGGAGCCAATGTCGTGTTGCTCGACGTGGTCGAACCGCAGGCTGTCATCCGTTACACGGCCAACGTCGGGCAACGGATGCCCATCCATCTGACGGCGGCGGGGCGGGCGATCCTGTCGTTGTATTCACCCGCCGAGCGCGCGAACACGCTCGATCGCATCGCCTATGAGCGTTACGAAAGCGCGGTTTTTCCGACACCGGAGTCGGTCGAACGCGAAATCCAGAAAAGCCTGAAAGTCGGCTGGTCGGTCAATTTCGGTGTATATGCCGATGGCCTGGCGGGCATTGGCGTTCCGTTTCCGTTTCGCAATCGTCGCAACGCGATCGTTGTGGGGGCACCGATTTCGCGCGTCGAAAAGCGCACCGATGAGCTGGGAAAGCTGCTGCGCGACGCGGTCGATCGCTTCCTGAACGAGAATGAGCCATAGATTCCTTGTGAATGCGGACCTGCGTCGTGCGCGGACGAATACGGGCCGGGCGTATCCCCGTCCGGTCAACGCAGCAGGATCAGTTGTGGCCGCGCATCGGATCCGGCCCAGACCAGCGCGTTCTGCCCGTATGCATCCCCGATCGCCATGGCCGTAGCCAGGTCCATGCCCGGGACGAGCACGCTGTCCTCGCCGCGCCAATCCCCATCGGGATCCTCGCCGACGCCGGCAATACCCGCGTGGCCGCGGGCGGCGATGTCGCGCATCAGCGTCGTCTGTGTGCCATGGTTCGCCTCGTCGTCGAGCAATTTGCCCCGCGGATTCCACGCGGTGAGGAATGCCGCGCAATTGCAATCCAGGCGTTCGTACAGCGCGAGCAGCGCCGCGCTCTGCTCGCCGATCCTCAGCGTGAAAGGCAACTCCCCGAGCACGCGGTAGTGGCAGCGGAGGTAGGCCAGCAGGGTGGATTCGTCGATCGTGCTCATGATCGGATTTCCGGTTGGATGTTGGTCCCGTTGGCATTCATCCTGACACCTGCGTTTTGTCTGGCATGTCGGGCTGAAGCCCGACCTACGGGACGCGTGTCGGGCTGAAGCCCGACCTACAAGTGAATCCGCCCGACCAGCAGGTCGGCGGCGGCGTGCGGATCGAGGCGGCAGGCGGCGACGTCGGCCAGCACCGCGGCCGCGTCCGGACGCGCGAGCGCGGCCTCCAGTATCTTCGTCGCCGCCGCATCGCGCAGCAGCTTCACGAACACCTCGTGCGCGCGGCGCGCGCGCTGCGCCTCGAATTCGCCGCTGGCGCGCAGGAATTGCGCATGGCGGTCGAGCACGTCGACGATCTCCGCGCCGCCCTCGCCGCGCGCGGCAACGGCCTGCAGCACCGGTGGTTTCCACGCATCCGCGGCAGCCGCCTGCTCGCGCAGGTGCAACGACATCTCGAGCTGGCGCAGCGTCTGCAGCGCGCCATCGCGATCGGCCTTGTTCAGCACGAACAGGTCGCCCGCCTCCATCAGGCCGGCCTTGATCGCCTGGATCTCGTCGCCCAGTCCCGGCGCGGCGACGATGATCGTCGAATGCGCCAGCGCGACGATCTCGATCTCGTCCTGCCCCACGCCCACGGTCTCGACGAAGATCACCTCGTAGCCCATCGCGTCCAGCACCAGCATCGCGTCGTAGCTGGCACGCGCCAGCCCGCCCAGCTGCCCGCGCGTGCCCATCGAGCGGATGAACACGCCCTCGTCCGCGGCGTGGCGCTGCATGCGCACGCGATCGCCGAGGATGGCGCCGCCGGTGAAGGGGCTCGAGGGATCGACCGCGACCACGCCGACGCGCCGCCCGCGCCGGCGCTGCTCGGTGATCAGCATGTCGACCAGCGTGGACTTGCCGACACCGCCCGGACCGGTGACGCCGACGAGGTGCGCGCGCCCGGTGTGCGGGTAGATCTGTCCGAGCGCCACGCGCCCGCGCGGGTCACCGTCGTCGAGCCAGCGGATCAGCCGCGCGCCGGCGGCCACCTGGCCGGCCCGCACGCCGGCGACCACGTCCACGCTCAGGAAGCCTCGGCGGCGTCGCGCGCCGCGCGCCACTCGTTCAGCCAGGCGACGATCTCGCGCGTGTCGGTGCCCATGGTGAAGATGCGCGCCACACCGGCCGCGCGCAGCACCGCCTGGTCCTCCTCGGGAATCACGCCGCCCACGATCAGCAGCTTGTCGCCGCCGCCCTTCGCGCGCAGCAGCTCGGCCAGCAGCGGTATGTTGCGCATGTGCCCGGCGGACAGCGAGGAGACGCCGACCACGTCGACGTCCTCCTGGATCGCGGTGTTGGCGACCATCTCGGGCGTCTGCTTCAGGCCGGTGAAGATCACCTCCATCCCGGCGTCGCGCAGCGCGTGCGCGATCACGGTGACGCCCACGGTGTGGGTGTCGAGGCCGAGCTTGGCCAGCAGCACGCGGATCGGAGGCTGCGCCATGCTCACACCCCCGCCGTCTGGCTGTCGGCGTGGTGCACGCCGAAGACATCGCGCATCGCGTCGCACAGCTCGCCGTGCGTGGCGTAGACCTTCACCGCCGCCAGGCAGGGCTCGACCAGGTTGGTGCCGCGCGCGCGGCCTCGCGCACTTTCGCCAGCGCCGCCTGCACCGCGGCGTTGTCGCGCCGCGCGCGCAGATCCTTCAGCTTCTGCACCTGCTGGGTTTCCATCTCGTCGTCGAGGCGCCAGATCTCCATCTCGCGCCTGGGCTCCGGTACCACCAGGTGGTTCACGCCGACCAGCTTGCGCCGGCCCTGCTCCATCTCGCGCTGGCGCCGGTACTGCTCGTTGCCCAGTTCGCGCTGGAAATAGCCCTGCTCGATGGCTTTCAGTGCACCGCCCATGGCCATGATCCGCTCGATCTCGGCGAAGGATTCGTCCTCGATGCGCTTGGTCAGCGACTCGACGTAGTACGAGCCCGCCAGCGGGTCGATGGTGTCGGCCACGCCGGTCTCGTGCGCGACCAGGTGCTGGATCGCGGCACCCACGCGGATCGCGTCCTCCGCCGGCAGCGCGTGCGCCTCGTCGTGCAGCGGCGTGGTCATGGTCTCGCCGGCACCGGCGAGCGCGCAGGCAGTTGCCATGATCGCGAGCCGCCCGATGTTGTTCAGCGGCTGCTGCAGCGTGAGCGAGCTGGTGCTCGGCGATGTCATCACGCGCAGCTTCATCGCCTCCGGGCGCGTCGCGCCGTAGCGTTCCTTCATCAGCCGCGCCCACACCTTGCGGAAGGCGCGCAGCTTGCAGATGCCCTCGAAGAAATCCATGTCGACGTTGATCACGAAGTGGAAGTACGGCGCCACGGTGTCGATGTCGAAGCCGCGCGCGAGCATCGCGTCGATGTAGGCCATCGCGATCGTGACCGAGAACGCGAGCTCCTGCACCACGTTCGCGCGCGCCGGCTGCAGCTGCGCGGCGATGATCGAGATCGGCTGCCAGTGCGGGTGGTGGCGCACGATGTACTCGAAGCAGTCGGTGGCGATGCGCAGGCCGTGCTCGGGCGGGTAGATGTAGCGTCCGACGCAGGTGTACTCGATCAGGATGCCGTTGACGATGTGCAGCGCCAGCTGGTGCGGATCGACGCCCTTCTTCTCCAGCGCCGCGATGATCATCGCGAGGTTCACCGGCTGCGGCGCGTTGCACACGCTCATCAGGTACTTCAGCTTGTCGAAGGGCAGGTCGAAGGCTTCCTCGAGATCCTCGAGGCTGTCGAGCGCCATGCCGGCGCGGCCCACCTCGCCGGCAACCAGCGGGTTGTCGCTGTCGTAGCCGTTGGTGGTCGGCAGGTCGTACTCGAGGATCAGCCCCTGCAGGCCCTGGTCGAGCATGTAGCGCGCGCGCTTCGCCCACGCCATGCCCTTGCCGAAGCCGGTGACCTGCGCCATGGTCCACAGCCGCGAGCGGTTGCCGTTGGCATCCACGCCGCGCGTGAACGGGTACTCGCCGGGAAAGCCCGCATCCGTTGCGTAATCGAAACCGCACTGCGCCAGATCGAGCGGCGTGTACAGCGGCTTGATCTCCCAGTCCATGGTCTGGGTGCGGAAGGATTCCTTGCGCTCGCCCTGGGCGGCGACGAGGGGGCCGCGCGCCTCGGACTGCCAGCGCGCCTCCTGCTGCCGCAATGCCTCCAGCCGCGCCGCTTCGGACTCCGCCGCGCGCGCATCCGGCGCGGCAGTTGCCGCTTGCTTGATTTCTTCGACCTTGCCCATGCCAGCGTCTCCCGACATCTATCGGCGCCATCATAGGCACAACGCCCGGTCGCGCCAATCCGGGCTCCCGGCCAGGCCTCGCCCGCCGGGAGCCCCTGCGCGAATCAGAAGTTCTTGCGCACCTGCAGCGCGTAGGTGCGCGGCATGTTGATTGCCCCGAACTGGCCGCCCTGCAGGAGATCGTTGTCCTGGCGCAGGATCAGCTTGCGCTCGTCGGTCAGGTTGTTGCCCTTGAGCGCCACCATCCAGCCGCTGTCCTGGTGGCTGAACGAGAGCCGCGCGTCCAGCAGCTCGAGGCTGTCGGCGCCGAACTCGTTGGAGATCACCGTGGTGGATTCGTCACGGAAGGTGTAGCCGGTGTAGGCGTCCATGTCCCAACCGCCGCCGACTTCGTGCGTGAACTCGAGGTAGAGCGTGCCGGAATAGTCCGGCGCGCGCTGCAGCGTCTCGCCGCCCAGATCCTGGCCGTCCACGCAACCCGCCGGATCGGCAGCGCGCAGGAAAGGTCCGCAGGGCGCGTTCTCGAAGTCCTCGTACTCGGCGTTCAGCCAGGCGATGCTGCCGCCCAGCGTGAGCATATCCGTCAGGCGCCACGCGCCGTCGAGCTCGATGCCCTTGGTGACGGCCTCGGCGGCGTTGGTGGTCACGATGACGCCCGTGGTGTCCGATCGCGCGACCTGCAGGTCGTCGAACGTGGTGTGGAAGATCGCGAGGTTGAGGCGCCCCCGGCCGTCGGCGAGGTCCATCTTGGCGCCGGCCTCGAAGGAGATCGAGTCCTCCTCCTCGACCACCTTGTCCGCGATGATCAGGGTGTTGCCCGCGTTGTTGAAGCCGCCCGACTTGTAGCCGGTCGCGGCGGTCACGTACAGCATCGTGTCGTCGTTCATCTCGTACTGCAGCTTGGCCGACCACGTCGAGTAGTCGTCGTCGCGCTCCAGCGGCTGGATGATCTGCTGGCCGTAGAAGATCGTGCCGCCGTCCTCGGTGTAGACGCCGCTGGGGTCGTCGAAGTCCCCGCCGAAGACGAGTTCGAGACCCACGTAGTCCTCGAAGTCCTTGTCTTCCTTGCCGACGCGCAGACCGGCCGTGGCCGTCCACTGCGCATTGATGTTGTAGGTGCCCTCGAAGTAGCCGGAGTAGGACTCGACCTTCTCGATGTCGCCGTTGCGCGCCAGCAGGCCGATGCCCTCGGAAGGCACGTTGATGATCGCGCCGCCGCCGTCGTCCCACGGGGTCTGCACCATCTCCAGGTCGTCGTAGTACACGCCCGCCACCCAGTGGAACGTGTCTTCCACCGGCGACTGCAGGCGCAACTCCTGGCTCCAGAACTCGCCGGTGTCGCCTTTTTCGCCGCGCAGGCCGATGATGTTGATCGCGCCGCCGGAGAATTCCATCACGCGCTGGGCTTCCCAGTCGGCGTAGCCGGTCTGCGCCGTCAGGGTGTAACCGTTGAAATCCCAGGCCAGCACCAGCGAACCGAGGTCGGTCTTGTTCTGCTGGCGCGGGTTGTCGGCCACGAAGCCGAAGTCGCCCGTGCCGTTGACTGTCTGCGTGTCGTCGACGTCGAAATCCTCGCCCGCCGCCTCGTAGAGGCCGTTCATGATGTTGGGCACGCCGGGCACGAAGGGATCGGGGCCGCGCCCGACGAGCTGGATCGTGTGGCCTTCGGTCGAGTGGTCGATCTGCTCCCACTTCAGGTTGGCGCGGAAGCCGTCGTTGGGCTGCCACTGCAGCTGCACGCGGTAGGCATCGCTGTCGATGCCGCCGCCATCGGGTCCTATGCCGTCGTTCTCGAGGTAGCCGTCGCGCTCGGCCGTGTAGAGCGAGAGGCGCCCGCTCAGGGTGTCGACGATCGGACCGGATACCGCGCCCTCGACCTGGTAGGCGTCGTAGTTGCCGGCTTCGCCGCTCACGTAGCCGGACAGTTCCTCGCTCGGGCGCGCCGTGAGCATGTTGATGGCACCGGCAATGGTGTTGCGGCCCCACAGCGTACCCTGCGGGCCGCGCAGCACCTCGATGCGCTCCATATCGTAGAAGGGGTTCTGCGTGACGCCGCGGGGACGCGCGAAGGAGATGTTGTCGATGTACAGGCCTACCGAGGGCTCGATCGACTCGATGCCGGGGCTGCCGAGGCCGCGCATCGCGATATTCGCGGTGGCACCGCCATCCTCTATGAACAGGTTGGGCGTGCGCACGGCCAGCCCGGCCAGTTCGGCAATGCCCTTTTTCTCGAGGGTGGCGGCGGTCTCGACCACCACCGAAATCGGCACGTTCTGCAGGCTTTGCTCGCGTTTCTGGGCGGTGACGACGATCTCCTCCAGGGCCAGCCGGTCGGACTGGGCCGTGGCGTGGCCCGCGCCTGCGGCCGCGGCAATCGCGAGCACCAGGGCGGACCGGATACGTAAAGGCTTGCGGTTCATGCGAATCCCCTATGTGATGTTATTGGACGATAGCCGGGGCCGATGGTGCGCGTGCCAGTTCCCGGCGGCTTCATACGATCGGGTGAGGCTACGCACCACCCCTGGCACGGCAGCATGGAGTATAGAGCGTCCTCATGGCTCCGGCCGCCGCCCCACTGCGTGAGGACGACTACCGCGGCGAGTCCGCCAACGTCGCGACGGCGAGCGAGCGTTCGACCATGGAGCCGTAACTGACGACCGTGCCGGGCTGCCCGCGCGGCGCACGACGCCCCCGCCCGCGGGAAGATGCGCTTCGCACGCCGCGCGGGCGATGCCTCGGACCTCGCCCGTTCGGATGAGGTTGCGCAGCGCACGCCGGTGCCACACTCGTGCGCCGGAGGTCGCAGGGCGCGAGGAGCGAGCGATGAACGATGCGCAACGCAGGGTGCTGGACGGCTCGGCCTGGAGTGAATTCTGCGACCGACTGAAAGATGCCGGTGCGATCGTGCTCGGCACCACGGCGCCGCGCGACACGCTGAGCGTTGCGGAAGGCTACCGCTACCTCAGCCGCTTGCTGCGCGGCGGACTCGAGGCGTCGCTGGAATTCGGCGACCCGCTGTTTCCGCAGTTCCGCTGCCCCGCGCACGAGACGCTGAAGCTCGGCGCCGACAACCCGGACAACCGCTACGAGAGCTGCGCCGTCGATCCCGCGCAGGATTACCGCATCTCGGGCTCGCGTGGCACCGTGGACTACCTGGGCTTCGGCAGCGTGAACAACCGCTACGCCAGCGGCGGCACCATGGAAACCACCGGTTACATCGACGCGCGCCGGATGCGCATCGAAGCGGACGGTCGCTTCGAACTGATCGTGAGCCAGCGCGAGCAGCCTGGCAACTGGCTGCCCATGAGCCCCGAGACCAACTCGATCAACGTGCGCCAGACCTTCCAGGACCGCCGCACCGAGCGAGCGGCCGAACTGCGGATCGAGCGGATCGGAGCCTCCGCGGAAACCCCGCAGCCGCTCACGCCCGAGCGCCTGCTGCGAGGCCTGGAAGCCGCGAGCGGCTACGTGCAGGGTAGCGCCACGCTGTTCGCGCGCTGGGCGGAGAGCTTCCTGCCCGCGCTGAACCGTCTGCCGCCGGCGGACCAGGCGTATTGCCGCGCGATCGGCGGCGACCCGAACATCTTCTACTTCCACGGCGCATGGCAACTCGCCGACGACGAGATGCTGGTGATCACGGCACCGTCGGTTCCGCAGTGCCAGAGCTGGAACTTCCAGCTGGACAACTGGTGGATGGAGTCGCTCGATTACCGCTATCACACGATCCACATCAACAAGCACACGGCGCGCTACGAGGCGGACGGCGGCGTGCGCATCCACGTGGCGCACCGCGACCCCGGGCTGCCGAACTGGATCGACACCGCCGGCCATCGCATCGGCACGATGTGCTGGCGCTGGATAGGCGCGCGCGAGCATCCGTTGCTGCACACCGAACTGCGCAAGCTCGGGGCAGCACCATGAGTGCCTGGCCGCTGCGCGCCGAGACGCTGCTGCAGGAAGCGCGTGCGGCAACCGGACTCGACGATTTCGGTCCCGCGGCCTTTCGCGAACCGCTGGAGCGGCTGACGCACGCGCTGAACACGCAGGCACGACTGAACGCGGTCGGCCGGCAGGCGCAGCGTGCGCGCCTGATCGGCCTGCTCGTCAACCGCCTGCGCGTCGAAGAGCTCTACCGCCTGCACCCGGAGATCGACGCCGAGCGCATCGCGGTCGCCGTGTGCATCGTGGGTCTGCCGCGCACCGGGACCACGATGCTGCACAAGGTGCTCGCGAGCGACGGCCGCTTCCAGTACCCGCGCTTCTTCGAGGTGCGCCATCCGGTCGCCCCCGATCTGCTGCGCCCGGGCGCGGCCGACGACCGCATCGCGCAGGTCGAGGCCGAGTTGCAGCGCATGGTGGAGCTGAGCCCCGAACTGGCGTCGATCCACCCGCTGAGCGCCACCGGCGCCGAGGAGGAGATCGGCCTGATCGAGCACAGCTTCCTCAGCACCAGCCCCGAGGCGTTCAACTACATTCCGGATTTCGGGCGCTGGCTCGGCGCGCAGGACAGCCGGCCCGGCTACAGCTACCTGCTGCGCCTGCTGCGCGTGCTGCAGTGGCAGAAGCGCCGCGCCGGGGAAGCGCCCGGGCCCTGGCTGCTGAAGTCACCCCATCACCTGCATTACCTCGACGTGGTGCTCGAATCCTTCCCCGACGCGCGCATCGTGCTCACGCACCGCGACCCGCTGCAGACGATGCCCTCCTATGCCAGCATGATCACGGCGCTGAATCACATGGGAAGCGACGAGATCGACCCGGTCGCCGTGGGCGCTTACTGCCTCGAACGCTTCGCCGCCTCGATGGAACGCGCCACCACGATTCGCGACCGCTTCCCTGCCCGCTTCCTGGACGTGGCCTACCGCGACTGCGTGCACCAGCCGCTCGCGGTGCTGCACGCGCTATATGCGAGCATCGACGTGCCTTTCACGGCGGCCACCGAGGCGGCGGCAACGCAATGGCTCGAAGAGAACCGGCGCGAAAAGCGCGCGGCACACCAGTACGCGGCCGCGGACTACGGCTACTCGGAGGAGACGCTGACCCAGTGCTTCGCGGCCTACCGGCAGCGCTTTCTCGGCGCCTGAGCCTGCGCGAGACGCCTCGCCCTTTTGGAGGATGTCGAATGCACCGGCGCGAGCGAACATGTTCCGAGACGCCCGGTTCACAGGAAGCCGTGACATGCCGCCCGATCGCTCGTCCATCGCCGTCCCCGAGGCGCAGACCGTCCGTTCGATCACGGTCGAGATCGAGGCGCCCGCTTCCGTCGTCTGGGACGTGCTCACGGACCTGCCGAACTACAACGAGTGGAATCCGCACTGCGTGCGCATCGAATCGACGCTGCGCCTCGGTGATCCGGTGCGTATGAAACTCGTCAACTACGCCAATCCGGGCACGCTGATACCCGTCGTCGAGTACCTGTGCGCGTTCGAGCCGGATCGTCTGCTGGCGTGGGAAGCGCCGTGGCTGGCCGAATGGCCCTACCCGGCGCGGCGCGACCAGGTGATCGAAGCGCTCGGCGAGAGCCGCTGTCGCTACCACAGCACGGATGTCTTCCGCGGCGACACCGGCATCCACGTGATGCGCTTCGCCGGCGACTGGGTCAAGCGCGCCTTCGACGATGTCGCGCGTGCGCTGAAGCTGCACGCGCAGGCCATCCACGCGGCACGCTCGGGCGCGCAGGCAGCGCCCGCGCCCGAATCGTGTTCTCACGAGCACATGCGCGACACCATGCTCCGCTATGCCGAGCGCCTCAGTGCCCGCGACGTCGACGGTATCCTGGCGCTCTTTTCGCCCGATGCGACGCTCGAAGACCCGGTTGGTTCGCCGCCCCTGCGCGGACACGCCGCGCTGCGGGCGTTCTACCTGGAGGGATTCGAGCGCACCGGCGGCACCATGCGCATGAGGCCCGAAGGCGCGGTACGCGTGACCGGCCACGAGGCAGCCTGCGCGATGCTCGTCGACTGCCACATCGGCGGGCAGGCGCTGCGCGTGGAAACACTGGACACCATGGCGTTCGACCGCCAGGGACGCATCGTCTCGATGCGGGCGCACGTCGGGCCACTCAACTTCCACGCGCAGGCACCATGAGCGGCGGCCGCCGCGGCTTGCGCGGCTTGCGCACGCACGCTGGTGCGCGTGTCGCGGAATCCGGGCATCATGCCAACAACAAGTGATGCACAACAGGGAGACGCCGCGATGAGTCAGTGGGACCGCGCCGAGATCGACGCCTGCTTTCGCCGTTTCATGGACATCACGGACCGGGTGTTCATCGAGGGGGATCTGGAGCCGTGGGTGCAGTGCTTCACCGAGGACGCGCTCTACAGCGACCTCGGCTACGGCTTCAACGGCGGCTGGGACAGCGAGATCCGCGGTCGCGATGCGATCCGAACCTGGATCAACGGCCACTTCGCGAGCTTCCCCCACAACCAGATGGCCTTCTGGCCGGTGCCCTGGTACGTGATCGACGAGGAGCGCGGCTGGGTGATCTGCGAGTGGCGCAACCGCATGCGCGACCCCGGCAACGGCATGGTCTTCGAAGAGAAGAACTACAGCCGCCTGAAGTACGCGGGCAACATGCAGTGGAGCTTCGAGGAAGATATCTACAACCCGCTGCGCATGCGCACGATGATCGAGCTCTGGCGTCACGAGCGCGCACGCTGCGAGGCGGCCGGCCTGCCGATGCCCGAGCCGCGGCCCGGGCAGGCCCGCGCGATGCACGAGGCGGTGCGGGAGCAGGACGCGAACCCGGGCTGGTCGCGCGCCGAGATCGAGGACACCGTGAAGCGCTTCGAGGATGCGGGCAACCGCGCCTTCCAGAGCGGCGACCACAGCGAGTGGCTGCAGTTCTACACCCCGGACGTGCAGTATCGCGAGCACGGCTTCGGCTTTGCGGGCGGATGGGAACACGAGATCCGCGGTCGCGCCGCGGTCAAGCAGTGGATCGACCCGCACTGCGACGCCTGGCCGATCAACCGCATGATCGACTTCCCGATCGACTGGTACGTGATCGACGAGGCGCGTGGCTGGGTGCTGCTGGAATACCGCAACATCATGGCCGACCCCGGGGACGGCACCCGCCTGGAGACTCGCAGCTACACGCGCCTCAAGTACGGCGGCAACGGGCAGTGGCGCTTCGAGGAGGACATCTACAGCCCGTTGCGGATGCGGGCCATGCTGGACGCCTGGGTGCTGCTGAACTCCCGCGCGGGAGGATCACGCGGCGCCGGGTAGAACAGGCAGGACTTCGCCATCGTGAGCAGCAACCACAACGGCGTGTCCCCGCACCAGCGCCAGGAACCTGGAGTTGTAATAGCAGTCCTCGAGCTCCGGGTAGAAGCACGCGCCCTGGCGCGCCAGGTAGCCGCGAAAGACCGGGTTGAGGATCATGTCCCAGGTGAGCTCGACGCCTTCCGGTAGCGTCCCCGACGTCGTGGCGATCACCTCCTCGGGCGTCTTGAAGTTCTCCGCCAGGATGAGCTGCCACGGACCGTTGGCGCGCACGACGCCGAGCAGACGGCGATGCTGGTCCTCGGTATAGGCGTTCTCGATGATCCGCGGCGGCGCGACGGGCTCGGGAGCAGGATGGCGCGGGTGCGGGTGCCCTCGCTAAGGCGAAACTTCCACGATCCCGACCGGGCCGATCAGCCCCGCAGCCACCAGCTGGTGCTCGTAGCCCTGCATGTGCGAGTAGTGCGGGTCGCCTGCGAGCGCGCGCCCAACGAAATAATTGCGCAGCGGCGCGAGCACCTCGATCTCGACCGTGTTGTCACCCGCCTGCAATGGCGCCGTGACGTCGAGCAGGAAGGGCGGCACGCTCGCGCGGCCGACTTCCTGGCCGTTCACCCTGACGATGGCAGTGCCCTGCACCAGCCCGGCATCGAGCAGGTAGCGCGCGCCGGGCGTCGGCGCATCCAGCGCGAAGCGGTGCGCGTAGACGCCCGGTCCCCGTGCATGCGCGAGCGCTGGATCCTCGCGCCAGTCCTTCAGCGCCATCGGCTTCGGCGCAGCGCCGTCGATCACGAACGTCCAGTCCGCCAGCGGCCAGCGGCGCAGCGGGTGTTCGAGCGCCACGCTGTCGGCGACGCGCACGGGCAGCGTCGACGGCATCGGAACACCTCGAACCAGGAAGCGGCTCTCGAATCCGCGCAGACTCATCGCCAGTTTGCCGTCCGCCGTGTCCGCGGGCCACGCCGCACCGCTCATGGCGTCGAACCACCACAGCGGCTGACCAGCCTCGACCGCGATTTCGAGCGTGGCCGGGGCTGCCTCCTGGTTCGCGAACAGCCAGATGTCCTGATCAGCCTCGAGATGGCGGCGGTGGCTGCGGATCGTTCCCTGGGTGAGATGACGCAGCGGCGACGCAACCCGCGCGTGCAGCGCGTCGGCGAGCGCGGCCGGATCCGGCGCAAGCTGCGTTGCGCCATCGGCGATGACCCGCGCGACGAGTCGTCCGACTTCTGCGTCGCCCTGCCCCGCGTTCAGATAACCCGGCTGTCTCGCCGGCGGATCACCGGCGAAAACCACCGCAACACCCGCCTGCGCGAGCCCGGCGAGCGCATGCAGCGTTTGCGGCTCGATCATCGGAACCTCCGGCAACAGCACCACCTGGTAGCTGCCGCCCGAGGCATTCAGCGTGCGCGCGCCGATCTTGCCGCCCTGCAGTGCGTGATCGTTTACCCAGCCCCAGCTGATGCCGCGCCGGTCGAGCTCGCGCACCAGCGGCAGCAGCTTCTCCACCCATTCCTCGCGTTCGTCCGGCGGCGTCGGCGGCAGCGTGAACGTCGTGTCCAGCAGCTTCTTGCCTTGCGTGAGCAACGGGTCCTCGCGCACATCGGCCGGTGGATCGGCATCGGGCAGCGAGCCGTTCAGCAGCGGCTCGGCGGCGCCGGATTCCGGGTTCGCGCCGTGGAAGCCGAGGAACGGGTAGTAGATCAGCACGTCGATCGCCGGATGCCCCTGGCGCAGCAGGTGCTGGCTGCGCGCGATGTAGCGGTTGATCTGCGGTACGTCCGGCCACAGCGCCGGGTTGTTGGCCCCCACGATCGACGAGAAGTGCGCGGGATTCTTCGGCGAGCTGAACGGCGTCCAGCCCTCCTCTCCATAAGGCTTCGACGCATCGCCGGCCCACGGGTACGGCGTGCCGTGGTAGACGATGTGGTTGACGCCGGCGAGCAGCAGCTTGTCGGCGGCGGCCTTCAGCTTGCGCGCCGTGGTGCTCCAGTCGCGCTGGATCCACACGAAGGACTCGGCGCTGACCAGCGGCCGGCCGTAGAGGGCGGCGGCGGACGAGGCAAACTTCAGCCCGAGGTCGGAGCCTCCGGCCCAGAGCTGCTCGGTCTCGGGGATGGTGTTGGCGCCGAGCGCACGCAGTATGTCGAGGTCCATGCCGTAGCTCTGGGCGCGCGAGACGAGCCCGCGCTCCGCCGCCCACGCAGCGGAGGCTTCGACGAAGCGTTCGATCACCAGGTCCGACAGCGTCTTCTGGTAGTCATGGCGGATGCGCTCGTCGAGCGGCGTCAGCGCAAACTCGGGCGCCGCGTGTATGCCCACGATCTCGCGAAAGTACACGCTGTCCTTGCCCTCGATATAGATCGCCGGCAGCAGCGGCTCCAGATCGTAGCCGCGCCGCGCCGCGAACTCGCCGAGGATGTCCTCGACGCCCAGGCGCTTGACGCGGAATTCGAGACTGTCGTTGAAGAAGCCGCGAAAGCCCTTGCCGTAGTGCGCCGGCAGCCCGGTGCGCTGGCCGTAGGCATACTCGTAGTGGCCCAGTACCTGCGGCTTGCGCAGGTGGTCGACGACGAAACCCTGCGGCTTCTGCGCCGCGCCCATCGGCACCTCTCCCGAGGGCAGCAGGTAGCTCGCGATGATCTGCCACTCGCCGGCCGGCGCGTCCCAGTGGAGTACGCCGTTCTCGACGCGCTCCGTCAGTACCTGCACGGAGCCGGGATCGAGCGTGACGGTGTCGTCGAGATCGAAGGGGCTCCAGGCATGTTTGCCGGCGAGCGCTCGCGCCGCCACGACGCTGATCAGGCGCGCGTGCTCCGCCGGGAAGTTGATGAAGTCGGCACCGGCGAATTCCATCGCGGTGAAGATGTATTCGCTCGGCCCGGCGTGCGGCTTCGGCAGCTCGAGGCTGACGCTGCGGCCGCCCGACACGTTCTCCTCGGCGTACGCGATCACCGTGAGGCTGTCGCCGAGATTGATTTCGGGACCACCCGGCGGCCAGCCGCTGAAGTGCGTGAGGTCGAGTTGCAGGCCGCGCGCGGTGGCGGCGGACATCAGGTGGTCCAGCGTCTGGTAGTAGGCCGGCTTGTCGAAGGCGTAGACGCGTTCCCAGGTCGCCTGGTCCTCGATGTTCATCATGCCGCTGATGAAGGGCTGCACCTCGCCGCCGCCGAAGCCGGCCGCGTCGAGCTCCTCGAGCTGCCGCGTGAGCGTGGCGATGTCGACATCGCCACCCGGCCACCACCAGCGCGTCCATGGCCGCGCCGACTTCGGCGGCGTGAGGATCGCGTCCCAGCTGAATCCGGAAACCAGCTCGGGCGCGCGCGCTGGCGGCGCCGGTGGGGGCACGAGATACGAGGCGATGCCCGGCTGGCCCGCGGGATCCGGCGGCGGTTCGAGGTGCTGGTTCGTCTTGTGCACGAACCAGGCGACGCCGCCGAGCGCGAGCAGGATCAGCAGCCCGAGCAGCACCGCGGTGACGGACGCGATACGCTTCACGATTGACATCTTCCTGACCCTCTCGGTTCGTTCGATGTCCGACTGAAGTCGGACCTACGGCGCATTCTCGTAGGTCCGCATTCATGCGGACGAATCCGCTGTCCGGATGAATCCGGACCTACGGCGACAGCGCAGCGCCGCGTGCGGGTTTCGCCGCCGCGGGGCCCGACAGGTGCGCGTAGGGGTCGGCCGTTGCCACGATCGGCGGCAGCAGCAAACGAACGAACCCTGGCATGACCTGACCGTTCCGGGACATTGGAGAAGATGGCCAGCGGTCGCCGCCAAAGGGTCGGCGACCGCTGGCGCCGCGCGGGATCAGTCAGAGCCGAAGGCGTAGCGCACGCTGAGCCCGATTTCACGTTCCGGCAGCACGGCGACGCCGCGATAACCCGAGGCAAAACCGGCCACCACGCCTTCCGAATCGAGCTGAAGGACCGTGTCCTCGTCCAGCGCGTTCTTCGCCCACAGCGTCATGTCCCAGCGGCCGTCGCTGCTGCGCACCCCGGCATACAGGTTCATGAGCGCGAAGGAGTCACGCTCGAAACCCGTGGTGAAGTTGTCGTTCTCGGGCTGGTAGTTGAGCAGGCCGCGCAGGTAGAACTCCAGCGCGTCGCGCGGGATCACGTACTCGGACTGCAGCGTCGCATTCCACTCGGGCAGGTTCGAGATGGGGTCGTCGCTCACGCAGAAGGCCACCGGACCGGATGCTCCCCAGTCGGCATAGGCCGGATTGGCGCCGTTGTCCGGCTGGCCGTCGAAATCCGTATCCCGGCACGGCACGCTGGCGTCATCGAACTCGCCCTTCTGGGTCGTGAACGACAGTTGCGTGCTCCACTCATCGCTGATCAGCCAGAACAGGTCGGCCTCGAGGCCGTATGCGATCGCGTCGCCGTTGTAGGTGAAGCCGCCTTCGTCGACGGTTTGCGTGTCGTCGTTGACGTAGGGCACGTCCTCGAAACGGCCGATGAAGCCGTCGAACTCCTGGTAGAACAGCGCGGCGTTGAAGCGCAGGCGTCTGATCCAGCCACTCGGACTTCATGTCCGAGCTCGAACGCATCGGACTCCTCGGGCGGCCCGAACAGGACGTCGTCGGGCAGCGGCGCGGTGATCCCCACGGTGACCCCGGGCGGGCGCCAGGAGTGTGCGACCGTGAAGTAGAGCAGGGTCTCGTCGCTCAGGCTGTACTTGACCGAGGCATCGTAGACCCAGGTGTCCCACTCGTCCTCCACGAGCTGGTTGAACGAGGACGGTGCGAGCCCCAGGTCGCAGGTGCCCGCAAAGGTCTGTCCTGTCCAGTTCGTGAGCCCGGAAACCTGGTTCAGGATGTCCGGACACAGGATGCTCGTCAGCGGCTCGCCCTGCCCGATATCGATGGCGATGCGCGCGGAGCCGAGGTCCAGTCGCTGCGACCGTTGCGATTTCTCTTCCAGGTAGCGCGCCCCCACGCCGATGTCGAGCCTGTCGGTCACATGGAACTCGAGGTGACCGAAGGCCGCCGTGTTCTCCGCGTCCGTCGGGATGTAGATGTCGACGCCGATCAGATACGCCGGGTCCGCCGGCCCGCGGGGCACCGGCGGGTAGCCGAAGGCGCCGGTGAGCTCCGAAACCTGGTGCACGTCGGTGCTGGTCTCGGTATCGCTGTACCAGAGCCCGGCACTGTAGTCGATGCGCCCGTCGCCGGTGGACTCGAAGCGCAGCTCGTGCGTCGTGACCTCGAAGTCCGTCGCCGTGTCCTGGAGCGAGGCGTAGTCGGCAACGGCATTGGCGACATCCAGGTCCTGCGTGAACTCGTTCGTGAGGTCCTGGTAGCCGCCGATGTAGACGAGCTGGTGCTCCCCGATGTCCCAGTTCGCCTGCAGCGAGGTGATCTCGATCTTCTGGTCCTGCCTGCCTATTTCGTCGGCCACGCCACGCCGGTCGTCCGCCGAGATGGCCGGGCCGTTGTACCCGGCGCCGCCCCCCTCGACGAAGGTGAACTGGTCGATCGCGCGATCCATGTAGTGGTGCGTGAGCAGGAATCCCAGCTCATCCGTCGGCTGGAACAGCACGGTGGCGCGCAGACCCTCGTCGTCGACCTCCGGCTCGTCGCCGTTGAGCAGCTCGCCCCCGGGGCCCTCGTTGGTGTTCTTGACTCCCGCCACGCGCAGCGCGAGCGTGTCCTTCACGATCGGAACGTTCAAGGCGCCCTGGTAGTTCTGCGCATCGGCGTCCGAGAAGGATCCCGAGACGCTGCCGCCCATCTCCTCGAGGTCCGGCCGCCGGGTCGTCATGGTCACCGCACCGGCCGGCGAGGGGCGGCCGCGCAGCGTACCCTGGGGTCCGCGCAGCAGTTCCATCTGCTGGATATCGTAGATGCTGGTGAACGCATAGACCGAGTTGATCGGCAACTCGTTGAGGTAGACGTCGACGGCGGGTGGTGCCGAGGAGTTGGGCGCATAACCCACGCCGCGCACCGCGATCACCCCGGGCTCGCGTGCCGTGCTGATCATCGAGAGCCCCGGCGTCGCGGCGGCCATGTCGTCGAATTCGAAGAACTTGAGCTTCTCGAGCTGTTCACCGCTCAGCGCGGTGATCGAGACGGCGACGTCCTGCATGCTCTGCTCGCGGCGCGTCGCGGTGACCACGATCTCCTCCAGCCCTTCGCCGCCGCCAGCGGGCTGCGCGAGGGCGGGTTGCGCCGCGGCGGCGATGCCCGCCGCAATGCCGAGTGCCAGCAGGCTGCGGCGCGGGGTGAACCGGACGGCGGCAGAACCTGCTTGCTGTTGCGTCCGCCGCGCGAGTTGGTTGTTCGACTGCATGGGTTCATCTCCTTGCCGGCGAAGCCGGTCGTTATGGGTCCGGGCGAGAAATCGGCTGAAGCACTCCGGCAGCGACCGATCGCCGAACCGGAGTTTTCTTATCTATAATTTTATAGCATGTTAATTCTAAAGTCCCGCACTGTAAATATGCAGGGAGCAGGATTCAACGCGCACGAACAGTCAGGCTGAAGCCTGACCCACAAGGCAGGCCACGAGCTCGGCCAACGCGAGAGATGCCGTCAGCCCCGGCGACTCGATACCGAAGAGGTTCACCAGCGCCGGGATGCCGTGCTGCGCGGGCCCGTCTATGCGGAAATCCTGTGCGACCTCACCGGGGCCCGCGGTCTTCGCGCGGATGCCGCACTGTACCGGCACGATCTCGCGCGCCACGATGCCGGGATAGTAGCGCGCGATCGCGCGCCGGAACGCCTGCTCGCGTCCCGCGCCGAAGCGGTAATCGACGTCATCGATCCACTCGACATCCGGCCCGAAGCGCGCCTGGCCCGCGAGGTCCAGCGTGACGTGGATGCCGAGCCCGCCCGCCTCCGGCATCGGGTAGATCAGGCGGCGGAACGGCGAGGCGCCCGGGAGCGCGAACCAGTGGCCGCGCGCGAAGTGCGCCGGGGGCACGCAGGCGGGCGGCACACCGAGCGCCAGCGCCACCTGCGGCGCGCGGAGGCCGGCACAGTTCACCAGCAGCCTGCAGGCGATGCGCACGGGATCGGCACCGCCGACGTCGAGCACTCGCGCATCCCGCGAGACCGCCCCACCGCTGACCGGGCTGTTGCACACCAGCGTGCCTCCCGCGTGCTCCAGGTCACCCAGCAGGCTCGTCATCAGCGCGTGGCTGTCGACGATGCCGGTCGATGGCGACAGTATCGCGGCCACCGCCTCGACATCGGGTTCGAGCTCGCGCCACTCGGCGCGCTGGAGTACGCGCAGGTCGTCGACGCCGTTGGCGCGCGCGGTGTCGAGGTATCGCATCAGCGCGGGGACTTCATCCGCATGTGCCGCGACCAGCAGCTTGCCGATGCGCCGGTGCGCGATGCCGCGCTCGGCGCAGTAGCGGTAGAGCATGTCCCTGCCCGCGACGCAGGCACGCGCCTTCAGGCTGCCCTGCGCGTAGTAGATGCCCGCGTGGATCACCTCGGAGTTGCGGCTGCTCGCGTGCATGCCGAAGCGCGCTTCCGCTTCCAGCACCGTGACCTCGCGCCCGGCCAGCGCCAGCGCGCGCGCCACTGCGAGCCCCACCACGCCGGCGCCGATCACCACCGCATCGAGACATTCCATCTCCGTTGTTCTCCCACGGAAGGTCGTCGCTGTGGGTCGGCATTCATGCCGACAGGTGCATCTTCCGCAGCGGGTTCGGCTTGGCCGAACCCTTGTCGGGCGTAGGTCGGCATTCATGCCGACAGCGTGCATCGTCCACAGCGGGTTCGGCATGCGCCGAACCCTTGTCGGGCTGAAGCCCGACCTACGCCAAGGGTATTGTCCTTCGAGGAAGCCGGCCTTGACGTTCAGCTTGTGCAGCTTCTCGCTCGCGTTGCGCGGCAGCGGCGTCTTCGAGAAGGCGATGTACTTCGGCACCTTGTAGGCGGCCAGCCGTTCGCCCAGGTGCGCGCGCAGCGTCGCGGCGTCGAGCGTGGAGCCGGGACGCAGGTAGCACACGAGCGCCAGTTCCTCGCCCATGCGCGGATCGTCGACGCCGAACACCACCGCCTCCTGCACCGTCGGGTGACGGTAGGCCACGTCCTCGATCTCGCCGGGGTAGATGTTCTCGCCACCGCGGATCACCAGTTCCTTGGTGCGGCCGGTGATGTGCAGGAAGCCGTCGCCATCGATCAGGCCCACGTCGCCGGTGCGCATCCAGCCGTCCTCCGTGAAGAGCTGCGCGTTGGCCTCGGGCTTTTCCCAGTACCCGGGCGTGCACACCACGCTGCGCAGCTGGATCTCGCCCTGCTGCCCGGGGGGCAGCTCGCGTCCCTCGCCGTCCACGAAGCGGATGTCGATGATCGGCGAGACCACGCCGGCGCTCTTGGGCGACAGGTCGTAGACCACGCCGCTCATGGTGGAGGTGACCGCCATGGTCTCGGTCATGCCGTAGCCGGTCGAGCGGCTGGGGTTGCCGAGCTTCTCGCTCATCAGCTCGGCGAGGCCGGCCGGCGTGGCCGCCCCGGCGGCGGAGACGCGGATCAGCGAGGACGTGTCGTAGCGGTCGAAGTCCGGGTGGCTCAGCAGGTCCTTCAGGATCACCGGGACGCTGGTGAACCCGGTGACCTTCTCGCGCTCGATGAGCTCGAGCGCCTTGCCGCTGTCCCACTTGTACATCATCACGACCTTCTGCGCGGTCTGCAGCGGCAGGATCAACCCGCTCAGCAGGCCGGTGGCGTGGAACAGCGGCACCGTCAGTATCGGCGTTTCGCGCGTCGCGCCGCCGCGGAACTCGCGCTGCCCCTCGAGCTGCGCCAGCAGGAAGCCGAGGAAGTACATGTTCATCAGCGACTGCGTGATCGCGATGTGGCGGTGCAGCACCCCCTTGGGGAAACCGGTGCTGCCCGAGGTGTAGAGGATCACGCAGGGATCCTCGGGGCCGGCCGGCGGCACCGTGCAGGCCCCGCCTTGGCCGCGCGCCAGCGCGCCCTCGAAGGCGTGCACGCGCGCGCCGGGGCGGAAATCCGCGCCGGCACCGGCCACCAGCACGTCGATATCGAGCGCCTCGTGCACGCCGGCGAGCAAGCCGTAGCGCGGCTCGTCGCAGATGAGGCAGCGGGCGCCGCAATCAGTCAGCGCGAAGCGCAGCTCCTCCATCTTGCCCCAGCTGTTCACCGGCACCACGATGGCGCCCGCGAGCGCCGCGGCGGTGAAAGCCACCGACCACTCGGGACAGTTGCGCATCGCGATCGCGACGCGATCGCCCTTGCCGATGCCGTGGTCGCGCTGCAGCGTCGCGGCCAGCGCGTCCGCCTCGGCGAAGAAACGGTCGAAGCTGAGCCGTCGGCCCTCGTAGACGATGAAATCCAGCGTCTCCGTGACCGCGCGCTGCCTGCAGCACGTCCACCAGCGTGGCCGGGGCGTGCTTGTAGGCGCGCAGCGCACGCCCGCCCACCACACGCTCTTCCATCTCGAAGAACTGGCCGGGGGAGGTGATTTCCCGGATCTTGTCCTGGATCAGCTGCGGGGTGATCGTCATGCAAACCTCGTGGTTCCGCGGGGGTTCCGGAGGCGCAATTGTACGCGCCGGAACCGCGGACGACGATTATCGCCGCATTTGCGCTGCGCCTCAGCCGGTGACCACGAATCCCGCGCCCGATATGAGCGGCAGGTCGGCGTAGGTGCGGATGCCCGCGGGGGCCGCGCAAACGGCCGGAATGGCGTTGATCGCCGGCAGCGCGGTGGTGATCAGGTTCATCTGCATGCCCTCCTCGGCGCTGTGCGCGATCTCCCCGGCCGGCATGCCGTGCTTCAGCGTGAAGTCCACGTTGGGCCGGCCCTTCACGCTGACCACGTAGCCCTGGTGCAGCGGGTAGTCGGGCTCGACGCGATCGCCCATCTTCCAGCGATAGCGCAACTCCACCACGGAGCGGCCGTTCACGATGCCGTGCCAGCCCGCGTTCACGCCGGCGACACAGCCCTTCGCGATCTGCATGAAGCCGAAGTCGCAGTCCTCGACCGCGGCCGAGAACTCGGCGCGGAACGCGATCTCGTCGAACTCAGCTTCAGCACTTCGCCGGCCAGGTGGATGCCGTCGGAGAACACCGCCGAGCCCTTGCGCAGCACGTCTTCCAGGCCCGGCGTGCCGATCGGCGCGCCGAAGCCGCAGCTCTCCCAGGTCTCCTTCGAGGCGTAACCGGTGGCATCGACCGACTCCAGCAGCGAGATGTTCTCGATGCGGTCGCAGATGCCCGCGGCCACCAGGCTGATCAGGCTGCTGAAACCGGGGTGGATGCCGCTGCCGAAGATCGAGCTGTTGCCGCGGCGGCAGGCGTCCAGGATGCGGTTGCGCGCGGCCTCGCCCAGCGCATGGCCGGTCACGAAGGCCGAGGTGGTCACGATGTTGATGCCACGCTCCAGGATGCGGCAGAAATCATCCGGGCTGGCCCACAGGCCGTTGTAGCTGACGCAGTCCGGCTTGCAGTGCCAGCAGCGCCTCCACGTCGCTGGTCGCGATCACACCGATCGGGCCGATGCCCGCGAGCACGCCGGCGTCCTTGCCCGCCTTGTCCGCGCCGCGCACGTGGCAGCCGACCAGTTCGAGCAACGGGTTGTTGTGGATTGCAATGATCGAGCGGCGGCCGACATTGCCTGCCGACCATTGCACGATGCGCAGTTTTTTCATGGGGTGGCTCCGCAAAGAAGAAGATGTCAGGCTGTAGGTCGGCATTCATGCCGACACGTGCGTTCACGCCAGGCACAAGTCGGAATGAATTCCGACCTACGTGGCGAACCACTGGCCGCCGTTGACCGAGATTCCCTGACCCGTGACCACGCGCGCGAGGTCGGAGGCC
The DNA here is from genome assembly GCA_963819895.1 of uncultured Gammaproteobacteria bacterium. Lineage (GTDB taxonomy): Bacteria > Pseudomonadota > Gammaproteobacteria > Pseudomonadales > UBA5518 > UBA5518. The sequence continues at coordinate 36,373 of CAWFXU010000027.1, forward strand.
AGGTAGAGCACGGTGCCGGCGCATTCGCGCGCGGTCGGCACGTAGCGCAGCGGGAATTCGGCCTCGAGATAGTCGTTGAAGCACTTCTCGAAGGAAATCCCCTTCTGCTCGGCCAGGCCGGCGATCCACGGCCGAAAGTTCTCGCCGTCCACCGGCCCCAGGTGCACGCCATTGCAGCGGATGCCCTCCTTGCCGTGCTCGATGGCGATCGAGCGCACCAGCGAGGCGAGCGCCGCCTTGGACGCCGCGTAGGACGCGAGATACTCGGGCGGGCGGTTGTTGGCCGCGCCGGAGTTCACGAAGATCACGCGCCCGTCGCCGCGCGCGCGCATCGAGGGCAGGCAGGCCTGGAACAGCGACAGCGCACCGAAGAGATTCGCGTCCATCGCCGCGCGCCAGCGCGCCTGGTCCGCATCGCCCACCAGCCGGGCATCCCCGGTGTCGTGGCCGTTCTGCACCAGGATATCCACCCCGCCGAAGCGATCGGTCGCGGCCTTCACGATCGCCTCGCACGAGGCACGGTCCGCGATATCGGTGCGCAACGCGACCACCTCGGCACCGGCGGCAACGCACTGCGCCGCGACCTTGTCCACGAACGCGATGTTGCGCGCCCCGATCGCGAGCTTCGCGCCGTTCTGCGCGAAGGCCAGCGCGATTTCCCGGCCCATTCCCGGGCCGATGCCCGTGATCACCGCCACCCTGTCCTTGATCAGCATGACTTTCCCTCGAATGGTTACTGCAAAAAAGTGTGCACACAGAATGCGCCGGCGCGCTCAGGCGTTGAACGCGTTCACCGCGCGGATCATCGGCAGCTCGAGCTGCGTCACGATGCCGGGCGCGGCCGCGACCACCAGCGGCGCGGTGTTCATGCAGTTCATCGCCGTGCACAACAGCCCGAGCTTCGCCGAGTCGTGGCCGTCGGGCGAGCCGCAGGTGAAGGTGAGCTTCAGGTCGGGCTCGCCCTGGATGGTCACGTGGTAGGCCCAGCGCTCCTCGAAGGGCCAGCTGGGCTCGAGATCATTGCCCATCTTCCAGATGGTCTGGAAATCGATCACGGTCTTGCCGTGCTTTTTCCCGATGTAATTGAAGTGCTGGCCGCCGACGTGCCCCTTGCGCACCACGCCGGTCTTCGTGCCGAGGTCGAGCTGCACCTCGATGTCGCGCGTCGCGAGCGCGAACTCGTGCGTCTTGTCGTACGCGTCGATCTCGAGCCCCAGGCCCTGTGCGACCAGGGCGATCGACTCGTGGAAGATCGTGCTCATGATGCCCAGCAGCGGCGGCGGATTCGAGCGCGCCGCCTCGGGCGTCATGTCGAAGCCGAGCATCTCGACCATCTCCCAACTTTCATTCACCGTCGACATGTCGACGATTTCGTGCACCGTGATCCTGTCGATGCGCCGCGACATCGCCGAGAGGATCAGCGGCAGGCGGTCGCCCGAGAAGCCCGGATGGATACCCGAACCGTGGAAGGACACGCCGCCCTTGCGACAGGCCGCCTGCAGCTTCGCCGCGTCGGCCTTGTTGCTGACCGTGGTGAAGCCCGAGGGCGTGATCACGTTCTTGCCCGACGCGAGCAGCCGGCAGATCTCGTCGACGTTCGCGAGCAGCGGCGCGTACTGCACGATGTCGGCGTCCAGCGCGAGGATCTCCTCGATGCTGTTGGTGGTCTTCACGCCGATCGGTCCGATGCCGGCGATCTCGCCCGCGTCGCGCCCGGCTTTCTCCGGGCTGAACACCCAGCAGCCGACCAGCTCGAAAGCCGGGTTGCGCGCACAGGTGACGATGTTGAACTTGCCGATTGCGCCCGTGGCCCACTGGATCACGCGCAAGGGTCTATTTGCGTTGCTCATGGCGTCACCTCTGCCGTTATTGCTGTTGATCGATCGAAATCGTCGGCGACCCGTCGCACGCTAGCGCGAGGACGGCGTGTCCATCAGCTTGCGCTCGCGCAGCCCGGACTTGACCTCGATGAACTCCGCGCCCACGCCGGGCGGGAACTCGAAGCACTGCGCGATCGCCTCGCCCATCACCTCGGGCGTGGTACTGCCGCCGTAATAGCTGCCGCGCTCGAGCCACACGGCGTAGGCCTCCTGCGCTGCCACCGGATCCAGGTTCGCGACGCTGCCGGTGAACACGCTGCCCGAACTGAACAGCGTCAGCAGGATGTTGTCGGCACGCAGCTCCTCGCGCAGTTCGCTGGTGAACTGCTCGACCGCGGCCTTGCTGGCGCTGTACATGCCCAGATGCGCAAACTCGTTGCGGTCGCGCACCGAGGACGAGGAGACGTTCACGATGCGCCCGCCGCCGCTCGCGCGCAGCCACGGAATCGCCGCCTGGCAAGCGAACACGGTGCCGAGGAAGTTGAGCTCCAGCACCCTGCGCACCTCGGCTTCCGGCATCACCTCGATACGGCGCGCGCAATTCAGCCCCACGTTGTTGACCACGCCGTCGAGCCGTCCCCAATGCGCATGGACACGCTCGAACGCCGCCGCGACAGCGGCCCGGTCGCACACATCCACCGCCACGGCCAGGGCGTTGGCGCTGCCGAGCGCATCGACCACGCCCTGCAGCCGTGGCGCATCGCGCGCCAGCAACGCGACGCGCGCGCCCCGTGCCAGCAGGCAGCGGGCCGTACCCAGCCCGATGCCCATCGAGGCGCCGGTGACCACGATCACCTGATCCTCTACCCGCCACTGATGCATCCGTCACCACCGCGATTGTCAGACCACCCGCCGTGGGGCATAGTAAAAACACTGCCGGCTTGCGCTAATAGGCGAATTCGCCAATAACTGGCCATTCTGGCCGAGCTGCGGAGACTGCGTTCAGCACCATGCGCGTCGCGATAGCCGTCACCCACGAATCCGTGATCTCGGTGGTCGCCTCGGCCTACGAGGCGATCGATTTCTGTGCGCGCATGCAGCGCACGGACGGCACCGAGGCACAGGTGTTCGCGGTGAGCAGCGAGCCCGAGGCCGTGTTCCGGCAGCGCTTCGGCTTCATCGAGTTCCTCGACTCGCGCTTCTCGGCACCGGTCGACTGGGTCTTCGTGCCGGCGCTCGCGGTCCCCGAGCCGTGGACGCCCGCCAAGTACCTGCCGCTGATCCGCTGGCTGCGGCGCGCCGCAGACAGCGGCGCGCTGGTCACCGCGGTCGGCACCGGCAGCTTCCTGCTCGCCGAGGCCGGCGTGCTCGACGGCAGGGAGGCCGTGACGCACTCGCAGTACGCCGACCATTTCGCCCGACGCTATCCGCACGTGCCGTTGCGGCGCGGCGCGAATTGCATACGCGATGAGCGACTGCTGCTGACCGGCGACATGCCCTGGCAGGAGCTGATGCTGGCCGTGATCGGCGAACGCTGGGGAGCGCAGACCGCGCAACTGGCGGCGGACACCTACGCCATACACTGGCAGCACCTGATCGAGCGGCAGGAGGCACGGATCCAGCGGCTCGATCCGGCGATCGCCGTGGCGCAGCGCTGGCTCGTCGAGCACTTTGGCGAGCACGACGTCATCAACCGCTGCGTCGATCAACTCGGCCTGGCGCGGCGCACCTTCAACCGCCGCTTCAAGGAGAGCACGGGCATCACGCCGCACGAGTTCATGCAGCAGGCGCGGCTGAAGACCTCGCGCGACCTGCTGATGTTCACCAATCGCAGCGTCGAGGATATATGCCACGAAGTCGGCTATGACGACGTGGCCACGTTCTACAAGCTGTTCCGCCGCCGCTTCGGCACCTCCCCGAGCAGGTACCGTCGCCAGCTCGCCTAGCCGGCGGACAGCGATCCCGGCATCCCGGGCATCCCGGCATCCACGGCAACGTATCCGGAATCAATGTCCGGCTGAAGCCGGACCGACGAAATGCGGACCTACAGATCAGGGAGCCGGAACGGCAGGTTGGTGTCCTGCAGGCCGCCGTCGATATTCAGCGTTGCACCGGTGATGTACTCCCCCGCCGGCGAGCACAGGAACAGCGCCGCGAGACCGATGTCGGTGGCGTTGCCGACCTTCTTCAGCGGCGTCTTCTCGATCAGCTTCTCGCGAAAGCCCGCATCCATGTCGAAGGTGTGCTGCAACGCCGGCGTCATGATCGCGCCGAGCGCGAGGCCGTTGACGCGGATCTTCGGCGCGAGCTCCTCGCCGAGGCTGCGCGTCAGGTGATCGAGCCCGGCCTTCGCCACGCAGTACGACAGCATGCCGCGGATGCCGATATGGCCGGCACCCGAGGAGATGTTGAGGATGGCGCCACCACCGGCAGCCAGCAGCGCCGGCGTGGCGATGCGGCTCAGCAGGAAGGCCGAGGTGGTGTTCCAGTCGAAGTGGTGGCGGAACTCCTCCGCGCTCATCTCGAGGAAAGGCTTGTAGTCGTTGCCGCCGGCATTGTTGATCACGATGTCCAGCCGGCCGCAGTCGCGCAGCGTCGCATCGACCAGGGCCTGCAGCTCGCTCTCCTGCATCACGTCAGCCGTGATCGCGAGCGCGCGCCCGCCGTTGCCCGTGATCTCGCGCACGGTGTCGTCGATCTCGCTGCGCGTACGCGCCGAGCACACCACGGTGGCGCCGCCCTCGGCCAGCGCCAGCGCAATGCCGCGGCCCACGCCGCGACCCGCGCCGGTCACGATTGCCACCTTGCCGTCGATGCGCAGACGATCCATCAGGCCCATGTTGCTTTCCTCGATGCGTGTTTCATGAATGCGGGAAACGACGCCGGCTCAGGCCAGCGCGCCGAAACTGCCGATGATCGGCAGGTCCAGGAAGGTGCGGATGCCGGGCTGCGCGGCGCATACCCACGGAATCGCGTTGACCGCGTGGATGCCGGTGCCGATCACCGCGGCCTCCTCGCCGCCCTGGTTGTAGCGCGGATTGGCCGGGTCGTAGCTGGCGCAGGTCGACACCTTGCACTGGAACGAGGGCGTGCCCTCGATCGTGATGGTCCACTCCACTTCCTTCTCCGAGCCGATCGGCCACGCCGGCTCGATGTCCATCGTGGTCTTCCAGTAGGTGCGCAGGATGATGGCCGGCTTGCCGTTGACGATCCCCGCCCACTCGAAGCGCCGGCACGCCACGGTGCCGGCCTCGATCACGCAGTCCGGCGACAGCTCGACGCGCTCGCGCGCGATCGCGACCTCGTGGTCGGGAACCACGGCGTCGAGCGTGACGCCGAGGTGATCGACGATCATCTGCATCGATTCGCGGAAGTACGCACTCATCCACGCGATGAACGGATTGTCGGGGCGCAGCGCCTCTGCCGGCGTTTTGCCGAAGCCGATGTTGTCCATCATGATCCCGGGCGCGGCACTGGCGTAGTGCGCCACGTCGGAGACTTCCTGCACGATGATCTGCTGCGCGCGGTAGCTCAGCCCCGAGAGCGTCAGCGGCAGCACGTCGCTCATGAAGGCGGGATTGATGCCGGAACCGTGGAACACGCTGCCACCGGCGAGGCAGGCGCCCTGCAGCTTGTCGACGACCTCCTGGCCGTAGGCCTGCGGGTACATGTTGCCGGCGGTGGTGATCACGTTGACGCCGGCGCGCAGCAGCGCGGCGATCTCGTCGTAGTCGGGCTGCATCGGCACGTAGAGCACGCAGTCGGCCCGGGCCAGCGGCAGTTCCGCCATCTCGCGCACGGCGCGGATGCCGGTGGCCGGCCGGTCGGCCAGCTCGCCGGCATCGCGCCCGAGCTTGGTCTCGTTGTAGACCTTGAGGCCGACCAGTTCGAGCTGCGGATGGTCCAGTACCGCGCGCAGGGTGTGCTTGCCCACGGCCCCCGTTCCCCACTGTATTACCCGATATGCCATGTGCCCTCCGGATGCACGTCGCGTCGAATGCCCCCGGGCGATCCGGGGTGCAGCGATCGTAGCGGGCAAGCACCCGCGGCCTGAATGGGCGAACGCGTCAATTACTGGCCGTTCTGGCCGCGGCTTTGCCGGGCCGAAGCCCGACCCGCAGTGGGTCGGCATTCATGCCGACTGGTGCCTGCCCGGGTGCTGCTGTCGCCATGAATGGCGACCTACATTTGCTTTATGATCGCGGCGAAGGAGGATCGATGGCACAGAACAGGCCGCACAGGACAAAGCCCGGCGCTGGCGCGACGCTCTCGGTCACGGAGCTCGGCTCCCTGCTCGAGTCGCTCTACGCCGGGCTGACCGGCGCGCGCCCCTGGCAGGCGTTCCTCGACCGGCTGCGCGCGCTGTTCGCGGCGAAGAACGTCTCGCTGACGCTGCGCTTCCCCTCGCGCGAGGCGGGCGGCGCGGTGGTGTTCTCGGCCGATACCTACATGGCGGAGGCCGAGCAGGCCTGGAACACGCATTTCTTCGCGCTCGATCCCTTCGAGGGCCTGCCGCCCGAGCAGGTCTGTTCGATCGGCGACGTGATCAGCACCGAGCGCTGGCGGCAGAGCGAGGTCTACCGCGACTACCTGCGCCCGCTCGGCATCGAGCACATCCTCGCGCTGGAAGTGCATCACCCCGATGGCGCGCAATGCCGGCTGCGCATCACGCGCGACTCCGACGCGGGGGACTTCAGTGAACGCGACAAGGCAAACCTGCGCCTGCTGACGCCGCACCTCAGGATCGCCATCGGCATGCAGGCACGGCTCAGCCATCTCGAGTTCTCGCACCGGCTGCTCGCGGGCACCGTGGACAAGCTGTCCGTGGGCTCGGTGTTGCTGGACACGCGCTGCGAAGTGATGTTCGCCAACGACATGGCCAGGCGCCTGCTCGACGGCAGCCACGGGCTGAGCGTGGTGCAGCAACGCCTGGTCGCCTCCAACGCGCGCGACAACGCCGCGATGCAGCAGCGCATCCAGAAGGCGCTGAAGGCGACCCCGGCCGAGACGCCGACGCTGGTCGAGGCGATGTCGGTCGGCGGCTTCGCGCGCGAACAGCGCCTGAGCCTGCTGATCCGCCCGGTGTCGGGCGTGGAGGAGGCGCGTCCGGGCAAGACGCCGGCCGTCGCGGTGTTCCTGCGTGACACGCAGGGCTCGTCGCAGGCCTCGGCCGAACTGATCCGCCAGCTCTACGACCTCACGCCCACCGAGACGTCCGTCGCGATGCTGCTGGCCGACGGCCTCACCACCGACGAGGTCGCGCAGGCGCTCGGCATACGGCTGAACACCGTGCGCGTGCACCTGCGCGGGATCTTCGCCAAGACCGGCGTCGACCGGCAGTCGGCGCTGGTGCGCCTGCTCATGAACAGCGTCGCGACACTGGCCTGACTCAGCCGCCCTCCGCGCCGAAGCGGTAGCGCAGCGAGACACCCCACATGCGCGGTTCGCCGTACATCTCGTTGGTGAAGCCGCTCGAGTTGGCATAGCCCGCATAGGTGGCGAGGACGTAGGTGTCGTCGGCGACGTTGTTCACGAAGGCGCGCGCGTCGAAGCTCGATCCCATGATGCCGTTCCACTCGGCCGACAGGTTGTAGACATGGTAGGCGTCGACCCAGCCGCCGGGCTCGTCCGCGGGATGCGTCGTACCGCCGCCGTACACCTCGCCGCGATAGTTCACGCTGCCGAACAGCACCACGTCGCCAATGCCGTCGCCCAGCGGCAGCAGGTAGCGCACATTGAGCGCGGCGGTGTCCTCGGGAGTGTTCTGGAACGGGATGCAGGACAGATCCAGCGTTGCCGCGGGCTCGCCGAGGGACGGCACGGTGACCAGGCCATTGCAGTCGTGCAGGGTGGTGCCGCCCTTCAGCGGATCCGGATACTGGACCAGGTCGTAGTTGTCGTACTGGGAATCGACGTAGGAGTAGTTGGCGGAGATCTCCAGGTTCTCGGTCGGCTGGATCAGGAATTCGAGTTCGATGCCCTCGATGGTGGCACCGTCGGCGTTGAAGACGATGGCGCCCTGGTCGAGGCAGGTCGCACTCGTCGCGAAGTTCTCGCCGTTGGGACCGATGCAGACATAGTCCTCGGTGCTGCCGTTGTTGTTGAAGTCACCGGCATCGGGCTGGAAGCCGCCGATACCGAAATTGTCGCCCGCGGCGCGCTGGATGTCCTCGTAGTCCAGGCTGAACAGGTTCAGTTCAGGCGCGCCGGCATCTCGCCCAGCATGAAATCGGTCTTGGCGCCGATCTCGTAGTTGGTCACGAACTCCGGCTCCGAGGTCAGCCGGCTCACGCCGGACTGGTTGAAGCTGCCCGCCTTGTAGCCACGCGTGATCTTGCCGTAGAGCAGCACGTTGTCGTTCATCTCGTAGTCGAGGCCCGGCGTCCAGGTCGGCTCGTCGGAGTTCAGGGTCGCGCTGCGCGGTTGTACCGTGTAGGTATCCGGCAATTGCGTGTACACGCGATCGGTGAAGTTTTGGTGGCGAAACGCGCGCCTTCCTCCTCGTCCTCGGTGCGTCGTACGCCCAGCGTCAGGCTGAACTTGTCGAGCGACTCGGAAATGATGCCGAGCTGCAGCGTACCCTGGGCGTATATGGCCGTGCTGGTGGTCTCGATCTCGGCGCTGGTGCTTGGGCTATAGCGTGGCCGCATTGAACGACCCGAGGGCGTTGAAGCCGTCCGGCTCCTGTTTCGAGTAGTAGATGCCGGTGACGAAATCCAGTTGCTCGTCGAGCAGGGTTCCCGTCAGTTGCGCTTCCTCGGTCAGCAGCGACTGGTCGGTGATGCTGCCCCTCTGGCCCGGACGGGAGAAGGGGTAGTTGTCGCGGGGGGTTTCGGCGCCGACGGGATCCAACTGACCCAGCATCGGCAGGATCGAACCATCGGGGTCCCAGCTGTAGTTCACCTGCATCGTCTGGTAGGCGAGGATATTGCGGAACGTCAGGTTGTCGCTCAGTTCGATCGACGTCGTGTTGAAATAGCCTTCGGTCTCGATCTCGGTGTACTGGTCCTGGTTCATGGCGGTCTTGCGCGCCCCGAGCCGGTTCTGGGCCGCGAGCACATCCTGGGTGATCGTCGGGTCGAGATGTCGGGGATGGGTGATGTTGTACGCAAGGTTGCCGGACAGGTTCGCGACGTTCATGCCGGGGCCGGCACCGCTGAAGATGAAGCCGGTGCCGTTGTCCTCGGACTTGGATTGATAGCCGACGAAATAGTTTTCGATGCGGTCGGTCGGACGCCAGAGCACACCGACACGCGCATGCCAGTAATCCTTGTTGTCATAGTCCGCGCCCTTGAAGCCGGGCGAGCGCGGGGTGGGTGCCGAAATGCGCCGCACGGCAGCTCGCCCATCGGCTGGCAGACATCGTTGAAGCCGTAAGGCTGCGGGCCCACGTCCTCGGTAAATCCGTCGCGCTCCACGTCCTTGTAGGACAGGCGCACCATCAGCTTGTCCTCGATCAGCGGTACGTTGACGGCGCCCTCGTATTCCTTGTTGTCGTAGTCGCCGCCCTGGGCCTGCACATAGCCGGAGAATTCCTCCGCGGGCTTCTTCGGTCCCAGCAGTACCGCGCCGCCGGTGGTGTTGCGGCCGAACAGCGTGCCTTGCGGTCCGCGCAGCACCTGCAGCGAGCTCAGGTCCCAGAACGTGCCGGGGCCACCCTGGTTGGCCAGGACGCCACTCTGGATCAGCGGCACTTCCGCAAAGTAGTTCACCACGCCGACGGGCGACAGGTAGGTCTGGCCCTGGCCGCGGATCGTGACGACTTCGCCGTTGCGTTGCTGGCCACCGTTGCCGACGGTGACGCCGGGCACCTTGCCGTTCAGGTCCAGCGGGCTGGTGATGTTCTGCTCGCGCAGGCTGTTGTTGTCGAAGGCCGTGATCGCGACCGGAACGGACTGGATGTTCTCCTCGCGCCGTTGCGCGGTGACTATCACTTCCTCCAGTCCGGACGCCGCGCGCCGTCCTGCGCCAGGGCGCCGACGCTGCCGACGCCCATCACGCTACCGGCAATCGCTGCCCGCAGCAACCAGGTGGAACGCTTCATCTTCATTTGGTCCTGTGTTTCATCGTGTTCCCCGGAGCTGGTTGTCGGTCTGGTTGCGGGCGGCAACGGCCGTGTGTGATTCGTTGCCCTGTCTTGTTGTTCTGGCGCAGGTGGCCTTGATCGACGGGCGGCGGTCGCCGGCATCCTCGCCACAAACGTATCGATAAGTTAATTGTTGGTTATCTGTTTGTAAAGGGCCATTTCCGGTGTTCCGCGCGGCGCTCAGGCCGGCAGCATCTGCACGTTCTCGCTCAGGTGCCCCTCGGGGTCCGTGGCGAACACCACGCGGATGCCGTGCTCGGGCATCGACTTGATCGGGCCGACCAGCTTGCCGCCGTTGGCGGCGATGCGCGCGACCAGCGCGTCGAGGTCCTCGGTGACGAAGCCGAGGATGCACTCCTGGTCGCGCGGCGCAGGGCGCCCGATGAACCTGAACATCACCAGGGATTCATCGGGCGACATCGAGTCGCCCGGCCCCATGATGATCTCGCGGAACGGCTCGCCAGCGGCGCTGGATTCGCCCTGCACGCGCTGTATCGCATTCAGCCCGTACACCTCGTGGTAGTACCGGGCCATCGTCTCTTCGTCGTCCACGATCAGCTTGGTGAACGAGAACCTTGCCTTGCGGGCTTCGCTCATCGTCGCCCGCGCGCTCAGGCAGCGTGCGTGTAAATGGGCGTGACCGGCGCCCCCTCGGGGTAGCTGGCCGGCGCGCCGATGTCGTAGGCCGAGATCAGCGTCCGGATGAACTGCGGATCGTGCAGCGGATCGCTGGGCGTCTCGATCCGGATACCCCTGGAGCGCACATCCCTGATCAGCATGTCGATGGCCTGCTCGTGCGTCAGGTTGTGCGTGCCTTCCATGTTCTTCTTCAGCTCGTCGTAGTCCTCGAACACTTCGGCCGTCCAGTGCACCAGGAAGCGCAGTTCGTTCGTGTGATGGCGCGCGATCACCCGGTCGCCGGTCTTCAGCAGCCAGTGATCGCGGTCCGCGGGATCGCCGGAGAAGGTGGTCGTGAAGTCGAGACCGGCCGGGCGCTGCTGCTCCAGCGCGCCGTTCGCTTCGCCGCGATGCATCATCATCTCGTTCTGCACCACCACGCCGCGGTTGTAGACCGGCGGCATCAGGCGCTGCGGCGCCTTCAGCGGGCCGTCGGGCCAGTAGGTGAATCCGCTGCTCGGGTCGTGCGAGAACCAGGTGATGACCTGCGCGGACTTGATCAGGTAGTCCCTGAACAGGCCCGACTTGCCCATCACGCTGCACAGCCAGGTCGGCGAGTTCTCGTAGCGGATGCCGCGAAAGCTCGGTGAGTCCAGGTGACCCGGGTCCGTGTTGCCGCAGGGGCCGTTGACGTTGAACAGCATCATCTGCGGCTTGGCGTATTTCGCACCCCAGTAGGACTTCGCGAGTTCCAGGAACGTCGCGTTGTAGAAGCAGTCGTGGATCTCGGGATAGAGCAGTGCCGAGTAGTTCGCGTAGAAACCGCGGAAGGTCGGCGTCAGGAACATGTCCAGCGTCGGCGTCACGCCTTCCGGAATGCCTCCCGACATCGTGGCGATCAGTTCCTCGGCCGAGGCGAAATGCTGCGCGATGATCAGCTTCCACGGCCCGTGCTGCCGCACCACGTCGAGCAGGCGCTCGCGCTGGTCATCGGTGTACACATTCTCCAGCACGCGCGGCGGCGACACCGGGCGCAACAGATCCGAGAGTTCCTGCCGGCGGGCTTCGGTCAACATGGGGTTCTCCTTGAATGGCGCGTGACGTTCCGGCGGCAGCGCCTGACCCGGGAGCCCGGGCCGCTGCTTGCCACGATATTTTTCTTACGCGTAAAGTATTGGTTCAGGGCGGGATCCGTGTCAATCTGTGCGCCACGCGTGGCAGGCCCGGCACTCGCGCAAGCGCCACGCGCTTCAATGACAACGCGCACGCCGACGCGGCGGCGCCCCCAGGAGAACCCCGAACATGCAAGCCATCAGCGGATCCATGCAACAACGCTTCCTCGGCGCCGATGCCGCGGCGGCGACCGTGATCGACGTCGACGCGCACTTCGAGCCGGGCGACGAATGGCTGCTGCCCTACCCCGACCTCGCGAAACGGCTGCCGAAACTCGATCCGGGCGCGCTGGCGGTGCACGCGATCGTCGGCGACCTGCTCCACGACGTGCCGCCGGCCGCGCGGCCGCCGTTCGAGCAGCTGGTGCCGCCCGGCGTCGCCGTGCTGTACGGGCAGGAAAAAATCGCGGAAAAGGAGCGTCGCGCGGAGTTCGAGGGCAAGCACCAGTTCCAGGTCGCCAATGCCCAGGCGCGCCTGAAGTGGATGGACGAGCAGGGCATCCATATCCAGAACGTGATCTGCCTGGCCGGCATCGCCTACGGGGTGCAGGTCGAGGACCTGGGGCTGCGCCAGGAAGTGATCCGCGCGGCGAACACCTGGCTGGCCGACACCTGTGCCGCGTCGAACGGGCGGCTGCTGCCGGTGAGCGCGCTGGAGTACAGCTCGCTCGACTGGGCCGTCGAGGAACTCGCGCGCATGCGCCGGCGCGGCTCGCGCATCTTCCTGATCCCGGCCTACCCGGTGAACGGCGTGCCGCCGATCCACCCGAGCTGGGACGTGCTGTGGGAGGCCGCGGTGAAGCTCGGCATGGTGCCGATGCTGCACACGGGCTTCGAGCGCATGCGCTTCGATCCCGGCTGGGCGAACCTCGGCGGCGACGTCACGCTGATGCGCATGCTCGGCAGCGCCCAGCGCCACGTGGCGCCGAACACCCTGCTGAACGGCATGGTCTACAGCGGCGTGTTCGAACGCTTCCCGCAGCTCACCGTGCTGCTGGCCGAAGTCGGCACCGGCTGGCTGCCGTACCTGTACCGGGAGATCGACGACCGCATCTCGCCGACCGCGGAACTGTTCCTCGGCAAGTACCGCCTGCCGCTGAAACCGAGCGAGTACCTCGCGCGCAACGTGAAGGCGACCCCGCTGAGCGGCGGCAACGACCAGCCGCTGGCGCGCATCGTCGCCGAGCTGCCGCCGGAGATGCTGGTGTTCTCCACGGACTTCCCGCACTTCGAGGGCTTCGCGGATCCGGCCGATTATTTCTCCGGCGCGCTGGCGCAAAGCTCCGCCGCCGAGCGCGCGGCGTTCGCCGGCGGCACGATGGCGCGGTGTTCGCGCGAGATGGGGCAGCCGCTATGTAGACCCTCTGACGGCTCGGCTCAATGTAGGTCGGGATTCATGCGGACAAGTGCACTCCGACTGCTGCTGCAAACATGAATGCGCTGTCGGGAAGGAACAGGGCACTGGCGAAGAAATGCGCGGGCAAAATGGGTCGATATGGAAAACTGTGACTCGCGCAAACAAATGCTGCGGGCGAAGGAACAGGCGACTGGCGAGTATAATGCTGCTGGCGCCGAATGTGGGTCGGCATTCATGCCGACAAGTGCCTTCCAGAAGGCTGCTGCAGACATGAATGCTGCTGTCGGGCTGAAGCGCGACCCACAGGTGCTCGCCCACGGCCGCTGCCAATATCAGTGCTGCTGGCTACAATGTGGGTCGGTATTCATGCCGACGAGTGCCTCTCGATTTCTGCTGCAAACATCAATGCTGCTGTCGGGCTGAAGCCCGACCCACAGGTGCCAGCACACTGGTGCTGCATGATCAATGCTGCTGGCACTATCCAATGTGGGTCGGCATTCATGCCGACAACTGCCTCTCGATTTCTGCTGCAAACATCAATGCTGCTGTCGGGCTGAAGCCCGACCCACAGGTGCCGCACTGCGCTGAAGATAATGCTGCTGGCGTCCAATGTGGGTCGGCATTCATGCCGACATCTGCCGTACCGACACTGTGCGAACATCTAGGCATGTCGGGATGAATCCCGACCTACAGGATGCCTGACGGGCAGGACGCGGCCGAGGGCCTCGGCAATCGCGCGCGCCGCGTCATGCGGATCGCGCTGCTGCAGCTCCTCGGAAAAGATCTCCGCGTTGACCGTGAGCTCCGGCGCGTTGGCGTGCACGGCGCGGATGATCTCCGCGAGCGGCAGCGCGCCTTCGCCCGGCAGCAGCCGTCCCCACTGCTCGGAATCCGGCAGCGCGTCCTGGTTCGCGGCGCGGTCGCTGAGCTGGAAATCCTTGATCACGCCCGGAGGCAGCGCGCGGATATCGGCGAGCGTCGCGCGCGTCCGCGCCCAGTGCCAGGTGTCGAGCGTGATGCCGAGGTTCGGCGCGCCACCGCTTCCACGATGCGCAGCGCGCGCTCGAGATCGGGGATGCCGGTACCCGGCAGGAACTCCAGCGCCACCGTGATGCCCGCGCGCGCGGCGCGCTCGCAGAAGGGACCGAGCGCGTCGGCGAATTCCGCCACGGTGGTCGCCGGATCGCCGCGGTAGTGCGGCACGTTGAAGCAGTCGACACCGAACTGCTCCGCCACCGCGAAGTGCTGGTCCGCGGTCCAGCCGTGCTCGGCAACGAAGGCGCAGCGCGGCAGCTGCAGCCATCACGCCGTCGAGCACGACGCGACGGATACCGTTGTCGCGCAGCAGCGCGCGCAAGCCCGCGATCTCCGCGGGCATCCGCGACCGGGAACGGCGGCAGCATCAGGCCGCTGAAGCCATGGCGGCCCGCGATGCGTACCAGCTCCGCGGCGCTGTGTCGCGCAGGCTGCCGTAGCAGAGTCCGGTGCCGGGTCGATTGGGCATGTTCGTCTCCTTGACGGTCGCGGGCTGGGTCCTCTGCCGGCTGTGGGTCGCCATTCATGGCGACAGCAGCATGGTATCGGCAGCAGCTTTCGGCGAGGCACTGTCGGCATGAATGCCGCCACTATCAGGCATCGTCGTTTGCATGCGCAAAGGCAGTCGTCGGCATGAATGCCGACCACAACGCATCGCACCTGTCGGCATGAATGCCGACCTACAAGGCGTAGGCGACCAGCGCGTCGCTGACGTCGGTGCCGAGGTACTTGTGGCCGCCGGCGGCGATCACCACGTACTGCTTGCCGTCCTTGCCCAGCCGATACGTCATCGGCGTGGCCTGGCCGCCGCCGGGCAGCCGCGCCTTCCACAGTTCCTGGCCCGTCTTCACGTCGAAGGCGCGCAGGAAGTTGTCGGTGGTCGCCCCGATGAACACCAGCCCCGAGGCCGTCAGCAGCGAGCCGCCCATGTTCGGCACGCCCCAGTCGAACCACAGCGGGAACGGCGCCACGTCGCGCGTGGAGCCGAGCGGCACCTCCCACAGCCGCTCGCCCTTCTTCAGGTCGATCGCGAGCAGCGTGCCCCACGGCGGTTTGATGCACGGCGCGCCCAGCGGCGAGAGCATCGGCTCCATCGTGTGCGCATAGGGCGCACCGATCGAGGGCGTCATGCGCTTGCCCGCGGCCATCAGGCGGTCGGCCTCCGCGCGCGGGTACATGCGCAGTATCGCCGGCACCTGCGTGGTGTTGGTGACCAGGATGTTGTTCACCGGGTCGATGGAGACACCGCCCCAGTTGGTCGCGCCCATGAAGCTCGGGTAGTACACGGTGCCGCGCAGCGAGGGCGGCGTGAACACGCCTTCCCAGTTCGCGCCGTCGAACATCTCCAGGCACTTGCCCTTGTCCCACGGCGTGAAGCCCCAGATGTCGTCGCGCGTGAGCTCGTGGCGCACGATGAACGCCGGATTGGCCGGGAACGGCTGCGTGGGGCTGTAGCGCTCGCCCTCGATCGCGCCGGTCAACGACACCGGGCGCTCCTCCACCGGGAACAGCGGCTCGCCGGTCTCGCGGTTCAGGATGAAGATGTGCCCCTGCTTGGTGGACTGCGCGAGCGCCGGGATCTCGACACCGTCGCGCATGAGCGGGAACAGCACGGGCTGCGAGGGGATGTCGTAGTCCCAGTGGTCCTTGTGCACGGTCTGGAAATGCCACTTCAGCTGCCCCGTGGTCGCGTCCAGCGCCACGATCGAGGCAGCGAAATGGTCCTTGTCGCCGCGGATGATGTTGGTGTGATCGGTCGAGGCGTTGCCCGTGGGCACGAACACCAGCTTGCGCTCGCTGTCGACCGCCAGCGGCGCCCACGCGTTCGGCGTGCCGCGCACGTAGGGCTCGCCCTCGGGCGGCAGTTCGCCGGGCGGCGCGGAATTCCACGCCCACGCCAGCGCGCCGGTGTGCACGTCGAAGGCGCGGATGACGCCGGCCGGCACGTCGACGCGCATGTTGTCGGGAATGCGTCCGCCCAGCACGATCTTGCCGTCGACGATCACCGGCGGCGAGGAGATCGAGAAATCGCCCGGCTGCGTCCTGCCCAGGCCCTGCAGCAGGTCGAGCGAACCGTTGTCGCCGAAGCCCGCGCACAACTTGCCGGTGGCGGCATCCAGCGCCAGCAGGCGGCCGTCGAGCGTGCCGGCGAACACGCGGCTCGGGCACTCTCCCGCGTACCCGGCGCCATCGGCATGGTGCGTGAGGCCACGGCAGTTCAGCAGGTAGCTGCCAGTCGTGTCCGCGCTGTAGCGGTACTCCCACAGCTCCTTGCCGGTCTCCGGATCCAGCGCCGCCACCTTGCCCATGCCGGAGCAGACGAACATGCGCCCGCCGGCCACGATCGGCGTGCCCTCGAAGGTGGGCGAGGACTGCTCGGGCGCGTCGATCATGCCGATGTGGTAGGTCCAGGCCTTCTTCAGCCGGCCCACGTTCTCCGGGGTGATCTGCGTCAGCGGCGCATAGCGCGAACCGCCCTCGCTGCCTCCCCAGTGCGGCCAGTCCGCGACCGGGCCGTCATTGGACGGCGGCGCGGCGGATTCACCGCAGGCAGCCAGCAGTACACCCAGCGCCGCCGGCGCCACGACCTTCGACCCGAATCCGAGCTTCGACAAATCGCCTCCCCTGCCGCGCGGCCCCTGCAGTCCGTGCCGGGCCCTCGGGCGGGCGGCACGGGCAGGGGCTTTACGGAATATTTAATATATCGGTAAGATAAATCAACTGCACCGGGTGATAGACTGCCCGTCAATTGCCTTCCAGTCCACACACAAAAAGATGAGGCCGGACGCGCCCGGCCCGCGAGGAATGCATGCCATGCCGATCGATCCCCAGATAGCCGCGCTGTTCGCCAATGCGCCCGAGTGGCCGCCGACGCGCTCGCAAGCCATCCCCCAGCTGCGCGAGGCCGTGCGCGCCAGCTCCACCGCCTTCCCGAAGTTCGAGGTCCCGCTGGCCTCGATCGTCGACCGCTCGATCCCCGGCCCCGCGGGCCAGATCCCGCTGCGGGTGTACACGCCGCCCGGTGCGGGTCCGTTCCCGCTGATCAGCTACTTCCACGGCGGCGGCTACGTGACCGGCGACCTCGACACGCAGGACATGATCGCGCGCGCGCTGGCCTTCGGCGCCGGCGCCGTGGTGGTCTCGGTCGACTACCGCCTCGCGCCCGAGCACCCCTTCCCCGCCGGCCCGGACGATTGCTGGGCGGCCACGCAGTGGGTAGCGGCGCACGCGGCCGAACTGAACGGCGATGCGCAGCGGCTCGCGGTGGCGGGCGACAGCGCGGGCGCGAACTTTCGCGGCCGGCGTCGCCCTGCGCGCCCGTGACGCGGGCGGCCCGCGCATCGCGGCGCAAGTGATGTTCTACGGCTCCTGCGACTATCCCTCCGACCGAGACGCCGGCCTCGCGCGAGTTCGCCAACGGCCCGATCCTCTCCGCCGACGACGTCGCGTATTTCTGGGAGCTCTACCTGCGCCATCCCGAGACCGAGCAGCACGATCCGCTCGCCTCGCCGATCCGCGCCGCGGATCATCGCGGCCTGCGCGCCGGCCTTCATGGGCACCGCGGAGATCGATCCCTCGCGCGATCACGGCGAAGCCTATATCCGCAAGCTGGAGGCGGCCGGCGTCAGCACGAAGCTGGTGCGCTACCCGGGCATGATCCACGGTTTCGTGTCGTGGCTCGGCCTGATCCCGGCCGCGCAGCAAGCCATCGACGACGCCTGTGCCTTCCTGGCCGCCAGCTGGCCCGCGCGCTGAGCGCACGCGCATTCACCACGATAACGAGACGCACCATGAACATGCCGCAGACGCTGAAACTCTCCGCCACGGCGCAAACCGGAGCGCTGCCGATCAGCGACCACGCGAGCCTGCGCGCCGCGCTGCGCGACGGCGACGTGCCCACGCTGCTGATGGTGCTCACGCACTTCGAGCACGACGAGGCACTCCTCGAGAGCTTCGCGCCGTACATCGGCTCGATCTTCGACATGCCGAAGGAAATTCCCGAGCCGATGCTGACGCAACTGCGCGAGCGCCTGTTCAGGGCGCTGACCACCGCGCGTCCCGGCACGGACACCTCGGTCAGCAACGCGCTGATGCGCCGGATGCTGAGCGTCGACGTGGGCGAACCGGTGGCCGACGAGTTCATCCCGATGCTGATGGAACAGATGGGCTTCGATGCGCCCGAAGCGCGCAGCGCGCGTCCCGGGCGCCACCAGCCGGACCCGGACTTCCGCGTGCTCGTCATCGGTGCCGGGCTCACCGGCCTGCTCGCGGCCATCAAGCTGCGCGAGGCCGGGTACTCGTTCACGGTGATCGAGAAGAACCCCGAGGTGGGCGGCACCTGGTGGGAGAACACCTACCCCGGCGTGGCGGTGGACACGCCGAGTCACTTCTACTCCTACTCCTTCGAGCTGAACCCCGACTGGTCGCACTACACGCCGAACGGCCCCGAGTTCCAGCAGTACCTGTTGCGCGTCGCCGAAAAGTACGCGCTGCGCCAGCACGTGGTCTTCGACACGCGCGTGCTGGGCTGCACCTGGGACGAAGCCGCGCAGTGCTGGAACGTCGAGATCCAGGACGCCAACGGCACGCGCATCGAGCGCGCCAATGCCGTGATGAACGCGCACGGCCCGGTGAACCGCTGGTCGTGGCCGAAGATCCCGGGACTCGACCGCTTCAAGGGCGCGAAGATGCACACCGCGGGCTGGGACCACTCGGTGTCGCTCGAGGGCAAGCGCGTGGCACTGATCGGCACCGGCGCCAGCGCCGTGCAGGTGGGCCCGGCCATCGCGCCCGAGGTGGGACACCTGACGATATTCCAGCGCTCGCGCCACTGGGTGATGCCCAACCACTACGTCGAGGTGCCCGAAACCGTGCGCTGGGCGCAACGCCACATCCCGCACTACGCCGAGTGGTTCCGCTTCCGCGCCTACTGGTTCGCCGCGGACGGCCTGTACGCGAACATCCAGATCGACCCCGAGTGGCCGCACCAGGACACCTCGATCTCGGCCTACAACGAGGGCGTGCGCCAGTACGTGCTGCAGAACTACCACGCGAAGCTCGCGAACCGGCCGGACCTGCAGGAAAAGCTCATCCCGACATACCCGGTATTCGCCAAGCGCATCTGCATGGACATCAACTGGCTCGATACGCTCACGCGTGAGAACGTGACGCTCGAGGACAACACGCTCGACCACGTCGTCGAGGACGGCATCGTGCTGAAGGACGGCAGCAAGGTGCCGGTCGACGTGATCATCTGCGCGACGGGCTTCGATGTCTCGGACATGACCGGCGGGCTGAAGATCATCGGCCGCGGCGGGCGCAACCTGCGCGAGGAATGGGGCGAGGACGATCCGCGCGCCTACCTCGGCGTCACGGTGCCGGGCTACCCGAACTTCTTCCTCAGCGTGGGCCCGAACAGCGCGCCGAACCACGCCGGCGGGCAGAACATCGTCTCCGAGACGCAGGTGCACTACGCGATGGAGTGCCTGGAACTGCTGAACGCGCGCGGCGCGAAGTCGCTGGAGCCCACGCAGGAGGCGACCGATGCGTGGCAGTGCGCGCGGTCGACGAGAAGCTGAAGGGACTGATCTGGTCGCGGCCCGACGCGAAGAGCTACTACAAGAACAAGGCCGGGCGCATCATCATGTCGAGCCCCTACAAGCTGGTCGAGTACTGGCTGATGACGCGCCGGCCCGCGCCGCAAGACTACCGCATCGAATAAGGCGAGGATCGATCGCGTCCGGCACGATGCTGCGGGCCTTGCCGGCGGACTGTCGGCCGCCGTTCGTCGGCCCATAGCCACTCACCAGAATGAGTCTTGCGCCTCGAGACCCAGGCGTGCGTTCCTGCCGACCATGACGGGCTGCCAGTTGCCCCACCCCGTGCCACCACCCACCGGGTCGCTGATGCGCACCACCGTATCGCGGCACTGGTGCAGGCGCCTGGCGCTCTCCAGCGTCGTGCAGTCCAGGATGCGCTCGCCGTCGGCATGCAGCTTGCCGCGCCAGCCGCCGTGGTAATTGCCGTCGAAGCCGAAGTAGAGCCCCGCGCCGAGGTGGAATCCGGTGTCGGACAGCGTCTCGATCATCAGCGGCCGCAGCGAGCCGTCAGCCATGCGACACGTGAGTTTGCCCCCGCGGAACCGGCGGTTGACCGGGTGGTAGTCGAGCTCGGGCTCGATATCGACGATGCGCTCGACGCGGCCATCCGGATGCTCGATCGCCGACATCACGGTGCGGGTGCGCGCGGTCGCGGTGTCGAACTGGTTGTAGCTCAGGAAGATCGCGTAGTGACTGCCATCCGGACGCTCGAGGTAAGTCGGGCTCCAGAAGAACTCGTAGTCGCCGTGCACGCCTTCACCCGGCGGCTCCACGTCGGGGAGTGGCTGACCGACGCCGTAGCGGATGCCCCAGGAGTGGTCGCGCGTGCACACCCACGAATCGGGATCGATCGACGTGCGCGCACCATCGACCTCGATCCAGCCCGACGCGACGCCGATATGGTGGTAGCGCACCAGTTCGGTCATGACGCGGTAGCCCTGGCGGATGTGCGTGCGATCCTCGAAACGCGCCGGCACGCGACCCTCGAACACGCAGTCGAAGGCGATCGGCTGCACCGGGTTCGGCTCCAGCACGAAACGCACCTTGTGCAGCGGCTCGAGCACCTCGTAGCGTATCGGGCCGATCACGGTCAGGTTCGGCTCGGGAGCGAGCTGGCGGCTGGCGCGCACCGTGATCTGCTCCTTGCCGCGCGAGATCCCGGCATAGGCGTCCATCACGTTGCGGTTGGTGTACTTGCCGAGCCCGAAGCCGAACTGCAGGCTGCCGTCGCGAGCCATCGCCATCGCGCAGACCTTCTCGGTCCACGACGGGTCGGTGCTGCCGACGCAGGCGAAGGAGTCCATGACCTGGTGGCAGAACTGCTCGTCGGCCTCGATCAGGGGGCCGATGGGGTTGCTGCCGGGGCTGACGGTGTTGTCCACTGCTTATCTCCTTCTCTTTCCAAACGGGTCGGAATTCAGGCCGACTGGGACATGCCCGGGCGGAGCCGGATCCACACATTGTGCTCGACGTCAGGCCCACACCTCGCGGTCACCGGCAACCACTTGCCCGATCAGGCGGCGGCTGTAGAGGTACTCGTCGGTGCTCGCGGGGAGGTCCATTTCGCCGAACAGGATGCGTCGCTGCGAGAGTCGGATCTCGACCACCGCCTGCTGCAGCAGCGCATAGCTGATGTACCAGTCGATGTCGTGCAGTCGAGTGCCGGTCAGTCGCTCGTAGGCCGCGACGACCTCGTCGCGACGCAGGAAGCCGGGCATCGCGTCGATGCCCGCCATCAGCTTCGCCACGTGGCGGAAATACCGGTGGAAGAAAATCAGGTAGCCGACGTCCATCTCGCGCGGCCCGAGCATCGCGAGTTCCCAGTCCAGCACGCCGACCGCGCGGAAATCGCGCCACAGCGCGTTCGCGGGGCGCGCGTCGCCCCAGTTCACCACGGCCTCGCCCTCGTGCAGGGGCCAGTGCGCTTCCAGCCAGTCGAAGAGTCGTTCCACGGGCGTGAAGCGCATGCCGCTGCGGCCCCACTCGTAGAGCGCGCGTTCGCGGGCGAAATGGCGCCTGAGCGGTGTGTCGCCGGGCTGGGCGATCTGCAGGAACGCGGTTTCCTCCGCGCTCGCCTCGATGCCATGGAGTCCCGCCAGCACGCGAAGGAGTTCCTGCTCCACCTGGTCCTGCTGCGCCGCCGACGCCCCGGCGAGCCAGCCACCGAAGACGTAGGGAGGGTTGTCGGGGACCATCTCGCCGTCGATACGCTCCATCACGAAGAAGGGGACGCCGAGCGCCTCGCTGCCACGTTCCTGCCACGGCACCCTCGGTACCGCAACGGCGCTCCTGTCGCCGACGAGACGCATCACCGCGACCTGCATGTCGAAGTCGTAGCGCGGAAACAGCGGGAACGCATCGGCGGGCGGGGGTAACCGTGCGACAAACCGACCGCTGCGTTCGGCACCGTTCGCGCGCCAGCGCATGTCGAACAGCAGCGTCTCGCTGGACATGCCGGCCTTGCCGGGACTGGCGAGCGGCGAAAGACGCGGATTGCTTCCCGGGCCCAGCGTTTGCGCGAACCACGCGCCAAGCCGCGCGTGGAGTTCGGCCAGATCGCGGTTGGAGGTGCGCATCCGGGCGATATCCAGGTCGCGCCGCTGATCGCTCATCGCGTTGCCGCCGGTGACGGCTCGATCTGTCGGCCCAGGCGCGCCTCCTCCGTGCGCAGGAAGCGCTCCAGCAACCCGACGAGCTCGAGGAAGAATCGCGGAGCCCCGTGCGTCACCAATCGCGAGCGCAGGACCGGGATCCACGCGCCCGGGTGGCGCGTGATGAAATCGCGCTGCGCGCGCAAAACGCTCTCGACGCTCTCGCCGGCCTTGGCGAGCCCGGCTTCCTGGTACGTCAGGAAGTGCAGGAACTCCAGCTCGGTCAGGAGGTGATCGGGCTCCTCGCGCCGCCCCTCGGACATCGACAGACCGAAGAAGTCGTAGAAGCGCACCAGTTCCTCGGTTGCCTCCATGCCTGCACCGCCGTAGCAACGTCCCTCAAGGGGGCAGCACGGTCCGTTTTCTCCGGCCGCGAAGAGACGCGTGAACTCGACCGGCAGGACTTCGTCGTCCGCGCCGCAATCCTGCAACGCCTCCCAGTCCACTCCCGCGAGCAGTGCCGGGTCGACTGCACCGAGCAATTGATGCAGCGCACCCGCCAGCACGCCCGATCGTATTGCATCCATGCCCTCACGATCCGGGTATGCGAACGCGGCGGCGAAGGCCGCATAGACCAGGCTGCGCGAGGCATCCGCCGCGGGGAACTCCGGCGTCCCGATAGCGTTCATGCCACGTGCTTCTTCATCTCGACGCGGGTGTCCCGGTCGTTCCCGGTGAACTCGTACCAACCGACCTCGTTCTGCAGGTGACCGTGCTTGCCCGCGAACTGCGTCACTTTCACCGGGCTCGCGGATACCGAATCGTTGCTCTTCCCGGTCAGGAACTGGTTGGCCAGCCAGGCGTGGTAGATGTGCACCTGTCCGGGTCGCATGCCCGGCGTCAGCTTCACGCGCGCCACGAACTCGCCGACGTCGTTGTGGAACGCGGCGAAATCATGATCGCCGATGCCACGTCGGGCGGCGTCGTCCGGGTTCACGAACACCACCGGCTCCCCGCGCTGCAGGCGCAACAGCAGGTCGAGATCACGCCACATGGTGTGGATGCTCCAGCGCGTGTGGCCGCAGGTCATCGTGAGCGGATACGCCCCGCCCGATTGCGGAGGCTCCTTGTGGACCGGAAATTCCTCGCCGACCTCGAGGAAGAACGGATGGTCCACGTAGAACTGCTGCCGCCCCGTGGCCGTGGGCCACGCCATCTTCTTCACCACCATGTCCTGGTAGGGCAACAGGGGTTCGTCGATGCGGTAGTCACTGGTGCCGCACCACATCTTGCCCATCTGGCTGACGCCGGTGTAGCGCATGGCACCCTTGTTCGCGCGCAAACCCTCGAGCGTGATGCCGCGCGTCGCCGGCGACAGCGCGAGGATCATGCGCATGAGCTTCTCGTCCTCGCGCGGCCCGATGCGGCCCTTGTCGCTGAAGCGCCAGTACGCCCTGGACAGGTCGTACGGAACGCCGCGATAGGTCCGGACCTCGGTCACGTTGCGCCGCGCGGCTTCGTCGCTCACGCGCTCCATCAGCAGCGACAGGATCTCCCAGTCGGGCTTCGCCTCGCCCAGCGGCTCGACCACCTTGTCGCCGAGATGCAGATAGGGCGGGAACGCGATCGAGTACTTGAAGCCGAGCTTCTCGTAGGGTCCCGCCACGGGCAGCAGGATGTCGGCGTGCCGCGCGGTGTCGTCCATGCGCAGCGTCAGGTCAACGACCAGCTTCGCGGTCCTGAACAGCGTGTTCTCCAGCTGGTCACCCATGCGGCGATGGCGGAACGGGTTGCCGAACATGTTGAAGATGATGTCGGGCTTCCCGAGTTCCGGGCCCGGCACATTGTGGATCTGGCCCGTGGCGATCGCCTCCTCCAGGAACTGCTCGGGCGTGCGCGGCAACGTGGGGTCGTTGTAGACGGGGTTCAGCTGCACGTCGCGGGTGCCGCCGTTCATCAGCATCATCATGGAGCCGGAGATGTAGGCCGGGCTCGCCGCCTGCTGCTTGCCGACCTCTGCCAGCGCCCCCCAGATGGCCGCGGGATCGTCGGGTGTCAGATCGCTCGGATGATCCACGAAGGCCGCGAGCATCTTGCCGTCGAGTTCGAAGAAGGTCATTTCCTGCCAGCCGCCGCCCGCGCGGCCGTTGTTGCCGGTGAGCGCCGCCATCAGGATCTGCGAGCGCTGCACCAGGTCGCCGTGCAATATCTTGCCCGCGGCGGCACCGGCATAGATCATCGCCGACTTCGCGGTGGCGAATTCGCGCGCGAAGCGCCGGATGACGTTGGCATGGACCCCGGTGATCTGCGCCGCGCTGGCAAGATCGTAGGCCTCGAGCTTTTCGCGCATGATCGAGAAGCCGCTGCGCAACTCCACCGTGGCGCCCGAGAGCAGGGTCGCGGTCGCGCCTTCGGGCTCCAGCACCGGGTGATCGTCGGGACCGAGCCTGAGCGTCCGCTGCTCCACCGCCACGGCCATGGAACTGCTGGACCACACCACCTGCTGCTTCTTCCCGTCCCACCAGCCGAAACACTCCTGCCGTCCGCCGGCCACCACGTCGGCCTCGCGCAGGAACTGCCGCGTGTCGGTGCGCACCAGCAGCGGCAGGTCGGTCTGCTCGATGACATAGGGCACATCGTGCAGATTCTCGTCGACGATCACCTTGCAGGCCGCGAGCGCCAGCGCCGCGTCGGTGCCGGGCCGCGGGGAGATCCACAGGTCGGCGTGTATCGCGGTGGGATTGAAGTCCGGCGTGATCGAGACGATCTTCGCGCCGCGGTAGCGCGCCTCGGAAATGAAGTGCGCATCGGGGATGCGCGTGGATACCGGGTTGCCGAACCAGTTGACGAAATAGTCGGTGCGGAACCAGTCGTCCGAGGACGCGCCCGGCACCGGCATGCCCAGCGTGGTGGTCGCGCCGGTCATCAGGTCGCCGACGCCGGCGAAGTTCTCGGTGACAGGTATGCCCAGCTGGTTGAAGAAACGCACCATCGCGATCCAGCTCGGGCCGAAGTCGCTGTTGTTGCCGTTCTCGCAGTAGGCGCCGGCGCCGCCGCGCGTGGACAGCGTGTCGACCAGCGCCGTTGCGATCTCGTCCAGCGCCTCGTCCCAGGTGATCCGCTTCCAGCGGTTCTCGCCCCGCGCACCGGCACGCCTCAGCGGATAGCGCACCCGGGCCGGGCTGCGATAGAGCGCCGCGGCGGAGGCGCCCTTCTGGCAGCCGCGCGGACTGTAATCGGGCACGCTCGCATTGGTCTGCGTATAGGGCGCTGCCTGCTCCTCGCGCCACACGATGCCGTCGCGCACGTACAGGTTCCAGGAGCAGCCGCCGCTCGCGCAGTTGTTGCACGTGTGGGTCCCCACGCCCACGCGGTCCCAGCTCCATTTCTTGCGGTAGATGTCCCGGTAATTCCGGTACTCCCTGGCGGCCGGCGGCAGGCGCGAATCGGCGAAGGCGGGCATGAGGTTGTGCAGATCCAGCAGCAGCGTGGCCGCGCCCGCAGCCGCGCCCTCGAGAAACCTGCGCCGGCTGATACCGGATGAAGATCGCATCGCACCCTCCTGCGCGAGCTCGTCCGCTGCGCGCTACTCGACCCAGCGCACGACCGAAGCCGTCGCGGGATCCTGGTCGAAACCGCCGAACATGTCCTTCCACTCGTAGGCGATCAGCAGCTGCATCAGCTCCGAACTGCCGGTGAGACGCATCTTCTCGCGTTCGGCCTCGATCGTCGCCAGCGCATCCAGCACCTTCGGCCCGAAGAGGCCCACGAGGTATTCATCCGGGATCCGCGGCGTGTTGTCGTCGATGTCGCCGTCGGCGCCGAAGCGGGCGGGCCCGATCGGCGGCACGTAGAACACGTTCGGCTCGGTGCCGTATTCCGGGTGCAGGGGCAGGGCCACTCGCCACTTGTCCACCAGTTTGTGGATGGGTGCCTCGGGATCATCGCGATAACCGACGAAGCGCACCCGGCCCGGGCACTGCCGCGCACAGGCCGGCGCAACGCCGGCGTCGATGCGGGGAAAGCAGAAGATGCATTTCTGCGCGACTTTCTTCTGGTGGTTGAAGTAGATTTTCTTGTAGGGGCAGGCCGCCTGGCAGAAACGGTAGCCGCGGCAACGGTCCTCGTCGACCGTGACGATGCCGTCCTCCTCGCGCTTCTCGATGGCCTGGCGCGGGCAGGCTTCCTTGCACGCCGGATGGGTGCAGTGGTTGCAGATACGCGGCAGGTAGAAGTGGAAGGAGTTGGGGAAAGCGCCGCCGCCTTCGTCCTCGTCCCAGTTCGGCCCCCATTGGGGCGCCTCGCCCTGGATCTCGAGCCGCGCGCTGCCGCCCTTGCCGCCGTAGTAGAGCTCGTCATGGTTGAAGTTCCACGCCTCGCCGTAATCCTTGCGCGCCGGCAGCTGCCCGGGCCTGGCGTTGCCCTCGGCATCGAAGCCGCCGCCCATCGCTTCCCAGTGCTTCGGCGTGCCCTTGCCGGGCGCGGTGTTGACGGAGTTGAACCACATGTAGTCCATGCCTTCGCCCTGGGTCCACAGCGTCTTGCAGGCCACGGTGCAGGTATGGCATCCGAGGCACTTGTTCAGGTCCATCACCATCGCGAGCTGGCGTCTGCTTGCTGTCATGTCACGCACCCCGATCAGGAAATTCCGTCCAGGACCAGCTCATGCCAGCCCGCATGCGGACCCAGCGCGAAGGCCTTGATGCCCGCACGCTCGCCGCGGCTGCCTTCCCAGATCGCGAGGCTCACGCCGATACGGCCGCCTGCGCCGAGTTGTGCAACCGGGCGCGAAGCCGTGGCGTGCAATGCGCGCGCGATCACCACGTGCCAGGCGCCATCGCGATGCTGGCCCTTCACCTTGACCAGATCGCGATCCACGGTCGCGGTGGTGCCCAGCCCCTCGGCGCTGACGTTCCGACCCTGCCCCGGCTCGTCGGCACGCCAGTACCAGGCGTTCACCGGCAGGCCCGGCGCGCCCATGCTCATCAGGGGGGCGTTCGCGTGGGTGGGGAAGAGAACTGCTGCGGCATCGGGAAAGCCGGTGTCGTCCTGTCCGTCGGCGCCGGTATCGGCCGAGGCATCCTGCCATTGCAGGCGGAAGGCGATATCGCTGCCGTTGTGCGCCACGGCCACGGTCACTGCCTTTATGGCGCCAATGGAGCCCTCGGGAAACGCGGCACGCACCGCGGCGGTGGGTTGCAGCGCCGAAGGAGCGCCCGCAAGCGCGATCACCTCCGCCGGCACCGAACGCCACAGCCCGGGCGTCGGGATCCAGCAGCACCTGCAACCGCGCATCGCGCACGAACAACGCTCTCATCGTTTGCCGCCTCCATGTCACACCTCGCGGCGGTGCGACATCTGCATGCATCCGCCCGGACGAAATGAATTCCAGACGTTTTACTTATATATAAGTTTTGCTCGGAAGGAGACGATCTGGATCAAACTCCGGGCAGTCTGCGCGCAGCTGGACGCCCGCGGTCGCGGGCATCGCCCTGCCATCCAGCCCGCGCTCGGCGCCGACGTGCCGCGCTGGCTCGACCGGCACAGACCGGTCCGGGCTTGACACCGGACTATTAACTTATGCGTAATATATGTTGCCGGCCGACGCAGGTAGAATGCTGCCCGCCCAGGAGGAATACATGCGCATCATCGACGTAGACAGCCACTTCCACGAGCCGGTCGACTGGTTCGAGACAGCCAACCCCGCCCTCGCCGCAAAGCTGCCGCAGATGTCGGCGACGGAGCAGTTCCTCGACATCGTGGTAGGCGACCTGTTCAGCTCGGTGCCGCCGGCAATGCGGCCCGATCCGCTCGCACTGGTGCCGGAGTTCGTGCGCAAGAGCTACGAGGATTTCCTCGCAGGCGGCGAGCCGCCCGCTACCGCGGTCGCGGCGGGCGCCTTCTCGCCGGCGGCGAACCAGCCCGCGGCCCGGGTGGAATGGATGGACGCGCGCGGCATCGACAAGCAGGTGATCCTGCCCTCGCTGGGGTACCACCCGTACCGGCACGCCATGAAGAATGCCCCTGAGCTCGCGCTCGAGACGCTGGACACCTACAACCGCTGGGCCGCCGAGCGCCTGCACGGCTACAGCGAGCGGCTGATCCCGGCCACCGTGGTCGACCTCTGCGATGTCGACTGGAGCTTGCGGCAGCTCGCGCACATGCGCGCCGCGGGCTCGCGCGTGGCCTGGGTCAAGGCCGACCCGCACGGCGGCAAGGCGCTGAACCATCCGGACTTCGAGCGTTTCTGGTCGGCCTGCGAAGACCTGGACATGACCGTCATGTTCCACGTCGGCGGCGCACGTGCCGCGATGCATCCGGGCTGGGCGATCAACGGCGGCAACATCGAGGCCTTCTATCGCCTCGCCTCGATCGCGCGCCAGCTGGTGCCGCAGATGGCGCTGGGCGCGATGATCTTCGGCGGCGTGCTGGAACGGCACCCGAAGCTGGCGATCATCGTCTCCGAGCTCGGCATCGACTGGCTGCCACACTTTCTCGAGACGATCGACGCCGAGGCCGACAACGCGCGCCCGCGCCTGCTGACGATGGCGCCGTACACGCTGCCGCTGAAGCCGAGCGACTACATGCGCCGCCAGGTGATGGTCTCGGTGGTGCACCAGCAGGACGTGCTGCGTCCGACCATCGAGCGCGTGCCCGAGGGCATGATCGTGTTCTCCTCGGACTTCCCGCACGTCGAGGGCCACCAGGAGGCGGTTGCGCTCTACGATGCGCAGCTCGAAGGCCTCGGCGCCAGCGCGCGCGAGAGCTTCTTCGGCGCCGCGGCCGCCACGCTGATGCGCATCTGACACTCTCCACGCCATACCGGATCACAGGAGTCACCCTTGGATATCGAACGCGCCAGAATATTCCGGCCGGCCGCAGAGCCGCGCATCATCGAGAACGCCTACACCGCGGACCAGCACGATCGCCTGCTCGACGTGGTGCGCCGCAACGGCCCGTGGACACTGATCCTCTCGCAACACTTCAAGTCCGCCGAGGAGCTGATCGCCACCACGGCGGGCATGGTGCCCGAGGGCGTGACCCCGACGCTGGACATGTTCCTCAGCCCGGTGTTCCGCGGCTACTTCAGCTACGGCGGCGTGTGCATCCGGCCCGAGATCGAGGACTGCTTCTACAACACGAAGTTCCTCGGCCTGGTACGCGACTACTGGAAAGCCGAGTACGCCGAGCCCGAGGGCATGCTGTTCAACATCCAGGGCCCCTGCTCGCGGCGCCGGCGCGCCGCACGTCGATGCCACGCGCTTTCGCGGCATGGGCCTGGACAACACGCCGATCTGGCTCATGAACACCATGGTCAAGTCCGGCCTGTTCAAGCGCTGGCAGGCACGCAAGGCGCAGGTCGTCACCTGGTACTACCGCGGCAGTGTCGGCGGCGGCTTCGTCTACTGGCCGGACGGTCCGCATGCGCAGCCCCGGGTGCTGGAGGCGCCGATGTGGGGCCGCGCCGCCGTGGTCGAGAACGAGATGATGTTCCACACGGCGCAGACCAACGGCCCGGCGGCCATGCGCAAACCCGCCGGCCTCGCGCTCAACTCCGTGATGGAGGCCGATCCGGACGTGCCGGGCGGCTGGCGCATCACCACCGACGGCAAGGTGATCCAGCAGATCCCGGAAGAGGAATTCCGCTTCCTGGTGCACTGGGGCGCCAACATCTACATGGACCTCGAGGAGCTGAAGCTGGCGCGCGACCACACCGACGACCTCACGCACGAGATGGCTTTCGACATCCTGATCGCGGATCTGCGTGCGCGCGGCGAGCAGTTCGAGATGCCCGGCGACCCGCTCACCGACAAGGCCTTCATCGGCCTGCTGACCCGCGTCTACGACGTCGGCATCCCGCTGCATTTTCCGCCCGAGCCCGAGGAGGCGCACGGGGTTCGACCTCAACCGGTGTAGCAAAACCCCGCACGACCTCGACCGACGCCGTGCAGGAGCGCGCCATGCGCGCGACTCCTGGCCATATCAGGCGGGTTCGGCATGCGCCGAGCCCTTGTCGGGCTCAAGCCCGACCCACAAGGCAGTCGCGGGCATGGCCCGCTCCCCCCGCAACGCACGTGTTCGTGCGATCGGCGCGCCGCATCGACTCCTTGCGAAAAATCGACATGACTCGAGGCCGTCGGCACGCTCTTTTAACTTACTTATAAGTTTATATGCCATAATGCGCATCTCTGCGACAGCCCGCCACATCGCAGGAGAAACACATGGCCCCAGGCAAACTTCCCATCACCGACAAGCAGGGACTCCGGCAGGCACTCACGGACGCCAACCTGCCCACCCTGCTGATGGTCTACGTGCAGTACACGCAGGACGAGGCGTACCTCGAGCGCTTCGCGCCGTGCATCCGTTCGATGTTCTCGATCGAGCCGACGAACATCCCGGACGAGCTCGCGGCGGATCTGCGCGAACGCCTGTTCGAACTGCTCACGCGCGCCGATCCGCCGCAGGAAAAGCAGCTCTCGCGCGAATTCGTGCGCAGGATGATGAGCGTCAGCGTGGGCGAGGAAGTCGCCGCGGAGCAGGTGCCGGTGCTCTACGACCAGATGGCGTTCGAGAAGCCGCTGCCGCGCAAGGAGCTGCCGAACCGCAAGCAGCCGCCGGCCGATTTCAGGGTGGCGGTGATCGGCGCCGGCATGGGCGGCATTGCGGCGGGCGTCAAGCTCGACGAGGCCGGCTACAACTTCACCCTCATCGAAAAGAACGCCGATTTCGGCGGCACCTGGCTGGAGAACGTCTATCCCGGCGTGGCCGTCGACACGCCGAGCCATTTCTATTCCTACTCCTTCGAGCAGAACCCCGACTGGAGCAGCTATTACCCCAAGGGCGCGGAGATCGAGCGCTACCTGCTGGGCGTCGCCGGGAAGTACGGGCTGCGCGACAAGGTGATCTTCAATACCCGCGTGCTCGGCTGCGCCTGGGATGAGGCGAAGCAGCTGTGGCGCGTCACCGTGAGTTCCGGCGGCAACGAACAGGTGCTGGAATTCAATGCCATCATCAACGGCCACGGCGTGCTGAATCGCTGGTCGATGCCGGACATTCCCGGACTCGCGGACTTCAAGGGCCCGGCGATGCACTCGGCCGGCTGGGATCCCTCCGTGGACCTGCGCGGCAAGCGCGTCGCGCTGATCGGCACCGGCGCCAGCGGCGCGCAGATCGGGACCGCGACCGCACCCGCTGGCCGCGCATCTCACGGTGTTCGAGCGCTCGAAGCACTGGGTGATGCACAACCCGGAACTGCGCCACGACGTGACCGAGGGCATCCGCTTCGCGCTGCGCGAGATCCCGCATTTCAAGGAGTGGTTCCGCTTCCGCGTCTACTGGTTCTCCGGCGACGGCCTCTACGGCAACGTGCTGGGCGATCCGGACTGGCCGCACAAGGATGTGTCGATCTCGGCCCAGAACCACGGTGCGCGCGAGTACGCGCTGGGCTACCTGCGCGAGCGCTTTGCCGAGCGCCCCGACCTGCTCGAGAAGATGACGCCGGACTACCCCATCTTCGGCAAGCGCATCGTGCTCGATTCAGCGGGCGGCTGGCTCGACACGCTCAAGCGCCCGAACGTGACGCTGGAGACGCGCGGCATCGATCACATCGAGGCCGACGCCATCGTGCTGAAGGACGGCACCCGCGTCGAGGTCGACGTGATCGCGCTGGCAACCGGCTTCGAAGTGTCGCCGGCGCTCGGAAAACTGCAAGTCCGCGGGCGCAGCGGCAACGACCTGGCCGCAATCTGGGGCAAGGACGAGGCGCGCTCCTACCTGGGCATCATGGTGCCGGACTACCCCAACCTGTTCCTGACACTCGGGCCCAACAGCGCGCCCAACCACGCGGCCGGCGTGAACATGGTGATCGAGGCGCAACTGCAATACATCATCGAGGCACTCGACCTGCTGGTGGCCTCGGGCGCGCACGCGATCGAGCCCACGGTCGCGGCCTACGAGGACTGGAACCGGCGCGTCGAGGAGCAGATGAAGCAGATGGTCTGGACGCATCCGAAGGCGAGGAGCTATTACCTGGCCAGCACCGGGCGCAACTGGGTGTCGAGTCCGTTCCGGCTGGCGGATTACTGGGCGATGACGCGGGTGCCGGATCCGGCGGCGATGCAGCTGAGCTGAACACCCCGGCTCTCTTCAACCAGTTTCCCGTCGCGCAGTGCCGGAGCCTCGGTTCCCATGCGCGAGCTGAACACCCCGGCTCTCTTCGAGTACCAGTTTCCCGTCGCGCAGTGCCGGAGCCTCGGTTCCGGCACTGCGACGTGGCTCGAGCGGGGCAGCTGATCTCGTCGATCTTGCGGCCCAGCATCTCGTCCTGGTGGCGGTTGAACGGCACCAGACCGAAAACCTCCTGATAGAACACCGCCATCGCCTCGAGGTTGTGCACGAAAATCTTGCTGAAACCATATTGGGTGTTGCGCGGGGCACCGGGGCAACCCTCAACGCATCAGCGCGCCGCCGTTCACGTTGTAGACCTGGCCATTGATCCAGCGGCCGTCTTCCGAGAGCAGCATCGCCACGACGCCCGCGATGTCCTCCGGCCGGCCGAGACGGCGTCCCGGAATCTGGCGCATCATGTAGTCGCGCAATTCCTGCGTGAGATGGCCACTGACCTCCATTTCCGGCGTCAGCGTGAAACCGGGCGCAACACAGTTGGCGGTGATTCCCTCGCGTCCCCAGCGCGATGCGACGTGGCGCATGAAGGCGTTGAGCCCGCTCTTCGAGGCGCCGTAGGATGGCCGCACCGGTTCGCCCGAATCCGCCGCGCCGGAACTGGTGTAGACGATCGCCCCGCCACCCCTCGCCAGCAGGTGCGGCAGCACCGCACGCGTGCACAGCAGGTGGCCGCGCAGGTTGATGGCGAGCGTGCGGTCGAACACCGCGAGGTCCACCTCGAGCGCATCGCTGTCCTGCATGATCGCGCGCAGGTCGGCGGCGTTGATGTGGGCGCCGTCGAGCCCTCGAGTCGATCGACCGCAGCCGCCACCGCCGCATTGACCGAGCCCTCGTCGGCGAGGTCGATGTAGACGGCGAATGCCTCGCCTCCCGCTGACACGACCTCGCTCGCCACCGCCTTCGCTCCCGCGAGGTTGATGTCGGCCGCGCACACGCGCGCGCCTTCCGCGGCGAGCCGACGCACCGTCGCGGCACCGATACCGCTGCCCGAGCCGATGACGATGATCGCCTTGTCCTTCAGTCTGCTGCCGTGCATGGTGGGCCTCCCGATCAGGCCGCGAGCATCTGCACGACTTCGATCAGGCGACCGTCCACGTCCGCCACGAAGCCGACACGGACACCGTGCTCCGGATCGTCCTTGGGTGACTGGATGATCCTGCCGCCTGCCGCCGGCACGCGTGCCACCAGTTCATCGACGTTGGACGTCATGAAACCGAGGATCACGTCGCTCGCGGCGGGCGCCGGACGCCGGGGCCACTTCCAGATCACCAGCGGCAGATCGCCTTCCATGCTCGCGCCCTTGACCATGATGATTTCCGACATCGGCTCGCCGGCGACGTCCGACTGCACGCGCTGGAATTCCTTGTAATCGAACACCTTCTTGTAGAAATCGGCGGTCCGATCCAGGTCATCGACGACGATCTTGGTGAAACTGTAATTGTTGCTCAGGGTGCCCATGAACCTTCTCCGTTCGGTTGTTGCAGGGGAGACGGCGTGCTGCGCGGGCAGCACGCCGTGACGCACATCAGAGATCCGCGACTTTCAGCACGATCTTGCCGCGGTTGTGGCCGCCCTGGATCAGGCGATGCGCCTCGGCCGCCTCGCGCAGCGCGAACTCGCGCAGCGTCGGCAGCTTCACGTGGCCGGCGACCAGCAGTTCGCCGATCTTCGTCAGTGTGGGACCGCAGCCGATGTCGACCATGGTCGAGAACACGCGCTTGACGCCCTTCGCCGCACCCGCGGCCGCCGCGGCCGGGATGTCGCCGTCGTCGTTCAGCGTCGGGATGCTGACGAAGGTGCCGCCCGGACGCACCAGGTCGAGGCCGTTCGGCAGCGTGCTGACGCCGACCGCGTCCATCAGGTAATCGAGTCCGCCCGGCGCCCATGCGGCCACGGCCTCGGCGATGTTCTCCTGGCGGTAGTCGATCACGCGCTCGACGCCGAGCTCGCGCAGGTACTCGACGTTCGGCGTGCTGCAGGTCGCCGCCACGTGCGCGCCGGCCCAGCGCGCGAACTGCACCGCGAAGCCGCCGAGTCCGCCCGAGCCGCCGTGGATCAACGCGCGCTGTCCCGCCTTCAGTTCGCCGCGATCGAACAGCCCCTGCCACGCGGTGAGCGCGGCCACCGGCAGCGCGGCGGCCTGCGGCAAAGCCGAGCCCCGCCGGCATGTGCGCCACGCGGTCCGCGCTCGCGATCGCGTATTGCGCATAGCTGCCCTGCCCGCCCTGGCCGTGGTTGGTCGGCGTGAACACGCGGTCGCCGACCTTGAAGCCGCTGACGCCCTCGCCCAGCTTGTCCACCACGCCGGCGGCATCGAAACCGATGATGTACGGGAAATACGTAGGGACGGAACGCCGCGAGCATGCCCTGGCGGTTCTTCCAGTCGGCCGGGTTCACGCCGGCGTAGGCCACGCGGATGCGCACTTCGCCGGGACCCGGCTCGGGCGTGGCGATCTCGCCGTACTGCAGGACCTCGGGACCACCGGTCTCGTTGATGATCATCGCGAACATGTGGTGTTGCTCCTGTGTCGCTCAGCTGCCTTCGCCCGATGCCACGATCGCCGGATGCGCGTAGGGCGGGATCACCGGATCCTCGATGCGCTCGCGGCCGTCCAGCGTGTGGACCGGCAGCTTGTGCGCCAGCGGGAAGTGCAGGCTGTAGGCCGTGAGCCCGGTGCGCTCGCGCGCCGGCCGGTGGCACAGCGCGAGCCCGGTCTCGACGATGTACTCGATGCGCTCCGAGGGGTATTCCTCGGGGATCAGGTCGGAGGCGCCCGGCGTGCGGATCGCGGTGCTCGGCGCCAGCGTGTTCACGGCGATGTTGTCGGGCAGCAGCTCGGCCGCGAGGCCCTGCGTCATGCGATGCACGGCGGCCTTGATGGCCGCGTAGACCGTGGCGCCGCCATAGGTGGCCCATTCGTCGTAGGGCCGTCCGGGCGGCTGCGCCGTGACCGAACCGAGCACCACGATCCAGCCCGCGCCGCGCTTGCGCATCTCGGGCACGGCCTTCTGCACCAGCGCGAAGGGCGCGCGCAGGTAGTGCTGGATGGTGCGATCGAACATCTCGAGCGGCATCTTCGCCGTGGGCGCGTATTCCGCCTTGCCGCCGCTGTGGATCAGGATGTCGAGGCCGCCGGCGAGCGCCACCGCGCGTCCGACCAGGCCATCGACGTCGGCCGCGTTCTCGATGTCCGCGACCAGCGGCATCGCGCGCCCGCCCGCCGCCTCGATCAGCGCCACCGTCTCGCGCAGCGTGCCGGCGTACTGGCCGGCCGTGTCCAGGCTGCGCGCGCTCACCACCACGGTGGCACCCTCGGCCGCGAGGCGCTGCGCCAATGCGCGGCCGATGCCGCGGCTGGCGCCGGTGACCAGCGCGATCTTTCCTTCGAGTAAGCTTGGCCATCTCCTGCTCTCCTTCCCGGTTTTCAATGTGGGTCGGCATTCATGCCGACAGGTGCCTTTCTGGATGCTGTCGCAAACACCAATGCTGCTGTCGCCATGAATGGCGACCCACAAGGGGCCCACAGACCTACTACCGCACGATGAGGCTCTGCGCCAGCGGTGCAAACGCGTGGCACAGCGCGGTGTCGATGATCTGCGTGCCCGACTCCGGATCGAACCAGCGGTCGATGTGCGCCCAGTGGTGCGGATGCACCATGTAGTCCACGGTCAGTCCGTCGAGCGTCGGCGTACTCCTGCTCCCACACGAAACTCCAGGGCGCGCAGTCCGGCGCGTCCCACGCGAGCGGCACGGCGCGGCTCAGGCGCCAGTTCAGGATCGCCGGGATCTGCGCGGCCATCTCCAGGGTGTCGCGCGCGAAACGCGACTGCAGCTCCGCGGAAACGCCCGGCAGCAGGCGGAACAGCGCCGTGCGCTTCACGCCGCTGGCGAGCGCCGGTGCGCGCGCGCCGGCGCCCAGCGTCTCGAGGCCCAGCGCGGCGCGCGCGCGGCAGTGGCGATCGAGCGCGGGCAGCAGCTGCTCGCGCCAGAACGACGAGGCGCGCGCCGCCTCGGCCGTGGCCCGGTCGGGGTAGACGAGGTCCCAGGTGTAGTGGCCGGCGCCGTAATCGGGCACGAAGTTCGCCGCCAGGCTCGCCGTATCCACGCCCGGCAGCTCCGTCGCGGCGCGCTCGAGCAGCGCGGCAAAGGCGGCGCGCTCCGCTTCCGTGATGTCGCCCTTCAGGTAGAGCTGCGCGGTCTCGCGCCAGGCGACCGGCTGGCACCGGTACGCCGTGGTGTCCTCGGGCCCCGGCAACGCCGCATCGGCCGGCACCAGGTAATGCCGCTCGCGCTTCAGCACGAAGCTGTCGAGCTCGGACCAGAAGGCCACGACCGCGGGATCCCCGGAGGCGTAGCGCGCGGCCCAGAAGGCGCCCGCATCGGCCAGCGACCAGCGCAGCCACAGCGTGTCGGGCTGGTCCTGCAGCTGCAGCGGCGGCGAGACCAGCGACTCCACGAAATGCAGGCCGCGCTGTCGCGGCGGCCGGGATGTAGCGCTCACGGAACATCTGCTGCACCCGCGGCAGGTCCGCGGGGGCGACGTCGATACGGTCCTGGACAACGATCATGTGCGGCTTCTCGTCTGATTCTCCATGTGGGTCGGCATTCATGCCGACTTCGACCCGGCGGGTTCGGCGTTGCCGAGACCCTTGTCGGGCTGAAGCCCGACCCACGGTGAAGCCGACCCGGCATCGGCGATGCCGACCCACAGGGTCGTACGCGCCCAGCATCGCCAGCGTTTCCGGGTCGAGCTGCGGCTTCGTCAGCGCCGACGAGATGCGCGGCGCGCTGGCGCGCGAACTCCGCGGTGATCTCCGGGTGCGTCGAGACCCAGAACTCGCCGGCGGCGATCTGGCGCAGGATGCGTTGCGCCGCCTCGAGGCCGCTGATGCCGGACTGCACCAGCATCGCGCGCATGACTTCGCGGTGGTGCACCACCATCGGGTCGGTGCCGGGCTTCGAGTCCTCGAAGATGCGCGTGGCCACCGGCCCGGGCAGGATCGCCGAGACCTGGATCGGCGCCTTCTTCACCTGCATCTCCAGGCTCAGGCATTCGCTGAACGCGAGCACCGCGTGCTTGCTCATGATGTAGGAGGTCTGCACCGGCATCATGCCGAGCCCGCCGATCGAGGAGGTGTTGGCGATGAAGGCCGGCTTGCCGGCCGCGATCATGCGCGGCGCGAAGGCGCGCACGCCGTGCACCATCGCGTTGATGTTGATCGCGAGCGTCTTGTCCCAGCGTCGCGGGCATTTCCCAGACGAAGCCCAGCGTCTCGACGCCGGCGTTGTTCATCAGCAGCCGCACGTCGCCCCAGGTCTCGTGCGTGATCGCCGCGAGGCGGTCGATCGCGGCAGCGATCGGTGACATCGGTGGGAACGGCCATCGCCTCGCCACCCGCGGCGCGGATCTCGGCCGCGACCGCTTCCATGCGCTCCACCGCGATGTCCGCGAGCACCACCTTCATGCCCAGCGCCGCCGCGTGCCGCGCCAGCCCCTCGCCTATCCCCGAGGCCGCGCCGGTGATCACCGCCACGCCGCCGCCGAATACCGCGCGTTCCTTGTCCATGCTCATGGCTCTCCTCGACAGAAAATTATTGTTCGCCAGGCGCACCATAGGCGACTGCAGGCGGGGGAACATCACCCGTTCCGATTAGACGGGCACGCCGCCGGGCGCATTCTGCCCGACTGTTTAACTTATATCTAAGTGAAATGCAATCGCCGCGGCTTGCGGCAACAGGCCGGCGCGCCTGCCGGTGACCGGCCGGGGCACGAAGCCCGCGACCGGCCCACCGCCCGCTTCAGGCGAGCGCGGGGCTGAGGAACTCGCCCGGCATCGCGCCGGTGAACTGCCTGCCGTCGAAGGTGGACACGCCATTGACCAGCGTGAGGCGCATCGGCGCCGGCGGACGCGTGAAACGCCACGTGGTGCCGCCCTTGCCGTCGGGCACGTCGAAGCGCTTCTCCATCTTGCGGTACTGCACCTCGTCGAGGTCGAACACCGCGATGTCCGCGCGCTTGCCGACCCGGATCTCGCCGCGGTCGTGCAGGTTGAAGAAGTTCGCGAGCTTGCCGGTCATCACGTGGATGGCCTGCTCCAGCGTGATGCGGTTCTCCTTCACGTACTTGCTGAACAGCAGGATGTTCTCGCCGCCGCCGCAGAGCATCTGCAGGTGCGCGCCGGCATCCGAGATGTTGCCCACCGTCTTCGCCTCGAGCAGCAGCCGCGTGGTGAGCGCCTCGTCCTTGGGGAAGGGCGCCATGTGCACGGTGGAATGCGTGCCGTTCTCCAGGATCCACTGCGCCATCGCGTCGGAGCGGTGCAGGCCGCGGCTCTGCGGCGAACTCCTTCAGCGTGATGTCGACCGGACCCGTGCCGTTCGCGGAGTCGAGCAGGAACAGGTCCTGCGGATTGTTCATCGGCGAGTGCTTCCACGCCTTGGTGTCCCAGGACTCGCGCGCCCGCGCGCGCCACGCGGGATCGGCCAGCAGGCGCGCCTTCTCCTCGTGCGTCTCGGCCAGCACCACCTCGTGCCACACGTAGTCGTTCGACTGCGCGAAGATCAGTGACTTCACCAGGCTGAGCGTGCTGGTCGGCGAGACGTGCGCGTAGCCCGGCCACAGGTCCACGCCGGCGTCCTGCATCTTCTTCACGGATGCTTCCATCGCCGGCAGGATGTCCTTCTGGAACTCCAGCGTGGGAATCGCGCCGGCGATCTGGATGCGCGTCCGGCGTCCCTTCAGCAGGCGCTCCAGGCGCTCGAGCGATTGCGGGCCGGTCTTGCGCATCGCGGTATCCACGATCACCTGGTAGCTCGCCGCCGGGTAGCGCTCCAGCACGTCGAACAGCGCGCTGAATTCCGCGTCGTCGGCCACCAGCGTCGGGATCGGGCGGTTGTTGCCGTCGTGGTCGTGCATGTTGTCCGAGAGCCCGAGCGCGCCGGCGGCGAGCGCGTCGTCGAGCAACTCCGCCATGCGCGCGATCTCCGCGGGCGTGGCCACGCGCTCCCAGGCCTCGAGCCCCATCACCGCGAGGCGGATGGCGATGTGGCCGACGAAGATCGCATAGTTCGCCGGCACCTTGACCTTGCTGGTCAGCGAGGCCTTGTACTCCGACCATTTCTCCCAGTCCCACGGCACGTTCTCCAGGAACGGACCGATCGGGATGTCCTCGAAGAACGAGAAGATGTTCACCATCTCCAGCTGCGCGGCCCTGTCGCGCGACATGGGCGCGGCGGCAAAGCCGCAGTTGCCGAGGATGATCGTGGTCGCGCCATTGCCGGGCAGCGGATCCAGGTCGGGCTGCCACCACATCGTGGCGTCGTAGTGCGTGTGCGCCTCGATGAACCCGGGCGTGACGTAGCAGCCGCTGGCGTCGTGCACCGTTTCGCCGGCGCGGGGTGCGAGCCCGCGGCCGATCTCCGCGATCAGGCCCGCCGTCACGCGCACGTCGGCCGCATAGGCTGGTGCGCCGCTACCGTCGATGACCGTGCCGCCGCGAATCAGGATGTCTGCCATGGTTTCTCCCCCGCTTCATGGTGATTGGATGCGGCGATGACGATATTCCGAATACCATTCGGAATATAGGTCGAGACAATTACGGTTTGTTAACGAGTGGCGCAGCAGGCGACGTTCCGCCGCCTCGGACGAAGCGGCAGCACGGCGCGCATATCAGCCATATGGATTAGATCGCCCGCCGGCGGCGCCTCTATACTCCCGCTTCCTCATGAACACACCACGGGAGTACAGGCATGGCGGGCACCAACAGGCTGCACGGCAAGATCGCGATCATCACGGGCGCGGCCCAGGGCATGGGCGCGGAACACGCGCGCGTGTTCGTCGCCGAAGGCGCACGCGTCGTGCTGACCGACCTGCAGGAGCCGGCCGGACAGGCGCTCGCCGCCGAACTCGGCGCGAACGCGCTGTTCGTGCGTCACGACGTGAGCAAGGCGCAGGACTGGGACGCGGTGCTGGCGGCCACGCGCGCGGCGTTCGGGCCGGCCAACGTGCTGATCAACAACGCGGCGATGTATTTCATCGGCCCCGTGGACGAGGCCGATCCCGAGCGCGTGCGCAAGCTGCTCGACGTGAACATCTTCGGCAGCTGGCTCGGCATCAGCAGGATCGCCCCGATGATGCGCGAGGCGGGCGGCGGCTCGATCATCAACCTGTCGTCGCTGGCGGGGATGCGCGGGATCCCGTGGCACGGCATCTACGGCACCTCGAAGTGGGCCATCCGCGGGCTGACCAAGACGGCGGCCTACGACCTCGGCCCCTCGGGCATCCGCGTCAACGCGATACTGCCCGGCGCGATCGAGGAAACGGGCATGGCGGGCGGGCCGCTCGACGAGACCCAGCTCGCGGCGATCCCGCTGCGCCGCACGGGGCGCAAGAGCGAGGTGTCGCAGCTGGCGGTGTTCCTGGCCTCGGACGAGAGCGCCTACATCACGGGCGGCGATCACGTCATCGACGGCGGCCGCGCGCTCTGGTGAGCCGCGCGGCACGCCGCAGCGGCGCGCGCCTCAGGCCGCGCCGGCTTCTCCCGCGTTGATCGCGTCGACGGCGCGCATCGCGCCGCGCATCGCGCCCTCGATATAGCCCACGCCGGTGCCGTCGCCGACCTCGTGCACGCGCAGGCCCGCGGCACGGAAGGCCTCGGCCTGCGAGGAATCACCCGTCGCGCCCTTGGCCACGATCACGTGGTCGGCATCCACCGTGCGCGCGGCGCCGCTGGCGTCGGTGAAGCACACACGACCGGTCTCGATGCGGATGTCCTTGGCGCTCGCGAACAGGCCAAGCCCGTGCTCCCTGAGCTCCGCGAGCAGGCGCATGCGGCGCACCAGCGTGAGGCCCTTGCCGACGCGCGGCACCTCGTCGATCACGCTGACCTTGCGCCCGCGCTCGATCAGGAACTCCGCGAGCTCGAGCCCGACCAGCTCGCCGCCGATGATCGCGACGTTCTTGCCGAGCGGCATCCACGCGTGCGTGGCCTTGCGCACGAAATCGAGGTTCGCCGTGAGCCCGGTCGCCGCGCCCGCCTTCGTCGCGATGCGCGTGAGCAGCGAGGTCTTCTGCTGCAGGGCATCCGAGCTCTCGCCGAGCATCATCTTGCGCATGTCGTCGCCGCTGAAGACGTGCGCCATATCGCCGCCGGGAATGGACGGCATGTTGCGCAGCGCGCCGGTGGCAACGATCACGTCGTCGGGTTTCAGCGACGTCAGCAAATCGGAGGTGGCAACGGTGTTCAGGCGCACCTCGATCTTCGCCTGCTCCACCTGCAGGCGCAGCCAGTCGAGCAGGCGCTCGTTCGGCGCGTACGCAAGCGAGGCGAAGCGCAGCGTGCCGCCGAGGCGGTCGCCCTTCTCGATCAGGATCACCTCGTGGCCGTCGCGCGCGAGGCGGCGCGCCGACTCCATGCCGCCGGGGCCGCCGCCCACCACCACCACGCGCCTGCGCGCGGCCGGCTTCGGCGCGTCCAGGCGCAGGTACTCGATGCCGCACTCGGCGTTCACGGCACAGCGCGTGGACTCCAGCGTGTAGATCGCGCTGACGCAGGTGTAGCAGTAGATGCAGGGACGGACCTGCTCGGCCTTGCCGGCAGCGAGCTTGTTCGGCAGTTCGGGGTCGGCGAGCAGCTTGCGGCCCATGCCGAGGAAGTCGAGGCGGCCGGCGCGGATCTCGGCGTCGCCGTGCTCGGGCTCGACGCGCCCGGAACAGATGACCGGGATGCCGACCACGGCCTTGATGGCCGCGCCCGCCGGCAGCAGCGTGTTCGGCTCGTGCGGGATGTTCGAGGCCGAGTGCAGCTTGCCGATGCCGGTGTCGTGGTAGGCGCTCACGGTGATCGCGTCGGCGCCGGCCTCCTCGACCAGCTTCGCGGTCACCTTCGCGTGCTCGATCGTGATGCCACCTTCCTTGCCCACCTCCTGCGAGTCGAGCTTCACCCACATCGCGAAATCGGGACCCACGGCCGCGCGCACCGCGCGCACCACCTCGACGAGGAAGCGCGAGCGGTTCTCGGTGCTGCCGCCGTACTCGTCCGTGCGCTTGTTGGTCCTGGGCGACAGGAACGAGGACAGCAGGTAGCCGTGGCCGCCGTGGATCTCGACGCCGTCGCAGCCCGCTTGCTTCGCGCGGCGCGCGCCGGCTGCGTAAGCGTTCACGACAACCTGGATGTCCTCGTGGGTCAGCACCTTGTAGGTGGGCATGCCGCCGCCGGCGAAGGCCTGCAGTTCCTCGAGCAGGAAGCCCTCGGTGAAGTCGCCCTTCATCGGCTCGGGCACCGAGGGACACCACTGCGGGCGCCCGGCCTTGGTGTCGTCGCCGG
Organism: uncultured Gammaproteobacteria bacterium; assembly: GCA_963819895.1. GTDB lineage: Bacteria > Pseudomonadota > Gammaproteobacteria > Pseudomonadales > UBA5518 > UBA5518. The sequence goes on from CAWFXU010000027.1 coordinate 79,163, forward strand.
CCACCAGCCCGCCCTGGTGCAACTGCACGGCGTACTTCGCGCCGTGGCGATGCACGGCGTCGACCACGCGCTTCAGGCCCGGGATGAACTTGTCGTCGGAGATGCCGATCTGCCAGGGCTGCACCTGGCCGACGGGGTACATCACGCCGCAGGCTCCCGAGATGATCAGCCCCGCGCCGCCGCGCGCCTGTTCCTCGTGATACGCCACGACGCGGTCGCCGCTGAAACCGCCTTCCTCGCTGAAGTTCACGCCCATCGCCATGACCACGATGCGGTTGCGCAATTCCATGGCGCCGATGCGCCCGGGCGAGAGCAGGTGCGGATAAGCGGACTGGGACATGGGCGCTCCTTGGAGTGGTTATCGGGCGGGGTGGCAGTATAGCTGTCCACCGCCGCTTCGTAGGTTCGGCTTCAGCCGGACGATTGTCCGGCTGAAGCCGGAACCCGACATGCGGTTTCCCGCACGCGGCAAACCTACTTCTTCCCGCGCAGGGCGATCTTGCGCTCGAGGTTGGCGATCAGGTCATTGAAGCCTTCCTCCAGCAACTCTTCCGCGGTGAGCGGAACGTGGTAGTTGCGCAGCTGCAGGAAGAATTCCTGCTGTTCAGGCCCCAGCTGCTCCAGGTGCGACAGCGAGAGCGAGCTGCGGAAACTGCCCTGGCCGTACTCCGACATCAGCAGGCCGATCGCCTGCGAGCAGAAGAGCCAGACGGTCGCGGCAAGCTCCCTGCCGCGCAGGCCCTGCTCGTGCAGCGTCCTGCCCACCGTGTAGGTGATGCTGAGCCAGCCCGCAGAGGTGCGGCCGTCGACGCCCATGACCTTGAAGATCACCGGGTTCTTCTCCGCGTGCTTCTTCACGGCCCACAGCCAGGCGCGCAGCGTGTCCTGCCAGGCCTGGCCGGGCTTCGCCTTCGGCATGCGGAACTGCTTGCAGATGTGGTCGGCGACCGCGTTGAGCAGCGCTTCGCGGCTGGGGAAGTAGTTGTAGAGCGCCATCGAGACCGTATCGAGCGCATCGGCGACGCGCGCCAGCGTGAAGCCCTCGATGGAGTGCTCGACGAGCAGCTCCATGGACTTCTCGAGGATCATCTCGCGCGACAGCCGCGCCGGGCGCCCGGGGCTGGACGCCCGGCGAGCCGGCGTCGCGTCGGTCTTCTTCTCGGGTACGGCGCTGCCGGCCGTGATCTTCGCCTTGCGGGTGACGGCGCGTGCCATGCGGGATTTCCCTGGAACCGGAGCGGATGGGTGCGCCATGGTAGCAATTCCTGCGAATTCTCTTCAAAGGAAGTTTGTGACGCGCCTGCGCCGGCGCATTGACTTCGCCCGCGGGGTGCGGGAGGGTCTTGCGCAGGACAACAGCATGCGGAGTTGCGCCGTGAACGACTACCACTTCGAACCCCTGGGGCTCACCGACTACTCCTTCCTGGTGCAGGAAACGCCCGAGCGGCACATGAGCGTGGCCGGCGTGGCGATTTTCGATGCCGGCCCGTTGCGCCGCCGCGGCGGCGGCATCGACTTCGCGACCATCCGGAACGCGACCGCCGTCGCGATCGAGCAGATACCCCGCTACCGCCAGAAGCTGATGTGGCGCACGCACCGCGAACTGAGCAGCTACCTGGGCCTCGGGGACGGCGCGCAGGAGGACGAATCGCTGCCGCCGGTGTGGGTGGACGACCCGCACTTCGACATCGACTACCACATGCGCCACACCGCGTTGCCCCGCCCGGGCAGCGAGGCGCAGCTGAAGACGCTCGCCGGGCGCATCGCCTCGCAACCCCTCGATCGTTCGCGCCCGTTGTGGGAGACCTGGATCGTGGAGGGCCTGGACGGCGGGCGCTTCGCGCTGATCTCGAAATTGCACCACTGCATGATCGACGGCATGTCGGGCATGGATATCGCGAGGATCCTCTCGTCGACCTCGCCCGATTTCGTTCCCGGCAAGCCCTCGCCCTGGCGGCCGCGACGCGCGCCGACACGCCAGGAGCTGGAGCGCGAGCTGCAGCGCGCGCAGCTGGGCGCGCCGCTGCGCCTGCTGAAGGATCTGCTCGAACGGGACCGCACGACGCTGGCCGGGGAGATCGTGCACCGCATCAAGGGCATCGGCGAGACTTTCGCCGAGACCGCGGGCGCGAAGCGCACGTCCACGCCGCTCAACGGCCACAACGGTCCGCATCGCGCGATCGACTGGATCACGGTGCCGCTGGAACGGATCCGCGCGGCGGGCAAGGCCCTGGAGTGCACCGTGAACGACGTGGTGCTCACCATCGTCACCGGTGCCTTTCGCGAGTACCTGCGGCAGACGGATTTCGTGCCCGGCTCGGCGCCGTTTCGCGCCACCGTGCCCGTGAGCATCTGGGGCGAGCGCCACAAGGGCGAGATCGGCAACCAGATCGCGGTGTGGATGATCGAGCTGCCGCTCGGCGAGTCCACGCCGCGCGCACAGCTGCGCGCGATCCGCGAGGTGACCGAAAAGCTCAAGCACTCCGACCGCGCCCTCGGCGTGAAGACGCTGGAATCGGTGCTGCGCCTCACGCCCGGCCTGGTGTCGCTGGCGGTGCGCAACGCCGCCGGCCCTTCCAACACGCTGGTCACCAACATCCCCGGCCCGCAGGTCCCGCTGTACGAGATGGGCGCGAAGCAGCTCGCGGCCTACCCGATCGTGCCCTTGCTGGAAGAGATGGGCATCGGCATCGGCGTCATGAGCTACAACGGCCTGACGTGCTGGGGCATCACGGCCGACAAGAACATCGTGCGCGACGTGGGCGTGTTCACCCGCGCGCTGGAAAAGTCGGTCGCCGCGGTGGAAAAGGCAGCCGGCGTCGCGGCGCCGGCAGGTCGCGCAAGCCGCGTGCGAAAAGAAGGCGCGCCGCGCAAGCGTTGAGGCGTCGCGCCAAGGTGCGCTACAAAATCGAGTGCGCCGCCGCGAAAGAGGAACGGCTGCCGGCGCGCAAGCCGCGCCGTGATGGCGGTCCCGGCGGTCAGAGCGCGTCGGGCCGCGTCATCGCGTCATAGCCACCATCCACGAACAGCACCGAGCCACAGATGAAGCTCGCCGCCGGGCTCAGCAGGAACATCACCGCATCCGCCTGGTCCTCCGGCTGGCCGGCGCGTCCCAGCGGGGTCGCAGCCAGGAACTTGCGGATGGCGTCGGCGTAGGCCGGATCGGCCTCGACCGCGCTGGTCATCGGCGTCTGCGTGTAGCCGGGCGCGATCGCGTTCAGACGGATGCCGGCCGCCGCGTAGTCGCGCGTGTTGCGGCGCATCCAGCGCGCCAGCGCCAGCTTCGAGCCGCTGTAGACCGGGTGGCCCTGCATCGCCTCGGCCAGCGTGCGTGCCTTGGATTCGTCCCCGGCCAGCAGGGTGCTCACGTAGTCCTCGCTGGTCGGGTGCGGCGCGGAATTCGAGGAAATCAGCACCACCGCGCCCTTGCGCGCGGCCAGCAGGTCCTTCAGCCCCTCGACCAGCTCCACGGTGCCGAAGTAGTTCAGGCTCGCGATCAACGCATGGTCGGCCACGTTGCCGCTCAGGCCTGCGCAGGGAACGAAGCCGTCGAGGCCACCGGCGGCACGCGCGCGGATGCCGTCCAGCGCCGCGCGGCGGCCGTCCGCGGTGCCCAGGTTCGCGATGATGTCGGCGTCCTTGATGTCGACCACGATCACCTCGTGGCCCGCCGCGCGCAGGCGCGCCTTGATCGCGGCGCCGATGCCGGTGGCGCCTCCCGTCATTGCATATGTGCCCACGTACATTCCCCTTCGCCGCGTACTGTTGGAATTCGCCGGAAAGCCGACGCCCAGCATGCCGCATGTTGCCGGGCTCGAAGAGTACGGCAACGTCCATCCCGATTGCCATTCCGGTTCGCCCCCGGTGCGGGCCTGGCGATTCCTGCCTATCGATTCCGGCGTCTCGCGCTAATGCATTCTGCCGCGGTCGGGGGTAAATTGAGCCGCCATCCGCCCCCATTCCTCCCTCGAACAATAACCAGGAGTATCGGCATGAACTATTTCCTTACCGGCGGCACGGGCTTCATCGGCCGCTTCTTCATCGAGAACCTGCTGCTGCGTCAAGGCACCATCCATGTGCTGATCCGCGAATCCTCGCAGCACAAGCTCGAAGAGCTCCGCTCGCGCTTCCCGCTCGCTGCGCAGCGCATCATCGGCGTCACCGGAGACATCACGCGGCCCGGCCTCGGGCTGCCGGAGGCCGACCTCGCACGCCTGAAGGGCTCGATCGACCACTTCTTCCACTTCGCCGCGATCTACGACATGGCGGCCAGCGAGGCCAGCCAGCAGGCCGCCAACATCACCGGCACGCTGTACGCGGTGCAGGCGGCCGGGCAGCTCGGGGCACGCTGCTTCCACCACGTCAGCTCGATCGCGGTCAGCGGCCTGTACCGCGGCACCTTCCGCGAGGACATGTTCGAGGAGGCCGAGAACCTCGACCACGCCTATTTCCGCACCAAGCACGAGTCCGAGAAGGTGGTGCGCCAGCAGTGCCGCATCCCGTACCGGATCTACCGCCCCGGCGCGGTGGTGGGCCATTCGCGCACCGGCGAGATCGACAAGATCGACGGCCCCTACTACTCGTTCAAGATGATCCAGCGCATCCGCAACGTGATGCCGAAGTGGATGCCGCTGGTGGGCGTGGATTCGGGCATCAACAACATCGTGCCGGTCGACTACGTGGTCAACGCGATCGACTACCTGGCGCACCTCGACGGACAGGACGGCGGTTGCTTCCACATCGTCGACACCGAGCACCACTCCACCGGCCAGATGATGAACATCTTCGCCGAGGCCGCGCACGCGCCCAAATTCGCCATGCGCTTCGATCCGAAGGTGTTCAACTTCATGCCGAGCGCGCTGGTCGACCTGCTGGCCAAGCTGCCACCGGTGAAGCGCCTGAAGACCGCGATGTTCGAGCGTATCGGCATGCCGGAGTCGGCCGCGGTGCTGACCCGCTACGCGACGAAGTACGACAGCCGCCATACGCAGCGCCTGCTGGAGGGCAGCGGCATCAAGCCGCCGAGGCTCGCGAGCTATGCCCCGCGCATCTGGGACTACTGGGAACGCAACCTCGACCCGGACATCTTCGTGGACCGCTCGCTGGAAGGCCAGGTGAAGGATCGCGTGGTGCTGATCACGGGCGGCTCGGCGGGCATCGGCAAGGCCACGGCGATCCGCCTCGCCGCCGCGGGCGCAAAGGTGGTGATCACCGCGCGCACGCAGGAGAAGCTCGACGAAACCTGCGCCGAGATCACCGCGCTCGGCGGCCAGGCCTTCGCCTATGTCTGCGACGGCGCGGACCTGGAGTCCGTGGACCGCGTGATGCAGCAGATCGAGTTCGACCACGGCGGCGTGGACATCCTGATCAACAACGCGGGGCGCTCGATCCGCCGCTCGGTGGCGCTGGCCTACGACCGCTTCCACGACTTCGAGCGCACCATGCAGCTCAATTACTTCGGCGCGCTGCGCACGATGCTGCGCGTGCTGCCGGGCATGGACAAGCGGCGCCGCGGTCACATCATCAACATATCCTCCATCGGCGTGCTGGGTCACCCGCCGCGCTTCTCGGCCTATATCGCCTCGAAGTCCGCGCTGGAGGGCTTCTCGCTGTGCGCGGCCGCGGAGTACTCCGATCGCAACATCGCGTTCACGAACGTCAACATGCCGCTGGTGCGCACGGAGATGATCGCGCCCACGAAGATCTACGAGTACGCACCCACGATGGAGGTCGAGGAAGCCGTGGACCTGGTCGTCGAGGCGATCATCCACAAGAAGGCGCGCGTGGCAACCGGCATGGGCGTGTTCATGTCGGCCATGGGCGCGCTGTTTCCGAAGTTCGCCGAGATCGTCAACAACGCGACCTTCCGCATGTTCCCGGACTCCGAAGCCGCCAAGGGCCTGCCGGCCGGCTCAACCCCGCCCGAGGTGACCAGCGAGCAGGTCGCGATGGCGCAATTGATGAAAGGCGTGCATTTCTGATCATGATGTGGGTCGGCATTCATGCCGACGGATACGAAATGGCGGGTTCGGCGGTGCCGAACCCTTGTCGGGCATGAAGCCCGACCACAGGAGCGTCAAACCCGATGAGTTCCATCAAAGACCGAATACGACGCCGCCGTGGCGCAGCTCACCGCCCCAGGCGCGCCCTTCGAGCTGGTGACTGCGCGTATCGACGGCGTCGACTATCGCCTGTACCGCAACGCCCCGCGCAGTCTCGCCGAGGTCTTCGCCCAGGCCGCCGCGCACGGCGACCGGGAATTCCTGGTCTACGAGGGCGAGCGCTGGAGCTTCGCGCAGTTGCTGGCGCAGGGCACGCGCATCGCACACGCGCTGCACGAGCACTGCGGCATCCGCCCGGGGGATCGCGTCGCGATCGCGATGCGCAACTACCCCGAGTGGATGAGCGCCTTCATCGGCATCAGCCACGCTGGGCGCCGTCGCGGTGCCGCTGAACAGCTGGGGACAGGCGCGCGAGCTCGCGTTCCAGCTCGAGGACGCCGGCGCGCGCGCGCTGTTCTGCGACCAGCAGCGCTGCGACCAGCTCGCCACGCACCTGGCGCAAAGCGGTACGCCGGCCATTGTCGCGCGCCCCTCGGGGGCGGGGCTGCCCGGCGATGCGCGCAGCCTCGGGGACTTCATCGCCGGCATCGACGACACCGCGTTCCCGGCGGTCGAGCTCGACCCGGAGGATCCTGCGCTGATGATGTACACCTCCGGCACCACCGGCACGCCCAAGGGAGGCCTGTCGACCCAGCGCGCGGTGTGCCAGTCGCTGGTGAACATCGACTGCCAGGCCATGGCCTCGGCGATGGTCAATCCCGAGGCCATCGGCGCCATGATGAAAAAGGGCTACCCGCCCACGCAGATGCTGGCCGTGCCGCTGTTCCACGTGAGCGGCTGCCACGCCGCATTCCTCGCCGCGCTGCGCAGCGCGCGACGCATCGTGATGATGTACAAGTGGGACGTGCAGAAGGCGCTGGAACTGATCGAGCGCGAACGCGTCACCGCGCTGAACGCCGCGCCGAGCATGCTGATCGAGTTGCTGGAGTCGCCGCTGTTCGAGCGCTACGACACCTCCAGCCTGAGCAGCGTGGCCGGCGGCGGCTCGGCCACGCCGCCGCGTGCCGCGCGACTGTTCCTGGACAAGGTGCCGGAGTCCTACCCCGGCGCCGGCTGGGGACTCACCGAGACCAACTCCAACGGCGCTGCCTGCACCGGCCGGGCGTTCCGCGCGAAGCCCGGCACCGCGGGTTTCCTGCACCCGACCGTCGAGCTGAGCGTCCGCGACGAGGAAGGCAACGAACTGCCGCAGGGCGTCCCGGGCCGTCTCTGGATCAAGTCGCCCACGCTGGTCAGCGGTTACTGGAACCGTCCCGAGGCCACCGCGAAGGAATTCCGCGACGGCTGGTTCGACTCCGGCGACATCGGTTACCTGGACGAGGAGGGGTACCTGTTCCTGTCCGATCGCGCCAAGGACATGGTGATCCGCGGCGGCGAGAACATCTATCCCGCCGAGATCGAGGCCGCGATACTCGAGTGTCCCGACGTCGATGAAGTGGCCGCCTTCGGCGTGCCCGACGAAAGCTGGGGCGAGCAGCTCGCGGTGGTGGTGCACACGATTCCGGGCGCGAGCCTCGGCCCCGACGAGGTGAAGCGCTTCGCCGCCTCGAAGCTCGCGCACTTCAAGGTGCCGCACTACGTCGAGGTGCGCAGCGAGCACCTGCCGCGCAACGCCACCGGCAAGATCCTGAAGAAGGACATACGCGCCGGTTTCATCGCGAAACTCTAGCCCCGCAGGAGAAACATCATGGCATTGCTCGACAACAGGATCGCACTGGTCACCGGGGCCGGCCAGGGCGTCGGCCAGGGTATCGCCTTCGCGCTGGCCGCAGAGGGCGCGCGCGTGGCGGTCACCGGTCGTACGCTCGAGAAACTGCAGAAGACCGTGGCCGAAATCGAGCGCCGCGGCGGCACGGCGCTGCCGGTGCAATGCGAGGTGAAGAGCCTGGCATCGCTGCAAGCGTGCGTGAAGACCGTGGTGGATCACTTCGGCGGCCTCAACATCCTGGTCAACAACGCCCAGGAAGTGCCGAACGGCGAACTGTTCAACGTGAGCGACGAGGCCTTCGAGGCCGGCTTCCAGTCGGGCCCGCTCGCGACGATGCGCCTGATGAAGCTCTGCCACCCCTACCTGAAGGGCGACGGCTCGATCGTGAACCTGGCGAGCTCGGCGACCAAGCGCTGGGACATGGCGGGCTACGGCGCCTACGCCGCGGTGAAGGACGCGATCCGCCAGCTCACGCGTGCCGCCGCCTGCGAATGGGGCAAGGACAACGTCCGCACCAACGTGATCCTGCCGCACGCGAGCTCGCCCGGGCTGGTGTGGTGGATGGAAAAGAACCCCGAGGAGGCCAGGGCCTTCTTCAAGACGCTGCCGATGGGCCGCGTTGGCGATTGCGAGCAGGACATCGGCCGCTTCGTGGCGGTGCTGTGCTCGGACTACTCGAAGTACGTCAACGGCCAGACCATCGGCCTCGATGGCGGCCAGGCGAATATCGGCTGAACCCCGGGCCCGAGGGCGCACTCGCATGCAGGTCTACGGACATCGCGGCGCCGCGGGCGAAGCGCCCGAGAACACGCTCGGCGGATTCGAGCACGCCTGGAAACGCGGCGTGAGGCGCTTCGAGCTCGACGTGCAACTTGCCGCCGACGAACAGCTGGTGGCGCTGCACGACACGCGCGTGAACCGCACGACCGATCGCAGCGGCACGGTCGACGCCTTCACCAGCCGGGAACTCGGCGCCATGGATGCGCGGCGCGGCACGCCGCCGTGGCCGCGGCGCGAGGGGGTGCCCACGCTCGAGGCGGTGATGCGCGCCTTCCCGCGCACGGAGTCGTGGCAGCTCGAAGTCAAGAAGCCGGCCCGCGCCGACCGCCTGCGCATCACCCTGGAGGCGCTTCACGACCTGGTCACGCGGCTGCGGCTCGGCCCGCGCGTCATCGTCACGTCGTCGCACGCCGCGGTGCTGGACATGGCGCGCCAGGTGGCGCCACGCCTGGCGCGCGGCTATGTCTGCACGAAGATGGATCCGCTGCCGACCGCCGAGGAATTCGGCTGTCGCATGGTCGTGGCCAACCTCTTCACCTGCACGCCGGCGCTGCGCCTCGGCGCGTGGCGGCGCAAGATCGAGCTGTCGGCGTGGACCGTGAACGACCCGATCTCGATCCGCAACCTCTACCGCATGCGCGCGCACAGCATCATCACGGACTACCCGTCGATGGCGCTGCCGCTGCTCGGCCAGCTGAGCGGCGGCAGTGCCTCCTGAGCGCGGGCGCATCGACACGCTCCCGCGGCTGCGCAACCGTTACTTCGCGCTGCGTCACGGCAGCAGCGAAGCCAACGCCCGCGGCATCATCGTCAGCGACCCGCGCACCGGCGAGGAAGCTTTCGGCCTCACCGCGGCGGGACGAGCGGAAGTGCGCGACGCGATCGCCGGCTGGCACGAGGACGTGGCGCTGATCGTCAGCTCGCCATTCCGGCGCGCGCGGGAGAGCGCCGCCATCGCACGAACCGTGCTCGGCAGCGAGGCTCCGCTCGTGATCGATGCCCGCCTGCGCGAACGCCACTTCGGCGCCCTCGAAGGCCAGAGCGCCGCGCGCTACGAGGAGATCTGGAACGCCGACGCCGCCGACCCCTGCCACTGCCGGCACGGCGCCGAAGCGGCCGCCGCGGTGCGCTCGCGCACCGTCGACCTGATCCTGGATCTGGAGCGCGAACACGACGCGCGCTGCATCCTGCTGGTGGCGCACGGCGACACCCTGCAGCTGCTGTGGACCGCGTTCGCATGCCGCGACGCCGCAACGCATCGCGAGCGCCCGCCCCTGCTGCCCGCAGGGCTCGAGGAATTCCGGCAGCACTGAGCCCTGCCGTCACGACAACGCAACAGGAGAGCGAGAATGGAATACTGGCTGGGGATCTTTCACGAAGGCAACGAGCAGATGAAGGCGCTGGCGCGTGCCGCGGAGCAGATGGGCTTCGCCGGCATCGCGTTGCCCGACCACGTGGCAATGCCCGCCGGCTACAAGGCCGTGCACCCCTCGGGGCGCCGCCACATCGAGCACGATACGCGCTTCCCCTGCCCGTTCATCACGGCCGCGAACATCACGGCCGTGACCGAACGCCTGCGCGTGATGACCTACATCTACGTGCTGCCGATGCGCGAACCCTTCACGGTCGCCAGGCAGGTGGCCACGCTCTGCGCGCAATCGGATCACCGCTTCGATTTCGGCATCGGCGCCGGCTGGTGCGAGGACGAGTTCCGCATCATGGGCCCCGACTTCGGCACCCGCGGCGCGCGCATGGACGAAATGCTGTCGGTCATGCGCGCGTTCTGGGAAAGCGGCGAGTGCGCCTTCGAAGGCAGGCACTTCAGCTTCCCCACCGTGGGCCAGCAGCCGCAGCCGGCGCAACGCATCCCGGTGTGGGTCGGCGGCAAGTCGCGCGCCGCGCTGCGCCGCGCCGCGCGCAACGACGGCTGGCTGGGCATGAACTACGGGATGGAGGAGATCCATGCGCTGCTGCTCCAGCTCGAGGACGAGCGCGCGCGCTACCTGGATGGCGGTGGCACCGACCACGGCAACTTCCGCCGCTTCGTGATTCCCGAGGCGATGCCCTCGCACGATGTGTATCGGCAACTGGAGGATTGGGGGGTGGATGGCACCGTGGCGTTGTGCTGGGGGATCGACGATCCGGCGTACTTCCCGCTCGAGAAGAAACTCGAAGGGATGGAAGCGTTTGCCCGCACCTACCTGCGCTGATTGCAGCGCCAGCCAGGAGCAGCCCATGAAACCCTTGCCGAACCATGCTGTGCCCGCTGTGCGGAAAGCCGAACCAGTGCGCGCCCGCCAGCGGCCGGCGACTTCGCCGTCGAGTGCTGGTGCACCGGCGTCGTGATCAGCCAGGAGGCGCTGGATCGGGTGCCGGAGGCGTTGCGGGGGAAGGCGTGTCTTTGCCCGAGGTGCGCGAGCGGGGCATTTTCCGCGCCGCGCAGCGACGTGACCGGGTAAATGTGTCGCGCGCGCGGTGTTATGCTGCGCGAACGACAGGATCAACCACGAGAGGAAACCGACATGGCAAAGGGCATGGACAAGAAGAAAGAGACCAAGAAAAAGCCGGCGAAAACGCAGAAGGAAAAGCGTGCCGACAAGGCTGCCAAGAAGGGCTGAAGCACCTGGTTGCGAGAAATCGCGCCGGGAGTTCCGCTGAATGGAATTCAAGGACTACTACAAGATCCTCGGCGTGCCCGACACGGCCGACGAGAAGGAGATCAAGGCCAGCTACCGGCGGCTGGCGCGCAAATACCATCCCGACGTCAGCAAGGAACGCGACGCCGAGAACCGGTTCAAGGAGCTCGGCGAGGCGTACGAGGTCCTGAAGGATCCGGAAAAGCGCGCCAGGTACGACCAGTTGCGCACGCAGGGTGCACAGCAGCCCGACGGCGGGTTCCGTCCCCCGCCGGGCTGGCAATCGGCCGCGCGACAGTTACGAAGGCAGCTTCACCGGCGACGACGCACGGCAATTCAGCGATTTCTTCGAGTCGCTTTTCGGCAGGCCCCGAACGGCTCAGGGCGGCTTCAGGAGCGGGGGCGGCGCAGGCGGCTTGCGCATGCGCGGCCAGGACATCCATCACACGATTTCGCTGTTCCTGGAGGAAGCCTACCGCGGCTGCGAGCACCAGATCAGGTTGCTCGTCCCGGAGATCGACGAATCCGGCCGGGTCTCGCGTCGCGAAAAGACGCTGAACATCAAGATCCCCCCGGGCGTGACCCCGGGGCAGCGCATCCGGCTGGCCGGCCAGGGCGCACCGGGCATCGGCGGGGCCGGGGCCGGCGACCTGTTCCTCGAGGTCCAGTTCGCGCCGCACCCGTATTTCAGCGTCGACGGCAGGAACATCATCCTCACGCTGCCGGTGGCCAGCTGGGAGGCCGCGCTGGGCGCCACGGTCGAGGTGCCGACGCTCGGCGGCAAGGTCAAGCTGAAGGTACCCGGGGGCTCCAGCAGCGGCGACCGCTTGCGCATCAAGGGCAAGGGGCTGACGGGCAAGCCCGCGGGAGATCAACTGGTCGTGCTCAAGGTCACGCTGCCGCAACACCACAGCGCCGCGGCCGAATCACTGTACCGGCAGATCGCCGCGCAGGAATCCGCGTTCAACCCGCGCGCCGCCTGGGAGGACTAGGACATGACTACACCCGTGATCTACATCGCCGACCTGCAAGGCGACGCAGCGTTGTTCAGCCTGGGCGAGATCTGCGAGCGTTGCGGCGTCCATGCCGACATCGTGGTCGAGATGGTCGAATACGGCATCGTCAGGCCCGTCACCGACCAGGGCGACAACGATCGCTGGCAGTTCGACACCGATGCGCTGTTGCGCATGAGCCGCGCACAGCGCCTGCGTCGCGACCTGGAGCTCAACCCGGCCGGACTCGCACTGGCGCTGGAATTGCTCGATGAAATCGACGCGCTGCAACGCCAGGTCCGCATGCTGCAGCAGCAGTTGCAGCACGACCGTTGACCCCTGGTCACTTTTCACGCCGGAGACGCCCATGATCAAGAGCTACTTCGTGACCCCGGTACGCTTCGACTTCGGCGCGCTCGCCCTGCTGCCGAAGGAGTTGAAGACGCTCGGCATCGCGCGGCCGCTGCTGATCACCGATCCCGGCATGGTCGCCACCGGCACGGCGGCGCGCGTGCTCGAGCTGATGCCCGCCGGCGCCGCGATGTTCAGCGACCTGCCCGGCAACCCGACCGCGGAGAACGTCTCCGCCGCCGTTGCCGCGTATCGCGCCGGCGCCCACGACGGCCTGGTTGCGCTCGGTGGCGGCTCCGCGATCGACTGCACCAAGGGCGCCGCCGTGATGGCGACGCACCCGGGAGAGTTGCGCGACTACGACATCATGAAGGTGATCAGGCGCGAGGGACGCGCGATCACGCCGGCCGCGGCGCCGATCGTCGCGATCCCGACCTCGGCGGGCACCGGCTCCGAAGTGTCGACGATTGCCGTGCTGAGCGTCGGGCCGGGCGAAAAGATCGTGCTGATCAACAACAACCTGCTGCCCAGGGTCACGCTGGCCGACCCGGAGCTCACGCTGTCGCTGCCGCGCGGGCTGACCGCCGGCACCGGCATGGACGCGCTGTCGCACTGCCTCGAGGCCTACTTCTCCAGCAACGAGAACCCGCCGGCCAAGGCGGTCGCGCTGGACGGGATCCAGCGCATCGTCGCGAACATCCGCACCGCGTACAACGAACCGCAGAACCGCCAGGCGCGCTGGGAAATGATGATGGGCGCGCTCGAGGGCGGCATGACGATGCTGAACGGCTGCGGCGCGATGCATGCGCTGGCGCACGCGATCGGCGGCCGGCACGATCTCAACCTGCACCACGGCACGCTGAACGCGGTGCTGATGCCGGTGGTGCTGGAGCACAACCGCCCGCACTGCACGGCGCTGTTCGCGCGCCTCGAGAAGGCACTGGAACTGCCGGTGGGCACGAACTTCATCGACGTGGTGCGCAGCCTGAACGCGGACCTGGACATCCCGCGCGGCCTGGGCGCGATGGGCGTCACCGAGGCCATGATCCCGGCGCTCGCCGCAGCGGCGGTGCGCGACGTCAACACGCTCACCAACCCGGTGCGGCTCGACGCGGCGGGCTACGAGGGCCTTTTGCGCGCCGCAATGTAGGTCCGCGCTTGTGGATCGGCATTCATGTGGGTCGGCATTTATGCCGACTGATGCATCCCCGACGGCTATTGTCGCCATGAATGGCGACCCACATGTCCGGCCCGAGGCTGAGCCTACTCGCCGATGCGGAACCAGCCCAGCATCGCGAAAAACACCAGCGTCGCGAGCAGCACGATCACCGTGGGCCAGCGGTTGGCGTGCGCGCCCACCCAGGCGCGCCGCCCGTTCATCAGCAGCAGCGCCAGCGCGAGCAGCGGGATGAAGGTCGCGCCCATCGTCGCGTAGAGTTTCTGGATCTCCTTGAAGCTCAGCACGAGCCCCAGCATGGGCACCAGCGCCAGCAGCCACAGGTAGACGCGATACGGCGCCGCGCGCGTGTCCACGGCAGGCCGCGCGGCGCCGGCTTCATGGCGGCCGAATGTCATCGACCACAGGTCCGCGAACAGGTAGGGCACCGCCTGCCACACACCGAGCAGGCTCGACACCACCGCGCCCAGCACGCCGGCGAGAAACATCCAGCGCCCCGCCTCGCCGAGCTCTGCGCCCAGCCGGTCGGCCAGTGCGAGCAGCAGCCCGGTGCCGCGGCCGTCGATCTGCACCTGGCTGCCGATGATCACCATCGCGATCGCGAACAGCGCGGTCATCGCGTAGCCGAGGCCGAGGTCGATGCGGCAGAGCGGCAAATCACCGATGCCCGCGCGCCCCTCCTCGCGGATCCAGTAGCCGTAGCACAGCACCGTGAGCGTGCCGCCCACGCCGCCCATCAGCGCCACCGTCCACACCACGCCCTCGCCGCGCAGGTCCGGAATGCCCGGCACCAGCAGGCCGCGCAGCACCTCGGCCGTGCCGGGCCAGAGCATGACGGCCATCACCACCACGGTCGCGAACATCACGCCGATGCACACGCCCATCACGCGCTCGAACAGGCGAAAGCCGCCGACGCGCACCAGCACGAGCCCGACAATGCTCGCCAGCGCGCCGTAGACGATGCGGCCCCGCTCCGGGTCGTCGAACAGCGGGAACAGCGCCTGCAGCGCCACGCCGCAGCCACTCATCAACGCCGCGCCCACGAAGAAGGACCACAGGAAAAGGTAGGGCAGGAACAGCCAGCCGACGACACGCCCGAAGCGCAGCACCGCGCCTTCGAGCAGGGTGTCGCCGGTGGCGAGCTGCCAGCGCGCGAGCCCTTCGTTCAGCACGTATTTCAGGAAGGCGCCGAGCACCGCGGCCCACAGGATCGCGGTGCCGAGCTGGCTGCCCGCGAACGAGGCCGTCGCCAGGTCGCCGGCGCCCACGCCGGTGGCCGCGACCAGGATGCCCGGCCCGAGCAGGCGCAGCAGCTGCACGGGCTCTCAGTCCGAGAGGTAGTACTCGACCGTCGACACCACGCGCACCTTCTTGATGTGCGGGTTGTTGCGGTCGCGCGCCTCGATCGAGAACTGCCCCTGCGAGGCCTGGCGGATCTTGCCGAGGCGACTGCCCGAATCGGCCGCGAATTTCTCGGCGACCTCGCGCGCCTTCATGGTCGCCTCCTCGATCATGCCGGGCTTGACCTCGTTCAGGCGCGTGAACAGGTACTCGGGCTGGTTCGCGTACTCGCCGCCGGCGAAGGCGATGCCCTGCTTGCCGAGCTGGGCGAGCTTGTCCATCACGCCGCGCACCTGAGCGACCTCCGCCGAGTAGACCGTGACGATCTGGTCAGCGGTGTAGCGGAACTCCGCGCGCTGGCCGTCGCCGAAGCGCTGCGCCGACTTGTCGGTGATCGAGGGCGGCGCCACGCTGATCGCCTCGGCGCTCACGTCGTGGGCGAGCAGGAACTCGCGGATGCTGGCGGTGTTCGCCTCGATGGTCGCGTACAAGCGACTCGAGGTCGTTGTCGGCGGCGCTGAACTGGATCGGCCAGATCACGATGTCGGCCGGGTATTCGTGCTCGGACAGGCCCTTCACCGCGACGAAGCGCTCGTATTCCTTGAAGCGGATCGCGGCGTTGCCCAGCTGGTAGCCGAGCGCCGCGAGGCCGATCGGCGATGGCGATGCCGAGCAGCAGCGCGCCCAGGGTATTGCGTGATTCCATCTCGTCCTCCGTGGGTCCGGCTTCAGCCGCACGCGGGTCTTGTGGGTCCGGCTTCAGCCGAACGCGAGTCTTGTGGGTCCGGCTTCAGCCGGACAATGTTCGGCTGAAGCCGAACCTACGCCGAACCTACGCCGAACCTGCGCCGGACCTGCGTCCAACCTACACGCCCGCCGCGAACCAGATATCACCGTAGCAGGCCGCGGCACTGCCGCCGCCGTTGTCGGTGTCGGTCATGATAGCAACGGCATCGGCTGTTCCGGGATCCTCGCCGAAGATGCGGCGGTAATCGGCGAGCACGTCGCGGCGCTCGCTCCGCCACTGCCCGGTGCCCTCGCTGCCGGAGCGCACCGCGATCATGCGCGCGTTCGCGGTGAACGCATTGGGCCAGGTCTCGCCCGCGGGCTCGCGGCTGGACCACACGTAGTTGATCGCGCGCGTGCGCCAGAAGGCCGCGCCTCCCGAGAACACCACGTAGACGCGCGCGGGGTAATCGTCGCCGGCGCGCGTGCGCTCGTCGCCCGCGTGCAGGCCGGCATCGACCTTCCACGACCAGTGCAGCCACGGCGTGGCGCCGAGGTCCACCTCGAGCTCGCGGAACAGCCCCGAGCCCGCATCGCGGCTGCGCGCGCACAGCGCCCGCACGCCGCCCTCCTCGCGCACGCCGTACTCGGTCTCGCCGCGGAACGACTTGCGCTCCCAGCCCGAGAGATCGCCGGCCGTGAAGCGGCCGATGTCGATGCGCGCGGCGCCGCCGACGGCCAGCGGCACGGCGAGCAGCAGGATCCACGGCAGACGCACGCGCGCGCCCATGCTCAGACGCCTGCCAGCCGGGCGCAATCACGCCGGCAGGACCGGGCCGGCCTGGCGACCATTGCCAGGGACCCGGGCATCATCAGGGCTTGCGTGGCTTGCGCGGCTTCGCAGTGAAATCACGCGGCTTGGCGGCGAAATCGCGCGGGCCCGGGCCCGCCGCCCCGGCCGCCGGCTTGCGCCGCAGCGGCGCATCGCCGGTGCGCTGGGTGCGCGGGGCCGCCCGCGGCGGTCGGGAGTCCTCGCCGCGTGGCGCACGTGGCTCATCGCTGCGCGGCGGGCGCGAATCGCTCCTGAAACCCTCGTCGCGCTCGCTTCTCGGCGGACGCGCGCGCTCGCGCGGCTTGCCCGGCGGCGGCACGTCGCCAGGCCCGGCGCGGCGGATTTCCAGCGGCTGGTGCATCACGCGCGTCTTGCGCAGCACCCCGAGCACGTCGGCCGGCAGGTCGGCCGGCAGGCCCACGACGCTGAACTCGTCATAGATCTCGATGCGGCCAATGCAGTGGCTCGGCAGCCCCGCTTCGTTGGCGATCGCGCCGACGATTTCGCGCGGCGACACATCGTGCATGCGGCCGACCTCGATGCGAAACGGCACCAGCTCGCCGCCGGGCTCGATCTGCGGCGGGCGCTCGCGCCGCGGTTCGCGCGGCTCCCGGAACTCGCGCGGGCTGCGCGAATCACGGGAATCACGCGCGTCGCGCGAATCGCGCGAATCACGGAAGTCCCGCGGTGCGCGCGTGTCACGCGCATCACGATCGCCGCGATCGGGCGCCGGCGCGAAACCTTCGGCCATGTCGCGGGCTTCGAAGCGCAGCGGCTTGGCGCGCTGCGCCATGTAGGCCAGCGCCGCCGCGACTCGCGACAGATCGCCATCGTGCTCGTTCCCGAGCTGCTCCACCACGTCGGCGAAGAAATCCAGCGGCTCGTTCTCCATCACCTCGGCGACCTGCTTGCGAAACTGCGCCACGCGCCGCCCGGCCACCGCCTCGCGGCTCGGCAGGCTGAGCTGCTCGATGGGTGCGCGCGTCACGCGCTCGATGGTGCGCAGCATGCGGATCTCGCGCGGCGCGACGAACAGGATCGCGGTGCCCTGGCGCCCGGCGCGGCCGGTGCGCCCGATGCGGTGCACGTAGGCCTCGGTGTCGTAGGGGATGTCGAAGTTGATCACGTGGCTGATGCGCGCGACATCGATGCCGCGCGCCGCCACGTCGGTGGCGACCACGATATCGAGCGCGCCGCTCTTCAGCTGCTCGATCACGCGCTCGCGCATCTGCTGGTTCATGTCGCCGTTCAGCGCCGCGGCCGCATAGCCGCGCGCTTCCAGCCGTTCGGCAATCTCGGCGGTGGCGGTCTTGGTGCGCACGAACACCAGCGCGGCGTCCAGGTCTTCCTCGACCTCGAGGATGCGCGTCAGTGCGTCGATCTTGTTGGTGCCGCTCACCTGCCAGTAGAGCTGGCGGATCGCCTCCACGGTGCGCGTGCTCGCCTTGATCTTGACCTCGCGCGGCTCGCGCATGTGCGTGCGCGCCACGCGGCGGATCTGCTCGGCCATGGTGGCCGAGAACAGCGCCGTCTGGCGCTCCGCGGGCGTGTGCTCGAGGATCCACTCGACGTCGTCGATGAAGCCCATGCGCAGCATCTCGTCGGCCTCGTCGAGCACCAGTGCCTGCAGGCTGTCGAGCGACAGGCTCTTGCGCTCGAGGTGGTCCATCACGCGACCCGGGGTGCCCACGATCACGTGCACGCCGCGGCGCAGGCTCTTGAGCTGCAGCGTCATGCTCTGGCCGCCGTAGATCGGCAGCACGTGGAATCCGGGCAGGTGCTTGGCGTACTTCTGGAAAGCCTCGGCGACCTGGATCGCGAGCTCGCGCGTCGGCGTCAGCACCAGGATCTGCGGCTCGAGGCGCTTCAGGTCCAGGCGCTGCAGCAGCGGCAGCGCGAAGGCGGCGGTCTTGCCGGTGCCGGTCTGCGCTTCGCCCAGCAGGTCGAGGCCTTCGAGCAGCGGCGGGATGCAGGCCTGCTGGATCGGCGACGGGGTTTCGTAGCCTACGTCGGCGAGCGCTTGCAACAGGGGTGCGGAAAGGTTCAGCTCGCTGAAGGAGCCAATGGAATCGGACATGGAGTAGCTACCGGAAATGTCGGACCTGAGCGGCGACATGCCAGATGGCCCGGGAGGCGCCAGTATGAACCAATCAGGGTGTTTTGCCGACCGCCTCAGTGCCGACATACTGCCGCTTTATGAAACTCCTGTCAGGTTGCTCCGTGCGGCCCCGGCGGCGGGTTACCATCGCGGCGCCCGCGAACAACACAATACTGGGAGCCGCCATGAGCACGACGAGTCCGACCGCCCCGCAAAGCAACCCCGGCGAAGTCGCCGGCTGGCCCATGCTGAAGATCCGCTACCGCACCGACGCGGCCGCGATCGCGGCGCTGCTGCCGCCCGGCATCACGCCCGGCAGGGAGCCGATGGTGACGCTGACCGTCTACAACGTGCCGATCGGGGGCGAACCGGAGTACGGCGTGGTGATCAACGTCGACGCCGACTACAACGGCACCGCCGGCGAGTACACGCTGGCGCTCGGCATCGACCAGGAGGCGCCGCTGTTCATCTGCCAGGAACTGTGGGGGCAGCCCAAGTACCCGGTGCACGTGCAGTACTTCCGGCTCGGCAACCACGTCGAGGCGAAGGTGGTGCACCAGGGCTGCACGTTCATCGAGTTCCATGGCGAAGTGAGCAGCACGCTGCCCAACCCCGCCGACCACGAGCAGAACGAGTGGTGGGTGAAGTCGGTGCGCGGCGTGGATCCCGCGACGTGCCAGTACGATTTCCCGCCGCACGTGGTGCACGTCTGGAGCAAGTACGGCACCGCGTACCTGCAGGAACTGAAGGGCACGCTGACGCTGCGCGAGAGCGCGTGGGACCCGATCGCCACCCTGCTCCCCATGCGCGAGCAGGTCAGCGCACGGCTGTGGACGCCGGTGTTCAAGGACCGCAGCATCAAGCTCGCCGGCCCGCTGGATCCCCAGGGTTACTGGCCCTTCGCCGATACCATCAGCGGCACCCGCTGGCCGGGCACCTCGGGCGGTCCGAAGAAGTAGGTCGGGCTTGTAGGTCGGGCTTCAGCCCGACAAGGGTTCGGCACCGCCGAACCCGCCGAATCCGGCCCACCGCACCAGTCGGCATGAATGCCGACCTACACCGACAAGGGTTCGGCACCGCCGAACCCGCCGAATCCGGCCCACCGCACCAGTCGGCATGAATGCCGACCTACACCGACACGGGTTCGGCACCGCCGAACCCGCCGAATCCGACCCACCGCACCAGTCGGCATGAATGCCGACCTACACCGACAAGGGTTCGGCACCGCCGAACCCGCCGAATCCGGCCCACCGCACCAGTCGGCATGAATGCCGACCTACAGCGGCCGGAATACCCACTGGTGTTTCGGCGCGAGCCCGGCGCTGCCGTACTCGATCACCTGCACGTCGAACCAGATCGGCAGGATGTAGCGAAAGTAGAAGGCGTGCGTCACCACGTCGCCGATGACGAGATCCTCGTACTCCTTGATCTGCACGCGCGGATCGCGCGCCTGCCATTCCTTGCACAGCGCGAGCTTCGCGTCGACCTCGGCGCGGCTCTCGAGCAGGAAACCGAGGTGGTCGTAACCCGGCGAGCGCAGCGGCTCGTCCTGCTCCATCAGCAGGATGAAGTGGCTGGTCTCGGGGTCACTCTGCAACAGCAGCCCGGTCTGGTCGAACAGCGGCACGTCGAGCGCGCCGAAGCCGAAAACCTGGCCATAGAAGCCCGTGATCGCCTCGCGGTCGTGCGTGAGCGCGCCCTTGGGCAGCGTCAGTTCCATGTGGTTGAAGCGCAGCGGCATCGGAACGGTTCCTCGTGTGTTTGCGGATGCAGCGCAGTGTAAGCGCAACGCCGCGCGCGCAGGATGGCAATTCGTTAACGCAGCCGGCGTTCCCGCGCCGCGAGCCGGGCGGCGGCATCGGCGCACACGCGCACGCGGCCGGCTTCGTCGAGCGCGGACCAGCCGCAAATCTCGCTGATCGTGCGTCCGCAGCCGACGCAGACATCGTGCCCGTCCAGCGTGCACTGGCGCCGGCACGGCGAGGCGGTGCGCGCCTGGCGACGCGCGTCGTGGTCTTCGTTCATCGTCGGTCCCTGTTTCCACGGCGAACTCTATACGCTGCAGCAAACGACGCAAGGCCGCGCTTGCGGCGCGCGGAGGATGCGCGCAATACTTCGTCGCGATTCGCCCGGAACATCACGCTCGCATGAACCAACTCAAGGTCGGATTGCTCGGCGGCGGCTCGTGGGGCACCACGGTGGCCTCGCTGGTCGCGCGCAACGCGCCGGCGGTGCTGTGGGCGCGCGACCCCGCGACCGTCGCGGAGATCAATGCGCAGCACACCAACGCCAAGTACCTCCCCGGGGCGAAGCTGCACGAGAGCCTGCGCGCGAGCGTCGACATCGCCGAGGCGAGCGCCGAGGTCGACGTGGTCGTGGTCGGCGTGCCCTCGCAGGGATTCCGCGGTGCGCTCGAGGCGATCCGCGGGCACATCCGCCCCTGGGTGCCGGTGATCAGCCTCACCAAGGGGCTGGAGGCCGGCAGCGGCAAGCGCATGACCGAGATCGTCGCCGAGGTGCTGCCGGGGCACCCGGCCGGCGTGCTGACGGGGCCGAACCTTGCGCGCGAGGTGATGTCGGGCTTCGCAGCCGCCAGCGTGATCGCGATGGACGACCAGACCATCAACCGTGCGCTGCAGCAGCTGTTCAGCAGCGGGCTGTTCCGCGTCTACACCAACGACGACGTGATCGGCTGCGAGCTGGGCGGCGTGCTGAAGAACGTGATCGCGATCGCGGTCGGCATGGGCGACGGCCAGGGCGCCGGCGACAACACGCGCGCGGCGCTGATCTGCCGCGGACTGGCGGAGATCACGCGCCTCGGTGTCGCGATGGGCGGCAAGCCCGCCACCTTCGCGGGTCTGGCGGGCGTGGGCGACCTGGTGGCGACCTGCACCAGCGCGCAGAGCCGCAACCGCCACGTCGGCGTGGAGCTCGGCAAGGGCCGCCACATCGACGAGATCATCGCCGGCATGTTCATGGTCGCCGAGGGCGTCAAGAGCGCGCCGGTGGTGATGGAGCTGGCGCAACGCCACGACGTCGACATGCCGCTGGTGCGCGAGGTCTTCGACGTGGTGCAGGGCCGCGGCAACGCGCGCCGCGCCTTCCGCGGCCTGCTGCGCACCGCGGCCGGCGCGGAATCCGAAGCCGGTTGATGTGGGTTCGGCTTCAGCCGAACGATCGTGGGTCCGGATTCATCCGGACGATCGTGGGTCCGACTTCATTCGGACGGTGTCCGGCTGAAGCCGGACCTACAGGCCGGCGACCTACGCGGTGTCCCTGATCGCCTGCGCCAGCAGCTGCAGGCCCGCGCCGAAGGTCGTGTCCTCGACCGTGATCGGCACCAGCACGCGGATGGTGTTGGAGTACACGCCGCAACTCAGCAGCAGCAGGCCCAGCTCGGCCGCGCGCGCGGTGACCGCCTTCGTGCGCTCGGCATCCGGCTCGTGCGTGCCGGGTTTCACCAGCTCGAAGGCCACCATCGCGCCCAGGCCGCGGATCTCGCCGATGCCCAGCCGCGGCTCCGCCGCCAGCGCCTGCATGTGCGCGCGGAACTGCTCGCCCAGCGCCGTCGCGCGCGCCAGGATATTCTCGCTGCGGATCACGTCGATCACCGCGAGCGCCGCGGCGCAGGCCACCGGGTTGCCGCCGTAGGTGCCGCCGAGCCCGCCGGGCGGCGGCGCGTCCATTACATCGGCGCGGCCGACGACGCCGGAGAGCGGCAGCCCGCCGCCGATCGACTTGGCGGTCGTGATCAGGTCGGCGCGCACATCGTAGTGCTCCATCGCGAAGAAGCGGCCGGTGCGCGCGAAGCCCGACTGCACCTCGTCGGCGATCAGCAGGATGCCGTGCGCGTCGCAGAGCGCGCGCAGCGCGCGCATGAATTCCGGCGGCGCCACCGTGAAGCCCCCCTCGCCCTGCACCGGTTCGATCACGAAAGCTGCCACGCGCGCGGGCTCGATGTCGCACTTGAAGAGATGCGCGATGTCGGCGAGCGCGTCGTCCACGGTCGACGCCGTGGTAGGGATGCGGGAAGCGCGCGTGGTAGACGTCGGAAGGGAACGGCCCGAAGCCGAGCTTGTAGGGCGCGACCTTGCCGGTCAGCGCCATGCCCATCATCGTGCGGCCGTGGAAGCCGCCGCTGAAGGCGATGACGCCGGGGCGCCCCGTGGCGAGGCGCGCGATCTTCACCGCGTTCTCGACCGCCTCGGCCCCGGTCGACAGGAACAGCGTCTTCGCGGGCCCCTCGATCGGCGCGATGGCGTTCAGCTGCTCGGCGAGCGCGATGTAGGGCTCGTAGGGCATGACCTGGAAGCAGGAGTGGATCACGCGCGCGAGCTGCTGCTCGATCGCCGCCAGCACCTTCGGGTGGCGGTGGCCGGTGTTCAGCACGCCGATGCCGCCGGCGAAGTCGATGTAGCGCTTGCCCTCGACGTCCCAGATCTCGGCATTCACCGCGCGCTCGGCGAAGAGCTGCGTGGCACTGCTCACGCCGCGCGCGACGGCGGCGGCGCGGCGCTGCCAGAGTTCGGCGTTGCTGCTCATGGAATGCTCCCGGGCCGCGCGTGCGGCATCAGATGGACGACGAGCCCGGGATGGTACGAAGCGCCCCCCGCCGCGGCAACACCACGGTGGGGGTAGCCCGGCGGCTCAGCCGGCCTTGCGGCCCCACGGCAGCATGCGCGCGAGCGTGTTGTCCTTCTGCACGTAGTGGTGAAACAGCGCCGCGGCGGCATGCAGGCCCACCAGGTAGTAACCCCACTCGCCGATGTCCTTGTGCCAGTGCTCCACGCTCTCGGCCAGGGGTTTGTTCTTGGCGACCAGTGCCGGCAACTCCAGCCCGAAGAAGGGTATCGGCTTGGCTTCGGCGCTCAGGATCAGCCAGCCTGCGATCGGCATGCCGATCATGAAGGCATACATCGCCAGGTGCAGCAGCTTCCCAAGCAGTTCCTGCCACGACGGGGGCTGCGGCACGATCGCCGGCGTCGGCCCGGAAAAACGCGCCGCGATGCGCACCGTCACCAGGATCAGCACCGAGATGCCGAGCATGAAGTGCAGCGACTTCATGAATTCGCGCGGATCGCTGCCCTTGGGAAAGTTCTCCCGCAGTTCCATCGCCGCGTAGACCGCCACCAGCAGCACCAGCATCAGCCAGTGCAGCGCCACCTGCAGCGAGCCGTAACGGGCAGTCGAGTTCTTCCACATGACACGAATCCTTCACTCCATGGATGATGGATTCATTATGCCGCCGGCCCCGCGGGCGGAACCACCGCCAATGGCGCGTACTAAGTCTGCCCCCGAATTAAGCTTCGGTTAAGCAAGCCGTTCCGCGCCGTGCCGCCGTCCTAGGCCGCCTTCCCCGCGGCGAGGGCCTGGACATCGGACGCCGACAGCGCCCTGCCGCCAATCGCCCAGTCTCCGCCTCTCGAACTCCTTGATGCGCACCCAGGTCACGGGCCGCATGTTCTCGCCCTCGACCTCGATCATCGCGCTGGTGACCTTGTCGATGAGTTGCTGCTTCTGCTTCGGGGTGAATACATCCTTGATGACGTCGATGGTTACAAGTGGCATGACTGCTCTCCTTCAGGTTTGGATGACCGCGCCGGAACCATTCCGCCGCCGGTGAACACAGAATTTCACGTTTGCGCCGCTGCGGCTTGCAGGTCTCATGGAGAAGTCATGGAGCTTTCCGGCTGACAGCGCCCCGACGTGATATATGCTGGAGCCCATGATCTACCGCTTCGACCCCTTCGAGCTCGACATGACCAAGGTCGAGCTGCGCGCGGACGGCGAGGTCCGCCACCTCGAGCCGCAGGTCTTCGCCCTGCTCGCCCTGCTGGTCGAGAACCGCGAGCGCCTGGTTTCCATGGACGAGATCATCGAGAAAGTATGGGACGGACGCGTCGTCTCCGACGCAGCAGTCGCCAGCCGGATCAAGTCGGCGCGCCAGGCGCTGGGCGATGACGGCAAGACCCAACGCTTCATCAGGACGCTGCACCGACAGGGCTTTCGCTTCGTGGCCGAGGCGAGGATTTCGCCCGGCGCCGGGCCCTCGACACCTCCCGCCGACCCGTTGCCGCGGCCGTCGATCGCCGTGCTGCCGTTCCGGCTCATGGGCGCCGCCGGACCGTATGCGGCCATCGCGCAGGCACTGCCCCACGAGCTGATCACGGAGCTCTCGCGCCTGCGCTGGCTGTTCGTCACCGCGCGCGGCTCGTCATTCCGCCTGCGCGCCTCCGACGTCGACATGGGCGAGGTCGGTCGCCTGCTGGGCGTGCGCTACTGCCTGTCCGGGACGGTGGAGACTACGGCCGCACGGCTCGCCGTCACGATCGAGCTCGTGGACACGCGCGACGGGGGCGTGGTCTGGGCGGAGCGCTTTGCCGGCACGATGGACGACGTGCATGGCGTGCGCGCCGAGATCCGTGCGCGGACCCTGTCGGCGCTCGAGATCCAGATCCCGCTGCACGAGGCGGCGCTCGCACGTCTCGCGGTGAGCGAGAATCTCGATGCCTGGTCGGCGCTATCACCTCGGCCTGCAACACATGTACCGCTTCAACCGCACGGACAACGCGGCGGCCACCGCGCTGTTCCGGCAGGCGGTTTCCCTGGACCCCGGCTTCGCGCGCGCTCACGCGGGCCTGTCCTTCGTGCACTTCCAGACCGCGTTCATGGGCTATACGGACGATCTTGCCGGCGAGATCGCGCAGGCCCGCCGCTGCGCCGATGCGCGGCCTCGAACTCGACCCGCTGGAACCCTTCGTCAATTTCGCGATGGGGCGCACCTACTGGCTCGAGGGGGACCTCGAAGGCGGGCTCGCCTGGCTCGAGCGGGCCACCTCGGTCAGCCCGAACTACGCGCAAGGCATCTATGCACAGGCATGGACCGAGAGCCTGTCAGGGCGAGGCCTGGAAGGCCGCGGGCACGTCGACCTGGCGATGCGCCTCAGCCCGCTGGATCCGCTCTACTATGCCATGCTGGCGACACGAGCCTTCACCCACATGGCCCAGGGCGAGGATGCCGAGGCTGCGCACTGGGCCGAGCGGGCCGCGCGCGCTCCGGGCGCCCACGTACTGATCGCACTGATCGCGGCCGTGGTCCACACCCTGGCCGGCAACCAGGCGCTCGCCGCGGCCTGGGCGGCCAACGTGCGCGCGCGCAACCCGGGCATCGGCCGCAACGACTTCTTCCGCGCTTTTCCGACCACATCGCGCGAGATGAGGGAGCGGGCCGCGATGGCACTCGTGCGCCTGGGGTTCTGAGACCTTGATCATCTGCGCGCGGCGGGTTGCTGCTGGCGTTCGCGCTCGACACGATCGCGCGAGGTGAAGCATATGCCCGAGCTCCTCGCCGACCGGCCGCTGGCTGATCCTGACGAGCTTTGCAAGGCCGCCGTCGCGGTCCGCGGTGGTGCCGCATCCCATTCAGCCGAACCGGCGCCTGCTGCTGCCTGGGGCTGTGGAGGCGCAGCTCGCTTGCGCCTTCTCTTCTCTGCCTCAGGTGCGACCGGATCCCGGCGGGGCGCCTGTCCACCCTGCCGCCGCAGAGCGTTGGCGTGGAGACGTGGATCGGGACAATCCTGCACGATCACGCGCTCGGCCCCCGGGGCGTCCAGATCGAACTCCTTTCCCGTGTGACGCCGGTACATCTTGCGGTTGAGCTCCCCGTCGGGATCCTCGCTGATTTCCGCGCTGCCGCGGATCTCGATGTAGCGCGTGGGCATCTGCGGATCCAGCACGCAGAAAGTCACCCGGGGATCGGCGAGCAGGTTCGCGTATTTCACGCGCGCCTCGAGCGTGCTGATCCGCACGAACTCTGCCGACCCGGTCGAAGCCGACCGGGTTGGTGGAAATCAGTCCGTCCTTTCGCGATCGAGCTAACCGCACACGACCTGCGATGCCACCCGAAAACTCAGCGCAGCCGGTGCGGCATGTCGCGCACCTTGAGATCCGCCGCCCCGAGCAGACCGGAGCGCGCCGCGCACACGGCCGGCAGCGCGTTGACGGCCGCCATCGCGGTGGCGAGCGCGGAGGGATTGTCGCCCCGCGCACTCGCGTCGGCGAAGCTCACGCGCGGCTCCACCGTGCAGCGCAGCGAGGGCTCTCCCTCGAGCGTGACGCGCCACAGCGTGTCGTCGGCGAGCTCGCCCTGTTTCGGATAGCCGGGCCCGAGGTCGAATGCGGTGAACCAGTAGGTCTCCTGCACCACGCGCTCGCGGCCATCGACGAGGCCGCTCCAGCGCCAGCGCTGCCCTGCGACGGTGCCCGCCGCGATATGACCGGCCGCGATGTCGTAGGCGCGCTCGGCCAGCACGAACTCGCGTGTCTCCCGCACTTCGTCGACAGGAAGCCCGAGATCCGCCCCGAGCGCCGCCACGGACTGGCGGAAGAAGGTGCACATGAGCTCGAGGTTCGCCGCGCCCTCGGCCGCTATCTGCTCCGGGGTGCGGCCGAAGCCCATGATGCTCACGATGTGCGGCGCCGGGTACTTGCCGCAGTCGGCGTACTCCTGGACCGTGACGGTGTCGATGCGCCGGCACAGCTGGCTCATCGTGAGCGGCAGCGTCGCGTCGACGAAGCCCGGATTGATGCCGGTGGCATACAGGGCGCTGTTGCCGCGCCGGCAGGCAGCTACCAACCGTTGGGCCAGCGCGCTGTCGGCGCTGTGCGGGTGCATCAGTCCCGCCGTGGTCACGACACGCTTCCCGCTTTCGAGAAACGCGACGATGTGCTCGGCGTCCGGCGTCAGCATCATGTAGCAGACACAGTCGGCCGCGAGCGCCACCAGTTGCGCGACATCGCTGGTCGCGAGCACCCCCACGGCCGGCCGCCCCGCCAGCGTGCCGGCGTCCTGGCCGTGCTTGCCCTCGCCGTGCACGAGCAGACCGACCAGTTGCATCCCCGGGTCGTCGAGGATCGCGCCCAGCGCCAGGGCGCCGGCGGTGCCGGTGCCGCAATGGATCACGCGCAGGGGTCGGGTCATGGCGGTTTGCTCCGTGCCGGATCCAGGTTCAGCGAGCGCGCGAGCAGCAGGTAGCTCGCCGCCGCCAGCAACGGCACGACGCTGACCGCGACCAGCGACCAGCGCACCGCTTCCTCGCCGTAGCGCGGCTCGAGGCGCATGTTGAGATCACCGACCAGCAGCGGTCCCAGGCCCGACGCCGACGAAACTCGCGATCATGCTCCAGGTCGCCGCGGTCACGGCGCGCGCGCTGGGCGGCACCAGGCCCTGCGCCACCGCCATGGTGGCCGGCGCCCAGCCCGCGCCGACCAGCGAGGCAGCGACCGAGAAATAGAAACCGACCGGCACCCCGCCCACGAGCACGTCGGCCGGCGCCAGGTAGAACGCGAGGCCGAGCGGCACGAGCAGCAGCGCGCAGAGCGCGGGAAACCAGCCGTACCAGCGCCGGTCGCGCTGCGCGAGGCGATCGGTGATGGCCGCGCACAGATAGGTGCCTATGGCCGCCGGCACCGGCGAGATCAGCGCGTACCACAGCCCGGCCTCGGCCGGATCCATGCCGTAGACGCGGCGCAGGAAGGTGGGCTCCCAGAAATTGCGTCCCATCGCCACGACGGTGACGAAGGTCGCCCCGAGCGTGAGCCAGACGAAGGCCGGCGTGCGCGCGAGTTGCCGCAGCACGCCGCCCAGCGACTTGCCGGTGAACTCGTCCACGCCCGGCGCATCGGCCGGGCGACGCGGCGGCTCGGCAACCGTCAGCAGGAAAAGCAGCGCCAACAGCACTCCTGGCACGCCAACGCTCACCAGCGCCAGGCGCCAGCCGAACTGCTCGTTGGCCCAGCCGCCATAGATCACCCCACCGCCCATGCCGACCAGCGCACCGATGCTCAACAGCGACATCGCCCGCGCGCGGCGCGCAGGCGGCACGTAGTCCGCGAGCAGCGAGTGGCTCGGCGGGCTGCCTCCCGCCTCGCCGATGCCGACACCCATGCGCGCGAGCACCAGTTGCACGAAGTTCTGCGCCGCGCCCGACAGCGCGGTCATCAGGCTCCAGCCGAACAGTGCCGCGGCGACGATGCGCGGACGCGAATAGCGGTCGGCGAGCCGGGCGATGGGGATACCTGCCAGCAGGTAGGTCAGGGAAAATGCAAACCCCATCACCAGCCCCATCTGGCGGTCGTCGAGCGCAAGGTCGCGCTTGATGTCGTCCACCAGCACCGAAACGATGGTGCGGTCGCAGACGTTGAACGCCGCGACCAGGAAGATCAGGCAGAGGACGTAGTTGACGTAGGCGGCATCTCCTGCGTCACGTCGAGCCCGTCGGGGCGTGGCGCAATCGGTCACAGCGTGCCGCCCATCACCCAGGTGGCGAGATCGATCAGCAGCAGGGTCAGCATGCCGACGCACGAGGCTTCGATGAGTACACGGCCGAGGCTCCAGCGAGCTCCCTGCGCGTCCTCGTCGAGGCGGTACACGATCGGGAACGCCACCACGAAGTAGAGCGCGTAGAAGTACGAGCCGTACTTCAGCATGCGCGCGAGATCCTCGTACCACACGTTCGCGAAATCGTTGGGCGCGAGCTGGAAGTAGAAGGCTGTCTCGCCCCAGCCCCAGAACAGGGACACGGCGCCGACGATCACCGCCCACGCCAGGCCACGCGCAACGGGAGCCCAGGCGAGCGTCATGGTGCGGATGCGGCGCATCAGGACCACGGCGGAGGTGTGGTAGACGATGAAGAACGCGGTGGCGTTGAAGTACATCGAGGGCGGAATCTTCTTGAATTGTGCCAGCGCGGTCGCTTCATCGGGGCCGCACAGCGCCGAATCCAGGTAGAGCGTTACCTCCGGGAATCGGTAGCGCATGCCGAGCACGTCGAAGAAGTACTCGGTGTGGAAGTAGGTGCAGAGGAACACCCACCAGAAGATGAATGCATTGAACTTGAACCAGTAGCTGCGGTGCCAGGCAACGCCGGAATTGCGTCGCAGGAACCACGGCAGCAGCACGCAGTACGGGAGCCACATCAGGACGTTCTGCGTGATGTTCCAGAAGTTGCCGGTATCGAGCCAGCCCATCTTCTGCATCACGATGTTGTAGACGAACCAGACCGGGATGAAGGTCAGGAAGAATTTCTCGGCCCAGGCCTTGTCCGCGTTCTGCGAGAACCAGTGGCCGGGCAACAGCGCGCGTGAAACCGCATTGTCGGGCATTGATCGTGCGCTCCTGGTCCTGTTGTTACGGGCGGAATCGGGCGCTGCGCTGCCCGTGATGGCCGGCGCAGCTAAGGTCCGGAACGCCGAGGCTGACCGATTGCCAATGAACGCAGCTTATGGGAATCGAATTTTATGTCAACAGTTTTTGCATATTCTGCTTACTTTTCAGGGAGCCTTCCCCATGATAGGTTCTCCTCTGGTGATGTCAGCCCGGCATGGCAGCGACATGATGTTGCACCTGTCGATCGAGGGCAGTCTTCACCAGACCGGAATACGGGCACTATCGGGGGATGAGAGCATGGACGAGAAAGCATTGCGCCACCTGCTGGCCAGGCAGGAGATAACCGAGGCGATCCACAACTATTGCCGGGCGATGGACCGCATCGATGACGACCTGGGGCGCTCGGTCTTCCACGCGGACGCGGTGGCGGATTATGGCGCCATGTTCCAGGGCACTGGCCATGGCTTCATCGAGTTCGTCCACGGTGCGCACTCCGGCCTGCTGGTCCACACGCACCAGGTGAGCAACATCTCCATCCGTGTCGATGGCGATCGGGCCGGCAGCGAGACCTATGTCACGGCCACGTTGCGCATGAAGACCAGCGACGGCGCGCTCGCCGAGACCCGCAGCCTTGGCCGCTACATTGACCAATGGGAAAGGCGCGACGGCCGCTGGGCGATCAGCCATCGCCACTACGTCCACGAGATGGACGACACGCGACTGGTCGAGAATGCACGCTACGCGACCGACGGTCGGCGTAACCGGACCGACCCGAGCTACGGGAGCCTGGGCACGGTCGAACGAGGGGGCTCCGCATGATGCGGGCGGCAGTTTTGCGCGAAGAGCGGCTCCAGGTCCGGGAGATTGCGATCCCTACCCCGGGCAAGGGCATCAACATACAGTTCGGCGGCGGGCCGCAGATGTTCGACTGGAATGAAGCGCTCGAGGTCGAGCCGCCGTCATCGTCAGGTTCTTCTCAATCCGCCAACCAGCGCAGCGAGCAAGGCGTCGACATGGCGCTTTTCCGCAAGATCCACAACGGGTCGGTCCGACATGCTGTTGCGATTCAGACTGATTGCCAGCGCCTGCAGCATATGCGCCGTATCGCCTGGATTGACGGTTGGCGCTATGTCGCCTTCCTGGATTCCGCGCTTGATCACCCTCACGAGCGCGAGCCTGACCTTTTTGAGCGCATTCGGGGTCGCCTCCTGATCCAGCACGAGTTCAGCCTGAACATCGTTGAGCGTCAGCGTGCGCACGTCCCTGCGTATCTTTTCATTGCAGAGAACGTCCCTGAGCCAGTTCTCGATGACAACCAGAGCCGGGGCGTCGTTTCCCAGGATCGAATTGGCACGCGCGACAGTCTCGTGCACCATCCTGCCGTGAAGTGCCAGCAGCAAGGATTCCTTGGTCGAAAAGTATTTGTACAATCCCGCGCGGGACAGCCCCGAATCCGCGGCGACTTTTGTCAACTTTGTATTCTGATAACCCTCCTTGCTGAAGCTCTCCGCGGCAGCGTCGAGAATTCGCTCGAGGGTCAAAGCGCTCTTGGCGGTCTTGTTTTTCGCGTTCTGCATTTTCATATCGCGTATTCTGCCCCGAGTTCCGGCATTTCGGCAGCCTGCGCGTCATGCCAGTGTCCATGCAGCGATTCCGCGCCCCCCGAAAAGTGGATCCGGGCGGAATATTCGCGCGATTCTACTGGATTGCGCCGGGCCACGGCAGGTCTGCGCGGTGCGCCCATTCGTCCACCGCATTACCGCCTTCAGGCGGCATCGACATGGAATTGCGCGGCCCATTTGCGCAAACGCGCGATGGGCCCGTCGCCATCGCAAAGCTGCGGCTTGTCGAGATAGATCTTGTTCTCCCAGATCGGGATGTCATCGGCAAACTGCCGATTCACTTCCTTGATGAAGGCCTGTCCGATGCGATCGACTTTCGGATCGCGTGCCGGGTTGCGGCACCAGACGTGGTTGTGTTGCACCGAGACATCCTTCGCTACAGGCGCCGTCGTGGTGAGCACGACGATTTCGACCAGCGTCTTGTAGCGCACCGCTGCGAGTCCGGATCGGCCGCAACCGTGCCTGATCCGGGGAGCGAGCACCTCACGGACGGCACTACTGCGCTAGGCAGGCCGGAACGACGGCGCTATAGTGCGCCGCCGTCCGTGATAACCGGATCGACCATGCGCCGTTCCCTGCACCATTACGCCACCTTGCTCGCGCTCTGCGCGGTGCTGCTGCGTGGCGTGATTCCGTTGGGATGGATGCCCTCGGCCGATGCCGGCGCGCTGGCGCTGTGTACCGCCGATGGCATGGTGCAGCTGTCGGCGGGCGATGCCGCGGAGCTGCTCGGACAACAGCCCGCCGCACCCGACAACGGTCACGCCCAGCCGGCCCCCTGCTCCTTCGCCGCGGCTGGCCCCCTGGGTGGCGCGCCCGCGGTAGCCACGCTGCCGCAGCCGGCCGCGTTCGCAGGCTCCCCGGCGACGCCCTATTCCGCGCCGCTCCTTCCCGGTCGACCCGCGGGCAACACGCTCGCGCGCGCCCCGCCCGCGCTCTCCTGAACCCCGCTCGATGCTGATCGCCGTGGCGCCCGTGCGCCGCGGCACCCGATGCGATTCCAGGAGACACACCGATGAAACTTCGTCCGCTCGCGGCGGCGCTCGCCTGCGCCCACGCACTCGTCCTCGCGTCCCTCGACGCCCATGCCATTCACGCCGACGAGGGGCTGGAGGAAATCGTCGTCACCGCGGTGCACATGCGCAAACCGCTCGAGGTGACCACCGACCCCTCGCTGCCACGCCAGCCGCTGCCCGCGCACGACGGCGCCGACTACCTGAAGACCATTCCCGGCTTCAACGTGATCCGCAAGGGCGGCACCGACGGCGACCCGATGTTCCGCGGCATGGCGGCCTCGCGCGTCAACATCCTGCTCGACGGCGAATCGCTGCTGGGCGGCTGCGGCATGCGCATGGACCCGCCCACCGCCTACGTGTTCCCCGAGGCCTACGACCGCATCACCGTGA
The DNA here is from genome assembly GCA_963819895.1 of uncultured Gammaproteobacteria bacterium. Taxonomy (GTDB): domain Bacteria; phylum Pseudomonadota; class Gammaproteobacteria; order Pseudomonadales; family UBA5518; genus UBA5518. Next base: position 112,121 of record CAWFXU010000027.1, read on the forward strand.
TCAAGGGGCCGCAGAGCGTGACCCACGGCCCCGGCAACTCCGCGGCCACCGTGATGTTCGAGCGCGACTCCAAGCGCCTGGAGGAAACCGGCTGGCAGGCCAACGGCTCCGTGACCGCCGCGAGCTTCGGCCGCGACGACGCGGTACTGCACGTGGTCGGCGGCACGCCGCAGGTATATGCCGAGCTGACCGGCACGCACGCGCAGTCGGACAACTACGAGGACGGCGAGCGGCAACGAGGTGCACTCGCGCTACGAGCGCCAGAGCGCCAACGCCGCGCTCGGCTGGACGCCGGACGAGAACACCAGCCTGGAGCTCAGCGGCGCGCTCAGCGACGGCGAGGCAGCGTACGCGGACCGCATGATGGACGGCGCCGAGTTCGAGCGCGAGAACGTCGGCCTCAAGTTCCGCAAGGACCATGTTTCGGAACTGGTGCAGCAGGTCGAGGCGCAGGCCTACTACAACTACATCGACCACGTGATGGACAACTACAGCCTGCGCGACTTCGCGCCGAGCATGATGATGCCCTATCCCTCGGCCAGCAATCCGGACCGCGAGACCACGGGCGGGCGCCTGCTGACCGAGCTGAAGCTGGGCGAGCGCACGCGCGCCAAGCTCGGCCTCGACACCCAGGCCAACGAGCACGCGGTGCGCTCGACGATGAACGAGCCGGTGATGCCCTACGAGCGCATGGACCGCGTGGACGACGCGCGCTTCGACAATCTCGGCGTCTTCGCCGAAGTCACGCAAGCGCTCGGCGAGCGCTCGCGCCTGATCGGCGGGCTGCGCCTCGACGACTGGGAGGCCAGGGACCAGCGCGCCACGATCCGCAATCCCATGATGATGATGGCGATGCCGAACCCCACCGCGGGCCAGACGCGCGACGACACGCTGGAGAGCGGTTTCCTGCGCTACGAGCACGACATGCAGGAACGGCCCGTCACCGTTTACGCGGGCCTAGGGCACGTCGAGCGTTTTCCCGACTACTGGGAGATCATCTCCGACAAGGAAAGCGCCACCAGCCTCAGCGCTTTCGGAACCGATCCGGAGAAGAACACCCAGCTCGACGTCGGCCTGATCCAGCGCGGCGCGAAGGTCTCGACATCGGTTTCGCTGTTCTACAACGACATCGAGGACTACATCCTGATCGAGTCGAACGTCAGGAAAGGCATGCGCATGGCCACCATCGCACGCAACGTCGACGCCACCACCTGGGGCGGCGAGGCCGGCCTGAGCTACACGATCGCCACCAACTGGAAGACGGATCTCACGCTCGCCTACACGCGCGGCGAGAACGACACCGACGACCACGCGCTGGCGCAGCAGTCACCGCTCGAGGGCCGCTGGAGCCTCAACTACGACAACGGCACCTGGTCGGCGGGCGCCCTCGTACGCCTGGTCGACGACCAGGACCGCTACGCGCTGAACCAGGGCAACGTGGTGGGACAGGACCTCGGGCCGACCGACGGCTTCGGCGTGCTGTCGCTCAACGGCGGCTGGAAAATCCGCGCGGGCGTGCAGCTGACGGCTGGCGTCGACAACCTGCTCGACGAGACCTACGCCGAACACATCAGCCGCGGCGGCGCGATGCTCGCGGGCTTCACGCAGACCGAGCGCGTGAACGAACCCGGGCGCACCGCGTGGATGAAGCTGAGCCTCGCGCTCGATTGAGGTGGATCGGCATCCCCTCCTGGCAGGCGGGCACGGGGTGGGCACATCAGGAAGCCCTGATGTATTTGCAATTCTCCCGGGGGACGAGCGCGTTATAGCCTGCTAGAATCTGCACCAGTTCCACAAACTCAGATCCCCAGCGATGCCTGCCATTACCCTGTTCCGGACCCTGCTCTGCTCTCTCCTCGTGTCCTCCGCCGCGCAGGCCATGACCCTGCGCCTGCCCCCGCCCGGCGACGACGTCGTCGGCGAGGTCACGATGGTGCAGATCGCCCGCCACGCGGACACGCTCAACGACTATGCGCGGGCCTACGGCTTCGGCTTCCGCGAGCTGATGGCGGCAAACCCGGGCATCAACCCGTGGGTGCCGGGTGAAGGCCGCAAGGTGCTGATGCCGGGCGAGTTCATCCTGCCGCCGGGACCACGCGTGGGCGTGGTGCTCAACCTCGCCGAGCAGCGCCTGTATTACTACCAGCCCGACGGCCAGACGGTGGTGACCTACCCCGTGGGCATCGGTCGCGAGGACTGGCAGACGCCCCAGATCAGCACGACGGTGACCAAGGTGGTCAAGGACCCGAGCTGGACGCCCCCGGCCTCGATCCGCCGCGAGCACGCCGCCATGGGCGATCCGCTGCCCGCCGTCGTGCCCCCCGGGCCGGACAATCCGCTGGGCCCCTGGGCGATCCGCCTCGCCGCGCCGGGCTACCTGATCCACGGCAGCAACAAGGAGCTCGGCGTCGGCATGCGCGTCAGCCATGGCTGCATGCGCCTGTACAACGACGACGTCGAGGAATTTGCCCGCCTCATAAAGCCCGGCACCCCGGTGCGCATCATCGACGTGCCGGTGAAAGTGGGCTGGAAAGGCGGCGCGATGTACATCGAGGTACACGAGGCTCTCGAGGAGAAGCGCGCGCACGTGGTGCCGGAAGAGGCCGTGGCGGATGCGATTTCCCATCGCGAACCGCGTGGCACCCCAGCCCGCCGAAATCGACTGGCTCGAGGCCAAGGCCGCCGCCGTGCAACTCTCCGGATTGCCGATGCGCGTATCGGCCCAGAGAATCGCCTCGCGCTGATCCCTCCCGCCTGAGCGGACCACCCGGCGCCTGCGCATGACGCGGGCGCCGGGTGGTCCCGCTACTGCCGCGCTCAGCCGCGCACGAACACCGTCACCAGCGGATCCTCGCCGACCTGGCGGCTCCAGTGCCCGTGCACCGCCGGGTCGAACTCCGCGCCCTCGGGCAGCACGTCCGCCGAATAGAAGTGCTCGCCGGGGCCGAACACCCGCGAACTGCCATCCTGCAGCCCGATCTCCATCTTCCCGCGCAGTATGAACACCCACTGCGGCGCACCGGTGCAATGGAAGCTGCTGCGAAAACCCACCGGGCTCTCGCGCAGTTGCAGCCCGCCGCTCGGCATCAGCGCCGAGAAGCGCGCCTGCGGCGTGCCCTCGGGAAGCGGCACCAGTTCCTCGCGAAAGCCGGCGCGCCCGTCGCTGTCGGTGAAGAGCACGACCTTGGTGAAATGCGTCATCGGGGCCACTCGCTGCCGTTTCAGGTGGCGGCATTCTAGCTCCGCCCCGCAGCCTGCGTGTATAAAGCGGATCCCATCGACAACGACAAAGGAGAAACCCCGTGGGCAAGCTGGACGGCAAGCGCATCATCGTGACCGGCGGCGCCGGCGGCATCGGCAACGCGGCGGTGCGGCTGTTCGCGGCCGAGGGCGCGCGCGTGGCCTGCACCTTCAACAGTGCCGAGCCCGAGGTGCCCGCGGGCGTGCACACGGCGCGCTGCAATATCGCCGACAAGGCCGAGGTGAACCGGGTGTTCGACCACTTCGCCGAGGCGCTCGGCGGGCTCGACGTGCTGGTGCACGCGGCCGGCAAGCACGGCAGCCAGGCGGCGGAACTGGTCGGCGAGCAGGACTGGGACGCGATGTTCGACCTCAACGGCAAGGCCACGGTGTGGACCAACCAGGCCGCGTTCCGCCATATGCGCGAACACGGCGGCTCGATCGTGAACATGGGTTCCGTCGAGGGCGTGCGCGGCTTCGCCGGCAACGCCATCTACGCGGCCTCGCGCGGCGCCGTGATGGCCTGGACGCGCTCGGTCGCGCTGGAGTGGGGCACGCACGGTGTGCGCGTCAACTGCGTCGCGCCCGCGATCCACACCGAGATCTTCGAGCGCCAGCGCCAGCAGATGGACGCGGCCACGCTGCGCGATGGTCGACGCACATCTCGCCGCCGCGATCCCGCTCGGCGGCAGGATGGGCGACGCGCTGCGCGACCTCGCCCCGGTGCTCGCCTTCCTCGCCGGCGACGACTCGCGCTTCATCACCGGCCAGACCCTCGCGGTCGACGGCGGCCTGATGATGCTCGGTTCCTGAGCGGCGCATGCGCCGGCTCGCCTGCTGGCTGGCCCTTGCCTGTGCACTCGCCCTGCCGGCACGCGCGGCCGACGCACCACCGCAGCTGCTCGATGACGAGACCGCGGTAGCGCGAGTGCTCGCCAGCGTCGACGCGCGCCTGGCGCTGATGCCGCAGGTCGCGGCGGCAAAATGGCTCGCGCACGATGCGGTCAGCGATCCCGCGCGCGAGCAGGCGCTACTGGAGCGCAACACGGCGGCAGCGGCCGCGCTGGGACTCGCCCCGGCGCCGGCGCGCGAGCTGCTGGCGCTGCAGATGCGCTTCGCGCGCGAGGCGCAGCAGCGGCTGCACGCGCAGTGGCGGCAAAGCGGCTGCAATGCCTGCGAGCCACCGCCCGATCTCGCGGCCGTGCGCCAGCGGCTCGATGCGCTGGGTGCCGTGCAGCTGCGCGCCATCCATCTCGCCGCGCCGGCGCTGGCCGCTGCGGACTTCGTCGCACGGCACACGGCCCTGGCCGGGCAGCGGCTCGGCAGCGCGCTGCCCGCGGCCGCGGATCGCACGCAACTGCTGCAGGCGCTGGCCGCGATGCGCCGCACAGCGCCCGCCGTCGCTCGCGCGCGTGCAGGCGAGCGGCGTGCTGCGCATAGCGACCACCGGCGATTACGCGCCGTTCAGCCTGGAACGTGATGGTCGCCTGCTCGGGCGCAGACATCGCCCTGGCGCAGTCGCTGGCCGCTGATCTCGGCCTGGAGGCCGTGTTCGTGCCCACCAGCTGGCCCACCCTGATGCCGGATCTCGCCGCCGACCGCTTCGACGTGGCGCTGTCCGGCATCTCGATCACGTCCGAGCGCGCCGCCGCCGCGTCCTTCTCGCTCCCTTACCACACCGGCGGCAAGACCATCCTCGCGCGCTGCGCCGACCGCGCGCGCTTCGATACGCCGCAGGAGCTCGATGAGGCGCGCGTGCGCGTGATCGTCAATCCCGGCGGCACCAACGAGGCGTGGGTGCGCGCCAACCTGGGGCAGGCGCAGATCCGCGTGCACCCCGACAACCGTAGTATCTTTCAGGAGATCGTTGCCGGGCGCGCCGATGCGATGGTCACCGACGACGTGGAAGCCGAGCTGCAGGCTCGCCGCCACCCGCAAGCTGTGCCGCACGCTGCCGGGCACGCTGACGCGAGCCGAGAAGGCCGTGCTGATGCCGCGCGACGTCGCGCTGAAGGCCGCGGTCGACGCCTGGCTGCAGCGGCAACTGCAGGCCGGCGTGCCCGCAACCCTGCTCCGCGAGGCCTTGGCGCACTGATTGCATGAGCACCTGCAGGCAAGCGGAGCAGGACCACCGCGCCCGAATTTGCACTTGCTGCGCAAACGCGCGGAATGATTACAGGTGGTCCATACTCAAACAAAGTGTCATCACTTCGTCCGGAGGTATCGATGAGCCTTTTCCAGCACTACCGCGCGCGCTACGAGGAAGCGAAGGACGAGGAACTTTCGCTGATGGAGTACCTCGAACTGTGCAAGACCGACCGCTTCGCCTACGCCAACGCCGCCGAACGCATGCTGCACGCGATCGGCACGCCGGAGTACATCGACACCTCCACCGACGCGCGACTCTCGCGACTGTTCTCCAACCGCGTGATCGCGCGCTACCCGGCGTTCCGCGAATTCCACGGCATGGAGGACACCATCGAGCAGATCGTGTCGTACTTCCGCCACGCGGCGCAGGGACTCGAGGAGAAGAAGCAGATCCTCTACCTGCTCGGCCCGGTCGGCGGCGGCAAGTCCTCGATGGCCGAACGGCTGAAGAAGCTGATGGAACGCTGCCCCATCTACGCGCTCAAGGGCTCGCCGGTCTTCGAGTCGCCGCTCGGGCTGTTCGACCCGGACGAGGACGCCGAGATCCTCGAGCGCGACTACGGCATCGCGCGGCGCTACCTCAACGTGATCATGTCGCCGTGGGCGCTGAAGCGGCTGCACGAATACGGCGGCGACATCAGCAAGTTCCGCGTCGTGAAGCTGCGCCCCTCGGTGCTGGACCAGATCGCGGTGGCAAAGACCGAGCCGGGCGACGAGAACAACCAGGACATCTCCTCGCTGGTGGGCAAGGTCGACATCCGCATGCTGGAGAGGTTCTCGCAGAACGACGCCGATGCCTACAGCTACTCGGGCGCGCTGTGCCGCGCCAACCAGGGCATCATGGAATTCGTCGAGATGTTCAAGGCGCCGATCAAGGTGCTGCACCCGCTGCTGACGGCAACCCAGGAGGGCAACTACAACGGCACCGAGGGCCTCTCGGCGCTGCCCTTCAGCGGCATCATCCTCGCCCACTCGAACGAATCGGAGTGGGTAGGGTTCCGGAACAACCGCAACAACGAGGCCTTCCTCGATCGCGTGTTCATCGTGAAGGTGCCCTACTGCCTGCGCGTCAGCGAGGAGATCAAGATCTACCGCAAGCTGCTGTCCAACAGCGACCTGCACGCCGCGCCCTGCGCGCCCGGCACCCTGGAGATGATGGCGCAGTTCTCGGTGCTCTCGCGCATCCAGGAGCCCGAGAACTCCAGCGTGTACTCCAAGATGCGCGTCTACGACGGCGAATCCCTGAAGGACACCGACCCGAAGGCGAAGTCCTACCAGGAGTACCGCGACGCCGCCGGTGTCGACGAGGGCATGAACGGGGCTCTCGACCCGCTTCGCGTTCAAGATCCTCTCGCGCGTGTTCAACTTCGACGCCACGGAGATCGCCGCCAACCCGGTGCACCTGCTGTACGTGCTGGAGACGCAGCTCGAGCGCGAGCAGTTCCCGCAGGACGTGCATGACCGGTATCTCGAGCACCTCAAGAATTTCCTCGTGCCGCGCTACGTCGAGTTCATCGGCAAGGAGGTCCAGACGGCGTATCTGGAGTCCTATTCCGAGTACGGCCAGAACCTGTTCGACCGCTACGTGCTCTACGCCGACTTCTGGATCCAGGACCAGGAGTACCGCGATCCGGAAACGGGCGAGAACTTCGACCGCACGGCGCTGAACGAGGAGCTCGAGAAGATCGAGAAGCCCGCCGGCATCAGCAACCCGAAGGACTTCCGCAACGAGGTCGTGAACTTCGTGCTGCGCGCGCGCGCCTCGAACCAGGGACGCAACCCGGTGTGGACCAGCTACGAGAAGCTGCGCTCCGTCATCGAGCACAAGATGTTCTCGACCACCGAGGACCTGCTGCCGGTGATCTCCTTCAACGCCAAGGCCTCGAAGGAGGACCAGCAGAAGCACCAGGATTTCGTGGTGCGCATGGTGAAGAAGGGCTACACCGAGAAGCAGGTGCGCCTGCTCTCGGAGTGGTATCTGCGGGTGCGCAAGGCGAGCTGACGGGAACCCATCGAGACGCATGGAAGGGAGCGCCGCCGCATGCCGCACCTGATAGACCGGCGCCAGTGGGGGAAGAAGCGCAGCACGGTCAACCGCCAGCGCTTCATCCGCCGCTTCAAGGACCAGATCAAGCGCGCGCTCGCCGAGCAGATCGACCGGCGCGGCGTCACCGACATGCAGAGCGGCGAGAGCGTGAGCATCCCGGCGCGCGACACCGGCGAGCCCACGTTCCGCCAGGGCGCGGGCGGGCGTCGCGAGCGCATATTCCCGGGCAACCACGAGTACGTGAGCGGCGACCGCATCCCCAGGCCCCAGGGTGGCGGCGGCGGTCAGGGCCAGGGGCGACGCGCGGGGGACTCGGGCGAGGGCGAGGACGAGTTCCGCTTCGAGATCTCGCGCGACGAGTACCTCGACCTGATGTTCGAGGATCTCGAGCTGCCACGCCTCGACATCACGCAGCTGAAGAACGTCGAGCGTTTCAGGAACGTCCGCGCCGGTTACCGCACCGACGGGGTGCCGACCAACCTCAGCATCGTGCGCTCGCTCGAGCGCGCGCTGGCGCGCCGCATCGCGCTCAGCGGCGGTGATCGCCGCGAACTGCGCGAACTGGAGGCCGAGCTCGAGCAGCCCGGCGACGACGCGCGAGGAGGCGCGCGTCGCGCTCAGGGCGCGCATCGAGGAGCTGCGCGAGCGCATCGCCAGGGTGCCGTTCATCGACACCTTCGACCTGCGCTTCACCGCCTTCGCGAAGCAGCCCGTGCCGTCCACCCAGGCCGTGATGTTCTGCCTGATGGACGTCTCGGGCTCGATGGACCAGCACCGCAAGGACATCGCCAAGCGCTTCTTCCTGCTGCTGTACCTGTTCCTCAGCAAGAGCTACGCGAACGTGCAGGTGGTCTTCATCCGCCACCACACGCAGGCCAAGGAAGTCGGCGAGCAGGAGTTCTTCCACTCGCAGGAGAGCGGCGGCACCGTGGTCTCGAGCGCGCTGCGCCTGCTCGACGAAACCATCCGCGAGCGCTACTCGCCGGAGCTGTGGAACGTCTACGTGGCGCAGGCCTCCGACGGCGACAACTGGCACGACGACTCGCCGATCTGCCAGGACCTGCTCGCCAACCGCATCCTGCCCTGCGTGCGCTACTTCTCCTACATCGAGATCGCCGAGCAGCCGCAGGGGCTGTGGCATCACTACGAGGCGCTGCTCGCCGCGCACCCCAATCTCGCGACCCGGCGGATCCTGCAGGCCGAGGACATCTACCCGGTGTTCCGCGAACTGTTCCGGAAGCAGCACGCATGAGCCGCACGCCCCTGGTCAGCGGTTCGGAGTGGACCTTCGACCTGATCGACGAGTGCTACGGGCACATCGCGCGGATCGCGGCGGAATTCGGCCTCGACACCTATCCCAACCAGATCGAGGTGATCACCTCGGAGCAGATGCTCGACGCCTACGCGCGCATCGGCATGCCGATCGGCTACCACCACTGGTCCTTCGGCAAGCACTTCATCATCAACGAGCAGCAGTACAAGCGCGGCCAGATGGGGCTCGCCTACGAGATGGTGATCAATTCCAACCCCTGCATCGCGTATCTCATGGAAGAGAACAGCATGATGATGCAGTGCCTGGTGATGGCGCACGCCTGCTTCGGCCACAACTCGTTCTTCAAGTCGAACTACCTGTTCCGCACCTGGACCGACGCCGAGGCCATCATCGACTACCTGGTGTTCGCGCGTAACTACCTCGCCGAGTGCGAACAGCGCCACGGCGAGCTCGAGGTCGAGCTGCTGCTCGATTCCTGCCACGCGCTGATGAACCACGGGGTGGACCGCTACAAGCGCCCGAACCCGATCGGGCTGCGCGAGGAACGGCGCCGCCAGGAGGAACGCGAGGCCTTCCTGCAGTCGCAGGTCAACGACCTGTGGCGCACGATCCCGCACGGGCGCGACAAGGCCGCCGCGCGCGCCGCGCCGCGCTTCCCGCCCGAGCCGCAGGAGAACATCCTGTACTTCATCGAGAAGAACGCGCCGCTGCTCCAGCCGTGGCAGCGCGAGGTCGTGCGCATCGTGCGCAAGCTCGGGCAGTACTTCTACCCGCAGCGCCAGACCCAGGTCATGAACGAGGGCTGGGCGACGTTCTGGCACTACACGATCATGAACCGCCTCTACGACGAGGGCATCATCGGCGAGGGCTTCATGCTCGAGTTCCTGCACTCGCACACCAACGTCGTGAACCAGCCCGCCTTCGACAGCCCGTACTTCTCGGGCATCAACCCCTACGCGCTCGGCTTCGCGATGTACACGGACATCAAGCGCATCTGCGAGGATCCCGACGAGGAGGACCGCCGCTGGTTCCCCGACATCGCCGGCTCCGACTGGCGCAAGACGCTGGATTTCGCGATGCGCAACTACAAGGACGAGAGCTTCGTGGCGCAGTTCCTGTCGCCGCGGCTGATGCGGCAGTTCCGCATGTTCGCCGTCACCGACGATCCGGAGCGGCCCGAGCTCGCGATCAGCGCGATCCACGACGAGGCCGGCTACAGGCACATCCGCACGCGTGCTCTCGAACCAGTACAACCTGAGCATGAACGAGCCCGACATCCAGATCTGGGACACGGACATCCGTGGCGACCGCTCGCTGGTGCTGCGCTACATCCCGTTCCAGGGCACCCCGCTGGCGGATTCCTATCGCGAGGTCATGAAGCACCTGCACCGGCTGTGGGGTTTCAATGTGCGCCTGGAGAGCGTCGACGACCAGGGCAACGTGGAGATGCTGCACGAGACCGGCGCCGCCGGCGCCAACTGAGAGCCTTCACGCGCCGGCGTCCGGCGCAGCCTTTCGCAGCGGGCCGCTGCTGCGCTATCGTCGGCTCCCCCGCCACGGAGTTCGCCGGTCATGAGCACGCGTGAAGCCCTGTCGTTCTGCCGCCTGTGCATGGGGCACTGCGGCGTCGTCGTGACGCTCGATGACGAGCAGCGCCTCGCCACCGTGCGCGGCGATCACGACGATCCGCAGACGCTGGGCTACGCCTGCTTCAAGGGCATGATGGCGCCCGAGGCGCACAACAGCCCGGAGCGCATCCTGCATCCGCTCAAGCGCATGCCCGACGGCTCGTTCCAGCCGGTGCCGCTGGCGCAGGCGCTGGACGAGATCGCGGCGAAGCTCGGCGCGACGCTGGCGGAACACGGCCCCGAGGCGATCGCCGGCTACAAGGGCGGCGGCGCCTTCTTCACCTCGTCCTCGCTGCGCATGCTGAACGAGTTCCTCGCCGCCGCGGGCAGCCCCAAGGCCTTCTCCTCGGTGACCATCGACCAGTCCGCGAAGGCCGTCGCCGCCGGGACGCATCGGCATCTGGCCCGCGGGGCGCGACCCCTTCGGTCGCGGCGAGGTGTTCATGATCGTGGGCGCCAACCCGCTGGTGTCGGTGTCGATGAACGGCTTCGACACGCGCAATCCGCTGAAGCGCCTGAAGCAGGCGAAGGCGCGCGGCATGAAGCTGATCGTGATCGACCCGCGACGCACCGAGACCGCGCGCTTCGCCGACGTGTTCCTGCAGCCGCTGCCGGGCGAGGACTGCGCCATCCTCGCGGGGCTCATCCACATCATCCTCGCCGAGGGCTGGCAGGACCACGAGTTCTGCGCCCGCTACGCCGGCGATCTGGATGCGCTGCGCGCGGCGGTCGCGCCGTTCACGCCGGCGTACGTGGCGCGCCGCGCCGACGTGCCCGAGGCCGACCTGCGGCGCGTGGCCGAGGTGTTCGCGCGCGACAGCCGGCGCGGCGCGGTCTCGAGCGCCACCGGCCCCGACATGTCGCCGGGCAGCAACCTCGCCGAGCACCTGATCGAGTGCCTCAACGTGATCTGCGGGCGCTTCGTGCGCGAAGGCGAGACCGTGCCGCATCCCGGCGCGATCATGCCGCGCTGGCCGCGCAAGGCCGAGGTGATCCCGGCGCCGCGCTGGTGGGAGCACGGTTACCGCAGCCGCATCGGCGGCTTCGGGCTGATCGACGGCGAACTGCCCACGGGCATACTCGCCGACGAGATCCTCGAACCGGGCGCCGGACAGGTGCGCGCGCTGATCGTGCACGGCGGCAACCCGGCCTCCGCCGTGCCGGACCAGGAGCGCATCGTGGAGGCGCTGCGTTCACTGGAGCTGCTGGTCACGATCGAGCCCTTCATGACGCAGACGGCGCGGCTCTCGCACTACGTGCTGCCGCCCACGCTGCAGTACGAACGCGCCGACCTGCCGATCTTCATCTACGAGAACCTGGTCTCGCACGAGCCCGTACACGCGCTACACGCCGCCCGTCGCGCAACCGCCCGCCGGCGCCGAGGTGCAGGACGACTGGGTCTATTTCTGGGAACTGGCGCAACGGCTCGGGCTGACGCTCGAGCACTTCGGCGTGGCGCTGGACATGCGCGAGAGGCCGACCACGGACGAGGTGCTGGCTATCGCCGCGCGCCACGCACCGGTTGCCTTTGCCGAACTGCAGCGCGCCGAGCGCGGCATGATGCTCGACGCCGAACCGCAGCTCGTCGAGCCCGGCGATCCCGCATCGCCGCACCGCTTCAGCCTCGCGCCCGATGATGTCGTGGACGAGCTCGCGCAACTCGCGCGCGGCAGCGACGACGCCGGCCGCGGCGCACGCCTCGCGACCTATCCGTATCGCTTCGCGGTGCGCCGGCTGCGCGATGCGATCAACTCCGCCTGCAAGGACCTGCCCTCGGTGCGCCCGCGCGTGCCGACCAACGCGCTGTACATGAACCCCGGGGACATGGCGCGCGAGGGCATCGCCGAGGGCGAGCTGGTGCGCGTGAGCTCCGACGCCGGCGCGATCGAGGTGGTCGCGGCCGCCGACCCGGATCTCAGGCCGGGCGTGGTTTCGTGCGCGCACGGCTTCGGCACGCTGCCGGGCGGAGCCGGCCGATCCGCGCGTCCATGGGGCGTCGACCAACCGGCTCATCTCCGCGACGCGCGATCGCGAGACCATCAACGCGATGCCGCGCATGAGCGGCTTCCCGGTGCGGGTTGCCCGGTTTCCCTGAGCATTCGGGCTGCGCTACAGTCCGCTCCACAAAAACAGACACGTCCGACGAGGGCACCGCCATGACAACGCCGCAGGCCCCGCTAGCGGGCATCAGGGTTCTGGACATCGGCACCATGCTGGCAGGGCCGTGGGCTGCGGCCATGCTTGCCGACCAGGGCGCGGAGGTGTTCAAGATCGAACCGCCGGGCATCGGCGACGTGATGCGCTATATCGGCCCGACGCGCAACGGGGTCAGCGCGCTGTTCCACAGCGTCAATCGCGGCAAGCGCTCGCTGGCGCTGGATCTCAAGACCGCCGAGGGCCGGGAGGTGGTACAGCGCCTTGCCGCGCACACCGACGTGCTGATCCACAATTTCCGCCCCGGCGTGGCCGAGCGCCTGGGCGTGGACTACGCCACGCTCGCGGCGATCAATCCTGCGCTGGTCTACGTCTCGGTTTCCGGCTTCGGCCACACCGGTCCCATGGCCGACCGCCCGGCCTACGACAACGTGATCCAGGCCTTCACGGGCGTGGCGCTCAGCCAGGCCGCATGCCGAGACCGGCGAGCCCACGCAGTACTACCAGATCTTCGCGGACAAGGTCACCGCGATGTATGCCGCGCAGGCAATCAGCGTGGCGCTGCTGGCGCGCGAGCGCGGTGCCGGCGGGCAGGAGCTGCGCCTCGCCATGGTGGATGCCGTTGCGAGCTTCATGTGGCCCGACGTGGGCGGCATGGCGCTGTTTCGCGAGGAAGGCGCCAGCCCCGGCCTGGCGGTCGCGAAGCACGTCCCGCTGATCAAGTGCCGCAACGGCTATGCGCAGGCCGCACCGCTCAACGACGCGCAGTTCCATGGCTGGTGCGCCGCCTTCGGCGTGGATTCCAGCGACCCGGACGTGCGCACCGTCGCCGATCGCAACCACCACGGCGACAAGCTCAAGGCCCTTGCCACGGCCATCTACGCGAACGCGCTCGGGATGGACGTCGACGAGGTCGTGGCACGACTCGAGGCCGCCGATGTGCCCTGCGCGAAGGCGCACAGCCTCGATGAATTGCCGGCACATCCGCAGATGCAGGCCAACGGACTGTTCGTCGAGTGCGAGCATCCCGTTGCCGGGCGCCTGCTCGAACCGAGGAGTCCGGCGCGCTTCGGCGGCACGCCCACCGGATGCGGTTTTCCCAGCGCGGCCCTGGGCCAGCACAGCGACGAAATCCTGCGCGAGCTCGGCATCGATGCGGCGACGGTCGCCGCGTGGCGCGAGAAGGGGGTGATCGGCTAAAGAAAGAGCGGCCTCGCGGCCGCTCGATCGATCACGCTTGCAACAGATCGCTACAGTGCGTACTCGACGTCGAGGCCGTAGGTGCGCGGCCAGCCGAAGCGGTTGCCCGCAAAGCCGATGCTGTCGAAGTCGATGCCGAAGTTGCGGTACTCCTCGTCGGCGAGGTTCTTGCCCCACAGCGAGACGCGCATCGCTCCCTTGCCGCAGCAACTGCCCAGATCGATGTCGTTCAGGCTGATGCGACCGTTGACCAGCGTGTAGTCGTCCGCCGCGGTGAGATCGTTCAGGAACGGGTGGAAGACCAGGCTGTCGCGATAGGTCACGTCGACCCGCGCCGACAGCGCACCGAAACTGAAGGGTGCGAAGTCGTACTGCACGCCCGCGTTCCAGGTGTTCTCGGGCGCGTAGGTCGCCACGGCGATATCGGAGATGTTCTCCAGCTGGTTCGTCGCCGGGTTGAGCTGCATGTACTCGTCGAACTCGGTGTCGAGGTAGCCGTAGTTCGCGTCCAGCGTCAGCCCCTCCACCGGCACGACGACAAGCTCCAGCTCGAAGCCCTCGTACGTGGCAGCGCCCGCGTTGACCTGGCGGCTCGAGGCGCCGCCGGCGCCGGCCTCGAACTGCGCGATCTGCATGTCGGTGTAGTCGTTGGTGAACAATGCGGCATTGAGGCGCACGCGGTTGTCCAGCCACTCCGACTTGAGGCCCAGTTCCCAGACCTCCACTTCTTCCTCGTCATACGGGGTCACGAAACCCGACACCGTGGTGGCGCGCGCGCTGAAGCCGCCGGCGTTGTAGCCGGTCGAGAACTTCAGGTACACGTTGACGTCGTCCGTGATGCTGTAGTTGCCGTTCACGACGTAGCTGATGTTGTCCCACTGGTCGTCGGCCTGCAGCCTGGCGGTCTGCGGTGCCGCCGGTGACGGGGTCCGTGTCGATGTTATCGTTGTTGAGCCACGCGTCCTTGTCGTCCTCCGTGTAGCGGATGCCCGCGGTGAGGTCGAAGGATTCCGTGACCTCGTAGGTGAACTGCGCGTACGCCGCCCATGACTCGGATTCCTGCCCGTAGCGGAAGTCGACGAAACCGGGGATGCCGGGATCGCTGGCCGGGAACGGCAGACGCTGGCTGCCGCACAGCGATCCCGCCGGGGCCGGCGGCGCACAGCCGAAGCCCAGCGCCTGGTAGAGCGGGGGGAGTGCCGGCGAGCGCGGGGCGATGAGCGCGATGGGCAGCGAGAAGGTCTGCGGGTTGTCCTGCTGCGTGGTTTCATCGAAGTAGTAAAGGCCGCCGGTATAGAACAGCCGCTCGTCGAACAGGTTGCCGATGAACTGCAGTTCGTGCGTCTTCGCATCGACCTGGTTCTTCGACGTGATGCCGGAGAAGCCAGGGCTCAGGATCTCCCCGTTGTTGCCCCGCAGCACGCCGTAAAAGAGATCGCGCGCATAGTAGGTACCGCCGTCGGTGTCGGAGCCCGTGTTGCCGTTGTCGGTGTCGCGATAGCCGAAGATGTACCTGACGGTGAGCGTCGTCGCGTGATTTCCCAGGCCGCGTTCACCGTGTGGCCATCGACATCGGTCCACTCCGTGGTCGAGTTGTCGAGCGTGAGATTCTTCTTGCGGTCGTCCGGATCGCCCACCTGGGCGGCCATTTGCTGGTACAGGGATCCGCCGAGGGTGGCGAACGGGAACGGGCGCCTGGTGAAGCCGTTGAACAGCTCGGTGCGCACGCCGGTGATCTGGAACGGTGACGGCACGCCCTCGTTGTCGGTGCGATCGAAGGCGTAGTCGACCGTGACGCTGTCGAGCGGCGTCCAGCGCATTGCCAGTCGATAGGCCCAGTTGTCCTCCGAGGCGATGGTGTCCTCGATGTCCTTCTGCAGCGACGAGATCCCCTGGCCATCGTAGCGGTTGTCGGCCCAGCCGTCGGTCTGGAAGTGGTTGACCGAGAGATTGGTGGCCACGTTGTAGTACTCGGGCAGGTCCATGCGCAGACCGTAGCGCTGCGTGTCGTAATTGCCGACGGTGCCGTTGGCCTTGAGCCCGAATTCACCGGTGGGCTTCCTGGTCGTGATGTTGACCGCGCCGCCCGTGGTGTTGCGACCGAACAGCGTGCCCTGCGGGCCGCGCAGCACCTCGACGCGCTCGAGGTCGACCACGTCGAAGACCCCGCCGACCGCCTTGCTCACGTAGACGCCGTCGACATAGACGCCCACCTTGGGGTCGTTGACCACCGAGCTCTCGGCCGAGCCGACGCCCCGGATGTAGATGGCCAGGCTGACGTTGCTTCCGGGCTGCTTCGTGATCGAGATGTTCGGCGCGAACTCGCCGATATCGGTGACGTTGTAAATCCCGAGATCCGCGATCCTGTCGGGGGTGAACGCCGTGATCGAGATCGGCGTGTCCTGCAGCGATTCCTCGCGCCGCTGCGCGGTGACCACCACCTCCTCCAGCGAGCTCGCGCGGCCGTCCTGGGCCACGGCAGTGACGGCCGAACCGCCGCCCGCGGCGATCACGAGCGCGAGAACGGACCTCTGGAACCTGAAACCAGATGCATGCTTGGACACGTATTACCCTCCGGATGAGCGTTCTTATGGGTTATTGCAACCGGCAGCGCCCCGCCTGTGCGGCAAGCGTGCCCGACTGCGACGCAATTGCCGTAAAACAATTGCGCAGCACGGTTTTAACTCTACGCGGCAATCCGGTCCGGCGCAAGCCCGCCGGCGGCTAGGCGCCGCGCAGCAGCTGCCCGGTGCTGCCCCCGTCGACCAGGATGTCGATTCCGCTGACGAAGGAGGCCGCGGGCGAGCACAGGAAGGCGACGACGGCGGCAACCTCCTCGGGCCGCCCCTGCCGCCCCTGCACGGGCGTGAGATCGACGATGCGCTGCATCGTTTCGGTGTGCTGGGCGAACTCCTGGCTGCCCATCGGCGTGGCGATGACGCCGGGCGAGAGCGACAGCAGCCGCGCACCGCGGCGCCCGAATTCGGTGGCACGCGCCACGACGAGGCGCGTGACGCCGATCTTGGACAGGGCGTAGGCTTCGGCGCTGTGCAGCGACGGGCGGCCCAGCGCAGCCGCCAGGCGCGCGCAGAGATCGGGCGCTTGCGGTTCGTCGAGGATGCGTCGCACGTCGGCGCTCGCCGCCGCACCCCACAGGTGCGCGGACTGCGAGGCGAAGCACACCACGCCGGCGCCCTCGTTCGCGAGCGGCAGCAGCGCATCGAGCAGGCGTGCGGTGCCGCCCAGGTTCACGCTCATGATCCGCCCGGGATCGGCCATCGAACCCGAGAGGCCGGCCGCATGCGCGCAGGCCGCAAGCCCGCCGTGGCGCCCGAGCTCGGCGGCAATGGCGCGCAGGGTTTCGGGACTGGTGATATCGCCCGCCAGCGGCACCACGTCCACGCCCGCATCCTTCAGCTCCTGCGTCGCCGCCGCGAGTTGCGCGGCGTTGAAATCGTTCGCGACGACCGGAAACCCTGGCGACCGAGCGCCAGTGCGCACGCATGGCCCATGCCGCGCGCGGCGCCTGTCACGAGTGCTGCGCCGCGAGGAAGGTTAGCGTTCGCGCCGGATACTGTGGTGCTCATGGTCGTGGGGATCTCCGCTCGGTTGTGTGTTGTCGTGGCGGGCCGTACATCGGGAAACCACGGCGCCGGAGGCCATGACAGAACATTGCCATGGCCCTGTCAATGCGCATGGCGACGCGCCAACCCGCGTTCACCCCGGGGCATGCGCACGAGGCGCACACGTTCACGGTGGCCAACGGCGAAGCGATGCGCTAAAACGGCGTGGCTGATGTCACCCCGAGGACAAGACCTTGCACGACGTGGAAAACCTGTTCGACGTATCCGGCAAGGTGGTGCTGATCACCGGCGGCAGCCGCGGGCTCGGCCGGGCGATGTCGCTGGGCTTTGCCGCGCGCGGCGCGACGGTCGTGATCGCCAGCCGCAAGATCGGGTCCTGCGAGCAGCTGGCCGCGGAAATCGCGGCGCAAGGCGGCACGGCGATGGCCCTCGCCTGCCACGTGGGCCAGTGGGATGCGCTGGAAGGCGTGGTGGACGCCGTGGAGGCCCGCTTCGGCAGGCTGGACGTGTTGATCAACAACGCCGGCATGTCGCCGACCGCCGATTCGCTGCTGGCCACCGGCGAAGCGCTGTTCGACAAGATCGTCGACATCAACCTCAAGGGCCCTACCCGGCTCACCGCGCTGGCAGCCACGCGCATGGGCAGGACCGGCGGTGGCTCGATCATCAACATCAGTTCGCTGGCCGCGCTGAAGCCGACACCGCTCACCACCGTCTACAGCGCCGCCAAGGCCGGCCTCAATGCGCTCACCCGCGCCGCGGCGCAGGAATATGCCCCGATCGGCGTGCGCGTGAACTGCATCGTCTGCGGCACCTTCGACACCGACGCCACGGCCGGCTTCGTGCGCAACCCGGCCTTGCTGGCCGAGGTGGTCAAGCCCATCGCGCTCGCCCGCGTCGGCAAGGCGCACGAGGTGGTGGGCGCCGCGCTCTACTTCGCCTCGGCGGCGTCCAGTTACACCACGGGCGCGATCATGAACATCGACGGGGGCGTGCTGCCCTGAGTGCCGGCCGCTGCGGGGATCAGATCCCCATCAGGTTGTCGCGCTGGCCCATCGCGACTTCGGCACTGTAGCCGTAATCGACGGGCACGTTCAGGCCGCTGACGAAACCCGCCAGCCTGCTGTTCAGCAGCACCAGCGGCTCGCCCATCTCGGCGGGCTCGGCGAAACGGCCGTTGGAGGGACAGAACAGCTTGATGGCGTCCGCCGGCACCTGCTGCGTGAGCTGGTCCATGAACGCCGTCGCGGTGGGCGAGGGGCTGATGCAGTTGATGCGGATGTCGCGTTGCGCGAGCTCGCCGGCCCGCGTCATCGTGTAGACGATCAGGCACTGCTTGGAAAAGGCGTAGGCATCGGCATTCAGCTCCGGCGCATTCTTCAGCCAGGCTTCGGCCGCATCGAAACCCTCGAGCGCCAGGAACTTCCTGACCAGCTCGAGATTGCCTTTCCAGCCCATGCCCGCGGTGGAGGCAATCGAGGCGATGGCTCCGCCCTTGCCGATGCGCGGCAGCAGCGCCTCGGTCAGATGCCTCAGGCCGACGAAATTGATCATCACGGTCGCGAAGGCCGAAAACGGCGGATGCGGCACGCCGGCGCAATTGAACAGGGCATGGATCCCGGCGGGCAACTGCGCCAGCGCCGCGTCGATGGACGCCTTGTCGTGCATGTCGGTCCTGATCGCCGTCGCGACCGGCGCCCTGACCTCGCCGATGTCCAGCGCGTACACCTCGGCGCCCAGCTCCACCAGGAGCCGCGCCGCCGCCTCGCCCATGCCGGAAGCGGCACCGGTGATCACGACTTTCCTGCCCTCGTAACCCAGCACGTTGTTCATCTTGTCTCCTGCGGTGGAATGGACCCTGGTACGGCTCGCCTGATGCGGCGAGCGCAATCATCGGGCGCACTGACCCGGCGGGCAAGCCGCGCCCCTGCGCGCAAACGGGCTTCGGCGCAATCAAGGCGGAGCCGGCGGGGGAGCGTTGGCCGCCAGCGCGAGCGTCGACGGCGCGCCGTCGAGCAGCGGCGCCAGCGTCGGCATCAGCGCGCCGAGCAGGCGCACCGGCAGGCCGCTGGTGAACTCGTACTGCGCCGCCTGCGCGCCCGGCACGAAGGCGGTGATGGTGCCGAAGAAGCGGTCGTCGATCATGAACACGAAGGTCGCCACGCGGTTCACCACGCGCGATTCGAGCAGCCGTCCCGGCGAGGCATAGACCTCGAAGCGGTGATCGCCCGTGCCGGTCTTGCCGCCGACCAGGTGGCTGGAGCCGTCGGGGCGCACCAGCTGCGGCAGCAGCGCGCGCGCCGTGCCCTCCTGGACCACGTCGAGCAGCGCCGCGCGCGCGGTCTGCGCGACCTCGGGATGCATCACCTGCTTGCCCTCGGCGGGCTGCGCGGCGTACTCGACCTCGTAGGGCGTGCCGGCGGCAAAGTGCAGCCCGGCGACCAGGCGCGAGGGATAGCGCACGCCACCCTGCACGATGGAGCCCATCAGCTCCGCCAGCGCCGCCGGGCGGTCGCCGGAACTGCCGATCGCGGTGGCGAGCGAGGGCGTCAGCGAGGCGAAGGGGTAACCGAGGCGCTGCCACTGGCGGTGCAGTTGCTGGAACGCCTCGATCTCCAGCAGGTCGAGGATGCGCCGGTCCTGCGCGCGGCGGCGACTGGTCTTCATCAGCCAGCCGTAGACTTCCTGGCGCACCTCGGTGCCGGCCGCCAGCACCTCGTCGCGCGTCGCGTCCGGGTGTCGCTGCAGGTAGTCGATCAGCCACAGCTCGAGCGGATGCACGCGCGCCAGGTAGCCGCGGTCATTGAGGTTGAACTTCTCGGGCGGGTAGCGCTGGAACAGCGCCTCGCGACCCTCTGCCGTGAACTGTTCGTCGGGCACGTAGCGCGCGAGCCAGGGCGCGAGATCCTGCGCCTGCATCTCGGGCCACACCGAGCGCAGCGCCACCACCACCGCGCGCGGCGTCACGCGCACGCCGTCGAGCAGCGTGCGCAGCGCCTCGTCGCGGCTCTTGCCGTGGTACTTCTGGTAGAAGCGGCGCAGGAAGACGCTGCCCTCGCGATCCGCGAAGCGCTTGAGGTATTCGCCGCGCCCCGGGTCGGCGGCGTTCTCCAGCAGCCGGGCGGTGGTCGAGGGCGCGCGGTACATGTAGTGGTCCACGACCTCGCGCATCATGCGGATGAACACCAGGTTCACCGAACGGCGCAGCGCCTCGGCCACCGTCATCACGGCGTTGTTGTCGCGGCTCTCGAAGTTGCCGAAGCGGTGCGCGCCGCCGCCGGTGTAGAAGGTCTGCCCGGTAGCGGCGGAATAGCGGCGCTGCATCGCGGCCGCGAGCGTGTCGGCGAGGCTGGCGCCGGGGTTGGCCCCGAGGTAATCGAGCACCCAGGCGCTCAGGCGGTCCCGCGGGTGCAGCTCGGCGCGCGCACGCGCCAGGTCCGGCGCGGCGACGCTGCGCTCGTGGACCTCGGCGATCAGCTCCAGCCAGCTCACCAGGGTACGCAGCTTCGCCGTGGAGCCGAGGTCGAGCTTGGCGCCGGCATTGATGTCGAGCGGCTGGTCGAGGTTGTCGGCGTTGATGCGCAGGTGGTTCACGCCCTCGCCGCGCTCGTAGAGCGTGAGGCTGTAGACCACCTTGGACGGATCGCTGGCGCGCAGCAGCCGCGTGCCGGTGAGCCCGAGCTCCTCGATGCGCGCGGGATCGGCCAGCCCGCGCAGGAACGTGGTGACCTCCTGCTGCACGGTGGCGTCGAGCGTGGTGCGCGCCGTGAGATCGAACCGGTCGAGCTCGTAGAGGCTGCGCACGCCGAGCAGGGAGAGCAGCTGCGTGCGCGCGAGGTTCACGCCCTTCTGGCGCGTGAAGTCGACCACGGGCGAGGCGCCGGCACGCGCGCGCAGCACCAGCGGCGCCGCCTGCGCCGCCGCGGCGAGGTCGCCCGGAATCACGCCGTCGCGCGCCATGCGGCGCAGGTGGCTGTCGGTGAGCGCGGCCAGCGACGCGGTATCGCGCAGATAGTGGGTGGGCCGCCGCACCGCGAGGATCAGCGCGAGCACCTGCTTGTAGTAGCGCGCGCGCTCGGCGAGCGGCGACGCCGGATCCGCGAGCACGCGGTTGACCTCGGCGAAGGGGCTGCCGAACCAGGACTCCAGCCCGTCGCCGAGGCTCGCCACCTCGCCATAGCCCGGCTGCGCGGCGAGCGGCAGCGCGTTCAGGTAGTTGAGCAGCAGCTGGCGCCGCGCGGGCAGCGTGTACGGGCCGCCGCTGTAGACGCGCAGGCTGGCCGAGCCCATCTGCAGCAGCTTGTCGCGCGCATCGCGCGTGATGCCGTCGGGCGAATGGCGGAACTTCTCGAGCTGCGTGGCCAGGGTGCTGGCCCCGATGACCTTCTGCGGGCGGCCGAGCGACTTCAGCGCCTGCTGCCCCACGGCGACGCCGAGGCGCTCCCAGTCGACCACGGGATTCATGTTCGGGCGCGCGGGATCGAGCAGCTCGCGGTCCTCGACGTAGAGCAGCGTGCGCGCGACCAGCTCGGGGACCGCGGCGAAATCGGCGTAGACATTGCGCGGGTAGCGCGCCTGCTGCACCACGGCGCCGTTCAGGTCGAGCAAGCGCAGGCCCGCCTGGCTCTTCTCCGGGTAGACGTTGAAGAAATCCCGGGCGGCGAGCTCGCTCATGCGCCGCGACGGCACGGCCTGGCGCTCGATGGCGAAACCCGCCTTGTCCAGCCGGGGCGCCAGTTCCGGCAGGGCGGCGTAACCGAGGCGGATGTCGTAGGGACCGCGATCGGGCCGCAGCGGTGCGCGCGCCGGCCCCTCCCCGAGCTCGAAGGAAATGCCGCTGGCAAAGGCGGCCAGCCAGCGCGACTGCAGCGTCGCGTGGCGCACCTCGTCGTAGGCGACGTAGCCGAGCACGAGCAGCGCGCCGAGCACGACCACTCCGACGCTGACGCGTACGACCGGCGCGACGACGCGCTCCCACAACGACACCCGGCCCTTCGCGCGGCCTGCCGGCGGCGCGTTCGGACGCGCATTGCCGGGCGCGAGCAGCAGGCCGCGGTGATCCACGGAAGGGATGTGGCGGAGGGCGCTGCCGCGCGTGATCACCGGGAAGACCTTCGCGGGAAAGGGATTTGCTGGAAGTCTAGCCGGCTGCCGCGCGGCGGCCCGGCTTTATGGCTTATTCCCGATGCAGCCGTTCCCGGGACGTGATCAGGGTCTCAGGCGGTACTCGAGGTAGCGCAGGCGATCGAACTCGCTGCGCAGCGTGGCATCGAGGTATCGCAGCTCGTTCAGCAGGGTGCGTCGCGTGTTCTCGTCATCGGCGTTGTCGAGCGCATCCATCAAGGTGCGGCGCCGGCTCTCGATCGCGTCGATGCGCTGGCGCTGCTCCTGCACCTCGCGCCCGGCGCGGTAGTAGCTCTCGAACATCACGCCGGTTTCCCCCGGGCATACGCCGGAGTACATCGCGCCCGCGAGGCCCTCGCGCACCGCGTTGGCGGGCGTGCAGTAGCTGTCGATGCCGCGGTCGTAGCCGGCGCGCCAGGTATCCTGGTCAACGGTGACGCCGTACTCGGCACAGGCCTTGGCGTGCGCCGCGATGCGCTGACCGCTGGCGCCCGCCGCGCCGTCGCGGTAGCCGATCTGCTCCCAGTCGGCGTCCGCGCATTCGCTCTCGGACAGGCTGGCACAGCCGCCGAGCGCGAGCGCCAGCAGCGGGACGAGGCGGGAGAATTCGCATCATGACCGGGATTGCACGCGGAGACGGGCCGCCAGCGTACCCGTGACCGCGCCGGCATGAAAGACAGGTCGCGAAAAATCGAACAACGCACAGTGCGCACAAACGGTTGACGCCATTTTTACCTATCACCGGCAAGGGTCGCGGCTGCTAACATCCGCGCCATTGATCACCGGAGGAGAGTTGCATGAACAAATCGATGCTCGTTGGCGGCGTGCTGGGCGCTGCGGTGGCAATCGCCGGCGGCGGCATCGCCGGCTACAAGATGCTCGAGGAACCGAAATACGCCGAAGTCGTCGCCGTGACGCCGGTCACCGAGCGCATCGAGACGCCGCGCGAGGAATGTCACGAGGAGCAGGTCACGCGGCGCAAGCCGGTCAAGGACCAGCACCAGGTCGTCGGCACCGTGCTCGGCGCGGTCGCCGGCGGGCTGCTCGGCGACGCTCTGGGCGGCGGCGGCAGCAACAAGGGCGCGAAGATCGCCGGCGCCGCGGCCGGCGGCTATGCCGGCAACAAGACCCAGGAGAAGATGCAGCAGGGCGCGACCTACACCACCACCGAAACGGTGTGCAAGACCGTGACGGACGTCAGCGAGCGCACCGTGGGCTTCGACGTGGACTACCGCATCGGCGACAAGGCCGGCCGCGTGCGCATGGACCACGACCCGGGCGATGTCATCCCGCTGCGCGACGGGCAGCTGGTGCTCGCGAGCGCGCCGGCCGTCGAGTGACGCTGCGTTCCCCGTCCGCATTCATGCGGACGTGAGCTTCGTGGGTCCGGCTTCAGCCGGACAATGTTCGGCTGACGACCTACGCCGGACCGCACGTGGGTTCGACTTCAGTCGAACACCGGCACCCGGCAGCCCCCGCGTCAGCCGGGGCGCTGGCGTGTATCATTCGCGGCTTCCTCCCCGGGCGATTGCGGCGGGGTGTCGAGACTTTGAACTGCCCCCATTTGCCGAGAGGAGTAACCATGTCGCTCGCACTCAGGGATCCGAGCCTGCTGCGCACCCAGGCGCATATCGATGGCCAGTGGGTCGATGCCGATTCCGGCGAGAAACTCGCGGTGCTGAACCCCGCGACCGGCGCGACCATCGCCGAGGTGGCCAAATGCGGCCAGGCGGAGACCCGCCGCGCGATCGCGGCGGCCGAACGCGCGCAGAAGGACTGGGCGCGGCGCACCGCGAAGGAGCGCGCCGTGCTGCTGCGCAAGCTCTTCGACCTGATGATGGCCAACCAGGAGGATCTCGCGCGCATCCTCACCGCCGAGCAGGGCAAGCCGCTCGCGGAGGCGCGCGGGGAAATCGCGTATTCCGCGAACTTTATCGACTGGTTCGCCGAGGAAGCCAGGCGCGTCTACGGCGACACCATTCCCGCGCACGCCGCCGACAAGCGCATCGTGGTGATCAAGCAGCCGATCGGCGTGGTGGCCTGCATCACGCCGTGGAATTTCCCGAGCGCGATGCTCGGGCGCAAGATCGCCCCGGCGCTCGCCGCCGGCTGCGCGGTGGTGTGCAAGCCCGCGAACAACACGCCGCTGTCGGCCTTCGCGATCGCGGTGCTCGCCGAACGCGCCGGCTTCCCGCCGGGCGTGATCAACATGCTGGGCGGGCGCACGCGCGAGATCGGCGACGAGCTCTGCTCCAACCCCGTGGTGCGCAAGCTCACCTTCACCGGCAGCACGCCGGTCGGCAAGGAGCTGATGGCGAAATGCGCCGCCACGGTGAAGCGCACCTCGATGGAGCTCGGCGGCAACGCGCCCTTCATCGTCTTCGACGACGCCGACCTCGATGCCGCTGTCGCCGGCGCCATTGCCTCGAAGTACCGCAACGCCGGCCAGACCTGCGTGTGCGCCAACCGCCTGCTGGTGCAGGAGGGCGTCTACGAGGCCTTCACCGCGAAGCTCGCCACCGCCGTCGCGCAGTTCCGCCTCGGCAACGGCTCGCAGGACGGCGTCACCATGGGACCGCTGATCGACGAGGGCGCGGCGAACGATGTGATGGGCTTCATCGAGGATGCCGTGACCAAGGGTGCCACCGTGCTCACCGGCGGGACGCGCGGCGCGCTGGGCGGCGCCTTCGTGGAGCCGACCATTCTCACCAACGTCTCGACCGACATGCGCGTCTTCAACGAGGAGATCTTCGGGCCGGTCGCGCCGGTGTTCCGCTTCTCCACCGAGGCCGAAGCCATCGCGCTCGCCAACGACACGCCCTTCGGTCTCGCCTCCTACTTCTACGCGCGCGACATCGGCCGCATCTGGCGCGTGGCCGAGGGTCTCGAATACGGCATCGTCGGCATCAACGAGGGCATCATCTCCACCGAGGTCGCACCCTTCGGCGGCGTGAAGGAGTCCGGCTCCGGCCGCGAGGGCTCCAAGTACGGCATCGACGACTACCTCGAGATCAAGTACATGTGCATGGGCGGCATCGATCGCTGATTCACGCGCTGGTGCGATCGCGCCGGGCCAGGAGGGGCGGCCGCCGGCTACCGCCGCCTGGCACGTCCATGTGCAGCGGCTACCGGTGTCCGGAAAATCGTTCCCGACGATTTTCCGGACACAGGCGCGCCAACGGCCGCCCCTCCTGCCCCGCCGCTCAGGCACGGCCTGTGGCACCCACCATCGACGGTCACTGGATCGCAACGCACGCTCCACCGTTTCGGAATGGCGGCCGGGAATCTTGGCAGTGCGTCCCGGCGCGGCGGGGGCAAACGGCCATCGGCGCGCCTGCGTTGGCGAAATCGTCGGGAACGATTTCGTCAACGCCGGTAGCCGCGGTACATGGATGTACCCAGCGGCGGTAGCAGATGGCCGTTTGCCCCCGCGGCGCTTGGCACCGCATTTGCCATATCCGCTGGCACCACGGCGGAAGTCCCGGCACTGAACCAAACGCCGGATCTGGCGACTCGGCATGGGCTGCCAGCCGCCCTGATGGGTTAGTATTTTCCGCATGGCCCATCGCGCCGGACGAAGCAAAGACCCCAGGGAACCCACGCCAATGACATCGATTGCAGAACGACTCGAGGCCGTGCGTGCACAGATGCGCCAGCGCGGTCTCGACGCGCTGATCGTGCCGCGCGCCGACGAATACCTCGGCGAATACATCCCGGCGCACAACGAGCGGTTGCGGTGGATCAGCGGCTTCACCGGCTCGGCGGGCGTGGTGATCGTGCTCGCCGACGCCGCGGCGATCTTCGTCGACGGACGCTACACCGTGCAGGTGCGCCAGCAGGTGTCGGCGGAACTGTTCGAATTCCTGCACCTGGTCGACGAGCCGCACGCGCGCTGGCTGGGCAAGCGGCTCGGCAAGGGCAAGCGCGTCGGCTACGACCCGCGCATGCACACGCTGACGTGGCAGAAGAAAACCGCCGATACGCTGGCGCGCAGCGGCGTCGAGCTGATGGCGCTCGACGAGAACCTCGTCGACCTGTGCTGGCACGACCGTCCGCAGGCCGGGCGCCATCCCGCGATCCTGATGGAGGCGCGCTACACCGGCAAGTCGAGCGCGGACAAGCGGCACGAGATCGGTGCCGCCATCGCCGAACAGGGCGCCGAGGCCGCGCTGGTGTTCGCGGCCGACTCGGTGGCCTGGCTGCTGAACATCCGCGGCAGCGACGTGCCGCACCTGCCGCTGGTGCTGGGCTACGCCCTGCTCTTCGCCGACGGCAGGCTCACGTTCTTCACCGACCCGCTGAAGATTCCCGCGGGCTTCGACGCGCACACAGGGGCTGGCGTCGAGGTGCTCGCCGAGAACGAGGCGGACGCGGCGTTTCGCGCGCTCGCCGGCAAGCGCGTACTGGCCGATCCGGATACCGCCAACGCCTGGTGCCAGCTGCGCCTCGCGGCGCACGGCGCCGAGCTGATCGCCGGCGCCGACCCGGTGCTGTTGCCGAAAGCGTGCAAGAACGCCGCGGAGATCGCCGGCATGCGCGCCGCGCACATCCGCGACGCAGCGGCCGAGATCCGCTTCCTCGCCTGGCTCGACGCCGAGGTGGCGGCAGGACGACTGCACGACGAGGCCACGTTGTGCGAGCGCCTGTACGCCTTGCGCGCCGCCGACCCGCTGCTGAAGGACCTGAGCTTCGACACCATCTCGGCGGCCGGCGGCAACGCCGCGATGTGCCACTACCGCCACTCCGACACCGATCCCGGACGCCTGGTGATGAACGGCGTCTACCTGGTGGACAGCGGCGCGCAGTACCTCGACGGCACCACCGACATCACGCGCACCGTCGCCATCGGCGATGCGGGCGAGGAAATCCGCCGCATGTCGACGCTGGTCCTGAAGGGCCACATCGCGCTCGACCAGGCGCGCTTCCCCAAGGGCACCACCGGCACGCAGCTCGACGTGCTGGCGCGGCAGTTCCTGTGGCGCGAGGGCTTCGACTACGACCACGGCACCGGCCACGGCGTGGGCAGCTTCCTCAGCGTGCACGAGGGACCGCAGCGCATCGGCAAGGCCTGCAACTCCGCCGAGCTAAGCCCCGGCATGGTGGTCAGCAACGAACCGGGCTACTACAAGGCCGACTGCTACGGCATCCGCCACGAGAACCTGGTGCTGGTGCAGGAGCTCGCGAAGCAGCCCGGCGCCGATCGCGCCAT
This sequence comes from uncultured Gammaproteobacteria bacterium, assembly GCA_963819895.1. Taxonomy (GTDB): domain Bacteria; phylum Pseudomonadota; class Gammaproteobacteria; order Pseudomonadales; family UBA5518; genus UBA5518. The sequence continues at coordinate 139,728 of CAWFXU010000027.1, forward strand.
GTACGGCTTCGAGGCACTGACGCTGGTGCCCTTCGACCTCGCGGCTGCTCGAGCCGGCGCTGATGACCGCCGAAGAGATCGCGTGGCTGAACGCCTACCACCGGCGCGTGCGCGAGACCATCGGGCCGCTGCTGGACGGCAGCGACCGTGCGTGGCTGGAGAATGCGACACGGCCCGTGTAGGTCGGCATTTGTGGGTCGGGCTTGTGGGTCGCCATTTATGGCGACAGCAGCATTCGGAAAGGCACCTGTCGGCATGAATGCCGACCCGCAAATGCCGACCCACAAGGCCGACCCGCAACGCTAGATTCGCGTGCCGTCGGGTATCACGCCGTGCTTCGGGATCACCACGATGCCGTCGCGGATGCAGTAGAGATCGTGGTCGAAATTCTCCGGCTTGCCTTCCGGCGAGATCACGACGTCGCTGCCGATGCGCGCGTTCTTGTCGATGATCGCGTTGCTGATCTGCGTGTTCCCGCCGATACCGATGCGCGGCCAGCCGCGCGCCGCGGCGTCGCGGATCGAGGCGTCGGATTCGTAGTAGTCGCTGCCGAAACTCACCACGCGGTGCAGCGCCGAGCCCGCACCCACGATGCTGCGGATTCCGATCAGGCTGTGCGCGATCCGCGAGGGGTTGATGATGCACCCGTCGGAGATCACGGCGTGATCGATCTGCGCGCCGTTGATCTTCGAGGCCGGCAGGAAGCGCGGGTGGGTGAAGATGGGCGCCGCCATATTGAAGAAATCGAACTGCGGCAGCTCGCGCGTGGCATCGAGGTTGGCCTCGAAGAACGAGCGGATGGTGCCGATGTCTTCCCAGTAGCCGTCGAACACGAAAGCGTGCACGCGATGGCTGTGGATCGCCGCGGGAATGATGTGCTTGCCGAAATCCGTGAGCGTGTTGTCGAGCAGCTCGAGCAGCACCTCGCGCCTGAACATGTAGATGCCCATCGAGGCGAGGAAGCGCTCGCCCGTGCCGGCGGCAAGACCCAGTCCGGCCATGGCCGCCGGATCCAGACGCAGCGAATCCAGCAGCGCGGCCTGCTGCGGCTTCTCGACGAAACGCGCGACGCGGTTACCCTCGCCCAGCTGCATGATGCCGAGCGCGGGAGCGGCCTCGCGCCCGGTCGCCAGCGTCGCGACGGTGAGGTCGGCGCCGGTGTCGACGTGCTGCTCGACGAGCAGCCGGAAATCCATGCGATAGAGCTGGTCGCCGCTCAGGATCAGCACGTGGTCGAAGTCGTGGCTCAGCAGGTGCTGCAGGTTCTTGCGCACCGCGTCCGCCGTACCCTGGTACCAGCTCTGGGTGGTAGGGGTCTGCTCCGCGGCGAGGATCTGCACGAAGCCGCCGCCGAAGTGATCGAGCAGGTAGGACTGCGCAATGTGCCGGTGCAGCGAGGCCGAGTTGAACTGCGTCAGCACGTAGACGCGGCGCAGACCCGAGTTCAGGCAGTTGGAGATGGGTATGTCCACCAGCCGGTACTTGCCGGCCAGCGGCACCGCGGGCTTCGACCGTTCGCGGGTCAACGGATAGAGCCGCGTGCCGGCACCTCCGCCCATGATCACGCTGAGTACGCGCTGGTTGTTGGCTCTGGCTCGCGAAGTTCCGGGCATGAATCGGCGCCGTTGCAGGGGCAAGGCGCCGGATTATCGCACAGCCCGTCGCACCATCATGTGCCGGCCGCCACGTGGGAGAGAGGCCGGGCGGGAGCCCGGCCGCAGGGTTTCAGCGCGCGGCGGTCACTGCCAGCGTGGGCTGCGCGGCGCGGGCACGCGGGGCCAGTCCGACGACTTCGCCGGTGCGGCCGTTCACGTCACAGATCGCCAGGAAGGCCCTGCCGCCATCGGCCGGAAGCACCTGCATGCGTACCTTGCGGCTGTCGTTGCCGCCGTAGACGCCCTTGAACTTCACCCGTGCCGGCTGCTCGCCCGAGGCATACTGCGATGCCGCCTGCGCCTTGCACGCCGTGGCCGCATCGGCCACCGACATCGATGCCGCCGATACGGTCGAAGCCATGCTCGCGACCACCGCCGTCAGAATCACGCCGTAGATCGTCTTCATTGCCGTTCTCCTCAGTACCGTTGTGGAATCCGTGCTTGTTCATCGACACGGCTCCACTGTAGTCTGTGCACTGGCGCACGTGAATAGACGTTTTGGCACATTCGAGGTGCAAATATGCAGAGCATCAATTGGGACGATCTGCGCTACTGCCTGGCGGTCGCGAGGGAGGGCTCGGTCACGGCCGCTGCCCGCAAGCTGGAGGTCAACCACACCACGGTGTCGCGACGCATCAGCGCGCTGGAGCAGGAACTGAACGTCACCCTGTTCGACCGCTCCACCACGGGCTGGCTGATCACGCCGGTCGGCGAGACGATCCTCGGATCGGCCGGGCACATGGCCGAGGAGGTCAACAGCATCCGCCGGCTGGTGCAGGCGGACCGACAGGAACTGAGCGGCAAGCTGCGCGTCACCTCGGTCGACATCTGCATCCAGCGCCTGCTGCTGCCGCCGCTGCGTGCCTTCGCGCGCCAGTATCCCGACATCGACATCGAGCTGATCGCCTCCACCGAGGTGGTGGACCTCTCGGTGCACGACGCCGACATCGCCTTCCGCACCACGAACCAGCCGCCCGCCAACGTCGTCGGCAAGCACATCGCCGACTTCGCCTATGCCGTGTACGCGACACCCGAGCTTTACGGGCAATACCGCGAGGATCCGCGCAAGGTCAGCGCGATCACCTGGAACTGGATGGCCTCGGCGAGCACCGCGCCGGCGTGGCTCGCGAAGTGCTTTCCGGAGATGCCGATGCGCTATCGCGTGAATTCGCTGACCATCGCGTTCGACCTCGCGCGCCAGGGCATGGGCTTCACGCAGCTGCCCTGCGCCATCGGCGACATCGCGCCCGAACTGCGCCGCGTCCCCGTCGACTACCGCGAGCCGCCGGTCGGCTTCTGGGTGCTGTCGCACATCGACCTGCGCACCACGGCGCGCATCCGCATCTTCCGCGACTTCATGCTGGAGGCGATCGCGCCGTACGTACCGCTGATCGAGGGCGAGCGCGAGAACGCCTGGCAGGCTAGCCGCTGACCGGCGCCGCGGCGGTGAATAGCCCGCTGCGCGCCGCCTCGCTCACGACGCGCGCCGCCGGGTGGCTGATGCGCCGCTCCACCGTGATCAGGAAGAAGCGCTCGCGCACCGCCTCGGTGGCGCCCACCGCCACCACGCCGTATTGCGCGGCCACTTCGGCGGCGATCGCGCTGGGCGCGGCGAACACGCCCGCCCCGGCCTGACCGAAAGCCTTCATCAGCGCGCGGTCGTCGAACTCGCCGACCAGGCGCGGGTGGATGTTCGCGCCATGCAGCCAGCGCAGCAGCGGCGCGCGCAGCGCGCTGTCCTCGCCCGGGATCAGCAGCGGCGCGCGATCGAGCCGCTGCGGAAACTCCCCCTGCAGGGTGGCGGCCAGCGCGGGCGCCGCGAGGAAGGTCATGCCGCACTCCCCGAGCCGGTGGCTGTAACCCTTCACGTCCATGCCGGGCGGCATCGGGCTGTCGGCCACCACCATGTCCAGGCGATGCACCGCCAGCTCCGCCAGCAGACGCTCCAGCTTGTCCTCGCGGCACACCATGCGCACCTGCTCGGGCAGCGCGAGCGCGGGCGCCAGCAGCCGGTAGGCGATCGATTTCGGCACCACGTCGGCAATGCCCACGCGGAACAGGAAGGGGCGCTCGGCGTGCCAGTTGCGCAGCGCCTCCTCGAGCTCGCCGCCAACCTGGAAGATCTCGTCGGCATAGGACAGCGCCAGGCGCCCGGCGTCGGTGAGCTCGAGCCGGCGGCCGGCGCGGCGAAACAGTTCCACGCCGAGCCGGTCCTCGAGCTGACCGATCTGCCCGGACAGCGTCTGGGGCGTGAGGTGCAGCTGTTCGGCCGCGCGCGCGATGCCCCCCGACTTGGCCACGGCCTGGAAGTAATGCAGCTGGCGATAGTTGAACATGGCGCATCCATACTTCGTTAAAACCGAATAATGCAAACATAATAAACGATTTTTATTGATGCAATTGCACCTTTAACATGACCCCCGATTCCAAAGCCATGCGAGGAGCAAAGCGATGCAAGTGGATATCCAGTGCCGCGGTTTCGAACTGACCGGGAGCCTGCGCGAGCACGTGCGCAAGCGCCTGGCCTGCAACCTGCCCGCCGGCGACGCCGCGATCCAGCGTGTCACGGTGCGGCTGTCCGACATCAACGGTCCGCGTGGCGGCGAGGACAAGCGCTGCCACATCGCGTTGCGGCTGAAGGGCCTGCCGCGCCTCGTGATCGAGGACACCGAAGCGGACCTCTACGTGGCCATCGACCGCGCCGCCGAGCGCGCCGGGCGCACGGTGCAGCGTCGCCTGGCGCGCCAGCTGCGCCCGGCCCCCGGATTCCCGGCGCTGGAGGAAGACGCGTGACGGCCCTGGCACAACCCCTGGTCGGCATTGTGATGGGCTCGGATTCGGACTGGCCGGTCATGCAGGCGGCCGCGCAGGTGCTGGAGGAGTTCGGCGTCGCGCACGAGGCGCGCGTCGTATCGGCGCACCGCACCCCGGACCTGCTGTTCGAGTACGCCGCCGCGGCGCGCGAGCGCGGTTTGCGCGCCATCATCGCAGGCGCCGGCGGCGCGGCACACCTGCCCGGCATGCTGGCCGCGAAAACGCCGCTGCCGGTGCTGGGGGTGCCCGTTCCCTCGAAGCACCTGAAGGGGCTGGATTCGCTGCTCTCCATCGTCCAGATGCCCAGGGGCATACCGGTGGCGACCTTCGCGATCGGCGAGGCCGGCGCCGCGAATGCCGCGCTGTTCGCAGTCGCGCTGCTCGGCGCCACCGGCCCGGCCGACGCGCCGCTGGCACACGCACTCGATGCCTTCCGGGCCCGCCAGCGTGATCGCGCGCTCGGCATGCAGCTTCCGGTGGGCTCATGATCCTGCCGCCCGCGACGCTCGGCGTGCTCGGCGGAGGCCAGCTCGGGCGCTACTTCGTGCTGGCCGCGCGCGAACTGGGCTACCGCACCCTGGTGCTGGACCCGGATCCGCACAGCGTCGCCGGGGCCGTTGCCGACGAACACCTGGTCGCGACCTACGACGACGCGGTGGCGCTGGCTCGGGTCGCCGAACGCTGCGCCGCCGTCACCACGGAATTCGAGAGCGTTCCCGCCGCGGCGCTCGCGCAACTGGAACGCGCCGTGCCCGTGCGTCCGGGCTCCGCGGCAGTCGCGATCTGCCAGGACCGCTCGGCCGAGAAAGCCTTTCTGCGCCTGCACGCCTTGCCGCACGCCCCCTATGCCGACATCCTCCGCGAAGAGGACTGCGAGCACTGCGCGCCGGCACTGTTCCCGGGCATCCTGAAGGTCGCGCGCTGCGGCTATGACGGCAAGGGCCAGGCCCGCGTCGCGGATCGCGCCGGGCTGCGCGCGGCCTTCCGCGATTTCGGCGCCAGGGCCTGCGTGCTCGAACGGCTGCTGCCCCTCGACGGCGAACTCTCCGTGGTGCTGGCACGCGACGGTGCGGGCAACACGCGCTGCTTCCCCGCCACCGCCAACCACCACTGCGGCGGCATCCTCGATCGCTCCATTGCACCCGCGCCGCAGGGCGCGCTCGCCGACGCGGCGCCGCGGGCCCAGGCGATCGCCGCCGTCATCGCCGAGCGCATGGGCTACGTCGGCACGCTGGGCGTCGAGTTCTTCCTTTCCCGCGGCGAGCTGCTGGTGAACGAGATCGCGCCGCGCCCGCACAACTCCGGCCATTACACGCTGGACGCCTGTGTCACCAACCAGTTCGAGCAGCAGGTGCGCACGCTCTGCGGCCTGCCGCTGGGCGACACCGACACGCACTGTGCCGCCGTCTGCGTTAACCTGCTCGGGGATCTGTGGTACCCGGACGGCACGAGCGTGCCGCGCGAGCCGGACTGGCGGCGACTGCTCGAACTTCCCGGTCTCAGGCTGCACCTTTACGGCAAGGACCGGCCGCACCCGGGCCGCAAGATGGGCCACTTCACCGTGATCGGGCGCGACCCGCACGAGGTCCACCACACCGCGATGGCGGCGCGCGCCGCCATCGGCATCCGCAACGACTGCAACTGACGAGGAGATGCGCATGAACCCGGATGCCGCGGTGTCGATCGGCGAACCCTGGATGTGGGCGGCCTTCGTCGGCTTCGTGCTCGTGATGCTGGCGCTCGACCTGTTCGTGTTCGGCGGGCGGCAGGCGCACAAGGTCGGCGTGAAGGAGGCGGCGGCCTGGTCGCTGGTCTGGGTCAGCCTGGCGCTCGCCTTCAACGCGGGGCTGTGGTGGCACCTGAACGGCACGGTCGGCGAGGAGATCGCGGATCGCAAGGCGCTCGAGTTCCTCACCGGCTACCTGATCGAGAAGTCGCTCTCGGTCGACAACGTCTTCGTGTTCCTGCTGATCTTCTCCTCGTTCCACGTGGCCGCCGAGTACCAGCGGCGCGTGCTGCTCTACGGCGTTCTCGGCGCCATCGTGATGCGCGCCGTCATGATCCTCGCCGGCGCCTGGCTGGTGCGCGAGTTCCACTGGGTGCTGTACATCTTCGGCGCCTTCCTCGTGATGACGGGGCTGCGCATGCTGGTGATGGCCGAGAAGGAGCCCGACCTGGAAAAGAACCCGGTGCTGCGCTTCGCGCGCCGGCACCTGCGCATCACCGAGGACTACCACGGCGAGCGCTTCACCCTCGTGAAGGACGGCGTGCGCTGGTTCACGCCGCTGTTCCTCGTGCTGCTGCTGGTCGAGGCCTCGGACCTGGTGTTCGCGGTCGACTCGATCCCGGCGATCTTCGCGATCACCACCGATCCGTTCATCGTGTTCACCTCGAACATCTTCGCGATCCTCGGCCTGCGTGCGCTCTACTTCCTGCTCGCCGACGTCGCGGGACGCTTCCACCTGCTGAAGTACGGCCTCGCGATGGTGCTCACCTTCATCGGCACCAAGATGCTGATCGCGCCGTGGTATCACGTGCCGGTGGCCGCCTCGCTGGCGATCGTCGCGGTGCTGATCGGCGCCAGCGTGATCGCGAGCCTGTTGGCCACGCGCGGCAGGCCCGCCGCATGATCGATGTGGTGGTGATGTTCTTCCTGTTCGGCCTCGCGGCCGGACTGCTGCGCTCGGAACTGAAGCTGCCGGCCTCGCTCTACGACACGCTGTCGCTGTTCCTGCTGCTCGCGATCGGTCTGAAGGGCGGCGAGGGCCTGGCGCAGCAGGCGCTCGGGCCGCTCGTGCCGCAGCTGCTCGCGGTGATCGCGCTCGGCGTGCTGCAGACCCTGATCGCATTCGCCATCCTGCGCGCCCTGCCGGGCTTCGGCCGCGCCGACGCCGCCGCTACCGCCGCGCACTACGGCTCGGTCAGCGTGGCCACCTTCGCGGTCGGGGTGAACTGGCTGGTGTCGCGCGAAATCGCCTTCGAGCCGCAGATGACGATCTTCCTCGCGGTGATGGAAGTACCTGCCATCGTGGTCGGCATCGTGCTCGCACGCGGCATCGGCCGCCGGACGGACTGGGGCGCCCTGGCGCACGAGGCCTTCCTCGGCAAGGGCGTCACGCTGCTGCTGGGCGGCATGGCGATCGGCTGGGCGGCCGGACCCGAGGGACTCGCGCCGGTGAAGGGCTTCTTCTACGAGCTGTTCAAGGGCGCACTGGCGCTGTTCCTGCTCGAGATGGGGCTGATCGTGAGCCGCCAGGTGGGCGAACTGCGCCGCAGCGGCATGGCATTGCTCGGCTTCGGACTGTTGATGCCGCTGCTGTCGGCAGGGCTCGGCCTGGGCTGCGGCTTGCTGCTGGGACTGTCGACGGGCGGGCTGACGCTGCTCGCGACACTCGCGGCCAGCGCCTCGTACATCGCGGTGCCTGCCGCGATGCGCCTCGCGGTGCCGGAAGCCAGGCCGGCGCTTTCGCTCGCCGCCGTGCTCGGGGTAACCTTTCCGCTCAACATCCTGGCCGGCATACCGCTGTATCACCGGCTGGCCCTGCAACTCACGGGAACCGGTTGATGACGCTGCCCACGGAAAAACGCACGCTGCTCACGGTGATCACCGAGGCGACGATCGAGCAGTCGCTGCTGCGCGAATTCGACCGGCTCGGCGTGCGCGGCTACACGGTGTGGGACGCGCGCGGGCGCGGCAACCGCGGCATGCGCGACGGCTCCTGGACGGAATCGGTCAACATCCGCATCGAGATGGTCTGCCCGCGCTCGCAGGCCGAGGCGGTGCTCGGCTACCTGCAGGCACGCTACTACGCCGACTACGCGATGGTGGGCTTCCTGCAGGACGTCGAGGTACTGCGTCCCGGCAAGTTCTGAGCGCCATGGCGCGCTGCCCGAAATGCGGCCACGCGCGCACGAGCGCCGAGAGCCACGTGCACGAGGGCATCTGCCCCGCCTGCGGCATCGCCTACGCCAAGTGGCAGGCACGCCGGCCCGGTGCCGCGCGCCCCGGATCCGCCACCCGCGGCATCACCCGGGGACGACGATCACGCCCCGTTTCTCACGCGCCTGCGCCTGCAACTCGTCGAGGTGCCGGAGCGCGTCGAGCCGGCCGCGTTCTGGGGCCGCACGGCGCTGCTGGTTGCGCTCGCGCTGTGGAGCGCGAAGTTCATCGTGAACGGCATCGACTGGGAAAGCATCGGCGGCTCCTTCCTGCATGGCGCGAATCTCGCGTTCCACGAGTTCGGCCACCTGTTCTTTCGCCCCTTCGGCGAGTTCATGACGCATCCTTGGCGGCAGCCTGTTCCAGGTGCTGCTGCCGCTGGCGCTGCTCGCGGTGTTCGCGGTGCGCCAGCGCGACAACTTCGCGGCGGCGGTGGCACTGTGGTGGTGCGGACAGAATTTCGTGGACCTTGCGCCCTACATCCGCGACGCCGAGTACCGCGTGCTGCCGCTGGTGGGCGGCGGCGGCGAGGACAGCCACGACTGGGGCAACCTGCTCACGATGCTCGATGCCGTCGACAGCTGCTACGCGCTGGCGCGCACGAGCTTCACGCTCGGCGCGCTGGTGATGCTGGCGGCGCTGGCGTGGGGTGCGTACCTGCTGGTGCTGCAGCACGCGCGGCTGAACGCAGCGTAGGTCCGGCTTCAGCCGGACGATCAGGTGCGCGTAAGGGTGTTCGACTGAAGTCGAACCTACGCGCCGCGGCGCCAGGCGTGGTAGCGCTCGACCCAGCGCAGCAGACGCTCGGGCGCGTGCGCGCGCTTCCACTCCCCGGCCGCGTACTTGTTGGCCTCGGCCAGCGTCGGGTAGCTGTGGATGGTGCCGAGCATCTTGTTCAGCCCGAGCCCGTGGCGCATCGCGAGCACGAATTCCGCCAGCAGTTCGCCCGCGTGCGCGCCGACGATCGTGACGCCGAGGATGCGGTCCTTGCCCGGCACGGTCAGCACCTTCACGAAGCCCTCGGCCGCGCCGTCGGCGATGGCACGGTCGAGGTCGTCGATGCCGTAGCGCGTCACCTCGTACGCGATGCCGCGCTCCTGCGCCTCCTGCTCGTTCAGGCCCACGCGCGCGACCTCGGGATCGGTGAAGGTCGTGGCCGGGATCACCGTGTAGTCGGCGCGGAATTTCCACAGCGCGCCGAACAGCGCGTTGACCGCGGCGTACCAGGCCTGGTGCGCCGCGGCGTGCGTGAACTGGAACGGGCCGGCGACGTCGCCGGCGGCGTAGATGTTCGGGTACAGCGTCTCGAGGTACTCGTTCACCACCACGGTGCCGCCGACGGGCACGCCGAGTTCCTCGAGGCCATAGCCGCCGAGGCGCGCCTTGCGCCCCACCGCGCAGAGCAGCACGTCGAAGCCGAGGCGACGCTGCACGCCCTCGCGCTCGACGACGAGGAACTTGCGCTCGCCGTCGCGCTCGCAGTGCACCGCGCGCCAGCCGCACAGCACCTCGACGCCATCGCGCGCGAGGGCGGCCTGCACGCTGGCCGCGACCTCGGGATCCTCGCGCGCCAGCACCCGCTCCATCAGCTCGACCTGCGTCACCTGCGAGCCGAGGCGCTGCGAGGCACTGCGAGAGCTCGCAGCCGATCGGGCCGCCGCCCAGCACCACCAGGCGCTCGGGCGGCGCGCTCCAGGCCGGCGAGCGCGTCCCACAGCGTGTCGCTGGTGAGATAGCCGACCTCGTCCAGCCCCGGCAGCGGCGGCACGTACGGTTCGGCACCGGCCGCGATCACGATCGGCGCGCGTCGTGAGGCGGCGCGTCCGGCCGTCGCGCGAAATGCACTTCCACGGTCCACGGATCGACGAGGCGCGCGTGTCCCTCGAGCACCTCGACGCCGAGCGCGGTGTAGCGCTCGACGCTGTCGTGCGGCGCGATGGCGCGCACCACCTCCTGCACGCGGGCGATCACGCGCCGGAAATCGATGCGCGGTTCGGCTGCCTCCAGCCCGAACCGACCGGCATGGCGCATCTCGTGCGCGAGCCGCGCGCTGCGGATCAGCGCCTTGCTCGGCACGCAGCCGGTGTTGAGGCAGTCCCCGCCCATGCGCCGCGCCTCGACCAGCGTGACGCTCGCCTTCACCGTGGCGCCGATGTAGGCGCTGACCAGCCCCGCCGCCCCGGCGCCGATCACCACGAGGTTGCGCTCGAAGCGGCGCGGGCGCTGCCATTTCGCCCAGGCGCGGCGCGCCTGCAGCGCCGCGAGCACGCGCCTGGCGATCAGCGGGAACACGCCCAGCAGCGCGAAGGACAGCAGCAGCGAGGGCGAGACGATGTCGGCCAGCGCCTCTACGCGCGCGAGCTGCGTGCCCGCGTTCACGTACACCAGCGTGGCGCCGAGCATCGCGAGCTGGCTCACCCAGTAGAAGGTGCGCGCTCGTATCGGCGTGAGCCCCATCACCAGGTTGACCAGGAAGAACGGCAGCGGCAGCAGCCGCAGCGTGAACAGGTAGAACGCACCGTCGCGCGCAAAGCCCTCGTCGACGGCGCGCGACCACGCGCCGAAGCGCCGCTGCACCGCGTCGCGCAACAGGTAGCGCGCGGAAAGGAACGCGAGCGTCGCGCCGATGCTGGAGGCGAAGGACACCAGCAGCGTGCCCCACGCCAGGCCGAACAGCGCCCCGCCCGCGAGCGTCATCACCGCCGCGCCGGGAAAGGACACCGCGGCGACCAGCACGTAGAGCAGGAAATAGCCGCCCGCGACCAGCGGCCACGAGTGCTCCAGCAGCAGCGCGAGCTCGGCGCGGCTGGCCTTGATGCCCTCGAGCGTCAGCACGCGGTCGAGGTCGAAGGCGAACAGCAGCGCGAGCAGCAGCGCGAGCAGCGACAGCAATCCGGCCTTCCTGATGTTCACGCGCGCGCCCCGCTGGTTCCGCAACAAGCCGTATTGTGCCCGATCGCGCGCGGCGCGGGCGGCACCGGCGCGGGCTTTATGCAACGGTATCGCGCCGGTGGATGCATCCTCTAGAGTATTCGCGCACCTTTGCACGCCAGGAGGACCACACCATGCAAACCGAATTCTGCCGCCGCCTCGGCATCGAGTACCCGATATTCGCGTTCAGCCACTGTCGCGACGTGGTCGCCGCCGTCAGCAAGGCCGGCGGCCTCGGCGTGTTCGGCATGAACGCGTTCACCGACCCCGACGCGATCCGCGCCGAGCTCGACTGGCTCGATGCGCACATCGGCGACAAGCGCTACGGCATCGACGTGGTGATCCCGCAGAAGCACGAGGGCAAGGGTTCGGGCATCACGGACATCGCCGCCCTCGAGGCCATGCTGGAGAAGATGATCCCGGCGGAGCACAAGGCCTTCCGTGACCGCGTGCTGGCAGAGAACGGCGTGCCGGAACTTCCCGCCGACGCAGAACGCCTCGGCCTGCTCGGCTGGACCGAAACCAGCGCCGCGCCGGCGCTGGAGGAAGCGCTGAAGCGCGACAAGTGCGTGCTGGTCGCGAATGCGCTCGGCACGCCGCCGCCCGAGGTGGTGAAGCGCATCCAGGCCAGCGGCCGGCTCGTAGGCGCGCTGTGCGGCAAGATCAGGCAGGCCGTGCAGCACAGGGAAGCCGGACTCGACTTCGTCGTGGCGCAGGGCTCGGAAGGCGGCGGCCACACCGGCGAGGTGGGCAGCATCGTGCTGTGGCCGCAGATCATCGACGCGGTGGCGCCGCTGCCGGTGCTGTGCGCCGGCGGCATCGCCAACGGGCGGCAGATGCTCGCGGCGCTGGGCATGGGGGCGGCCGGCGTATGGAGCGGCTCGCTGTGGCTGACCGCGGTGGAAGCGGCGGCGCAGCCCGCGGAGAAGTCGCTTTATTTCGCGGCATCCAGCGAGGACACGGTGCGGTCGCGGGCCTGGACCGGCAAGGGCGCACGCGTGCTGAAGAACGCCTGGACCGAGGCCTGGGAACGGCCGGATGCGCCCGCGCCGCTCGGCATGCCGCTGCAGGGACTGCTGACCATGGAGGCGATGCAGCGCACGGGCCGCTACATCGATCAGCCCGGCGCGCAGCGCTGCGCCTTCAGCCCGGTCGGGCAGGTGGTCGGCATGCTCGCGCGCGAGGAGAGCTGCCGCGACATCGTCGCGCGCCTGGTCAACGAGTACCTCGAGGCACTGGAGTCGCTGGAGCGCCTGCTGCCGGAGCGCTGAGCGCGGTCCACGCGGGGGATGGACATTGGACCATATTGAGACTATTGTCTCATTGTGCGCCACATATCTCTTCGGGAGGATACCGCCATGACACTCACAGCGCAGCAGATGGACCGGGCCATGGACGAGCATTTCGGCTACGAGGCCGCCGACGACATCGACGGCGTGATCTCCACGCTGGCCCCGGACGTGGTCCACGACATCGTGGGCTGGCCCGCCGGTCCCACGCTCGGCCCCGAAAATGCCCGCCCCTTCTACGAACGGCTCTTCGTCGACCTCGCCGACGGGCAGGTTCAATGCGTGAAACGGCTCTACGGCGAGAATTTCCTGGTGGATGAATCGCTCTGGCGCGGAACCGCTGCCGGACGGCCCTTCGGTGTCGAGGGACACGGGCGCCCACTGGAATTCCGCCTGCTGCACGTGATCGAGTTCACCCCCGCCGGCAGCATCGGGCGCGAGAACGTGTGGATCGACCTCGCCGCGATCCAGCAGCAGCTGGCAGCAGGCTGATCCGCGATGAACCGCTCGCCCGAGGACCGCCGCGCCAACCAGCGCCTGCGCACGCGCAAGGACCTGCTGCTCGCGGCGGGCAGGCTGCTGGAGGAAGGCCGCACGCCCGGGATGGACGAGATCGCGGCCGCCGCGATGGTCTCGCGCGCGACCGCGTATCGCTACTTCCCCACGCTCGAGGCGCTGCTGCTCGAGGCGCCGCTGCAGGGCGAGACACCGGAGCCGCAAACGCTGTTCGCCGGCGACGACCCCGGCGACGCCGAGGAGCGCATCGACCGCGCCGAGGCCGCCCTGCACCGCATGAGCTACGCCAATGCGCGGCAGCTGCGCCTGATGCTGGCGCACTCGCTGGCCCGGGAGCCCGCCGACGCGATGCCCAGGCGCCAGAACCGTCGCACGCCGCTGATCGAGGCCGCCCTGGAACCGGTGCGCGGCGAACTCGATCCGGCCACCTGGCGGCGGCTGTGCCGCGCGCTGGCGCTGGTCTTCGGCACCGAGTCGATGATCGTCTGCACCGATATCCTGCAGATCGACGAGGAAGCGGCGCGCGAGCTGAAGAGCTGGACCGTGCGGGCGCTGGTGCGCGCGGCGTTGCGGGAGACGAAGCCCGCCGGCGCGCGCAGGAAAAGCCCCTGAGTCCCGGCAAACCGCCGCCCGCGCTGCCAATCCGTGAGCTGCGCCACGCCGCCAGACAGCAACGCGGATTCGCGGTGGACATGACAAATCCGTGCTCTTATGCTCCGGGCCTCGCGCCATGTGCGCAGCACGAATACCAGCGATCACGGAGGAATGGAGCATGCGCAAGAAACTGATGGCAGTGGCGCTGTCGGGCAGCCTCGTCTGCGCGGGATTCAGCACCGGCGTCGCCGCGGCGGTCATCGACACGCAGCAGGCGGTGGCGATGCAGGCGCGCGAGCAGCGCGTTGCCGCGGCGAGCGCGACGCTGGCGCGCGAGGACGTGCGCAGCGCGATGATCGAGCTCGGCGTGGATCCGCAGCAGGCGCAGCTGCGCGTGGCCTCGCTGAGCGACGCGGAACTGACGCAGCTCGAAGGCCAGCTGCAGCAGCTGCCCGCCGGCGGCAGCGCGCTCGGGCCTGGTCGGTGCGGTGTTCCTGGTGCTGCTGATCCTCGAAATCACCGGCGTGGTCGATATCTTCAAGAAACTCTGATCGATGCGCCGCGCGTGGCGCGCGGCCGGCCCCGGCCGGCTGCGCGTCCTGATGCTGGCCCTGGCGCTGCTGTCCGGCTGCTCCCTCAATCCGCCACTCGAACTCGACACCCTGGCTCCGGCCGGGACGGCGGTGCGGCTGTCATCGGTGCCGTTCTTCGCCCAGAGCGAATTTCAGTGCGGCCCCGCCGCGCTCGCCGGCGTGCTCGGCGCCGCGGGGGTCGCGACCGATCCCGCGACGCTGTCGCCGCAGGTGTACCTGCCGGCACGCGAAGGCAGCCTGCAGCTCGAGCTGGTCGCGGCGACCCGGCGCGCCGGGAGGCTGCCCTACGTGCTCGCGGGCGAGCCGCGCGCGCTGCTCGCGCAACTGCAGGCGGGCCGTCCGGTGCTGGTGCTGCAGAATCTCGGCACGGCGCGGGTGCCGGTGTGGCATTACGCGGTGCTCACCGGCTTCGATGCCGCGCGCAACCGCCTGTACCTCAACAGCGGCAGCGAACGCGAGCTGCCCGTGCCCGCGCCGGAGTTCCTGCGCACATGGGAGTGGGCGGGACGCTGGGCCATGGTCGCGCTGAGACCCGGCGAGCTGCCGGCCGGTGCCGACGCGAAGCGCTACCTCGACGCAGCCACGGCCTTCGAGCGCGTCGCGGACCGCGATGCCGCCACGCGTGCCTGGCAGGCGGCCGCCGACGCCTGGCCCGGGCAGCCGCTGGCGCATCTCGCGCTGGGCAACCTCGCCTATCGCGACCAGGCGCTGGCGCGTGCCGCCGCGCATTATCGTGACGGGCTCGCACACAACGCCGGCGATCCCGCGCTCGCGAACAACCTGGCATCGGTGCTCGGCGCGCTCGGCTGCCCGCGCCGCGCCGAGGCGCTGCTGCGGCCCGTGGCGCAGAAGCTGCCGGACGATTCGCCCTGGAAGGGCACGATCGACGCGACGCTGAAGGAACTCGGCGCGCGAACCGGTACGGATGAATTATCCTGTGAGGCGATGCCCTCGCCCTGACGCGGCGCGGACAGTCCGAACGCGATATCCGCCACCTGACAGTCCGAACGGGGGAAAGCGCCGCATGACTCCAGACCTCTCGCCACGCCGGGAAGACCCCGTCGCCGTTGCGCTTCCCGAGCTGCAGAACTTCTCGCTCGTCCTCGGCGGACCGCTGTGGCAGCTGCTGCGCAAGACGCGCATGGACGATGACGCGGGCAGCCTGATCGCGCGGCGCATCCTGCTGGCCAGCGGGATCATCTGGCTGCCCCTGCTCGTGCTCTGCGCCATCGAGGGGACACTGCTGGGCGGCGTCGACATCCCGTTCCTGCCCGACATCGAGACCCACGCGCGCTTTCTCGCCGGCGTGCCGCTGATGATCCTGGCCGAACTCGTGGTCCACCAGCGCCTGCGCGGCGTCGTGGCGCAGTTCGTGGAGCGCGGGCTCGTGCCCGCGGCGTCGATGGATCGTTTCATCCAGGCCTTGCGCAGCGCCATGGCGTGGCGCAATTCGTGGCTCGCGGAACTCGCGCTGATCGCGCTCGTGTACACGGCAGGGCATTACATCCGCGAGTCCGTCGAGCTCGACACCTCGACCTGGTACGCGACGGTCGGACCCGGCACCGGCACGCTCACCGCGGCGGGGCTCTGGTTCACCTACGTGAGCAATCCCGTGCTGCAGTTCATCCTGCTGCGCTGGGGCTACCGCCTGCTGATCTGGGCGCGCTTCCTGTGGCAGGTGTCGCGGATCGAGCTGGATCTGATCCCGACCCACCCCGATCGCAACGGGGGACTGGGCTTTCTCGGCGGCAGCGTCTACGCCTTCGCGCCGCTGCTCACGCGCGCTGGGCGCCGGAGTGGCCGGCATGATCGCGAACCGCATCTTCCACCAGGGCGCCTCGCTCGCCGCTTTCAAGCTGGAGCTCGTGCTGCTCGTGGGCCTGGGCATGCTGCTCCTGATGGGCCCCCTGCTGGTGTTCGCGCCGAAGATCCTCGCCGCGCAGCGCCAGGGGCTCAGGGAGTACGGCGCTTTCACCGCCGAGTACATGCGCGAGTTCGACCGGCGCTGGCTGCGCTCGGGCGATCGCGACGGCGTAGCGCTGCTCGGAACCGGCGACATCCAGTCGCTCGCGGACATCGGCAACGCGTTCTCCGTGATCCGCGAGATGAAGCCCGTCATCTTCTCGCGCACCATGCTGGTCCAGCTCGCCGCAGCCACGCTCATACCATTCCTGCCGCTGGTGTTCACGATGATTCCGCTCGAGCAGCTGCTCGACCGCATCATCGGCGCGATATTCTGAGGCGACGTGTTCGCGCCGTCGGAAGGGGTCTCGCGACACCCTCCTCAGCCGCCGAGCGCCTCGCCCACGATCTGCTGCGCCTCCTGCAGGATCTGCTGCAGGTGCGCGGCGCCGGTGAAGCTTTCGGCGTAGATCTTGTAGACGTCTTCCGTTCCCGAGGGCCGCGCGGCGAACCAGCCGTTGGCCGTCACCACCTTGAGGCCGCCGATCGCGGCACCGTTGCCGGGTGCGTGCGTCAGCCGTGCCGTGATCGGGTCACCGGCCAGCGTGGCGGCGCAGACGCGCTCCGCCGTGAGCTGCCTGAACGCGGCCTTCTGGGCCGGGGTCGCGGCGGCATCGATGCGGGCGTAGAACGGCGCGCCGTACGTCGCGGCGAGATGCTGGTAGCAGCGGCCAGGATCCTTGCCGGTCACGGCGGTGATTTCCGCCGCCAGCAGGCCGAGGACGATGCCGTCCTTGTCGGTGGTCCACACCGTGCCGTCCCGGCGCAGGAAGGAGGCGCCCGCGCTCTCCTCGCCGCCGAAGCAGAAACTGCCCTCGAGCAGGCCGCCGGAGAACCACTTGAAGCCGACCGGCACCTCGAGCATGGTGCGGCCCAGGCCGGCGACCACGCGGTCGATCAGCGCCGAGGACACCAGCGTCTTGCCCACCGCCGCGCGCGCGGACCACTGCGGCCGGTGCGTCAGCAGGTAGTCGATCGCCACCGCGAGGTAGTGGTTCGGGTTCATCAACCCCGCGATGGGCGTCACGATGCCGTGGCGGTCCACGTCGGCGTCGTTGCCCCAGGCGATGTCGAAGCGGTCCTTCAGCGCGACCAGGCTCGCCATCGCATAGGGGCTGGAGCAATCCATGCGGATCCTGCCGTCGTGGTCCAGCGTCATGAACGCGAAGGCGGGATCGACCGTCGGATCGACGACCTCGATGTCCAGCCCGTAGCGCGCCGCGATCGGCTGCCAGTAGGCCACGGCCGCGCCGCCCAGCGGATGCACGCCGATGCGCAGGCCCGCGGCACGGATGGCTTCCATGTCGATCACGTTTTCCAGGTCGTCGACGTAAGGCGCGATGAAGTCTTCCCGGGTGGTGCTCGCCGCGGCCAGGGCCTGCGCGTATGGCACGCGCTTGACGTCGCGGTTGCCCCCGGCCATCAGCGCATTCGCGCGCGCCTCGATCCACCCGGTGATGTCGGTGTCGGCGGGGCCGCCGTGCGGCGGGTTGTACTTGATGCCGCCGTCGGGCGGCGGATTGTGCGAAGGGGTGATCACGATGCCGTCGGCGCGCGGCGCGGACGCCGCGCGGTTCCACGCCAGGATCGCGCGCGAGATCACCGGTGTCGGCGTGTAGCCGTCGCCCGCCTGCATGCGGGTATCCACGCCGTTGGCCGCCAGCACCTCGAGCGCGCTGCGCTCGGCGGGCGCCGAGAGCGCGTGCGTGTCCTTGCCGAGGTAAAGCGGACCATCGATGCCTGCCTGCGCGCGGTAGTCGCACACCGCCTGCATGATGGCGAGCACGTGCGCCTCGTTGAAACTGCCGGCGAGCGCGCTGCCGCGATGGCCGCTGGTGCCGAAGGCAACGCGCTGCGCCGGGTCGTTGGCATCGGGCTGCCGCTCGGCATAGGCCGCCAGCAACGCGGGGATGTCGGTCAGGTACTCCTTCGGCGCCGGCTGACCGGCCAGGGGATGCGGCATGCGTGTGTTCCTCGGATCATTTGCGCAACGGGATGCATTCTGCAGCACTCGGCGGCATCGCGACAGACAAGTCGCGGGCAGGGTGTTGCCGGCGCGTAATGTGCCGCCGATGAAGCCGACGCTACCATGGCGGCACACACGCAGAGAACTTCATCCGATGACGACCACGCACGCGGCACGGCACGGCGCACTGGCACTCGCCCTGCTGCTCATCGCGGGCTGCGACAAGCAGCCCGAGCGCTTCCATGTCGGCGCGCCCGGCCCGCAGACGCTGCCGGCCGAGCCCGCCACCGGCACGCACTACGCGCACAGCGCGTGGGCCACGGTGCACCGCGATTCGGGCAACACCGACTACGTGCCCTTGCGGGTGAGCACGGCGGTCGAGCCGGCCTGGACCGCGCTCGATGGCGCCGCGCTGTTCGTGGGCCCCGTGATCGGTCCCGAGGGCAATCTCTACGTGCCCAGCGGTCGCGGCACGGGCACCAGCCACCTGCACGCGTATGCGCGCGACGGCGCCCTGCTGTGGGAAACCCCGCCGATGCGCAGCCGCGCCGACTTCGACCATGCCGCGGTCGTCTCGGCGCCGATCATCGACACCGACGGCAACGTCTACGCCGGGGACTCGAACCAGCTGTGGTCCTTCACCGCCGCGGGCGAGCGGCGCTGGGTCGCCGAGCTGCCGGCTGTCGGCGTGAACGGCTTCTTCGTGACACCCGTGTTCAGCCGCGAGGGTTTCGTGGGCGGTGTGAGCACCGACGGCAAGGTGGCATTCTTCGACCGCGCCACGGGCGCGCTCGCCTTCCCGGTGCTGGACCTGCCCGGCGTGGGCGGACCGCCGTCGCAGGAGCCGCCGCCCGGGCTGTGGGGCGGCGGTCTGCTGGCACCGGAATTCGTGCGCCCGCTGTGGGACCTGATCTTCGGCCGCGAGATCGAGGTCGCCAACACGCCGGCGGTGCACGCACGAACCGGGCGCATCTTCATCACCGCGGGCGGCGCCACGCCGCAGCAGGGCGTGCTCTACGGCATCGACACCTCGACCGAAGGCGCGCGCATCGCCTTCAGCGCGCCGATGGGCGCGGGCTCCGGCACCAGCCCCGCGATCTCGCCCGACGGCCGCCTGGTCTACGCGATCGACGACGCCGGCCTGATGGTCGCGCTCGACGGCGCGAGCGGCGCGCGCGCCTGGGAGGCCGCCGACACCATGGGCCAGGCCTCGCCGACGATCGGTCCCGACGGCACGATCTACTCCTTCAACGGCATCGCGGGCACCGTCGTCGCGATCGACGGCGCGAGCGGTGCGCTGAAGTGGCGCCGCCAGTACGACGACGTCGCGCGCGATCACCTCGCGTGGCGGCCGGTAGTGAAACGCACCGCCACCGTCGACGGCATCATCACCGTGACCGACAACGGCCTGCTGGCCTTCCTCGACCTGAATTACCTGTTCCCGTTCGGCGAGCAACCGTACCCGCAGACGCGCAAGATCGTGGTGACGCAGCTCGACACCGCGAACGGCGAGCTGCTCGGCTGGTTCGAGTCGCGCGATTCCTCGGGCGCCTTCGTGATTCCCGATGCCGACGGCAGCATGTACCTGTCGCTCTCGGGCACCGCGACCTCGATCGGCTACTACGGCGTGGACCCGAAACTGCCGGGCTTCCTGCGCGCGAACCTCGAGCCGCGGGCGGGCCTGGTCGCGCTGAAGCCCGCGCCATCGCGCTGAGGCGCTCGACGCTCGCCACACCGACCGTGCGCGGACGGCCCGGTTTCAGCCCAGGGCGTAGACGTCGTAGCTCACACTGGCCGCGGCAAAATCGACCGCGCCGATGTTGACGCACTGCAGCCGGTTCACCCAGAGGTACTCCGGGTGCGCGCTGAGGAGCCGCGGCGCCGAGCGGATCTGCGCGTGCGGCGGCGGGTCGCCGGCCAGCATGCGCGCGTAGCCGTCCTCGCCGAGCTCCAGCACGCCCTGGTACTGCACGTAGATCAGCGCCTCGTCATGCGTGCGGATCGTGGCGCGCACGTCCAGCACCCCGACGCCGTCGCTGCGCACCGTCAGCCAGTCGCCGCCCACCGGCAGGAACTCCCCGCGGATCCGCGGCCCCTCGACCGTGCCGCCGGTCACGTAGGCGTTGATGCGCAAGCCGAGCGGCGTTTCGCCGATCACCTCGAACGGCGATTGCAGCGTCACGCCGTAGCTGCAGATGTGCTCCATCGTATACGCGAACATCTTCGTCACCTCGCTGTGTAACCGCCGTCGATCACGAGTTCCGATCCCGTCATGTAGCGCGACTCGTCGCTGGCAAGGAACAGCACGCCGTTGGCGATATCGAGCGCTTCGCCCATCGCGCGCACCGGGATGCTGTCGATGATCCGCGCGTGGAATGCCGCGGCCTGCTCCGCCGGCATGCAGGCCAGCGCCTTCACCACCATCGGCGTGAGGATGAAGCCGGGGTGCACGGAGTTCACGCGGATACCGTAGCCCTCGGCCGCGCAATGCAGTGCCGCCGACTTGGTGAAGATGCGCACGCCGCCCTTGCTGGCGTTGTAGGCCGCGGTCAGCGGATCGCCGACGATGCCCTCGATCGACGAGATGTTGATGATCGAGCCGCCCTTGCCCTTCATCGCGCGGATGCGCCTCGCGCGTGCCGAGGAACACCGCGTCGAGGTTCACGCGCTGCGTGCGCTGCCAGTCCGCGAGCGTGGTGTCTTCCGCCGAACCCGTGAGCGCGATGCCGGCGTTGTTCACGACCACGTCGAGCCGCCCGTGGCGCGCGAGGATCGCGTCGACCAGCTCGCGCCAGCGCGCCTCGCCGGTGACGTCCTGGTGCTCCGCCTCGGCCCTGCCGCCGGCCGCCACGATCGACGCCACCACGCCCTGCACCGCCGCGAGCTCGATGTCCGAGGCGATCACCAGCGCGCCTTCCTCGGCGAGCCGCCGCGCCATCGCTTCGCCAAGACCCGAACCCGCGCCCGTGATCAATGCAATCTTGTTCGCCACTCTCATCGCCTGTTCTCCTTCAGCGCGCGGACATGCCGCCGTCGACCACGAATTCCGCGCCCGTCACGTAGCTCGACGCGTCGCTGGCGAGGAACAGCACCATGTTGGCGACATCGCGCGGCGTGCCCAGGCGCCCCAGCGCGGTCATGCCGAGCACGACGGTCCTGGCCTCGTCCGGCGTGGGTGCGAGCCCGATGCCCACGAAGTCCTCGAACACCTTGTCGCCCATCGCGGTCTCGATCAGCCCCGGATGCACCGAGTTCACGCGGATGCCGTAGCCCAGCGCACCGAACTCCACCGCCGCGTGCCTGCTGTAGAGCCGCACCGCACCCTTGGTGGAACCGTAGGCGGTGTGCCCCGGCACGCCGATCAGCCCGGCCACGGAGGAGAGATTGACGATCGATCCGCCGCGCCCCGCGGCACCGCCGGGCTTCATCGCCTGCGCGGCGTACTTCATGCCGAGGAAGATCGAATCGACGTTCACCCGGTGTACGCGGCGCACGTCTTCCAGCGTATTCGATTCCAGCGTACCGCCCTGGTAGATACCGGCGTTGTTCACCAGCACGTCGAGACCGCCGAAGGCCGCCAGCGTCGCCTCGATGCTGGCCTGCCAGTCGGCTTCCACGGTCACGTCCTGCGCGCGAGCCTGCGCCGCGCCACCTTCGGCACGCAGCGCCGCGGCCGCCGCCGCGCAGGCCGCATGATCGAGATCGCTCATCATCACGCGCGCGCCGCCCGCCGCGAGCACGCGCGCGCACTCGCGCCCGATGCCGCCGGCGGCGCCGGTGACCAGGGCGACCTTGCCCGCCAGCGAAAATGCCTGCAGTGCTTCCATTTCTCCCCTCCTGTGTGGGTCGGCATTCATGCCGACTTTGTACCTGCCCGGGTGCTGCCGTCGCCATGAATGGCGACCCACAAGTCAGCCATAGAACACCTCCGCGATGCGTTGCGTGTAGTACGCGGCCTTGTCCGGCGCGAGACCGTAGAACGGGATCGACAGCGTGAAGGAATCCGCGATGTCGGCCATCGCGTCGAGGCGCCGGCGCACCTCGTCCGGCGTGCCCGCCAGCACGATGGATTCGACCATCGCGTCGCTGCAGGCGGCCATCAGCGCGGCCTGGTCCTGCCGCGCACCCGCGGCCTGCAGCGCGCGCGCCTCCGCTGCCGAAGCCGATGTACTCGTAATAGGGCTCGTACTGCGCCATCTGGCCGTAGAAGGCGATCGTCGCGCGCGCATCCTCGATGGCCTGGCGCTTGTCCTCGTTCACCGCGACGAACAGGAACAGGTTGAGGTCGAAGTCCCGGCGCGCGCGGCCCGAGCGTGCGAGCCCGTTGGCGAGGTGCGGCGCGACCTTGTCGCGCACCCATTTCGCGTTCCAGATCGGGTGCCCCGGCAGGCCATCGGCGATCTCGCCGGCCATCTCGCAGGTCTTCTCGAACACCGCGGGGATGTAGATCGGGATCTCGGTGCGCAGCGGCGGCGCGAGCAGCTTGAAGCGCTCGAGGTTCAGCTTCACGTACTCGCCGTCGATGCGCCCGAGCTCGCCGGTGTGCCCCTTCGCGATGATCTGGCGCACCGCGCCGATCACCTCGCGCAGGTGCGCGAGCGGCTTGCCGTAGTGCACGCCGTACCAGTCCTCGTTCCACCACTTGATGCTCGGCCCGATGCCGAGCACCGCACGCCCGCCGGAGATCATGTCCAGGTCCAGCGCGCAGCTCGCGGTCTCCAGCGGGCTGCGCACGAAGGCGAGCGCCACGCCGGTGCCGAGCTTCAGACGATCGCTCACCGCGGCCGCGGCCGCCAGCGGCACGAAGGGCGCGCCGTAGAGCTGCGGCGACCACACGCCTTCGAGACCGGCATCCTCGTACTGGCGCACGCTGGCGACCAGCAGGTCCTTGGGCAGTGCGGGCATCAGGGCCCAGAGCTTGTGCTTGCGTGTCATGCGGAGATCTCCTCTTTTGTGAAAGCCAAGGGTCGCGCGCATGGCGCGCTCCTGCAGAATTCCATGCTCAGCTGCCGAGGCGCTGCAAGGCGCTCTGGGTCAGGTACTTCTCGTAGACCCCCTGGTCGTTCACGGTGGTGCGGTAACCGCCGGCCAGTTCGCGCACCTGCTGCAGGCGCGTGATGCGGTTGGTCTGCACGTCGTGCGCGTGCACGCGCGTCCACGACCAGTACGGATGTGCGCCATCCATCACGGCGTTGCCGCCGTCGCTGTACAGCGAGAACGCGCCATCGAAGGAGCGGAACATCTTCCCCTGGCGGTCGAAGCTCACCATGCTGAGCGGCAGCAGCGTGCGCGCGTCGAACCACACGCGCTTCCTGCCGACCGGCGCGCGCGGGTACTTCACCGGCTCGGCCTCGACCACGATGGCCTCGGGGATGAATTCCACCGCGGTATCCCAGAACGACAGCCCGTTCGCACCGCCATGCGTGGTGTGCTCCCAGTTCGGGTGCGTCGCGTTCCAGCTTCGCGATACCGCCCCCAGTGCCGGCCCCTGGTGCACGATGCGGTAGTTGCCCCAGGTGAGGAAGGGGTCGCCCGCGGCCCAGGCGTCCGAGAGGTAGAGCGTGGAGCCGGGGATCAGCGGTTCGAAGCGCTGGTTCGTGGGGTAGCGCCGCACGCGCTTGAACGCGGGCAGGTAGCCGAACAGGTCGGGATAGCGGTTCTGGTCGTAGTGCCAGATGTTCAGGAACGAGGTGCCCTTCACATCGTTCGGCGACAGGAACAGTATCGACTGGTAGCGCAGCTTGTCCTCGTGTCCGGGCCAGTAGGGTTTTGGCTCCAGCGAGACGCGCGCCACCGGCGACAGCTCGGTCCACACCGATGCGTAGCGGTACGCCACATCGCCGTCGTCGTCGAGGTCCTCTTCCTTCGTCGCGTACAGCGATACGTCGTGCCGGCCCCAGCTCAGCGTGATGCCGGCGAATACCTCGAGCGCGCTGGTGGGCTGGGGAAACGGGTTGCCACCGATCCACGGCCTGCCTTCGTCGGTGACCACGTTGCCATCCGGCGCGAAGCGTGCGCGCCCCTTGTTGCGCAGCGTCGCTTCGACATACTCCCACGGGCTCAGCTGCATGATGTCCGTGGTCGTGTCCAGCACGTCGAGCCTGCGGCCCATCTGCGTGATCTGGACGTACTGGATCGGGTCGAGCAGGTCCTTCACGTGCTCGACGTTCTCGGCGCTGATCACGTCACCGGCCTTCACCTTCCCCCTGGTGTACGCCTCGAGCGACAGCGCTTCGTCCGGGTACGCGCGCGCGCTGTCGCCGTCCTGCGCAATCGCCTGCCACAGCGGCATCAGCACGCCCGTGGCCAGCACCCCCTGCCCCAGACGCTGCATGAACAGCCGGCGCGAGTAGTCGGCGTGGTACTTGCGGATCCTTACCATGACGGCACTCCCGTGTGCTCTTCGTCGACTCGGGACAGTATGCCCGGCGCACTGTTCACCGCGTCGCCCGGCGGGGAGTATCGATCGCAGAGACGCCGTGAATACATCCCTGTAGGCTCGAGCGCGGCATCCATGCCGCGCACGCTCTTCGATCCATACTCCCCGCCGGACGGCGCTGGGCGGTGCGAACTCAACGCCGCAAAGCAGTGGATCCCTGCAAATCGCACGCTGCCGCTCTCTTCAAGCAAGTGTTGCACCAGAGTCCAGGATTCACCGTGGCGGTAGCCTGTCGCAGACCGTGCGCCGCAGGGACGCGGCGCTCGAGCGTACAGGGATGTATTCACAGCGAGTCTGCGGCAGGCTACCGCCGCGGTGAAGCCTTTGCTTGCTCGAAGACACGCACCACCAAAGCTAGCCGTCACAGCGATTCTCCCGCGTCAGTTCGGCGAATTGCTTGCCGAGCGCGGCATTCATGCGCTCGCGATACAGGCCGGCGCGGGCAAGCAGCTCGCAGTGCGCAGCTTGCGCGCCTGCGGTGCGCGACAGCAAGGTCACGCGGCGGAAGGTGGCGTCGAGCCAGCGGTCGGAGCCCTCGGGGACGGCGCCGGCGATATGGGCCCAGCCGCGCTCGGCCGCGAACGTGTCGCCGCTGCTCTCGGCGCTTGCGGCGTAGGCGAGCCAGGCATCGCCGGAGTCCGGGTATGCCTGGACCATCTCCAGCGCAACGGCGAGGGCTTCCTCCTTGCGATCGAGCGCGGAGAGCGCGCGATGGCGCATCAGCACCAGCTGGCGCGACACGTCGGGTTGCGATGCAAAGGCCGGCAGCGCGCGCGTCGCCAGCGATTGCAGCGCCTGGAAATCGCGCGCCTGCTCGCGTTCCTGCAGGAATGCCAGCAGCTCGGTGGCATCGGCGGTGGACGGCGGGTGCGCCAGCGCCCCGATGTGCCCTGCCAGCGCATCGGCGGAAAGCGCGCGCAGCGTGGTCCAGGCCAGCACGCGCTGCAGCGCGGCATCGGTGCCTGCGGCGTCGCGCAGTTCCTGCAGCTCGCGCACCGTGCGCGCGTCGGCATCGCCGCTGGCGACGCGCATCTGCAGCGCCAGTACGCGCAGCGGCAGCGCCCGTTGCTCGGCGCGCGGCAGGGCCTCGATGGACGCCAGCGCCTCGCGCGCGGCGCTCGCGCGCGCGGCCAGGTCATGGCGTGCCGCCGCATCGGTGAACGCCGCGACTGCGGCATCGAGGCGCACGCCCTCCACCGCGCCGCGCGTGCGCGAGTCGCGGCGCGCCGCGGCGAGGTGGCGCTGCGCTTCGGCATCGCCGCCGCTTGCGAGCGCGAGGTGCGCGAAGGCGGCATCCTTGTCATCGGGCGAGACCGCAAGGAAGTCGCGCGCGGCGCGCGTCAGCGCGGCACGGTTCGCGGTGCCGGGTTGCTCGCGGTTGATGCGCTCCGCGGCCAGGAAGACGAGCTTGCGCGCCGCAGCGCCCGTGACCTTGTCCTCGCGCAGCCGCATCGCCACCTCCAGCGCCTCGCGTTCGTGGCCCAGGCGATGCAGCGCGGCGGCGTAGTTGTAGCGGAACGCCGCGGTGCTGATCGGCAGCTCGAAGCCTCCCTTCGACGCGAACTCGCGATACTTGAGCACGGTGGTTTCGTACTGCTCGTGCGCGGCGGCGTACTCCGCGTCCAGCAGCAGGCCGATGGTACCGAGATCGCGGCCCACCAGCTCGTCGCGCCAGGCGAGCATGCGCGCGAGCAGTGCATCGTCGAGGTAACCGGCGTCGACCAGGCGGCGCAGGCGTTCGGCGGCGTCCAGCGCCACGGTGCCTTCGCGGCGCCGCTGCTCCAGCAGCGCGAAGGCTTCCTCCTCGATCCGCCGCGCGACGGCGGGCGGCAGCGTGCCCCTGCCTTCCGGAATCGGCGTCAGCGTGTCGCCGCGACGCACCGCCAGCAGCGCGAGCTCGTCCGCGACGAGTTGCGCGAGCGGGTTGCCGGGATCGGAAGCGAGCACGCCGGCGAGCAGCTTCAGGCGCTTCTCGGCCGCCGCGTCGTCGCCGCGCAGGCGCTCGACATAGGCCATGCCGAGCCAGCTGCCGTAGACCAGCCCCGGATACAGGATGCGCACCGCGGTGGACTGGAAGCCGCGCTCGGCGCCCGACAGCGCCGGGACGCGCGCGGCGTCGTCGGCAGCGGTCTCTGCCAGTGCGAGGTCGATCCACGCCTGCCAGTAGCGCACGGCGGCCAGCGCGTAGTTGATCGCGTACCACTGCTCCGAGCGGTAGAGATCCTCGAGCTTCGCCTCGTCCTCGCCGGTCGCGGCCTCCAGCGCGCGGATCCTGGCACGACAGGCCGCGTGCAGTTCGTCGCCGAGTGCGCGCAGGCGCTGCTGCGCCGGCGCGCCGGCCTTGCCGTCGCGTGCCGCACTCACCAGCTTGCCGAGGGCATCGGCGCTCTCGCTGAAACGGGCGGCGTCCCATTGCGCGGCCTGGCGCAACTGCGCGGCGAAGGCCTGCACCGCGTCGTCATCGCCACGCGCCAACGGTAACTGGCACGCGATCAGCAGCGCCAACAGCACGGCGGCGATGGAATGCGATCGTCGCATCACAGCCCCTCCAGCAGCAGGCTCATCTCGGCGGAGAACTGCCCGCCCATGATCAGCGAGACCAGCTGGCGCGTGATGCGGATGTCGCCGTCCATGGTCGCGGCCGTGCCGCCGCCGGCCTCGGCGATGCGCTGGTACTGCAGCATCGGGTGGTCGCGGTAGAGCGCGCGATTCACCTTGCGTCCCAGGCTCGCCTCGATCAACGCGGGGTTGGAGTCGTTGCTGACATCGAGCACCGAGATCTCGCCACCGGCGCGCGCCAGCTCGCGCGCCAGTGCCAGTGTCCGCTCCATGTCCTTCTCGTGCGGCGGCGCGTCGCCGATCAGCAGCACCACGCGCTTGGCGCCGGGACGCCAGCCGGCGCGGTTCACCGCGGCTTCGAGCCCGGCATCGACCGCTTCCTGCCACGAGCCGCCGCCTTCGGCCCGCAGGGCGTCGACGAAGCGCGCGAGCCTGGCCAGGCTGAATGTCAGGGGCAGTTCGCGCACCACGAACCCGGGATCGTCGCGATCGCGGTAGGCGACCACCCCGAAGCGCGTGAGCGGCACCAGCGAACGCGTGGCATCGGCGATGTCGGCGACGCGCCGCCTCACTTCCACCAGCACCCAGTCCATCGAACCCGTGGCATCGATCACGAACACCACGTCGAGGCCGGTGTCGCGCAGGCCCTGCACATAGGCGGCGAAGCGGTTGCTGGAATTGCTGAGGCCATTGCCGATGCCGGTGCCGAAGCCGGCCGCGCCCATGCCGCGATGCTGCAGCCCGAAGCCCTGCGGCGGCGCCGGCATCGGCATTTCGCTGCCCGCCCCCGCCGCGGCGCGCAGCGCCAGGTTGACGTTCGGCGGCGGCGGGACCGCCGCCGTCGAGGCGAGCAGCACCGCGGGCGGCTCCAGCGCGGGCGGATCCTCGAACTGCAGCTCCGCGCGCTCTTCCTCGGGCGGTTGCGGCGCGAGACGTATCTCGGCGACGCTCGCCTGCTCGCGCGCCCCGGCGCCGGGCAGTGCGAGCTCGCGCCCCGCCTGCCACGACAATGCCAGGTGCAGCACGAACGAGGCGGCGAGCAGCGCGCTCCAGAGCAGCAGGCGAGGCGGGCGCATCGAGCTCAATCCGGCGGCGCGCGGCGCAGCGTGACGATCGCGATGCGCTGCACGCCGGCGGCGCGCAGCGCGTCGAGCACGGGCAGCAGTACCGAGGCCTGCACCCGCGCGTCGGCGCGCAGGCTGAGCGCCGGGGGTACGCCATCGGGCAGCGCGCGCAGGCGTGCGCCCAGCTGCGCGGCGGCCAGGCGCTCGTCGCCCCATGTCAGCACGCCGTCGCGTGCCAGCGAAATTTCCAGCCGGTCACCCGCCGGCAGCGCCTCGCTCAGGGAGAGCGGCGTCAGCTGCTCCTCGCTGAACAACGGTTTGAGGTTGCCCGCGATCAGGAAGAACATCAGCAGCAGGAAGATCACGTTGATCATCGGCACGAGCTTGTCGTCGTGATCCTTCGTGCGCGGCGCCGGCCTTGCCAGGCGGATCATGGCGCTAGCGCGCCTCCAGCGCGCGGATGTCGATCCCCGTGAGGCTGCGCGCGTGCAGCGTGTCGCAGAGATCGACCAGCAGCTGCACCGGCACCGCGGGCGCCGCAGCCAGCACCACCGGCGTCGCGGCAGGCAGGTCACGGCGATCCAGGAACGCGCCGAGCGCGGCGGGGGCGAGCGTCACGCCCTCGACCCAGAGGCGACCGTCCGCGCCCACCTCGATGCGCAGCTGGCGCGGCCCCTCCCGGGCACCTTCGGCTGGCGCGGGCACCGGCAGCGGCAGCTGGCGGAACTGCGTGAAATTGCTCTGCAGGATGAAGAACAGCAGCAGGATGAAGACGATATCGATCAGCGGCGTCATCGCAACGCGCTTGGCGGAGTGCGCATGCCGGACGGACTTCAGCATCGGCGTGCCCCGGCGTCTCAGCGGTACAGCGTGACGGTGAACAGGCGCGTCAGCGCGTCCTCCAGGCGCGCGCGGAAGCGCTCGATGCGGTTTTCCAGCGTTGCGTGCACGATGGCGAACGGCACCGCGACGCACAGGCCCACCGCGGTGGTGAGCAGCGCTTCCCAGATTCCGCCCGCCAGCGTTCCCGCACTCGCATCCGCGTGCGCCGCGAGTCCCTGGAACACCTCGATGATCCCGAGCACCGTGCCGAGCAGCCCGAGCAGCGGCGCGAGGTAGGCCACCTGCTCGATCACGCCGAGCAGGTTGCCCGCGTCCCCGAGCAGGCGGGTGGCGCGTCGCACCAGCTCCTCGCGCACGCTCGACGCGGGCTTGCCCGCGCCGAGCCATTGCATGCCGTCACGCAGCAGCGCCGGCGCCTCGCCACGCGTGCGCCCCAGCAGCGCGAGCGCCGCGTCGGTGTCGCCGCGCGCCCAGTGATCGAGCGCCTGCTGCGCCACGCCCGAACCGCGCGTGAGCGTCCCGATGTGCAGCATCTTGAAGGCGGACACCGCGAGGGCGACCACCGACATCGCGAACAGCACCACGACCACGGGCCCGCCAAGGCGCACCAGCGCGATGGCTTGGTCGAGCACGCCTGAATCCGCCTGCGCGAGCGCCAGCGTGGGGGTCACCACCAGCAGGACGCAGAAAAAAGCCGGCCCCGGGGGCCGGCTTCGCGGTCGCATCGAGCGGGTCGCGCCCATCAGAACTGGTAGCCCAGGCGCAGCCCGACCTCGTCGGACCACTGGAACGTGCCCATGGAGTCGTTGTTGTCGCCCTCGAGCAGGTTCGCGTAGAGCTCGACGGTGTAGGACTTCGACGGCTTCCAGCGCACGCCGGGCTGCACCAGCACGCCACCTTCCACGTCGTACAGCACCGCGAGGTCGAAGCGCCACGCCAGCGTCGGCGAGGGCTGCTGCATCGCGAAGGCGATCGCGTCGAACTGGTCGCGGCCATTGGGCGGCGAATTCGTCGCGTCGCCATCGAAGCCGTCGAGGTGACGGCCGAACAGGTCGCTCTCGGACTTGTGCAGCCACTGCAGCACCATGTAGGTGGCCGGGAAGGTCTCGGAGAAACGCTGGTACTTCTCGAACACCAGCGAGGTCGCCCACTCGGTCTCCTCGAGGAATTCCTGGCCGAGCGAAGGGTCGGTGAACATCTTGTCCGGCGTCACGGTTGCCTCGAAGCGAACGATCAGCTGATCGAGGAAGGAGTCGGGCTCGGCATAGATCATGTAGTTCATGCCGATGCCGAAGATCTCCTCGCGATGGAACTTGCGCTCGATGTGGCCGCGCAGGTCGCCGAGGCCGAGGATCGGCGAGAAGAAGGCATCGAGCACCAGCGTCGAGGTCGCGAGGTTGTCGACCCCGGTGGTCGGCAGGCCGTTGGCGCCCGTCAGTGCCTTGGCCGCCGGGAAGTCGTCCAGCAACTGCTGCAGGTTGGCGCCGTTGAGCCGCGCCATGCCCGAATAGTCGAACCACTCGCGCGCGGTGAACACGCCCTGGCCGGTGAAGGGCTGGAACGGCGTCTGCGACAGCAGCTGGCCCAGCGTCACCCCGCCGAGATCGGGGTCGGCCGCGCCGATACCGGCCGCGACGAAGGGGTTGACCTTCGAGGTGGTCCAGCGGAACGCGCCATCCGGATTGCGCCGGCTGACCGCGATGAACTGCAGCCCCAGTTCGCCGATCTGTCCGCGCAGCCGCGCGCCGAAGTTCCATTCGTCGTCGACCTCGTCGAAGGTCTCTTCCTGCTGCACCACGAACTGCGAGGCGATCACGTTGTACGGCGTGTTCTCGTTGCCGTAGATCGTGGGGTTGAACTCCTGAGCGAAGCCCTCGATCTCCCAGTTGTTCTGGAAGCGGTAGCTCGAGCGGATGCCGAGCCCCGGCACGCGCTCGTCGGAATATTCCTCGGAGGCCCAGTCGAGGAAACTGTGCCGGCGCAGGTCGAGGCCGTTCGGCACGTCGAGCACGCGGAAGAAGATCGACTCGCCCCAGGCGATCTGCTGGTTGCCCACGCGCGCCCAGAAGCCGCCGTTGGTGTAGTCGAGGTAGAACGACGGCAGGTCGATCATGTAGTCGTCGCCGCAGACCTCGAGGCGGGTCGCGCAATCCCCGCGGTAGGGCATCTCGAAGAAATTCACGTCGCCGTAGTCGTCGTAGACACCGTAGTCGTAGTAGGCGCGCACCTTCATGGCACCGGTCAGGTGTTCGCTGAAGGTTGCCGCGACATCCAGTTCGCCGCGCGTCACCTGCAGGTTCCAGTCGTTCGACTCCGAGTAGTCCGGACGCGTGATCTCGGGCGGCAGGCCGTAGAGCCCGTGCACGTAGTTGTCCACCGGCTTGCCGTTGTAGAGGTTGCCCTGCTGGTTGAACGGGTTCTCGTCGTCGGTGATCTTGTACGCCATCTCCTGGCGGATGAAGCCGGAGACGTTGAGGTCGAGCGCGAGCGCCGCGGGTGCGGCGAGCGCGGCCGAGACCAGTGTGGCACCGCGGATCGCGGCTGCAAGTCTGCTTGGTTTGCTCATGGAAGCCTCCATCAGTGGTTTTGTTTATCGTCTTCTTGCGTCGTGACCTGTCGTCGCGAGACCCAGCACGCGACCGCCGTTGCCCACCGTGACTACTCGCCCCGCGTCGCCCGTCGCCGTCGCGAGCGCGGCATACCAGCCCGGTTGCGATGTCGGCGCCGGCGAGCGCGCGCCAGGTCGCTCCGCCCGCGCTGCCTTCGAGCATCGTGCGCATGCCGCTGACCAGCACGCGCCCGTCGTCGGCAGCCGACACACCCAGCAACGGCGCGTCGACCCCGGTGTCGAGCACGCTCCAGCTCTCACCGCCGTCGGCGCTGCGCAGGATCCGTCCCTCCTGCCCCACCGCGTAGCCGATGCCGCTCGCGCCCATGTGCAGGCCGAACAGCGAGGCCTCGCCCTTGTGCACGCGCAGCCCAGCTCGCACCGCCATCGGGCGAGCGCATCACGATCTCGAACTCGCCGACCAGCGTGATCGCGCCGTCCTCGGCGACCGCGACGTCGTAGAGATGCGGTTCGGCGAAATCCTCCACCAGCGCCGGCCAGTCGAAGGCCACCGGCTCCCAGCTTTCGCCGCGGTCACGCGAGAGCAGCACGGCACCGAAGCCGCCCACGGCGACCGCCAGCCCGGAGCGCGTTCATCGCCACCGCCAGCAGGCGCTGCTCGGTGCCGGATTCGACCTTGCGCCAGCCCTTGCCGTCATCGATCAGCACGATCCCGGTCTGCCCGACCGCAAGACGCCGCTCGTCGGCGCAGGCGACGCCGAGCAGCGCGAGCGACGTGGCCTCCTGCGCCTGGGGCTGCCAGCTCGCGCCGGCGTCGCTGCTCGCCAGCACCACGCCCGCCGCACCCACCGCCACCGCGCCGCGCGCGTCGAAGCACACGTCGTAGAGCGCGTCGTGCGCGATGCCCTGGTGCAGCACGGCGGGCTCCGCGGCCGCGAGCCGGCGGCGCAGCACAGCGCCGCCAGCAGCGCGCGCGCAGCGCGCGAGCGCTCGTCGCCGGCGCATCAGGTGCCCATCCTCAGCAGCGACTGCATCGTGAGGTACTTGTCGTACATGCCCTCGATGTCGAAGCCGGAGCGGAAACCGCCGCGCACTTCCTCGGCCTGCACGAAGCGGCTCATGCGGTTGGTCTGCACGTCGTGGCAGTGCACGTGCGTCCACGACCACGCCGGCTCGGCGCCGTCCATCAGCCTCTGGTCGCCCTTTTCGTAGACCGAGTACGCCGGCTCGAAGCACTTCCACAGCTCGCCGCGGCGGTCGTAGGTCACGTAGGCCACGTACATCATGTTGCGCACGTCGATCCACACGCGCTTCTTGCCGACCGGCGCGCGCGGGTAGCCGGTGGGCTCGGCCTCGATCACGATGGTCTCGGGCACGAGCTCCATCGCGGTCTCCATGAAGGTCTTGCCCTTGGCGCCGCCGTGCACCGGGCGCTCGTAGTTGGTGCCGGGCCCCATCCAGTTCTCGCGAGACCGCGCCCAGCATCGGCTGGCGGCCGATCACCTTGTAGTTGCCCCAGGTCAGCATCGGGTCGCCCGCGGCCCAGGCATCCGACAGGAACAGCGTGATCCCGGGCACCAGCGGCTCGAAGCGCTGGTTGGTCGGGAACCGGCGCACCCGCTTGAACGCCGGCAGGTAACCCTACGAGGTCGGGAAACTTGCGCTGGTCGTAGTACCAGGTGTTCAGGAAGGAGGTGCCCTTGGAGTCGTTGCGGATACGGTGAACCACACCGACTGGAAGCGCAGCTTGTCCTCGTGCCCGCGGCAGGTAGGGACCGTCCTCGCCCACCAGCGCCGTCGGTGTTCTTCTCGGCCCAGCAGAAGTCGTACTGGTACTGCACGGTCGCCGTCCGGCCCGATGTCCCAGTCGCGCACCGCGTAGAAGGAGTTGTCGTGGCGACCCCAGCACAGCGTCAGGTTCGAGAAGCGCCTCGCAGCCCGTTCTTGGGATCCGGGAACGGGTTGCCGCCGATCCACGGCTTGCCCTCGGCGGTGACGACGTTGCCGTCGGCGTCGAGCTGCGCCTTGCCCTGGTTCGCGCAGCGTGGCCTCGAGATACGTCCTCGGGATACAGCTTGCGTCACGTCGGTGGTGGTCTGCACGATGCGGATCTTGCGCCCCATCTGGCTCGACTTGCAGGTACGCCACCGGGTCGAGCAGGTCCTTGACGAGCTCGACGTTGTCGGCCGTGATCAGGTCGCCGGTCTTGATCTTGCCCTTGGTGTAGGCCTCGATCGACAGCAGTTCGTCGGGATAGGCCTTGGTGATGTCGCCGGCGCTGCGCGATCAGCGGCCACAGCGGCGCCAGCACGCCGGCGGCCATCGCGCCGGTCGCCATCTTGTCCAGGAAGACACGGCGGCTGTAGTCGAAGTCGTATTTTTTGATGCGCATGGGTCAGTCCTCCTACGTCGTGAAATGACTCCAGTCATCGAAACCACTCTGGCAGCGTCGCGCAGTGCCCGACAGGTACCGGACAGCCCTCGCCGACCAGCAGGTCCTTCGACAGTCCGACGGAACTTCGGCTTGAACAGCCACACCAGCAGCGGCAGCACCATCAGCGCGATCACCATGTTGATCAGCATCACCATCGACCAGCAGCAGGCCCATGTCGGCGAGGAACTTCAGCTCCGACAGGAAGTACCACGGCAGGATGCGATCAGCACGATCGTCGCGGTGAAGAAGATCGCCTTGCCGGTGGTGCGCCACGGCCTCCGCGATCGCCTTGCTCGTAGCTCTCGGCTGCAGCTGGTATTCCTCGCAGATGCGGCTCAGCAGGTAGATGCCGTAGTCGATGCCCACGCCGATGCCGATCGCGGCGATCGGCAGCGTGTTGACGTCCAGTCCGATGCCCAGCGAGCGACCATGCACCGCGCCCAGCAGCACGTTCGACAGGTTGACCGGAATCAGCAGCAGGATGCCCGCGACGAACGAGCGGTAGGCATACGCGCAGCCGAACAGGATCACGAGGTTCAGCAGCGCCATGATGATCGTACTGGTACGTGTCCACGGTGTCGTTGATCGACTGCTGCAGCGCGATGGTGCCCGTGGCGAGGCGGATGCGGAAATTCTCGTGCTCGGCGCCGACCTTCTCCACCGCGGCGCGCGCCTGCGCCAGCGCGCGGTCGACGGTCTCCTGCTTGTTGTCCTTGTACCAGAGCGAGACCGTGCCGTTCTCCTGCATCGAAGTCGGTCACGTGCAGGAAGGCCTTCGGGCTGGTGCCGAACAGCACCGCGCCCGCGGCGGCGGCGACCGACTCGTCGCTCGGAGTCGAGCGGCGCCCATTTCGGGTTGCCGCCGCTGAACAGGCGGTTGGCCTCGGGCAGGTAGTCGGCGAAGGACAGCGTCGCCACGCGGCGGATTCTCGCCGCTCTCCACGCATGCGCTGCAGCGCGTTCATCGTCGCGATGGTGTCGGCCTGGTGCATCACGCGGCGCACGCTGCTCGCCTCCTTGGCCTCGAACACGATCTCCAGCGTGTTCAGGCCGGGGAAGCTGCTCGTTGATGTGTCGCGCACCGCCACGTTGTACTCGGAATCCGTCGAACAGCAGGTTGCTGCCCTCGACCGGGTTGCCGACCTTCAGGTCCGCGAGCGTCACGCAGCCGGCCAATGCCGCCGACCACCAGCACGATCACGGTGAGCACGCGGCCGTTGCGGCCGTGGCTCAGCGGCCCACGAAGTGCCGAGCACGGCGCTTGATGCCGCGCGTGCAGCCGCGAGTGCTTCGTCGTCCTCGCCGATGATCGCGGTCGACGTTGCTGCGGCTCGGGCAGGAAGGTGAGCAGCAGCGCGGACAGGAACACGTTGGTCGGGATCAGCATCAGCGCCCAGAAGCCGCAGAACAGCGCGAAGCGCTCCATCGCCGGGATCGGCGCGATCGCGATCAGGAACAGGCCCGCCGCGTCGGTGACGATGCCGAGCGTGCCGGGCGCCATCATCACGCCCATCGAGATCTCGGCCGCCTTGCGCTTGTCGCGCACGTGGTGATAGACCTCGTAGAAGCGCTCGGTGAACTGCACGCAGTGGCTGAACGAGCGCGCGATCAGCAGCAGCGGCACCACCATGATCAGCGGCTCGATCGGCATGCCCAGCCAGCCGACGAAGCCGAAACCCCAGATCGCCGCGGTGGCGCTGGTGACCAGCGGCCCGACCACGCCGGCGACGTTGCGCATGTAGACGACCAGCGACAGCAGCAGCGCCGTGATGGTCACGGCGAAGATGCCGAACATCTGCCTCTCGTAACGGTACACCCAGCCGGTCAGCACGGGCTGCCCGGCGACGTAGACCTCGTGGTTCGCGTCGCGCTCGCGCTCGACCAGCGCCTGCACGTACTCGAAGCTCTCGCCGTAATCGAGCAACCGCTCGATGAAGGTGGCGTGGATCAGCGTGGCGGACTCGTCGGCGGAGATCAGGAACTGCCGCGAATTCGGGCGACTTCTCGACGCGACGGCGAAACTCGGCGATCTCCTCCGCGGTGGCCGGCGCGTGGTCGCCCATCAGCGGCTGGCTGTCGATGCCGAAGGGCGTGGCTTCCTGGAAGCGCGCCTTCTCCGTCGCGATCGACAGGACCTGGTCGTGGTCGACCGCGGGCGTGAGGTCGATGTCCCGCGTCATGTTCCAGATCTTCTGCAGCGTCTCGGCGTTGTAGATGTCGCCGTCCTTGCGCTTGACCATGATCGTGACGGTGAGCGGGTTGCCGAAGTTCGGGTGGTCCTGGAAGGTCTGCACGAAGGGATGGTTGCTCGGGAACAGGTCCGAGAAGATCGTGCGCAGCTCCACGCGCGGCAGCCCCGCGGCAAACACCGCCGTGACCAGCGCCAGCAGCAGCAGCACCTTGCCCGCATGGCGTATCGTGAATGCCGAGATCCGTTGCCTGATCGTCTTCAAACGCTTCCCCCCGGCGGCCTTGCGCCAGACACTCCTGCATTGCTCTTCATCGCGGCGATCCGTTCAGACCGTACGCGTATCCCACGCCAGCTGTCCGCTCGCGGCGATCGCCGCGATCATCTCGCGCGCACCGAAGGCGCCGGCCGGCGACATGAAGCCCTGGCCGCGGTGCGTGCCGAGCAGGATCTTGCGGCACGCCTCGGCGGCGAATACGCCGGTCTGGATGTACGGCGAATTGCCCCGCAACACCACGCTGACCGATTCGGTGTCGCCGCGCCCGTGGCAGCACAGCAGGCTGCGGTTCAGCGCGGGGCTCTCGCGCTCGGGCTCCACCGACACCAGCTGGTTGCCGAGCTCGTTGGTGATCTTCTCCTGCTCCGCCACCGGCAGGTGTTTGTGCTTGTGCTCGAACTCCACGAGGATGTCGACGATCGCCTGCAGCATGGCCTGGTTGCGAAACGCCACCAGCACGCTGCAGTTGCGCACGCGCGCATCGTCCTCGTACCACACCGGCTCGCCGCCGCCGCTCCACGGCAGCGCGTTCAGCACGCGGTGCACGCCCGGTATGGCCACGGGAAAGGCAGTCGCCTGCGGCCAGGTGCACATCCGGTCGTGCTCGAGATAGAACTGGTCCTTGGTCAGCATGCGCAGGAAGGACATCGTCGAGGCGACGCTGGTGTTCGAGTCGGCGAGGTAGCAGATGTCGAGGCTGTCGATGCCCGGGTGCTCCAGCGCCAGCTCGGCCGCGAGCTGCCCGCCGAGCCACATCCACGAGCACGCAGGGACCAGCAGCAGGTTCTTCTGCCGCGAAGGCCGCGCCGTAGCTGCGCTTGAGGTGCAGCATCCAGTCCTGCTCGCCGGTGGTATCGAGGTAATGACAGCCCGCGGCGAGGCAGGCCTTGACCACGGGGTCGCCGAGCTGCATGAACGGGCCGACGACGTTGTAGACGACCTTCCTGCCGCTGAAGAGCTTCGCGAGGCGATGCCTCGTCGTGCTCCACCGCCACGCACTCGTAGCGCGCCCCGGCGAGCTCCGGCACCTTCGCCATCTGCTCGGCCAGGCGCTGGGCATTGCGGCCCGCGGCGATGAAGGGAATTCCGCGCTCGGCCAGATGCCAGGCAATCAGCTTGCCGGTATATCCGCTGGCTCCGTAGACGACGACTTCGGCGTTCATGATTTTCTCCGCATGGGTTCGCTGGTACTGCTTTCGGTGAACACGGCTTCGGGGTGGGCGCGGAAGTGCTCCAGGCAGAAGCGCTCCTGCGGCTTTTCCGAGGCCGTCTTGGGAATCTCGGGCATGACCTGGATGTAGCCCGGCACGAAGTTGGACTCGAGCGCCGCGCGGCAGTGGCGGTAGAGCCCGGCCACATCGAGATCGGCGCCCGGCGTCGGCACGACCGCGGCGACCACGTCCTTCTCGCCGGGAACGCCGGACGCGGCCTCGATGCCGTAGACGAACACGTCGTCGACGCCGGGGTGCTCGGCGATGGCCTTCTCGACGAAGGCGACGTTGACGAAGTCACCGTTGTGGCGGATGCCGCCGCCCTTGCGGTAGTCGAAGTAGAACCAGCCCTCGGCGTCGCGATGGCCCACGTCGCCCATGCGCAGCCAGCCGCCGGCGGTCTTCTTCGCCGACGCCTCGGGGTTGTGGAAGTACTCGACGGGCGGGCAGCTGCCGTCGGCGTTGCGGAACACGATCTCGCCCTGCTCGAACGGGCGCGCACTCGCGGTCGTCGTCGTCGACGATCCTCGCCTCCAGCGTGGGCGGCGGCTTGCCGATGCTGCCGATCGGACCCACGCCGGGCGGGTTGAAGGTCATGCCGCCCTCGGCCGCGCCGTAGAACTCGAAGATCTGCGACGCCGAAGCGCTGCGCGAAATCCTGCCCAGATCGCCGCGGGCATGCCGGCGCTCAGCACCATGCGCACGGGGTTGTCGGCGTCGTCGGCGCGCGGCGGCTCGCTGTAGACCGCGGTGGTCATGCCGCCGAGCAGGTTGAACGTGGTGCAGCCGTAGCGGCGGCAGATGTCCCACAGGCGCGACTTGGTGAAGCGGCGGCTGATCACGCCGCGCGCGCCCAGCGTCAGCACGTTGCCCAGCGTGATCAGCTGGGCGTTGGCGTGCGTCAGCGACAGGCCGGTGTAGAGCCGGTCCGCGCGGTCCAGCCGAGCAGCGGGGCGATCGTGCCCGACCGCGTGGAAGCGCAGGTAGTTCGCGAGGATCGCCTTCGGATCGCCGGTGGTGCCCGAGGTGAACAGCATCTGCATGGTCTGCTCGGGGCTCTCGACGGCGACCGGCAGTCGCGGCGACCGCGGCAGGCAGCACCTCGTCGAGCCAGCGCGGCGTCACGCGCCGCGCCGTGCAATTGCCGGTGGCCGCCGTGCAGGACGACCCATATCCAGCGCAGCTCCGGCAGCTCGCCGAGCACGCCGAGCACGTGGCCGAGCGCGTAATCGGCGCAGATCACGCCGCGGCAGCCGGAGAATCGCGAGCATGAACGCGAGCTTCTCGCCGCGCGTGCGCGGGTCTATCGGCACGAACACGGTAGCGGCAATGCTGGAGCCGACCATGGCGTCGACGAACTCGGGGTGGTTCTGCATCAGCAGCGCGAAGCGGTCTCCGGCCTGCATGCCGGCATCGCGCAGCGCCTGCGCCACGCGCTGTCCGTTGTCCCACAGTTCGCGGAAGGTGCGGACTTCCTCGGCGAATCCGCCATCGGCCTTCACGTCCACGAAGGTCAGCACATCCAGGTCCGGATGTTCGGCCGCCTGCCTGGCGATCAGATTGGCGAGAATGCGCTCGTCTCTCACGTGTGCGATCTGCCCTTGTTGTCGTTGTGTTCCTGCGCGGCCCGCCGACCGCCGCGCACCCCGCAGGGTGCCTCCCCGTTCAGCGCGACAGCAGCGTCAGCACCATCGCCGCGGCGTCCGATGCCGATGTATGCCGCCGCCGTTCTCGGCCAGCGCGACCTTCGCGCCGGCGACCTGGCGCGCGCCGGCCTCGCCGCGCAGCTGCTCGGTCAGTTCCACGATCTGCGCCAGCCCGGTGGCGCCGATCGGATGCCCCTTGCGCATCAGGCCGCCGGAGGTGTTGACCGGCTTCGATCCGCCGAGGCGCGAGTGCCCTTCTTCCACGAAGCGACCGCCCTCGCCCTTCGGGCACAGCCCGAGGTACTCGTAGTACATGAGCTCGGAGGGCGCCGAGGCGTCGTGCAGCTCGATGCAGTCGATGTCCGCCGCTCCGATGCCGGCTGCTTCGTAGAGCGCGCGCACCGAGCCCTCGGCCACCGATTCCTCGCCCTCGGCGAAATCCCAGCCGCTGGTGAGCTGACGTGGCCTCGACCCTCACCGCGCGCGCGCATGCCGAGCTCGCGCGCCTTGCGCTCGCTGACGATGATCGCGGCCGCGGCGCCGTCGCCGATCGGCGAGCACATCGGGCAGCGTCAGCGGCCACGAGACCTCGCGCGCGGCCAGCACGTCGCTGCCACCGTGATCACCTCGCGGTACTGCGCCCTCGGGTTCAGGCTGCCGTGGAGCGGAGTTCTTTGCCGAGACCATCGCGAACTGCTCGCGCGTGGTGCCGTAGCGCTGCATGTGCGACAGCGCCCAGATGGCGTAGATGTCCATGAACAGCGAGCGCGTGGTGCCGGCGCCCGCGGTATCGATCGGCGCGCCCAGCGCGGCAATGCGCTGCGCGATGCCGCCGACCACCTTGTCCATGGCCTCGACGTCGACCGCGCCGCTGAACACCGAGAAGGTCTTCAGCTTGTCCTGGTGGTAGAGCTTCTCCACGCCGCAGGCGAGCACCACGTCGTACAGCCCGGCGCTGACCATCGTGCAGGCCTGCTGGAACGCCGTTGCCGCCGTGGCGCAGGCGTTCTCGACGTTCACGACGGGGATGCGTCCGACGCCGAGCTCGCGCAGTATCATCTGACCCGGCACGCAGACCTGGCCGGTGATCACCGCGGCCGCGGCGTTGCCCATCCACGCGGCCTGCACGTCGCCCAGACCGATCCCCGCATCCGCGACCGCGGCCGTGATGGCCTCGCCCGCGAGCGACTTCAGCCCGCGGTCCATGTGCTTGCCGAAATGCGTCATGCCGACGCCGGCGATCCAGGCGTTCTGTTTCATCCGCGCAGGCGCTCTTCGTCGATCAGGTAGCAGCCGCCCTTGATCGAGAGGATCTCGTTGCAGCCGTCCTCGATCATCGAGGCGCGCGCATCGCGCAGCAGTTTCTCCATCGGGTATTCGCGCGTCAGCCCGTTGCCGCCGAAGATCTGCAGCGCGTCGCTGCACACCTCGAAGCAGTGCTGGGTGCCGGTGACCTTGGCGGTCATCGCGGCCTGCAGCGCGGGAACCGTCGCGGTGTTGTTGAACAGCACGACGCGGCGCGTCAGCGCGCGCGAGATCTCGACCTTGCGGTACATGTGGAACAGGCGCTGCTGCACCGACTGGTGGCGGATGATCGGCACGCCGCCCTGCCGGCGCTCGTGCGCGTAATCGAGCGCGAGGTCGAAGGCTGCCTGCGCCACCCCGGTGAAGGTACCGCCCATCAGGGCGTTGGCTTCGGTGTGGATGCAGTAGACGGCTCTCTTGTAGGCCACCGGACCGGCCAGTATGTAGTCCGTCGACAGCTCGACATTGTCGAAGAATATCTCGCCCTGCGGCAGCGCGCGCTGGCCCATCTTCTCCAGCGGCTTGCCGCGGCTCACGCCCGGCGCATCCATCGGCAGCACGACGACGCAGCCGTTGTGCGGGTCGGGGCCGTTGCCGGTATCGGCGGCGCAATAGAGGATGCACACCTCGGCGATCGGACCGTTCGATACCCAGGCCGACTTCTGGCCGCTGATGATCACCGTGTTGCCGCGGATCGTCGCCACGCAGTTGGGCCGGCCGTACTGGCCGCGCGCATCGAGAATCTGCTTGTTCGGGTCCAGCGAATCGCTGCCATGATCGGGCTCGGTGATGCCCCAGCAGCCGATCATGGTGTCCGGGAAGCGCTCGAGCAGGAACTGGTTGCCGAACTTGGCCGCGAGGTACATCGGCAGGATCGCCGCGCCCATCGAGATCGCCAGTCCCGCGTCGCCGTAGCCGAGCTCCTCGAAGATCAGCGGGAACACCACGCTGAAGTCCTCGGGCGAGAACGAGGCCAGGGTTTCCATGTTGATGCCGAGATCGAGGTACTTGCGGCGCACGTCCCAGTACGGCGAACCCGGCGCGACGACTTCCTCGGCGCTCATCCGGTCGAGCCGGATGCCCGCCGGGCGCATCACGTTCAGCGCGAACTCGCGCAGCGTCTTCTGGAATTCCGCGATCGCGGGCGGCAGCGGCGGCTCCGCTCCCGAGATCGTGAGCTTGCCCCTGCGGGGTTTCGGGCCATTCGATGGCGCTCATGGGCGACCTCCTGCTTCCGGCTGTTTGCTGTTGTTGCTCGGTATGCAAAGTCGTTGCGATGGGCGAGGCTCATCGCGATGGCTGCCATTTATAGCGGAGCCACGGCGCCGTGCAGATGTTTACGCGCGACAATTAACTTGTTAGTTTGCGACAGCGCGATTGCAATAACGAACCATGAGGCACCGCCGCCGATGCTGCTGGAAACCAGGACCAAGCCGGGCAATGTCAGGCACCTGATCTACGGGCTGAACCCGCTGATCAGCCTGCTGCGCCAGCACGGCGCGGACGTCGAGACCATGCTCGCGGCGGCACGCATTCCGCCGGGCGCGCTGGCCGACCCGGATTACAAGCTGAGTCCGGCCCAGGAGCTGAGTTTCACCGAACGCGCGCTCGCGCAGCTCGACCAGCCGGAGCTCGGACTGCGCCTGGGGCCGCGCTACCACCTGTCGGCCTACGGCATGCTGGGGCTCGCGGTGATGACCAGCTCCAACCTCGTCGAGGCCTTCGGCGTCCTGTTCCGCAATATCCTGATGACCTGGACCTACATGCACTGGTCGCTGCGCACCGAGAACGGCGTGGCGATCATCGCGCTCGGCAAGCAGCGCGACCTGGGCGGCTGCCACCAGTACATGATCGACCGCGGGCTCGCGGCCTCTTACACCATCGCCGCCGAGGCTCTCGGCAAGCGCCTGCCGCTGATCGAGGTCAACGTGGCGCAGCCCGAGCCCGGCTACGCGCAGGCCTACGCCGATTTCTTCGGCTGCCCGATCAACTTCGGCGCGCCGACCAATGATTTCCGCTTCGCCGGGAGC
Organism: uncultured Gammaproteobacteria bacterium; assembly: GCA_963819895.1. GTDB lineage: Bacteria > Pseudomonadota > Gammaproteobacteria > Pseudomonadales > UBA5518 > UBA5518. The sequence continues at coordinate 182,553 of CAWFXU010000027.1, forward strand.
TTTCCTCGCGAGCCGCTGGTGCAGAGCGAAACGGCCTCGGCACGGGTTTTCGCGGCGCAGTGCGAACGCATCTGCGCGGAGCTCGAGCGCGGCGGCAGTTTCGCCGAGCTGATCCGCCAGCACCTGGTGCAGCTGCCGAACCAGCTCGCGAGCCTGGAGACCATCGCCGAACGCCTGTGCACCACGCCGCGCACGATCCAGCGCAAGCTCGCCGTCGAGGACACCAGTTTCAAGGAACTGCTCGAGGACGTGCGCAAGAACCTCTCGCTCGAGTACCTGCAGGCAACGGAGCTCTCGGTCGAGGACATCGCGCTGCGGCTCGGCTATGCCGATGCGCCGAGTTTCAGCCACGCCTTCAAGCGCTGGACCGGCAAATCGCCGCGCAGCGCGCGGGCCTCGCCGTAGCACCGCGCAGCCCGTCGCCGGGCGCGCACAATCCGGAGCTCCGATGGAACAGTACGCGGACACGGTACAGCTGATCGCGCTCGCCGCCGGCGCGGCGCTGGCGAGCGGCATCAACCTCTACGCGGTCATGCTGGTGCTGGGCCTGCTGGGGCGCTTCGCCGGCGTGGAGCTGCCGCCCGGCATGGAACTGCTGCAGCACCCGCTGGTGCTCGGTGCCGCCGGCGCGATGTTCCTCGCGGAATTCGTGGCCGACAAGATTCCCGGCCTCGACTCGCTGTGGGATGCGCTGCACACCTTCATCCGCATCCCGGCAGGCGGGCTGCTCGCGGCGGCGGCCGCCGCACCGGTCGGCCCCGACTTCGCCGTCGCTTCGGGCATCCTCGGCGCGGGACTTGCCGCCAGCACCCACGCCACCAAGGCGGGCGGCCGGCTGCTGATCAACACCTCGCCGGAACCCTTCAGCAACTGGGGCGCATCGCTCGGCGAGGACGCGCTGGTGATCGCCGCGATGTGGCTCGCGGTGTATCACCCGTGGCTGTTCATCGGCGCGGCCGCGCTGTTCCTGCTGCTGCTGGCCTGGCTGCTGCCGAAGCTCTGGCGCGGCGTGCGCATGCTGTTGGCGCGCATCGCGCGGCTGTTCGGTGCCGGCGCGCCGGGGATCGGGCCTGAGCACCAGGCGCGACCACGGCGGCGCGGCTGTCGCATTACGGTTTTCTCAGGATCGTGCCGAACGCGCGCTTCGGCGCTATGCTGGTTGCGTCCCAGACAGGCATACCTCAGGAGATCCGCTTCGTGGAGATCAAGACCGACTCGGCGCGCCCCATCACCTCCACGCGCGACCGCGCGCACCTGCAGCGCGACCTGCAAGCCTGGCTGAAGCAGAAATTCGGTGCCGACGCCCGCCTCGGCGAGCTGTCGGCGCCGCAAGGCAACGGCATGTCCAGCGAAACGCTGCTGTTCGACCTGCAGCTGCGCGAGGACGGTGTCGAGCGTTCGCTGCGCTGCGTGGCGCGCCTGCCGCCGGATGCGGGCGCGATGCCGGTTTTCCCCGAATACGACCTGTTGAAGCAGTTCCGCGTGATGCAGCTCGCGCGCGAGCGTTCGAGCGCGCCGGTGCCGCGCATGCTGTGGTACGAGGCCGACCCCTCGCACCTCGGGGCGCCGTTCTTCGTGATGGAACGCGCCGACGGCGACGCGCCGCCCGACGTGCCGCCCTACGTGTTCGACTCCTGGCTGCTGCGCGCCAGCCCGGGCGAACGCGAGCGGCTGCAGCGCTGCGCGGTGGACGTGCTGGCCAAGCTGCATGCCATCGAGCTCGGCCCCGAGGATCTCGCGCTGCTGCGCCCGCGCGAAGCGGGGGCGACGGCACTACGTCGTCACGTCGCCTCGCAGCGCCGCTATTACGACTGGGTGGTGGCGGCCGACGGCATCCGCTCGCCCCTGATCGAGCGCGGTTTCGCGTGGCTGGAGGCCAACTGGCCGAAGGACGAAGGCGCGGAAGTGCTGAGCTGGGGCGACTCGCGCATCGGCAACATGCTGTTCGTGGATTTCGAGCCCAGCGCCGTGCTCGACTGGGAGATGGTCGCCACCGGGCCGCGCGAGATAGATCTCGGCTGGATGATCTACATCCACCACTTCTTCCAGGACTTCACGCCGCTGGTCGGGCTGCCCGGCCTCCCCGACATGATGCGCCTCGATGCAATGTCGGCCGCCTATGCCGCCGCCACCGGGCACCAGCCGCGCGACATGGAGTTCTACACGTTCTACTCGGCACTGCGTCACGGCATCGTGATGTTCCGCATCGGCCGGCGCCAGGCGCTTTTCGGCGAGAGCACGATCCCCGAGAATCCCGACGACATGATCCCGCACCGCCCCGCGATCGAGGCGATGATGGAAGGCAACTACTGGGATACGCGCCGCTGAGGAAGCGGCGGGCTCAGTAACCCGCCTCGCGGTCGACGATACCGCTGAGCGCCTCGGCGCGCGCGAAGCGTCCCACGTTGTCGAGGAAGCCCGCCAGCAGCGCCGCGAAGGCCTGCGGTGCGCTCCACGAGATGTGGGGACTCAGCCGCACACGCGGGTGCGTGTAGAGCCAGTGCCCCTCGGGCAGGGGCTCGGGTTCGGCCACGTCGAGCGAGGCGCAGGCGACCCGCCCCGCGTCGAGCGCCACGCGCAGCGCCTCCTGGTCCACCAGCGCGCCACGCGCCACGTTCACGAGGTGCACGCCGGGCTTCATGCGCGCGAGCGCCGCGGCATCGATGAAATGCCGCGTCGCCGGCGTGGACGGCAGGCACAGCACGAGGTGATCGGCGCGTTCGCACAGCTCCTCCTTCGTGCGCAGCATTTCCACGCCGGGCGGTGGCTCGGATCGCGGCGAGCGCGCCAGCGCTACCACGTGCATGCCGAAGGCCGCCGCGCGCGAAGCCACCGCCGCGCCGATGCCACCGCAGCCGGCAAGGCCCAGCGTCCTGCCGGCGAGCGTGCCGAGGTTCGCCTGCCACATCCGCGCCGGGGCCGCGCTGATCCAGGACTGCGGCAACTGCTTTTCGAACGCCAGCATCATCGCCAGCACCCACTCCGCGATGGGCACGGCGCTGGCACCGCGCGAGCAGGTGATCGTGACCTGCGGCGGCACCAGATGCAGCGGGAAGCTGTCCACCCCGGTGCCGAACACGTGCAGCCAGCGCAACTCGCTCGCCGCGGCGAGCAGCGCCTCCAGCCGGGGGTTGCCCAGCGCCGTCGTCAGCAGCGCCGCGCCCGGCAGGTGCGCCGGCAGCGGCTCGTCCGCCGCCACGCTGAGCAGGCGCGCTCCGGCGCCCTGGCGCGCGATGGCATCGGCAAGTCCCGGCATCTCGAAATCGCTCAGTATCGTCAGTTCCATCCGGGGTCTCCGTATCAACGCCCGCGCGGCGGGTCTCAGCCAATGCACTCGTACAGCGCGCGCACCAGCGAGGCGGCGCGCGGATCACCGCCCGCCTCGAAGCGCATGCGGTTCATCACGTAGGCGAACGCCAGCCCTGCCTCCGGATCGGCAAAGCCCAGCGAGCCTCCGGCGCCCGGGTGCCCGAACGCGTTCGGCCCGCAGTCGGGCCCGAGCATCGGCGGCAGGCTGAATCCCAGGCCGAAACAGGTCTCGACGAGAACGACCCTGTCGGGACCGCGCGAGACCACGCGCGTCGCCTCGCGCACCGTCTCTGGACGCAGCAGCCGGATGCCGTCGACCTCTCCGATCGTCGCCGCGTAGAGCCGCGCGAGCGCGCGCGCCGAGCCCACGCCGTTGGACGAGGGCATCTCGGCGGCGAGGACGTCGTCGCGGTTCCACATCTCGTTGTAGCCGAACAGCCCCGAGGGCCCGGTCATGACGCGCACCGTGAGGCTGTTGGCGCCGAGCGCCGCCGCGGCGGAATGGTCGGCATCGGGCGGCACCAGGCGCGCGCAGCGCGCGCGTTCCGTGGCCGGCAGGCCGACCCGGTAGTCAAGGCCCAGCGGCGCGCAGACCGTGCGGGCCAGATGCTGTCCCGCGCTCTCGCCGGTGATGCGCCGGATGATCTCGCCGAGGATCCAGCCGAAGCTGCGGGCGTGGTAGCCGTGCGCGCTGCCGGGCTCCCACTCGGGCGCCTGCGCCGCGATCGCCTCGACCACCGGATCCCAGGCCAGCACATCGGCCAGTGCGAGATCGCCCGCGACCGCGGCCAGACCCGCCCGGTGCGAGAGCACCATGCGCGTGGTGATGCGCTCCTTGCCCGCCGCGGCGAACTCCGGCCAGTAGCGCGCCACCGGCGCATCGAGGTCGAGCAGGCCCTGTTCGGCCAGGCGGTGGATGCAGACCGCGGTCGGTCCCTTGGCAGCCGAGAACACCAGCTGCACCGTGTCCTGCCGCCACGGTATTCCCGCCACCGGATCGGCGGTTCCACCCCAGATGTCGACCACCGGACGTCCGTGCAGGTAGACGCAGCATGCCGCGCCGATGTCGCCGTGAGCCGTGAAGTTGTGCGCGAAGGCCTCGCGCAGGCGCTCGAAGCCGGGCTCTGTCAATCCGCTGACGTCCATAGCCGCCCCTGCCGCACACACGTTGGTGACGCCATTGTGCCACCGCGCGCGCGGCAAGTGGATCGTGCCCCCGCCGCAACGGGGGCGCCGATCAGTCCAGCATGCTGCGCAGCATCCAGGCGTTCTTCTCGTGCACTTGCAGGCGCTGTGTCAGGAGGTCCGCGGAGGGCTCGTCGTGCGCCTCGGCCGCCACCGGGATCAGGCTGCGCGCCGTGCGGATCACCGCTTCCTGGCCATCGACCAGGCGCTCGATCATGCCGATGGCATCGGGACTTCCGTCTTCCTCCGTGATCACCGTGAGCGCGGCGTATTCCCGGTAGGACCCGGGCGCGCGCAAGCCCAGCGCGCGGATGCGCTCGGCGATCTGGTCCACCGCGAGCGCGAGCTCGTTGTATTGCAGCTCGAACATCTGGTGCAGCGTGTTGAACATCGGTCCCGTGACGTTCCAGTGGTAGTTGTGCGTCTTGAGGTAGAGCGTGTAGGTATCTGCGAGCAGGCGCGAGAGGCCCTGCGCGATCGCAGCGCGCTGCTCGCGCGGAATGCCGATGTCGATGTCGCGAGTTCCGGACTGTTTCATTTGCGTTCCTCCGTGCCCGCATCGCAGGCTGTTTGACACAGGCGCCATTCTGGTCACGGCGCAATAAATTGTGAAATTGATTGAATTTAGTGATTCAATCTGTTTTCTGAATGATCAGGAGGGACGCATGAGCCACATGCCCACGCTGCGCCAGCTGCGCTACTTCGTCGCGCTGGTCCGTCATCGTCACTTCGGCCGCGCCGCCGCGGAGTGCCACGTGTCGCAGTCGGCGTTCTCGATCGCGATCCGCGAGCTCGAGACACAGCTCGAGCTGAGCCTGGTCGACCGCACCTCGAAACAGGTCACGATCACGGCGGTGGGGCAGGAAGTGGCCGTGCTCGCCAGGCACACGCTCGCCGACGCCGAGGAGCTGATGGAATTCGCGCAGCGCGAGCGCTCGCCGCTGGCGCGGCGCATCAACCTCGGTGTCATCCCGACCATCGCGCCCTTCCTGCTGCCGCGCGTGATGCCGGCCGCGAGCGCGCGCTTTGCGCACATGAAGCTGTACCTGCGCGAGGAAACGACCGAGCGGCTGCTGGCCTCGCTGTTCGACGGCCAGCTCGACCTGCTGCTGCTGGCTCTGCCGTGGGACATCCGCAACGCGGAGGTCCTGCCGCTGTTCCGCGATCCCTTCCGGCTTGCCTGCCGCGCCGGCTCGCCCCTGCTCGAAAAGGGGCGGCTGCGCGCCGATCAGCTCGCGCCCGAGAGCGTGCTGCTGCTGGAAGACGGGCACTGCCTGCGCGATCACGCGCTCTCGGCCTGCCGGCTGCGCCGCCCCGACAAGCTCAACCGCTTCGCGGCAAGCAGCCTCTACACCCTGGTGCAGATGGTGGCGGCGGACCTCGGCGTCACCTACCTGCCCGCCATGGCCGAAGGCTCGTCGCTGCTGGAGGGCACGGGTATCGAGACCCATGCGCTCGACAACAAGTCCTACCGTGACATCGGCCTGGTGTGGCGGGAGGGCAGCGCACGGGCGGCGGAGTTCCGTGAATTCGGCCAGTTCATCAACGAATGCCGGCCCCCGGGAGTGATCGACCTGCGCAGACGCTGAGATGCTGCACACCGGGCATCTCGGGGCACCCCCGGGCCCCGGGCAGGGGTCTTGCCAACAAGTAACTGGACCATATAGTCACACAGGAATATATTATATCTGCGTTACTATTTATGTCCTCCCATGTCGCTTCCGGATTTCGAACAGAACTGCGCCTTCCTCATCCACGACACGGCACGCCTGATCCGGCGCCGTTTCGGGCTGTCGATACGCGATCTCCAGCTGACCCAGGCCAAATGGCGGGTGCTCACCACCCTGATGGAGCGCCCCGGCATCAGCCAGTCGGAGCTGGCCGAGCGGCTGGACATCGAAAAGGCGCCGCTAGGGCTCGCGCTGGACTGGCTGGAACAGGCCGGCTGGATCGAACGCAAGGCCGACCCCGCCGACCGGCGGGTACGCCGCGCCGCGCTGCTGCCCAGGGCCGAACCGGCCCTGGCGCGGATGTCCGAACGATTCCGTGCCATCGAGGCCAACTACCTGCGCGGCTTCGATGCCGAGGAGGTCGCGCAGATGCTGGAAAGCCTCCAGGTCATCCGTGACACGCTGCGCGCCGCAGCGCCGACGCCCGCCTCCGCCGCGCGGACCGCAACCCTTGCCGCACCGGCCGCCGACACCGTCACCGGCACTACCGGCACCGCCACCGCCACGAACGCCACGGCCGAAACCTACGTGAGCGTGCTGTTCGAGTGCGCGCGCCTGCTGACCCGGCGCTTCGATGCCCGGCTCGCGGAAATGGGCTTCACGCGCAATCAATGGCTGGTCATGAACACGGTGTACCGCAACGAAGGGATGCGCCAGACCGCGATAGCGGATGCCACCGAGATCGGGGCGGCGCCGCTCGGCAAGGTGATCGACGCCCTGCAGGCGGACGGCTGGCTGGAACGGCGCGCCGATCCGCGCGACCGGCGTGCCAAACGGCTGTTCCTGACCCGCCGCGCCCACCACCTGCTCAGCGGCAAGCGCCAGCGCTTCGAGCAACTGCATGCCGCGCTGCTGCAGCCGCTCGGGCCACGGCGCACGCAACTGCTCGTGAACAGCCTCGGCTGGATCCGCCAGCGCCTGCTCGAGGAATCCCCCCAGGCCACAGAATCCCGACTTGCCGGAGCACACTGATGTCCGCAGACAACCAAGCGCAATCCGCCGAGCATCGACTCGTGATGAACCAGCGCGCGCGCCGCCGCGCGCTGCTGGTCGCCGCGACCGTGGCACTGGGTATCGCCACTGCCTGGTGGCTGTACCAGCGGTACACGCACGTCTTCAGCGAGGACGCGCGCATCGCCACCAGCATGATCGAGGTGAGCGCCAAGGTCGCCGGGCAGGTCGTGGAGTTCCCCGTCTCGCAGGGCGATGAACTGCTGCCCGGAGCGCTGATCGCACAGATCGACGATCGCGCCGCGCGCCTCACGCTCGCCGAGCTCGAGGCCCAGTTCCAGTCGATGGAATCGGCCTGCCAGCGCCTCGAGGTGCAGATCGACATGGTCGATCGCGAGTCCGGCGGCCAGCTGAGCTCCGCCAAGTCGCACCTCGACGCCGCGCAGGCCTCGCTCGCCTCGGCCAGGTCCGACCTGCAGTTCAAGCAGGGCGAATGGGAGCGCGCGCAGTCACTGCGGGAACGCCAGATCATCTCGCAGCAGCAGTGGGAGAACGCCCGCAACGCGCACCAGCAGTCCGAGCAGCTCCACCAGCGCGCGCTGGCCGAAGTCGAGAGCGCCCGCGGCAACGTCGTGGAAGCCGAGGCCGGGCAGAGCCGGATCCAGGTGCTCGCGAACGAACTGCGGGGCCTGCAGCACGAACGCGACCGCATCCGCGCCTCGATCGACAAGCAGAAGGTGATGATCGGCGATTTGCGCATCACCAGCGCCGGCAAGGGCACCGTCGACGAGACCTTCGTGCACGTGGGCGAGTACGTGGTGCCGGGACAGCGGCTGCTGCTGATGCACGATCCCGAGCGCATCTGGGTCGATGCGAACATCCGGGAGACCGAGATCCGCCATGTCGAGCCGGGCGACAAGGTCACGATCAGCGTCGATGCCTACCCCGACCGCGAGTTCCGCGGCGAAGTGGTGCGCGTGGGGCAGTCCGCCACCAGCCAGTTCTCGCTGCTGCCGAATACCAACCCGAGCGGTAACTTCACCAAGGTCACGCAGCGCCTGCCGGTGAAGATCACGATCGAACCGGCGGACGAGCTGCTGCGCCCGGGCATGATGGTCGAGGTCGCGATTGACATCCGCTGACGACGAGGTAGAGAGCTACATCGCGCGGCTGCCGCCGAACACGGGCTTCGCGGCGGGCTTTCGCGCCTGGGGCATCAACTACCGCTGGTTCGCGCTGCTCACGATCGTCGCCGGCAACATCGCCGCGCTGCTCGCCGGCACGATCGTCAACGTCGCGATTCCCGACATCATGGGGGCCTTCGGCATCAGCCAGGTCGACGCCCAGTGGCTGTCGACGGCGAACCTGGCCGCGGCGACGGTAGCGATGCTCGCGAGCTCGTGGATGGTGCGGGTGCTGGGACTGCGCCAGACCGTGAACATCACGACCTACCTGCTGCTCGCCGGCTCGCTGCTCGGCGGGCTGGCCACCAACACCGGGATCATGATCGTCGCCCGCATCATGCAGGGCATCACCGCCGGCGTGCTGACACCGGTGTCGACGATGCTCATCTTCCAGGTGTTCCTGCCCGGCAGGCAGGGTGTTGCGATCGGCATCACCTCGGTCGGCGCCATCCTCGCGCCGGCGATGGGACCGGCGATCGGCGGCGTGCTGATCGATACGTACAGCTGGCGCTACGTGTTCTATGCCGGCATCCCGTTCTCGCTGCTGACGCTGGCCGCTTCCTCGTTCTTCATGCCCACCCGCCAGCCATTGCCCACCCGCGTCCCCTTCGACTGGAGCGGCATGATCGCGCTCAGCGTGGCGCTGATCGCGCTGCTCGTGGGACTCAGCAACGGCGAGAAGGAGGGCTGGGGATCGGACTACATCCTCGGCTGCTTCGCCGTCGCGCTGGTGTCCGGCGCGGGCTTCGTGTGGTGGCAGCTGCGCACCGAGCACCCGCTGCTCGACCTCGGGCTGTTCGCGAACCGCAACTTCACGATCATGACGACCAACAGCTTCGTCTTCGGCGCCGGCCTCTTCGCCTCGACCTACCTGGTGCCGGTGTTCCTGCAACTGGTGCAACACCTGAGCCCGACCCGGGCGGGCGCGCTGATGATTCCGCCCGGCATCGCGATGGCGCTGCTCTTTCCGTTTGCCGGCAAGCTCGCCGAGGTGCTCGACCACCGCCTGCTGATCAGCGGCGGCATCGCCTTCTTCGCGACTTCGTTCTGGCTCATGTCCGGCGCCGACGCCAACACCGGCTTCTGGGCGCTCGCCTGGTGGCTCGTGCTGAGCCGCCTGGGGATCGGGCTGGTGATACCGGCGTTGCAGCTCGGCGCGCTCAGCCACATCGAGATCAGCCGGCTGAGCCAGGCCTCGGCCGCGTTCAACTTCATGCGCCAGCTCGGCGGCGCATTCGGCGTGAACCTGATGTCGGTGGTGCTCGAGCGGCGCCACATCTACCACGCCGACTACCTGCTGTCGACGCAGACCTACGGCAGCAGCGAGACGCTGAACATGCTGGGCCTGCTGCGTGGCATGTCGCATACGCTGGGATTCGCCGGCACCGAGGAATGGCATGCCGCGCGCGCCTTCCTGCAGGGCATGGTGCAGCAGCAGGCGCTCGCCGCGGCATTCCGCGACAGCTTCGTGATCCTCGCCATCGCCTTCCTGCTGACGCTGATACCCACGCTGGCGCTCAAGCCGCGCAAGGCCGTCCCGGGCCGCTGATCAGAACGCCCGCAGCGAATCGAAGATCATGGTCGCGGCAAGGTGCGGCAGCTGGCGCGAGGACGCATCGTCCTGCGCCAGCACGCGCAGGCCGCAGGCATAGGCACCCGCTGTCGCGCCCGGCGCGCACCAGCGGCATTCGGCCGCGAAACTGAGCGAACGCGTACCGAGCATGCGCGCCGCGATGTCCAGCTGCAGCGCGACGCGGCTGCCCGGCAGCACCGGCGCCTCGCACAGGGCCATCAGCCCGTCACTGGAGAGATCGAGCATCTCGCCGAAGCGCTCCCCGCTGTCGGCGAAGCTCAGGTCGTAGAACACCAGGCTCGGCTGGCGATTCGAGAGTCTTCGCTCGGACATGATCCACCTCCGCTCGCAGGGCATCGTGTGATCGACCGGCGCGCGCGGTACAACCGCTCTCCGCGTGCGTACTCAAGAGTATTCGCCCATCGATGGCAAGGCACAAGGCCCGGCGGTTCATGTGGGTCGCCATAAATGGCGACCTACATCAACGCGCGGCCACGCGGATCGCGTCGCGGAAACGCGCACCCCAGTAGCCGTCGTCCAGCCGCGACAGCATCACGCCGGTGCTGCTCGAGACGTGCAGGAACTGGCGCTTGCCCACGTAGATGCCGACGTGGCGCTCGGCGGGCCCGGTATCGAAGAACACCAGGTCGCCCGGGCGCAGGCGCGACGGTGCCACCTTGCTGCCCACCCCGCGCTGCGCCGAGGTATCGCGCGGCAGCTCGACGCCGAAGCGCTGCAGGTAGGTGAGCTGGATGAAGCCGGAGCAGTCCAGGCCCTCGCGCGAGCTGCCGCCCATGCGGTAGGGCACGCCGGCCCAGTCGAGGTATTGCTCCAGCAGCGCCGCCCGCGCGGCCTCGGGGTCCGCGAGCGACACCTGCCCGGGCAGCGTGCCGTGGCGCTGATCCGGCGGCGGCGCCGCCGGCCCGGGCTCCGGTCCGTCCATCCAGCCGCAGCCCGTCAGCCACGACACCAGCAGGAGATTCACGAGCAAGGCAATCCGCGTCATTGTCATCCCAGGAAACGCACGAACAGAAAGATACCGATCATCGTGAGCGCCAGCCCCAGCTTGGCCGCCGCACCCAGCACCAGGCCCAGCGTCGCGCCCACGCCGGCGCGTCCCGCCTCGGACCAGGTGCGCCGCGCGCTGATCTCGCCGAGCACCGCGCCGGCCATCGGACCGAGCAGCAGCCCCGGTAACCCGAAGAATAGACCAAACAGCGCGCCGAGCGCCGCGCCGAGCGCCGCACGCGGCGAGGCACCGAAGCGGCGCGCCCCGAACGAGCCCGAGACGAAGTCCACCGCGAAGATCAGGCAGCCGAGGACGGCCAGCGCCGCCAGCGTGCCGACCCCGACGTACTGGAACTCCTCGATCCAAGCGGCCATCACCAGTCCGGCCAGCAGCAGCGCAGCGCCCGGCAGCACCGGCAGGACCAGCCCGGCCACACCGGCCGCGACCAGCGCGATGGCAATCAGCCAGAGGAATATCACGGGGTCCATCGAGTGGCTCCTCAGTCGTCGCGGCGCACCGGGGCGCGCGCGGCCTTGATCTGCCCGCGCCGGCTCTTTTCGTCGACGCGCTTGCGCTGCGCGCTCCTGCTGGGCCGCGTGGCGATGCGCGGTGCGCGGCGCAGCAGCCCGCGCGCCACCAGCTCGCGCAGGCGCTGCAGCGCATCGTCGCGGTTCTTCTCGAGACTGCGGAAACGCTGGGCCTTGATCACGATCACGCCGTCCTTGCTGATGCGCTGATCGTGCAGCGCGAGCAGCGCCTCGCGCAGTTCAACGTCGAGCGACGAGGCACCGAGGTCGAAGCGCAGGTGCACGGCGTTGGACACCTTGTTCACGTTCTGCCCGCCGGCACCCTGGGCGCGGATCGCGTTGATCTCGATCTCCTCGTCGGCCACCGCGACACCCGGCGCGAGCTCGATCATGTGCAGCGCTCCCCGCGATCGGACGATCAGGCTCCCGGACCGCCGGGGGGCATCTGCAGGAACTCGATCAGCGTGGGATCGCCCGGGCGCTCCAGGTACGCGAACACGGTGTCGGCCGACCAGCGCTTGTACCACACGGCCTCGTAGCCGAGCGGGCGCAGGCGCTCGACCCAGTGGTCGGTGTCCTCGACGCGGAAACGGATGTGATGCATGCCCTCGCGCCCGGCCTCGATGAACTCGCGGTGCGGGCTCTCGCCGCCCGTCCACTCGATCAGCTCGATCTCGAGATTGCCGCTGCGGCCGAAGGCGATCTGCAGCCCGGCGTCGGCAAGGCGCCCGCGGTAGGTGGCCTGCTTCACCGAGCCGTCCATGGTGCTGAACGGACCGAACAGCGGTGCGTACATCGCCATCGCGGCCTGCAGGTCGCGCACCACGAAGCCAACCTGGTCGCAGGGCGGCAGGCCCAGCAACTCCGCGTGCATTTCCGTCGAGTTTCCCATCTGTGTTGCCACGCGTGCGCGCTCCTTGTGTTATCCGAGGTGTCGTTCGAGAAAGTCGTTGAACTCGCGTCGCGCGTCGGCGTTTTCCGGCGCATCGAATCCGAAGCCGCCGTGCGGCATCGCCTCCCACACGTGCAGTTCCGCGGTCACGCCGGCGGCGCGCAGCGCGCGATGCATGCGCACCGAGTTCGACAGGAACAGGTCGCGCGTGCCGGTCTGGATCTGTGTCGGCGGATAGCCGGGCGTGAAATCGCCGAACAGCGGCGACAGGTAAGGGTGCCGCAGGTCCGCGCCGTCGGCGTAGAGCGCGATCTCCTCGGGCAGCGGTCCGGGCAGCACGTTGTCGACGTCGAGGTTCGTGACGAAGCTGTCGCCCGATTCCGTGAGATCGCACTCGGGCGTGAACAGGCCGAGCGCGCCGGGCAACGGCAGTCCCAGGTCGCGCGCCTTCAGCACGGCCGCCGCCGCGAGGTTGCCGCCGGCCGAGGCGCCGGAGATCGCGATCCGCCCCGGCGCGCGCGCCGCAAGCGCCGCGCGGTAGACCTCGACCACGTCGTCCACCGCGGCCGGGTAGGGGTGATCCGGCGGCATGCGGTAATCCACCGACCAGGCCTCGCAGCCCGTGTGCAGCGCCACCAATGCGGCCTCGGCGCGCGCGAAGCTGCCTCCCATGTAGACCAGCCCGCCGCCGTGCACCGTGATGCGCAACCATTCGCGCCGCGACGGCTGCGGCTCGACCGGCGTCGCCACGTGCACGACCACGCCGGCGATGGTGCGCGTCTCGACGCGCGCGCGGTCCCCGACCAGGGCCAGCATCTGCTGCGCGCGCGCCTCGCTGCCGATGTCCATCTCTGCCACCCGGCGCCGCCAGGCCTCCTTGTCCGCCAGCGGGGGACGCTCGCCGAGCGTCACCCGCGGCATCGCCAGGAAGGCACGCGCCTGCGGACTCACCGAGGCCGGCAGCGGAATGCGCCGCGCGCCCAGCAGCAGGCTGCCGTCCGCAGCCAGTGCCGCTGTTCCGGGCGCAGGGAATCGGTCATCGCTCATCTCGCTCATTTCCCCAAGTTCCTTCTTCTCACTCACTACCCCACCGCCTCGACGCGCTCCTCCTCGCCCACCGGCGCGAGCAGCGCCTCGCTCTTGTGGCGCGAATTGTTGATGGCCGGCGACACCGGCGCAAGCACAAACGGATGAGGCAGGCGCGAATGCAGGATGTCGGAGGGGTCGCCGAGCGGCGTGTCGACGTCCAGCCAGCGCGCGAAGTCCCGCTCGCGCAGCATCACCGGCATGCGGTTGTGCAGGCGGTCGATGCCGGGCGCTGCGTCGGTGGTGATGATGGCGCACGACTCGAGGTGATTGCCCTCCTTCTCCCACACGTCCCACAACCCGGCGAAGGCGATCGCGCCGTGTTCGGGACGGATCAGCCAGGGCTGCCGGTGGCCACCGGCCCCGGTCCACTCGATGAACGACGAAGCCGGCAGGATGCAGCGCCGGTGGCGCAGCGGCCCGCGGAAGGCACGGCTGGTGCCGAGCGTCTCGACCAAACGCCGGATTCGCATGAGAATTTTCGCCGCCCATACGCCTGTCAACCTCGAATTCGCCATGGAAGCGTTTTCGGCGACGAAGGCGGAGCTTGTGCGATTATTGATCACAGTCCACGAAGGACACGCAGAGCACGAAGGAAAGCCGATAAGCCGCGTGCGGTTTTGCCGCCACCGCCACAGCAGACGCTTTCAGGAAGACGCACTACAGTTGTTACAAACTCACTTCGCCTTGCGGGCCGCTCCCGCGTTAGAATAGCGGACGGAAAGCTCGGCATTGCCCGACATGGCGTCGGGATTGCAGAACGAGCTTCTTGTCCGTTGTCACACACGCGAAAAGGAGCGGCGAAAATGGTCTGGTTCAACAAGAGATCGGCGATTCTGGCGGCAGGTTGGGCGGTCGTGGCGCTGGCTTGCGCGTGCGCCGAATTGCGGGGCGAGGAAGCATCGCCGACGACGCCCGACGACGAGAATCCGCACGTCTGGAAACCGCGCACCCGTTCGGTGGCGGTGTTCAAGAACGGCATGGGCTTCTTCCTGCGCGAGGGCGAGGTGAAGCTCCGCGACGGCTGGTGCGTGGCCGAAAGCGTGCCGCCGGCCGCCTTCGGCACGCTGGCCATCTACGCCCACAGCGAGAAGGAAGTGGTCGACGTCGTCGGCTCGGGGCCGGGCGAGGTCGTCGAGTTCGACGGCCGCGACGCCCCCAAGGACCCGGCCGTCCGCAAGGCACGGCTGCGAGGCCAGCAAGAACCTCAAGGTCGAGTTGCGCTACGAACACAAGGGCCAGAAGCGCACGGCCGCCGGCAAGCTGGTCTCGGTCGGGCCGGAATTCGTCGTGCTGGAGAGCGACGGCAACAGCTTCGCCGTGCCGACGGACGGCATCACGCGGATGCAGGTGCTCGAGCTGCCGCTGCGGATTCACGTCGCCCGCGAGACGCAGCCGGCGACAAGCCGCCGCGCAGGCGTCGCTCGGCATGGCCTACCTGCGCAAGGGCATCACCTGGATTCCCGAGTACACGCTCAAGGTGCTCGACGACGACAACGCCGAGCTGACGCTCCGCGGCACGCTGGTCAACGAGGCCGAGGACCTGATCCACACCGACGTGCACCTGGTGGTCGGCGTGCCGCACTTCGTCCACACCGAGTACATGGCGCCCGCTGGCCGTGGGCCAGGTGATTCGCACGATCGGCGCGGCCGTGTCGTCGCGCCGCGCCGCGGCCGTGACCACCCAGATCATGAACCGCGCGGCCCTCGTCCGCAACACCAACATGGCGCCGCAGTTCGACCAGCCCGGCGTGGTCAACGCAGCCGGTGCCCGGCGCCGGCGGCGATCTGGCCGGAGCACGTGGGCAATCTGCCGCAGTTGGGCGGCGCGGCGGCCACCGACTACACCGTCTACACGAAGAAGGACCTCACGCTCCGCCGCGGCGAGAAGGCGATCGTCACGCTGTTCACGCAGAAGATCCAGCTACTCGCACATCTACCGCTGGTCGCCGCCCGGCGCCGATGGAGCACTCGCTGGTGCTGCACAACCAGACCGACACGGCCTGGACGACCGGCCCCTGCCTGGCCCTGAGCGCCGACCGGCCGCTGAGCGAGGACCTGCTGAAGTACACGCCCAAGGGCGGCCGCGGCGAGTTGCCCGTCACCGCGGCCATCAACGTCGCCCACGACAAGTCGGAGCGGGAGATCGACCGCAAGCTGAAGGCCTATTCGCCCGACAACAACCAACGTCTTCTTCGACCTGGTCACGCTGGAAGGCAAGCTGCAACTCCGCAACTACGAGAAACGCGACGGTCGAAATCGTCGATCACCAATCCGATCCCCGGCAAGCCGCTCACGGCCGTCCCGGACGGCAGACATCGCCGTCGATTCCACGAAGCTGCAACTGCTGGAGCGGAACGGCTCGGTCCGCTGGACGGTGAAGCTCGGAGCCCGGCGAGGAGAAGACGCTCACGTATCAATACGAGCGGTACGTGCCGTCGCGGTAAATGGATTCCAATAGCCAGAGGCTCACGGGCTCCAGGAAGCGACCTCAAGTTCAGACGACATTTCAACTTCACGGGCGGCAAACGTCGCAACCATTGAAAGGACAAGATGATGCGATTCAGCAAAACGGGCGATGTTCACAGCGTCGTGGATGTCTCTGCTCGCGTCGGTCTATTGCCGGCCTAGTGCCCAACGGATGCGCGCGACAATCGGCCGGACAGCAACGTGCCGGGCGAATCGGTAAGGTAGACGTCCAGCCGGACGAATAATCCTGCGGTGCAGATCTCTTGCGCTCGGAAGCTGGGAGTATCTCCAATCGGACAGCCGCGAGGCTACAAGAACGGATCGTAAGAGACACGCTGTCATGCGATTATGGAATCGCGGCGTCGAGTAGCAGGGCGATTCAAACGGACAATCTGATCGCTTGAGCGTACCTACAAACCCTGCGAGCACGTGGATCAGCCGCGGATATCGACGGCTATGCATGCAAATTCGCGGCCGACCGTAACGCCCAGGCTGGCGGTGGTCGGCGGTCATTACCGCGTGTCCGAGGAATCCGGCGTCAATCACGTGCTTCGACGTCGTTTCAAAGCCGATCGGAACTGCGAGAACACGCGACAGAGACCGCGGCAGCGAGCCTTCGAAGGTCGGAACGCGACAGCGCGAGGGACATGGTTCGACGGACGTACGACATATCATTGGCAAGCCGCTGCACTATCAATGACGAACGGCGGAACGGATAGTCGCAGGATGTTCGAGCGGCGGCGCTACTCGGGACACGATCCTGGATGTCCCAGAGAAACCATGATCAGGCATTCTCGCGGACTGACAGAGCGACGCGGTGATCCCGTTCCGTCTCTGGAAGATCGCTCCGAGCAACGTCAGCGTCGTTCCGTCGCAGGACGACTCGCCGCGTAGTGTTCGCGAGATGCGGCGGCCGCGCGCTCGGCATCCGAGTTGCCGAGCGTCGGCCGCCGGCCATGAAAGACCGATGATGCGCCCCTGCAATCTTGACCGTCGAAGACGACGCGGCGATTCGCCGGGGCATCGTCGATGCGCTGCGGTTCGCCGGCTACGACACGCTCGAAGCGGCCGACGGCCAGTCGGGGCTCGAAATGGCCTCGCGGCGCCAGTTCGACCTGCTGCTGCTGGATCTCGTGCTGCCGAAGCGCGACGGCTTCGAGATTCTGCGGGAAGTCCGCCGGCTGCGGCCAACGCTGCCGGTCATCGTGCTGACCGCCCGCGGCGACGAGGCCGACCGCGTGCGCGGGCTCCGCGACGGCGCCGACGATTACGTGGTCAAGCCGTTCAGCGTGAAGGAACTGCTGGCGCGGGTCGAGGCCGTCTTGCGCCGCAGCGCCGAGCGGCCGACCGACGTCTCGGAGATCGAGATTCCCGGCGGCACGATCGATCTCGCCCGCCGCGAGGTCCGCTTTGGCAAGGCGGAGCCGGGCGGAACTCTCCGAGCGCGAGGCCGAGTTGCTCCGCTATCTGGCCGCCAACGCCGGCCGGGCCGTCGCCCGCGAGGAACTGCTGGCCAACGTCTGGCGCATTCCGCCGCACGGCGTCTCGACGCGCACCATCGACATGCACGTCACCCGGCTCCGCGAGAAACTGCGCGACGATCCCGCCGAGCCGAAGGTGTTGCTGACGGTTCGCGGCAAGGGATACATGTTTCGAAGACAGTGGGTAGTGGATAGTGGCCAGTGGCAGTGCGAAGTGGTCAGTGGTCAGCGATCCGTGCGTAATGTGAATCCACGACACCATTTTCTTCCCTATTCACTACCCTAGCACCCCTCAATCCACTGACCCACTAGCCACTGCCACTGTCCCGTTCCACGTTCTTCTCTCTGGCTGATCTTTGCAGCGTGCCTCGCGGTCGTGTTGGCCGCGATGGGCTGGATCAGCCTGACGGCGGTTCGGCTGGATCGCGCCGAGGCCGAGGCCAGACGACAGGTGGTAGCGGGCGTTGGCGCTGTGGCGGATCGACACGGCGCTGACGCCGCTGTTGGCCGAGGAGAGCGCGCGGCCGATCTTCGCCTATCGGCCGTTCTTTCCGGCGGGCGGAAATCTCGGCAGGATGCTGAACGCGCCCGTCGCCGGCCGGCTCGCGTGATCCCCTCGCCCTTGCTGCGGAACTCCTCCGGCAGACGTGATTCTGCACTTTCAGTATGGGCCGGACGGGCGGCTCACCTCGCCCGAGCTGCCGACCGGCCCGGAACGGGCGATGGCGGTGCCCAAGTACTTGAGCAGCGCAGCAGATCGAAGAGACCGAAAGCGCCTGGCCGACATGGCCGGCAGCCGTCGATCGCGCTCGATTGACCGCGATGCTGCCGAAACACGATTTGCCGCTGCTCGAGGCGGCCGTGTCGTCCCGTTCGCGGCTCAGGAACAACGAGTGGCGAACAACGGTCGCAAGGACTCGCGGCAACGCGGCTCGGCAGGCGGCGAGTACGCGACTTCGCACGATGCTTGCGCAGAACGCAGCGTGGCCGTCAGACTCGCAACAGAACAGCTCGTGGCCAACAACCTCTACAGCCCGATGCAATGCCGTCGCGCCGCAAACATCTCTGCGCCGATGTACGACATCAGCGGCGTGCTGATGACGCCGCTGTGGATCGACGGCCGCCTGCTTCTGGCCCGACGCATTCACGGCCGGCGGCCGCCAGTACGTGCAGGGATGCCTGCTCGATTGGCCGGCCGATCAAGCGCGTCGCTGCTGGAAACGATCGCCGACCTGCTGCCCGAGGCCGATCTTGAGCCGGTCGGCGACAGATCGCAGCGGCGACGAGTCGCGGATGCTGGCGGCGCTGCCGGTGCGGCTCGTGCCCGGTCCGAGCGACGACGGCAGCCGACTTGCGCTGCTTCGCCGATGATGCTTTCGCTGGCGGCGGCCTGGGCGTGCGTGACGGTCGCCGCCGCGGCGGTCGCCGTGCTGCTCTGGGGCGTGATGCGATTGAGCGAGCGGCGGGCGGCGTTCGTCTCGGCCGTCACGCACGAGCTGCGAACGCCGTTGACGACGTTCCAGATGTACGCCGAGATGCTGGCCGAAGGCATGGTGCCCGACGTCGAGCAGCAGCACCGCTATCTTGCGCACGCTTGCGGAACGAGGCGATCCGGCTGACGCATCTGGTCGAGAACGTGCTGGCCTACGCCCGGCTGGAACGCGGCCGAACGGCCGGCCGGATCGAGCCGATCGCGTTGGCCGACCTGATCGAGAGCGCCAAGACCGCCTGCCGCGCACATGCCGAGCAGGCCGGCATGACGCTTGGTGGATCGAAGGCGTCGAAGAGCACGGCGCGACGCGACGGTGCTGGCCAACCGGTCGGCCGTCGAGCAGGTGCTGTTCAATCTGGTCGACAATGCGTGCAAGTACGCCGGCGCCGCGGCCGACAAGCGAATCCACCTCGGCGTGCGGTCGCACGGCCGGCTGGCGGAGATCGTCGTCGGCGATCATGGGCCGGGCCTGTCGGCGGCGGTTCGGCGGCGGCTGTTTCGCTCGTTCTCGAAGTCGGCCGAGGAGGCGGCCACCAGCGCGCCGGGCATCGGCCTGGGGCTGGCGTTGAGCCGCCGGCTCGCCCGCGACATGGGCGGCGATCTGCGGCTCGACGAGAACGCCGCCGGCGGCGCATCGGTTCGTTCTCACCCTGCCGCGAGCGTGATCCGCGATAGCCGGCTAAACGGCGTCTTACGGCGTCTTGCCGATCGAGAACGCCTTGCCCAAGCGCCGGCCGATGCCGTAGTACGCCTGGACCTCCGGGGCGAAGATGATCGGCCGCAGCTTTTCGAGATCGGGCACTCCGCCTTCGCCGAGCACCGCCTCATCGATCTTCACGTCGAGGATCTCGCCGACGAATTGCGTGTGCAGCCCCAACTCGAACGTGTGCAGCAGGCGGCATTCGAGCACCAGCGGAAACTCCTGCACGTAGGGCGCGTCGACCAGATCGCTGCGGACCGGCCGTCAGTTCGGCGGCGGCGAACTTGTCCTCGCGTCTTGCCCGAGACGATGCCGAAATAGTCGGCCTCCTTGACGTAGCGCTCCGAGGGAACGCTGACCGTGAACGCCTTGCGATGGACGATGTTGTGTAGGAATAGGTGGCCTTTCGCAGCGAGACGGCGACGCACGGCGGCACGGAGCAGCAGATGCCGCCCCAGGCCGCGGTCATGACGTTCGGCTTGCCGTTGTAGTCGTAGGTTCCCACGACCAGGACCGGCGTCGGATAGAGAATCGTCTTCGCGCCGAGGGATTTCTTCATGACGATGGTCTCCTTGTCTTGACGACGTTGACGGCGACGGTCGGTCGATCAGGTCGCGCAGCACTTGCGGAGAAAGCTCGCTCAGCGATCGGACGACGGCACGAGCGGCAGCGAGATCGTCGCGGCGTTCGGCCGGTGCTCACCAGGCCGACGCTGGCCATGCCGGCCGCATTGGCCGCCGCGACGCCCGCCGGCGCGTCTTCGATCACCGCGCAACGCGCCGGCGGAACGCCCAATCGCTTGGCCGCGATCAGAAAGACCTCGGGATCGGGCTTTCCGCGGGTGACGTCCTCGCCCGTGACGACCGCCGTCAAACAAATCTCGCGCCCCGAGCCGGTCCAAAACCAAAGCGACGTTCTCCGGCGGGCCCGACGATCCGACCGCCAGACGAAAGCCGGCGTCGTGCAGCGAGCGGAGCAACTCGCCGACTCCCGGCATGGCGGGAAAGTCGGCCTCGATGATGCGGCGGAAGGCCGCCTCCTTGCGGCGGTCCAACTCGGCGATTTGGGCATCGTCGTAGCGGCCTTCGCCCCAGAAATGGGCGATGATCTCGCGGCTCGTGCGGCCGAACGTGGCGGCGAACTCCGCCTCGGTGAAATGAAGCCCTTCGCGCCTCGGCCATTTCCAGCCAACTCCGGTAATGCGCGTGATACGTGTCGACCAGCACGCCGTCCATGTCGAAGATCACGGCCTGCGCGTTCGTCGCGTGCCGGCCAGCGGCAGTTCCACGGCGATGTGCGTTCCCTCGCCCGGCGCCGATTCGATGGCCACGCTGCCTTCCAGCAGCCGCACGCGCTCGCGGATGCCCTGCAGTCCGAATCGCTGCTCTTCGACGGCGCTCGGGTCAAAGCCGACTCCCCAGTCGCGAACGTCGATGCAAATGCGGTTGTCGCGCCGCGCCAGCGACACGCGAATCTTGTCGCTGCGACTGTGCCGGCAGGCGTTGTTCAGCGACTCCTGAACGATGCGAAAGATCGCGTTCTCCAAGGGCGGCGGAAGGCGCTCGCCGGCCATGTCGTGCTCGAATTCGATCTCCGGCCCGCCGTCCTTGTCGGTGTTCGTAGACGAGATACTGAATGGCCTCGACAACGCCCAATTCATCGAGGATCGGCGGCCGCAGACCGCTGATCAACCGCCGCGTCTCGTCGATGGCGCGGCAGAGCAGTTGCGACGGCCGAATCGAATCCCTTCCACGCCTCGGCCGGGTTGCGCGCGAGCGTCTCGCGAAAGCCTTGCAGCCGGAACAGCGCGCCGGCAAGCTGCTGGGCGAAGCCGTCGTGAATCTCGTAGGCGATCAATTGCCGTTCGCGCTCGTGCAGATCCAGCAATCGCCGCAGCAGTTGCTGCTCCTTCTTGATCGCCTCGGTGGCCAGGCGTTCCTGGGTGACGTTGGTGCAGATGACCATGACGTGCTCGATCGCCGTTCTCTCCGGCAAGCGGCACCAGCCGGCACGACCACCACGAGCCGAAGATGTCCTGCGCCTCGAACGCTTGCGGCAGCCCGTGGCAATCGCCTGATCCAAAGTCCGGCGGCAAGTCGGCTGATACTCCGGCGTGACGAGGCCGAACGCAGCACTCGCCGCAACAGGTTCTCGCGTGTAGCGTCAGTTGGTCGCGATTGACGAACAGGATGTTCGCGTCTCGGTCGACCATCATCACGAGATCGGGGAGGTTCTCGAAAAGACTGCGCAGCTTGCCTTCCGACTCGCGCAATGCCTGTTCCGCCTCACGACGCCGCGTGACGTCGCGGGTGATTCCCAGGATGCCCGTCGGCACGCCGCGGTCGTCGCGCAGGTACGTGCTGACGACTTCGCACCAACGCGACGGTCGCCGTCCTTTGGCCAGAAATTCCAGTTCGAGCACGTGTTGCCGCGAAGCGTCGGCCGAGCCGGCGATGCTCCGGCTGAACTCGTCGATCATCGCCTCGCGGACGCGAGCGAAGGACTGCGGGCGTCACAATGTCGCGAAGCGAAAGCGCCGCAATCTCCTCGGGCGTATACTGGAACAGCCGCTCGGCGGCCGGGCTGACGAAGGAGAATCGCCATTGGTCGAGGATGGCGTCGACCGTCGCCGCGACGTCTCGCCTGCCGTCGGCTCGCTCCACGACCGCCGGCGGAAACTCGACCGTCCAGATCACGTCGGCCACGTTGTCGGCAATCAGCCGATAGCGCTCTTCGCTGGCGCGAAGCGCCTCCATCGCCCGCTTCTGCTCCGTGACGTCGTGGAAGAAGCCGAGCAGGCAAGGCCCGTCGTGATAAGCGATGTGAGTCGCCGTGATGTCCGCATAGACGACGCCGCCGTCCTTTCGCAGACAGGGGACGTCGCGAGCGCACTTCAGCCGGCGCTGGCTCATCGCCTCGAAGAGGTCCAGCACGTGCGGCAAGTCTCTCGGCGGGATGGATGTCGTCGATCGACAGCGACAACAGTTCCTGCTCGCTGTAGCCGAGCATTCGACAGATCGCCCGGTTGGCGCGAACGAATCGCTGCTCCCGATCTCGGCGATGAGGATTCCCTCGGCCGATCCGTCGTAGATCGCCTGCAACTCCTTGTTCCGCTGAGGCGACGAAGCCGTTCTCGATTCGCTCATAATGCTGTGCCGGTCATTCCGCCAGGGACTGCAATTACGGTCCCAATGCAAACCTTCCAATATACCGATTCTTGTATCCGGTGCATAGTCACGATCGAGGGGTGTTTCTGAGCCGCATGGCGACGCAGAGGCGGCAGAATCGGCAAAGGAGATACTTGCGACGGAAAAGGACTGCCTGGCCAGGAGTGGCAGGGTGTCATCGTCCATCTATTTGCGCCGCGTTGCAGCCGATCGTCAGGCAAGGTTCGTTAGCAATCGCGTCAAGGGGTAGTCTGTATGCCGACGTCGGGACCGGCTGCCAGACGCGGGTCGATCAAGGCGGGAACCGCGGTGGTGCTTACTTGGCTCTCGCTGGTTGCTTGAACCGGCGAGGCGAAGTGCGTTTGAAGGCGGGCCAGCCGAAAGGGGCGACCGTGGCCAGGAGTCTCTTCCGGTCGATCGGTTTGGTGGCGTAGTCGTTGCAGCCGGCATCCAGGCATTTCTGGCAGTCCTCGGCCATCGCATTCGCCGTCAGGGCGACGATGGGGCCGGTGTAGCCACGATCACGCAGTTGCCGCGTCGCTTCGTATCCGTCCATCACCGGCATCTGCATGTCCATCAGGATCACGTCGAACGGTTCGCCCGCCTCGTGCGCAGCCAGGGCGGCCTCGACGGCGAGCTGCCCGTTCTCGACGACGCTGACCTCGGCGCCGGCCTTCTTCAGCAACAGCGCAATCAATCGCTGATTCTCCGATCGCGTCCTCGGCCAGAAGGATTCGGCCGTGCAGCGGCGATCTTGCCAGCGCTCGGCCGGCTGCGCGTCGGCGGAGTCGGCAGGCCGCGGTCTCGGCATCTGCGATCATCTGCATCCCGTCCGAGCGGCCCTGCGTCGATCGTCAGGCTGAAGGTGCTGCCCTTTCCCGGTTCGGAACGCACTTCGAGCGTGCCGCCGAGGGCCTCGGCCAGACGTTTGCTGATGCAGAGGCCCAGTCCCGTGCCGCCGAACTTCCGCGTGGGCGAGCTGTCGACCTGGCTAAACGGCTGGAAGAGTCTGCCGATTTGCTCTTCGTTCATGCCGATGCCCGTGTCGGTCACGTCGAAGCGTAGTTCGGGCGAACGCCATCGGCGTCGAGCCGGACGGCAAGGCGGACTTCGCCGTGGTCGGTGAACTTGATCGCGTTGCCCACCAGATTGACCAGCACCTGGCGCAGTCGCAAGGGATCGGTGAGCACGGTGTCGGGCAGCGGGCCGGCCAGTTCCGTCTTCAGCTGCAGGTGCTTCGCCGCGGCCTGCGGGCGCATCAGGGAATCGACCTCGGCCACCGACTTGGGCCGGCGAGCAACGTGTCGGCTCGATCTGGAGCTTTCCGGCTTCGATCTTCGAGAGGTCGAGGATGTCGTTGATCAGTCCCAGGAGGTGCTCGCCGTTGCGCTTGATCACGGCGACGTGTTCTCGTGTCGCTGCGTCCGACGTTCTCGTCCAGCATCAGGTCGGCGTAGCCGAGGATGGCCGTCATCGGAGTGCGGATCTCGTGGCTCATGTTGGCCAGGAACTGGCTCTTGGCGCGGTTGGCGGCATCGGCGGCGTCTTTGGCCTTGCGGAGTTCGTCTTCCATTTGCTTCCGTTCGGTGATGTCCTCATAGATTCCGACAACGCCATAGACCTTCCCTTCGGCATCCGCAGCGGCAGTTTCGTGGTGTCCAGCCAAATGAAGGTCCCGTCGGGTCGATGCTGTCGTTCAACAATGTGCGCTTTCCCGTCCCGACGCCATGACCTCTCGGTCGTCTGCGCGATAGGCTTCCGCGTCCTCGCGCGACCAGGGAGATCGAAGTCCGTTTTCCCAGCACGTCCTCGGGACGAAGATGCGCTCCCTGGCAAACGTTTCGTTGCAGCCGAGATAGACGCTTTCACGGTCTTTCCAGAAGATGGAAAGCGGAATCGAATTGAGGATGCACGAAAGCATCGCTTCGTTCTTGCTGGAGCATCCTGCGTTCGCTTGCGTTCCGAAATGTCTCGAATCATGCCAAGAGTCCAATGGGTTGCCCCTGGGCATCTCGAATGATCGCGGAGGATATCTCGATCGGAACCGTGGTTCCATCCGGGCGAGCAGGGTGTACTCGGTGTTTCCGCGTCTCGCGACTGGATCAACTCACATGTTCGCTGCCAAGCGACCGGTCGGCCTCGATGGATTCGAACTGCTTTGGCCGACTAATTCCTCTTGCTCTGAGAGGCCCACGATTCCAGGTTGCCGAGAGCAAAGAGGATTGCCCATTGAGGTTCGTCATCACAATGGCGTCGGGCAGGCTTCCAGCAGCCCCTGGCTTTTCCTCGCTTTGTCGAAGCAACTCCTCCGCCTGCTTGCATTCGGTGATGTCGTGAGTGGTGCCGAAGGCGACGATGTGCCCATCCGGCTGAAGATAGGCCGATCCTTTGGTGCGAACCCACAGTATCGCACCGTCGGATCTCCGCATTCGGTATTCGAAGGTCGTGTCTTTGACGAGCGTCCTTAGCCCCCGCAGACAACGTCTCTTGCACAGCCGGCAAGTCCTCGGGCATGAACGTAGGAAAAGTACTTGTCGAAGTCGTTGCCGATCGTGCCCGCCGGCAGGCCCAGCAGACGGTCGGCAACCGGCGAGATGTAGCTGTTGACGAACTGGCCCTCGGAATCCACCTCGTAGCGCCAGACGATGTCGGAAATCATCGAGACCACTTGCTCGTACTGCGCCCGACTGGCTTCGGCGGCCTGCCTGGCCGCTTTGGCGTCCTCGGCAATGCTGATGGCGTTGCGGCGGTGTTGGTCGATCTCGGCCAGGCGTTCTTTCACCGTGCGCTCGAGCGTCTCTTTCTGCTCTTGCAGGGCGTCCTGGGCGAATTGTATGTTCTTGAGCAAGTCGCCGGCCAGACGTTCCAGCGCGCCGAAGGCGTCGTTCGCCTGGGCTTCGATGTCGGGCAATCCACGCCCGCCGGCGGCTGCCGCCAGCAAGTCGCATAGCCGGGCAATGCGTTGTTCGATCGGCGGAGGCTCCGTTTCGCCCTGTTCCGCGAATGCGCAGAACGGTTGCGACCGCATGTAGCCGAAGGGATCGGCGACGCGAAAGGTCTTGATGCCGTCAAGGCTCGGCCCCGATTCCTCGAAGCCCATGGCCTTGCGCCGCCTCGCGCGTTGCAGCGTCAAAGCAGCCCTCGACCACCTCGCGATAGTCGACGCGGCGGCACAACTGCTTCCATCGCTGCTGCTGCGAGAGTATCCAGCCGCCGTATTCCGGCCAGGGCGTGGGCAGGAAGTCGATGCGATCGTGGTCGATGCACTGACATCCCGTGCCGTCGTCATACTCGCCCGACAGCGCCTGGGCCACCGGTTCCGGGTCGGGCTGGTTGAGAATGCCGGGCTGACATCAGTTCGATCGCGATCTTCCGTCGCTCGGCTGGCGATGCCCGGTGCAGGGCCAGTTCCGCCTCCAGAACGCTTCTGACCATCGCCTTGTAGGTCTTCGGATGCTTGCCGATGAACTCCTCGGTGCTGGCAAAGCAGCAGCAGGGATGCCCCGGCCAGATGTCCTTGGACAGCGTGTAGATGAATCCCGTGCCTCGGTACACCGGAATCTGGTTGAACGGCTCCGGTGCGAACACGCCGTCGACTCGGCCGGTTTCGAGGAAGTGCGGCATCCGCGGCGGGGAGACTTCGATGATGCTCACGTCGCGGAGCGGATCGAGACCGTGCTCGGCCAGGAACAGGCACAACAGGTAGTAGTGCATGGAGAAACGGTAGGGCACGCCAAACGTGAAGCCCTTCATCTCGCGCACGTCGCTGATGCCCGCATGTTTCTTCGCCAGCGTGAGGGCCTGACCGTTGACGTTCTGGATGCAGGCCAGGCGAATCTCGGCGCGACGGCCGTCCAGCCCCTGGCGGATGGCCAACGGCATGGGCGAGAGCAGGTGCGCCGCGTCGGTCTGGCCGAACGCCAGCAGATCCTTGACTCCGCTCCACCCCGGCGCGGGCGTCAACGTCACATCCAGGCCGTTGCGGGCGAAATAGCCGTGGGTCTTCGCGTAGAGCAACGGCGCGGAACACAGAATCGGGATGAACGCCATGTTCACCTCGGGCTTTTCCAGACCGAGGTCGCGGATGGGATGCTGGATGGCCGCGGGTGGAGCAGCGACCTTGCCGGAGGCTTCGCCGCGACAAACCGTGTCGCTCGCGCCGGCGTTGCCGAAACCTGAACTCCGACACCGGAGGACTGGTGCGTCTCTTCTCACTGTACGGCCGGCCCACGGCCCAGTTCCGCGCACAGGGCGTTGACCTCCTGCTTCAGCTCCACAATACGCGTCTCGCGACCCTGCATCAGGCGGTTCACGCGTTCGGTCTCCGCCAGCATTTTCTGCAGCGCATCCTCACGGGTGTTCTGCTCGGTAATGTCCCTGATCGTCGCCTGGACGATCACGTTTCCATCATGCTCCACCTTGGTCAACAGCACGTTGGTGGGAAACTCTTGTCCGTCGATTCGCTTATGGGTCCACTCGAAGAAGTGTGAACCTTCGCGCATGGCCGTTTCGACCATCTCGTTGGCTTTTTCGCGGGAAAGTCGCCCGTCCGACTGTCGCTCGGGAGACAGTATCCCAGAGCCCAAGGGTCGTAAGTCCCGCGCGTTCTTAGGCGGAACATTTCTACGGTCGCCTGATTGTCGGCGGTGAACTTCCAGGAGGAAGGGTCGACCGTCGCAAGCGCGTCTGGGAACTTTCAAAGAGGTTGCGATACCGGCGTTCGACCTCGTACTTCTCCCGGTAGAGACCGAGGTGTTGCTTCCGCCACAGAAATCCCACGCTGGCAGCTGGTGCCGAGAGAACACTTGCACTGACAAAGAGGACGGTCAGACAGTCTCTCCACCACATCGAGACTTCATTCACCTTTACGTCAGCGATGGCGGCAAGTTTCTGCTCCGCCTCGGTTTGGAAACGGGCTTGCTGGCTGCGGTAGAGAAGGCCGCCCGCCGTCACGATGCCTGCGGCCAGGAGGACGAAAACGAGAAACAGAAGCGGTAGGGTATATTTGTCTTTCATGCCGTGAATCGGCCCCTTTCGATGGCACGCCATGCAGGATTCGCCTTGTTAGAACACTAGGTTACAACAGCATGGCAAGCGTGGCGTCTTTGAGGCCAACGACGGTACAACCCCTACAACTGCACGAGAGCTTCCCGGCGGCAAAGACACTGCTTGCCACCCCACTGGAAATACTAGGGTTTTTGCCTAGGTATCGATCAGCAATTCACCGATGCCTGGCTGGCGTGGTTTCCCGAGGATGTCGTTGTGATTTTCTCGATTCCCATTTGCTTGGAAGGTTGCCAAACTGGAATCTCTTTTGAAGCGTTCGACAGGGCACGACGGGTTTGCCAACAATAGGCACTCACAACTCGTCCGGAAACGGGAGGCCTATCATGTCATTGGTAAAGATCGCAACGCCGTCCCAAGAATCGGCAATCCCGGTCGCTTCCCTGATCCAGGAGAGGCAGGCCATCGCGGCGATGGTAGAAGCATGCATGCGGCAGTCGGGCTATCACGAGTCTCTCAGCGTGTTGCGTGACTTTCACGAAGGAATTGAACTTGCGGGGACGTGTGCCAAGCTATAATCCTGAAGCAAGTGGTGCAGTCGCTGGCGTTTCATCTTGAAGGCGTACAGGAACTCAGTAATCGCTTGGAGGTCGTTCCGCCGCCTCATGGCTAGGACGGGGGCATGCGGGGATGCGTTGGTCACGGAGCGCCGACGCGAGGCTCAAAGGAAATCTAGGGGGATCGCTCATGTTTCAGTACACAGCCGGACAACGGGTTCCCATGTCAGGATGTGAAGTCGTTGGCTCAGGAATGACGTATGATGGGCCGATTGAAAACCTGCGCGAGCGAGTCCTTTTCCGAGCAGTGCGCGACCTTCTACGACGTGTGATCGCCGGCAAAGCGGCCCCGCAAGCTGCCGGAAGCGCTGGAGCTACTATGTGTTTCGTCAGGGTATCCGCATGCTCCTAGAACTGGGCTGCCGGTAATCGAATCGCTTGGACACAAACCGGCTGACGCCGGAAGTGCAGACCGGACTCATCTCCCACCGCGCATCCTCGAAGAACTGGCTTGCCTTGGTTGACAGGCGTCCATGCTTGTAGCCATTGCGCCGTTAGAGTAGAATCAGCGGTGGAATCGCCCGGGGGGCGGTGCTTATCTTCTTGTCGCACGGGGTGCCGCATGTCAGCCAGGCGGCGAAAGCAGAGAACACCGGGTGCCGCGAATCGTCGGTTGTCACGCCGCCGAAGACCGCAGTCGCCAAGCGCCGCGGCCGCCGCTGAGCCGACGGCGCAAGTGGCTGTTTCGGCTGACGGTCGATGGTTCTCGCGCCGGTGCTGTTCTTCGCCGTGCTGGAAGCCGGGTTGCGATTGGGGGGCTACGGTTATCCGACGAGCGTTCTTCGTCGGTCCCGATGCCGACGGAGTCTACACGAGCAATCCTGCAGTTTGGATGGCGGTTCTTTCCGCGACGCTCTTGCCCGCAAACCGGTGCCGTGCTTCCTTTCGGCCAAACCGGCCGGCACGATTCGCATCTTCGTTCTCGGCAGTTCCGCGGCGCAGGGCGTGCCGAACCCGTCGTTCAGCTTTGGCCGGATCCTCGAAGTCATGCTGCGGGAGCGCTACCCGGACGTGAAGTTCGAGGTGGTCAATGCGGCGATGACGGCGATCAACTCGCACGTGGCGCTGGAGATTGCCCGCGACTGCGCCGCCCATCAGCCGGACCTCTTTGTCGTCTACATGGGAAACAACGAGGTGGTCGGGCCCTACGGGCCGGGCACCGTCTTCCAGCAGTGGTCGCCGAGCCTGACGAC
The DNA here is from genome assembly GCA_963819895.1 of uncultured Gammaproteobacteria bacterium. Classification (GTDB taxonomy): domain Bacteria; phylum Pseudomonadota; class Gammaproteobacteria; order Pseudomonadales; family UBA5518; genus UBA5518. The sequence continues at coordinate 212,122 of CAWFXU010000027.1, forward strand.
TCATTCGGGCGAATGTCTGGGTGAAATCGACGCGCATCGGGCAGTTGCTGGGCGACGCGATGGGTACGGCTTCGGTTCGCGCAAGGGTTCTCCGACGACATGGCAAGGCATGGAGATGTTCATGGGCAATCAGGTGGCGGCCGACGACCCGCGTCTGCCGGCGGTTTACGACAACTTCCGGCAGAACCTGATCGATATCTGCGGCATCGCCCGGCGGGCCGGCGCCGGCGTGATCCTTTCGACGGTGGCGGTGAACCTGAAGGATTGTCCGCCGTTGGCCTCGCAGCATCGATCCGACTTGTCGCCCGAGGAGTTGGCGAAGTGGAAGTCGCTCTATCAGGCCGGCGTCGAACTGGAGAGGAAGGAAAAGTGGCCGGAAGCGATCGCCAAGTACGAGGCGGCGGCGAAGATCGACGACCGTTTCGCGGAACTTGCCGTTTCGCCTGGGCCGATGTCTCGCGGCGCTGGGCCGATGGGAGGAGGCCCGCGAGCAGTTTGTCTTGGCCCGCGACTTGGACGCCTTGCGGTTTCGCGCCGACTCTCGGATCAACGCGATCATCCGCGAGGTGGCCGCCGAGCAAGCAGACCGCCGGCGTTCGCTTGGTGGATGCGGAACAATCGTTGGCCAAGAGCGACTTGGCCGTCGGCGGCATTCCCGGCGAGGACTTGTTCTACGAGCACGTTCACTTCACGTTCGACGGGAACTACCTGCTGGCGCGGGCCGTGCTGGACGAGGTCGAGGCGGCCTTGCCGCAACTGGCCGCCATCGCGCAAGCAAGAGCCCGTCCTCTCGAAGCGAGCAATGCGCGGAATCGCTGGCGCTGACCCCTTGGGATGAATACCAGATGGCGCAGTCTCATGGCGGAGATGACGTCCCGGCCGCCGTTCACGAACCAGTTGGATCATGCCGTCCGTCGAGACCGCGGCAGCGGAAGCGGGCGGAAGAGCTTGGCCGTCTCGCATCGACGCCGGAGGCCTTGCAGGCGGCTTACAAAACCTACGAAGCGGCCTTGGAAAGAACGCCGGACGATTGGCAATTCCGCACACCACGTCGCAGAAGCTGGCGCTGGCCAACGGTCAACCCGACGTGGCCATGGAACACTTGCGAATTGTTGCTGAAGAAGATGCCCCGTGGATCCCACGGTCTATCATCGAACCTCGGCAATGCCGCGCAACGGTGCGGACGGATCGACGAGGCCATCGCCTGATTTTCAAAAGGCGCTGGAAATCGATCCCAGGACTCGCGATGGCCCACAACAACCTCGGCGATCGCCTTGGACCGGCCGTGGCCGGACCGACGAGGCGATCGCCGAATACCGCAAAGCTCTGGAACTCGATCCCACGTTGGCGGCAGCCCATCACAACCTTGCATATTCTCTGAAGGCCGCGGACAACCGACGAGGCCATCTCGCCGAATACCGGAAGGCCCTGGAAATCGATCCCCGGTGCATGCCGTGCATAACAACCTGGCAGTGCCCTGCACAACTGCGGACGGACCGAG
>CAWFXU010000028.1:0-6863 GCA_963819895.1 uncultured Gammaproteobacteria bacterium
TCGAGATCGACACCAACTTCACCGGCAGCGACGAATACACGCTGGCCTGGGTACTGGATACCACGAAGACCGCGATGGGCAGCCGCTGGCTCAGGCGCTGGCTGCGCCGGCCGCTGCGCCGCCTGGCCGAGCTCGAGGCGCGCCAGGGCGCGATCGCGGAGCTGGTCGACGACGCGCGCCATGCTGCGCCGCGCGAGGCGCTGGCAGCGGTCGGCGACATCGAGCGCATCCTGGCGCGCGTGGCGCTGCGCTCGGCGCGCCCGCGCGACCTGAGCCGCCTGGGCGCCGCGCTGGCGAGCCTGCCCGCGCTGCACGCGGCCTGCGCCGCGCTGGAAGCGCCGCTCAGCCGCCAGCTGCTCGCGGCGGCGGGCGAGTTCCCGCACCTGGCCGCGATGCTCGCGTGCGCGCTGGTCGAGAACCCGCCGGTGGTGGTGCGCGAGGGCGGCGTGATCGCGCCGGGCTACGACGCCGAGCTCGACGAGCTGCGCCTGCTCAGCACCGGCGCGCACGACTTCCTGGTCGCGCTCGAGGCGCGCGAGCGCGAACGCACCGGGATTGGCGAACCTGCATGTCGGCTACAACCGGGTGCACGGCTACTACATCGAGATCAGCCGCGCGCAGGCCGTCAACGCGCCGGCGGACTACATCCGCCGCCAGACGCTGAAGAACGCCGAGCGCTACATCACGCCGGAGCTGAAGGCCTTCGAGGACAAGGCGCTGAGCGCCAGGGCGCGCGCGCTGGCGCGCGAGAAGTGGCTGTACGAGCAGCTGCTGGACGCGCTGAACGCGGAACTCGGCCCGCTGCAGCGCAGCGCCGCGGCGCCTGGCCGAGCTGGACGTGCTGGCGACGCTGGCCGAGCGCGCGGCGGAACTGGACTACTGCCGGCCGCGGCTGGTCGCCGAGCCGCGGCTCAGCATCACGGCGGGCCGCCATCCGGTGGTGGAACGCGTCTCCAGCGATCCCTTCATCGCCAACGACCTCGAGCTCGACGACCAGCGGCGCATGCTGATCATCACCGGGCCGAACATGGGCGGCAAGTCGACCTACATGCGCCAGGTCGCGCTGATCGTGCTGCTGGCGCACATCGGCAGTTTCGTGCCCGCCGCGAGCGCCGATATCCCGCTGGTCGACCGGATCTTCACGCGCATCGGCGTCCTCGGACGACCTCGCCGGCGGACGCTCCACCTTCATGGTCGAGATGGCCGAGACCGCGACCATCCTGCACAACGCCACCGACCGCAGCCTGGTGCTGATGGACGAGATCGGCCGCGGTACCGGCACCTTCGACGGCCTGTCGCTGGCGTGGGCGGCAGCCGCGCGGCTCGCCAGCCAGCAGCGCGCCTTCACGCTGTTCGCCACCCATTACTTCGAGCTCACCGCGCTGCCCGAGGTGGTGGAGGGTGTCGCCAACGTGCACCTCGATGCCACCGAGTACGCCGACCGCATCGTGTTCCTGCACGCGGTGCGCCCCGGGCCCGCCAGCCGCAGCTACGGGCTGCAGGTGGCCGCCCTCGCCGGCGTGCCGCAGGCCGTGATCGCCGAGGCGCGACGCAAGCTCCGGGAACTGGAGTCGCCCCACCCGCTGGTCCCCGTGGCCGCGCCTGCTGCAGGACCCGCGCAGGGCCAGCTGCTGTTCGACGCCGACCCGCGGCGCGACACGCTGCTCGAGCGCCTGCGCGCACTCGACCCCGATGCGCTGAGCCCGCGCGAGGCGCACGCGCTGCTCTACGAACTGCACGGTGCGGCGCGCGAAATTTACTGAAAATTCATGGAAGTGCGCGTCTGACAGCCCCCGGCCCGCGTGCTAGACTGCGCCCGCTTTCCGAACCTGATTCATCCTTCAGCAAGAGGCCGCGCGACATGACTTTCGTCGTTGGAGAGAACTGCATCAACTGCAAGCACACCGACTGCGTGGAAGTGTGCCCGGTCGACTGCTTCTACGAGGGCCCCAACTTCCTCGTGATCCATCCCGACGAGTGCATCGACTGCGCGCTGTGCGAACCCGAGTGCCCGGTCGACGCGATCTTCTCCGAGGACGAACTGCCCGCCGCCCAGCAGGTGTTCCTGGAACTGAATGCCGAGCTGGCGCAGGTCTGGCCGAACATCACCGAGATGAAGGAAAAGCTGGCGGACGCCGAGAAGTGGAACGGCGTCCCCGACAAGCTGCAGCACCTCAAGCGCTGATCATCCTGCCCTCACCCCTTCTCGCCTGCGGGAGGGGGAAAACTCGAAAACCCTGCCCTGATACCGGGCTCAACCTGTCGCGAGATACTGTCCGTTCTCGTGGGTTTGGCTTCAGCCAAACATTGCGTTGGGTAAGCAGCCAAACCCCCAATGTCAGGCTGAAGCCCGACCCACAGGAAACGATCGCCGAATATCGGCGCGCCGGACAAAATTCAGCTGAAAACGGCGTCGCCCGTGAGCCCCTGGCGCTCGAGGATCTCGCGCAGGCGGCGCAGCGCCTCGACCTGGATCTGGCGCACGCGCTCGCGCGTGAGCCCGATCTCGCGGCCCACTTCCTCCAGCGTCGCGCCCTCGTAGCCGGCCAGCCCGAAGCGGCGCGCGATCACCTCGCGCTGCTTGTCGCTCAGTTCCTCCAGCCACGCCGCGATGCTCTCGCGCATGTCCTCGTCCTGCAGCAACTCGGCGGGATCCGACACCTGCTGATCGGCGATGGTGTCGAGCAGCGAGCGGTCGGAGTCCGGACCCAGCGGCACGTCGACCGAGGTCACGCGCTCGTTCAGGCCGAGCATGCGCTTGACGTCCTCGACCGGCTTGTCGACGAGCTCGGCGATCTCTTCGGCCGTGGGCTCGTGATCGAGCTTCTGCGTGAGCTCGCGCGCCGCGCGCAGGTAGACGTTCAACTCCTTCACCACGTGGATCGGCAGGCGGATCGTGCGCGTCTGGTTCATGATCGCGCGCTCGATGGTCTGACGGATCCACCACGTCGCGTAGGTCGAGAAGCGGAAGCCACGCTCGGGATCGAACTTCTCCACCGCGCGGATCAGCCCGAGGTTGCCCTCCTCGATCAGGTCGAGCAGCGACAGGCCGCGGTTCAGGTAGCGGCGCGAGATCTTGACCACCAGGCGCAGGTTGCTCTCGATCATGCGCTTGCGCCCGGCCTCGTCGCCCTTGAGCGCGAGGCGCGCGTAATAGCGCTCTTCCTCGGCCGTCAGCAGCGGCGAGAAGCCGATCTCGCTCAGGTACATCTGGGTCGCATCGAGCGTGCGCTGCACGCCCGAGGCCTCGCGCCGGGCTGCAATGAACTCGTCTTCGCGCTCGTCGGCGTCGACCGCCTCGACGCCCTCGGCTTCATCCACGAAGTCCGCGCCGAACTCGGCTTCGGCCGCGATGAGGGCTTCGTCTTCGAACTGTACGCTTGCCTCTAGTCCCATTGCCTTGTCCCCTTGCTGTGATTTTCTGTGTCGCCGGCTCATCTTCTGGGCAGTACCTGCAACGGATCGACCGGATTGCCCTGTTTGCGCACCTCGAAGTGCAGCTTCGTCCGGTCGGTGCCGCTGTCGCCCATCTCCGCGATCTGCTGCCCGCCCTTGACCACATCGCCTTCCTTGACCAGCAACTTGCTGTTGTGGGCATATGCGCTCAAAAACAGCGCATCGTGCTTCACGATCAGCAGGTTACCGTACCCGCGCACTCCGTTGCCCGCGTAGACCACCGTGCCACCCTTGGCCGAAACCACCGGATCCCCGGTGTTGCCAGCAATATCTATGCCCTTGTGCGGCTGCGCCGCGTTCGCATAGCCGAGCACCAGCTTGCCCGCGCTCGGCCATTGCCAATCGCCGGGGCGCGCAGGAGGCGGCGGCAGCGGGCGCGGCGCGGCGGCCACGGGCTGAGGCGGCGCGGATTGCGACGGCGGCACCGCTGCAACCGCTGGCGGCTGCGTCCGGGGCATCGCCGCCGCGCCGCCGTGCACGACCAGCGCACCCGCATCCGGCGCCGCCTGCGAGCGCACCGGCGCGGCGGCCGGCACGTCCGGGTCCATGCCCAGCGTGACCGGCACGCTCGAGGCGCTCAGCTTCAGCAGCTGGCCGGGATAGATCGTGTACGGTGCCGCAATGCGGTTGAGCGTGGCCAGCGTCTGCCAGTCCGTACCCGCCGCGAAAGCGATCGAGTGCAGCGTGTCGCCCGACCTCACCGCGTAGGAGTTCACGCCGGAAGGCGCTGTGCTGGCACGGGAAACCGGCGCCCGGGCGTCCGGTTCGGGCAGGTCCGAGTAGTAGGGACGGCTCGCGCAGCCCGCCAGCCCCGCCAGGAGGCAGGTCGCGACCACAACTGTTATCAAGTGAGACCGGATCATTCATCTCTGCAGCTAGTGTGTCCCGGGCGCAGTCATACAAATCGCCCCTCGTTTAGTCTGTTGCGCGCTTTAAGTGCGCGTTCTGTTTAACAAACCGGTTTATCGGTATGATTTTATTGAGGTTTAGATGGGCCAAATTTGCGCCCGAAACATTTCGTTGTCAATAAGATTCGCGGCGAACAGCGGTACTTTTTCACAAACGACTGGAAAAGCGGGCAGACCGACTCCATGCCTGCGCGCAGCAAAACCCGGTGAAACCACGGGAAAATGCGCGAATTGCCGGGGAATTCAGCGGATCCGCGAATGCAGCCGCGAGCGGGGACCGCGCCACCCCCGGGCCGGCGCCCTCAGCGCACCATGCCGCTCAGCAACGGGACGAAGCGTGCCGGTTCGACCTCGCGCACCTCGAAGCCGGTCTCGGTGCGGGTCACCACGCTCAGCTGCTGCTTGCGGTCGTCGCCGACCGGAATCACCAGGCGACCGCCCACGCGCAGCTGCGCCACCAGCTCCTGCGGCACCGCGCGCGGCGCGGCCGTGGTGAGGATGCCGTCGAACGGCGCCTTGGCCGCCCAGCCCTCGAAGCCGTCGCCGTGGCGCAGCGTGATGTTGTGCAGCCTGAGTTCGCGCAGCCGCAGGCGCGCGCGCTCCTGCAGCGCCCGGATACGCTCGATCGAGTACACCTCGTCGACCAGCTGCGCCAGCACCGCGGTCTGGTAGCCGGAGCCGGTGCCGACTTCCAGCACCCGCTTCATGCCGCCGCCGGCGAGCAGCAGCTCGGTCATGCGGGCGACGATATACGGCTGCGACAGCGTCTGGTTGAAGCCGATCGGCAGCGAGGCGTCCTCGTAGGCGCGGTGCGCCAGCGCCTCGTCGAGGAACAGGTGGCGCGGCGTGGTGCGCATCACCTCCAGCACGCGGATGTCCGTGATGCCCTGCTCGAACAGCCGCTCGACCAGGCGTGCGCGGGTGCGCTGCGAGGTCATGCCGATGCCGTTGACGTTGGGCTTCACGCGCCCGTTTCCCCGGGTGGCAGCGGCTCGAGCAGCACCACCGCGTGGGCGGCGATGCCCTCGCGCCTGCCGGTGAAGCCGAGGCCCTCGGTCGTGGTGGCCTTCACGTTCACCCGGTGCACGCGCGCACCGAGATCGGCGGCGATATTGGTGCGCATCGCCTCGACATGGGGCGCCACGCGCGGTCGCTCGGCGATGATCGTGATATCGGCATTGCCCAGCCGGTAGCCCTCGCGCAGCACCAGCGCCATGCAGGCGCGCAGCAGTTCGCGGCTGTCGGCGCCCTTGAAGCGCGGATCGGTGTCGGGGAAGTGCCTGCCGATGTCGCCGGCGGCGATGGCACCGAGGAGCGCGTCGCACAGTGCGTGCAGCGCCACGTCGCCGTCCGAATGCGCGACGAGCCCGTGCGTGTGCGCGATGCGCACGCCGCCGAGCACCACCGCCTCGCCCGGTCCGAAGCGGTGCACGTCGTAGCCGTGCCCGATCCTCATGCCCGGATCCCGCGACGGCGCGAAAGATAGTAGTCCGCCAGTTCCATGTCTTCCGCGATCGTCACCTTGATGTTGTCGGCGCTTCCCGTCAGCAGCCGCGGCGCGAGCCCGAGACGCTCGACCGCCATGGCTTCGTCGGTGATCGTGACGCCGTCGGCGCGCGCCTCGCGCAGCGCCCGCTCCAGCACGCCGAAGCGGAACACCTGCGGCGTCTGCGCACGCCACAGCGTGCTGCGATCCACGGTCTCGCACACGCGCTGTGCGCCATCGGCGCGCTTGAGCGTGTCTACCAGCGGCAGGGCCAGCAGGCCGCCCACTTCGTCGTCGGCCAGCTCGTCGAGCATCGAGCGGATGCGCTCCGGACGCACGCAGGGACGCGCCATGTCGTGCACCAGCACCCAGTCACCGGCCGCGGGGCGGCGCGAGAAACCGGCCAGCGCATTCAGCACCGAGGCGGCGCGGTCGTCGCCGCCGCGCACCGTGCGCACGCGCCCGCGCAGCGCCCCGGGCAGCGTGAGCCACAAGGCATCATCGGGCGCAATCGCCACCACGATCTCGTGGATGCAGCCGGCCGCCAGCAGGGCGTCGAGCGTGTGCTCGGCGAGCCGCTTGCCGGCAATCTCGAGGTATTGCTTGGGCGCGGACGAACCCATGCGCGAACCGCTGCCCGCGGCCGGCACGGCGGCCCACACCAGTGCTCGCGCGCCCACCACTCAGCGCTTGATCAGCACGTAGAAGGTTTCGCCGTGGCGCACCATGCCGAGCTCCTCGCGCGCCATCTCCTCGACGCTGTCGAGGCCGTTCTTCAGCTCCGCGACTTCCACCTCCAGGCGGCGGTTGCGCTCGCGCAGCTCCTCGTTCGCGACCGCGAAGGTGCCTATCTGCCGCTCCAGCGCCACGACCTCGGCCACGCTGCCCTGTCCGGTCCACAGCATCACCTGCAGCGCGAACAGCAGCAACCCCAGACCCGCGCAGACCCACTTCCAGGAAATCATGCGCTGATTCTAGCCGAGCATCGTGGAGTTGCCGAACCCGTGACCGGG
>CAWFXU010000029.1:0-32103 GCA_963819895.1 uncultured Gammaproteobacteria bacterium
AAAACCCCATGAGTCTTCAGGGCAAGCGCATCGCGATCACCGGCGCCGGCGGCGCGCTGGGGCGTGGCGTCAGCGAATGCGCGCGCGCGCTCGGCGCGCAAACCGTGCTGATCGACCTGGCGTTCCCGCCGGATGCGCGGGCCGACGATGCGCGGCACGTGACGCGTGGACCTGTGCGATGCTGGCGGCCACGCAGGCCGCGTTCGCGGCGATCGGTCCGCTCGACGGGCTGTTCAACCTGGCCGGCGGTTTCGCGATGGGGCAGCGCACCTGGGAAGTGTCGCACGACGAATGGCAGCAGATGTTCGCGATCAACGTGAGCACGATGCAGAACGCCGTGCGCGCCGCGCTGCCGGGCATGCTGGCGCGCGGTCGCGGCGCGATCGTCAACGTCGGCGCCCTCGGGGCGCTGAAGGGGCAGGGGCACATGAGCAGTTACTGTGCCGCGAAGAGCGTGGTGATGCGGCTCACGGAGAGCCTGTCGGCGGAATTGAAGCACCGGGGCATCAACGTGAACGCGGTGCTGCCCAGCATGATCGACACGCCGCGCAACCGCGCCGACATGCCCGATGCGGATCCCTCGCAGTGGGTCAGCCCGCGCGACCTCGGCAACGTGATCTGTTTCCTCGGCAGCGATGCCGCCCGCGCGATCCACGGCGCGCTGGTGCCGGTGGCGGGGTTGTCCTGATCGGGGCACGTTTTCGATGATCCACGCGGCGTCAGGCATCCGATCCGGCGCACCGAGGGGCGGGCCGTGCGCGCGCGGCCGCCGCGCCGCACATCCATGTGCGCGCGGCTACGCGTGTTGCCGAAATCGCTCCCGAGCGATTTCGGCATCCACTGTGCCGCTCACGGCATGTGCCGGCGGCCGCCGCCTCGGCCGGCGCCGTCACCGTTGGTGGCCGGATCCTACGGGTAGTCGCATCGACGGGACCGACTGTCGGCCTCCAATCGGGGCATGTGTCTCAGTTCCACAGCGCCGCGGCGCTGGCACAGACGGTCATCAGGAACAGGAACCACTTCAGCGTCTCCTGGCGCACCTTCAGCGCCATGCGCACGCCGAGCGCGGCGCCGACCATCGTGCTCACGCCGAGGATCAGGCCGGGCAGCCACAGCACCAGGTCGTCGACGATGAACACGACCAGCGCGACCAGCGTGAACGCGCCGGTGCACAGCATCTTCAGCGCGTTGGTGCGCACCAGGTCGTAGCGCAGCGTGCCGGCCAGCGCGGCGATCAGCACGAAGCCCACGCCGGCCTGCACGAATCCGCCGTAGACGCCGGCGAGGAACAGCGCGACCCAGGCCGCCGGGCGCTCGCGCACCGACAGCGGCGGCGTGCCGAGCGGCGGCGCGACCACGGCGGGACGCAGCAGTATCAGCAGCGACATGCCGATCATGGTGCCGAGCAGCAGCGGCTTCAGGAAGCTCACCGGGATCGCGGCGGCGAACACCGCGCCGAGCACGCCGCCCAGCAGGTTCGGGATCAGCACCGGCACGGTGTCGTGCGAATCGAGCTTGCCGTGGCGGTGGAAGCCGCGCACGCCCGCCACCGACTGCAGGAACACGCCGACGCGGTTGGTCGCGTTGGCGACGTCCGCGGGCAGTCCCATCACCATCAGGGCCGGTATGGTCAGGTTCGAGCCGCCGCCGGCGAGCGTGTTGATCACGCCGGCGATGAAGCCGGTGACGACCAGCAGCGAGACGGTGAGCAGGCTGAGTTCGGCCATGCGGCGGATCGCTCAGTGCTGGCGTGCGCACGCTTTCTGCGGCGCTGCGTCCCGCGAGGCGGCCGAAGAACGTCGCGTCTCCGATCGACATGCCGCTGCTGTAGGTGGCGCCCGAGCGCGGCAGGCCGCAGCAGTTGCGACCGGCGGTGAACAGGCCGGGCACCACGACGTTGTCCTCGGTGAGCACCTCGCCGGTCGGCCGCGCGTGCAGTCCGCCCAGCGTGAACACCGGGTAGAACGCGCCCGTGCCCGGCGTCACGTCGCAGGCGGCGTAGGGCGGGCTGTCCAGCGCCACCAGGTAGTCGGCGTGCTTGTGGAACAGCGGGTCCTCGCCGTTGCGCGCGTGGCGGTTGAAGAAGTCCACGGTGAAGGCCAGCGTGCCGGCAGGCAGCGCGAGCTCGGCCTCGAGTTCCTCGACGGTGTCGCCGGTGGCGACCACCTTGAAGCCGCCGAGCGGCGGGCGTTCCATGGTGTGGAAGAGGCGGCTGTCGATCACCAGGTAATGTTTCTCGGGGTAGTTGCGCAGGATCGCCTCGCCCATGCGCCCGTGGTAGCAGTCCTCGTTGATGAAGCGCTGGCCCTTGCTGTTGATCATGATGCCTTCGACGAGATCCGCGGGCGGATAGAAGGGCAGGCAGACGAAACCCTCGTTCATGTTCATCACCGCGCCGCCGGCGCCCATGCCGATGCGGATGCCCATGCCGTTGTCGTTGGGGTTGCCGTTCAGCACGGTCTCCTGCAGCAGGTGCGGCGCGTGGCGCTGCACCATGTCGCTGTTCATGATGAAGCCGCCGGCACACAGCACCACGCCGCGCGTCGCGCGTATGTTGCGCTCCTCGCCGTCGATGCGCGCGACCACGCCCACGACGGCGCCCGCCTCGTCGACGATCGCGGTCAGCGCGCGCGCATCGCAGCGGATGCGCACGCCCCTGGCGGTGGCCGAGGCGATCAGCTTCTCCATCAGCATCCTGCCGCCGTCCTCGCCCTGGGCCTTGCCCTTGTGGCCGCGCGGCGCAGCGGCGGCCAGGGCGCGGAAATCGTTGCAGGTCTCGTTGCCGCTGTAGATCAGTCCCTCGTCGTTCGGCGTGTTGGTGTGCTTCTTCGCGTAGTACTCGGGCTTGTACTCCATGCCCTGCGCGATCAGCCAGTCGTAGTGCGCGAGGCTGCCGTCGGCATAGAGCCGCACGCGCGCGGGATCGGCGTTGGGACCGCTCGCCTTCAGCAGGTACTCGTACATGTCCTGCGGTGGTGTCCTCGATGCCGCAGGCCTTCTGCGTGGGCGTGCCGCCGCCCATGTAGATCAGCCCGCCGGCCATCGCGGTGGTGCCGCCGCCCGCGCTGGCGGCTTCGAGCACGAGCACCGTGGCGCCCTGGTCCGCCGCCTCGATCGCGGCGCTGGCGCCCGCCGCACCCAGTCCCACCACGACCACGTCGGCGCTGTCGAAGAAGCTCATCCCGGGCGTCAGGCGGCGGGCGCGGGTCGGAAGGGTCTTGCTGCTCATCGAGCGTGGCTCCTGGTGTTGCGTCGGCGGATGCAGCGCGACCCGGCGCCTCGGCGGCCGGGTCGGTCCAAACCGCCTAGACTAGTGCGCTCGCTTGTGAAAACAAGTCCCGTGGCGTTCAATTGCGTCGGCGCGGGACTTCAATCGGGGGGGCGCACGTTGGCGGCAGTCAAGACGACACAACAGCTGAGCGCGGCGGGCGTGCCGGTGGCCAAGTTCCGCCGCCTGCTCGCGTATCTCGACGAGCAGGGGCTCGACAGTGTCGCCGTTGCCACCGCTGTCGGCCTCGATCTGCGCGCGCTGCAGTCCGCGGGCGACGCTGGCCTGCTGCCCAGCCTGTATTACTGCCTGCTCTACACCGAGACCGTGGTCCGCCTGCAGTCGCACGAACTGGCGCTGCCGTGGGGGGCCGGGATCGGCGGCAAGGCATTCCGGCTCATGGCCTGTTGCGTGATCACCTGCGGCACGCTGGGAGCGGCACTGGCGCGCGCGAGCGAATTCGAGAGCCTGGTGTCGCCGCAGCTCAAAGGCGACCGCATGACGCTGGAGCGCCATGGCGACATGGCACGACTGGTGTACCAGTTCCGCCTGCTCGACAGCCAGAACCGCTTCGTGCCGCGCGCGATCCAGGGCACGATCTGGCCGCTCGCGGTGGGGCGTGCCTCGGGCCTCACGGTCTGGCATGCGTTCTGCGGCTGGCTGATCGGGCGGGCGCTGGAGCTGGAGCAGGCCGGCGTCGGCGTGAGCGCGCTGCCCGAGCACTACGCCAGCAAGCTCGCCGGCATATTCCGCTGCCCGGTGCGTGCCGTCGAAGGCAATTCCTTTCTCGAGTTCCCCGCGCATTTTCTCGACTGCAAGCTGGTGCACGACGCGGCCTCGCTCGAGGACATGCTGCGCACCGGCCCCTACCAGCTGATGCAGATGGACCATGCGCCCTCGAGCACCAGCGCGGCGATCCGTTCGCTGCTCGGCAACAAGTTCGCCGACGGCCTGCCCAGTTTCGAGGAGATTGCCGAACGACTCGGCGTGTCGCCCTCCAGCCTGCGCCGCCGCCTGATGAGCGAGCAGACCAGCTACCAGCGGCTCAAGGACGACTGCCGCCGCGATGCGGCCATCCGCCTGCTGCAGGCGAGCGAGCTGAGCGTTGCCGACATCGGCGAGCGGCTGGGGTTCACCGAGACGAGTTCCTTCATCCGCTCGTTCCGCGCCTGGACGGGCACCACGCCGCGTGGCTTTCGCGACCGTGCCTGCCCGCCGCGGCAGGCGGGCGGTCGCGTCGCGCCCCTCGCCGGCGAGGAACCGGCCCGGCGACCGCGGCCCGCCGCCATCCGGACGGTGAAGCGGCGCGTGGGCAGCGACCGACGGGCACGCTTGGTCCGGGCACATCGCCGGTGACGATCGTGGGCGCCTTGTGCCCGTTGTTCCACGCCTGCGCGGCAACGGCACTGGGCGCCTTCGGCGCCGGCAGCGGGCGGCGCACCCGGCGCGATGCGGTGCTGCTCGGTGCCGTCCCGTGGGGCGTGTGGCTGGTTGCCGGGACCGAACTGCTCGGTGCGGCAAACGCGCTGACGCGGCCGGCACTGATCGCGTGGTGGGGCCTGCCCTCGCTGGCGCTGCCGATGTGGGCGATCTGGCGCATGCGCGCAGAGACGCCGGCCGGGCGCGCCGCGCGCCGGCCCGTGCGCCTCGACTGGCCGGCGACCGCCATGACGGTGTCCGTGCTTGCCCTGCTGCTGGCACTCGGCGTGGTGGCCGCGCTGACCCCGCCGAACAACTGGGATGCCCAGTCCTATCATCTGTCGCGCCAGGTCTTCTGGATGCAGCAGGGCAGTGTCGCGCACTTCCCCACCGAGAACCTCCGGCAGACCACGATGCCGCCGTTCGCCGAGTTCGCCGGGCTGCATCTCATGATCCTCGCCGGAAACGACCACTGGGCCAACCTCGTGCAGTGGTTTGCCCTCGCCATCACCGCGATCGGCGCCTCGCTCATCGCCCGCGAGCTCGGCGCCGCGGCGCGCGGACAGGCGCTCGCCGCATTGCTCGTCGTCTGCAACCCGATGGCGGCGATGCAGGCCGTGAACCCCAAGAACGACCTGGTGACCGCGGCATGGTTGTGCATGCTGGCGCTGTACGTGCTGCGTGTTCACCGCGCCGGGCGATGCCGCGCGGTCGATGCGGCGCTGCTCGGCGCGACCCTGGGCCTGTTGCTGCTCACCAAGGGCACGGCGTACCTCTTTGCGCTGCCGCTGTGCGCGGTCGCGGCCGTTGCCATCCTGCGCGCACAGGGCATCGCCGGACTGCGCACCGGGCTGCTGATCGGCCTCGCGGCGCTGTTGCTGAACGCGGGCCACTTCGCGCGGAACTGGCAGGAGTTCGGTGCCCCGCTGGGTCCGGGCGACGCGCACACCGGGACGTTTCCGCTGATGAACGAGCGCTTCGACGCGCCAGCCCTCGCGTCGAACGTGGTGCGCAACCTCGCACTGCACGCCGCTACCCCCGACCCGGCGCTGAATGCCGCCCTCGAGCGGGCGATCACGCGGGTGCACGAACGCTGGCTCGGCATCTCCCCGGGCGACCCGCAGACGACCTACGGATTCGAGGGGTTCAGGGTCGTCCACGGCGCGTTTTCGGAAGACTCGGCGCCCGCACCCGTGCACCTCGTGCTCGCGCTGCTCGTTGTGCCGCTGCTGTTGTTGCGTGGCCGGGGCAATGCTCAGGCGGCGCTCCTGGCCTGTGTAGTTGCAGCGGCGTTCATCCTGTTCTGCTGGCTGTTGCGCTGGCAGCCGTGGAACGCCCGCCTGCACCTGCCGCTCGTGAGCCTGCTGTGTCCCGTCGCGGCCACGCTGATCGCGCGCGGCGGGAACGGTATTGCCGCGCTCGCCTGTGCGGCGCTCGCGCTCGCCGTGGTACTGCCGTCCGTTCTCTACAACGCGCAGAAACCGCTCGTGGATCTGCCCGGGCGCGATCGCCAATCGCGCCTCGCCGCCACGGTGCGCACGCGTCCGGCGTGGTTGCAGCCGCTGCACTGCCTGGACGGGGCCGTGAAGCGTCTCGCGCCGACGACGGTCGGCATCCGCTCGAACGGCAACGAGTGGGAGTACCTGGTGCAGCGGGTGGTGATGGATGCGTTGCCGCAAGCGCCGCGATTCGTCGCGCTCGCCCATCACCCGGCAAGCCGGCACCGTGCGCCGCTCTCCGAGCCCGAGGTGATCATCGGGATCGGCGATCCGCTGCTGTGGCTCGATCGTCCCGCCACGCGCTACGTGGCGGAGTCCTTCTGCCCGCCGATGCTGACGGTGTTCGTGCCGCAGGATGCCGCCGCCAGGTACGGCGCGCTCCCGGCACCGCCCGCGTTCGTGGGCTGGCGCACGGGATGGTTGAGCCTGATGGGCGATTTCGAAGGGCCCTACCCGGAGCAGGACCTGCCGCTGGTGCGCTGGGGGCTGGGTCCGGCATCGGTGCTGGAATTCGCGAGCGATGGCCGCGGCGACGTCCTGGTGCTCGATGCGCGGCCGGTGCCGGGCATCCCGCAGACGCTGCAGCTGGAGCTGAACGGCGTGGCGACGGCAACCCTCGAGCTCGGTTCCGAGGCCGTCTTCCGCCAGTTCAGGATCCCGCTCGCGGCGAAGCGCGGCAGCAACGTGCTGCGCATCGGCTACTCCGGATGGGAACGCAACGGCGAGCGGCCGCTCGCCTTGCTCTACCGCAGTCTGCAGATCCTGCCGGCCCCGCGCGGCCCCGATAGCGTCCCGGTACCCGCGGCGAATCCCGGCGTGCAGCGCTGAGCGAACCGGCTTGTCCGCTGCGCGCGAGCCGCATCCGGTTCAGCGCCCGGTGGCGGCGTGGGTCCGGATTTCATCCGGACAATTGTCCGCACGAATGCGGACCTGCGGAGCAATGCCCGGATCAATCCGGACGTGCTTCCATCGCAAATCCGCCGGACAAAAAAAGGGCCCCGAGGGGCCCTTTCAATTTTCTGCTCCGCGAGCGGAATCAGAACTCGAAGGTCACGTCCACGCCGTAAGTCACCGGCTCGCCGTACTGCTCGGTGATCGGGCCCAGACTGCCGAAGTTGATGCCGAAGTTCTGGTATTCCTCGTCGGTCAGGTTGCGTCCCCAGATCGAGGCGCGCAGCGTGCCGGCCGACAGCTCCACGTTCTCGATGCCGATGCGGGCATTCACCACGGCGCGATCCTTCAGCATGATCGGCGTCGTAGATGTAGGGGTAGGTGCCTCCGGCGACCGCGTAGTTGTTGGTCCACAGCGCGGATGCGGCGGTCTCGTCCTGCCAGAACACTTCCACGTGCGCCATGAAGTCGGCCCAGTCGGTGCTGGCGAACACCCAGTCGGTGACCAGCGAGAGCTGGTCGTCGGCGGCTTGGGCCGCGGAGTGCCTCGTCCTCGGTCTCGATGCAGACGTTGGCATAGGCGCCCGTGCCGCACAGCGGCGGGAACTTCTCGAAATCGCCGTCCATGTGTGCCCAGCTGGCCGCGACCAGCAGGTTGTCGAGCGGCGACCACTGCAGTTCGACCTCCGAGCCCCAGCGCTCGGCCTCGCCCGCGTTGCCGATGTACGAGGTCGGCTGTCCCTGCGCGTTCACCTGGATCTGGCTGACCTGCATGTCGTCGTAGACGAAGGAGAAGATCGACGCGTTCAGACGCAGCGTGCCCGGCACGATGTCGGACTTCACGCCCAGCTCCCACTGCTCGATCGTTTCCTCCTCGAACGGGTTGTTGTAGATCTCGCCGTTGTAGCCGCCGCTGCGATAGCCGGTCGACCAGCGCACGAACACGTTGGTGTCGTCGGTCAGCTGGTAGGCCACCGTGGCGCTGCCGCTGTCGTTGCTGAAGTCCTGGTCGAACTGGTCGCCGTAGGTCGGGGTCTCGAACAGCTCGCCGGTGTAGTCCAGGTTGACGCGAAAGTTCAGCGGGCTGCCGCTGAAGAGGCCGCGACCCGTGGAGGCGCCGTCATCCAGGTAGCGGTAGGTGATGCCCTTGGTCTCCTCGGTGTGACGGTAGCCCAGCGTGAGCGCCAGCTTGTCGTCGAGGATCGGGGGCGTCCAGGTGGCCTGGGTGTAGAACGCCGTGGCCTCGGTCTCGTTGTCGTAGGCCGAACTCAGCACGCCGCCGACCGGGGTCGCCGCGAGACGGTAGTTGTCGAAGCTGCCGTCGTCCTCGAAGTAGTAGAAACCGAGGGCGTACTCCACGCGCTCCGTGGAACCGACCATCTGCAGTTCCTGCGAGAACTGCTCGTAGGAGAAGTTGGCGTCCTGCACGAAGCCGCCGCCGCCGAACTGGTCGACCAGGCTCCAGATCTTGGCGGTGCCTTTCTGCGCTTCGGGGCGCAGGGCTTCGGGGAACAGCGACATGTTGGAATAGAACTGGTAGAGCGCGCCGAGCGCGCTGTCGTTCAGTGCCCCGGCGCCGCCCGGGGCGATCGTGTTGTCGAAGCCGTCGAGGTCGCCGATGTTGCGCGAGTTCACGTCGCGCCAGCCGGTCATCGACTTGAACTCCACGCCGCCGAGCGCGCCGAGGTCGTCGAAGTTCCAGGCCACGGTCAGGCTGTGGCCCTCGGCTTCGCTCTTGGTGCCGCTGGGGGCATCGGCCGTGCCACGGCTGGGGCGATCGCCCTCGTCGTTCAGGTTGGCGAAGTCGTCGCTCGTGGCCTTTGCCGAGTTCAGCCAGCGGCCGAAGGTCGGGTCGCTAACGGCGGCCGCCAGCGGGCCGGCGCCGAAGTTGAGGGCGGCGTTGCCGGCGGCTACGTAGCCATTCACCGCCGTCAGGCGCGAAGTGGTTGCTCCGGTGGCCGGGTTGAGCGCGAGCGGCGTCAGGCCCACCGCGGACACGATCGTGTTGTTCTCGTCCAGCTCGCTCTTGTCGTAGGCGTAGTCGAAGGTCACGGCGTCGCTGGGCTCCCAGCGCAGTGCCGCGCGGTAGGCCTGGCGGTCGAGGTCGTCGTAGTCCTGGTCGTTGAAAGCAGCCTCGTCGTAGAGACCGTCGCGCTTGCGCGTCTGCGCCCCGAAGGAGGCCTTCAGCGTGCCCGCGCCTTCGCCCTCGGTGCCCAGGGTCGGGGTGTCCAGGGAGGTTCTCACGCCCCACAGGCTGTCGCTGCCCAGGGTGCCAGTGACCTTGCCGCCGAATTCGCCAGTGGGCTTGCGGGTGATGAAGTTGACCGCGCCGCCCGTGGAGTTGCGCCCGTACAGGGTACCCTGCGGGCCGCGCAGCACTTCCACGCGTTCCAGTTCGGCCACGTCCAGCGAGGAGCCGACCTGCTTGCCCAGCAGGAAGCCGTCGACGTAGACGCCGATGGCGGTGTCGATCGAGAGGTTGCTGGGGCTGCCGCTGCTCACGCCGCGCAGCGAAATGGACAGGTTGCCCTTCGCGCCCGGGGGCTGGAAGCCGCCCATGTTCGGGATGGTGCCGATCAGGTCCTGCGTGTTCTGCAGGCCGCGGCGCTCGATGTCCGTCGCGCTCAGGGTCGAGATCGAGATCGGTACCGCCTGCACGTTCTCCTCGCGCTTCTGCGCGGTGACGACCATTTCCTCGATGCCGAGGTTGGTGATGTCTTCCTGGGCCATGGTGCCTTCGGCGAGCAGCAGGGCGCTGGCGCCCACGATGCCGACGAAGAGGGCTTTCCGGTGGTGGTTCATTTTTTTCATCCCCGATGTTCTCCTGTGGAATGTAAGGCTGAGTGCCAGGCACGAGTCAACCAAGCAAGCGCACATGGCGCTGCGGCATTGTGGTGCGGCAGCATGCGTCCTTTCGATGCGAAGTTCCGGTCCAAGAGTGTGAAAAATCACCCTAAATGAGCTGCGCGAACCCTGCGGTGCATGCGGGGCGAACTCTCGCGCCTATCGGGGAGGCGGGTTGCGCGCCCATCGCCAGCGCATGGCGCACAAACACGGCTGGCAACCGCAATCCGCACCCGCCGCCAGGCATCTGGTGCGGTGGCGCAGAGGCTGGGCTACCATGCCCCGAGCCAATCCCGAGCGGATCCCGACCCGATGAGCCTCACCGTAGTACTGTCCTCCTTCGCCCTGCTGTTCCTGGCCGAGATGGGCGACAAGACGCAGTTGATGACGATGACGCTGGCGCACCGCTATCGCGCGCTGCCGGTCGCGATCGGCGTTTGCGCGGCATTCCTGGTGCTGAACCTGCTGGCGGTCGCGGTCGGCGAGGTGCTGTTCCGCTACGTGCCGCGCTCGGCGGTGCTGGTGGCCGCTGGCGTGATGTTCCTGTTCTTCGCCTGGAAGTCGTGGCGCGATGCCGGCGAGCCTGAGGAGGAAGCGGCGGAACGTCGCGGCGGCGGCGGGGTGGTGCTCAGCAGCTTTGCGCTGATCTTCGTGGCCGAGCTCGGTGACAAGACCCAGCTCGCGCTGATCGCGCTGGTCGCCAGCACCGGGTGACGCCTGGTCGGTGTTCACCGGCGCCACGCTGGCGCTGTGGAGCGTGTCGCTGCTCGGGGTGGTGGTGGGCAGCACGCTGCTCTCGCGCGTGCCGCGGGCCTGGATGCATCGCGTGGCGGCGCTGATGTTCGCGATCTTCGGCGTGCTTGCGCTCGCGCAGCCGCTCATGTCACGGCTCGAGCCGTGGGTGAACATGATCGTGCGGCCGATGTGATCCCCGGCGGCTCAGGTCCTGGTGGGTCGGCATTCATGCCGACTGGTGCATGCCTGAAGGCTGCGGCCGACATGCAGGCTGGTGTCGCCATAAATGGCGACCCACAAGCCCGACCCACAAGCCAGATCTACCCGGTGAAGGTCTGGTTCGAGCGCGCCCGCCCGCCGGGTCCGCTGTAGGACATCGTGTAGCCGGGCTCCGTGCTGAATGCGATCTGCGGCATCGCCGCGAGTGCGCTTTCCCAGGCGTCGCGCAGGCGGTCCTCGGCGCCGTAGTCGAAGGGATCCTGCAGCACCATTTCCTCGATGCCGCCGCGCGCCGGCGGTTGTCGCCGCCAGTTCGCGCGCCGTGATCGCCAGCGCCTCGCGCGCCGGCACCAGGTCGGTGTAGCCCAGTTCGACGCGGATGCGCGACGTGTCCAGCACGCGGTGCGTGGTGAGCGGCTGCATCACCAGCGGGCGCGCCGGCACGGCGAGTTCCCACGGCATCGAGACGATCTCGATCGGGCGCCCCAGCGCGGCGGCGATGATCTCGGTGCGCTGGCGCAGCGTCAGCGCCTCGTCGTCGGCGCAGTTGTAGATGCGCCCGCGCGCATTCTCCGGCCGGTCCACCGCGAGCAGCATGCCGTGCGCGACGTTGGCCGCGTAGCCCATGTGATGCAGCGTGAGGCCGCCGTCGGGCAGGATGATGAACGGACGCCCGTCGAGGATGCGGCGCACGATCGGCCATTCGCAGGGAATGGGCTGGTGGCGGCCGTATACGTAGGGATAGCGGATGTGCGTGGCACCGGGATGGCATTCGAACACCGCCTCCTCGGTGCGCAGGATGCGCCAGCCCTTGTCGTCGTCCTCGCGGTCCGCGCACCTTGGCGGCATCCTCGCCGGTGGGCACCGGCAGGCCAGCCGGTTCGAATGCCGCCGGGTGCATGTAGCCGCGGTAGGCGGGCACGCCGCCGGCCGAGATGAAACGCTCCACCTTGCCCGCGGTTTCCTGCGCGATGGCGCGCAGCCGGCCGTAGGTCGCCACGCACAGCGCGTAGCGGCGCGTGTCGAAGAAGTCGCGCAGCACGGCGGGGTCGTAGGGATCGGCGTGGTGATGCACGACCTCGGGCGGAATCTCGTCGATCTCGTGCGTGCCGCGGTGCAGGATTTCGACCGTGTATCCGCGTGCGAGCAGGCCGTTGACGATGTGGTGTCCGGTGGGGCCGGTGCCGCCGATGACGAGTGCCTTCACGCGGGTGAATCCTTTGTAATGTTGCAATGCGATGCGCTGGACTATAAACGCGGCTGCGTCGCCTGTGCCGAAGATTGCGACTGATTAATTTTGTCAGCGCCGGGAGCGCGGCGATGCCATAGCCAGCCGTCGCGCGAGCGTGCACCATGCGGCTTCACCGTTGTTCGAGGAGAACGATAAATGGCGAACCAGCCGGAGATCCTCACCAAGCCCTTCGAGCTTGGCTACACCTACACGCGTTCGACCGGGCCACTGATCGGGCGCTTCCTCACCGAGCTGCGCGAGGGGCGCATCACCGGCGTGCGCGGCTCGGACGGCAGCGTGATCGTGCCGCCGGCGGAGTTCGACCCGGTGAGCTGCGCCGCGCTGGATGAGCTGGTGCCGGTCGCCGACACGGGCACCGTGACCACCTGGTGCTGGGTGAAGCAGCCGACGACGCACCACGTGCTCCAGCACCCGTTTGCGTTCGCGCTGGTGAAGCTCGACGGCGCCGATGTGCCGATGCTGCACGTGGTCGATGCCGGCGAGGAGTCCGCGATGCGCAGCGGCATGCGCGTCAAGGTGCGCTGGGCTGCCGAGCGGCGCGGATCGATCACCGACATTGCCTGCTTCGAGCCGGCCTGAGGAGGGACAAGCGATGACTGAAGCACGCGAACCGGTGACCGGCATCGAGGTGCCGATCTACCTGCAATACGAATTCACCGCCGGAGCCGCACTTTCGCGCTTCCTGGCCGGCATCCGCGAGGGGCGCATCATGGGGCAGCGCTGCCCCTCCTGCGCCAGCGTCTACGTGCCCCCGCGCGGCTCCTGCTCGCGCTGCGGCATACCGACCGAGGAAGAAGTCCACGTGTCGGACCAGGGCGTGATCGAATCCTTCACGATCGTGCACATCCCGATCCCCGGCAACCCGATCAAGCCACCGTTCATCGCGGCCAACATCCTGCTCGACGGCACCGACATGGCCTGCCTGCACCTGGTCAGCGAGATCCCGACCGAAAAGGTCCACGTCGGCATGCGCGTGCAGGCGGTCTGGAAGCCGCGCGAGGAATGGGACTACACCTTCGAGAACATCGCCTGGTTCAAGCCGGTCGAGGGAGCATGAAGCATGCGTGACGCAGCGATCATCGGATACGTACAGGGCCCGCAGCGGCGCTACGCCGGCGCGGCCAACGAAAGCGAGCTGGTCATGCCCGTCGTGCGCGACGTGATGGCGCAGGTCGGCGTGACGCAGAAGGACATCGATTTCACCTGCTCCGGCAGCTGCGACTACCTGCAGGGCGCGGCCTTCGCCTTCGTCGAGGGGCTGTCGGCGCTGGCGACGGTGCCTCCGATCAAGGAGTCGCACGTCGAGATGGATGCCGCGTGGGCACTCTACGAGGCGTTGCTGAAGGTCTGGATCGGCGAGGCGGATCTCTGCCTGGTCTACGGCTTCGGCAAGTCCTCGCCGGGCGAGCTGCGCACCGTGATGTCGCTGCAGCTCGATCCCTACTACCACGTGCCGCTGTGGCCCGACTCGATCAGCCTCGCGGCGCTGCAGGCGCGCGCGATGCTGGACAGCGGTGTCATCGGCGAGCGCGACATGGCGGAGGTGGTGGCGCGCAGCCGCGCCAACGCGCAGTCCAATCCGAACGCGCAGCTCAAGGGCAATCCCGGAATAGAGCAGTTGCTGGCCGAGCCCACCTTCGTCTCGCCGCTGCGCCGGCACGACTGCCCGCCGATCACCGACGGCGCCTCGGCGATGATCATCGCCTCCGCGGACGCGGCCGCGCGCTACTGCAAGCGCCCGGCCTGGGTGCGCGGCATCGATCACCGCATGGAGACCGGCATCATCGGCGCGCGCGATCTCACGCGCTCGCCCTCGACGCGGATCGCCGGCGAGAAGGCCGGTGTCGCGCGCGGCAAGGTCGACCTTGCGGAGCTGCACGCGCCGTTCAGCCACCAGGAGATCATCCTGCGGCGCGAGCTCGGGCTGAAGGACTCCGTGCCCGTGAACCTCTCGGGCGGAGCGCTCGCGGGCAACACGATGATGGCGGCGGGCCTGGATCGCATCGGCTACGTGGCTGCGCAGATCATGGGTGGCAAGGCCGATCGCGGCGTGGCGCATGCGACCTCGGGGCCCTGCCTGCAGCAGAACCTGGTCGCGGTACTGGAGGCTTGAGCATGGCAAATCGCGTGGCAGTGGTCGGAGTCGGCCAGACCAAACACAAATCCAAGCACAAGGACGTCTCGATCGCCGGGCTGGTGCGCCAGGCGGCCGAGCGCGCGCTGGCGGACGCCGGCTGCGAATGGCGGGACATCGACGCGCTGGTGCTCGGCAAGGCGCCGGACATGTTCGAGGGCATGACGATGCCCGAGCTGTACCTCACGGATGCGCTCGGCGGCAACGGCAAGCCGGTGATCCGCGTGCACACCGCGGGCAGCGTGGGCGGCTCCACCGCGATCGTCGCGGCCAACTACGTGCAGAGCGGCCGCTACAACCGCGTGCTGACGGTGACCTTCGAGAAGCAGTCGGAATCGAACGCGACGTGGGCGCTGTCGCCGCGCATGCCCTTCGTGCCGCACGTGAACGCGGGCGCGGGCGGCTTCTTCGCGCCGTACATGCGCCAGTACATGGAGACGTACAAGGCGCCGGATCACATCGGCTGCATGGTCGCGGTGAAGGACCGCCTGAACGCCTGCCGGAACCCGTATGCGCACCTGCAGATCCCGAACATCGACCTGGCGATGGTGCAGCAGTCGCCGATGCTGTGGGAGCCGCTGCGCTTCCTCGAGAGCTGCCCCTCGTCGGACGGCGCCTGCGCGCTGGTGATCGCGAACGAGGAGCTCGCGCTGCGCGCGCCGAACAAGCCGGCGTGGATCCTCGGCTCCTCCACGCGCTCCGACGGAACCATGTACGCCGGCAAGGACAACGTCCGCCCGCAGTCGCTGATCGCCTGCGCCAGGGACGTCTACGCCAAGGCCGGCATCACCAACCCGCGCAAGCAGATCGACGTGGCCGAGCTCTACGTGCCGTTCAGCTGGTACGAGCCGATGTACCTCGAGGCGCTCGGCATCTGCGAGGAGGGCGAGGGCTGGAAGCTCACCGAGGCCGGCGCCACCGCGATGACCGGCGACATCCCGATCAACCCCTCGGGCGGCGTGCTGTCGTCGAACCCGATCGGCGCCTCGGGCATGCTGCGCTTCGGCGAGGCGGCGCTGCAGGTGCGCGGCATGGCCGGCGAGCACCAGGTCGACGGTGCGCGGCTCGCGATCGGCCACGCCTTCGGCGGCGCGCACTCCTACTACGCGATGTGGGCGGTGAGCGCGGACAAGCCCTAGGGAACAGTCGCCGGCTCGGCCATACCCCCGCGCGAAGCTTGCGCGGTCTCAACCTCGGCACCTGCCCGATGTCGATCGCCCGGTACTGATCCGGGCGGTCGATCGGGCTCCCGCGTGCCCGCCTGTCACGACCGGTCCGCCGTCGTCGCTTGCCTGTCACCCGCTGCGTTTGTGGCCTGTTTGGGTCATGACGGGCACGGGTCGATCTGGTATCTAGACGGTGTCGCGGACGAGCCCGAGGGCCTCCGGCGGCATCACCCGCAACGGAATCCGGCGCCCGATGAACTCGAGCGAGATCAATCACCGCCTTTTTGGTGAATACCTGCACTGGATGGCGCACAAGGAGATGGCGCTGGGCGACGTTCGCCCGGAACTCTGGGCCAGGGCGGTCGCGGAGTCCGGGGGCGACGAAGGCAGGGCGCGGGACATCTACCTCCAGTGGCGGGCGCAGTCCCTGCGCGCAGAGGAAGCGGTCGCCGAGCGATTCCTGCGCCTGCTCCAGCAGAGCGAGGACAGTGCGGTAAAGGTGCGCAACGCCGTGGTTTTTTTCCTGGCCCGGCCGGCCAGTGCTCCCGCCGAATCTCCGGGATAGCTTCCCGGGCCCTCAGTCGTGGCCATGGAACCAGCGGGTTTCCTGCATCGCCGCATTGCGTATCCGGTACGGCGCCTCGCGGGGGATGAACATTTCATCGCCCGGCTGCAGGGCGTAACGCACGCCGTGCATCTCCACCTCCAGGCCGCCCTCGATGACCACGAGCACCTCGTCACTGCCATGGGCCACGTCGCGCCAGTCCTGGCCGGGAGGATCGGTGCGGGTCAGGCAGTTGCAACCCTGTTCGCTCCACGCGCGTGACACTTCGCCGTGGTCCACCGGCTGACGGAACTTGTGGCGCACCACGTACTCCTCGGTGTCGGGTGTCACATGGATGCGGCCGGTCAGCAGGCCATAGAGACGATCCTTCAGGTGCGCGCGGCGATGCTTCAGGTCCTCGGTGTAGGCATCGGAGGGCGTTTCGATCTGCTGCTCGATCCGGTGGACCTCGTTGTCCAGTGCCTCGTACTGCGCATACAGGCGGCGGAACTCCGGCGCTCCCGGTCTTGAGGTCGTGTACACGCTGTTTCAGTTCGGGGAATTCGTGCGCGAGGTCGCGGTGGTGTTCGAGCGTCATGGGTTGGCTTGTCGCTTGCGGGTTCAAAGTTCGACAATCTTCAGCGTGGTCGTCGAGCCGCCGACGCCGAGCAGGTCGCCGCGCGTCAGGATCAGCCGCTCACCGCTGCGGACCAGTCCGCGGCGCTGCAATTCGTTCACCGCTTCCTGCGCGACCTCGCCGGCAGCGCAGACGGTGTAGTCGAACAGGATGGGGCGCACGCCGCGATACAGGCACATGCGGCGCACGATTTCCGGGTGGCGGCTCAGCGCGTAGATCGGCAGGCCGGAACTGAGGCGCGACATGCGCAGCGCGGTCGTCCCCGATTCGGTCAGGCAGACCATGCCGGCAACCCGTTCGAGATGGTTCGCGGCGTAGACGGCGGCCATCGCGATGGTCTCGTCGACGCGCGAGAACTCGCGGTCCATGCGGTGCTGCGAGCGGCGCACGTCGGGGTAGGTCTCGGCGCCGAGGCAGGTCGAGGCCATCGACGTCACGGTTTCCACCGGATACCTGCCGCTGGCGGTCTCCGCCGAGAGCATCACCGCGTCGGTGCCGTCGAGCACGGCGTTGGCGACGTCGAACACCTCGGCGCGCGTCGGGATCGGGTTGTGCACCATGGATTCCATCATCTGGGTCGCCGTGATCACCACGCGGTCGGCGCGTCGTGCCTTGCGGATCAGCCGCTTCTGGATGCCGATCAGCTCGGCGTCGCCGACCTCCACGCCGAGGTCGCCGCGCGCGACCATGATGCCGTCGGAAGCGAGGATCATCGCGTCCAGCACCTGCTCGTCGTGCACGACCTCGGCGCGCTCGATCTTCGCGATGATGCGCGCCTGGCAGCCGGTTGCCTGCAGCAGGCTGCGCGCGTGCTCGATGTCGGCCGCGCTCAGCGGGAACGACACCGCGAGGTAATCGAGTCCGAGCTCCGCCGCATGCTCGATGTCCCGGCAGTCGCGATCGGTCAGCGCGGGCGCCGAGAGCCCGCCACCGAGGCGGTTGAGTCCCTTGCGGTTCGACAGCCGCCCGCCCATGCGCACCGCGCACTCCACGCGCCGTCCGCGCACCGCGACCACGGTGAGGCTGATGCGGCCGTCGTCCAGGATCAGCACGTCGCCGGGAGTGACGCTCTCGGGCAGGCTCGCGAGGTCCACGCCCACGGCGTTCTCGTCGCCGGCGGCGTCGGGCAGCTCGCAATCGAGCGTGAAGGGCGCACCGTCGCCGAGCTCGACCGCGCCGTCGCGGAAGCTGCGGATGCGGATCTTCGGTCCCTGCAGGTCGCCGAGCAGTGCGACCTCGTGGCCCGCGCGTGCCGCCAGCAGGCGAACCAGCCCGGCGCGTGCGCGGTGGTCCTCGACCTGGCCGTGCGAGAAGTTCAGGCGGAACACGTCCACGCCGGCGTCGATCAGCGCCGCGATGGTCTGCTCGGTACTGCTGGCCGGCCCCAGCGTGGCCACGATCTTGGTGCGTCGCTGCACGCTCATGCAAAACTCCCTGCTGTGGTGTGCGCGGCCGCATCCGGCAACCGCGCCGCGGCAATTATGCCCCAGGCGCGCTCCGTGGTGGCGCCGGCCGGTTGACGGCGCCTGCGCCGCTTCGGTATACGGGCCCGTCACTGCCGCGTCGAGGTGCCCGATGATCGAGTTGTTCCGCCGCGCCGGTGCGCACGGCGCGCGCACGGCGTTTCGCACCCCGGCGGGCGATACCTCGTATGCGGCGCTGCTGCAGCGCTCGGCGGCGATCGCGCAGGCCCTGCTCGCCGGAGGCGCTGATCTGGCGGAGGAGCGCATCGCCTTCATGCTGCCCGCGGGAGCGGAGTACGCGGCCGCGCAGTGGGGCATCTGGCGCGCGGGCGGCATCGCGCTGGCGCTGAACGCGGGCGCGGCCGCGGGCGAGATCGAGCACATGCTCCGCACCGCGGGCATACGGCGCGTGATCGTGCGCGGGGAACCCGGGGCGGCGCTGGCCGCGGCCTGCGCGGCGCTGGGCGTCGCGTGCGAGGCGCTGGATTCGCTGCAGGGCGCCGGCGATGGTGCGCTGCCGGCGCTGGGACCCGAGCGGCGCGCGATGATCGTGTTCACCAGCGGGACCACCAGCAAGCCCAAGGGCGTGGTGTCCACGCACGGCGTGATCGAGGCGCAGATCCGCACGCTGGTCGAGGCCTGGGAGTGGCAGGCGGACGACCGCATCCCGCTGTTCCTGCCGATGCACCACGTGCACGGGATCATCAACGTCATGAGTTGCGCGCTGTGGAGCGGGGCCTGCGTCGAGCCTTTCGACGGCTTTCGCCAGGAGGCGGTGCTCGAACGCGTCGCGGCGGGCGCCTACAGCGTGTTCATGGCGGTGCCCACCATCTACGTGAAGCTGATCCAGGCGCTGGAGCAGATGGAGGACGTGGAACGCGATCGGCTGTGCGCGGCGTTCGGGCGCATGCGGCTGATGGTGTCGGGCTCGGCGGCGCTGCCGGCCAACGTGCACGCGCGCTGGGAGGAGCTCACGGGGCAGCGCCTGCTGGAGCGCTACGGCATGACCGAGATCGGCATGGCCCTGTCGAACCCGCTGCACGGCGAGCGCCGGCCGGGCAGCGTGGGCCTGCCGCTGCCCGGGGTGGCGGTGAAGCTGGTGACCGAGGAGGGCGCGCCAGTGGCCGGGGAAGACGAGCCGGGCGAGATCTGGGTGCGTGGTCCGGGCGTTTTCCGCGAATACTGGAACAACCCCGAGGCCACCGCGAAGAGCTTCGTCGACGGCTGGTTCCGCACCGGCGACGTGGCGGTGCGCGAGCGCGGCTACTACCGCATCATGGGGCGGCAGTCGGTCGACATCATCAAGTCCGGGGGCTACAAGATCTCGGCGCTGGAGATCGAGAACGTGCTGCTCGCACACCCCGCAATCCGCGAATGCGCGGTGTTCGGGCTCGAGGATCCGACCTGGGGCGAGATCATCGCGGTGGCGGCGGTGCTGCGCGAGGGCGCGTCGCTCGACCTCGAGGCGCTGAGCGCCTGGTGCGCCGGCAAGCTGTCGGGCTACAAGCTCCCGCGCCGCCTCGCCATCGTCGGCTCGCTGCCGCGCAACGCCATGGGCAAGGTCCTCAAACCCGCCCTCAAACCCCTCCTCCAAAAAGGGGACGGAGGGATTAAAAAATGATCAGTTGCGCCAGATTCTCGCCTCTCACAGCAAATCCCGTCGAAGTGTTCACTCACGTGCGGGCCAGAAAATATGACAGATTGATCAAAATTAAATCCCTCCGTCCCCTTTTTGGTCCCCTTTTCGAGGGGGGAAGCGGGTGAGGAGGCAGGCGCGCATGGCTTCGGCGGCGGCGGACAGGGGGTGCCGGCGGTGGCTCAGGATGCCGACGGCGCGCGCGATGTTCGGGCCGCTGAGGCGGCGGCATACGTTGCCCATCTCTTCCATCGGGCCGGTGCACAGCGCCGGCACCACGCTCAGCCCGAGCCCGGCGGCGACCATGCGGCCGATGGTCGCGAGCTGGTGGCTCTCCATGCGTACCGGCAATTGCAGCGACTCCTCGTCCAGGAACTGCTCGATCTGCTCGCGAATGCTCGAGGGGTGCTGCAGCGCGATGAACGGGTAGGGCTGCAGCTGCCGCCAGCGCAGGCTGCGCTGGCGCAGCAGCTCGTGACCGCGCGGCAGTACCGCGACGAAGTGGTCCATGAACAGCGGCTCGAACAGCAGTTCGCCGGTGGCGGGCGGGGCAAAGCTCACGCCGAGCTCGGCGCGCCCCTCGCGCACCATTGCCACGACGTTTTCGGCCACCACGTCCTGCACGCTGATGTTGATGTTCGGGTACTGGCGGTGGAAGGCGAGCAGCACCCCGGGCAGCAGGCTGGATGCGAAGGAAGGCATCGCCGCCACGATCAGCTTGCCGCGCTGCTTGCCGAAGAGTTCGCGCAAATCGCCGAAGGCGCTGTCCCAGTCGCGCAGCAGCCGCTGCGCCAGCGGCAGGAAGGCCTCGCCTTCGGGCGACAGCGCGATCGAGCGCGTGGTGCGCGCGAACAGCGTGCCGCCCACGGCCTGTTCGAGATTGCGGATCGCGATGCTGAGCGCCGGCTGCGACAGGTGCAGCGCGGCACAGGCGTCGGCAAAGCTGCGCGTCTGTGCCACCGCCACGAAGGCCTTGAGTTGCTTGATCGTGATATTCATTTAACAAAGCTATCAATTGCTTGAAAGAATCAATTTGCTAAATATAAAAGCCTGCGGCACGATCGGCAACGGCGATCGGATGACATGCAGGAGGGCCACAGGCCATGGCAGGTTTCGACAAGGTGGTGAAGACCTACGACGAGGCGCTCGCGGGCCTGCGTGACGGCATGACCGTGATCGCGGGCGGCTTCGGGCTCTGCGGCATTCCGGAGGGGCTGATCGCACAGATCCGCAGGATGGGCGTGCGCGACCTCACGGTGGTCTCGAACAACTGCGGCGTCGACGGCTTCGGGCTCGGCATCCTGCTCGAGGACCGGCAGGTCCGGAAGATGATTTCCTCCTACGTCGGCGAGAACAAGCTGTTCGAGCAGCAGTTTCTCAGCGGCGAGCTCGAGGTCGAGCTGACGCCGCAGGGCACGCTGGCCGAGAAGATGCGCGCCGGCGGCGCCGGCATTCCCGCCTTCTTCACCGCGACCGGCTACGGCACGCCGGTGGGCGAGGGCAAGGAGGTGCGCGAGTTCAACGGGCGCCCGTACATCCTCGAGGAGGCCATCACCGGCGACTTCGCGATCGTCAGGGCCTGGAAGGCCGACCGCTACGGCAACGCGATCTACCGTCACACGGCGCAGAACTTCAACCCGATGGCCGCGACCGCCGGGCGCATCACGGTGCTCGAGGTCGAGGAGATCGTCGAGCCCGGCGCGCTGGAGCCGAGCCAGATCCACACCCCCGGCATCTACGTGAACCGCGTGATCAAGGGCAGCTTCGAGAAACGCATCGAGCAGCGCACCGTGCGCGCCAAGGGAGGCTGAAGCCATGGCACTCACCCGCGAACAGATGGCGCAGCGCGTCGCGCGCGAACTGCAGGACGGCTACTACGTGAACCTCGGCATCGGCATCCCGACGCTGGTCGCGAACTACATCCCCGAGGGTGTGAACGTGATGCTGCAGTCCGAGAACGGCCTGCTCGGCATGGGTCCGTTCCCGAGCGAGGACGAGGTCGACGCCGACATGATCAATGCCGGCAAGCAGACGGTCACCGCCATCACGGGGGCGGCGATCTTCTCCTCGGCGGAATCCTTCGCGATGATCCGCGGCGGCCACGTGGACCTCACGGTGCTCGGCGCCTTCGAGGTCGACGTGAACGGGGACATCGCCTCGTGGATGGTGCCCGGCAAGCTGGTGAAGGGCATGGGCGGTGCGATGGACCTGGTGGCCGCGGCGCGCAACATCATCGTGATCATGACGCACGCGGACAAGGCCGGTAACTCGAAGCTGCTCGACACCTGCACGTTGCCGCTGACCGGCAAGGGCTGCATCCGCCAGGTGCTCACCGATCTCGCCTGGCTCGAGATCGAGGACGGCGCCTTCGTGCTGCGCGAGCGCGCGCCGGGCGTCAGCGTCGAGGAGATCCGTGCGAAGACGGCCGGAAAGCTGATCGTGCCCGGCGAGGTGCCGGAGATGCGCTTCTGAAATCGCCTGTCGGCATGAATGCCGACTGTGGGTCCGCGATTCATGCGCGCGGCAGCACCCGTCGGCGTGAATGCCGACCTCGTCGATCACGCATTTTCCGGCGATGCGCCGCGCGGCCAGGTCCGCGATGGCGTCCGCGGTGCGCTCCAGCGGGTAGTGCGCCAGCGGCGGATCGGTGAGCCGGCCTTGCGCATACAGCGCGAGCACCGCATCGGTCACCGCGCGTCCGGCTTGCGGATGGCGCCCCGCGAAGCCGCCCCAGTCCACCCCCACCACCTGGCAGCTCTTCAGCAGCGGCAGGTTGAACGGCAGCTTCGGGATCTCGCCGCTGGCAAAACCGATCACGAGGTAGCGCCCGTTCTCGGCGCAGGAGCGCAGCGCCGGCTCGGCCAGCGCGCCGCCGACCGGGTCGAACACCAGGTCGACGCCGCGCCCGCCGGTGGCCGCCTTGAGCTCCGCGCGCAGGTCCTGGGCGGCGTAATCGATCAGCACATCGGCTCCCAGCGCGCGGCAGGCCGCGAGCTTCTCCGTGCTCGAGGCGGCGGCGATCACGCGCGCGCCCAGCGCCTTGCCCACCTGCACCGCGGCGGCACCGGTGCCGCCGGCCGCGCCCAGCACCAGCAGCGTTTCGCCGGCCTTCAGACCGCCGCGGTTCACCAGCGCGAAGTACGCGGTGGCATTGGCCTGCAGGAACACCGCCGCGCCGGCGAAATCCATGTTCGCCGGCATGCGCGCGAGCTGCGCGCTCGCCAGCGTGATCAGCTCGGCATAGGCGCCGATGCCGGGGCTGGCCAGCACGCGGTCGCCCGGTGCGAAATCCGTGACGCCTGCGCCGCTCGCAATCACCACTCCCGCGCAATCGCCACCGGGCACGAAGGGCGGCGGGATACGGATCTGGTACCTGCCGCCGATCAGCAGCGCATCGACGAAGTTCACGCCGGCGGCGTGGATGCGCACCAGCACCTGCCCGGGTCCCGGCTGGGGGTCGGGCAACTCGCTGAGGACCAGGGCGGAAGGCGGACCGTATTCGCTGCAGACGATGGCGCGCATGTCGTGATGCTCTCCTCAGGTGCGCGGATGCAGACGCACCGGCATGTACTTGTGGCCGTTCACGAGGTTGGAGCGGATGCGCCGCGCTTCGCCGGTGGCCTCGATGCCGGTGAAATGGCGGAAGAACTCCTCGAAGAAGATCCGCGCTTCCAGCCGCGCCAGGTTAGCGCCCAGGCACAGGTGGATGCCGTGGCCGAAGGCGAGGTGCGGGTTCGGGTTGCGGCGGATGTCGAAGCGCATCGGATCGGCGAACACCGCCTCGTCGAAATTCGCCGACGTGTACAGCAGCACCACGCGCTCGTTCTCGCGCACCGGCTGACCCGCGATCTCGCAGTCGCGCGTCGCGGTGCGGCGGAAGTGGTGCAGCGGCGTGCTCCAGCGCAGCATCTCCTCGATGGCCGCGGGCAGCAGCGCGGGATCGGTCTCCAGCTCGCGATACAGCCCCGGGCGCTGCATCAGTTCGTGCATGCCGGTGGCGATCAGCGCGCGCGTGGTCTCGTTGCCGGCCACCGTGATCTGCAGGAACAGCGAGGCGAACTCCGCCTCGGTGACCTTGTGCCCGTCGACCTCCACGTTCACCAGCAGCGAGATCAGGTC
Source organism: uncultured Gammaproteobacteria bacterium (assembly GCA_963819895.1). GTDB lineage: Bacteria > Pseudomonadota > Gammaproteobacteria > Pseudomonadales > UBA5518 > UBA5518. The sequence goes on from CAWFXU010000029.1 coordinate 23,827, forward strand.
GTCGCCGCCGCGGTCCTTGCGTTCGGCCGCCAGCGAGTAGCCGTACATCCCCATCGCGATCCCGGCCTGGCGCTGCTCCGCGGGGCTGCAGCCGATGTCCGGGTCCGAGGCCGAGGTGCTCTTGTCCGACCACTCGCGCACCTGGTGCCACATGTCCCCGGGCACCCCGAGCATGGTGCAGATCACCGCGGTGGGCAGCTCGCCGGCGACGTCGTAGACGAAGTCGCAGTCGGACTTCTCGCGCGCCGCGGCGAAGATGCCGCGCGTGATGGCGCGCACGCGCGGCTCGAGCTGCTCGAGCATGCGCTGCGTGAAGCGCTCGATCACGACGCGACGGATCGGACCGTGGCGCGGCGGATCCATGCCGAGCAGCTGTCCCTGCGTGTCCGCGAGGATGTCGGCCGCGAGATCGTCGATCATCACGAAGCCGCGCTCGGAGGAAAACGAACGGTGGTCGCGCGAGACCGCGACCACGTCGGCATGGCGGCTCACCAGCCAGAAGCCGCCGCCGTCCGGGTGCTGGTGCCAGTAGACCGGCGCGTGCTGGCGCAGCCAGCGGAACTGCTCGTGCGGCACGCCCACCGCGTAGACGTCGGGATCGTAGAGCTCGATGGCGGGCAGGCTCATGCTGCGATTCACTTCAGCAGCATGTCACGCGTGACCGGGTGTCCTTGCGCCTGCGCCAGCGCGATGTAGTCGGCGATCTGCGTGTGCCCGTCCGAGATGCCCCAGATGCTGCCGTCGGGCAGGTAGTGCACCAGGCTACCGTCGATGAAGAAGATCACCACGGCCGGTTCCTGCGCATCGGCGGGCACGTACAGCGTGTGCGCGGTGTTGGCGGGCTCGCGCACCACGGAGCCCGCGGTGGAGAGGAAGTCGCTCTCGAGGTAGCCCCAGGTGCCCGAGATCGTGAACGCGAACACGCCGCCGCTGTGGCGATGCGGCGGCAGCTGCGCACCGGGCTGGAAGCGGTTCATGCTGATCCAGTGCCCGGTGTCGTCGGACACGCGCAGCAGCTTCATCTCGATGCCGCCGCCCTGCTCGACCCACGGCAGGTCGTGGTGGTTGATGTGCCCCGAGGTGAGCGGGGTCTCGGGGAGTTCGGTGATCTTGACCGGTGTCGGGAGCTCTACGCTTGCCATGTCGGGACCCTGCCGGGAAGTGAAAAGGAGCCGCAATCTACGCCGCGCCTCGTCGCGGAGTAAAGCGCGCGGGCATTACGGACTCGCAAGATTGGCGCCCGCATCCTGCAGGCGCACCAGGGTCGGCTGTGCGTCCTCGATCTGCCACGCCGGGAAGTTCGACACGCTGGTGTAGACCGCGCCGTCCTCGTCGATCTCGATGTCGCGCGTGAACGAGCGGTAGCGCGCGAGCGGATAGACTTTCCACGTCTCGCTCGCAATGTCGAAGCGCAGCAGCGTGTCGGACTGGTTGCCGTTGACCCACACCACGTCGCGCGCGCGGTCCACGTTCAGCGCGTAGGGCGTTTCGCTCGTCACCGGCAGCGGCCAGGTGTCGAAGCGGTGCTGCGCGACGTCGTAGCGTGCGATCAGGCCCGAGGAGAAGCCCGTGATCCAGGGATTGCCCGCGGCATCGCAGCGCAGGCGGCGCGCTCCGGTGAATGGCGCGGGGATGGCCTGCGTTTCGCCCGAATCCGCATCGATGCGCACGATGTCGCCGGCATAGAGGCGCGCCACCCATACCGTGCCGTCGGGTGCTATGTCGATGCCGTAGGGCATCGGGAAGCCGGTGTTGTCCCAGTCGTACTCGGGCGGTTCGCTGACGTCGCCGCGTCCCAGACGCCACTTCACCACGGCGCTCACCACGCGCTCGCGCAGGCTGCGCGGCGGCAGGTCGAAGTAGCTGAATTCCTTCGTCGCGCGATCGAACATCGCCACCTGGTTGCTCAATGCCAGCGTGAACCAGACGCGATCCCTGGCGTCGACGCGGATGGTGTGCGGATAGAAGCCCTCGTCCATCTTCCATTCCGTGAAGCGCTTGCTCACCGGGTCGAACTCGAGCAGCGACTGCGCCATCGAGGGCGTGATGAAGACGTGCCCGTCGGTCGGCGACAGCGCGAAGGAGTGCACGCCCAGGTAGTTCTCTACCTTCGGGTAGCCCGCCGCGAAGCGGTTGCCGAGGATGCCGCCGAGCGGCGCGCCGTCGGCGTGCGGGATGGGGTAGACCCGGTATTCGCCCGACAGCGGGTCGAGCTCGTAGATGCGGTCCATCAGATTGTCGCCGACGTAGACCATGCCGTTCGGGTGGAGCAGGAAGTCGTGCATCTGCGACAGCGAATCGCCGATGGGCCACTCGGTGATCTCGACGCCGGCGAGGTGCGGCTCCCACGGCTCGAAGTCCGGCAGCAGCTCGGGGTGGGCGCGGATCGCCTCGAAGCGCGCATTCAGGTAGCGCGCCAGGGGCTGGCGGAACTCGTGCGCCATCTGCGCGCCGTAGCGGTTCATGCGGTCGATCACGTCGCGCCATTCCTCGCGCGAGCGGGGCTTGCGCATGAACGGCGAGGCCTGCTGGTGGCAGAACGCGCAGTGCAGCAGGAAGTGCTCGCGCGCGCGGGCATCGCCGTCGAAGTCGAGCAGAGAGAGCCACAGGTTCGACGGCTTGGATTCCGCGAGCGCGAAAGGATCGGTCTGCGGCGCGAGCAGCAGCTCGGGCGCCTCGTCGCCGCGGATGCCCTGCACGCGCGTGTCGGCATAGCCCGGCTTGCGCACGCGCAGGTTCACCAGCCCGGCGGTGGCCTCGAAACGCACCTTGCCCGCCGCGTCGCTGAAGCGCGTGAGCTGCGCCGTAGCCTGGTTCACCCGCCCCGGTTCCGGGTAGCCGTTGTCGGAGGTGTCGGTGGCTGCGGTGCCGGCGGGGCTGCGCGTGACCATCGCGCTGGCCACGGGCATGCCCGCGGTGTCGCGCACGGTGAGCTCGATCGCGCTGGCGCCGGCGCAGAAGGCGATGGCGCAGATCCCCAGTACCGCGGCTGGCAGTCGCATGCATCGGTCTCCCCTGGACTGGCACGCGGATGGTGACCGCTCGGCGGGCGTGATGCAAACCGGCGGGGCGGCACGGTCTCGGCTATAGTGTCGCCCAGAGCAGGCAGCAGCGGGAGTATACCGGCTTGGAACAACTGACGACGATCGAACTGGCGAAGGAGTACATGAAGTTCTCTGCCGCCCATTTCACGATTTTCTCCGCCACCGAGCGCGAACGCCTGCACGGCCACAACTTCAGGGTGGCGGCGAGCATCACCGCACCGGTGGGTGACAACGGCATGTGCTTCAGCTATCGCATCCTCAAGGACAAGCTCGAGCGGCTCTGCGACGCGCTCGACGAGTACATGCTGCTGCCGGCGCTCTCGCCGCACCTGCGCATCAACGAGCAGGGGACACAGTTTCGCGTGGAGTTCGCCGGCGAGGAGCTGTTCTTCCCGCGCAGCGACACGCTGCTGCTGCCGGTGCGCAACTCGACGGTCGAGGAATACGCGCGCTACCTGCTGGAGCGGCTGCTGGAGGACAGCGCGCTGATCGGCGGACGCGACATCCGCGAGGTCGGCATCAAGGTTTCCTCCGGCCCGGGGCAGTGGGGCACCAGCCACTGGCGCAGGGACTGAGCCATGAAGACACTGGTGATCACGGGCGGCAGCAAGGGCATAGGGCTGGCCACGGCGCGGCTGTTCGCGGCCGAGGGCTACCGGGTCGTCAACATCTCGCGCAGCCCCATCCCGCTGGCGGGCGCGGTGCAGCTCGACATCGATATCGCGCAGTCGGACTGGGCGGCGCGCCAGGGCGAGGCCGTGTGCGCCGCGGTGGCGGGCAGCGCGACGATCGCGCTGGTGCACAACGCCGGCCTGCTGACCAAGGACAGCGTCGCGAGCGTGGAGGCCGCGGCGCTGCATCGCTCGCTGCAGGTCAACGTGGTCGCCTGCGTGCAGCTCGACCAGCTGTTGCTCCCGCTCATGGGGGCCGGCTCCTCGATCGTCTACGTCGGCTCGACGCTGGGCGAGAAGGCGGTGGCGGGCTCGTGCGCCTACGTGGTGTCCAAGCATGCGCAGATCGGCCTGATGCGCGCGACCTGCCAGGACCTGGCCGGGCGCGGCATCCACACCGCCTGCGTGTGTCCCGGGTTCACCGATACCGAGATGCTGCGCGCCCACGTCGGTCACGCCTCCGACGTGCTGGAGGCGCTGGCGGGCGGCGTGACCTTCGGACGCCTGATCGAGCCCGAGGAGATCGCGCGCACGATCCGCTTCTGCGCGCAGAACGCGGTGATCAACGGCGCCGTGATCCACGCCAACCTCGGGCAGGTCGAGCGCTGAGCGCTCGCCCGCGACGCGACGGACGGTTGTAGCCGTCGGCCTGCTCGGCTAGAGTCTTGCCGCCGCCGCGTGGCGGCCCGAACAACCACCCTGGAGAACATGACCATGATGCGTCTGCCTATGGCGGCCCTGACCCTGAGCCTCAGCCTTTTTGCCGCCGCAGCGACTGCGGAATGCAGCCGTGAAGCCGCACCGGCGATACCCGATGGCGCCGTGGCGACGCTCGAGGACATGAAGGCGGCGCAGGCCGCGGTGAAGGCCTACATGGCCAGCGGCACGGCCTACCTCGCCTGCCTGGACGAGGAAGGCAAGGCGGCGGGCGAGGAGGAGGCGGTGGAGGCGAAGGCCGCACGCGTCGCCAGCTACAATGCCTCCGTCGATGAACAGACCGACGTGGCCACGCGCTTCAATGCCGCGCTGCAGGCGTACAAGGCCAAATAATGAGCTCCGCGGCGCGGTTGCCGCCGCGCCGCGTCCAGACGGGTTGGCCGCTGCATGAATTGCTGTAGAGGGTGTCGCAAAGCGCTTCGGTAACCGGAGATGACGCGACGATCGGGTGCAGGAGCGGCCCATGGCCGCAATATCGCGCGCATGGAGCACTCCTGCAACGTTCGGTCGACGTCGCGCGCCCTTTTGCGACACCCTCTGTACCCGCGCGCCCTGTGGCGCCAGCCCGTCCCATTCCGCTGCCGAGGTTGATCACCATGTCCGCATCCGCCCGCAAGGACGCTCCGGAACAAACCGAATTCCGCGCGCACTGCCAGCAGTGGCTGCGCGCGAACGTCCCGCCGCCCGCGCCGGTGCGCCTGCCGCAGACGGCGCTGGAGATCATGACGCGCGAGCAGCTCGATTATCTCTGCGCCTGGCAGAAGGCCGCCTATGATGCCGGCTTGGTCGGCTGCGACTACCCCGTGGAGTGCGGCGGCGGCGGACGCACCGATTGCCAGCGCATCGCCAACGAGGAAATGCAGCGCGTCGGCACGCCCTATTTCCCCAACGTGATCGGCCTCGGCATGGCCGCGCCGACGATCTATCACCACGGTTCCGAACAGCTCAAGCGCGAGCTGCTGCCGAAGCTGCTGTCGGGCGAGGAGATCTGGTGCCAGGGCTTCAGCGAGCCGGGCGCCGGATCGGATCTCGCGAGCGTGCAGACCTTCGCCGAGCCGCGCGGCGACAAGTGGATCATCAACGGGCACAAGGTGTGGACCTCGCTGGCGCATTTCGCCAGCTGGATGATCCTGCTGGCGCGCACCGACAAGACGGCCAAGCATGCCGGGCTCAGCTATTTCGTGGTGCCGATCAGGTCGGCGCTGGGCAAGGGCGTCACGGTGCGCCCGCTGATCAAGATCACCGGCGAGACCGGGTTCAACGAGGTGATTTTCGAGGACCTCGAGATCGACGACCGCATGCGTCTCGACGAGGTCGGCAAGGGCTGGACGGTCGCGATGACCACGCTGATGCACGAGCGTGGCGCCGGCCCGCTGGTGACGCCGCAGTCCGGCGGACGCCGGGACGGGGAAAACGAGGACACGGGCAACGCGAGCAGGCTGATAGAGCTGGCGCGCCAGAGCTGGCGCCACGGCGCCTGCGCGGCCGACGATCCGGTGATCCGCGACCGCATCATGCAGCTGGCGATCCGCGAGGAAGGCTTCAGGCTGAACCAGAAGCGTGCCCAGGTGCCGGCGCTGGTCGAGGACGTGATGCGCATCCCGCTGCAATGGAAGCTGGTGATCAGCGAACTGTCGCAGGACGCGGCGGCGCTGGCGCTCGATATCGAGGGCGCGGCCGGCTCGCTCTACATGGCGGACCCCAACGCGCCGCAAAGCGGGCGCTGGCCGCTGGCCTACCTCAATTCCTTCGGCATGACGATCGCTGCGGGCACGAGCGAGGTGCAGCGCAACATTCTCGGCGAGCGCGTGCTCGGCCTCGCAAAAACCAGGTAGCTCCGGATTCATCCGGAAATACCCGCGGGACCCGGCACAGCGCAGGTCCGGATTCATCCGGACAATGAACGCCGACCCTCACGAAAACGATGTAGGTCCGGATTCATCCGGACAATGAGCACCGACCCTCGCGAATGACAGGAGTGCAAGCATGACCATGCCAAGGGATTTCGGCTTCGGTGAGGAAGCGCAGATGCTGCGCGATGCGGCGCGCCGGTTCTTCCAGAGCAATATGCCCACCGATCGCCTGCACCGGTTGGTGGCGGCGAATCCGGATCCCGCATGCGCTACCCGGGTGCGCGTGGGACCGCGGCTTGTGGCAACAGATGGCCGAGCTCGGCTGGACCGGGCTCGCGGTACCCGAGCGCGCCGGCGGCCTGGGCATGCCCTGTGTCGCGGTGGCCGCGCTGGCGGAAGAGGCGGGACGCGCGGCGTTTCCCTCGCCGCTGCTGCCGACCCTTCACGCCACCTATGTGCTGGCGGCCTGCGGCACGCAAGCGGCCGACGCCGTGCTGGCCGAAATAGCCGGGGGCCGGGCGGCCACGCTCGCCCTCACCAACCGGCGCGGGGCCTGGGTTGGCGCCGCGAGTGATGTCAGCGTCAGCGGCGGCAGGCTGAACGGCACGGCGTGGTACGTGCAGGACGCCCGCAAGGCGGAGCTGTTCGTGGTCGCGGCGCTCGAGAACGGCCAGGCAGGCCTGTACCTCGTGCGTGCGGGCGCCGCGGGCATGGACGTCGTGGCCGACTCGATCGTCGACCTCACGCGCGACCAGGCGCATGTGCGCTTCGACGGCGTGGCCGTCGAGAGCGTGCTGGCGCCCGCGGGTGCCGCGGCGGATGTCATCCGCGCCGCCGAGCCGGCATTGCTGACGCTGATCGCCGCCGACATGTGCGGCGCGGCCGAATGGCAGCTGCAGACCACCGCGGAGTACGCCAGGGTGCGCCAGCAGTTCGACCGTCCGATCGGCTTCTTCCAGGCGGTCAAGCATCCGCTGGTCAACCTGATGCTGCAGATCGACACGGCGCGCTCGCACGTCTACAACGCGGCCTGCGCGATCGACAACGACGCCGCGAGCACGGTGCGCGCGGCGCATATGGCCAAGGCCTGTGCCAGCGACATGGCGGCCTTCGGCTCGAGCCGCTCGGTGCAGCTCCACGGCGGCATCGGCTTCACCTGGGAGTGCTTCGTGCAGCTCTACTTCAAGCGCCAGCTCCACAACCAGATGCTGATGGGCGACGGCCCCTACCACCGCGCGCGCCTGGCCGAGCTCCTGATGGGTCCCGCAGGCACCTGAACCACGGCGCGCGTCGCGCGCCGTGCTGATCCATACCACCACCGTTCGCGTATTGAGCAGCGCAAGGATGCGGGGCACGGAGCGCGCTGCCGGGGGGTTGCGCGTTGCCGACGGCCAAGGACAGGCCAGCGCGGTGCCGATGGCGTCGCGGCTCGGGCCCGGGCAGTACCTGGAGTTGGTGGAGGTAGTACATGGAAACCCTGTTCATTCTGCTGGTCGGCATGCTGCTGGGCGGCGCCGGCATCGCACTCGGTATCGTTGCGCGCGACGAAGCGCTGGCACGCCAGGCCCACGCCTGCTGCTCCCCCGACGAGATAGTCAGAAAGGGGACCAAAAAGGGAATCGCGAGGAGATCCACAAAATGATCATTCCGTCCACAATCCTTTACTCTCGCGAACTGGAGCCGGAGCGTCCACTTGGCTCGCTGCACGGGATTGTTACAAGCTGATCACGATTAAATCCCTCCGTCCCCTTTTTGATCCTTTTGACGGGCGGGGCCGGCCCAGGTGGCGCAGTTGGTTGCTGAGGTCGTTCACGGCGGCGTCGTAGATGCGCTTGCCGTGCGCGGCGGTGGCCAGCCCCGGGTTGGACCCTATGCGGCCGTCGGGGAAGTTGCGGCGGAAATCGGCGGCGTCGGTGAAAGGAACCCCTGGGAGCGACGGGCGGGTCGAGGTGCATGGGCATCGCGCGATCGGGGTGCAGGTGCCAGGTGAGT
>CAWFXU010000030.1:0-9200 GCA_963819895.1 uncultured Gammaproteobacteria bacterium
GCCGACGGACAGCGATCCCGGCATCCCGGCATCCCGGCATCCCGGCAACGTATCCGGAATCAATGTCCGGCTGAAGCCGGACCCACGAAATGCGGACCTACAGATCAGGGAGCCGGAACGGCAGGTTGGTGTCCTGCAGGCCACCATCGATATTCAGGGTTGCACCGGTGATGTACTCCCCCGCCGGCGAGCACAGGAACAGCGCCGCGAGACCGATGTCGGTGGCGTTGCCGACCTTCTTCAGCGGCGTCTTCTCGATCAGCTTCTCGCGAAAGCCCGCATCCATGTCGAAGGTGTGCTGCAACGCCGGCGTCATGATCGCGCCGAGCGCGAGGCCGTTGACGCGGATCTTCGGCGCGAGCTCCTCGCCGAGGCTGCGCGTCAGGTGATCTAGCCCGGCCTTCGCCACGCAGTACGACAGCATGCCGCGGATGCCGATATGGCCGGCACCCGAGGAGATGTTGAGGATGGCGCCACCACCGGCAGCCAGCAGCGCCGGCGTGGCGATGCGGCTCAGCAGGAAGGCCGAGGTGGTGTTCCAGTCGAAGTGGTGCCTGAACTCCTGCGCGCTCACCTCGAGGAAAGGCTTGTAGTCGTTGCCGCCGGCATTGTTGATCACGATGTCCAGCCGCCCGCAGTCGCGCAGCGTCGCATCGACCAGGGCCTGCAGCTCGCTCTCCTGCATCACGTCGGCCGTGATCGCGTGCGCGCGCCCGCCGTTGCCCGTGATCTCGCGCACGGTGTCGTCGATCTCGCTGCGCGTACGCGCCGAGCACACCACGGTGGCGCCGCCCTCGGCCAGCGCCAGCGCAATGCCGCGGCCCACGCCGCGACCCGCGCCGGTCACGATTGCCACCTTGCCGTCGATGCGCAGACGATCCATCAGGCCCATATTGCTCTCCTCGATGCGAGTTGCATGAATGCGGGAAACGACGCCGGCTCAGGCCAGCGCGCCGAAACTGCCGATGATCGGCAGGTCCAGGAAGGTGCGGATGCCGGGCTGCGCGGCGCACACCCACGGAATAGCGTTGACCGCGTGGATGCCGGTGCCGATCACCGCGGCCTCTTCGCCGCCCTGGTTGTAGCGCGGACTGGCCGGGTCGTAGCTGGCGCAGGTCGACACCTTGCACTGGAACGACGGCGTGCCTTCGATCGTGATGGTCCACTCGACTTCCTTCTCCGAGCCGATCGGCCACGCCGGCTCGATGTCCATCGTGGTCTTCCAGTAGGTGCGCAGGATGATGGCGGGCTTGCCGTCGACGATCCCCGCCCACTCGAAGCGCCGGCAGGCCACGGTGCCCGCTTCGATCACGCAGCCTGGCGACAGCACGACGCGCTCGCGCGCGATCGCGACTTCGTGGTTGGGCACCACGGCTTCGAGCGTGACGCCGAGGTGATCGGCGATCATCTGCATCGATTCGCGAAAGTACGCGCTCATCCACGCGATGAACGGGTTGTCGGGGCGCAGCGCCTCTGCGGGCGTTTTGCCGAAGCCGATGTTGTCCATCATGATCCCGGGCGCGGCACTGGCGTAGTGCGCCACGTCGGAGACTTCCTGCACGATGATCTGCTTGGCGCGGTAGCTCAGCCCCGAGAGCGTCAGCGGCAGCACGTCGCTCATGAATGCGGGATTGATGCCGGAACCGTGGAACACGCTGCCACCGGCGAGGCAGGCGCCCTGCAGCTTGTCGACGATCTCCTGGCCGTAGGCCTGCGGGTACATGTTGCCGGCGGTGGTGATCACGTTGACGCCGGCGCGCAGCAGCACGGCGATCTCGTCGTAGTCGGGCTGCATCGGCACGTAGAGCACGCAGTCGGCCCGGGCCAGTGGCAGTTCCGCCATCTCGCGCACGGCGCGGATCCCGGTGGCCGGCCGGTCCGCCAGCTCGCCGGCATCGCGCCCGAGCTTGGTCTCGTTGTAGACCTTGAGGCCGACCAGCTCGAGCTGCGGATGGTCCAGCACCGCACGCAGCGTGTGCGTGCCCACGGCCCCCGTTCCCCACTGTATTACCCGATATGCCATGTACCCTCCGCATGCACGTCGCGTCGAATGCCCCCGGGCGATCCGGGGTGCGACGATCGTAGCGGGCAAGCACCGGCTGCCTGAATGGGCGAACGCGTCAATTACTGGCCGTTCTGGCCGCGGCTTTGCCGGGCCGAAGCCCGACCCGCATGTGGGTCGGCATTCATGCCGACTGGTGCCTGCCCGGGTGCTGCTGTCGCCATGAATGGCGACCTACATTTGCTTTATGATCGCGGCGAAGGAGGATCGATGGCACAGAACAGGCCGCACAAGCCCAAGCCCGGCGCCGGCGCGACGCTCTCGGTCGCGCAGCTCGGCTCCCTGCTCGAGTCGCTCTACGTCGGGCTGACCGGCGCGCGCCCCTGGCAGGCCTTCCTCGACCGGCTGCGCGCGCTGTTCGCGGCGCAGAACGTCTCGCTGACGCTGCGCTTCCCCTCGCGCGAGGCTGGCGGCGCGGTGGTGTTCTCGGCCGATGCCTACATGGCGGAGGCCGAGCAGGCCTGGAACACGCATTTCTTCGCGCTCGATCCCTTCGAGGGCTTGCCGCCCGAGCAGGTCTGTTCGATCGGCGACGTGATCAGCACCGAGCGCTGGCGGCAGAGCGAGGTCTACCGCGACTACCTGCGCCCGCTCGGCATCGAGCACATCCTCGCGCTGGAAGTGCATCACCCCGATGGCGCGCAATGCCGCCTGCGCATCACGCGCGACGCCGACGCGGGGGACTTCGGCCAACGCGACAAGTCGAACCTGCGCCTGCTGACGCCGCACCTCAAGATCGCCATCGGCATGCAGGCACGGCTCAGCCATCTCGAGTTCTCGCACCGGCTGCTCGCGGGCACCGTGGACAAGCTGTCCGTGGGCTCGGTGTTGCTGGACACCCGGGGCGAAGTGATGTTCGCCAACGACATGGCCAGGCGCCTGCTCGACGGTAGCCACGGGCTGAGCGTGGTGCAGCAACGCCTGGTCGCCGCCAACGCGCGCGACAACGCCGCGATGCAGCAGCGCATCCAGAAGGCGCTGAAGGCGACCCCGGCCGAGACGCCGACACTGGTCGAGGCGATGTCGGTCGGCGGCTTCGCGCGCGACCAGCGCCTGAGCCTGCTGATCCGCCCCGTGTCGGGCGTGGAGGAAGCGCGTCCGGGCAAGACTCCGGCCGTCGCGGTGTTCCTGCGTGACACCCGGGGCTCGTCGCAGGCCTCGGCCGAACTGATCCGCCAGCTCTACGACCTCACGCCCACCGAGACTTCCGTCGCGATGCTGCTGGCCGACGGTCTCACCACCGACGAGGTCGCGCAGGCGCTCGGCATCCGGCTCAACACCGTGCGCGTGCACCTGCGCGCGATCTTCGCCAAGACCGGCGTCGACCGGCAGTCGGCGCTGGTGCGCCTCTTGATGAACAGCGTCGCGACGCTGGCCTGACTCACCCGGACGTGGCCGTAAATCGAGTGCGGCTCTCAGGCCGGCAGCATCTGCACGTTCTCGCTCAGGTGCCCCTCGGGGTCCGTCGCGAAGACCACGCGGATGCCGTGTTCCGGCATCGACTTGATCGGGCCGACGAGCTTGCCGCCATTGGCGGTTATGCGCGCGACCAGCGCGTCGAGGTCGTCGGTGACGAAGCCGAGGATCGATTCCTGGTCGCGCGGCGCGGGGCGGCCGGTGAACCTGAACATCACCAGGGATTCCTCGGGCGACATCGCGTCGCCCGGCCCCATGATGATCTCGCGGAACGGCTCGCCGGCGGCGCTGGATTCGCCCTGCACGCGCTGCAGCGCATTCAGCCCGTACACCTCGTGGTAGTACGTGGCCATCCTTTCCTCGTCCTCGACGATCAGCTTGGTGAACGAGAACGTTGCCTTGCGGGCTGCGGTCATCGGGTCTCTCCTCGAACTCCCTGTCCAGGCACGATGTCGTGAAATTCAGTGCGGCACCATGCCGCCGTCGGCGAAGACCACGTGGCCGGTGATGAAGCTGCCGGCGTCCGACGTGAGCATCAGCGCGGGCCCCACCATCTCGTCCGGATGCGCCATGCGCCGCATCAGCTGCATCCCCGTCATCACGGCCTGCGCCTCGGCGGAATTCCTGCGCACCATGTCGGTGTCCACGGTGCCGGGCGAAAGCGCATTCACGCGGATGCCGTGGGGTTCGAATTCGGCTGCCATGGCGCGCGTGGCCGCCATCAGGCCCGCCTTGCCGATGGCGTAGAGGGAGATCGTGGACGAGAACAGGAAGGCGGCGCCGGTGAGCACGTTCAGCACGGCGGCGTGCGGGCTCCGCTTCAGCCAGGGCAGCGCCTCCTGCACCAGGAAGACCGGGCCGCGCAGGTTCACGTCGAGCGACTTCGTCCACGCCTCGGCCGTGTATTCGCCCAGCGGCAGCGCAAGCGCATTCGCGGCGTTGTTGACCACCACGTCGATCGCGCCGAAGGCGTCAACGGTCCTTTCCACGAGCATGCGCAGCGCGTCGAGCTCACCGAGGTGAGTGGGCACGCCGAGCGCCTGCGCGCCCATCGCACGCAGGTGGCGCTCCGTTTCCAGGCACGCCTCGGCCTTGCGGCTCGCGACCACCACCTTCGCCCCGGCGGCGGCATAACCCTCGGCGAGGGCGCGCCCGATACCGCGCGTGCCGCCGGTGACGATCACGACGCGACCGCTCATGTCGAACAGGGATTGCAGCTTCGCCTTGTCCACGATTCTGTCTCCGGTGTGTATGCGGATGTGCTCGGGCGGCCGTCGGCAAGCTCAGGCAGCTTGTGTGTACATGGGCGTGACCGATGCCCCCTCGGGATAGCTGCCCGGTGCGCCGATGTCGTAGGCCGAGATCAGCGTCCGGATGAACTGCGGATCGTGCAGCGGATCCGTGGGCGTCTCGATATGGATCCCCCTGGAGCGGACGTCCCTGATCAGCATGTCGATGGCCTGCTCGTGCGTCAGGTTGTGCGTGCCCTCCATGTTCTTCTTCAGCTCGGCGTAGTCCTCGAACACTTCGGCCGTCCAGTGCACCAGGAAACGCAGTTCGTTCGTGTGGTGGCGCGCGATCAGCCGCTCGCCGGTCTTCAGCAGCCAGTGGTTGCGATCCGCGGGATCCCCGGAGAAGGTCGTCGTGAAGTCGAGGCCAGCCGGGCGCTGCTGCTCCAGCGCGCCGTTCGCTTCGCCGCGATGCATCATCATCTCGTTCTGCACCACCACACCGCGGTTGTAGACCGGCGGCATCAGGCGCTGTGGCGTCCTCAGCGGGCCGTCGGGCCAGTAGGTGAATCCGCTGTCCGGGTCGTGCGAGAACCAGGTGATGACCTGCGCGGACTTGATCAGGTAATCCCTGAACAGGCCCGACTTGCCCATCACACTGCACAGCCAGGTGGGCGAGTTCTCGTAGCGGATGCCGCGAAAGCTCGGCGAGTCCAGGTGACCCGGATCCGTATTGCCGCAGGGGCCGTTGACGTTGAACAACATCATCTGGGGCTTGGCATATTTCGCGCCCCAGTAGGACTTGGCGAGCTCCAGGAACTTGTGGTTGTAGAAGCAGTCGTGGATCTCGGGATGGAGCAAGGCCGAGTAGTTCGCGTAAAAGCCGCGGAAAGTCGGCGTCAGGAACATGTCCAGCGTCGGCGTCACGCCTTCCGGCATGCCGCCGGACATCGTCGCGACCAGTTCCTCGGCCGAGGCGAAATGCTGGGCGATGATCAGCTTCCACGGCCCTTGCCGGCGCACGATATCGAGCAGGCGCTCGCGCTGGTCCTCGGTGTAGACATCCTCCAGCACGCGCGGCGGTGACACCGGGCGCAACAGATCCGACAGTTCCTGCCTGCGGGCATCGCTCAGCATGGCGTTCTCCTTGAAAGGCGCTGGACGGTCTGACGAAAACACCGTACCCGGGATTCCGGGCGTGGCCGCTCTTGCCGGACTATTTTGCTTACGGATAAAATATTGGTTCATTGCGCGATCCGTGTCAATCCGTACGTCACGCGTGACAGGCCGGGCGCGGTACTTCCCGGCAGGAGAGCCCGAACATGCAATCCATCAGCGGAACCATGCAACAACGCTTCCTCGGCGCCGATGCCGCGGCGCTCACGGTGATCGACGTCGACGCGCACTTCGAGCCCGGCGACGAATGGCTTCTCCCCTACCCCGATCTCGCCAGGCGGCTGCCGAAACTGGATCCGGGCGCGCTGGCGGTGCACGCGATCGTCGGCGACCTGCTGCACGACGTACCGCCGGCCGCACGACCGCCGTTCGAACAGCTGGTGCCGCCCGGGGTCGCCGTCCTTTACGGGCAGGAAAAGATCGCGGAAAAGGAGCGGCGCGCCGAGTTCGAGGGCAAGAACCAGTTCCAGGTCGCGAATGCGCAGGCGCGGCTGAAGTGGATGGACGAGCAGGGCATCCATATCCAGAACGTGATCTGCCTGGCCGGCATCGCCTATGGCGTGCAGGTCGGGGACCTGGGTCTGCGCCAGGAAGTGATCCGCGCGGCGAACACCTGGCTGGCCGACACCTGTGCCGCGTCGAACGGGCGGCTGCTGCCGGTGAGTGCGCTGGAGTACAGCTCGCTCGACTGGGCCGTCGAGGAACTCGCGCGCATGCGCCGGCGCGGCTCGCGCATCTTCCTGATCCCGGCCTACCCGGTGAACGGCGTGCCGCCGATCCACCCGAGCTGGGATGCACTGTGGGAGGCCGCGGTGAAGCTCGGCATGGTGCCGATGCTGCACACGGGCTTCGAGCGCATGCGCTTCGATCCGGGCTGGGCCAACCTCGGCGGCGATGTCACGTTGATGCGCATGTTCGGCAGCGCCCAGCGCCACGTGGCGCCGAACACCCTGCTGAACGGCATGGTCTACAGCGGCGTGTTCGAACGCTTCCCGCAGCTGACTGTGCTGCTCGCGGAAGTCGGCACCGGCTGGCTGCCGTTCATGTACCAGGAGATCGACGACCGCATCTCGCCGACCGCGGAGCTGTTCCTCGGCAAGTACCGGCTGCCGCTGAAGCCCAGCGAGTACCTGGCGCGCAACGTGAAGGCGACCCCGCTGAGCGGCGGCAACGACCAGCCGCTGGCGCGCATCGTCGCCGAGCTGCCGCCGCAGATGCTGGTGTTCTCGACGGATTTCCCGCACTTCGAGGGTTTCGCGCATCCGGCCGATTATTTCTCCGGCGCGCTGGCGCAGAGCTCCGCTGCCGAGCGCGCCGCGTTCGCCGGCGGCACCATGGCGGAGGTGTTCGCGCGGATGGGGCAGCCGCTGGTGTAGGTCGGGCTTCAGCCCGACAAGGGTTCGGCTGAAGCCGAACCCGCCGCATCCCCGCTGGTACCAGTCGGCATGAATGCCGACCTACATCGACACCGTGCGCACCCTGCACCTGGCGAATGTCGGGATGAATCCCGACCTACACGAGGACTCGGCCCAGCGCCTCGGCAATCGCGCGCGCCGCGTCGTCCGGTTCGCGCTGCTGCAGCTCCTGGGAAAAGATCTCCGCATTGACCGTGAGCTCCGGCGCGTTGGCGTGCACGGCGCGGATGATTTCCGCGAGCGGCAGCGCGCCTTCACCCGGCAGCAGCCTTCCCCACTGTTCGGAATCGGGCAGCGCGTCCTGGTTCGCGGCGCGATCGCTCAGCTGGAAGTCCTTGATCACGCCCGGAGGCAGCGCGCGGATATCGGCGAGCGTCGCGCCGATCCGCGCCCAGTGCCAGGTATCGAGCGTGATGCCGAGGTTCGGCGCGCCCACCGCCTCCACGATGCGCAGCGCGCGCTCGAGATCGGGGATGCCGGTACCGGGCAGGAACTCCAGCGCCACCGTGATGCCCGCACGCGCGGCGCGCTCGCAGAAGGGACCGAGGGCAGTCGGCGAATTCCGCCACGGTGGTCGCCGGATCGCCGCGGTAGTGCGGCACGTTGAAGCAGTCGACACCGAACTGCTCCGCCACCGCGAAGTGCTGATCCGCGGTCCAGCCGTGCTCGGCAACGAAGGCGCAGCGCGGCAGCTGAGCCATCACACCGTCGAGCACGACGCGACGGATACCGTTGTCGCGCAGCAGCGTGCGCAAGCCCGCGATCTCCGCCGCATCCGCGACCGGGAACGGCGGCAGCATGATGCCGCTGAAGCCATGGCGGCCCGCGATGCGTACCAGCGCCGCGGCGCTCGTGTCGCGCAGGCTGCCGTAGCAGAGTCCCCTGCCGGGTCCATCCGTCATCGTCGTCTCCTTGCGCAAAGGCAGTCGTCGGCATGAATGCCGACCTACAACGCATCGCACATGTCGGCATGAATGCCGACCTACAATGCGTAGGCGACCAGCGCGTCGCTGACGTCGGTGCCGAGGTACTTGTGGCCGCCGGCGGCGATCACCACGTACTGCTTGCCGTCCTTGCCCAGCCGATACGTCATAGGCGTCGCCTGGCCGCCGCCGGGCAGCCGCGCCTTCCACAGTTCCTGGCCCGTTTTCACGTCGAAGGCGCGCAGGTAGTTGTCGGTGGTCGCCCCGATGAACACCAGCCCCGAGGCCGTCACCAGCGAGCCGCCCATGTTCGGCACGCCCCAGTCGAACCACAGCGGGAACGGCGCCACGTCGCGCGTGGAGCCGAGCGGCACCTCCCACAGCCGCTCGCCCTTTTTCAGGTCGATCGCGAGCAGCGTGCCCCACGGCGGTTTGATGCACGGCGCGCCCAGCGGCGAGAGCATCGGCTCCATCGTGTGCGCATAGGGCGCACCGATCGACGGCGTCATGCGCTTGCCCGCGGCCATCAGGCGGTCGGCCTCCGCGCGCGGGTACATGCGCAGTATCGCCGGCACCTGCGTGGTGTTGGTGACGAGGATGTTGTTCACCGGGTCGATGGAGACACCGCCCCAGTTGGTCGCGCCCATGAAGCTCGGGTAGTACACCGTGCCGCGCAGGGAGGGCGGCGTGAACACGCCTTCCCAGTTCGCACCGTCGAACATCTCCAGGCACTTGCCCTTGTCCCACGGCGTGAAGCCCCAGATGTCCTCGCGCGTGAGCTCGTGGCGCACGATGAACGCCGGATTGGCCGGGAACGGCTGCGTGGGGCTGTAGCGCTCGCCCTCGATCGCGCCGGCCAATGACACCGGGCGCTCCTCCACCGGGAACAGCGGCTCGCCGGTTTCGCGGTTCAGGATGAAGATGTGCCCCTGCTTGGTGGACTGCGCGAGCGCCGGGATCTCGACACCGTCGCGCATGA
>CAWFXU010000031.1:0-19359 GCA_963819895.1 uncultured Gammaproteobacteria bacterium
TTTTTCTTCAGCTCGGCGAGCAGCCCCTTGAGACGCTTCTCGAAATCGCCGCGGTACTTGGTGCCCGCGAGCAGCGAACCCAGGTCCAGCGAGTAGAACCACGCTGTGCGCCAGCACGTCGGGCACCTCGCCATCGACGATGCGCTTGGCGAGCCCCTCGGCGATCGCGGTTTTGCCCACCCCGGATTCGCCGACCAGCAACGGATTGTTCTTGCGCCGGCGCGCGAGGATCTGCGCCACGCGCTCGACTTCCGGCACGCCCCACCAGCGGGTCGATGCGCCCGGCGCGGGCCTCTTCGTTGAGGTTGGTCGCGAAACTCTGCAGCGGGCTCGCCTCGCCATCCTGGCCCTGCTGCTCCTCCTCGCCCGGCTCGGCCCCGCCGGGGCGCGGGGCGTCGGAGACCTTGGAGATGCCATGGGTGATGTAGTTGACGACATCGATGCGCGCGATGTTCTGCTTCTTCAGCAGGTACACCGCCTGGCTTTCCTGTTCGCTGAACATCGCGACCAGCACATTGGCGCCGGTGACCTCGTTGCGGCCCGAGGACTGCACGTGAAACACCGCGCGCTGCAGCACGCGCTGGAAGCCGAGCGTGGGCTCGGTCTCGCGCTCGGCATCCTCCTGCGGAATGACCGGCGTGGTGGTCTCGACGAATTCCGCCAGCTCGCCGCGCAGCTGGATCATGTCCGCGCCGCAGGCCCGCAGCACCTTGCCCGCGGCATCGTTGTCCAGCAGCGCCAGCAGCAGGTGCTCGACCGTCATGAACTCGTGTCGACGCGCCCGCGCCCCCTTGAAGGCCGCGTTGAGATTAAGCTCCAGATCCTTGCTCAGCATGACAAACCTCCGCCAGCAACCGCAGCTCCGATTTCAGCATAGTCCAGAAAGCCCGCACCGTGGCGACTGCTCATGGCGCATCTCCCGCGGCCTCGATTTCGCACAGCAGCGGGTGCTGGTTCTCCCGCGCGTAGCGGTTGACCTGCATCGCCTTGGTCTCGGCGATGTCGCGCGTGTAGACGCCGCAGACGGCCTTGCCCTGGGTATGAACGGCCAACATGACCTGGGTTGCCTTTTCCCGCCCCATGCCGAAGAACAGCTGCAGCACTTCGACCACGAACTCCATCGGCGTGTAGTCGTCGTTGATCATCACCACCTGGTACATCGGCGGCTGCTTCAATTCGGGCTTGGCCTCCTGCAGCGCAAGGTCGCCATCGCCCTTGGGGGCTCCCTTGCCGTCGCGCGAGGCCAGTCGGATGTCCATGGCGAAAAACTGGTTCATGGCCGTTTTGCAGAACTCCATACGTTGGTGAAATGTTTCACGGATCACGGTCGCGCACAAGTGCCGATCCATGCGACGCGGCGGCGCTGCCGACCACGGCTTGACTATTGGATTGCGTGTCGTTTAAAACGCTCGCAATGCCCCCGAGCACCAGCCGTGGACGGCAGGAACATAAAGACAACAATCCGCCGGCCCGTCCCGGGCAGCGAGGACCAGATTCATGCGTACTGGTGTCGTCAAGTGGTTCAACAACGCCAAGGGCTACGGCTTCATCCTGGCCGATGAGTGCAGCTCGGACGTGTTCGCCCATTACTCCGCCATCCGGATGGAAGGCTACAAGACGCTGAAGGCGGGCCAGACGGTTCGCTTCGAGGTCGAAGCGGGACCCAAGGGCATGCACGCGATCGCCATCGAAGCGCTCGAGGCGCTCGAGGATGCGGCGGCCATGTTGATGAAATGAAGTGGACCGGCAGCGCCTGACGGCGCTGCCGGTCCGCCCGGTCATGCCATGTGCTTGATGATCGCGTCACCGAACTGCGAGCACTTCAGCAGGGTCGCGCCTTCCATCAGGCGCTCGAAGTCGTAGGTCACCGTCTTCGCGCTGGATCGCGCCGTTCATGCCCTTGATGATCAGGTCGGCCGCCTCGTTCCAGCCCATGTGGCGCAGCATCATCTCCGCCGACAGGATGAGCGAGCCGGGGTTGACCTTGTCCTGGCCGGCGTACTTCGGCGCCGTGCCGTGGGTGGCCTCGAACAGGGCCACGGTGTCGCGACAGGTTGGCGCCCGGCGCGATGCCGATGCCGCCCACCTGCGCCGCCAGCGCGTCGGACAGGTAGTCGCCGTTCAGGTTCAGGGTGGCGATCACGCTGTACTCGTCCGGACGCAGTCAGGATCTGCTGCAGCATGGCGTCGGCGATGACGTCCTTGATGACGATCTCCTTGCCGGTCTTCGGGTTCTTGAGCTGCACCCACGGGCCGCCGTCGAGCAGCTCGCCACCGAACTCCTTCTGCGCCAGTTCATAGCCCCAGTCCTGGAAGCGCACCTTCGGTGAACTTCATGATGTTGCCCTTGTGCACCAGGGTCACCGAGGGCAGGTCCTGGTCGATGGCGTACTGGATGGCCTTGCGCACCAGGCGCTTGGTGCCCTCCTTCGACACCGGCTTGATGCCGATGCCGCAGTTCTCGGGGAAACGGATCTTGGTGACGCCCATTTCCTCGCTGCAGGAAATCGATCACCTTGTCCGCCTCGGCCGAGCCGGCCTTCCACTCGATACCGGCGTAGATGTCCTCGGAGTTCTCGCGGAAGATCACCATGTTGAGTCTTGCCGGGCTCGCTTCACCGGCGATGGGCACGCCCTGAACCAGCGCACCGGGCGCAGGCAGACGTAGAGATCCAGCTCCTGGCGCAGCGCCACGTTCAGCGAGCGGAAGCCACCGCCCACCGGCGTGGTCAGCGGGCCCTTGATGCGAGACCACGTACTCGTTGATCGCGTCCAGCGTTTCGTGCGGGGAACCAGTCGCCGTCGTAGAGCTCGGCGGCTTTCTCGCCGGTGTAGATCTCCATCCAGGAGATCTTGCGCTTGCCGCCGTAGGCCTTGGCGACGGCCGCATCGACCACCTTCGATCATGACCGGCGTGATATCGACACCGATGCCGTCGCCCTCGATGAAGGGAATGATCGGATTGGTCGGGCACGTTCAGCGTGAAATCCGCATTGACGGTGATCTTTTCGCCTTGTGCAGGTACCTTGATGTGCTTGTAACCCATTGATTGCTCCAGTGAAGTGGCCAGGGAATGAATAGCCGGTCTCTTGCGAGGCGCGGCAGTATACCATCGCTTCCCCGCGCTGCAGCGCCCCCGGACAGACAGCGAGCGAGCCAGCCCCCGTGCCCGATGTGATCCTGTTCAACAAGCCCTGGGGCGTGCTGAGCCAGTTCAGCGACCGGGAAGGACGGCGCACGCTGGCCGATTTCGTGCACGCGCCCGGCTTCCGGCCCGCCGGACGGCTCGATTACGACTCCGAAGGACTCCTCGTGCTCTGCGACGACGGCGCGCTGCAGGCGCGCATCGCCTCGCCGCGCTTCAAGCTGGCCAAGACCTACCTGGTGCAGGTCGAGGGCGAGATCAGCGATGCGGCGCTGGCCCGACTGCGCCGCGGTGTCGTGCTGAACGACGGCCCCACGCAGCCGGCCGGCGCCGAGCGCATCGCCGCCCCGCCGCTGTGGGAGCGCGATCCGCCGGTGCGTTTTCGCGCCAGCATCCCGACCTCGTGGCTCAGCCTCACGCTCACCGAGGGCCGCAACCGCCAGGTACGGCGCATGAGCGCGGCGGTCGGCTTCCCGACCCTGCGCCTGGTGCGCTGGCGCATCGGCCCGTGGAGCCTGGAAGGGCTGGCCCCCGGCGCATGGCGCCGGGAAGCCGTCAACCTGCCCGCGCAAGCGAAAAAGGCCACACGGCGCCCTGCCCCGCGCCGCCCGCGCCCGCGGCTATAATGCGCGCCTTTTGACGGGACCCGACGATGAGCGACCGGCACGCGCAATGGATACCGCACGTCACCGTGGCCACGGTGGTGTTCCGCGATGGCCGCTACCTGCTGGTCGAGGAGATCGACGGCGGGCGACCGGGTACTGAACCAGCCCGCGGGGCACCTGGAGCCCAACGAAACGCTGGTCGAGGCCGCGCGGCGCGAAACCCTCGAGGAGACCGGCTGGGAGGTCGAGATCCAGGCGCTGCTGGGCGCCAGCCTGTTCACCAGCGCGCAGACCGGCGTCAGCTACTTCCGCACCAGCTTCCTCGCGCAGGCCCTGCACCATCACGCCGAGCGTGCGCTCGACGCCGAGATCGTCGCCCCGCGCTGGCTGAGCTACGAGGAGATACTCGCCGAGCGCGCGCGCCTGCGCAGCGAATCGGTGCTGGCGACCATCGAGCAGCACCGCGCCGGGCACCGCTTCCCGCTGCATTTTTCTATCCCCAGGCCTCATGAGCCGGGGCGAGCGCGTCATCGTCGGCATGTCCGGCGGCGTCGATTCGTCGGTCTCCGCGCTGCTGCTGCGCGAGCAGGGCTACGCGGTCGAGGGCCTGTTCATGAAGAACTGGGACGAGGACGACGGCACCGAGTACTGCACCGCCAGGGCCGATCTCGCCGATGCCCAGGCGGTGTGCGCACTGCTCGGCATCCACCTGCACACCGCCAATTTCGCCGCCGAGTACTGGGACAACGTGTTCGAGCACTTCCTGGCCGAATACCGCGCCGGACGCACGCCGAACCCCGACATCCTGTGCAACCGCGAGATCAAGTTCAAGGTCTTCCTCGACTACGCCGAGGCGCTGGGCGCGACGCGCATCGCGACCGGGCACTACGCGCGCATGGCGCTCGCCGACGGCCAGGCGCGGTTGCTGAAGGGTCTCGATGCCAACAAGGACCAGAGCTACTTCCTGCACGCGGTGCCCGGCGAACAGCTGGCCAAGTGCCTGTTCCCGGTCGGCGAACTGCCCAAGCCCGAGGTGCGGCGCATCGCCGGCGAGCACGCCTTCCCGGTCGCCACGCAAGAAGGACAGCACCGGCATCTGCTTCATCGGCGAGCGGCGCTTCAGCGACTTCCTGCGCCGCTACCTGCCGGCGCAGCCCGGCGATCATGCGAAGCGTCGACGGCGAGCCGCTCGGGGAGCACCACGGCCTGATGTACTACACGATCGGCCAGCGCCAGGGCCTCGGCATCGGCGGACGCCGTGACCACGCCGAGGAGCCGTGGTACGTGGCAGACAAGGATCTCGCGAACAACGCGCTGATCGTGGCGCAGGGCAACGAGCACCCGGCGCTCTATCACCGCGCGCTCGGCTGCGGGCAGTTGCACTGGATCGGGCCGCCGCCCGCACCGACGCCGCTGCGCCTGCACGCCAAGATCCGCTATCGCCAGGCCGACCAGGCGTGCACCCTGCTCGCCGCACCCGGCGGGCGCTGGCGCGTGGAATTCGAGCAGCCGCAGCGCGCGGTGACGCCCGGGCAGTACGTCGTGTTCTACGACGGCGACTGCTGCCTCGGCGGCGGCGTCATCGAGGAGCGTTTCGCATGAATGCCGCCGACGCCGCGCGCTCACAGGCCATCGCGCTCGCCGCCGTGCTCGAGTGCGCGATCCTGGTCGACCAGCTCGCGCGCACCGGCGCCGCACCGCCCGAGGAGATGCGCGCGCTGACCGACAGCCTGTTCCGCCTCGAGTGGGACGCCGTGGAAGACGTATTCGGCGGCGTGGACAATCTCGCGCGCGGCCTGCAGCAGCTCGAGGCGATGGTCGCGCCGGTCCCGGGCATCGAGCAGGGTCCCGTGCTGCGCTACGCCATGTCGCTGCTGCACCTGGGCAAGCGGCTTTGCGGCGACCGCGAGCGACTCGCGATCATCCGTTCCCGCCTGCAGCACACGGGACTGAAGTCCGAGCACTTCGCGACCAGCTACGACGAGCTCGCCGCCAGCATGGCCGCGATCTACCAGGACACCATCAGCACCTACCGCTTGCGCATCCAGGTCGCGGGCAGCGCGCAGTATCTGCAGGACGAGCGCGTCGCGGCGCGCATCCGCGCCCTGCTGCTCGCGGGCGTGCGCGCCGCGGTGCTCTGGCGCTTCGTCGGCGGCAACCGGCTGGGACTGCTGCTCGGGCGCGGCCGGCTGCGCGAGGCCTGTCGCGCGCTGCGTCGCGGGCCTTAGGTCCGCTTGTCAAGCGGACAATGACAATGCCCGGATGAATCCGGACCCACACCACAAAGCTTGCGCTATCATCCACCTCGACACGCACGCCGCGGCGCGCCGCAAACAGGGAACACCATGCAGCTCAGCGAACTCAGCGCCATCTCCCCACTCGACGGGCGCTACGGCGCCAAGACGACCAGCCTGCGCCCGATCTTCAGCGAATTCGGCCTGATCCGCTTCCGCGTGCTGGTCGAGGTGCGCTGGCTGCAGTGCCTCGCCGCGCTGCCGGGCGTGCCGGAGTTCGGTCCCTTCGACGCCGCGACCTCGGCCGCGCTGGATGCGATCGCCTCGGACTTTGCGCTCGCCGACGCCGAGCGCGTCAAGGCCATCGAGGCGACGACCAACCACGACGTCAAGGCGGTCGAGTACTTCCTCAAGGAGCGCATCCATGCGATCCCGGGTGCCGCCGCCGGGCTGGAATTCGTGCACTTCGCCTGCACCTCGGAAGACATCAACAACCTGAGCCATGCGCTGATGGTGAACGCGGCGCGCGCCGAGGTCATGCTGCCGGCGATGGACCGCATCATCGAGGCGCTGGCCGCGATGGCCGAGGACTGGGCCGCGGTCCCGCTGCTCTCGCGCACGCACGGCCAGCCCGCCACGCCCTCGACGATGGGCAAGGAAATCGCGAACGTGGCCTATCGCCTGCACCGCCAGCGCCGGCAGGTCGCCGGCGTGCGCCTGCTCGGCAAGATCAACGGCGCGGTCGGCAACTACAACGCGCATCTCGCGGCCTACCCCGCCGTGGACTGGGAGGCGAACGCACGCGATTTCGTGACCTCGCTCGGGCTCGACTGGAACCCCTACACCACGCAGATCGAGCCGCACGACTGCCTCGCCGAACTGTTCGCCGCGATGGCGCGCTTCAACACGATCCTGCTCGACTTCGCGCGCGACGTCTGGGGCTACATCTCGCTCGGCTACTTCAGCCAGCGCACCCGGGCCGGCGAAGTGGGCTCCTCGACCATGCCGCACAAGGTCAACCCGATCGACTTCGAGAACGCCGAGGGCAACCTCGGCCTCGCCAACGCGGTGTTCGGCCACCTGATCGAGAAGCTGCCGATCTCGCGCTGGCAGCGCGACCTCACCGACTCCACGGTGCTGCGCAACATCGGCGTGCGCGCTTCGCGCACAGCCTGATCGCCTACGAGGCCACGCTGAAAGGCATCGGCAAGCTGGAGCTCGACGCCACGCGCCTGGCTGGCGGACCTCGACGCCAACTGGGAAGTGCTGGCCGAGCCGATCCAGACGGTGATGCGCCGCTACGCGGTGCCGGAACCCTACGAGAAGCTGAAGGCACTGACGCGCGGCCAGCGCCTGGGTGCCGCCGAGATGCGCGCCTTCATCGACGGCCTGGCGATCCCGGCCGAGGCCAGGCGCAGCCTGGCGGAGATGACGCCGGCGAGCTACATCGGCAATGCCGCCGCGCAGGCGCGACGCATCCGCGATCACCTGCACGACTGAGGCGAGGACGATGGTGCGACCGAAGAGCGAGGGGCGTGTCGAGATCGATGCCAGCGGCGACCAGGCCGGCGCGCTGTGCGAACTGCTGCGGGGCGCGCAGCATATCGTGCGCATCTTCAGCGACGCCTTGAGCCCGCAGCTCTTCGACCATGCCGGTCTCGCGAGCGAACTGTCGCGCGTGGCGCGCCAGGGTCGCGCCTGCGAGGTGCGCATCCTGCTCAAGGACAGCCAGTTCCTGACGCGGCGCACGCACCGCATCGGCGCCCTGCACCAGCGCCTGGTCTCCTCGGTGCTGTTGCGCAAGCTCACGTATTGCCCCGACCACTACGTGGCGAACTACGTGCTGGTCGACGACGGCGGGATCTTCTTCATCCCGAACGAGGACGACAAGGTGTGCTTCTGGAACCGCGACGACCGCCCCCTCGTCAGGCATTACACCGAGCAGTTCGACGAGCTCTGGCAGCGCAGCAGCCCCGATCCCGAACTGCGCTTCATGCCCATGTAATCACAGGAGACCGACCGCGTGACGCAGGAAATCTATCAACGGGCCGCGCAGAAACTCATCGCCTTTCACCGGGAGGCGGAGCAGCGCAACGAGTGGACCTTCTTCGTCGACGAGATGTACGCGCCCGAGTGCGTCTACGTCTGCGAGTACGCCGGCACCATGCGCGTGTGCGCCAACGGCATCGACGAGATCAAGGCCACGCACTACGGTCGCGACATGCAGCGCGGCTGGGAAGGCTGGACCTTCCCCTATCTCGATGTCTACGTCGGCAACGAGGGCCGCGTGGTGACGCACTGGATGAATCGCGGCCCGGGCAAGCGGCCCGACGGCTCCTGGTTCGAGACGCCCGGGATCTCCTTCATCACCTTCAACGGCGCGGGCAGGATCACCGCGCAGTTCGACGTGTTCGACCTGGCGCACCAGATGCATCTGTGCGACGAGCTCGAGGCGCACGGCCTGCTCTCGGCCGAACTGAAGCAGAACTGGGTGATACCGATGAAGACCAGGCTGATCACCATGCTGCAGGCGAACATGCCCTAGCGCGGCCGCCCGCGCCGGAAGGGAATCACCGTCGAGGCGCCCGGGCCGGCCGGCTCGCCGCCCTCGTCCTTCTCGTCGAGCATCTCGCCCATCTCGAGGATCAGCGACTCGGACACTTCGGCGGTGACGAAGTGGTAGAAGCAGCTGCGGCACATGCGCACGCGCCGCGACCAGCTGTTCTCCGGCCTGCCACCCGGCCCATGGCGCGGCCGTGGCTCCAGCCCCACCCGCGTGAACGTGATCGCATCGCAGCGACGCCGCGCGCGGCAGCTCGGGCAATACATCGCCGTGCCGCCGGACTCCGCCAGCTGTTCCGGGCTCACGCTGAACTGCAGCTCCCGGCGCAGCGCCCGACCGTCGAACTGCTGGCTCACCAGCGCACGGAAGCCGCCGTCACGATCGCAGCGGATGCGCGTCTGCACCAGCGCGGTCGTGATCGTGCGGTTGCGTCGCATGCGCTGCATTCTCCCTACGGCGCGACCAGCCGCAGATGGCTGCCGCTGGCGCCCGGCTCCACCACGATCTGCACGTCCATCTGCTGTTTCAGCTCGGGCACGTGCGAGATGATGCCCACCATGCGCCCGCCCGCCTGCAGATCGATCAGGGTGCGGATCGCCAGGTCCAGCGCATCGGCATCCAGGCTGCCGAAGCCCTCGTCGATGAACAGCGTATCGAGCCGTATGCCGCCCGAGTGGGCCTGCACCACGTCGGAGAGCCCGAGCGCCAGCGCCAGCGCGGCCATGAAGCTCTCGCCACCGGAAAGCGTGGCGACCGAGCGCACGCGCCCGGTGTAGGCATCCTCGACATCGAGCTCGAGGCCCGACTTGCTGCGCGCGTCGCGCACCTCCTCGCGCCGTGACAGCTGGTAGCGGCCCCGGCTCATCAACCGCAGCCGGTGCCCGGCCTCGACCAGCACCTCGTCGAGCAGCACGCTGAGCACGAAGCGCTGCAGGCTGAGGTTGTGCGCGTTGCCACCGTTGGCGATGCGCGCGAGGCGCCCCAGCACCGCATATTCGGCCTCCAGCGCGGCCTGCTCCGCGAGCAGCTGCGCCAGCGCGTGCTGCGTTCGCTCCAGCGCCGCCTGGCGCTCCCCCAGCACCCGCACGTCGCCGACGGCCGCATCGCGCGCCGTGCGCGCCACGAGTTCCGCCTGTTCCAGCGCCGGCAACAGCGGTCGCTCGGCACCCGCGATGGCGCCAGCGGTATCCTCGAGCGCTCGGCGCGCCAGCAGCAGCGCGTTCTCCCGGTCGCGGATTTCCTGCTCCAGCCGCTGCAGCTCCCCGGGTTCGAGCAGGGCCTGGCGAAACGCCGTGGTGTCGGCGAAGGGACTCGCCGCCAGCAGCTGCTGCCACGTCGCCTCGGCCTCCTGCAGCAGCGCCGCCGCACGCTGCATCTCGTCATGCCTGCCAGCGGCCTCCACCTGCGCCCCGACCAGGCCGCTGCTCGCTTGCTGCTGCCTCGAGCGTGCCGCTTCGAGCTCCGTGCCGAGGCGCTCGGCGCCAGCCGTCGCCGACCGCAGCGCCTCGGCCACGGCGCCGGGCGCGCGCAGCGCCTCGGGCAGTTGCCTCTGCTGCGTCGCGAAGGCGGCGGCTGCCTCGCCTTCGGCGCGCTCGGCCGTGTGCGCCGCGAGGCGCATGGAATCGCGTGGCACTCGCGAGCTGCGTGACCCGCTCGATGCAATCAGCGCGGGCGCGCTCGGCATCACGCAGCTCTGCCTGCGCCAGGTCGTGCGCCTGCACATCGGCAGCCAGCGTAGCGGCCTGCTGTTCGAGCGCTGCCAGCGGCTCCCGGGCATGATCGCCCAGCTCATCGCGCAGGCGCGCAAGTGTCGCCTCCTGCGCCGCGATCGCCTCGTCGATCCGGACCCGTTCGATCCGCGCCGACTTCGAGCGCCGCTCTGGCCAGCTCGTCGACGTTCGAGCGCACGCTCCAGCGTCATCGGGCGCCGGCACCTCCTGCGCCCCGGCGGCGGGCGCGGGATGCTCGGCGCTGCCGCACACCGGGCACGGCGCGCCGTGGCGCAGCTCGCGCGCCAGCACCACCGCCTGCCCGGCCTGCCAGGCCTGGCGCAGGGCGCGCAAGGATTCACCTGCCCGGCGCTGCGCGAGGGCGGCATCGTCGAGCCGCCGCGCGGCCGTATCACCCGCCACGCGCAAGTCGTCCAGCGTTGCCGTCAATTCCTCCTGCCGCCGGCGCACGACCAGCCGTGCGTCGCAGCGCTCGCGCGCCAGCGGCGCCTGCGCCAGCGCCTCCATGCGCTGGCGCAAGCCGGTGATGCGCGCATCGACATCGGCCAGGGCCTTGGCGGCAGCCTCGTGCGCGCGCCCGCGCCGCCTCCTGCGCCGCATCGGCCCGCGCGCGCTCGGCGCGACGCTCGCGCAACAGGCGCTCGCCCTGTTGCACCTCGATGGCAACGGGTTCCAGCGCGCGCAACCGGACCATTTCGTCACGCAAACGCAGCAGCTCCGGCTCCTGTGCCGTGGCCTCGCGCCACGCCGCGTCGGCGTGCCCGGATGCGTCCCGCGCGCGCGCCAGCGCCGCCTCGGCTTCGCGCCAGCGCCCGGTGGCGCGCTCGTGCTCGGCCGCGCGTTGCGCCACGCTCTCGTGATGCGGCGCCAGCGCGCGCGCCGCCGCCGCGGCACCGGCTCTGCTGCGTTCTTGCGCGCGCAAGCGGCTCTTCGGCCACGATGCGTTCGAGCGCGCCGCGCGCGCCGTCGTGCGCCACGAAGCGCTGTTCGAGCAGGCGCGCCGCCTCCAGCGCACGCTGCGCCTCGCCGTGCTGCGCGAGCGCGACGTCGCGCGCCGCTTCAGCCACCGCGATCTGATCGAGTCAGCTCGCTCAGCGCCGTCGCGAGCGAATCGGTCGATGCCAGCCCGCAACCCTCCAGCAGGCCACGACTGCGTTCGCCGAGCCGCTCGACCTCGGCACTCAGCGCGTTCGCGCCGTCCTTCAGCGCGCGTTCCAGGCGCGCATAGACGTGGGTCTGGAACAGCTGCTGGAATATCGCCTCGCGCTCCTGCGAGGGCGCCAGCAGCAACTCGCGAAACCTGCCCTGCGGCAGCACCATGACCTGCCGGAACTGGTCGGCATCGAGCCCGGTGAGCTCCATCACGCGCTGGTTCGCCTCGCCGACCTTGCGTGGCACCAGGTTGCGCGCGCTGCCGTCGGCAGCCGAGCTCCTCGAGCTGCGCCTCGGCCTTGTGCTGCGTCGTACCTTCGCCGCGCGCCTTCGGCCGCTCCTGGTCGGGCACACGGCGGATGCGGTAATGCTTTCCCGCAAGCTCGAACTCGAAGCTGATCTCGGTCAGCAGCTCGGGGGCCGCGTGGTGCGAGCGCATCTCGGCGCCCTGGCGCTCGCCGCCGGTGGTCTCGCCGTAGAGCGCGAAGCAGATCGCATCGAGGATGCTGGTCTTGCCGGCGCCGGTGGGACCGTTGATCAGGAACAGCGGATTCTCGCCGAGGCGGCGGAAATCGATGCTCTCGGTGCCGGCGAAGGGACCGAAGGCGGTCATGGCGAGGGTGAGCGGGCGCATCTCAGGACTGCTCGCCGCGGTGAAGGCGTTCCAGCAACGCGGCGACGGCCGCCTCGCCCGCCTCATCCAGGGCCTCGCCGCTCATCTGGCGGAAGAAATCGCGGAACATCGGCAATTCGCCCTCGCGCAGGCGCTCGCGGTCCGGCGCGCGGCGCTCGCCGGCCTGCGCCAGCGCCGGGCGCTCGAGGTGCAGCACGTTCGGGTAGACCGTGCGCAGCTTGCCCATCGGATCGAGGATCGCGTGCCGGTCCTGCAACCGCACCAGCAGGTAGTCCTGCGCGGCGGGGTCACGGCGGCCCTGCTCGAGCAAGTCCTCGAGCGCGCCCTCCAGCACGCGCAGGTCGCGGCGCGGGCGCAACGGAACCTGCTCGATGGTGCAGGCGCCATGCGCGTCCATGTCGACCAGCGTCACCGATTTACGCTGGTTCTCCTCCGAGAACGAGTACTTGAGTATCGAGCCCGAGTAGCGCAGGTGCTTCGCGCCGCGCGCCTGCGGGCCATGCAGGTGGCCGAGCGCGACGTAATCGAAACCCTCGAGGCAGTCCGCCGGCACTGTTTCCACACCGCCGATCGACAGCGGACGCTCGGATTCGCAGACGGCGAAACCGTCGACGAAACAGTGGGCGATCAGCACGCTGCGGCGGCTGTCGCCGTTGTGCGCGCGGATGCGCGCGGTGAGCGCGCGCATCGCCTGCTCGTGGCCCTGCACCTCGAGGCCGAGTTCGCTGCGCACCGTCGCCGGCTCGGCGTAAGGCAGGGGATAGAACGCCACGGGACCGTGTGCGTCCTGCAGTATCACGGGCTCGGGCTCGGGCTCGAGCGGCCCCCTGATGTGCACGCCCGCGCGCGCCAGTTGCCGCGCCCCGAAGCCGAGACGCTCGGCGCCGTCGTGGTTGCCGGCGATCAGGATCAGCGCCACGCCGCACTCCGCGCTCAGGCGGTGGACCATCTCGTCGAGCAATTGCACCGCCTCGGCGGGCGGCACCGAACGGTCGTAGATGTCACCGGCAACCAGCACCACCTCGACGGCGCGCTCGCGCACGATCGCGACGATCTGTTCCAGCACGTGACGCTGGTCTTCCAGCAGCGAGACGTGGTGAAACTGTCGCCCCAGGTGCCAGTCCGAGGTATGCAGGATCCGCATCGCTCAGGCGCCGCCGTTGCGGCGGAAGAAGTGGCGTGCGCCGGCGGCGGTCCAGTTGTCGTGATCCTCGCCGAAGGCGGTGCGCCCGTCGAAGCACCATTCGGTGAGGCAGTTCCAGGTGAACAGGTTGGGATTCAGGTGCAACCCGATGCCGGTTCAGGCAGCGCCCCTCGGCGCTCAACTCGCGCCCGAGCTCGTCGCGCGCCTCGATCAGCACGTGCACCGGCGCGCGCGTCGCCGGGTCGCGCGCCAGCACCGTGCGCGTGCCGCCGGCCAGCCGCGCGAACGCCCCGTCGCGCAGGTAATAGCCGTGGATGCCGATGCACTCGTCGGCCACGAAGGCCATGCTGATCATGTGGAACGCGTGGCTCTCGTCGGCCGTCGCGTAGCTGTAGCCGCCGCGCACGGCGCCCGTGCCGTGGATGTCGGCGCCGAACTGCGAGCGCACGCTCCAGGAGCGGTCACGCATGCCGTAGCTGTCGACGGGGATGACTTCACTGCCGATGCGGATGGTGCCGCGGTAGCGACCCGGCGTGCTCGTAATGCCCGCCCTGCAGGTAATTGGGCGCGCAGATCGCGGTGAACTCGAGGTCGATCGCAACTTCGTCGGCGTCGGGATCGCGGTACGTCAGTTCGTAGCGGCGCAGCGGCTCGGTGCAGCGGATGCGGACGCCGTTGGCGAGCTGGATGTCGTCCAGGTCCTGGGCCGGAATCGGCAGGTGCCAGAAATTCTTCCCGAACACGATCGTGTGCGGTTCGTGCCCGCAATCATCCCAGAGGTAGACGCCCGCCGAGTACACGCCCTGGTTGGGCTGGAAGAAGGGATAGATCTGCCCCGACAGCCGGCGCTGCGGCACCGCGAAGGTGAACCAGCAGGTCTCGGTCCAGTACGGGCTGTCGCTCGTCGGCGGGTGGAAGCGATCATCCGGATGTGCGCGGTAAGTCACCCTCATCTCCCGTCGATCAAATCCCTCTGCCCGCTGTCCGGGCGAGGGCGTCGGCACAGGATTCGCGGAATTCCTGCACGAACTGGCGGCAGTGGTTGAAGGCGAACAGCGGAACCTCGACGCCGAACATCGCGGCCGGTTTCTGCGTCATGTGCACCGCGCGAGTCGCGGTGCGAGGGAACTACGGAATCAGCATTGCATGCACGCGCAATCAGGGCTTGATCTCGATCGGCGTGCCGACCGGCACCGTGTGCCAGAGCTCGTCTATGTGCTCGTTGTTCAGCGCGATGCAACCCTCGGTCCAGTCCTTGGGTTTGCGGCGCAGGACACGCCGCATCGCAGGCTCGTAATGCTCGCCGTGGATCATCACCATGCCGCCCGGATCGACACCCTTCTCCTGCGCCCGTTCGCGATCGCTCGGACTCGGGTAGGAAATGTGCATGGCCTTGTAGAAGCGGCTCTTGGGGTTGCGCCAGTCCAGCGTGTACACGCCCTCGGGCGTGCGCAGATCGCCGGCCTGAACTTTCGGACCGCGCGGCATGGCGCCGAGCAGGATCGGGTATTCGCGGAATTTCTCCCCGTTGCGCACCAGGTAGAGCTTGCGCTTGCTCTTCTCGACCACCACGCGGTCGACACGGGGCCCGGAACTGGCCAGCGGAACCGCGGCAGCACCCGGGAGCGGCTTCAACAGGCCGAGCCGGCGCAGCACCTGGTAGGAGGGTGGCTCGGGTGGCGGCGTCACGGTTTGGGTCGTGACCGCGGAGCCAGCGGCCACCGTTGTCGCGGTCGCGACCGTGTCCTTGCGTACCTCGGTCTCGGCGATCGAGCTCCCGCTTGCCGGCAGTGGCGCGGGTGCGGCCGCGGCGGCGGCAGAGGCCATCGCGGCGTCAGATGCAGGCGCGGGCGGCGGCGCCTTGTACACCATTCCGAGGCGCTCGAGCATGCCAACGGCCCCGGCCGCGAAACGCGAGCGCGCGGCGGCGGGCGCGGGTTGGCGGGTGCGACGGATACCGCCGCGGGCGCGGCAGCTACCGGTGCAGCTGCGGGGGCTACAGGTGCCGGGTGGCGGATACGGCAGCGGATGCGGCGGATGCCGGCGCGGGTCGCTCTTGCGTCGGCAGCAGTCCCAGGCGTTGCAGCACCGCATGGGCCTCGGCGGACTTCTGCGGCGCGGGCGCCGATGTGGCCGCGGAAACCGGCGCCGATGCGGGCACGGGTGCCGGCACCGCCGCGGGCGCGCCGTCCTTGTCCAGCAGGCCGAGGCGTTCCAGCACACCGTAGGCCCCATCGACCGGGTCCGGCGGCACCGCGATATCGGCCATGGCCGGACCGGCCCCCAACAGAACAGGACCCCGGGAATCACGCAATGCCGCAGCACGGAACCAGACACGCCAGGTCGCCCCCCAAGCCAGATATTCTTCATCTGCGGGCAATTATAGACGCGCAGACTGCAAGCGCCAGCAGTCCGCGATGCGAAAGGCCGGAAACCGCTCAGTCGCGCGGCGGATTCGCCGCGAGCCAGCGGCCCTCGCTCTGGTAGAGACCGTACTTGGTGGCACAGGCACGCTGGGGATCGGTACGCGCGGGCGCGGTGAAACTCGAGGCGAATTCCCTCGACTCCATGCACCGGGCCATGTTCTGCGCGTTGAACCTGAGCGCCTCGTCTTGCGGCACGTTCCTCATGTCGTGGACCGGGCCGGTCCACAACCACCACCCGAAGACCACGAAACCAGCGTATCCGAGCACGTCCCGGATCATGCGCACGCTCCTGTTCAGCCGAGCCCGCGCAAGTATGGTCGCTGCACGGGACACGCGGCGTGATGCCGGTCGCAAAACACGCCCGCGATCAGCGCCTGGCCTTGAAGCCGGCCTTGTCCGCGTCCCAGGTCGCCGCGCCCAGGCCGGCCTCGCGCAGCTTGTACTTCTGGATCTTCTGGTTCGGTGTGTATGGCAGCTCGGTCACGAACTCGATGTAGCGCGGCACGAAGAAATACGGCGCGTTGTCGTTGATGAACTGCGCGATCTCGAGCTCGGTCGCCTCGGCGTCGGGCTTCAGGATCACGTTCAGCTTGATCTCGTCCTCGCTCTTCAGCGCCTCGGAGGGAATGCCGAAGGCCGCGCAGTCGGCAATGGCGGGATGTCGGCGCGCCACCAGCTCCACCTCGTAGGTCGAGATATTGCGACCCTTGTAGCGCACCGCGTCCTTCTTGCGGTCGACGAAGAAGTAGTTGTCCTCGGCGTCCCGGCGGAGCAGGTCGCCGGTCTTGTACCACGCGCCGGAAAAGGCGTTCGCGGTGGCCCCGGGGTCGTCGAAGTAGCCGTTGAAGATGAGGAACGGCCGGTGCGGACGCACGCACAGTTCGCCCGGCTCGCCCACCGGCACCTCGTTGCCGGCATCATCGGCAAGCATGACGTCGATGTCGTCGACCGGGTTGCCGCAGCTGCCGACGGGCCAGCTCGAGCGTTTGCGCGCGTCCTGGCGCAGGATCAGCATGGCCTCGCTCTGCGACATGCCCTGCCCCATGATCTTCACGCCGAAGCGCTTGCTGAAGGGCTCCTTGATCTCGCTGGGCATCGGCACGGCCTGCAATTCGCGCAGCGGGTTGTCGGCGTCATCGGCGCGCGCCGGCGCGTTCCACAGGAACATGTGCATCGCGCCGATCGTGAACGACTGCGTGGCGCCGTAGAAGCGCACACGGTCCCAGAAATGGCTCACCGAGAACGCGGGGTCGATCGCCAGCGTGATGCCGCAGAACAGGCTGCGAAACAGCGAGGTCGCCCAGGCGCCGGAGTTGTACATCGGCATCACGTTGTAGGCGACGTCGCCGGGGCGCGTGTCGTACATCACGTCGCCGCCGAGCGCGGCCTCGAACCACACGTTGTGGCTCTGCATCACGCCCTTGGACTTGCCCGTGGTGCCGGAGGTCCACAGCACCGAGCTGGTGTCGCCGTAGTCCATGCCCGTGAGGTCCGGCTCGCCGGGCGAAGGCGCGTAGAGCTCCCCGAAGTTCAACGCACCGGGCAGGCAGGTGTGATCGCCCAGCACCGCGATGCGCTCCACGTTCAACCCGCTCGCGACCGCCGCGATGCGCTCGGCATGACTGGTGTCGGTGACCAGAAGTTTCGCGCGGCCACGGTTGATGGTGTCCTCGAGCCACGCACCCTTGTAGTCGCTGTTGACGGGCACCCAGACCGCGCCGAGCTTGTTGACGGCCAGCACCAGGAACATCACTTCCGGGGCACTCGACATGTAGAACACCACGCGGTCGCCGCGCCCGATGCCGAGCCGGCGCAGGCCCGCGGCGAGCTCGTTCACCTTCTCGTTGGTCTCGTGAAACGTGTAGACGGTGCGGTCGAACACCAGGAAGCGGGTGTCGCCGTTCTGCTCGGCCTGCATGCGGATCGAGCGGCCGATGTGGCGGTCGTGGATGTCCTTGAATTCGAGCTTGTTCATTGCGTTGCGAGTTTCCTTGCGGGTTATGGCGTAGGTCCGGATTCATCCGGACATCCCACGTGGGTCCGGATTCATCCGGACATGAGCATGTCCGCATGAATGCGGACCTACAGGTCGATCACGTTCGAGCGCACCAGCACACCGCCGTCCACGACGAGGTCGTGGCCCGTGATGAAGCTGGCGCGATCCGAGCAGAGATAGACCACCGCATCGGCGATCTCCGCGGGCTCGGCGAGCCGGCCCATGGCGTGGACGTCCAGGGTCTTCTGGCGCAGTTCCGGCATGCCCTGCAGGTAGAACTCCATGCCCTTGGTGGCGATGCCGCCGGGACACACCGTGTTGACGCGCACGCCGCGACGCGCGTACTCCGTGGCCGCCGTCTTGCTCAGCGCGAGCACGCCGCCCTTGGCCGCGGCGTAGGCGCCCTGGTGCGGATCCCCGCGCAGGCCCGACAGCGAGGCGACGTTGACGATCGCGCCGCCGCCCGAAGCCTCGATCAGCGGCAGCTCGTGCTTGAGGCACAGCCATACGCCGCGCAGCGTCACGCTCATGCAGCGGTCCCATTCCTCTTCGGTGATGTCGGTCAGCGCCTTGTTCGGCGGCGCCGCCGCGGCATTGTTCGACACCAGGTGCAGCCCGCCCCAGGTGGAGCGAGCGGCCTCCATCACCGCCTGTATGTCCGCCGCCCTCGCCATGTCGGCACGGACCGCGAGAGCCTCGCCGCCCGCCGCCTGGATCAGTCCGGCGGTCTTCTGCGCCAGCGTCTCGTTGATGTCGGCCACCACGACGCGCGCGCCCTCGCGCGCGAAGGCCATCGCCGTGGCACGGCCCGT
The DNA here is from genome assembly GCA_963819895.1 of uncultured Gammaproteobacteria bacterium. GTDB lineage: Bacteria > Pseudomonadota > Gammaproteobacteria > Pseudomonadales > UBA5518 > UBA5518. The sequence goes on from CAWFXU010000031.1 coordinate 18,442, forward strand.
GCCCGCGCCGCCACCCATCACCAGTGCGACCTTGCCCTTCATGCCTTTTCGCTCCGGCCCTTCGCCAGCACGCCCTGGCGCCGAGCCTCGATCATGTGCGCCGCCGCGAGCCTCGCCGAGGCGATCGACTGCCCGGTCTCCCAGGCCAGCGCGTCGTTGTAGGGCATCGAATAACCGTCCTCGATCAGGTGCGGTACTCCCGCAGGACCTGCGGCACGCAGGCGCACATGTCCTCGCGCCATTTTGACGGCCCTCGGCAGTAACTCGTCTGCCGTCACCACGTGGTTGACCAGGCCCCACTCGTAGGCCTGTTGCGCGAAGACGGGCGCGCCGGTGAACGCTATTTCCCGCGCGCGTGACAGGCCGATCAAACGCGGCAATTTCTGGCTGAGACCCCAGCCCGGCAGCATGCCAACGCGGGCGTGGGTGTCGGCGAAGCGCGCGTTCTCGAGGCGATCAGGATGTCGCAGGCCAGCGCCATTTCAAAACCGCCGGTGATCGCGTGGCCGTTGATCGCGCCGATGATCGGGCCGTCGAAGGCCTCCATCGCCCGCGCCAGCACGTTGTCGGCTTCCTCGGCAGTATTCATCAGTTCGAGCCGAGCTCCTTCAGGTCGAAACCGGCGCAGAACGCCTTGCCGCTGCCGGTGAGAATAAGCACCCGGATGTCGCGTCGGCACAGAAGGCGCGAAAGGCCGCGACAAAGTCCCTGCGCAGCTCGCGCGACAGCGCGTTCATCGCCTGCGGACGGTTCAGTGTGACGATGGCGTAGCCGTCGTGTTTTTCCAGCAGCACAGTGCTCATGGTCGGACTCCGGTCGAGCGGGGTTGGCGCAAGGTTGCGTAGATTGGCGTCCGCGACGCCACACCGCAAGCCACGCGATGGTATTGCAGCACGAAACGCGACAGAACGCGCGCCG
>CAWFXU010000032.1:0-11103 GCA_963819895.1 uncultured Gammaproteobacteria bacterium
GCAGCGCGCCAACCGTCTCGCGCACTTCCTGGCCGCGCAGGGCATCGGCGCCGGCGACAAGGTCGGGCTCTATCTCCACAACTGCAACGAGTACCTCGAGGGCATGCTGGCCTGCTTCGAGGTGCGCGCCGTGCCGGTGAACGTGAATTTCCGCTACGTCGACGAGGAGCTGTCCTACATCCTCAACAATGCCGACATGGCGGGCTGCATCCACCACCGCGAGTTCGTGCCGCATATCGCGGCGGTGCGCGCCGCATCGCCACACCTGAAAACGCTGATCGCGGTGGACGACGGCACCGCCTTCGATCCGGCGACGATCGGCGCGATCGGCTACGAACAGGCGCTGGCGCAGGGCTCGCCGGCGCGCGACTTCGGCGAGCGCTCCGACGACGATATCTTCCTGCTCTACACCGGCGGCACCACCGGCATGCCCAAGGGCGTGATGTGGCCGCACAAGGCGGTGTTCTACGCCGCGATGGGCGGTGGCGGGCACTTCCACCCCGCCGGCGCGATCGAGGCGCCCGAGGACATCGCGGTGCGCGCGAAGGACGGCTTCGTGGTGACCGGCATGGCGCTGGCGCCGCTGATGCACGGTGCGTGCTGGTGGTTCGCCTGCATCCAGCTGCTGGCCGGCGGCAAGGTGGTGCTGAACCCGCACCATTCGCTGAACGGCGAACAGGTCTGGGACATCGTGGCGCGCGAGCGCGTGAACTCGGTGACGATCGTGGGCGATGCGATGGCGATCCCGCTGCTCGATGCGCTGGAGCGCAACCAGGGCCGCTGGGACCTGTCCTCGGTCTTCAACGTGGGCTCGGGCGGCGCGGTGTTCTCGGCATCCAAGCAGGCGAAGTTCCGCGAGCATTTCCCCAACGTGATGATCACCAACTCCTTCGGCTCCTCCGAGGGCGGCCAGATGGGCATGGACAACGGGCAGCGCCGCAGCGATGCCGAGAACGGCCTCGGCAACGTCACGCAGAGCCCGTTCATGGACGTGATCGTCGAGGAGGAGCTGCGCCACGCGCAGCCCGGCGAGATGGGCATCTTCGCGCGTTCGGGCCACATCCCGGTCGGCTACTACAACGACCCGGCGAAGACCGCGAAGACCTTCGTGATGGTCGAGGGCAAGCGCTGGCTGCTGACCGGCGATTCGGCGCGCCTGGAAACGGACGGCTCGATCACGGTGTTCGGGCGCGGCTCGAACTGCATCAACAGCGGCGGCGAGAAGATCTTCCCCGAGGAAGTCGAACAGGCGCTGAAGAACCACCCCGCGGTGTTCGACGCGCTGGTCGTCGCGACACCCGACGAGCGCTGGGGCCAGAAGGTCACCGCGGTGATCGCGCCGCGTGGCAAGGCGCCCACGCTGGAGGATCTGCAGCAGGAAGCGCGCAAGCACATTGCCGGCTACAAGGTGCCGCGCGAGCTGCACGTCGTCGACGAGATCCCGCGCCAGCCGAGCGGCAAGCCGAACTACGCGAAGGCGCGCGAGATCGCGCTGGCCGGCACGCACCGCGCCGGCTGATGCGCCGCACACCCCACCAACGTCAGACAGGATCGCACGCATGGAACAACTGAGCATCGGCACCGGCACCTGCCTCGTGGAGCGGGACGGACACACGCTGGTCGTGACCCTGAACCGCCCCGAGGCGAAGAACGCCTTCAACCCGCCGATGCTGGTGGGCATGTACCGCGCGTGGCGCCTGCTGGACAGCGACGACGAGCTGCGCTGCGCCGTGCTCACGGCGCGCGGCGACACCTTCTGCGCGGGCATGGACCTGAAGGCCGGTCCCGCGGGCGGCGAGGGTGCCGACGAGATCCAGGCGCTGATGAAGGACGTGCCGAACCTGCACTGGCAGGCGCTGCTGCGCGACAACCGCCCGTGCAAGCCGATCGTGCTGGCGGTCGAGGGCTACGCGCTCGCCGGCGGCACCGAGATCCTGCAGGGCACCGATATCCGCGTCGCCGCCGAGGACGCGGTGTTCGGCGTGACCGAGGTCGCGCGCGGGCTGTACCCCATGGCGGGCTCCACGATCCGCCTGCGCCGCCAGATCCCGTACTGCCTGGCCGCCGAGATCCTGCTGACCGGGCGCCACGTGACGGCGCAGGAAGCGCTGGCCTGGGGCCTGATCAACCGCATCGTGCCGAAGGGGAAGGCCCTGGACGAGGCGCTGGCGATCGCCGCGCAGATCGGCAGGAACGGACCCGTGGCCGTGAAGGCGGTGGTGAAGTCGCTGCGCGAGCACGAGGAGTGCCTGGCGGAAGCCGACGCGATGCTGCGCTCCGACGAGGTGGGCTGGCCGGTGTTCGCCACCGAGGACGCGCGCGAGGGCATGAAGGCCTTCAAGGAAAAGCGCCCGGCCGAGTTCAAGGGCAAGTGAACACCGTCCAGTCACACAAGGATCATTCATGACCACCATGGCAGCCGTCACTGCACGCGACGATTCGCTGAGCTTCGACGCCACCGTGCTGGCGCGCCGCTCGGTGCGCGCCTTTCGCCCCGATCCCGTGCCGCAGCCGCTGCTCGAGCACGTCTTCGCGCTGGCGAACCGCGCGCCCTCGAACTGCAACACGCAGCCCTGGCTCACCGCGGTGGCGAGCGGCGCGGCCTGCGAGCGCCTGCGCCGGCGTTTCCAGGCGGATTTCGCCTCGGGGCAGGTCTCGATGGACTTCCCGTATGCCGGCAAGTACGCCGGCGTCTACAAGGAGCGCCAGTACGACGCCGCGGAAAAGCTCTACGGCGCGATGGGCATCCCGCGCGAGGACAAGGCCGCGCGCGGTGCGGCGTTCATGCGCAACTTCGCCTTCTTCGACGCGCCGCACGTCGCCTTCCTGTTCATCCCGGACTGGGCCGGCGTGCGCGAGGCCGCCGACGCGGGCATGTACGCGCAGACGCTGATGCTCGCCCTGAGCGCGCACGGGCTCGCGAGCTGTCCGCAGACCGCGCTCAGCTTTCTCTGCGACGCGGTGCGCGAGGAGTGCGGCGTGGATGCCTCGCAGCGGCTGCTGTTCGGCCTCTCCTTCGGCTACGAGGACGCCGCGAACGCCGCGAACGATTGCCGCCTCGGCCGCGCCGCGCTTGCCGACAACGTGCGCTTCGTCAGCTGAAGCGCCTCACCGCCATCCGGCCCGGGAACGACATGAGCAACACGGTACTGAAGGAACTCGACGACGGCGTGCTGAAGCTCACGCTGAACCGCCCGGAGCGCAAGAACGCGTTCAATATCGAGCAGTGGGCGGCCTTCGCCGACGCCATCGCGGAGGCGCAGCAGGACAAGCGCGTGGCCGTGGTGCTGCTGGGCGGGGCCGGCGGGAATTTCTCCTCGGGCACCGATCTGTACGAGTTCGGCGATGCCGGTGCCGAGCATCCGTTTCCGCGCTGCGCGCGGCTCGTGTGCGATTTCGACAAGCCGCTGATCGGCGCGGCCGGCGGGATCGCGCTCGGCGGCGGCGCCACGCTGCTGCTGCACTGCGACGTGCTCTACGTCGGCGAGAGCCTGCGCATGCGCCTGCCCTTCGTGAGCCTGGGGCTGGTGCCGGAATTCGGCTCGAGCTACCAGTTGCAGGCGAACATCGGCGCGCGCCGCGCGGCGGAGCTGTTCTTCACCGCGGAGTGGATCACGGCCGCGCGCGCGCTGGAGACCGGTATCGCCACCGCGGTGCTGCCCGACGCCGAACTGTGCGCGCACGCGCTCGCCAAGGCGCGCGAGATCGCGCAATGGCCCGCCAACGCGCTGCAGGAGACCAAGCGCACCCTGAAGGCGGTGCATAGCGCCGGCCTGCACGCCGCACTCGCGGCCGAGACCGAGGGCATGGTGCGCACCGCCGGAGCCCCCGAGAACCGCGAGGCGATCCAGGCCTTCATCGACAAGCGCCCGGCGGATTTCCGCCAGTTCCGCAGCTGAACGTGGGTCGCAACCTTGGTCGGGTCGCCATTCATGGCGACTACCCGACCTGCCGACGATCGGCATGCACCCGCACCTGTCGGCATGAATGCCGACCTACGTGCACCACCTGTCGGCATGAATGCCGACCCACATTGAATGCCGACCTACACCCGCCGCCCCACCCACGTGCGCCACACGATGATCATGAAGGTGAGCAGCGTGAGCGGCAGCACGAAGCCCAGCATCGCGTCGCGGTAGTCGTCGAGCCGCTCGTGCGCGGTGGCCGCGAGCACCAGGTAGAGCGTGTAGGCGACGTAGTACAGCACGAACACGCCGCCTTCCCAGCGCGCGATCAGGTGACGGCGGAAGAACACCGGCAGGCAGGCGAGCGCCACCGCGGTCATCACCGGGATGTCGAACACCAGCGCCGCCTCGGCCACGTCGATGCCGGCAGGCGACAGCGCGGCACTGAAGCCCAGCACCGCAAAGATATTGAAGATGCTGCTGCCCACGATGTTGCCGACCGCGATGTCGCGCTCGCCGCGCAGCGCCGCCAGCACGGAGGTCGCGAGCTCGGGCAGCGAGGTGCCGGCGGCGACGATCGTGAGCCCGATCAGCAGTTCCGACACGCCGAAGCCGCGCGCGATGCCGGTCGCCCCGTGCAGCAGCCAGCGCGAGCCGGCGACCAGGAGCACGAGGCCCGCGACGATCAGCGCCGCGTTCAGCGCGATCGCGCCGGCGCCGCGTGCCGCCGGCACCGCCGGCACATCGCCACCGTCGCCCTGGCGGCCCATGCGGATCTGCATGTCCACGTACATCGCGATCATCAGCGCCAGCACCAGCCCCTCGAGACGGCTGATCGACTGGTCCAGCGCCATCAGCCACACCAGCACCGAGGCCGCGATCATCACCGGCACGTCGAAGCGCACCAGTTGCGTCGACACCACCAGCGGTGCCACGAGCGCCGACAGCCCGAGGATGAACAGCACGTTGAAGATGTTGCTGCCCACCACGTTGCCGAGCGCGATGTCGGGCGAGCCGCCGAGCGCCGAGCCGACGCTGACCGCCATCTCCGGCGCGCTGGTGCCGAAGGCGACGACGGTGAGGCCGATGATCAGCGAGGGCATGCCCGCGGCCGCGGCGAGGCGCGAGGCGCCGCGCACCAGCAGCTCGGCGCCCAGCACCAGCACGATGAAACCCCCGATGAGAAGAACCGCGTCCGTCATGATCCGTTTGCACCCTGGTTGCTCGCAGCCGCGCACCATAGCCTGCGGCGCGCCGGCGGGGAAGGGCTCTCAGCCGGCACCCGCGTCGGCGCGCGCCCGGCAGCGGGCGGCGGCCTGGCGCAACAGTTCGGCCAGGCGCTCGACCGCGGGCCCGGCCGCTTCGCGTTCGGCCAGCACCAGGTAGAGATCCGCCCAGCGCGTGGCGCCTTCCGCCAGCGGCAGCGGCTTCAGCTGGCCGCTGGCCAGTTCGTCGCGAATCTTCTCGCGCGGGATCCAGGCGAAGCCGAGGCCGCGGCACAGCGCCTGGATGGAGGTGTTCGGGTGCGAGACGGTCAGGCGCCGCTCGGCGCCCAGCCAGCCGGAGTCGGCGCGCAGGCGCACGCCGGAATCGCGCACCACGACCTGCCGGTGCGCGCGCAGGTCCTCCGCCTGCAGCGGCCGTGCGAGCTGGTGCAGGGGATGCGCGGGATGGGCCACCGCGATGAAGCCGAGCCGCAGCAGCGGGTCGCCGAGAAAGCCCGGCGGCACGCGGCCGGTGATCACCAGGTCGGCCTGTTTCTGCAGCAGCGCCTCGGTGCCGCCCGACAGCACCGACTCCTGCACTTCCACGCGCGTGTCCGGGCTCTCCTCGCCGAAGGCGGCGAGGGCCTCGAACAGCGCATCCTGCGGAAAGATCGCGTCCACCGAGAGCCGCACCTGCGGCGCCCAGCCCCGGGCCAGCGTGTCGGCGAGCTGCTGCAGGGCCTGCGCTTCCTGCAGCAGGTAGCGCGCGCGGCGCAGCAGGGTCTCGCCGGCCGGCGTCAGCACCGCCCTGCGTCCCTGCAGGACCAGCAATGGCAGGCCGAGCGCCGCCTGCAGCTGCTTCACGCCGTGGCTCACCGTCGACTGGCTCTTCTGCAGCTGTTCGGCCGCCTGGGCGAAGCCACCGTGGTCCACCACGGCGGCCAGCAGGCGCCATTGTTCGAGCGTTGCGCTATTCATCGATATTGTCGATCGTTTCAAGCGATGGATCGCGGTTTTCAATTTATCCAATGGATGTATTCTGGTGTCAACCCTTCAGACAGCCAGGAGTGAGCACCATGAACACCCGCCGCATCGACAAGATCCTCGACAGCCGTCCCACCTCGGACGGCGACGGCGTGAAGATCCGCCGCACGCTGGGCGTGCATCGCCACGACCTCGATCCCTTCCTGATGATCGACGAGATCCGCGCCGACGAGGCGGCGGACTACGTGGGCGGCTTCCCGCCCCACCCGCACCGCGGCATCGAGACCTTCACGCTGATGTTCGAGGGCGGCTTCGAGCACCGCGACCACCTCGGGCACCAGGAGGCGCTGCGCGACGGCGGGGCACAGTGGATGTCCACCGGCCGCGGCGTGATCCATTCCGAGATGCCGCTGGCGCAGGAGGGCCGCCTGCACGGCTTCCAGCTGTGGGTGAACCTGCCGGCCGCGCAGAAGATGAAAGCGCCCGAGTACGCCCAGGCCGATGCCACGGCGCTGCCGGTACGGGAGCTTTCCGGCGGCGTGCGCGCGAAGGTGTTCGGCGGGCGCTGGCAGCTGCAAGGCGAGGATGTCGCCAGCCCGCTCGATCGCCTCGCGGCAGGCGCAAGGGTGCTGGAGCTGACGCTTCCCGGCGAGGCCGAGGTGCGCCTGCCCACGCCGGCGGAAGATGCCGTGCTGGTGTACGTGATCGACGGCAGCCTGCAGGATGGCGCGCCGGTGCGGGCAGGCCGGACGGCGATCTATGGCGCCGGCGCGGAACTGGCCTTGAGCGCGGGTCCGGCCGGGGCGCGGCTGCTGGTGCTGGCGGGCACGCCGCTCGGCGAGCCGATTGCCCATCACGGTCCCTTCGTGATGAACACCGAGGAAGAGATTCGCCAGGCGATCGCGGATTACCGCAACGGCACGCTGGCGCAGCCGGCGGCGTGAGCGGCAGCCGGGCTTTCAGCGGCGCGTCGCGCCGGACAACCACATTGGACGAGGAGTGACGGGATGAATGTTCAGGATGCGCTGGCGGCGCGTATATCCGCCAACAAGTTCGATACCCATGACGTGATGACCGCCGACGCGGTGCAGGCGCTGATCGCGGCGGCGATGGAAGCCCCCTCGGCCTTCAACATCCAGCATGCGCGTTTCCTGGTGGTGCGCGAGCCGGACGCGCGAGCGGCGCTGCAGCAGGTGGCCAACGGCCAGCAGAAAGTGCGCGATGCCGCGGCCACCTTCGTGGTGCTCGGGGACCTGCGCGGCGCGGAGAGCCTGCCGCTGATCGCCGGGCGCGCCCGCGAGGCGGGCCTGATGGACGCGGCCGGCGCCGCCGGTTTCGCGGCCGCCGGCCAGGCGGCCTACGAGGGCAAGCCGGCATTCGCGCGCGACGAGGCCATCCGTTCGGCCAGCATGGCCGCGATGGCGCTGATGCTGGCCGCCACCGAGCGCGGTCTCGCCAGCGGCCCGATGATCGGTTTCGATCCCGAGGCGCTGCGCCGCGAGTTCAACATCGATGCGCGCTACCTGCCGGTGATGCTGATCGCGGTGGGACGCGCCGCGCCCGGCAACTGGCCGCGCAAGCCGCGGCTGCGCGTGAACGAGGTGCTGGTGGATGACGCCCGTCCCGGGCAGGTCCATGCCTTCAGCTGAGCTGCGGGACTGCCGGCGTGCGATGGCGCAACTGCGCCGAACGCGACCGCCTCGCCGCCGTTGCACTTCTTGCCCGATGGGCGTGCCAGGCAACCTGTTTTCGGGCGCTTTACAACCAATCTCAATATGAGATATTGTGCGGCCAATTGGAGATGCCGGCGTGCGCGTGATCAGCAACAAGGCACTTACCGACTTTGCGGCGCTGCATCCTGCGTCCGAGGATCCGCTGCAAGCGTGGCGACGCATTGTGGAGGCTTCGACATTCTGCGGCTTTGCGGAGTTGAGGAGAACATTCAATTCGGTTGATCGTGTGGGTGATTTCTACGTGTTCGACATCGGTGGCAACAAGTACCGACTGATCACCGCCATTCATTTCAACCGTCAGGTGATATTCATTCGGCATGTGTTCACGCATGCGCAGTACGACAAGTGGAGGCGCTGAGCATGCTTGCAGTCAAGGAACTCACGCGCCATTACGAGGCGCTTTGCGCGCAGGTGCCGCTGCGGCCGATCCGCACGAAGGCTCACTACAGGCAGGCGATCCGCGCATTGAACGAATTGCTGGATGCCGGCGCGGGCGATGAGCACCATCCGCTGGCGGATCTGGTGGCCACGCTGGGTGAACTGATCGGCGACTACGAGGATGCGAACAGCGTTCCGGAGGAGGCCGATCCGCTCGGGGTGCTTCGTTTCCTGATGCAGCAGCACGGGCTCACGCAGTCCGGGTTGCCCGAAATCGGCAGTCAGGGAGTGGTGTCCGAAGTCCTGTCGGGGCGGCGCGCGCTCAACGTGCGCCAGATCGATGCGCTGGCGCGACGCTTCGCCGTGTCGCCGGCGGTGTTCATGCCGCGTGGCTGAGCGGTCATGGACAATCGGACCGGTCCGGGGCATTGTTCGCAACGCGAAAAAACAAGACAGCTGCCGCGAGGCATGGGCACGCATCAAACCGGCAAGGCGCCAGGGGTTCTTTCTCCAGGCTGTGACCATCGAGGCGTCGATTATTTTCGATCGACTGCTGGCTTAACGTTCCGAGGAGTTCGTCGATGATGAAGAAGAGCAGCCTGGCCAGGGCAATGTTCGGCGCAGCGGCGCTGATCGCGATGGGCGCAACCGTGGCGGTGGCCGAAGAGTTCGCGCGGGTGCTCGCGGTCAAGCCCGTCGTGGAGCGCGTGGAGACGCCGGTCGAGGAGTGCCGCGACGAGGTCGTGACCCGCCAGAAGCCGGTCAAGGACCGCAGCCAGGTCACCGGCACCGTGCTCGGCGCGGTGGCCGGCGGCCTGCTCGGTGACAAGCTGGGCGGACACGGCGACAACACCGGCGCGCGCATCGCCGGCGCGGTGGCCGGCGGCTACGCCGGCAACAAGACGCAGGAGCACATCCAGGGCAATGCCACCGAGCAGACCACCGAACGCGTTTGCCGCACGAGCACGGCGGTGAGCGAGCGCACCTCGGGCTACGATGTCACCTACAAACTGGACGGCCAGACCAGGCACGTGCGCATGGACTACGATCCCGGCGCCGCGATCCCGGTCGAGAACGGCGAGCTCGTGCTCACGCGCGGGCGGTAAATGACGGAGTCCGCGATGAGCCAGCGATCTTTCTGCCGCATCCGCCGCCTCGGCGCACTGGGCGCCGCGATGCTCGCCGGCGCGCTTCTCGCGGGCTGTGCCACGCAGCCGCAGGCGCCGGTGTGCACCGGCACCGAACTGCCCGCGAGCCGGCAGTTCCTGCAGCAGGTCTCGGCCAGCGGCGCGATCGTGCGCTGGCGCGGCGATGCCGACGCGCTCTGCGCCGGCACTGCGATGGAGCGGCTCGATATCCGCGTGGCGGCGACCGAGGATGCCGGCCACCGGCAGGCGGTGCTGGGCGGGCTGAAGCCGGACACCGTGTACTACTACTCGGTGGGCGGCGCCGGCAGCGCACCGGCGCGGGCAGTGGTTCCGCACCGCACCGGCCTCGGGAAAGGTGCCGGCCGACGGCAACACGCGTATCTGGATTCTCGGCGATTCCGGTACCGAGACCGAGGAGTTCATGGGGCGCGCCTCGCATCGCGGCGAGGCGCGCGCGGTGATGGAGGGCTACCTGAAGTACAACCGCGAGCAGGGGGGCGACGAGCCGCTCGACCTGTTGCTGCTGCTCGGAGACAACGCCTATCTCGCGGGCACCGACGCGCAGTGGCAGGGCGCCTACTTCGACGTCTACGGCGAGCTGCTGCACCGCGTGGCGACCTGGCCCACGATCGGCAACCACGAGATGGGCGTGACGCCGGTCGACGTGTGCGCCATGTTCCCGGCGCCCGGCTGCGACAAGGGTCCGGTGAAGATTCCGCTCGGCGGTACCAGCGAGTCGGCCGATCCGCGCAGCTACGACAGCGACGGCGACGGGCCCGACCCGGAAGGCTTGCCATACCTCGGTATCTTCGCGCTGCCCGCGGCCGGCGAAATGGGAGGCGTGCCCAGCGGCACCGAGCAGTACTACTCCTTCGACCACGGCAACGTGCACGTCGTCAGCCTGGATTCGCAGATCTCGAACCGCGATGCGGCACAGCGCGCGGCGATGCGCGCGTGGCTGATCGACGACCTGTCCGCCAACCGGCAGGACTGGACGGTGGTGGTGTTCCACCACCCGCCGTACTCGAAGGGCATGAACCACGATTCGGACCGCGAGCAGGCCGAGATCGACATGCGCACGACCTTCGGCCCGGTGTTCCAGGATCACGGCGTGGACGTGGTCTACAGCGGCCACTCGCACTCCTACGAGCGTTCGTGGTACCTGCACGGGCATTTCGGCATGGCGGACAGTTTCGATGCCGGCAAGCACGCCGAACTCGACGGCTCGGGCAAGCCGGCGCTGGGGCAGGGCGACGCGCCCTACGGGCAGCTCAGCCGCGCGAGCGGCGCCGACGACAGGGTGGTCTACACCGTGGCCGGCAGCGCGGGCAAGGCCGACAGCGCCACGCCCTGCAAGCCCGGGCAGCGCATGATGTGCAGCGACGAGAGCTGGCTGGCGCATCCGGCGCATCGCAGCTTTGGCGGCGACGAGCCCGGGCACCGTCCGCACGGCCTGGCGCTGAAGGGCTCGGTGGTGCTCGATGCGGGAGACAAAACGCTGCGCTCGCGCTTCGTCGACGAGCACGGTGCCGTGCTCGACGAGTTCACCATCACGCGCGGCAAAGGCCTGTAGGTCGGGCTTCAGCCCGACAAGGGTTCGGCTACGCCGAACCCGTCATGCCCGGCACCTGTCGGCATGAATGCCGACCCACAGTGCCAGTCGGCATGAATGCCGACCCACATCATGGCGACAGCAGCGCCAGCAGCAGCGGCGTGGTGAATGCCGAGCCCAGTGTCGACAGCACCAGGC